>NZ_JACHHH010000001.1:0-168640 GCF_014202695.1 Oribacterium sinus
GGATATATCCCTGAGTATACACGAACCGACCTTACAGACAAACTCCACGACACATTTGGTTTTAGAACGGATTACGAGATTGTATCTCAAAGAGAAATAAAAAAGATTTTAACTGCAACGAGAAAGTAGAAATATTGCTAGAATTCAAAAAGAAAACAAGAGCTCATAAATGGCGTAATTACGCCGTTTATGGGCTCTTGACTCTTTCGCAACTGTCAAAGACGGGATTATAGCACGAATTAACATTTTTATCAGCTAGGAAAGTGCGCATTGATTAAATGCCGGAAAGAAGGTTATAGATCAACGTCTTTTAAGATAATGTCAAGCATTTGACGCGGTGTAACAACATAGGATTTATTTGGGAAATGTTTGATATTGCCGGTGACAAGCCATGTATCAATTACAGCAAAATATTTCATAACTTACTTACTTTCTTGCCTCAGCAATTTCTGCGTTAATTTCTTCAAGAGTCATATCGGAGATACCGTATTCTTCAGCAATTTTGCTGGCTTTTTTCAGGGCATTAATGCCGGGATTGTTTTCAGGACTGATGTTCATACTGAAAGGAATTCCATTTTCTTGATTAAGTCTAGCCATACACATTCGAAGATATGCAGGTAGAGAAAGTCCTAACTTATCTAAGATTTGTATTGATTTTAGTTTTTCTGTATCCTCTGTTCGAAACTGCACTAATGTACTAGCCATGATTTTACCTCCATAGAAATTTGAATTTACTAATCTCTATATTATAGGATTTAAAATGCAAATGCAATCGAATGATTACATTGTAGAATTTTTGTTGCCTATTAATCAAAGCTAAAGAGAATTATATATCTTTTTCAAGTCACGTTTATAAACTTTATTCAACGAAAGTTAGTAAACGTTTAAAGCCCAAACTCCTTCAGAAGCTTTTCCCGATAATCTTCATCGTAAGAAACTCTCTTAAGATCATCCATCTGTCCTGCTTCCAGAAGTCGACCAACCAAGAGAGCCAAACGATTTTGTCCCTTCTCCATACCTTTCTCTATACCTTCCTCTACTGCTTTTTTTCTATACTTTTCTAATAAAACATTCATCTTCTTTTCTCCTTCCTTATCTAATTTACCTTCCTTTAATGAGGCTACTCTATGAGACAAAACTTTAGACTTAATTTCCTTAGGATTGGCTTCTTTAAGATCTTTAGCCAGCTTTCCTAATGTATTGTCATCCTGCCTTGCTGTATTGAAATAGAGGATATGGGAACCATCTTTAAACAATGTACCTGATTTCTTAATAACACGTTCAATTTGATATAACTGTTCTCCCTCTCCTAATATATCTTTATCTGTAATAAATATAACATAGCTTTCCGGCAATTTGGAAAACTTTTCTCCCTTCTTTAGGGTATTCGTGTCCATAAGTGCGGCATGATAACGAGCCCTTTTAGGAGTTGCTCCGGCAGATGAATTCTGTACTTCGATATTATAAAGCAAGCCTTTTTCATCGGTACAAAGGCAGTCCAATACCAAAGCTCTTCCAAGCAAATTGGGCAGCCTCTTTTGAAGTCTTTGTTCCTTTAATTTTAAGGAAGCGTTGTCCAAAATGATTTGAAGAATATACTCCGTACAAGCCTGTTCTTCCAGAACTACTTGCATAAAGAGATCATCCATCAAAGTAAGAGATGCGATAATCTTTTTCTTTTCCAGAGCATTCATCTTTTTCCTTGTACTCTTTGAATTTGCTTCTGAACGACCGGATTTTTTTGCCTTTGCATTAGTAGAATTTGTTATTTTCATAAGTCACCTGCGGAAAATTAGAGTAATAGAAATGATTAATGAGTAAATTTAGATTTTTTGAATAAATAAATTGAAACGAGAATATTGAAGTGAAGAATCAAGTTAAGATTGGGCTTTAGAAAATTAAAAAGCACTTGAACCTTATTGCCAACTATCTTACTACCAGAATAGTAATTCTCCTATACTCCACATTCGGATAATATCCGTATATGGATAATATAAAAGTATGGTTGATGAAATGGCACAGCACATCCTTTCCATTCCATCCTCACCCTTTGGTATATCCTAATACATAGGAGCACTGCACATCGTCCCCTTCGCTTATATTCGAGAACTAAGGAACACTGTCTATCCCCTTCCCACAAGGCAATCTGAGCCCCTCGGTACTTAACAAAAGCGAGCGAAGCGAAGCTTGCGTTTAGTACCGTTAGCCGGGCGAAGTTAGCGGGAGCGTGCCTTGGGGGAAGGGGATAGACAGTGTTCCGAGGCGCCGCATAGTCCATCGAAAAGACAATAAAAAAGCACATCTCCCTCCAAAAGATAGAAGATATGCTTTATCACTTGATTCGTATTGTTAATCATTCTCTTTATAAAGCGCTTTTCTTAGCCCTTATTTTTCATCCTTCCGATAAATCGCAGGCTTTACATAGGTATAAGGGCAAGTGGCTTTTGTAAGTCCCTCGGAATGGCCGATAAAGAGGTGTCCTCCGGGGTAAGTCACATCATAGAAACGCTTTACCAAGGCGTCCTTGGTGGGCTGGTCAAAGTAAATCATAACATTCCGACAAAAGATTAAATCAAAGTCTCTCTTAAATTTGATGGGAGACATGAGATTAAAGGGGCGGAAGATAACATTTCTTCGAAGCTCCTCGCTTACGGTGTAATATCCGTCTTCAATGGGAACAAAATACTTGTTTTTCCAGCTCTTTGGAAGCTTTTCCAGGCTTTCCGGAAGATACTTGGGGTTTTCCGCCTTGGATAAGACATTTTGAGAAATATCCGTAGCCAGGATACGAGTGTCCCAATTTCCCCCTAACTTTCCAAAGTACTCTAAGAGGTACATGGAAATATTGTAGGGCTCTTCTCCGGAAGAGCAACCGGCGCTCCAGATAGAGAGCAACCGGTCATTCTTATGTTTTTCTGCTAATTGGGGCATCACCACATTTTCCAGATAATCAAAGTGAGATTCCTCTCGCATGAAGTAGGTGTAATTGGTGGTGAGCTTATTCAGCAGGGTGGTCATCATATCCTGGTCCTGTTTTTGGATAATGTCATTCACATAATCGTGAAAGTCCGTATATCCCCGGCTCTCCAGGATAGAAGAGAGACGGCTTACAATCAAAGGCTTTTTACGCTTTAGGTCAATGCCGAATTTCTCCTGCATAAAGGTATAAAGCCGCTTAAAGTCCTCATCAGATAAATCGTTCATAAAATCCCTCTTATACTACTTCAGAAGTAGAGGAGGATTGCACTAAGGAAGCTGCGTCAAAGGACATAGCAACTTCTCCGCTATCTAAAGTAAGCATGCCGTTGCAAAGCTTCTGACGATTCCGTAAAGGAATGGGCTGTACTTCGCTGGTGTCAATGTCGATAACCTGACGTACCTTATCTACGATGATACCGATAGGTACGGAATCAATATTTAATACGATAATGCAGGTCTTAGAGGTATATTCCTCGGCTTCTCTATCCATTAGTAAACGAATGTCCACAACCGGGAGGATAGAACCTCTTAAGTTGATGATTCCCTTTACATAATGGGGAACCATGGGAAGAGCAGTGATGCTATGATCATTGATAATTTCAATCACATAGCTTGTGCTCATATACATTACCAATCCGCCGGATTCGAAGGTTAAGCAACGCTCTGCATCGGTTAAATCTTTCTCGTCCTGCTTGTTTTCTTGACTTTCAACTTCTTCTAATAATTCTTCTTGCATCAATTCTTCTGCCATGCTGCTTCCCTCCTTAAATGTTTTCAATGGCTTGAGAGTACAAGCCTAGCACGTCTAAGATGATACAAATGTTTCCATCTCCTAAGATGGAGCAACCATTAATACCACTGGACTTTAAGTCATACGCATTGAAGTAAGCGGGGAGTGGTTTTACCACAACCTGCTGTTCTCCGATTAAGTCATCTACGAATAGGCAGCAAGACTTGTCTCCGGCCTCTACCCAGATGAGAACACCGTCCTGTAAATCGGTGTATTTTCCTTCGATGCCGTAGAAATTGTTCAGGCGAATGATAGGATAGAAAACATCCATTCTCTTTACCATCTCATTTCCGTTCTCGTCAAATACGACTTCGGAATCATCTACCTTGAAGGACTGACGAATATTTACGATAGGAATGGTGAAGATGGTATCTCCAACATTTACCTTCATACCGTCCATAATAGCCAGTGTAAGAGGAATCTTCATGGTGAAGGTTGAACCCTTACCGATTTCACTGGAAATGCTGATGGTTCCACCAACAGACTCCAGATTCTTTTTTACTACGTCCATACCAACGCCTCGACCGGAGAACTCGGTTACTGCGGTATTGGTGGAGAAGCCGGGAAGCATAATCAAGCCCAAAGCTTCTTTCTTGCTGTATTCGGAACGAGGCTTGTAAAGGATTCCCTTTTCCTCGGCCTTATCTAAAAGCTTTTCCGGATCCATTCCGTAACCGTCATCCTGAACGGTAATGATAACTTCGGAAGAAGTGTGAGAAGCGGAGAGGATTAACTCACCCTGAGAATCCTTACCTGCTGCGATACGCTCTTCCTTGGTTTCTTCGATACCGTGGTCCATACTGTTACGGACAATGTGCATCAAAGGATCCTGAATGCTATCTACGATAGTCTTATCTACTTCGGTATCCTCACCGATGATGGTAAGCTTAACGTCTTTTCCAAGCTTCTGCTTCATATCACGAACGATACGGTTCATCTTCTGGAAAACACCGGAGATGGACACCATTCGTAAGCTCATGGCGATATCCTGAAGATCGTCTGTTAACTTACGAAGCTGTCTTGCAGACTTCATGAAGTTGTCCAGACTTTCCTGAGGCAGCATACGAAGAACAGGAGAGGAGGTTACCATAGATTCGGTAATAACAATTTCTCCTACCAGGTCGTTTAAGCTGTCCAGCTTCTGCAGGTTTACGGAAATCAAGCTTTGCTTTACAGGCGCTGCAGCCTTTTGCTGTGCAGTCTGCTGAGCCGCTGCAGGCTCTTTACTTGCCTTTGGTGCGGAACTGCTTTCTGCATTTGCGCTCTTAACCTCAGCCTTTGCCTCAGCCTTTGTTGCCTCTACCGGCTCATAGGAGAGGATATGGCTCTGCTCCCGTAAGATTTTCTCACCCTTTTCGCAGTCCTCGTCACTATCGAAGGCAAGGAAAAATCCTTCATCGATAATGGTTTGTGCTGTTTCCGGATTGCT
The DNA here is from genome assembly GCF_014202695.1 of Oribacterium sinus. Lineage (GTDB taxonomy): Bacteria > Bacillota > Clostridia > Lachnospirales > Lachnospiraceae > Oribacterium > Oribacterium sinus. The sequence continues at coordinate 5,199 of NZ_JACHHH010000001.1, forward strand.
ATCCATATCTGCAGGATAATAACGGAACTCTAAGTCAAATTCCTTGATTGCATTTACAATCATAAAGGCACGAAGATTTTCCATGCCGATTCCTTCATCTAAGAAGACATGAATGAATTTCTTAGCCTTATCGTCCTTCGGAAGATTGCGATTCTCACCGGAAGCCTTTGTACTGTCTGCCGCTTCTACAACAGGAGCGGAGTCAGCAGGAGCTTTTCCGGAAATCTTTGCCAAGAAAGCATTGATGGAACCTGCAAATTCTTCAACATTGTTATCCAGCTCTTCGCCGGCCTTTACCTTCTCCAGTCCGCTACGAAGAAAATCCTCAGAACGGAACATTAAGTCGAAAAGTTCACTTTTCTGGTCTCCGCTTAAAGAATCAATTCCCTTATCACGAATAAAGAAGAACATGTCTTCAATATGGTGAGCGATATTGGAGAGAGGAGTGAACTCCATCATGGCACTGGAACCCTTAATGGTGTGCATGATTCGGAAAATTTCATTTACGTCATCTGTGGAGAAATCCCCTACCTTTTCGTCTGCGATAAGCATTTCGTCCAACTTATCCAGGAGCGCTTCTGTCTCCAAGAGATAGGTGTCCAGCATTCCTTCCATTGTACTATCCATAGTTTTACCACCTTTTCCTATTTACTAAACTGTGTTCTGTTGCACAGCAGTATCCTCGTTATCTATCGGCAAAATCCCTACTGCCATAAGGCAAAGTTGGAAAATGCCGAAAAAAAACACTGCCCTTTCGGCAGTGCTTCTATTCCCATTTCCTCCATAAAAGGGAGAAAAACTCAGTATTCCAGAAAAGTTCGGAAGCATCCTTTCTTCCTGAAATCATCATTTTCCTCTTCCTATCATCCTATGGAAAAGGGGCTAGAAGCTCTTCGCTGCTGCCATAAGTCTTCTTAAGTCATTGTTTACAGAGTTTACCATATACTGGTAAGCGTAGGTGGTTTTAACAAGCTCCACCTGTTCCTGATCCATGTCAACGTTATTTCCATCTAGTCGACTGGATTCGTTTTTTGTGCTGTGAATTCTTGCCCTCTGGGACTGTATTGCATTCCCGATGGCGACTTTTTTTCGTCCACCCTGCTCCGCAGTAGAAATGCGGTGGAGAAGTTCATTCTCAAAGGTGAGATATTTTGACTTGTAATTCGGCGTATCCACATTGGCGATATTGTTCACCGTAAGATTCTGCCGTCCCCAGAGTAAATCCAGGGTCTTCTCCGTGAGGGCTACTCCATTTCCATAAAATAATGACATAGCTATCCTTTCTCTCTGTTTTTTAGCTCAACACAATATCGGACAGTTTTGCTTTTTTATAAGAGAAAAGCAGATTTTTCTTTTTGCTTTTTTTAGAATTCTGTCTTTACTCTTCCTGTTTTCGTGTTTTGCTTTTTTGAGCCTTATTATCCTTTAGCGGAATTTGAAAATCTTTCCATATAATTAAGAAGAAAGTTTTTTGCATAATAGCATTTTCAGAAAGAAAGTACAAGAAAGCTTCTTGAATCTTTTTCACAGACAGGGAAAATCCTTTGAGAAAGCACGGATTCTCTTATATAAGTATGGGCTACGCCGATGAATCTATGAGCTTATAAGATCGACAATAAAAATAGGAGTTCGAAATTCAAGGAGGAATGAAAACGTGAAGAAAAAACAAGAAATGAAGGGGTCTATATTGGAGAACTTTGGACTGGGGCAGAAAATGTCATTGATTATCGGTGGGCTGACCTTTGTAATGTTGCTTTGCTTACTGTATTTTTTGCTACATAGCTTTAGATTATCTATGAACAAAAAAGTAGATGCCAATATGGCGGATAAGGTGGAGCAGGCCTCCTATACTTTGGATGATTTGATAACCAAGCTGAATGCCACAGCAGATAATATTGAGGCAAGTATCAGCTTTGTTTTTGATCAGCATGATGAGGTGGGAGGGGTTCCCGGCAACCCCTGGACCATTAACGATGAGGATGGAAATCCTCAGAGCATTACTCCTATGGAGAATGTAGCTTTTCGAAGCCGTGTGGTAAATGCATTTCTTCCTGCCTCCCGTTACAATGCGGAGGTGGTGATTCTAAATGCACTGTATGCCAATCTGAAAACGGAACCGAATCTGGCAGATATCGGTATCTTGTTTGAGCCGAATGCATTTTATCAGGGGATAGAAAATTATGCTCCTATTCTTTCTCAAGACGATCTGGATAAAAGAGCGATTACCAACCATCCTTATTCCAATTATCAGGATGAAATTTATTATAAGGCGGTAAAGGAAAAGGGCTCCACCTTTATCACACCGGTTTACGGAGATATTAGCAAGCCGGAAGAAAGAATGTTTGCCATTTATCATCCTATTATCAAGAACAATCAGTTCCTGGGAACTATTCTTTTAGACGTTAAGGAAGAGGTTTTGCTTACTGCAAGTCAGAGCGATGAGGAATTTCCCTCCATGTTTGTGAATTTGATTGACGGAGAGGGGCTTATTCACAGTAAAAGTGAAGCGGTAAACGGAAAAACTTTGCAGGAGCTTCTCCCGGAGAAGGCAAGCGCTGCCATTTCCGAGAAGATGGAATCTAAAGAAGCTTTTGCTATTAATATTGTCAATGAGAATGGACAGGAAAGAAGAGAGTATTATTACCCCATCGATATGGAAGGCAGTACCTGGTGGACCAGACTCAGCATTTCTCACAGCGATTATAGTAAGGAAGTGGACAGATTAAGAAATGTTGGCATTGTGGCAGGTCTCAGCACGGTATTTATTCTTGTGTTGGCATGTGTCCTGCTGATTGGCCATTTCTTAAAGCCCTTGCAGAAGGTTGCAGAAGTAGGGGAAAAGCTATCCGTAGGAGATTTCTCCATGGATCTTTCCTATAAGAGCAAGGATGAAATCGGACGTTTAATGCATTCCATGGGGGATGTAGTTTCCAGAATTCGTTCTATCATAGGAGACCTTTCCGAGAAATTAAATCAGCTTGCCCAGGGAAATTTCAATGTGGAAATGAACAATGCGGAGTACTATAGCGGTGCCTATCGTCCACTGTTTGATTCCATTAACAATATTTCCACAGATCTTTCCGGCACCATGGCGGAGATTCAGCAGAGTGCGGTACAGGTAAATTCCGGTGCGGAGCAGGTAAGCTCCGGTGCCCAGGGACTTTCTCAGGGTGCTACAGAGCAGGCTTCTTCCATCGAAGAGCTTTCTGCAACGGTAAATGATATTTCCGAGCACATTAAGAAGACCGCGGAGAACACCCGTCTGGCTAATGCAGAGGCACAAAATGCCGGTAAGGAAGTAAGCAATTCCGACAAGCAGATGCAGCAGATGAAGGCTGCTATGGAAAACATCAATGAAAAGTCCGGAGAAATCTCCAAAATTATCAAGACCATTGATGATATTGCCTTCCAGACCAATATTTTGGCGCTGAATGCGGCAATCGAAGCGGCAAGAGCCGGCGTAGCCGGAAAGGGTTTTGCGGTAGTAGCGGATGAGGTAGGAAATTTGGCTCAGAAGTCTGCAAACGCTGCGAAGGATACCACCATGTTAATTGAAGAAACCCTTCAGGCGGTAGAGCAGGGAACGGTTCTTGCTGATAGCACCGCAGAATCCTTACAGAGAGTGGTAAGCGGTACAGGCAAGGTAACAGATTTGGTAAATCGGATTGCGGAAGCCTCTGTAGAGCAGTCCAGAGCGGTAGAGCAGGTATCTGTAGGAATCGATCAGATTTCCTCCGTAGTACAGAGCAACACCGCCACAGCGGAAGAGTCTGCAGCAGCTTCTGAGGAGCTGTCCGGACAGGCCCATATCCTAAGTGATTTGGTGGGAAGATTCAGTCTTCGAGAGGAATAAGCATAAGCGAAAAAACAGTTTTCGCTTATAAATGTATGGGGATGGTCGATGAATCTAAGAGTTCTTCATTAAAAAATGATTTAGGAGCACGAAATTCAAGGAGGAAAGAAAAAATATGAAGAAGAAACAGAAGGCCGCAGGCTCTTTTTACGAGAATCTGAAGCTAAGTCAGAAAATGTCCTTAATCCTGGGTTCATTGACCTTTGTGATTTTATTGGGATTGCTATATTTCCTGATTCACAGCTTTGAAATTGCCATGGATAAGAGAATCGATGCCAATATGGAGGATAAGGCGACAGAGGCATCTTCCGATCTGAGCGATTTGATGACAAAATTAGATACCATTACGAACAATATCGAGCAGAGTATCAGCTTTGTCTTCCAGCAAAATGATGAAGTCGGCGGAAAACCCGGTAACCCATGGAAGATTAGAGATATCGAGGGCAATGACCAAACCGTTACCCCTATGGAAAATGCATCCTTCCGTAGTCGTGTGGTGGATGCGTACATCCCGGCTTCCCGCTACAATGCCGAGGTGGTAATGCTGAATGCATTGTATTCCAACATGAAGGATGAGGAAAATCTGGAGGATATCGGTGTTCTTTTCGAGCCCCATGCCTTCTATCAGGGAATTGATAATTATGCACCTCTGCTTCTTAGAAATGAAGTGGAGAATAGAAGAATCATGAACTTCCCCTATGAGAAGTATCAAAATATTGCTTATTACACCGGAGCGAAGGAAAAGGGCGATACCTATGTTTCTCCTGTTTACAGTGATACGGTAGACCCCAGCAAGAGAATGTTTGCCATCACCAAGCCCATCATGAACAACAATCAGTTTGTGGGTGCTATTCTTCTGGATGTAAAGGAAGATATGTTACTTAACATTAGCATGGAGGATCCTGCCTTCCCCTCTATGTTTGTAAATATGATTGATGGAGAAGGCCTGATTCACAGTAAAAATGAGGAAGTAAACGGAAAAACACTGGAAGAGCTTCTTCCTGAGAAGGCTTACAAAGCCATTTCCGAAAAGATGGAATCCAAAGAAGCCTTCACATTAAAGATTGTAAATGAGCATAATCAGGAGAGAAGAGAGTATTATCATCCTATCGATATGCACGGCAGTACCTGGTGGGTTAGATTAAATATTTCCGAGAAAGACTATGACAGAGAAGTGGACCGTTTGGTAAGTATCGGTGCAGTTGCCGGTGTAGCAACCGTAATCCTTTTAGTCATCGTAACAGCAGTTTTGATTACTCGTTTCTTAAAGCCATTACAGAAGGTGGCAGAGGCAGGAGAGAAGCTTTCCGCAGGAGATTTCTCCATGGATCTTTCCTACAAGAGCAATGATGAAATCGGCGTTCTGATGCATTCCATGAACAACGTAGTAGAGAGAATCCGTTCCATTATCTCGGATCTTTCCGAGAAGCTCACTGAGCTTGCCCATGGAAACTTCAATCTGGAAATGAAGAATGAGGAATACTATAGCGGATCCTATAGACCTCTCTTTGATTCCATTAACAATATCACTGCAGATCTTTCCAATACTATGGCAGATATTCAGCAGAGTGCAATTCAGGTAAATTCCGGTGCAGAGCAGGTAAGCTCCGGTGCCCAGGGACTTTCTCAGGGTGCTACAGAGCAGGCGTCTTCTATCGAAGAGCTTTCTGCAACGGTAAATGATATTTCCGAGCACATTAAGAAGACAGCGGAGAACACTCGTCTGGCTAATGCAGAGGCACAAAATGCCGGTAGGGAAGTAAGCAACTCCGACAAGCAGATGCAGCAGATGAAGGCTGCTATGGAAAACATCAATGAAAAGTCCGGAGAAATCAGTAAGATTATCAAGACCATTGATGATATTGCCTTCCAGACCAATATTTTGGCGTTGAATGCGGCAATCGAAGCGGCAAGAGCCGGCGTAGCCGGAAAGGGCTTTGCGGTAGTAGCGGATGAGGTAGGAAATTTGGCTCAGAAGTCTGCAAACGCTGCGAAGGATACCACCATGTTGATTGAAGAAACCCTTCAGGCGGTAGAGCAGGGAACTGTTCTTGCTGATAGCACCGCAGAATCTTTACAGAGAGTGGTAAGCGGTACAGGCAAGGTAAGCGATTTGGTAAATCAGATTGCGGAAGCCTCTGTAGAGCAGTCCAGAGCGGTAGAGCAGGTATCTGTAGGAATCGATCAGATTTCCTCCGTTGTACAGAGCAACACCGCCACAGCGGAAGAGTCTGCAGCAGCTTCTGAGGAGTTGTCCGGACAGGCTAATATTTTAAGCGACTTGGTAAGACGCTTCCAGTTGAAGGAAGACTAAAACAATAATTGAATATATAGCTATACTAAAAAAGGAGCTGTAAAAATCCAAATCTGTATTTTGGTTTTTTTACAGCTCCTTCTTTTTTAGTTCTGCTGTTTCTTCCATTATTCTATTGAAAGAGTGTGAAAAAACAATTATTCCATTGAAAAAGTGTGTCATATAACTATTATTCGATGGAAAAAATGTAATATAACAACATTATTCAATCGAAAAATGCAAATTCTTTCTTATGCCTCCTCGGAAAAACGCCGATTTATACCTTGGCTTATTAACGTGACAGAATAAAGCAGATGCAATGTAGAGATTGTTTTTTCAAGGAGGAAAGAACAGAATGAAAAAGGGTATTGGGGTAGAGAAGAAGCAGAAGCGTTCTTCCATCAGCACAAGATTATCGATGATTTTAGGAATTGCCAGTGTATTGGTATTTTTTGCCATGAGTGTGGCAATCATTAAGACAGGAGAGCATTCCATCAGTTCAGCTCTGGACAACAACTTAAACGATAAGGCCACCATGGCCATTGGAGATTTGCAACAGGTTATTTCTCGTTTGGAGTCTATTTCCATGACACTTGAAAACGGTATTCACAGCATGCACAGTCAGCATGACGGCATTGGACAGGCGCCGGAGAATCAGTGGGTGGTAAAGGACAGAGCTACCGGAGAAGTAGTCAATAATCCGGGGATGGGAGCAACGACCTTCCGCTCCAGAATTGTGAATGCGGAGCTTCCCGCTTCTCGTTACAATGCGGAAACCGTGATTTTAGATTCTTTACAGTCCGCCTTAACCGACAATAAGGATTTGGTAGGAGCAGGAATCTTCTTTGAGCCAAACGGTTTCTCCGACAATGTTTCCGATTACGGGGTATATATGTCCGCAGAGGATTTGGAAAAGAAGGGGGTTATGGCCTACCAGTACAGCTTTTACAAGGACGCTTCCTGGTATAATGGGGCAAAGGATTCCGGAGAAATGGTATTAACCGATGTGTACAGCGATACCCTTCATCCGGATATTCAGATGATCAGTTTGGGAAATCCTATTACTGATGAAAACAATGCCTTTGTGGGAGCAGTTATTCTGGATATTAACACTAAAGTATTCAGCGCCATTCAGCAGACCGATGAGCGTTTTCCCTCTTTGGCAACCAATATCTTAGATGCAAACGGAAGCTTTTTGTATTCCATGAAGGAAGAGGCTATTGGAAAGAAGCTGGAAGAAGTTTTGGATAAGGATACCTATGAAATGCTTCGCCAAAATATGGATAAGGAGGAAGCATTTACGGCTACGGTGGTGAATGCAGAGGGGGTAAAAGAGAGAATGTACTTCCGTCCATTAATCATTCACGGTTCCACCTTGTGGTCTATGATTAGTATTGCCGACAGTGAATTTATGGCAGCCAGAAATCAGTTGGTCATCATGTGTGCCGTTTTCAGTATTGTAGGCCTTATGATTTTGATTGCCATCAGCTTCTTCTTAATTAAGAGGGCTTTAAATCCATTACAGGGAATCGCTTTGGCAGGAAAAGCTGTTGCGGAAGGAAACTTTGATGTAAAGGTTTCCTACGATCAGCAGGATGAAATCGGAGACTTGGCGGTTGCCATCCAGAGTGTTATGCAGCATGTTCGGGAAATCATTTCCGATCTTTCCGAGAAATTAGGAGAATTGGCAAAGGGAAACTTCCGTGTTTCTTTGGACAATGCGGAGCAGTATCCGGGAGCTTATCGTCCCCTTCTTACCTCCCTTCAGGAAATCACCAATGATTTAGATAAAACCATGTCGGAGATTAAGACCAGTGCCAAGGAGGTTAACGCCGGTGCGGAGCAGGTAAGCTCCGGCGCTCAGGGACTTTCTCAGGGTGCTACAGAGCAGGCATCTTCTATTGAGGAATTAAGTGCTACCATGAACGACATTTCCACCCAGATTAAGGGAACTGCGGAGATGGCGGTGAAGGCTTCCGGGCTTTCTCAAAGAACAGAGGAGGCTGTAGGCCTTAGTAACCAAAAGATGGAAGAAATGTCCAGGGCAATGCAGGAAATCACCGAGAAGTCCAATGAAATCAGTAAGATTATCAAGACCATTGATGATATTGCCTTCCAGACCAATATCTTATCTTTGAATGCGGCTATAGAGGCGGCAAGAGCCGGTGCAGCAGGAAAGGGCTTTGCAGTGGTTGCGGATGAGGTAGGAAACCTGGCTCAAAAGTCTGCAAAGGCGGCACAGAATACTTCCAGCCTTATTGAGGAAACCATTGAAGCGGTGGAAAAGGGAGCCAAGATTACGGAAGAAACCGCAGAATCCTTGACAACCGTATCCAACCATGCGAAGGATATTAACGACATTATCACAAACATCTCCAGCGCATCGGAGGAAGAGGCTAGAGGCGTTTCTCAGCTGACAACGGGAATCGATCAGATTTCCTCTGTGGTACAGAGCAATACCGCAACGGCAGAGCAGTCTGCGGCAGCTTCTGAGGAGCTTTCCGGCCAGGCCAATATCATGAATGATTTGGTAAATCGTTTTCAATTAAAAAACGAGGACTAATCAGAATACACTTAAAATGAGTTTTCATAAAAATATGCATTAAGCCTTCATGAAATATAACTGTATAGGATAGAATGAGCGTTTAATACTATACTTAAGCTTAAGCATAAAATAAAAAAGACTGCCTCTTGAGAAACTGCAACCCCCTGATTTAGGGATAATGCTGAGTCCCAAGGGGCTGTTTATATTCTTAATGAGTATCACAGGATGTGACACTTAGTTTACAGGGGACATCTGAAGTCTTTTGTGAAAAATAAAGAAAGTGCCGGGGAAAAGGGAATTTACCTTATAAAAAAGGCTAAATCGGACGATGAATTAGAGAAGAAAACAGGAAGTAGAATTTTTCAAGGAGGAAAAATACAAAATGAAAAAAAGAAGCAATACCACTGGGACATCCTTTTGGAAAAAGATGAAGCTCAGTTCAAGAATGTCTGTGGCAATAGGACTTCTTAGCATAATTTTAATGGCAGGCTTAAGCATTGCTATTATTTCCATGGGAAAGACTGCCATTTACGGTGCTTTACGAGGAAATATGGATGATAAGATTCGTTTGGGAATTGCAGATCTGGATAACGTGGTTACCCAGGCTGAGGTTACGGCGAACACCATTAAAGAAGGCATTGTAAGTATATATGATCAGAACGATATGGCGGGAGGGGTTCCCTCCCATCTTTGGACCATTGAGGATGACCAGCACAATATTTTAGAGCCCACCACTATGGCAGGAACCATGTTCCGTTCCCGAATTGTGGATGCAGCGATTCCCGCCAGTCGCTATAATGCGGAGACAACTCTTTTGGACTCCATTTATGCTTCTTTAAGCAATAATGAGTCCTATGTGGGAATCGGTGTTTTCTTGGAGCCGAATGCTTTTTATCAGGGTATCGAAAACTACGCCCCCTATATGAGCAGAACTGATGCGGAGAAGAGAAAGCTGATGGTTTACCCTTACAGCATGTATTCTCAGAAGGACTATTACCTGAAGGCAAAGGAGAATAAGGGATTAAATCTGACCAATGCCTATGAGGATGAAAGTGCAGATGGGGGATGGGTTGTATCCGTTATTGAACCGATTATATATAAGGATGAGTTTAAGGGAATCGTTATCGTCGATATGGATATGACTTCCTTTGAAATCATTGAACAGAAGGATGAGCGTTTCCAGAGCTTATACAGCAATGTATTTGATACAAACGGTCACATCATGTTCAGTATGAACGAAGAGGCTAAGGGAAAGCAATTAAGCGATATTCTTCCTGCGGATAGTATGGAAAAGCTTCAATCCTATCTGGATCAGGGAGAACCCTTCAATACCCATATTCAAAATGAAAATGGAGACCTGGTGCAGTTTAATGCCCGTCCTTTAAAGATAGAAGGCGTAACCTGGTGGGTAGCCATCGAGGTTTCCGAAAAGGAATATACCAAGGCAATCAGTAACATGATTATGCTGGCAATTCCCCTTTCCGTTCTGGGAATTGCACTCTTGGTAGGATTCAGCTATTTCTTTATCAAGAAGTCCTTAAATCCATTAAAGAAGATTGCCGACGTGGGAGAATCCGTGGCAGAGGGAGACTTCTCCAAGGAAATCAACTATCCTTACCAGGATGAAATCGGACAGATTGCCAAGAGCATGGAAAAGGTTGTGGAACGAATCCGAAGCATTATTCAGGATTTGGCAGGAAAGTTGGAACAGATTGCCAAGGGAAATTTCTCCTTCGAATTCTGGAATACCCAGCTTTATAACGGGGAGTATGAGCCGTTACTTACCAGTCTTTACGATATTTTAGACGATTTAAACGTAACCATGGGAGAAATTCAGAACAGCTCTCATATGGTAAACTCTTCCGCTATGCAGGTTAGCGGTTCCGCTCAGACCCTGTCTCAGGGCGCAACGGAGCAGGCATCTTCCATCGAAGAACTCAGCGCAACCATGAATGATATTTCCGTAAAAATCAAGGAAACAGCGGAAATGTCTCAGCATGCTTCCGGACTTTCCAAGGAAACCGGCAGTGCGGTAGGAACCAGTAACCAGAAGATGAACGAGATGTCCAGAGCAATGCAGGACATCACCGAGAAGTCTCAGGAAATCAGTAAGATTATTAAGACCATTGATGATATTGCTTTCCAGACCAATATCCTTTCCTTAAATGCGGCTATCGAAGCGGCAAGAGCAGGAGCGGCAGGAAAGGGCTTTGCGGTTGTAGCGGATGAGGTAGGAAACCTTGCCCAGAAGTCTGCAAAGGCGGCTCAGAACACTTCCAGCTTAATCGAGGAAACCATTGAGGCGGTAAATAAGGGGGCAAGAATTACAGAGGAAACCGCAGAGTCTCTTTCTGTAGTATCCCAGAAAACCGAGAAGATTAACGGTATTATCACCTCCATTTCTTCCGCATCCGAGGAAGAGGCTGAAGGAATCAAGCAGCTTACTACAGGTCTTGACCAGATTTCTTCCGTAGTACAGAGCAATACTGCAACAGCGGAAGAGTCCGCAGCAGCATCTCAAGAGCTTTCCGGACAGGCAGACCGCTTGAACGAATTGTTAGAGAAGTTCCAGTTAAGAACAGAGCCTTACAAGAGAGAATTAAATGGCTTTGCTGCAACAAAGAAGGATGAGACTGCTCCGGTAGCTACTCCGGTAGTTGATAATATAGAAGTCATTCCTGTATTGGAAAAGACGGAAGCTTCTCCGGCAGTAGAGAAAGTAAAGAATACTCCTGTAGTAGAGAAAGCAAAACCAACTTCTGCTACAGCAAAATTAGAAAAGCCGGTGGCAAAAAAGGAAGAGAAGCCTGCTGAACCAAAGAATGATAAGCAGGTAGAAGAGAAGCCGGTGGAAGCGAAGGCAGAAAAAACGGTAGCTAAAACCGAAAAAAAGTCCGAAGCTAAAGCAGAAGTAAAAGCTGCGGAAGCAGATGAGCTGAAGGAGGAAGAAACTCCTGTTAAGAAGCCGGTAGAAAAGAAAAAGGCAAAAACTACGAAAGCATCCGTGGTAGAAGAAGGACAGGTTTTAGTGGATATCAGCGGTATGGATGGTATGGATTTATCCCAGATTCCCATTCCCGGAGATGCTCACTATGTACCGCAGGATGGAGTAAAGAAAACGCCGCTGCAGAATCAGGAAAAGCTCTCCACTGAGGAAAAGGCGGAAAGAGAAGAGGCTTTAGCCAAGGATTTAGGAAAAATCCGGAAAACTGAGTATAAGAGAAGCATTTTACCGGATGATGACAAGTATTAATTAGTCAGCATCTTAGAAAGAGGATCGCCATAGTGCCGGTCCTCTTTTTCTTGATTCTTAAAGAGTTTTGCAGAAATATGTGGAGAATCTTTCTTAAGCTCCCGGAATAATGTCCTCATTTCTTACATGGCAGGAGTATCCGGAAGACCGTAGTAAAGGAGAATATAAAACTTAAAAATAAAGGAAAGCACCTTTGTTTTTATGTAAATTGCGCAAAAATCACACTTGGAATTTGTGCAATTTTTGTGTATACTGTTGCGTATGGAGAAGAAAAGATTTGCTGACGGTGTATTAACCACTCTCTGTTATGTAGAGAAAGAGGGAAAATGGTTAATGCTTCACCGGAATAAGAAAAAGGAAGATATTAATAAAGGAAAATGGATCGGTGTAGGAGGGCATTTTGAAGCGGGAGAAAGCCCGGAGGATTGTCTTTACCGAGAAGTTTTCGAGGAAACGGGACTGCATGTCCTGAGCCATCAACTAAGGGGAATCGTAAGCTTTTTCTATGGAGAAAAAGATTGCAGCTATATGTTTTTATTCACTGCCGTACTGGAAGAAGGTCCTTTAAAGGAATGTTCGGAAGGTGAACTGCAATATTTTTCCTATGAAGAGGTGAAAGCATTACCCCTTTGGGAGGGAGACCGGATCTTTCTGGAATTGTTGGCAAAGGGAGAGGGATTTTTCTCTTTAACTTTACGATATGACCGGGAGGGGAAGTTGTTGGAAGCCATTTTGGATGGGAAAGAGAATTTGCTCTCATCCTAAATGCCGAAAATTTTCCCATTTATTAAAAAATTATAGTGCTATACAAAATGCATTATTGCTATTAATAACAACGCCGATATTTTTTTGTACAAAAATACGCATGGGCTATGGGAGAATGTAAGGATTAAGGAAATGAAGAAAAGTATAATACAGATTTTAGAATTGCCGGTATTACTGACCATGGCACTGGGGCTTTTGGCCTGCGGTACCAAGGTGGTCAGTTCTGCAGAAAGCCCCTTTAGCAAAGAAAGGGGCGGTTTTAGTGTGAAAGAAGAGCCCTTGGAAATCACGGTTTGGACCTATTTTTCCGGTATTCAACAGGAGGCCTTTCAGCGAACGATTAATCGTTTCAATGAAGGTCGTGGAAAGGATATCGGAGTAGAGGTGAAGGCCTATAACCCCGGTTCCACCTTGGATTTGCAGAATAATTTATACGGGATTAACCAAAAGAAATTAGCCCAGGGGGATTATCCGGACATCGTCAGCTTGCATACCGATACAGCGATGATATTGGAAGAGGAAGGGGTTCTCACAGACCTGGATTCCTATTTCAGCAAAGAAGATTGGAGTGCTTTTGTGCCGAGCTTTCTTGAGGAAGGGCGATTGGGGAGGAAATATGGAGGCGTAAAGATTTTGCCTGTGGCCAAGTCCACGGAGCTCCTCTATATCAACAAAACGGATTGGGATAGCTTTGCGGAAGCTACCGGAACATCTCTTTCGGAATTAAGCACCAAAGAAGGCTTACTGAATGTTGCAGAAAAATACTACCGGTATACGGATTCGCTTACGGAAACGCCGGATGACGGCAAAGCGTTCTACGGCATTGATGACTATGCGAACTATATGCTGGTAGGAGCCAGAGAGCTGGGCGTGAATTTAATTTCTGTAGATGAGGAAGGAAATCCTAAGGTGCAATTCCCAAAAGAAGTGATGAAAACCCTGTGGGATAATTTATATGTTCCTATTATTAAAGGCTATTTCACCTCTGAGGGGCGTTTTCGGTCCGATGATGTGAAGACAGGAGATATTCTGGCCTATACCGCATCTTCCGCTTCCAGTGTTTACTTTCCGAAGGAAGTGATTATTTCGGACCGGGAACAACATGCCATTACCGATATTGTTTTGCCGGCTCCTCACTTTGAAGGAGGGGAAGAGATTGCGATGCAGCAGGGGATCGGCATGGGTGTTGTTCAAGGAAATAAGAAGAGAGTGGAGGCTTCCGTTCAATTTTTAAAGTGGCTGACCAGCTATGAGGAAAATGCCCAGTTCGCCATTTCTGCAGAATATCTTCCGGTACGTGTAGACAGCTTTACCGTGGAAGCTATTGACAAGGAGAAGGGGAGCGGAATGGATCCTTCTTTGGAAAAGGCTTTGTCCACCATGTCTTCCAACACCTTGTATTTTACCCCTTCCATCATTAATCTGGCAGAAATTAGAAAAGCTCTGGAATATGAGCTTCAGGATAAGGCTTTGTCGGATCGGTATAAGATTGAGACTGCAATGGCTTCCGGCGTATCCAGAGAGGATGCTATAGCGGAGTATGATAATGACGAGAATTTTGAACAGTATTATGAGACTATATTACAGGAAATAAATTATTTGTTGTCAGATAGTTAAGACTCCTTATCAATACGGGGAGCAAAAGTTGCCAAAGGACGCGTATGAAGAAACAACCGATTTTTACGAAAATATTGATTCCTTTGATGGGGTTGGTTATCTTGGAGATTTTGATTTTGATGATTTCTATTTATGGTCAGGGCTTGTTTTCTCTGATTCATAAAAATTCCCAAGATATCATCGAAAGTCGTGTGGAAGCAAGACGAAATTATCTGGAAAGCCTGATGGTGAATCAGTGGATGAATGTCAGCCAAACCGTGCAAAAGATTAATCTTTTGGCAGATGGGCTTGTGGATGCGGGAAAGATGGATATTGAGGCTATTGATGACAGTTCCGAAAATGCCGCTCCCTTCTTAAGTGCAGTCAGTATGGACTTAATCAGTATGATGCGGACCAATCACGTTACAGGCGTTTTTATGATATTAAATGCGGATAACTTGGAAGACAGTATGACGTCCAAGAAATATATGGATAAGCCGGGCCTGTACTTTAGAGATTTGGATCCGGAATCCAGAGCCAGCTCGGAAAACTTGGATTTACTGATTGAACGCTCTCCTCTTTTGGTGGTACGAAATACCCAGATTGCTACCGATAAAACCTGGAATACCAGCTTTCAATTCGGTACGGCAGATGTGCCCTATTATGACTTTTTATATGAACCTACCCAAGCGACCTTTTACAGTAAGCCGGATGTAACCTGGGAGGATATGGGATTTTGGAGTAAACCCTATACCTTATTCGGCGAAACCAGAGAAGCCATTGCCTATTCAGTTCCCCTACGGCTTTCCGACGGACGGGTGTATGGAGTTCTGGGAGTGGATATTTTGGTGGATTATTTGAAGCAAAATCTGCCCTCCAGAGAATTGGACGGTAGTGGAACTGCCTCGTATTTTCTCAGTATTCATAAAAGCGGAAATTCAGAGGGAAGCAGTACAAGCTATCAGGATATCATTCAGCTCAATTCGATAGAAGCTACGATAGGAGAAGACCGGGAAGGGAAAGTTGTTTCGGATAAGAAGAATTATTTTACTTTCAGTATGCCTTTACATCTTTTTTCCACAGTAGGACCTTTCACTGATATGGAGTGGCAGTTGGGAGCGGCTATTCCCTATAAGACGATGAACCGCTTTGCGGATAGGATGACATTCGTCATGTCCGTTACCATTATTCTGACTCTGGGTATCGGAATCGTGGGAAGCCTTGTGATTTCCCTATTTTTGCAAAAGCCTATTCGGAAGCTGGCGCTGGCGATTCGCAGTAATAAGACGACGGATAAACTTCGTCTTAGAGAAACCGGCATTTTAGAGATTGATCAAATGTCGGAGGCTCTGGAGGACTTGTCCGATAGACTTTTACAGGAACAAAGGAATCTGCAATACGAAAGAGACCATGACTTCCTTACAGACCTTTATAACCGAAGAGCCTTTGGAAGAAGAATCCGAGAGCTTTTGGAGAAAAAAGGCGGAGGAAATGCTATCGGTGCTTATATCATGATGGACCTGGATAATCTGAAGATTGTAAACGATACCTACGGCCATGAATATGGAGACAAATATATCCGCTGTGCTTCCGATGCCATGAGAGAAGGCTTGGGGGATGAAGCCATATATTCCCGTATTTCCGGAGACGAGTTCAATGCCTTTATCTTTGATGAAGAGGGCAATCGGAGCCGTATCAATGCCTTGATTGAAAGATTACAGGAGACCATTGACAACAGCTTCATCATGCTTCCGGATGGAGAAAAGAAGCAGCTTCGACTTTCCGGCGGTGTCAGCTGGTACCCCGAAGGAGGAACTAATCCGGATCAGCTCCAGAAAAATGCGGACTATGCCATGTATGTGGTGAAGAAAACCACTAAGAGTCAGATTCGTGTCTGGAGTGAAGCAACAGATTTAGGCAAAGAGAAAGAAGAAAATAAAGAAGAAAAGAAAGAAGAGAAAAAGAATGAGCCTGAGCAGAATGCTTGACTTTTCTTTCATTAGGCAATAAACTGTCGGATGAAAAGCGAGGATGGCGCCCAGTACAAAGGGAGAAAAGATAGCATAGAGAGAGGGATCCTGGCTGAAAGTCCTTTCTATCTTCCCGATGGAATTTTCCCGCCGGAGCTGTTTTTGTGAAAAAGAGTAGCAAAAACCGTGGAATACGTTACATTCAAAATGAGGGTTCGATTCCGGTGTTAGCTTTATTTTGGAGCTAAGGAATCGAAAAACAGGGTGGTACCGCGAGCAATCGTCCCTGTCTGTTTGAGAACAGACAGGGGCTTTTTTATTACTAAAAAAGAACAACTCTAAAATAGTTCTCGAAAGAAAGCGGATTTCCTTTGTAATAGGAAGCAGAACAAAATTAAAGTGGAAAGGGAAGAGTGTATGGATCATCAAGTATTGCAAGAGATTGTAAAACGGGCAGAGGAACAGATTGCAGGTTCCAAGGATTTGACAGCCTTAAATGACATCAGAGTACAATTCTTAGGAAAGAAGGGAGAGCTGACTGAGGCGAAGAAGCTTTTAAAGGATCTTAGTCCGGAGGAAAGACCCAAGTTCGGGCAATTGGTAAATGAAATGTTCCAAAAGGTGGAGCAGAGCATTAAGAGCCATGGAGAAGACCTGGAAAGAAGTCTTCGGGAAGCCAAAATGCGGGAGGAGACTATTGATATTACCCTTCCTGCCAAGAAGATTCGTTATGGTCATCCCCACCCCAATACCTTAGCGCTGGAAGAGGTAGAGAAAATCTTTATCGGCATGGGCTATGAGGTGGTGGAGGGACCTGAGGTGGAGTATGACAGCTACAACTTTGAGAAGCTGAATATTCCGGAGGGGCATCCGGCAAGAGATGAACAGGATACCTTCTACATCAATTCCAACATTTTGCTTCGTACCCAGACTTCTTCTGTTCAGGCAAGATATATGGAGACCCATAAGCCGCCTATTCGCATGATTTGTCCGGGCAGAGTTTTCCGTTCCGATGCGGTGGATGCCACCCACTCCCCCTCCTTCCATCAGATTGAGGGATTGGTCATTGATAAAAATATTCATTTTTCCGATTTAAAGGGAACGCTGGATTTGTTTGCCAAGGAGCTTTTTGGACAGGATACCAAGACCAAGCTCCGTCCCCATCACTTCCCCTTTACAGAGCCTTCCGCAGAAGTGGATGTGTCCTGCTTTAAATGTAAGGGAAAGGGTTGCCGTTTCTGTAAGGGAGAGGGCTGGATTGAGATTTTGGGCTGCGGTATGGTGCATCCCAAGGTTTTGGAGAGCTGCGGCATTGATTCCAAGGAATACAGCGGTTTCGCCTTCGGTGTGGGCTTAGAAAGAATTGCCCTTTTGAAGTATGAAATTGATGATATGCGTCTTTTGTATGAAAATGACCTGCGTTTTCTGGAGCAGTTTTAAGAGTTAGGGGGAAAATATGAATACATCCATGAATTGGCTGAGAGCCTATGTTCCGGGACTTTCCATAAGCGGACAGGAATTCCGGGATGCCATGACATTGGCAGGAAATAAGGTAGAAACCATGGAGGATTTGGGGGAGAATCTGGAAAAGATTGTTACCGGAAAGATCCTATCTTTGGAGAAGCACCCGGATGCGGACAAGCTCTCCATTTGTCAGGTAGATATCGGAAATGAACAGATTCAGATTGTTACCGGTGCACAGAATATGAAGCAGGGAGACGTGGTTCCTGTGGTTTTGGACGGGGGTAAGGTGAAAGTTGCCCATGACGGCAGTAAGCCCAAGGATGGCGTGGAAATCCGTGCCGGAAAGCTAAGGGGGGTTCCCTCCAACGGCATGATGTGCTCCATTGAAGAGCTTGGAGGAGAAAAGAACTTGTTTCCGGAAGCACCGGAGAGCGGTTTATACATTTTCCCGGAAGGAACTCCGGTGGGAGTGGATGCGGCAGAACTTTTAGGCCTTCGGGATATTTTACATGAGTATGAAATTACCTCTAACCGTGTGGATTGCTTCTCTGTACTGGGACTAGCCAGAGAGGCGGCTGCTACCTTTAAGCAGGCTCTTCAGTATCCAAAGATTGAAAAACTTGGCAATCAGGAGGATGTTTCTTCTTATCTTTCCATGGAATTAAAGTCTCCGGAGCTTTGCAAACGTTATACCGCAAGACTGATTAAAAATGTGCAATTTGCTCCTTCACCCCTATGGATGCAGATTCGTCTTCGCACCGCAGGAATTCGTCCAATCAATAATTTCGTGGACATCACCAACTATGTGATGCTGGAGCTGGGACAGCCCATGCATGCCTTTGACTACGACACCATCAAGGGACATAAGATTATTGTGGAAAGAGCCAAGGAAGGGGAAAGCTTCACCACCCTGGACGGCGTAGAGCATGAGCTTAGTGACAGCATCCTCTGCATTAAGGACGGGGAAAGAAGTATTGCCTTGGGAGGAATCATGGGAGGAGAGAATTCCATGATTACCGATCAGGTGAAAAATGTGGTATTGGAGGCGGCTTGCTTTGACGGCACCAATATCCGTCTTTCCGGAAGAAAGCTGGGACTTCGTACGGATGCTTCCGCTTACTTTGAAAAAGGCTTAGATCCAAACCTTTGCGAAATGGCTATGGATAGAGCCTGCACCTTGATTGAAGAGCTTGGAGCAGGAGAGGTAGTGGGAGGAATGTTGGACTGCTATCCTGAAAAGCGGGAGGATACCAAGCTTACAGTTTCCGTTTTTGACATCAACAATCTTTTAGGACTTTCTCTTTCCGGAGAGGAAATGAAGAAGATTTTGACAGCTTTAGAGATTTCCGTAGAGGTAAAGAACGGTGCAAATGGGGAGGAGCTATCCCTTGTTATTCCAAGCTTTAGACAGGATTTGGAGAGAATGGCGGATATTGCGGAGGAAGTTGCCCGTTTCTATGGCTATGACAAGATTCCCAGCACCCTGCCAAAGGCTACCACCGTTGGAGGCAAGGCCAAAGATTTACAGTTAAATCAGAAGCTTCGGCACTTGGCAGAGGCTTTGGGCTATTCCGAGAGCTATTTCTATTCCTTTGAATCCAAGAAGGTTTATGAAAAACTTTTATTTCCCAAGGATGCTATGGAGTGGCAGCAGATTACCATTGCCAACCCCTTGGGAGAGGACTTCTCCGTAATGCGTACCAGCTCTGTACCGGGAATGTTACAGGCTTTAAGCCTAAATGAGCATCACAAGAACAAGAATGCCAAGCTTTTCGAAATGGCTAAAATTTATATCCCCAAGGCGCTTCCCTTGAAAGAGCTTCCGGAGGAGAGAATGACCTTAACCCTTGGCTTTGCTGGAGAGGGAGACTTTTTCAGCTTAAAGGGAGAGGTGGAGGAACTGCTTCGTCAATCCGGCTTGCAGGGAAATTTCCACTATGATAAAGATTGCGAAAAGGCATTTTACCATCCGGGAAGAAAGGCGAATATTTCTTACGAAGGAAAGCTATTAGGCTCCTTGGGAGAAATTCATCCGGAGGTATTGCAGAACTTTGATATGAAAGAAAAGGCCTATGTGGCCATTCTGGACTTAGATGCTCTTTATCCTCTCTCCGGAGACTTTAGAAAGTATAAGCCGGTGGCAAAGTTCCCGGCGGTTACCCGTGACTTCTCCCTTTTAGTACCGGTAAATGTGATGGCCGGTGACTTGGAGGATGCTATCCGAAAGGGAGCGGGAGAGCTTTTGGAGAAGATTGAGCTTTTCGATATCTATGTGGGAGCACAGGTACAGGAGGGTTACAAGTCCATGTCCTATAAGGTCAGCATCAGAGCCAAGGACCACACCCTTACAGAGCAGGAGATTGTAGGATGTACCAATAGTCTTTTGAAGGCTTTGGAGGAGAAGGGCGCAAGACTGAGGGATGCATAAGCCATAGCCTCGTAGTTATATAATAGAATAAGGATACGCAAAAAGCCGAGGGGGATTTCTCGGTAGACACGCTTTCGCTAACTTCGCTTACGTAGCGGTACTAAGCTCGAACTTCGCTTTGCTCGTTCTTGCCAAGTACCGACGAGCTCAGATTGTCTACCTCAAAATCCCCCATCGGCTTTTTGCTTTACTAAATCTATAGCAAAACTACTGCGTTATGGCTTATAGCACAAGTCTAAAGGGGATTCTTCGGTATACATGCCTTCACTAACTTCGCTTTCGTAGCGGTACTAAGCTCGAACTTCGCTTTGCTCGTTCTTGCTAAGTACCGACGAGCTCAGATTGTCTACTTCAAAATCCCCCATCGGCTTTTTGCTTTGCCAAATCTATGGTGAAAATCTATTGAAAAACTACTACGGTATGGCTTATAGCACAAGTCTAAAGGGGATTCTTTAGTATACATGCCTTCGCTAACTTCGCTTTCGTAGCGGTACTAAGCTCAAACTTCGCTTTGCTCGTTCTTGCTAAGTACCGACGAGCTCAGATTGTCTACCTCAAAATCCCCCATCGGCTTTTTGCTTTGCTAAATCTATTGAAAAACTACTACGGTATGGCTTATAGCAAAAGTCTAAAGGGAATTCTTCAGCCTTATCTGTTGAAATGCTTTGGAAGTCATGCTAAAAATATTCTGTTGAGTCTTATTGGAAGGAGTGCTTATGGACATTTACGGAAAGAAAAGAAATGAGTTATTGGCGGAGACGGTTATTAAGGGCTTAAAGTCTCGAAATATGACCGGCTATTATGCCAAGGACAAGGAAGAGGCTTTAAAGCTGGCTTTGGATCTTATTCCCAAGGGCAGCAGCATTTCCATGGGCGGTTGTATGAGCGCTATGGAAATCGGGCTTGTATCTGCCTTAAAGGAAGGGGAATATAATTTCATAGATAGAAGTCAAATGGAGCCCAGAGCAGCACTGCTTGCGGCCTATGATGCGGATATATTCTTAGCCAGTGCAAATGCTATGACAGATGATGGCGTGCTTGTGAATATTGACGGGAATTCCAATCGAGTGTCCTGTATTGCTCAGGGACCGAAGAAGGTGGTTTTTATTGTGGGCATACAGAAGATTTGTCCGGACCTGGACAGTGCCATGAAGAGAGCCAGAAATGTGGCGGCTCCCACCAATACCCAAAGGTTTGATATTAAGACACCCTGTAAGGTAACGGGAAAGTGCTCAGATTGTAAATCTCCGGATACCATCTGCTGTCAGATTTTGATTACCCGCTATTCTCGCCATACAGATCGTATTCATGTGATTTTGGTGAATGAGGAATTAGGATTTTAGATTTCGGGAAATTTGTTGAATTATTATTGAGAATGTTTTTCATCTAGTTGCATTAAAATACTTTACTTTTATGCTCTCATAATATGGAAGTAAAAGCGTAAAGGTAAAGTAGAATAATTCATTATAAGCAAAATTTATTATAAAAAAAGCTACTATAGGAGTTCTGAACTGCCACAAAAGTTAGAGTTTCAACAGTGGCTTTTTTTTTCTTTAAAGTTTATGGGAGGATATTATAGCTACAATTCACCATGCTATAACATTATAATTGAATTATAACACTAATAAAGTTATAATGTGTTTTAATAGTTATGGAGGAGTGAATATGGAGTATATAGAGCAGGTACTTGATATAAAAACAGAATATAAAGATTGGGAGGATAGAAAAAAAATACCATATTTTCTAACAGATCGATATTCTTTTAAAAAGGTAAAGTTAGATAAAACAAACTGTCTCTTCATGTACATAAAAGGGAAAATGGAAGATATAGTTTCAGTGAAAAAGCATGTACAAAAACTTGCTGAAATAGTAAATATTCCTGTGGTTTTAGTGCTTAATGAATGTCTACCCAGACAAAGGGAAAGCCTAATCAAGGCAAGAATTCCATTTGTGATGGAAGGGATGCAGATATTTCTTCCCTTTATGGGAGTGGCATTGCAAGAAAAATTCAGCAAAAGAAGATTAATTCCTGGTAAAATCAGTCCTGCGACACAGGTTTTGTTTTTATATTTCCTATATAGTGGACAAGAGGAGCTTAGTTTCAGTGAGCTGTCAAATCATCTGTCCTATTCATTAATGACTATTAGCAGAGCTGCAAAACAGCTGGAAGATACCGGAATTATTAAGAGTAATAAAAGAGGTGTTAGTAAGTATATTACTTCGGAATTTCATGGAAAAGAATTATTTACAGTTGCAGAAAAATTTTTAATTTCTCCGGTAAAGAAAAAATTGTACATTGAAAGAAAAGATTTGAAGGAAGAATTCTTAAAGGCCGGAGTTTCCGCATTATCAGAATATTCTATGCTAAGTCCTTCAAAAATAGAGACTTATGCTACTCTACATTTTCATGGTAGTAGCTATGATTTTATGACGGATATAGACAAAGAAATTCAGCTGGAAATATGGCATTATGATCCGAAGCTGTTTGGAATGAAGGGGAAGATAGATGCTCTTTCCTTATATCTAAGTTTAAAGGATAATGCAGATGAACGCATACAGATTTCTCTTACAGAAATGATGGAAGTATTTTGGAGGAAGAAATATGATAAGAGGCTTACATAGTTTTAGAGAATGGTTTCAAGGCTATGAATCCAACTACATTATTATTGGTGGTGCCGCTTGCGACTTGTTGATGTCGAACTTTGATATGGAATTTAGAGTGACCAAAGATCTCGATCTTGTTCTGATTCTTGAAGTCCTGACTGTAGAGTTTGGTCGGAAATTTTGGGATTATATTTTGGAAGCAGGATATGAACATAGAAACAAAAGTAGTAGTAAGAGTCAATTTTATAGATTTTCTAAACCTAAAAACGACTCTTATCCGGCCATGATTGAAATATTCTCCAGAAGAACGGATAAAATGGTATTGCCGGAGAACGCAGTGCTAACACCGATTCTTCTGGAAGAGGAGTTATCGAGCCTATCAGCAATTCTCTTGGATGATGATTATTATCAATTTCTTAGAAATGAGCCGGTGATATTGGATGGAGTTAGTATTCTGAATACTCCTTACTTGATTCCATTTAAAATGAAGGCATGGCTGGATTTGACGGAAAGAAGAGAATTGGGCGAAAAAATAGATAGTAGAGATATCCGTAAACACAGAAATGATGTATTTCGCATGTCAGAACTTTTGGGAGAAGAAATGATGATTCCCACGAAGGGAATCATCAAAAAAGATATCTCTGAATTTTTATTAAAGATGGAAAGCGAAGAGCTGGATATAAAACAGTTAGGGCTGCGCCAGAGTAAAGAAGAAATCATTAGGCGTTTAAAGAACTGTTACTTAAGAGATAATGAAGATTCATAGATTCCGAGCTCAACTATACTCTGATATTCGCCTTTTTGAATTCCTTTTCCAATTCCCTTCTCTGGGCCTTTTTCTTCATATCTTCCCGCTTATCGTAAAGCTTTTTACCATGGCAGAGTCCCATGTTCAGCTTCACAAGACTTCCTTTAAAATAAAGGGAAAGGGGCATTAAAGTATAACCCTGCTCCTTGATTTTTCCCAAAAGTCTATGGATTTCCTGCTTGTGCAGCAGAAGCTTTCTGTCTCTTAAGGCATCCTTATTGAAAATGTTGCCCCGCTCATAGGGGTTGATATGCATGCCCACCACAAAACATTCCCCGTTACGAATCTGACAAAAGGCCTCTTTAATGGAAGCCTGGCCCAAACGAAGAGACTTTACTTCGGTTCCGAAAAGCTGAATTCCGCATTCAAAGCTTTCCTCCACAAAGTAGTCGTGAAAGGCTTTTTTATTGTTGGCGATTTGCTTAATGCTTTCCTTAGTCAAGACTATTGCCTCCTTCTGCATCTTCCGGATAGTAGGGAAGAAAATCAATACTTCTGCTTAGGGTGTCCACCGCATAAACGGAAATCCACATCGGATCCCCCATGTGGAAGGTCTTTCCGCTTGCCTCGCCTCTAAGACTGATTTCCTCCTCATTGAAAATGTAGTAGTCCTCTGTCATAAAGCGAAGAGGAATCATGCCCTCAATGCTGTTTTCCAAAGTGACATAAATGCCGTACTGGGTAAGACCGGAAATTCTTCCCGGGAAGACCTCTCCCAAGAAGTTCTTCATGTACTGACATTTTTTCAGCTTCATACAATCTCGTTCCGCTTCTTCTGCGCGTCTTTCCCGAAGAGAGCTTTGGAGAGCCACTTCCGGCAGAATCCGCTCATAATGCCTGCGCCTTTTCTCATTTTCCTGATAGGCGATATTTTCCTTAATAATACGATGAATCTGCAGGTCGGGATAACGGCGGATGGGAGAGGTAAAATGGCTGTAATATTTACTGGCCAGTCCAAAATGCCCTTCCGGCTCTGTACTGTACTTGGCCTGCTTTAGGGAACGAAGAATCATGTTGCTGAGCATGGCTTCCTCCGGTTTTCCCTTTAATTTGGAAAGCAGCTCCTGCAAAGCCTTCGGTCGCAGATTGTCCGGATCCTTTGCCTTTAAACTATAGGAAAAGGAGGAGAGAACATGGGAGAGATTCTGCCATTTTTCCCAATCCGGCTTTTCGTGAATACGATATAAAAAGGGGATATCCCGCCAGTAATACTCTTCAGCAACGGTTTCATTGGCAATGAGCATGAATTCCTCAATAATCTTATGGGATTCTTCCCTTTCCTCTGCACAGATTTTGGAAATATTTCCATTTTCATCAAAATACACCTTGGATTCGGGAAAATCAAAGTCCAAAGCTCCTCTGGCCATTCTGGATTTTCGAAGAAGTCTCGCCAGCTCCCGCATTTTCGTAAGAAGCTCATGGAAAGGCAGATAAGAAAGCTTCTCCTCCGGGTCCTCCCATTCCTTGTCCTCTAAAAGCGCTGTTACCTTGTGATAGGACATTCTTTTATCGGAGCAAATGATGGAGGGAGTGATTTCGTGGGAGAGGGGGCGGCCTTCCCGGTCGAAGTCCATAATACAGCTAAGGCAAAGTCTGTCTACTCCCTCATGGAGGGAGCAAATGCCGTTGCTTAGGGCCTTCGGCAGCATGGGAATTACCCGGTCTGTCAGGTAAACGGAGGTACCCCGCTCCAAAGCTTCCAAATCCAGAGCACTTCCTTCCTTCACATAGTCGCTCACATCTGCAATATGCACGTAAAGGCGGTATTCTTCCTTCTCCGGAAAATATTCCAAAGAAATGGCATCATCCAAATCCTTGGCATCTTCTCCGTCAATGGTGATGGTAGTAAGCTTCCGAAAATCCTTTCGTCCCGGCTCCTCCGCCTTTTCAGGAGAAACGGCATTGGGAAGATGATTGGCCTCTAAAAGCACATCCTCCGGAAATTCCTCGGGTAAGGAGAAGGAACGAATTACGGAAAGCACATCCATTCCAGGATCATCCTTATGCCCTAAGATTTCCTTCACTTCTCCTACGGGGCAGGAGAGAAGAGGGCTGATTCTTTTCCGGGGAATACGACCTCTCGGGGCTTTATTCTCCTTGGAAGGACCATAAGAGAGGATTTCCAAAACCACCTTATCTCCGGGCACAGCCCCCTTGTCCCTTCCCGGGGAAATCAAAATGCAATCCGGAAGCTTGGGATTATCCGGGGAAAGATAGAGCCCTTCCCGCTTTTCCTTTACAAGCCCCAGCACTTCCTTGTTGGCCCGTTCTAAAACCTTGCTGATTTTTCCCTCTGCCTTGCTGCCGTTTTCAGATTTTTTGGTAAGAATGACCTTTACCAGATCCCCGTCCATGGCGTTGCCGGCTTCTCCCTTGGGAATATAGACCTCTTCCTCTTTTTCACTTAGAGAAACAAAGCCGAAGCCTCGCCGATTGGCATGAAAGGTCCCCTTTTGGGAGAAACTTTCCGCCCGGCTGTATTTCCCTTGCAGGGAAATGCCGATAACGCCCTCCTCCTGCATTTCCATAAGAAGCTCCTGAAAGGCAGCCCTTTCTTCTTTGGGTACGCCAAGAAAGAAGCAAAGTTCCTTTTCCTTCATGGGGTGGTAGCTTGGATCCTTGATAAGATCCAAGATGATTTTCTTTAATTTTTCCCTTTGCTCTTCCCGCATTTTACTCCTTTTGTTCTTTAATTCCTTTTATGGTTTACAAATATTTTCTGTGAAATTTCCGAGGAACTGTCTGAACTCGCATTTTCACGCCAATTTTTTTAAAAATTCGCTTGTTGGCTTATCTTTGGATATGAGAAAAAGCCTGCATAAAATGCAGGCTTATCATATAGAGGAAATAAACTTACCAAATAATGTCCAGCGCCAATGCTACTGCGAATAAAGCAAAAGCCGCAAACTTAGTAAACTTCTCCAGGTTTCCTTCTACGGAACGACCTCTATTCTTCTGCCAATAGCTGTCTGTTGTACCGGAGAGAGCGCCTAAGCCCTGACTCTTTCCTTCCTGCATCAGAATAATGGCAGACAATGCTAAGCCCAGCAATACAAATACAATAACCAAAAAAATCTTCATGGAAAACCATTCCTTTCAAATTTACATACCGACTGAGTATAGCATGATAGGGATAGGCGAGGCAAGTATTTTTTATGGAAAAACAGTGCTGAGACTTTATGGAAAAAAATCACTAAGGCTTAGCTATAAACTTACAAATCGGATTTCCCTTGGAAGAGAATTTCTCCTCATATTCGGTCATCACATTTCCCTCATTCAGGACAGGATCATGGTGTAGATCTCTTGTATTTGCCAGAATCTGCCAGTGACATTCCTCCAAGCTTTCCAAGGAATAGCTAAATAGGTCTTGATTATCGGTCTTCATTTCCACGAAGGCGTCTTTTGCCAGAATTTCTTTGTAAATCTTTAAAAAGACAGGACTGCTAAGTCTTCGATTTGCCTGCCTTTTTTTTGGCCAGGGATCGGAGAAATTCAGGTAGATTTTTCCGATTTCCTCAGGAGCAAAGACATCTGCCAAAAGTCTGGCATCTATACTGATGTAGAAAAGATTTGTGAGAGTAAGCTCAGGCTCCTGTTTTTCCCTCCTTTGAATCGCTTTCAGTAAAACGCTGTCGTAGCGCTCAATTCCGATATAGTTAATCTCCGGATTTCTTTTGGCCATTTCAAAGATAAACTGTCCCTTGCCCATACCGATTTCGATGTGCAAAGGATTGGTATTTCCAAAGAGCTTTTCGGAAAAAGCTCCCTTGTATTGTTCCGGATTTGATAAAACATAGTGAGAATTTGCTACAAAATCTTCGGAACCGGGGATATGACGTAAACGCATAGGTACTCCTTTATAGATAGTTTTAGATTGAGGAGGGAAAGCAATATCGAAATGTTAGAACAAACATGAAAACAGGATCTTCAAATTTTAAAGAAAAGGGATGTTGATTGAGGAAAGCTTCAGCATCACCTGGAAAGAATGCTTGCATTCTTTCCGTATTGCGTAGGACAAGGCGGTGCAGTCGGAAATGCTTGCATTCCCGCCTGCGCCACCTTTGTCCTACACAAAAATGTGCGGAGCACATTTGGTGATGCTTAGTAAAGAAGCAAATGAATACCGTGCAGTATTCATTACCTATTTGCTTAAGAGTTTCTTGAACTTCCAAAAACTCTTAAATTATTCCTCTTGCCCTTTTCTTCCTTTTCCTTGATTTTTACTGTTTTTTTATACCTTGCCGGCTCTCCTCCTAATCAAAATTAAGATTTTCTTTATAGGATAGGAACAGTGCCTATGGTATCATAGAACAGCGTTTTCATCTATAGAAATAAGAGGTACAAAAATATATGCAAGATCATATACGGAATTCAAAATTATTCCATAGAGGACTTTCTCTTGTCTTAGTAGCCGGTCTATTGGGGCTTACTGCTTGTGAGAAGAAGCTTGGCGCTGAGGAGCAGGCTGCTTCTTCTTCGGATATTGTCCTGACAACGGAAGCGGAGTCGGAAGGTGTGATGGCTATTGCGGCTCTCGGCTTAAATGCCAATGTTCTTCCCTCTATTGAAGGAGTTACCATTGACGGGCAGGCAGAGGACTTAGCACCGGTTAATCTTACCGTAGGTGTAATTAATTCTGTTGTTAAGGATTTGCAACAAAGATTGATGAACCTTGGTTATATGGAGGAGGATGAACCGACTACCTATTACGGAGATGCTACCTCAAAGGCCGTGCAGTATTTCCAAAGACAGACAGGACGGAAAATGGACGGTATTACCGGCGTAGACACCTGGGATGCCTTGATGTCGGAATCAGCCCCCCATTATGCGGCAAAGCTTGGTTTTCAGGGAGACGATATCACCAAGATTCAGTATCGTTTGTATAACCTGGGATATCTTACGGAAAGCGGTCAGATTAACGGAACCTTTGATCAGGATACGGAAACTGCGGTAAAGAAATTGCAGGAAGTTAATAAACTGACGATAGACGGAACAGTGGGCCAGACCACTTACAATCTTCTATACTCCGATGAAGTAAAGGCCAATATTATTGCTCTCGGAGAACAGAGCGAGATAGTAAAAAAATATCAGAATCGTCTGATTGCATTGGGATATCTTTCCGGAGAGGCGGATGGAAATTTTGGACTTAGTACGCAAAATGCCATTCGTGCCTTCCAGTCCAGAAATGACCAGGTAGTGGACGGCTACCTCGGCCCGGATACCAGAAGTCTTATGGACTCTGAAAATGCCAAACCCTTCGGTATGCGTCTTGGCGAACAAAGTGATGATGTAAAGAATATGCAAAATCTTTTGGTAAAATACGGCTATCTTTCTCAGGATAAGGCCTCCGGCTATTTTGGAGAGCTGACAAAAGATGCAGTTATTGCCTTCCAGTCTGTGAATGGTTTAGGAACGGACGGAACCGCAGGAGCCAAAACATTGCAGCTTCTTCAGTCCGGTACAGCCAAGTCTAAACCAAAGCCCAAAGCAAAGGCAAATACACCAAGCCGTGGCAATAGAGGCGGTGCAGCCGGAGGAAATTCCGCTCCGGCAGGAAGAGGAGATACCGGCTCAGGCGGAAGTGTTTCTTCCGGTGTGGGAGGCGCAACAGTTTCCGGTTCTGCAGGATCTTTGATTTCCATTGCGTCCTCCAAAATCGGTTCTCCCTATGTATGGGGCGCTAAGGGTCCGAATTCCTTCGACTGTTCCGGTTTTGTATACTGGTGTTTGAACCAGGCCGGCGTGGGAACTTCCTATATGACCTCCTCCGGTTGGAGAAATCCGGGACGATTTAAGAAAGTAAGTATGGGAGAACTACAGGCAGGAGATATTGTAGTGGTACGAGGACACGTAGGCATTTATGCCGGAGGAGGCTCCGTTATCGATGCATCATCCTCCAATGGCCGCGTGGTGCACAGAAGCTTATCCGGCTGGTGGGCCAATAACTTTATAACCGCATGGAGAATCTTCAGCTAACAGCAGCAGAAGACTGAGCAAGTGAAGAACTGTAAAAACCAATAAAGAAAGAAAAAGATGCAGTATAGGTCTGAAATAAGGGGCAATCTGAGCCCGTTGATACTAACGGCGAGCTGACTAAGTGAAGGACTACAAAAATCAATAAAAGAAGCAAAAGATGCAGTGTGGGTCTGAAATAAAGGGCAATCTGAGCCCGTCGGTACTAGCGGCGAGCTGACCAAGTGAAGGACTACAAAAATCAATAAACGAAGCGAAAGATGCAGTGCTGGTCTGAAATAAGAGGTATCTGGGCTGGTGAGCCGACCAAGTGAAGGACTATAAAACTCAATAAAAGCAGCGATAGATGCAGTATAGGTCTGAAATAAGGGGCAATCTGAGCCCGTCGGTACTTGCGAAAAACACAGAAACTGTGTTTTTCGCTTAGTATCCGCTACGAGGCGAGGTTAGCGAGAGCGTGCCCCCGTTTCAGACCTATACTGCATCAGAGCGTATTTTCTACATTGCTTACAGTCCATCACTACGAAGGGCGAACATAGCGAGAGCGTGCCCCAATTCCAGACCCACACTGCGTCAGAGCATGCTTTCTTCATTGCTTACAGAATTCCGTTAGAAAGACTGGACGAAACGGCATTTTTCCCTTATCTTTAAAGGATAGGAAAAGAGATAGCAAAAGGATAGTCAGTACATTCCTTTTTTATACGATATCCACCCGAAGGGAGAGACTTATGGGAAAGAAAACAACGTTGGTAATCATGGCTGCGGGATTGGGCTCCCGTTATGGTGCGGGCATTAAGCAGTTGGCAAAAATTGGTCCCCATGGAGAGATTATCATGGATTATTCCGTGCATGATGCCCTGGAAGCAGGCTTTGAAAAGCTGGTTTTTGTGATTCGAAAGGATATTGAGGCGGACTTCCGGGAAATAATTGGGAAGAGAATCGAAAAGATTGCGGATGTAGATTATGTTTTTCAGGAAATCACGGCACTGCCTGAAGGATTTTCTGTGCCGGAGGGGCGCACAAAGCCCTGGGGAACAGCCCATGCATTAATGCAGTGCAGAAAGCAGGTACAGGGACCCTTTGGAGTGATTAACGCGGATGATTTCTACGGAAAAGAGGGCTTTCGTCTAATCAATGATTTCTTACAGGCAGACAGAGCGGATTCCGGTATGATGGAAATGTGCATGGCAGGCTATCATTTGGTAAATACCCTTTCCAAGTACGGTTCTGTAAATCGTGGAATTTGTCAGGTGAGTGCAGAAGGCTATCTTCAGTCCATTTCCGAAACCTACAATATTGAACGCAAGGAAGACGGCATTTTACGAGGAGAAAATCAACAGAAGAAAGTTGTGGAGCTGCAGGAGGATGCCATTGCTTCCATGAATATGTTTGGACTTCCGGAGCATTTTCTGGATGTACTGATTGAAAAATTCCCTTCTTGGTTGGAGAAATACGGCAAGGAAGCCAAGTCTGAGTATCTGTTGCCCAGAGAGGTAGATTGCCTGATGAAGGAAGGAAAGGCCAGAGTAAAGGTTTTAGAGGATCATGACCGTTGGTTCGGTGTGACCTATCAGGAAGACCGTGCATTGGCGGAAGAAGCTTTACGGGAATGTATTGCAAAGGGCTTATATCCGGAACAATTATATCGCTAAGGGAGTATATTCGGAGCAGTTGTATCGCAAAAAGGATACGTCCCCAAGTTATATTGCTAAAGGAATGTATCCGGAGCAGTGATACCGTTAAGTTAAGATAGGGAGTAGGCTTTGGCGGATCGGGAAAGAGAATCAAGAAAAAGGAAATTAAAGCAAAGGGTCATCATCGGAAGTAAGGCGGAAGAAGGTCTTTTAGAAGAACGACAGGACGAAGAGAGAAAGGCAGAAGACAATCCGTTTTCTTTAACGGCGAAAAACTTTTGGCTTCCTTTTTTGTTGATTCTTTTCTTTCTTTTTGCGGTAGGCTTTTTCTTTTATGGAAGAAGACGTTTTGGACAAAAAGAACTTCTATGGAAGGACAGTCTGGAAGAAAGTAAGGGCGTAGAGGAGGAATACAGCTATTTTCCTTACCGGGATGGCGTAATCAAACTCAGTAAGGACGGGGCGAAGTATGTTTCTTCCCAAGGAAAAGTGCTTTGGGATCAGGCCTTTGAAATGGGACGAGCTTTGGTTTCGGTTTCCGGAGACTATGCGGTAATCGGTGAGCAGGGCGGTACCAGGCTGTATATTTTTTCTGCCCAGGGACTTAGCGGGCAGGGGGAAGCGCCCAGTACCATAGAAAAATTACGGATTTCCGAAAAAGGTGTGGTTTATGCGCTTTTGTCGGAGGATCAGGGAACCTATATCACGGTATTTTCCAAGGAAGGCAAAAATCTGGACATCGGCATCAAGTCGGTGATGTCGGGGGACGGTTATCCCATGGATTTGTCCGTATCTCCGGATGGGACGGAGCTCTGTGTAGCATTTGCCCATTTGGAACAGACCACTGTGAAATCCAGAGTGGTTTACTATAATTTTTCTTCCTTAGGGAAAAATGCCGGTGCTGACCGAGTGGTAGGGGGCTTTACCGATGATTTTTCCGGCGGCATTGTGGGAAGAGTACAGTTTTTTACTGATGAGGAATCCTTTGCGGCGTATGATGGGGGATTGGCTTTCTTCTCCACGAAAGTCAGAACCAGTCCGGAGTTGAAGAAAAAGGTAGAAATTCCGGAAACGATTCGGATGATTTCCTATGATAAAAATTACCTTGCAGTCCTTACGGATCAAAGGGGCGAGCCTCAGGAGGATGCGGGAAAGTCCGGAGGCAAAGAGGGTACAAAGGGCGGCAATACTAAAGAACCGAAGACAAAGAAACAAAGTCCTGTAGCAAGTGGAAGTACTCTTACAGAAAGCAAAGAGAATGTCGGTAAAGAAAAGCAAAAGACGAAAAGTTCTTCCGGAAGGAAAAAGGAAAAGCAGGAAAAACCCTATAGACTTTTGATTTTCCGAAAGACCGGAGAGAAAATTTTGGATAAACCCATAGACTTTATGGGCAACAACATGGAATTAAGTCAGGACAAGGTGATTCTCTATCAAGAGAAATATTTTAAAGTTTATGATTTTCAAGGCAGACTGCGTTATAATGGGGAGACCGAAGAAGGTTTGCAATACATTCGTTCTTTGTCAAAAATTCAGTTCGGAGGAACGGATTTATTCTTGGCATATCGAAACAGGGAAGAGGCTATTCGGGTAAAATAGAAAAAGCTTCAGCCATGTGCTTTTAGAAGCATTCAGAAGAGTAAGCTGTGTAGCCGACTACAGAGGAGGGATAAGATGAATCAATATTGCGTAGGCATTGATGTAGGGGGAACTTCCGTAAAATGCGGTATCTTTACCTATAACGGCGTACTGTTGGACAAATGGGAGGTGCTCACCAGAAAGGCGGAGCAGGGAAAGTATATTCTTCCGGATGTGGCTGAGGAGCTAAAGAAGCATTTGGCGGAAAAGACCATTGCCTATGAGGATGTAGCAGGAATCGGGATCGGTGTACCGGGACCTGTAGAGCCGGACGGACATGTGCCTGTTGCGGTAAATCTAGGCTGGAAGGACATTTACCCGGCAAAAATTATGAGAGAGCTGATGGGCGGAAAGATTCCCTGTGCAGTAGGAAATGATGCCAATGTGGCGGCCCTTGGAGAGCTTTGGCAGGGAGGAGGAAGAGGTTTCTCCGATATGCTGATGGTAACTTTGGGAACCGGCGTAGGTGGCGGTTTGATTCTGCATGGCAAAATTGTTACCGGCGCTCATGGTGCAGGAGCGGAAATCGGACACATCCATGTGCGGGATGTGGAGGGAGAACGTTGTGCCTGCGGCGGCATGGGTTGTCTGGAGCAGGTGGCTTCCGCTACCGGAATAGTGAAGGAGGCAGAGCGTTTTCTTCGGATGTTCAGAGATCCTTCTTCTCTTCGTATCTATGGAAAAGCCCTTACCGCAAAGATTGTTTGTGAAGCGGCTAAAGAGGGAGACATTCTGGCCAGCACAAGTTTAGAATGCAGTATGCGTTATCTGGGAATTGTTTTGGCACAGGTTTCCATGATTGCGGATCCGGAGGTTTTCGTTATCGGTGGGGGCGTTTCTCGAGCAGGAGACTTCCTCTTACAGATTATTAAGAAGCATTACGAGGAGCACACACCGATTTTAAACAAAAAGGCGGAGCTGATGCTGGCTAAGCTTGGAAATGATGCAGGAATTTACGGTTGTGCAAAGCTGATGCTGGATAAGGAATAGTTTTCTCTATAAATAGGTATAAAATAGAAATGCTTTGAATGGATATCGTCTAGCGGAAGTAAATCCGGACAAGTTCGTCCAAGAGTAGAAAGGGATAGAATGAACCAAAAGGTCTTAAAGACATTGGAGTTTTACAAAATCATAGACCGATTAGTGGAGGAGGCAGACTCTTCTTTGGGTAAGGAGAAGTTGAAGGCCTTGGAGCCTTCTTCTTCCTTTTTAGAGGTGGAGCAGAGTCTTTCGGAAACAGAGGCGGCACAAGACCGCATTCGTTTAGGAGGAGGAATTTCCTTTCGGGGAATCAAAGAAGTCCGCCCCTATTTTTCCCGTTTAGCCTTATCCACAGCCCTTTCCATTCCGGAGCTATATGATATTATCCTGATTTTAGAAAAGACCAAAAAAGCAAAGGATCAGGGAGAAGAGAGGGAAGATGCTTTACAGGAGTATTTTCAGGCTTTAGCCCCCTTGGATGATATTCGAAGAGAGCTGCAACGTTGTATTCTTTCCGAAGAGGAGCTGGCAGATGATGCCAGTCCGGAGCTTTCCCAGCTGCGCAGGAAGGAAAAGGGCTTAGAGGAAAAAATCAACCAGGAATTAAATCGAATTTTACAGCATAACCGTTCTATGTTGCAGGACCCGGTGATAACCCTTCGAAACGGGAGGCATGTGTTCCCTGTTAAGGCGGAGTATAAGAATGCTTTCCGGGGAATTGTTCATGATGAAAGTAGCTCAGGAGCTACTCTTTTTATGGAGCCCTTCTCCATTGTTCAGCTGGAAAATGATATGCGGGAACTTTTGTCTTTAGAGAAAAAGGAAGTGGAGAAGATTCTTTTACAGCTCTCCCTTTCTTTAGCGCCCTTTACCGAGGAACTGGGGGAAAATGTAAAGATTTTAAGTCATTTGGACTTTGTTTTTGCCAAGGCAAAACTTGCCAATAAGATGGACGGGGTAAAGCCCATCTTGAATCAGGAACGAAAGACGGTGCTTTTGGATGCCCGCCACCCTCTGATTCCCAAAGACAAAGTGGTGCCCATCAGCATTCGCCTGGGAGATGACTTCAGTCTTTTGGTGATTACCGGACCCAATACCGGTGGTAAGACGGTTTGCTTAAAGACTTTAGGATTGTTCCAACTGATGGGGCAGGCGGGACTCTTTATTCCGGCTTTCCAGGGCTCCAGCATTACGGTGTATCGGGAGATTTATGCAGATATCGGGGATGAGCAAAGCATTGAGCAAAGTCTCTCCACCTTCTCCTCCCACATGACCAATACGGTGCGGATTTTACAGGGGGCAAGGGAAGACTGCCTCTGCCTTTTTGATGAGCTTGGGGCGGGAACAGATCCTACAGAGGGAGCGGCTTTGGCATTGGCTATTCTGGACCACCTTTTCCAAAAGGGAATTCGAACCCTGGCCACCACCCACTATGCGGAGGTAAAGCTTTACGCCTTGTCTACTGAGGGAGTGGAAAATGCCGCCTGCGCCTTTGATGTGGAAAGTCTCAGGCCTAGCTATCATCTCTTGATTGGTGTACCCGGAAAGTCCAATGCCTTTGCCATTGCGGAGAAGCTTGGTCTTCGAAAGGACATCATTGCTTCTGCGAAGAATCGCATGGGAGAGGAAGACCTGCATTTTGAAGATGTGATTGCGGATTTGGAAAATACCAAACGCCTTGCCCAGAGGGAAAAGGAAGAAATCGAGCGCTATAAGGCAGAGGTGGAGAGCCTAAAGCAGCGTGCCAGAGAATCCACCAAAGGCATCGAAAAAGGAAGAGAGAAAATCCTGCAAAGAGCCAGAGAAGAGGCTGCTCAGATTTTACGGGAGGCGAAGGAAACCGCTGACCAGGTGGTAAAGGAACTACGTCGGCAGGAGGCAGGAAAGAGCAGTGCCTTAGAGGGAGAAAAGACCAGAACCAAGCTTCACCAAAAGATGCGGGAAAATGACGAGGCTCTGTCCTCCACCATGGTAAAGGGACCCTCGCAAACCATTTCCTTAAAGAAATTGGCCATCGGAGACAAGGTAAGGGTTTTAAGCATGCATGATATGGTGGCAACGGTTACCACTCTTCCGGATAAAAATGGAATGTTCACCGTTACTGCCGGTATGCTTCGCACCAAGGTTTCCGCCAAGGATGTGGAATTTATCCAGCATAAGGAAAAGGAAAAGCCGGAAAAGAATCAGGGAAAAGTCGCCTCCATCGGAAGAGGAAAGGTGCTGGGAATCTCTCCGGAAATTAACTTAATCGGAAAAATGACGGCGGATGCGTTGCCGGAGTTAAATAAATATTTGGATGATGCCTTTTTGGCCAGACTGCCTCAGGTACGAATCGTTCATGGAAGAGGTACCGGAGCCCTTCGAAAGATGGTGCAGGAATGCTTGAAAAAGAATAAGCATATCGAATCTTTCCGTTTAGGAGAGTATGGGGAAGGCTCTGACGGTGTCAGCATTGCATTCTTTAAGAAATAAAAAGCCGGTGAAAGAATGAAGAGTCTATGCAGCTTAAGCTCTGTATAGACTACAAAGATGAGCCGATGAACACTCGTGTACTGCATAGATTGAAGCGAAGACTCGCTTCGATGATTTTTAGAGCAATGAAAGTTGGAAAACAATAGAAAGGAGGAAGCATGGCGGAAAAACAAAAAATCTTGATTGTAGATGATGACAGCTCCATTGCAGAGCTGGTTTCCCTATATTTGGAAAAGGAGTGCTACGATACCCGAATCTGTGAAGACGGGGAAGAAGCCTTAAAAAGTCTGGAAAAGGAGCCGGTGGCACTTATTATTTTGGACCTGATGCTTCCGGGAATTGATGGCTACGAGGTTTGCAGAAGGATACGTACAAGCTCCAATGTGCCCATTATCATGCTTTCCGCAAAGGGAGAGACCTTTGATAAGGTGCTGGGCTTAGAGCTTGGAGCGGACGACTATATGCTAAAGCCCTTTGATACCAAGGAGCTGGTAGCCAGAGTGAAGGCGGTTTTGCGAAGAAGCCAGCATGTCTTTTCGCCACCTTTGGAGGAAGATAAGGAAAAGGAAGGGGGAGAAGACCTTTTACGAAAGGGCAAATATATCGCCTACGAAGACTTGGTAATCAACCTAAGCAATTATGCGGTGCATTATAAAGGAAAGGCTATTGATATGCCCCCAAAAGAACTGGAGCTTTTGT
Source organism: Oribacterium sinus (assembly GCF_014202695.1). Classification (GTDB taxonomy): domain Bacteria; phylum Bacillota; class Clostridia; order Lachnospirales; family Lachnospiraceae; genus Oribacterium; species Oribacterium sinus. The sequence goes on from NZ_JACHHH010000001.1 coordinate 42,172, forward strand.
ATTTCTTGGCCAGCTCCCCCAACCAGGTTTTTACCAGAGAGCAGCTTTTGGATCATATTTGGGGCTATGAGTTTGCCGGGGATTCCCGGACGGTGGATGTGCATATCAAGAGACTTCGGGAGAAGCTTCCCCAGGTGGAAGAGTGGGAGATTTCCACGGTTTGGGGCATAGGGTACAAGTTCAGATTAGGATAAAGACCGTAAAACATAGCTTAGACAGGGATGGATATTACAGGAATCGTAGGGTAAGCTTAGGCCGGGATGGATATTACAGGAATAAGTTTAGGTCGGATAGATAGAATAAGCAGGAGGGAATTTGGGAAAACGATTATTTATCAAATTTATCATCACCTACCTGCTGTTTTTTCTCTTTGGCTTTCTTTTCCTTTATTTTTACGGAGAAAAGGCTATCGGGCAGAATCTATACCAAAGAGAGGGACAGGAGCTTTATAGTGAGGCTACCAGGCTTGCCAACTTCTATTCCAAAGAGGAAAACGGAGCCCTTTCTCTAGATAGACTCAGTAAGGAGATGGAAGGTAACATTCATAGAAGTAACGTGGAATGGACCTTGGTGGATAAGGACGGGAAAATTCTACAGCATAAGGGGAAGGACAATCTGAGCGGAAAGATTGTGAGTGATTTTGATCCTACGGAAAACGGTGGAAAAATTGCTTTCCGAGGCAATCTTCACGGTTTACTGCCTGAGGAGCATATCTTGGCCCAGGCTCCCATTCAGAGAAATTACCAAAATCTTGCCTACCTGATTTTACATAAATCCGTAGCGGGAATAGAGCAGGAAAAAGCAATGCTGTTCAGCATTTTCTATAGAGGCTTTCTGGCTGTAGCAGTACTGTCTCTTTCCATTTTTTTCGTTTTTTACTTCTGGGTATATCGACCGCTGGGAAAAATTACGGCAGGGGCGGTACACTATGCGGCAGGAGAATATTTGTATCGGATTTCCGTCGGTGGAGGGGATGAAATGTCCTACCTTGCGGATACTCTGAATTTCATGGCGGAGGAAATCCAAAAATCCGATGACTACCAAAGGCAGTTTATCGCCAATGTTTCCCATGATTTTCGCTCCCCACTAACCTCCATAAAGGGCTATTTGGAGGCTATGTTGGATGGAACTATCCCCAAGGAGGCGGAGGAAAAATATTTGCTTCGGCTGATTTCCGAGACGGAGCGCCTGAGTAAACTGACCCAGTCCATGCTGAGCTTAAACAAGCTGGATCAGGGAAGCTCTTTAAACCGAAGTAATTTTGATCTAAACCGGATGATTCGAGAAGTTTGTGCCAGCTTTGAAATGCAGTGTCAGAAGAAAAAGTTGGGATTTTCTCTGGTGTTTGCAGAGAAAAAACAGATGGTCAATGGGGATTATCCTAAGATTCAACAGGTCTTTTACAATCTTTTGGACAATGCGGTAAAATTCTCCAAGGAGGATTCGGAGATTCAGATTCGGACGGAGCAAAAAGGCACGAAGGTGCTGGTGGGCATTAAGGATCAGGGCATCGGAATTCCCAAGAAGGATTTGGGGAAGATTTGGGAGCGTTTTTATAAGACGGACATTTCCAGAGGAAAGGATAAAGCCGGTACCGGCTTGGGACTGGCCATTGTAAAAAGTATTATCACGGCCCACGGGGAAAACATTGACTGTGTTTCCACGGAAGGAGTGGGTACGGAATTCAGCTTTTCACTTCCCGCAATGGAACGGGTAGAAGAGTAAGATAGCAGGGCTTTAGAGGAACGCAAGATGGAAGAACATTTTATTCGAGAGAAAATCGTAGGTCCTAAGGGAAAATGGAAAAAAAGGCTGAAGAAGGCGGTACTGATTCTGCTTTCCGGCGGACTTTTTGGTATAGCGGCAGCCTTTTCCTTCTTTTTTCTGGGAAAACGCCTTTCCCAAGGGGAAGCTGAGCAAGCAAAGGAAAGTATTGCCCTGGTGGAAGAAAGTACGGAAGCGGCATCGGAAAGCACGGCGGAAACCGAAGCGATTGAAGATGTAGTACAGTCAGAGTTGCAAAAGTTTGATTTCTCCGTATCCAGCTATGACAGCCTGATGTCCAATGCCAAAACGCTGATTTCCGAAGGTGAAAAATCCTTGGTAGAGGTCAGTATTCATACTCCCGGAGAAGATTCTCTCAGTGAAGCAAACCAGCATTGTACCGGGGTGATTTTAAAAAAGACCAAAGAAGAGGCGGTGATTCTCTTTTTGGAAGAGGCCAAGGCAGGGGCAGGCTACGAGGTCACCTTTAACCGGGAAAAAAAGCTTCCCGCCACTCTTCGGGGGAAAAGCGGCAGGGATCGATGGGTGGTTCTTACCGTAGAACTTTCTTCCCTAACGGATAAGGAGTGGGAGAAAATTCAGGAAATGCCTAGAGGGAATTCCAGACTTCTGCAAAAGGGAGATACGGTACTGCTTTTAGGCTCCCCCTTGGGACAGGCCTATTCCTCAGCTTTAAGCACCATCGGTGTTTTGTCCTATGACAAGGCTTCGGAGGACAGGGTTGGGGAAGAAATCAAGATGCAGTTCTCCGGAGAAGAAAACAGCACAGCCTTTGTTTTAAACACAAAGGGGGAATGGGTAGGCTTCTACACGGAGGCAGAGGATAGAAAAGCAGGAAGACAGATTATCGGAATATCTGATGCTTTAGAAAGTCTGGAACGACTCAGTAATGGAGGAATTCTTCCCTATTTCGGCGTAAAGATTCAAAACAGTTCCAAGACCATGAAGGAGCTGGGAATTCCGGAAGGGGTTTATGTCACGGAGGTGGTGGAAGACAGTCCCGCCTACTCTGTTGGAATTCTCCCCGGGGATATTATCATAAAATTGAACGGAAAGAGCGTTGACACCGGCAAGGCTTTTCAGGATACTTTGCAGGAACAGGCGGAAGGAGCGGTTGTTCCCGTGGAACTTCTCCGTTATAATGGAAAAGAGTATGTAGAGTTAGTGCTTTCTTGCCCTATACAGGCAAGGTAGGAAGGAAAAAATATGGAACGAGTTCCTAACCCCAATCGCTTTATTGAGAATTTCCGAGATGGGCTTCGGGTGAATAATGTGTATCTTGTGAAAACCAAGAATGCAGCGGTGACAAAAAACGGAAAGGAATACTTGAATGTCTGCCTGCAAGACAGAACCGGCACCATTGATGCCAAGGTATGGGAACCCAATTCTCCGGGGATATCGGACTTTTCTCCCATGGACTATGTGTACGTGGAGGGAAATGTCAGCATTTACAACGGGGTAAATCAGCTAAGTATTCAGCGCCTGTCGGTGGCTTCCGAGGGAACTTATGCAGCGGAGGATTTTTTACCGGTCAGTAAGCATGACCGGGAAGAAATGGGGAAGGAACTTTTTGCTCTGATTAAGACCGTACAGAACCCTTATTTACAGAAGCTGTTACAGAAGCTTTTTGTGGAGGATAAGGAATTTTACAAATGCTTTTCCTTCCATTCCGCTGCAAAATCCGTGCATCACGGCTATGTGGGGGGACTTTTGGAGCATACCCTGTCTGTTGCCAAGCTTTGCGATTTTTACGCAAGACACTATGGGGATATCAATAGAGACATTTTGTTAAGCGCGGCTCTTTGCCATGATATCGGAAAAACCAAGGAGCTTACTCCCTTTCCGAAAAATGATTATTCCGACGAGGGACAGCTTTTAGGTCACATCTTGATCGGCTACACCATGCTTTCGGAAAAGATGCAGGAGATTCCCGACTTTCCGGAGAATGTGAAGACAGAGTTTTTACACTGCATCCTGTCCCATCATGGGGAATTGGAATACGGTTCTCCCAAGAAGCCGGCTACCATGGAGGCTTTACTCCTTTCCTTCGCGGACAATACAGATGCCAAGCTGGAAACCATGCGGGAATTTATCGAGCAGGGAGAGAAGTCCGGAAAGGCCAAGGAAGCCAACGGTTGGGTGGGCTTTAACAAGCTTTTGGACAGTAATATAAAGAAGACTTTCAATTAAAAATTCTGTAGGGTGAATTCTGTAGGCTGAATTTTGTAGGTTGAATTCTGTAGAGTGAATCCTATAGAGTAAATTCTATAGAGCAAATTCTATAGTGTATATTCATTAAGAGTTTTCAGAGATTTCTCAGTTAGAATTTATATAGTATGTAGAAGAGGATTTTGTGATTCAATTATTTTTAGGAGATAAGGTTCTGCCCTTTGAAGCAGACATCCGAGAGCTTTGTAAGGCATTTTACCCCGGGGAGGATTTCCAGATTCATAGCAGTCAGGGGATTCGCCTGATGGAAACTACCCAGGAGGAGAAGAATGCCTTTAAGCGGGCGAAGGAAGTGGGACAGCCCACAGAGGTAAATAAAAAGAGCTTAAAGCATAAGCCGGAAGAAAAGAAAAATCGCATTTTAACAGAGGAGGGGATTTTGGACCCTTCTCTGTTCCTCTTTTCTTTGGAAATTACCGGAGAAGAGCTTAGCTTTACCGGAGATAGGGGAAAGGATAAGTCCATTTTAAAGGCTTATCTTTATGATATTTTGGAAAAACAAAGCGGAAGAAGCCTGCCCTGGGGAGACTTAACCGGCATTCGTCCGGTAGGACTTTGCCGGAAAATGCGGGAAGAAAAGGGACAGAGTCCCGAAATTTTGTTCCCTGCTCTAAAAGAAGAATATCGTTTGGAGGGAGAGAAGGCGGAGCTTTTATATAAAATCTCCCTACAGGAGGAGGGTATTTTACAAAGGGCGGAAAAGGCTTATGGAAAAAGTATTTCCGAAGGCTACAGTCTTTATATCAATATTCCCTTTTGTCCTACCCGTTGTGCCTACTGCTCCTTCCTTTCCATGCCTATGGGAAGCTTTTCCGAAAGGATGCCGAAATACCTGTCTCTTTTAGAGAAGGAAATGCTTTTTGTGCTGCGGGAGATGGGAGAGAAAAGAGGAAAGCAGCTGCAAAGCATTTATATCGGCGGTGGAACGCCTACAGCCTTAAGGGAAAAGGATCTGGAAATCCTGCTTTCCTTAGTGGATAAACATTGTTTTTCCAAGGGAAAGGGCGCTATAGAATATACGGTGGAGGCAGGCAGACCGGACTCCATTAATCGGGAAAAGCTAAAGCTTCTACAGGATTTCTCTGTGGACAGAATTTCCATTAACCCCCAAAGCTTCCATCAGGAAAGTTTAGACATTATCGGAAGAAAACATTCCGTGGAAGAGGTGAAGGAAAAATATTCTCTGGCAAGAGAGCTGGGCTTTGACAACATTAACATGGACTTAATCTTGGGCTTGCCGGGAGAGCATTTGCAGCAGGTGGAGGAAAGCCTTTCCGAAATCCTGCGCCTGGCTCCGGATAGCCTGACGGTACATTCCTTGGCGGTGAAGCGGGCCGCCAGACTAAAGGCGGAGGAAAATCATTTTCGGGAAATCTATCAGGCCGGTGGAGCTTCTGAAAACTTTTTGCTGGAAAGAGAGTTTTCCATTCCCTATCTGCCTTCCTTAAAGAAGCGACAAGAGAGAAGAGAAATCGAGTGGATGATGCTTTGCAGTATGGATACGGCGGAGAAATTGGATTTACAGCCCTACTATCTTTATCGCCAGAAAAATATGGCGGGAAATCTGGAAAATATCGGTTTTGCCAAGGAAGGGAAGGAGTGCCTTTACAACATTTTTATGATGGAAGAAAAGCACAGTGTTTTAGGAATCGGGGCAGGGGCTTCCAGTAAGATTCTCTTTCCAAAAGGTAGAATCGAAAGAACGGACAACGGAAAGGATATGCATTCTTATCTGGAGCGTTTTCCGGAGTATTTAGAGAAGAAACGGAGACTTTTGGAAGAGGAGGAACTTCGGTAAAAGGGGCTGTAAAAAAATCAAAACAGTTTTCTAAGCAATATTGCCGAAAATCTATTTCTTATTTTGATTTTTACAGCCCCTTTTATGGGAAAAGATTAGTAAAGACTAGTGATTCGGAGTAAAGAAACTTTGAATATGGTCGAAATAGTAAGGGAAAGTATGTATAAAATTCAATAATTCCTAGAAAACAACTATGAGTTAGTTTATACTACTCTTGTCCAAAGCTTTTAAGGAGTGGGGGAAGAATTCCCGGAAAGGATGCAAAATGAATATTCAAGAGAGAAAAGTAGGGGTTATCGGTTGCGGATTCGTAGGAGCAAGCTCTGCCTTTGCCTTAATGCAAAGCGGACTGTTTTCCGAAATGGTTTTAAACGATGCGGATCGAGCGAAGGCGGAGGGAGAAGCACTGGATATCAGCCACGGACTTCCCTTTGCAAAGCCTATGAAGATTTATGCCGGAGATTATGATGATTTAATGGATTGCTCCATCCTTGTGATTACGGCAGGAGCAGGCCAGAAGCCGGGGGAAACCCGTTTGGATCTGGTGAAGAAGAATGTAGGAATTTTTAAGAGTATTATTCCGGAGATTGCCAAGAGAAATTATGAAGGAATCCTTCTGATTGTAGCCAATCCTGTGGATATTTTAACCTATGCGGCGGTAAAGCTTAGTGGCTTCCCGGAGAATCGGGTATTCGGCTCCGGAACCGTATTGGACACCGCAAGACTGAAATATCTTCTGGGAGAGCACCTTTCCATTGATAACCGATCCGTGCATGCCTTCATTATCGGAGAGCATGGAGACAGCGAGATTGCCGCATGGAGCAGTGCCAATGTATCCGGTATTCCTTTGAACGATTTCTGTGAACTTCGGGGGCATATCGAGCATGATGAGTCCATGAGACGCATTGCGGAAAATGTAAAAAACAGCGCCTACGAAATTATTGAAAAGAAGAAGGCTACCTACTACGGTATTGCTATGTCCGTTCGCAGAATCTGTGAAGCCATTATTCGAGATGAGAAATCCATCCTGCCGGTTTCCAGCATGCAGCACGGAGAATACGGCATTCATGATGTGTCTCTTTCTGTTCCTGCCATTGTGGGTAGAGGGGGCGTGGAAAGGGTAGTATCCATTGAATTAAGCCCGGAGGAGAAAGAAGCATTACAGGCTTCTGCGGATACCTTAAAGAAAGTTATCGGGGATGCCCTGTAAAAAGTCTTGCCTGAATCGGAGATTTTAAGGAGAGTGCCCTGTAAAGAGATAGTTATTCCATTTGCTATAGCCTAAAGAGGATGCCTACGACCGGTATCCTCTTTTCTTGCACTTTTTTTCATCTTCCTTTATACTTTAGCAGAAAAGGAAGGAGAAAGTATGGGATTAGAATTCATTCATAAGTTACCCTCTGCATCGGAGGTAAAGGAACAGTATCCGTTGTCTTCCGAGCTGATTGCTCAGAAAGCGAAAAGAGATGAGGAGATTAAGGCGATTTTCACAGGAGAAAGTCACAAGTTTTTGCTGGTGATCGGGCCCTGTTCCGCAGACCATGAGGATCCTGTACTGGAGTATTGCCACAAGCTTAAAGAAATTGCTAAAGAGGTGGAGGACAAGATTTTAATTGTTCCCCGTATCTATACCAATAAACCGAGAACCACAGGAGAAGGCTACAAGGGTATGCTCCATCAGCCGGATCCGGAAAAGCGTGCCAATCTGATTGAAGGGATTTTTGCCATTCGAAAGCTCCACATGCGAGTTTTGGAGGAAACAGGCTTCAGTACCGCAGATGAGATGCTTTATCCGGATAACCTGTCCTACCTGTCCGATATGCTGTCCTACATTGCGGTGGGAGCCCGTTCCGTAGAAAACCAGCAGCACCGTTTGGTGGCTTCCGGGGTGGATGTTCCCTGCGGCATGAAGAATCCCACCTCAGGAGACTTAGGGGTAATGTTAAACTCCATCTATGCAGGACAGCATGGCCATGAATTCATTTTCCGGGAATGGGAAGTAAAGTCCTCCGGAAATCCTTATACCCACGCCATTATGCGAGGCTTACAGAATAAGCACGGGGAGATGGTGCAGAACTACCACTATGAAGACTTAAAGCTTTTACATTCTCTTTATGAGGAGCGGAATCTGGTGAACCCTGCGGCGGTAGTGGATACCAATCATTGTAATTCCGGAAAGAAGCATAGAGAGCAGCTTCGTATTGCCCAGGAAATCATGCATTCCCGGAAGTATTCCCAGGAGCTGGCCAACTTTGTGAAGGGTCTGATGGTGGAGTCCTATCTGATTGAGGGCGCTTGTAAGGTGGAGGAACATATCTTCGGAAAGTCCATTACCGACCCCTGTATCGGCTGGGAGGATACGGTTCGTTTGATTTCCAATGTCTACGAGTACGAGCAGCAGACCAAATATTAATACAGCAGGGCAAGAGCAGTTTGATTTTTGAGGGAATGAAAGCAAGGGAGATACCCACACTATTGCCGGGATACTCCTTAAGAAGGAGATACTCCGCGCCGTGAGAGAGATGTAAAATCAGGCAGGATTTTTCTTTTGAAAGAAAGACAGATCCTGCTCAGTCAATGATGAGAAAAGGAAGGAAGCAGTATGGGAGTTTACGAAGAATTACAAGAGAGAGGATTGATTGCCCAGGTTACAAATGAAGAAGAAATCCGAAAAATGGTTAATGAAGGAAAGGCAATCTTTTATATTGGCTTCGACCCCACTGCGGATTCTCTTCATGTAGGGCACTTTATGGCGCTGTGCCTGATGAAGCGTTTGCAGGCAGCAGGCAATAAGCCTATCGCCTTGGTTGGAGGCGGAACCGGTATGATCGGAGATCCTTCCGGTCGTTCCGATATGCGGCAAATGATGACCACCGAAATGATTGACCATAACTGTGCCTGCTTTAAGAAGCAGATGAGCCGTTTCATTGACTTCTCCGAGGGGAAGGCATTAATGGTAAACAATGCGGACTGGCTTAGAGATATGAACTTTATGGAGTTCTTGCGAGAGGTAGGTCCTCATTTTTCCGTAAATGAAATGCTGAGAGCCAGATGCTATGTGAACCGTCTTTCTCAGGGACTTTCCTTCTTTGAGTTTTCTTATATGCTGATGCAGGGCTATGATTTCTATCGTCTTTACGAGGACTACGGCTGTAACATGGAGTTCGGCGGAGATGACCAGTGGTCCAATATGCTGGCAGGAACAGAGCTGATTCGTAAGAAGCTGGGAAAGGATGCCCATGCCATGACCATCACCCTGCTTACCAATAAGGAAGGAAAGAAGATGGGAAAGACCGCCAGCGGTGCGGTTTGGCTGGATGCGGCTAAGACCAGTCCCTACGACTTCTACCAGTATTGGAGAAATGTGGATGATGCGGATGTAGGAAAATGTCTTCGTCTCCTGACCTTCATTCCTATGGAAGAAATCAAGAAGATGGATGCCTGGGAAGGGGCAGAGTTGAATAAAGCTAAGGAAATACTGGCTTACCATTTGACAGAGCTGGTACATGGTGCGGAGGAAGCTAAGAAGGCGGAGGAAGCAGCCAAGTCCTTGTTTGCAGGAGGCGGAAATTCTGCAAACACCCCGAAGTGTGTGCTTAAGAAGGCAGAGTATCCTGAGGGAATCGACATTTTGAACCTTTTAGTTGTGAGCGGTTTGGCACCATCCAAGGGAGAAGCCAGAAGAAATGTGCAGCAGGGCGGCGTAAGCTTTGCCGGAGAGAAGATTACGGATATCGGAAGACAGCTATCCCTTTCCGAACTGGAGAATGAACCATTGCTCCAGAAGGGAAAGAAGAGCTTTATGAAGATTGTATTGGAGTAAAAGTAAATATAAAAAATAGAATAAAATGAAAAAAGATGAGGGACAGGGTTCCCTCATCTTTTTTAAGAGTCTTATGGTTGGTGTGGTCTTTAGGGATACATAGGAGTTTTTTTATTTGCATAATCAAGGAGAAAAAAAGAGGAGATAATGATTATCTCTCCATTTCTATTACCCATATAGATTCCATGGTTTTTGCATACCTTGTAAAGATCTACCATTGTGGATTTCGAGGAAGAATGTTCAATCTCTTTTTTCGTAAGTGTCCGTACACTTACTGTGCTTGCTACATAAGAATAAATTAGAAAGTAAGCATTAAGCAAGTTTTGAAATTGTTATTAAATTATACTATAAGGACGCCATAATAATTCCCACATGTAACTAGACAAATATTGAATTTTGATTTATTATTAAATATAGATTCAGTATTAGTATAGAAAGAGGTGTGCTATGGCACAAGTATTAAAAGAAGAAGTTAGAAATAGAATACTCGAAGCAGCAGAAAAAGTATTTTATAAAAAGGATTATAGAGGTGCCAAATTAACAGAAATTGCAAAAGAAGCAGATATTCCTGTGGCACTAATTTATACCTATTTCAAGAATAAGGAAGTTTTGTTTGATGCAGTAGTAAGTTCTGTTTATATAAATTTCGAGTCAGCTTTTAATGAAGAAGAATCTTTGGAAAAAGGTTCTGCTTCTGAAAGGTTTGATGAAGTTGGAGAAAACTATATTCATGAACTTTTAAAAGAGCGTAAGAAGTTAATTATTTTGATGGATAAAAGCTCAGGAACGAAACATACAGAAGCAAAACACAAACTTATATCACAAATGCAGGCTCATATTGAAGTAAGTTTAAAAAGACAATCTAAACAGGAATATGATCCAATGCTTGCCCATATTTTAGCCAGTAACTTTACAGAGGGGCTACTTGAAATAGCAAGGCACTATCAAAGTGAAAAGTGGGCAAAAGATATGCTAAAACTTATTGCAAGGTGTTATTACAAGGGAGTGGAATCCCTGTAATCAGCACAAAAATAGACTTTGCGTAATCAGCAAAGTCTTACTTTAAACCCTAATACTGAATTAAAATTCAATATTATTCAATTTTGAAAGGAGTGTTGTTTATGCCGGAAAAAGAATTAAGGAAAAAAGTGATTGGGAAAAATGGTTTATCCAATTCACTTCTTGCTTTAAAAATAGTATGTGATTTGATACCACAAATCTTACTTGTATATTTGATTAGTTCTTTAATCACAAACAATATTAACGAAGGGAATTTAAAGTATATATTCTTGGGAATCTTTATATCGTTTGTATTAAAAGGTATGTTTTATTATTTTGCAACAAAGGTTGCCCATGAGAAGGCATACGAAAAATTGACAGAACTTAGGTTAGATATTATCGGGCATCTAAAAAAACTAAGTTTAGGATTTTTCAAAGAACATAATACTGGAGAGCTTACCAATATCGTTCAACATGATGTAGAGCAAGTGGAAGTATACCTTGCCCATGGTCTTCCGGAAATAATGTCAGTCACACTTCTGCCTACCATTATTTTTGTAGCTATGATTTTTGTGGATTGGCGTCTTGCACTTGGTATGATTGCCGGAGTTCCACTCATGTATTTGGTAAAAGTTCTTTCACAGAAAACAATGGATAAAAACTTTGCTATTTACTTTAACCATGAAAACAAGATGAGAGAAGAGCTAATGGAATATGTAAAAAATATTTCTGTGATTAAGGCTTTTGCTAAAGAAGAGGAGATTAGTGAAAGAACATTAAAAACGGCAAGAGAATATATTTACTGGGTTAAAAAGAGCATGGGAGCAATTACAATTCCAATGGGACTCATTGACATATTTATGGAAATTGGAGTGGTAATTGTCATGATTTTGGGAAGTATCTTTCTTTATCAGGGGAATATTACAACGCCTAATTTTATCCTTGCAATTATTTTATCATCTGCGTTTACAGCATCCATAAGCAAGACAGCCACTCTACAACATTTTTCTATTGTATTTAAGGAGGCATTAAAGGCGATTGGAAAAGTTTTAACAGTTCCGCTTCCAAAGAAAAAGACAGAACAAGGTTTAGAATTTGGAAACATAGAATTTAAAGATGTGAATTATGCATATGGAAAAGATGGATTTAAGCTTAAAAATATCAATTTGACTTTTAAGAAAAATAGTTTGAATGCCTTTGTAGGAGCAAGTGGTTGTGGAAAAAGTACCGTATCTAATTTGCTTATGGGATTTTGGGATGCGGACAGCGGACGAATAGAAATAAATGGGAAAGATATAAAGGATTACAGTCAGGAAAATATTTCAAATCTTATTGGAAGTGTGCAACAGGAGGTCATCCTTTTCGATTTAAGTATTTTCGACAATATTGCAATCGGGAAACTTAATGCGACAAAAGAAGAAGTCATAGAAGCTGCCAAAAAAGCGAGATGTCATGACTTTATTTCAGCATTGCCAAATGGATATGAAACACGAGTAGGTGAAATGGGAGTTAAGTTATCCGGTGGAGAAAAACAAAGAATCTCCATAGCAAGAATGATACTGAAAAATGCACCGATTTTAATATTAGATGAGGCAATGGCAGCTGTTGATAGTGAAAATGAAAGACTAATCGGTGAAGCAATTGACGATTTAAGCAAGGATAAAACCGTCATTACAATTGCTCATCATTTAAATACGATTAGAGATTCAGACCAAATTATTGTTATGGATAAGGGTATTGTTCTTGATGCAGGAAGCCATGAAGAGCTGATGAAAAGATGTGATTTTTATAAGGATATGGTTGAAGCACAGAACAAGGTAGATAGATGGGATTTGAAAGATAATAGTCTTTCACGAGCAAGGAACGGAGAGGATTGCGAGTGTATCAGCGATAGTCTTTCACGAGCAAGGAACTGAGTGGATTGCGAGTGTACGGAGGTGGTAACAGAAAATGTTTAGAGAAATGTTAAAACTACTTACAAAAACCGGCAAGAGAGATTTGATTATATCAAGTGTATTCTTTGCCCTTTATGGACTAAGCTCCATAGCCATGATTGTTATCGTATTTTCTATACTGTTCCAAATCTTTGATGGAACGAGCTTAGCAAGCCTATATAAATATTTTATTGCGATTGGATTACTTGTAGTCTTCAAAGGTATTTGTAATATGGTCGCAGATATGAAAAAGCATAGTGCAGGTTTTGATATTGTTCAGCAAATCAGAGAACGCATGATTATCAAATTAAAGAAATTCAGTTTGGGATTTTATACCAATGAAAGACTGGGAGAGATTAATACAATTTTACACAAAGATGTTGATAATATGTCCCTTGTTGTAGGACATATATGGTCGAGAATGTTTGGTGATTTTTTGATAGCTGCAGTCGTATTTGTTGGTCTTGCAAGTATTGATTTCAAGCTTTCTATTATTATGGCTGTATCTGTTCCGATTGCACTTATCTTTCTATATCTGACAATTAAGCAATCTGAAAAAATAGAAAATCAGAACAACTCAGCACTTCTTGATATGGTTAGCTTATTTGTTGAATATGTTAGAGGAATACCTGTATTAAAGAGTTTTTCAAACAATAAGAGCTTGGATAATGAGCTTATGAATAAGACAAAAAAGTTTGGAGAAACAAGCAAAGCAGCTTCAAGATTCAAGGCAAAACAGTTATCTATATTTGGGTTTTTACTGGATATTGGATATTTAATTCTTTTAATCGCAGGAGCAATATTTGTTGTAAAGGGAAGTCTTGATGTACTTCATTTTATTATCTTTGCAGTAATTTCAAAAGAGTTTTATAAGCCGTTCGCTTCTATGGAACAACACTATATGTACTATGTTTCGGCGATAGATAGTTACAATAGACTTTCGAGAATTTTATATGCAGATGTAATCCCGGACAAAGTGAATGGAATTGTTCCGAAAGATAATGATATAGCTTTTGAAAACATAGATTTTTCCTATGAAAAAGATGAATTTAAAATGGAAAAATTGAGCTTTTCTATTGCTGAAAAAACAATGACAGCCTTAGTTGGAGAATCAGGTAGTGGAAAGACTACTATAACCAACTTGCTTCTAAGATTTTATGATGTGCATAAAGGGAAAATTACACTCGGAGGAACTGATATAAGGGATATTCCTTATGATGAGCTTTTAGATCGTATCAGTATTGTCATGCAAAATGTTCAACTGTTTGATAACACGATTGAAGAAAACATCAGGGTAGGTAAAAAAGGAGCAACGAAAGAAGAAATTATTGAAGCTGCAAAGAAAGCAAGGATACATGATTTCATTATGAGTTTACCAAAAGCTTATGAAACGGATATTGGCGAAAACGGCGGAATATTGTCAGGTGGACAGAGACAAAGAATATCTATTGCAAGAGCCTTTCTAAAGGATGCACCTATTTTAATTCTTGATGAAATGACAAGTAATGTTGATCCTGTAAATGAATCTTTGATACAAGATGCTATTACAGAACTTGCAAAGAATAGAACTGTACTTGTAGTGGCTCATCATTTAAAAACAATTCAAAAAGCTGACCAAATTCTCGTATTTCAAAAAGGAAATTTACTTGAAAAAGGAAAGCATGGGGAACTTCTTGAGAAAGATGGTTACTACACAAAATTATGGAAAGCTCAATATGAGGTGTAACCATGATTTTGTTAAAAGATGTTTCTTATGAATGGGAAGATGGGCGAACTGCTTTAAAAAATATCAATCTTGAAATTAAAAAAGGTGAATTTGTTTTAATTTCAGGGAAAAGTGGAAGTGGTAAAAGCACTCTTGGAAGTGTAATGAATGGTCTTATTCCACATTATTACAAAGGCAAAATGAAAGGAGAAGCCTTTGCGTCCGGAAAAGATATAAGCAAATTATTACTTCATGAAGTAGGGCATATTGTAGGGACTGTATTTCAAGATCCAAGAAGTCAGTTTTTCACGACAACGACAGATGAAGAAATAGCTTTTGGGCTTCAAACTATCTGCAAATCAAGAGAGGAAATCAAACAGAGAGTAGAAGAAGTATATGCAGAGTTGGATACTCCGGAACTGAAAGGAAAATCTGTTTTTGAATTATCAAGCGGACAGAAGCAAAAGATAGCTATTGCAAGCATCTATGCGATGAATCCGAAAGTTTTAATTTTAGATGAACCCTCAGCAAATTTGGATATGAAAGCAACATTTGATCTGTTTTTAATTTTAGAAAAATTAAAGAAAAAAGGGACAACGATTGTTCTAATTGAACATCGTTTGTACTATGTAAAATCTTTATTTGACCATTTTCTTTTGATGAAAGATGGAGAAATTACGAAAGACTTAAGTCGGGAAGAAGTTATCCATCTTGAAAGGGCGTTTTGGGATGAAAATGGACTAAGAACTCTTGAATTAGAAGAATACAGGATAAGTGAGAAGAAAGATTCCTATCAATTAAATGAGGAAAGTATTAGTGGAAAAGGCTTGAAATTTTGTTACCCAAGTACAACTAAGGTTGGAAATAAGCAAAAACAGTACATCTTAAATCATCTTGATTTCAATATGGAGTGCGGAAAAGCCATTGGTCTTATCGGCTTAAATGGTACCGGGAAAACCACCTTTGCAAGAGTGCTTTCAGGACTTGAGAAGATAAAAGAGGGAACAATATGGGCGGGAAAAGATAAGTCGCTTAATCATAAAGATTTAATGGATATGTCATATTTTGTCTTTCAAGATTCAGACTATCAGTTATTTTCGGAAAGTGTACTTGATGAAATGCTGCTTGGTATGGAGGGTGAAGATAAAAAAGAAAATACTCAAAAGGCAAAGTCTATTTTGAGTGAACTTGGCTTAGACAAATATATTGATAAGCATCCGTTTGCTTTATCAAGAGGAGAAAAACAAAGACTGACAATAGCTTGTGGAATGATGAAACAGGCAAAGATTTTCATCTATGATGAACCAACATCAGGTTGTGATAAAGACTCAATGCTTTCCGTCGCAAAACTGATTGAAGAACAATTGAAAATTGGGACAACAGTTTTGGTAATAAGTCATGATTTTGAGTTTTTAGTAAACACAGTGAGTAGGCTCTGGGTAATGGGAGATGGAAAAATAGAAACTGTTTTAGATATGAGTGAAAGTAATAAATTTCTCATATTAGACAAGATGAGAGGAGGTAGGGAGCTTGTCAGATAGAAAAACTATAGATCCGAGAATAAAACTTACTCTACTTCCCATTGTTGGATTTACGACCTTTTTTATAAGCGATACAATTCTACTTTTCGGACTGATTGTCTTCGCCTTTTTTCTGTATGTATACAGTGGAATGTGGAAAAGAGCATTACGCTTTATCTTGTTTTTTGTGCTTTTATACTGCATAGAGTTAGGGCTTGGAAAGTTTTGCAAAGCAAGCATCGTATTTGCAATATATATGTTTATTTACTTTGCATCAAGAATGACCTTAATCGCTATGTTTGGTGGATATATAACAAAGACTACAAGTGTAAGTGAAATGCTGGAAGCGTTAAATAGAATGAAAGTACCAAGAAGCATTGGTATACCTTTTAGTGTTTTACTTAGGTTTGTACCAACTATAAAAATAGAACTCAAGGCATTAAAAGAGAATATGAAGATTCGAGGAATTATAACAAGCAGATTTTTCCCGTTGCTACATCCAATTAAATATATGGAATATACGCTTGTTCCGCTGTTAATGAGAATGATTAAAATTTCAGACGAATTGTCAGCTTCAGCACTTATTAGAGGACTTGATAGTGATGAGAAGAGGGTAACATTAACAGAATTGCGGTTTAGAAAAACAGACTTAATGATTGGACTATTAGGAGCTTTGATGATTGCTCTTGTGATAGTAATACAGAAAATTTATTAGGAGAACTCTTATGAAAAACAAATTGAATGGCCGTGATTTTATTACCATCGGAATTTTTAATGCAATTGGAATTGTCATATACATGGCAGTAGCATTTGCTATGGCAACAACAGTTATAGGAGGATTTATTGCTTCAGGAGTTAGCTTTATGATAGCTGCTACCGTTTATATTCTTATGGCTGTAAAAGTTAAAAAGAAGGGTGTATTTACAATATCAGGAACGCTTATTGGTTTAATTGCGTTGTCAGGAGGACATTTACCTCATGCAGTCTTTGCTGTAATCGGTGGAATTATATGTGATTTGATTATAGGAAATTATGAGAGCAAGGGACGAATGATTATTGGATATGGGACATTTGCATTAGCAGATTTTTTAGGAACAGTAATTCCTGTAATTTTATTCGGAACAGCTTCTTTCGTGGAAAGAGCATCAAAATGGAAAATGAGCGAAGCACAAATAAAGGAAGCATTATCTTATTTCAAAGTTTCGTGGGCAGTAGGATTTGGCTTGATAACTTTTGTTCTTGCTTGCATAGGAGCATTTGTTGCAACAAGGATACTTAAAAAACATTTTGAAAAAGCAGGAGTGATTTAATCAATCTTTGTTTGTGAGGGAAAACGGTTTCCTATTCCGGACAGGCGCTTTCCACTTTTCCGGAATAGCGGCTCCGCCGTACCGGAATATTCAGCCGGAATAATCATGTCCTTTCATTTTTCTTTATTAAAAACAATTTCACTAAGTGATTTTTTCTTGGAAATTTAGGTCAATAAAGAATTAATATTTTAGAAAACTTAATTATATTGCAATTTTTTTAGTTAAGTGCTAAAACCTATCACAATAGACAATAGCATACGGGTGAAAAGTACGGCGGACAATTATCTTCATTGAGAAGGCATTGAAAGTTTGGATTATATTTTGGAAGGAAGGACATCTCCAATCTATTTCCACAAATTTGAAAGGGGTGATTCTTATGATTAGTTTCCTTTTGCAATATCCTTATAGTAGAGTATTCATTTTGGCTTTGGTAATTGGACTGATTTACTTTATTTCTCTGAGGAGAGCGTATAGCTCAGGACATCGCTGGGGATTGATTGGCTATATGGCATTGCTTGTACTGATTTATCTTATTCCTCATAGCATAAGCCATAGGGATTTATCCATCCCGCAGATCCTTCAGAATATTGAGTTGAATCCGTTCTTGTTTTTGAGATACAACGTGCTATCCAATCTTATAATTGTAGTATCATTTCTTCCCTTACCGGGAGTTCTCCTTTCCGTAGTGAAGGAGAAAAAGAAGGTACTTCTCTATGCGGTATTGATTGGATTTGGTGTTGAATGTATTCAGCTTCTTTTGAATATCCTATTCCATTCCCCGATTTTTGTGGTGGATGTTAATGATATTGTCTTGTATACTTTGGCAAATTTCATTGGATACTCTCTGTTCCTTCTTTTACAGAACAGCAATATGTCCAGGCATCTTGGGACTCAAAAAGCTTAAGGTATAATAGACGATTCAAGAATTAGAATTTCTTGAATTCGTGAAGGGCATTTCAAGATTCTAAGTTCTTACAAAAACTTTACAAAACCCTGTATCTTTTTCCCCGTGGATTGTCATGGTAACGAAAAACGGATATACTGATAAAGTCGGTGAGATACCGGCTTTATTTTTCATTGTGAGGGGTAAGTTCTCTATGTTAAAAAGAGTTTCATTGTTAATGATGTGCCTACTGGGCATTTTATTATTTTCCTTCTCGGCTTTCGCGAAGGAGCAGTTACAGCTTCATGTGGAATATGTGGAAGGAAAGGTAAACGATCCTGTCAGCAAGTCTGCCAGAGTAGCTTACATTGTTCATGAGAATCCGGTATTCTCTGTATCCGGCAAGGGTGAGGTGGAAGTTGTAGCTTACAAGAACACCTACCTACAGGATGAGGACAAGGGTGTTCGCAATCGTTTATGGAAGAAGACTGTAAAGGACGGAGAGCAGTTTAGCTTTATTCCTGAGGAAGAGTTTCGGAATGCAGAAGAAGAGGGAACACTTTATGGACTTTCCGATTGTTATGTGTTGCGGATTCAGGAAAAGGGTAGTTCAGACTATCAGGAAGTTTTCGTAGGTGTTGTAGAAGAGAATACCTTTAAGGACTTCCAGGCTAAGGCGAAGGAAAAGGAAGCTCGCCTAGAACAGAAGATGAAGGACTTAGGTCCGGCGGCTAAGAAGACCGCATAATAAAAAAAGGAAGAGAGGAAGAATATCCAATCGGATGGATTCCTCTTTTTTAATAGTAAAAACTATGTGACTAGTCAGGAGTACGACATAATAGTAAGGTAATAATTCCGAAGTTACTTTGGATCTGTATTGTAATTCTACAAATAATTCCGAAGTCACTTTGGAGGTCTATTTAAATCCTAAAGAACAACACGGTAGGATTATCCCATGTAACGCATCAACTAAGAGGAAAGACCATGAAAAAAGTATTGCTTTTAATGAATGCACAGAGTGGACAGGGGAAGGGAAAGGAGCTTTGCTATCAGGTGGTAGAAGGTCTTTCTTTACTGGACTGTATGGTAACGGTCTTTCCTATTCTGCCGAAGCATAAGGACTTACGAACGGAAGAGCTGGTAAAAAAACTGGGTAAAGACTTCGATTTGTTAGTCTGTGCAGGAGGAGATGGAACACTGCATTATCTTATGAATGCCATTCTGAAAGAGAAGCTGGATATTCCCATGGGCTATATTCCCTGCGGCTCCACCAATGACTTCGCCCATTCTTTAGGGATTCCCAAGGATTTAGAGGAGAATCTTCGAGCCATGGTGGAAGGAGAGCGTTTTTCTTATGATGTGGGGAATCTTCAGGGGAGATTTTTTAACTATATTGCGGCCTTTGGAGCCTTTACCAAGGTAAGCTATGGGACAGATCAGGAATTAAAAAACAATTTGGGGCATTTGGCATATTTGCTGGAATCCCTTCGTACCTTACCGGAAAATATGAGCCAGAGCATTCCCTTAAAAATCTCTGCTGAAAATTTCTCCGAAGAGGGAGAGTATATTTTCGGAGCCGTTTCCAATTCCTATTCCGTGGCAGGCTTTTCAGGTCTGCCGGGACAGAACCTTCAGGAAAAGATGAATATAGATTTAGCGGACGGAGAATTCGAGGTTTTACTGATTCGTTCTCCGAAAAATATCGGAGAGCTGGGAGAGATTGCAGGAACCCTGCTTCGGGGGGATATCCCGGAAGATCACCCTTATGTGAGTTTTTTTAAAACCCAGTATCTGGAGTTTCAAGGGCAAAAGCCGGTGGAATGGACTTTGGACGGAGAGTTCGGGGGTGCCTATAAGACAGGAAATATCGAAATACATAAAAAGGCAGCAGGGATTATGCTTCCTAAGATAGAGAAGGAATAGGCTTTCTTGTAGACACCAAAGAATCCCCAAAATCAGGCAGAAATGAAATCATACCGCTTGATTTTAGGGATTCTTTTATCTCGTAAGAACTCACATTTTATACGGAAATGTTAATATCCTTATTGTCTTTTCCTTCTTCCTGATTAATGTACTCCTGCACAATAGCCGGATCAAAGGGCTTAGGATGATGCCATCCCGGAACCTTACTTTTAATATATCCCATAATCTTATCCATTTCTGAAAACTTTAACTCCTCTATGGTATAAAGAACGGACATTCTTTCCGGGCCATTCCTGGTCTTTGCATAGGCCTTGTATTTTTCGTTATAACTATGGACTTTCTCAAAGGAGCTCCCACCCTGTTCCTTTAAATATCTTTCTCTGATTTGGTGTTTCACTAAATCTTCAATATCTTTACTTATAGGTACAATATGCTTCGGCTCCACATCGGGGTTCCAACCACATAACCATCTGTCTCCACCTGTGGCTTCTGCATTCCGATAGGATCGTTCTAAGTCGGAAATAGATTGATTCCCATCGCTATCTGAAGAGCCCTGTTTAGAAGTGGCTTTCTCATAATCCTGTTTTTTAAGGGCATAATTCGCCATTTCAGTTACTGTCATAGTTTTACCTCTTAATCTATCTCCCTTTCTTTAAAAAATTTCATGCGGCTTAAGCATGCTATTTCATTTAATATATTATCGGTAAAATAAATAAATAAATAGAATGCGTTCCATTACAGAATATTTTTTAAGAAAAAGTGGCGAAGCTAGTGGGAACGTGCCCCAATGCAGACTTAAATTGTGTGGAAAAGCTATGGGTTGATTTTTTATGGTCCCTCTTATTTCGCAAATTCCTCCAATGCCGCCGGTATGGTGGATTGCAGGTACCGCAAGATAAATCGAATACATTCCTGCTTATTAAAGGGGGACTTTTTTTGAAGATATAAGAGCAGGATTTGTGCAATGCTGGCGATATAGCTGTCCACCAGCGTATCCAAAAACTTCTGCTCGATGCCTAAGGGATTGGAAGTTTCCGTTATTTTTCCCCCATTCCTCTTCAAGACATCCTCCATCCCCTTTTCCATGGCCCAGGAGATTACTTTACGGAAGTCCTTATTTAAGAAACGAACCAAAGCATCCCTCCCCATGGAATCATAGACACAGTTTACAAAATGACGGTTCTTCTCAATGGAATCAAAAACCAGGGCAAGAGAATTTTCATAGTCCTCCTGATTCTGAATTTCAAAAATCAATCTTTGACTTTCTTGTGTTACCATCCATTCCAAAAGTCCGTAAATATCCGGAAAATAATAATAAAAGGTCTTTCTATTGATGCCGACCTTTTCAATCAGCTCCCGAACGGTAATCTTTTCCAGGGGCTTTTTTTGTAAATAAAATTCCAAGGCTTCCGCCAACTGTCTTTGGGTTCTTTCCCTACACTCTTGTTTTTTCATTTTTATACCACATTTGTCCCATATTGTCCGTTTTTTTTCCTTTGCCAAAGGCTTAGGATATCTACTGTTGCTTATGGCTTTTTTTTTAGTATAGCAAAAAAAGGAGAAAAACAAAGAAATAAGCATTGAAATAGTATGAGTAAAACAGTATGGGGAAAGGTTTTGAAAGCAGAAGTGCTTTAAAGACAAAAGTAGCATTGGAATCGTATAGAACAAGGAGGGTACAAGCATGAAAAATCAGAAAATTTACAATAGAGAAACAGCAAGCAATCAAAACGGTAATCATAATGGTAATCAGAAGAATACTCGAAATGGTAAGCAAAGGAGCAGTGAAAGGAATAAGCAATGGAAAAGAGCAGTTTGTATTGCTCTTTGTTTAAGTCAGGTCCTTGCCCTGTCCATCTCGGCTTTGGCAGAGGTGCAAAAGCCTCGCTATCACGAGAACTACTATGCCTTATTAAGCCCCACCGGAGAATTCAAGCAGGGCTCTTTGGTAAGAGAGTATGAAACCAAGGGGTATTCCAGTCTTACAGATTACGGAACTTATGAAAATGTAAAAAATCTTAGCAACAGTGTAGCGGTAGAGTCCAATGGAAATCAGCATACCTTAGACCTGTCCAAGGGAAATGTAGACTCTCTCTTTTTGGAGGGGGAAACGTCAGAACCCTACAGTCTCTTGCCTTGGAGTATTCAGATTCGCTACGAGCTAAATGGTTTGGAGGTACAGCCGGAAACTCTTGCGGGAGAGAAGGGCTTGGTGAAAATTCATGTGCAGTTTAAAAAGAATCCCAACGCCCAGGATTATGCAGCGAAAAACTATGTGCTGATGGCTAAAAGTAGCTTTAGCGCAGAGGACATTTTATCCCTAAAGGCAGAGAAGGCTCAGGTGGTATCTTTGGGAGAAAAGAAGGAAGTGATTTTCGTCCTCCTTCCCGGAGAGGAAGACGACTTTACCATTGAGGTGGGAAGCAACTCCTTCAGTTTTTCCGGTTTACAATTTCAGATGGCTCCCCTTCGTTCCTCTCAGGTGGAGAAAATTACGGATTTACGAGAGGCAAAGGAAGAGTCGGAGGACTCCTACCGCGCCCTTAAGGACGCAGGAAACAGCCTTTTGGATTCCTTGGATGCCTCTCAGAAATCCGTGGAAGCGATGCGGAAAAACATTAACAACAGTGAAGCTCTTCTTCGGAAGACACAGGAAGAGGGAAGAGCTTATCAAAACAATAGAGACCAAATCTATCAGGATATGGAGACTGTGAATAGCAGCATCAGCCCTCTTACGGAAAATGTGGAGGATTTCAACGGACTGAGTCGAGATACCAAGAACAATATTAGCGAAAGCCAGAGCAATATGAATCGTTTGCAAAATGCCATGCTTGAGTTGGAGGATTCTTTGGTAGCCCTTCGGGGAGATGTACCCGGTCAGACAGAAATTGATAAGGCACAGCAGAGTCTTAGTCAGGTGGAAGCCTTACTTTCCGCAAAAAAGCAGGGATCCGTACAGAACAGCTTAGCGAATTTATCGGCTAAGCTGGAGGGCTCTCCTTTGAAGGATCAGATTATGGCTCTGGTGCAGGAATATATTTCTATGCAGGCAGAGGAGGCCGGTACAGAGGCGGAGATGCAGAAGCTTGCAATGGAAAAGCTAAGTCCTGCCTTAAAGGAATTTTCCTCCAATGCCCATTCCGGACTGACAAACTCTAAAGAGAGTCTTTCCGTTTTGGAAGACAACATTGAAGATGTGAAGAGATTGCAGGAAACCCTGAAAAGCTATGCGGAGAAGGGAGAGGAAACCGGCAGGAACTTAAACACGCTTTTGGAGAACAGTCAGAAAACCATGGAGGATTTACGAGGAACCCTGCAAGAGCAGGATGCTTACCTTCGAGGAAAGAGAGAGGAGGCCTATTCTTCTATTGAAAATAATTTAAATGCTACCGAGAAAATGCTGAAAAACGGAGAGGCTGTTTTGGATTCTACCGGAGCTGTTCGTAATGCCAAGGGAGAGTTGGAAGCCCTTGTGGAGAAGAAGTGGGATGAAAATGTAGGGGAAAAGTCCAGTGTTTTGGAAATTGATCCTAACAGACCCATTGAGTCCTTAATGCCTTCCGAAAATGATAATATTGTGGATGTGGCTGTGACCTTACGTACCGAAGAAATCAAAGAGGTAAAGGAAGAAACGGTAAAGACTAAAGAAACGAAAGAGCCTAGTCTCTGGGATAGACTGAGACAAGTGGCAAACAAGGTATGGAAAGGAATCACCTCTATTTTCAAAGGAGGGAAGTAAATGAGTATTAGCGAAAAATGTGCAGATTTTATTGTTAAATATAGAGAAAAAATCAGTCGAGTTTTCTGGGGGCTCTTAGGCATTTCCCTGATTCTTTGCCTCTTTGTGCAGGTGAATTACGACTTGAGTAAATATCTTCCGGAGTCCTCCCTTACTCAGCAGGGAATTCAGAAGATGGAGGATAGTTTTGGCTATCCCGGAACGGCAAGAATTATGCTAAAGGATGTCTCCATGGGAGAAGCCCTCTCTTATAAGGAGCAGATTGAGCATATTTCCGGTGTAGACCGGGTGAGTTTTTCCACAGGCTCCAAAAGTGCCTATGCTCCTGAATTTATGGAAGAAAAGGAGAAGGAAAAGGATTTAGATTATAAGGACGGAAATGCTTTATTTCATGTAGTCTTTGTAAAGGGAGACAGTGACGTACAAACAAAGAAGACCCTTAGGGAAATCGAAAGCCTTTTGGGAGACAAGGCGGTGTATGCAGGCCTTGCGGTACAAAGTAAGACGGTGGAGGAACAGGTTAGTAGCCAAATGGGCTTGATTTTAGCTCTGGGACTTGGCTTTATTTTCCTGATTCTGATTATAATGACCAATTCCTACGGAGAGCCTTTCCTATTCCTGATTACCATTTTGCTGGCGGTGGGACTAAACCGGGGCACCAATGTGTTTCTGGGAAAGGTATCTTTTATCACCAATAACGTTGCGGCAATTTTGCAGATTGCAGTATCCATGGACTATGCCATCTTCCTGCTTCACTCCTTTGAAACCGGTCTTGAAAAAGGAATGGATAAGGAAAAAGCCCTGTCCTATGCGGTAGGAAAATCCTTAAGCACGATTTTAGCATCTTCTCTAACCACTGTGGGAGGCTTTTTGGCTCTCTGTGCCATGAGCTTTGGAATCGGTAAGGATATGGGAATCGTATTGGCAAAGGGTGTGGTGTTCAGCCTTTTAACGGTTATTTTCTTTATGCCGGCTCTTTTGCTTCGGATGTGGAACTTTGTGGAAAAGACCAGACATAAGCCCTTTGTGCCCTCCTTTAAGCCATTGGCAAAGCTTGCCTACAGGCTTAGTCCTCTTGTACTGATTCTTACTATTCTTTTAGTTTATCCCTTAAATATCATGCAGGGGATGAATGACTTCCGCTTTAGTAACGGTGCGGTGGTAAAGGGAGAAGGTACAAAGATTTCTGAAATGGAAGAAGAAATCAATGGGGTTTTCGGAGAAGAAAATCTTTTGATTGCTATTTATCCGGAGGGAAGAAATGACAGAGAGAAGGCCTTGGGAAATCTTTTAACTTCCCTTCCTTATGTGGAAAATGTGCAGTCCTTAAGCTCCTTATTACCGGAGGGAGTACCGGAGTTTATGGTACCGAAGTCCTCCTTAGATTTAGTCAGAAAAGACGGCTACAGCAGAATGGTTATTACCCTAAATCTTCCCGGAGAAAGTCAGGAGTCTTATAAGGCGGTAAGCACCATTCGACAGATTTTAAAGGTTTACACCGGAGAAGACAGCTATCTGGTGGGAGATACCACCGCCACTATGGACATGGAAAATATCCTTCGAACAGACAATGCCAAGGTGAATACCCTGTCTATGATTGTGATTTTTCTTGTGGTTATGCTTTCCTTTAAGTCGGTACTCTTTGCTATTGTAGCCATGATTCCTATCGAACTGGCCATTATGAGCAATATGTCCTTCTCCTTCCTGGAAGGCACCAATATGATTTTTATCGGCTATGTTATCGTGTCCAGTATTCAGCTGGGCGCAACAGTGGACTACGCCATTTTGACCTTGGATCACTTCAAGGAAGAAAGAGAGAAAAAGAGCAGAAAGGAAGCCATTATTGCCTCCATTGAAAAGAGCCTATCCTCCCTCTTTGTTTCCGGAACGATTTTGGCGGTGGTCGGCTATGTGATTTCCTTTATCTCCTCCGTTCCGGCCATCGGACAGCTGGGAAAGTTGATCGGAAGAGGCGCCGTATGCTCCCTCTTCTTCGTAATCTTCTTGATGCCCTCGCTATTGGGAATTTTGGATAGAGTACTGATTTTCGCAGAAAAGAGAAAGAAAGCGGTGAAGAATAAAGTTGCCGGCGCTGTTGTAGTATAGACCTGTATTAGGGGCGCTCTTGCCAACCTAGTTTGTCGTAGTGAAAGGCTATACATTATAGATCTTCGCTCTGATGCCATATAGACCTGTAAGTGGGGCACGCTCTCGCTAACCTCGCCTCGTAGCGGATACTAAGCGAAAAACACAGTTTCTGTGTTTTTCGCAAGTACCGACGGGCTCAGATTGCCCCTTTTACAGGGATATGCTGCATCAGTCGGTGAAACTTGTTGTTTTTTATAGTCCTTCACTTCCTCACTTTCGACAAGTCATGACGGGCTATGATTGCCCTACCTACAGACATATGCTGCATTAGGTGGCTTATTACAGCCCTTCAATTTGTCGCGGAGGATTTGTAAAGGGCATGAGGCTTTTGCTATAGAGAGAATAAAATGAATTTTGTATAATACTGTTGCACAATCAGTGAAAAGTTGTATATGCACAGGAGATTCATTATGACGAGAGAGGAAAGAGCAGAAAAGTGGTTTTCCAATATATCCGGTGCTGAATCCATCAGCATAGAAAGCAAAATAGAAATATGTGATAAGGCTGCAAAGAGAATGATGATTATCATTTTGGGCTTATTGACTTTAGAGTTCATTTTGCTATTCGTTGTAGGAGGAGAAATCTTCACTAGGGTAGCAGACTTTTTGAATCGCATTTCGGAAGGCGGACATACGGGAAATCACTCTCAAGGTCTTGCACTTACAGGAATCATTGTGTTCTTACCTGTTTTTATAATCCCTTTGACGGCTGCTTTTAGCTATAAAAATAATTATCTTAAAGCTGAACTGGCTAAGATTGTGACCAGTAGAGAAAATACTGCTGGCAAAGAGTCGGCTTTGCCAAGTTTTACTAAAGAAAGTGAAAGCGATATTCTCCATTTTGATACTTTGAATTTCAAATTAGCGATTATTCAAGTCTTGATGTATGACCTGCATTTGCTGAAGCCGGAATTTGATATCTATGCTTTTGCCGACCAATATAAAGGCAAAAATATCGATACGGACAGTGATGCCATTATAGAACCTGCGATGAATTTCTTTAAGGAAATGGAAATTCCAAAGAACTTTGCCCCCTATGTGGAAATGCTCTACATGGACGGCGGGAATGATGTGTACATGAACATTATTCCCCAGTGGGATGGAGAAGACGACAGTTTTGACCTAAATGAAATCACTTTGGAAGAACTACAGCAATTTCCAAATCTAAAAAAAGCTAACCTTATGAGCAGTGATTTTGATAAGGTAAAAGAAGTATTCGAGGCTGCAAATATTGCAGTAGAACCGCTTTAACAATGAAAACAAATGATAGTATTAGCAAAGTTGGTAAGGAGCTATGTAAAGTATGGGAGCGTTCTAAGCTCTGAGGCAGTGAAGGACTATAAGAATCCCAAAGCTAAAGCGATTGATCCAGTATAGGCCTGTAAAAGGGGCAATCCAGTCCACCGCACTTACTGAGCACAAGAGCAATGAAGGACTATAAGAATCTCACTATGTCGCAATAAGCCATGTGATTAAAAAGCTTGTCAGAACCATCTTTCGGATGGAAATAACCCATACGTCATATCAGCCTTTATAAGTTAAATTAGCTCATAATCTTTTCTGAGAGCATCATCGCTGATGCTCTATTCGTCATACAGTTTTCAATGTACTAATCTATCTAAAATACGTTTCCGTATTTTATTCTAAAAATCTTAATCTTATGCTTGACTATTAATAGTTAGTCTTTCGTTAAAATAAAAAAGAGATATCATTTCTGCTATCCCTTTCAAAGTGTCACAATTAAAATTTTAAGTCTTTTGAAATATCTTCTATATTTCTATAATGATTTTCTATTTCTTCTTGCTTCTTTCTTTTTAATTGTTCTTCTCTTCTTCTATATTGTTTTTCTTCTTCATTTGTTTTTTCTACACACAAGATTAAGGTATCTCTATGATATTGTTTTACCTCTTCGATTGTTGTTCCATCTAAAATGATTTTATCAGATTCAACTCTAGCTATTCCAGGTCTATGCATTGATGTAAAACTTGGTGGGTAATTCCAATTTCTTAAAAACAATTCAGACCATGTGCTAGTTGGTTTGCTAGATAATCTAAAATGGATTCTATACAAAGCAGAACCTCTTGTTCCATCATTTTTTGGCAAGGTAACTTCATTTGTTATAATGCCCACTATTTTTATATCGTCTCCCTCAATTGTTATTGGTTCATATTCATCAACATAATATGGTCTTATACCTACTTTAGGTTGCTTTTTAACTTAGTGTATTGTATTATATCTTTGAGCACGATAACCCTATTGATGACGGTCAAACGATTGCAGGCTTAGAAAATGGAGATATGAATCCAGATATCAAATGGAAGGTTCAATATGAGGATTCCTTAATTCAACCTGTTCGCACTGTTATAGATATTAATATGGGTGAATATGCATCGGGCACTCGCTAGTTGGAAATTGATGAAAGGTGTGAGCATTATGAATGATCAACGTGTTTTTGACATGGAACTTGTGAAAGTTGAAAGTCTAGAGAACGCTGTTAAGACAGCATTTTATCAAACTGATTCCACAGGTGGTTCAGTATGGGTTATTAAACCTGGTCAAACCTTACCAAAGCATTACCATCATAACTCTGATGATATATGGGTTATATTGCAAGGCAAGGGGGTATTTTATCCAACGCCTGATACGGAGGTGCCTTTTACAAAGGGGCAAGTTATAGTATCTAAAAAGGGTGAATGTCATGGCGCAAAAAATACTGGAACAGAAGATGTTATCTTTGTAAGTATCGTTGCTCCTGTACCTTCTGATTATGACCCTGTTAGTACTAATTAATATGAAAGCACTTTATAGTATTTTGTTATCTTGTAATAGAGATAGAGTTATACCATAAAGTGCTTTTTATTTTATACAGTCATTCTTTGTGAATATACCTTTTCTATTTTAGATAATATAAAGTCTTGTATCTTTATCTCTAACAAACCCCCAATTTATTTTACGCCT
This sequence comes from Oribacterium sinus, assembly GCF_014202695.1. Taxonomy (GTDB): domain Bacteria; phylum Bacillota; class Clostridia; order Lachnospirales; family Lachnospiraceae; genus Oribacterium; species Oribacterium sinus. The sequence goes on from NZ_JACHHH010000001.1 coordinate 70,925, forward strand.
ATATGCGTAATCCTTAAAAGCATAGAATTTATTTTCGATTTGCTCATCAATATTTTCCAGCTGACCTTTCTTTACCATATCCTTAAGTTTCCTTGAATTAGTTTTTCTTTTTTCACTAATATAATCTGCAAGTGGTTGGCTTTTTTCATCGGCATCTTCTATAATCTTTTTCATAGCTTTTAAAATAGCCTTTGCTGAATACTGAGCCACTTTTATCTCAATATTTATAGCCTTATTATTAACTTCATCATTTACCATATAGGTGACCTCCTTTCCGGTAAAAATAAAAAAGCGGCCCAGACTTTTACATCTGAACCGTTAAAATTTTAATTCTATAGTTTTTTATTATTTTTAATTTTATTACTGTTGTGACGTACTTTATAAATTATGTTTCGCAAACTTTTGTTTGCTTTTTAATGCCTTATTGATGGTTTCTTGAATAAAAGGACTACAGCATTTTCCCAAAGGATTGTTAATTTCGCACTTTCCATTTTTCATTGCCCCTGTAAGTCTAATAATATCTTTAATATTCTTTGCACCATCATCTAAAACAGCGTTTATAATTTGTTGCTCTGTAACTTGGTTGCAATAGCATATATATTTGGGATTTGCATCCTTTTTAAACCATATAGGAACTTTTACATCTCCCTTATAAAAAACTCTTTCATTGTTTAAGTTATAATACACGACATCACAATCTTCATTCATACATAAATAGTAAGTTTCTTCATCTACAACCTTTCCCATAAGGTTTTCTGATACCATATGCTTTACAGTTATATTCTTAACCTTTTCTCCTCTTTTGTGACATTTGGGGCAATTTGCTTTTTCTTCCACTGTACCAGTGGTTTTTTGTATTGAACCTCAGCAAGATTGACTTATCTTATTTTCTTGACTCACTTTATTTCCTCCTTTCTAAAAAATATTTTCTTCATTTTATTCCACCTCATTTCTATGAATTTCTATAACATCTTCAATTCTGCAATCCAATGCCAGGCAAATCTTTTCTAATGATTCTAAGTTCACATAAGAGTTTTTGCTCATTCTAGAAACTATGTTACTTGTTATGTTTGCAGCTCCTTTTAAGTCTTCTTTGTTCATTTCTCTTTCTACCAATAAGTGCCATAATGGTTTATAAGAAATTGCCATATTATTACCCCTTATCCGTTTTATTGTTAAGATATATTATATCATAAATAGGCTGATAAGTCACTTTAGCCTATTTTATACTTGTGCTTGCGTTAGTATTTATTGAGATAGTCCTTGTTTTTTTCCTTGTCCCACTTGGAACTGCTCCAAATCCCTGAACCATAGAGCAGTGAAGAACTGTAAGAATTCCAAAGCTGAAGCGATTGATGCAGTATGGGCCTGTAAAAGGGGCAATCTGAGCCCGTCGGTACTTGCGAAAAACACAGAAACTGTATTTTTCGCTTAGTATCCGCTACGAGGCGAGGTTAGCGGGAGCGTGCCCCACTTATAGGCCCATACTGCATTAGGGCGTGGCTCTATATCGCTTATAGTTCTTCGCTACGAGGCTTCCACCTTGATTCGTTTGCAAAAACCCTCTATAATACGCCTTGTGCTTTAATCGAGCTTAAGAATAGAGAGAGGGAAGAAAATGTGGTTAATTGCAGGATTAGGGAATCCGGAGAAAAAATATGTGGGCACAAGACACAATGCCGGTTTTGCGGTGATTGATGTGCTTTGTAAGGAGCTGGGAAACCTGTCTTTGGAAAGCACAAAATTTCGTGGTGCCTATACCAAGACCAGAATCGGCAGCGAAGAGGTACTTCTTTTAAAGCCCCTAACCTATATGAACCTTTCCGGGGAATCCATCGTGCCTCTGGCTCAGTATTTTAAGATTCCCAAGGAGCAGATTTTGGTGCTTTCCGATGAGATTTCCTTTGCCCCCGGAGACATTCGCATCCGAAAAAAGGGCTCTGCCGGAGGGCATAATGGGCTGAAAAATATTATCGCCCACCTCCACAGTGAAGAGTTTCCCAGAATCCGTTTAGGGGTGGGTGCCAAGGGAGAGAAGGAAGATCTTGCCCACCATGTGCTTTCTCCATTTTCCAAGGCGGAACAGGCGGAGATGGAAGATGCCTATGAGAGAGCGGCAAAAGCCTGCATTGCCATTGTGGAAAAGGGCATTGATCAGGCTATGAACGAGTTCAACCAAAAGAAGAAGGGAAAGGAAGAGGCTGATGCATAATCTGGAAAAAATGCCGGAGGAGGGCATTCTTCTACCGAAAAATCCGGCGAGTAAAACCCGGATTTTTTTTGAACTTACGGAGGCTTTGGAAAAGAAGGAGCCCTTGTTTGTGGAGGGAATTTCTGACTCCCTAAAGTCTCTTTTGGCTCTTTGCTTTAGGGGAAAATGGATTCTTTACCTTTGTAAGACGGAGGAGCGGGCAAAGGAGATTTTGCAGGACGGTAAAATCTTTGCGGAGAATTGCCTGCTTTTTCCGGCGAAGGACTACCTTTTTTATAAGGCAGATACCAGAGGAAACTATATCAGTAGAGAGCGAAGTGAGTGCCTTAGGCAGCTGGTGGAGGAGGAAGAGGGAGTGCTGGTGACCACTCTTCCGGCAATGCTGGAAAAGTTGGAGGGAAAAAATGCCTTCCGCCAGGCGGTGTTTACGGTGCAGCTGGGACAGACTCTTTCTCTGGAGAGTTTGCAAGACAGTCTTCATTCCCTTGGATATCAAAGGGTGGACCAGGTGGAGAGCAGAGGAGAGTATTCCCTTAGGGGAGGAATCCTGGATGTCTTTTCCAACCAAATGGAGGAGCCCCTTAGAATAGAATTTTTTGATGATGAGGTGGACAGCCTTCGGTATTTTTCTTTGGAAAGCCAGCGTTCTTTGGAACAGGTGGAGGAAGCCAATATTTACCCGGTGTCCGAGCAGGGAAAGCCCTCTTCCTTAAAGGCTTTTTCTCTTTTGGATTATCTTCCTAAGGATTGTCTGGTGATTGTGGATGAGCCGGTGCGGGTTTTGGAAGAGGGAAAAAGGGTAGAGGAGGAATTTATCGCCTACTTTTCCCAAAGGGCTGAAGCGGAAGCAAATCAGGAAAAGGATCAAAGGCCATTAGACCTTTTCTCTGTGAGGACTCTCATGGAGGAATGTGCTTCCCGCCCCATCTTCTTCTTTTCAAGCCTTGGAGGCATTTCCGAATGGAGTGAGGTCTTTAAAGAACCGCTAAAATCCATTTCTTTGGAGTGCAGAGAAATCCCCTTTTACGGTAAGCAATTTGCCCAGTTTAAAGGGGATATGGAAAAGTATAAGAAGGAGAAGGTGCGGATTTCTTTGTATTCTCCTTCTCAAAGCAGAGCCTCTCGTCTGGCGGAAGAGCTAAGAAAGGAGGGGCTTTCCGCCTATTGTCCGGATAGACTGGCCGAAGACAGGGAAGAGGGAGAGGACACGGAAAATGCGGGAAGCATAAGGGTATTGCCCCGGTATCTTCGAAAAGGCTTTTATTTACCTAAGGAAAAGCTTCTGGTAATGACGGAGCAGGACCTATATGGGCAAAGTCTTGCAGGAAGAAAACGTCGGAAGAAAAAGCAGGTGGAAAGTCTCCATATCGGTTCTTTGACGGAGCTCCATAAGGGAGATTATGTGGTGCATGAAAGCCACGGTATCGGCATTTACGAGGGCATTGAGCGAATCGTAACGGACGGCGTCAGCAAGGACTATTTAAAGATTCTCTACGGAGACGGGGGGAATCTGTATTTGCCGGTAAATAAATTGGACGGTATTGAGAAATATGCCGGAAAGGAGGCAAAGGCTCCTAAATTAAATCGCCTAAACGGTTCAGAATGGCAGAAAACCAAGTCTAAGGTTAAGGGTGCGGTGCGGGAAATCGCCAAGGAGCTTTTGGCTCTCTATGCCAAGAGGCAGGAAGAGAGAGGCTATCCCTTTGGAAAGGATACGGTTTGGCAAAGAGAATTTGAGGAGGCCTTCCCCTACGAGGAAACCGGAGATCAGCTTCTGGCTATTGAAGCCACCAAGGAAGACATGGAAAGTGAGAAAATCATGGACCGGCTGGTTTGTGGGGATGTGGGTTACGGAAAGACGGAAATAGCGCTGCGGGCAGCCTTTAAGGCGGTGCAGGACTCCAAGCAGGTGGCCTACCTTTGCCCCACCACCATTTTGGCCCAGCAAATCTACAATGGCTTTGTGGAGAGGATGAAGGGCTTTCCGGTGGAAGTGGGAATCCTTTCCCGTTTTCAAAGCCAAAAGGAAGTCCATAAGACCCTGGAACAGCTTGCCAGCGGAAGAATTGATATCTTAGTGGGAACCCATAGATTACTTTCCAAGGATGTGCATTTTAAAAATCTGGGGCTCTTGGTGGTGGATGAGGAACAGCGCTTCGGGGTACAGCATAAGGAGCGCATCAAGTCCTTAAAGGAAAATGTGGATGTGCTTACCCTTTCCGCAACCCCTATTCCTAGAACTCTCCACATGTCTTTGGTGGGTATTCGAGACCTTTCTATCCTGGAGGAAGCTCCCATGGATAGACTTCCCATCCAAACCTATGTGATGGAAGAGGAGGAAGGCACCATTCGGGAGGCTATTTCCAGAGAGCTTCGGCGAAACGGTCAGGTTTACTATGTGCATAATCGGGTAAAAAGCATAGAGGATACGGCGCTTCGCCTGCAAAAACTGCTTCCGGAGGCTAGAATTGCTTATGCTCACGGGCAGATGGGAGAGAAAGAACTGGAAGAAATCATGCTTTCCTTTATTGCCGGAGAAATAGATGTACTGGTATCCACCACCATTATCGAAACCGGACTGGATATTCCCAATGCCAATACCCTGATTATTCAAGATGCGGATAAGATGGGGCTTTCCCAGCTTTACCAGATTCGAGGCAGGGTAGGAAGATCCAACAGAACCTCCTATGCATTTTTACTTTATAAAAAAGGAAAAAGCCTTACGGAAGAGTCGGAAAAGCGCTTAAAGGCTATCCGGGAATTTACGGAGCTGGGCTCCGGAATTCGTATTGCTTTAAGAGACCTGGAAATCCGCGGGGCGGGAAATGTGCTGGGAGCAGAGCAGCACGGCCACATGGAGGCGGTGGGGTATGAGCTCTATACCAAGCTGCTTCGCCATGCGGTGCTTTTGGAAAAGGGAGAAAAGCAGGAAGAGGAGGACTTTGAAACCCAGCTGGATGTGGATTTGGACGCTTTTATTCCGGAAAACTATATGGAAAATGAGGAACAGAAGCTGGAGGCTTATCAAAAGATTGCCTTACTTAGCAGTGAAGAAGAGAAGATGGATTTGGAGGATGAGCTGACAGACCGTTACGGTGACCTGCCCTATCAGGTGGAAAATCTCTTCCAGGTGGCAAGCCTTCGAAATTTGCTTCATAAAATAGGGGTAACGGAGTGCAAGATCAAGAGGGGAGAAATTCACTTTTTATTCTTCCCTAAGGCGAAAATCAATACCGCTGCCATTCCTGCCTTGATTTCCGAGTCCCGGGGGGAGATTCGTTTTGTAAATGGAGAGAGTCCCAAGCTTTTATATAAAAAGAAGAATTTGCGGGATTTGCCTAAGATACAGGAAAGCATGGAAAAAGCAAAGGAAATAGCAGAAGCCCTGCTTCTCCCACTTTCCCCTTAAAAAGAAAGAAAAACTATCAAATTTTTTACAAAAATAGAGAAAAAACATAGGAAATCCATGGAAATACAAGGCTTTCATTGACAGGAGAAAAGGAGAAAGTTATAATGCACTCGTATGTGGGGAGTTGTGCCCCAAGTAACAAGACTACGCCGAAAAATCGGCGATTATGGAGGATGAAAGATGAATAAAGTAGATTTGGTTTCCGCAGTAGCAAAGCAGGCAGAGTTATCTAAGAAGGATGCGGGATTAGCAGTTGAGGCTGTTTTTGATGCCATTTCTGAGGCTTTAGAGAAGGGGGATAAGGTTCAGCTTATCGGTTTCGGAACTTTCGATGTTTCTGAGAGAGCTGCAAGAGAGGGACGTAACCCAAGAACCGGAGAGACTATGAAGATTGCTGCTTCCAAGGCTCCAAGATTCAAGGCAGGTAAGGCTTTAAAGGATCGCGTGAACTAATTTCATGCGACTGGATAAGTATTTGAAGGTATCTCGTCTCATAAAAAGACGCACAATTGCTAATGAAGCCTGCGATACCGGTCGAATATCTGTTAACGGGAAAGTGCAGAAGGCTTCCTACGACGTGAAGGTAGGAGATGTCATCAGCATTCGTTTCGGAGAAAAAGCAGTAGAAGCCAAGGTATTGTCGGTGCAAGAGACTGTGCGAAAGGATGAGGCGGCAGAGCTATTTCAATATCTATGAGAAAGCAAGAGAAACAGAAAAGAAAAGTGTTTAAACATGGGGTTACTGTCCTGGGATTGTTCATGGTGGTAGCCCTTCTTGCTATTGTTATTTTTGTTCGAGGCAGAGAGCTTACGGAGAAAAATAAAAATTATCTTGCTATGGAAGAGAGTTTGGCTGAGGAGTACAGTAAGGAAGAGCAACGAGCTAAAGCTCTGGAAGAGAAAAAAGTCTATGTGAAGACCAAAGAGTATATCATGGAAGAGGCAAGAGAGATATTTGGATTGCAGATGCCGGATGAGATTATTGTAAGGCCGAAAGAGTAAAGACTGAAAGAGGAAAACCGTATGTCATAGTAGACTTTATCTATGTCATAGGGTTAGGATTAGAGAAAAGCGAAAGAGGAAGATTCTTCTTTCGTTTTTCCTTTGTATACAGGGATAAAATGAGAAAAGGAATCGATACCGAGCTATTTTTACAAGTGAAAAAACAGCAGTGGATACGGGAAGGGGAGCAGATTTTGTTGGCTCTTTCCGGCGGTGCGGATTCCATGTATCTTTTGTATTTTTTAAAGGAATTACAGAACCATCTTTCTTTTTCTCTTAGAGCCATGCATGTGCAACATGGCATCAGAGGGGATGAAGCTGTAGAAGATGCCACATTTTCAAGGCAGCAGGCAGAGCTATATCAAGTGCCTTTTTTGGAATATACTTGTTCCGTACCGGACTATGCCGAGGAAAATAGGCTGGGAATAGAAGAGGCGGCAAGGACACTTCGCTACAAAGCCTTAAAAGAAGAAGCCCTTCGTTGGCAGGCGGAAAGTGGCCGAAAAACTAAGATTGCCTTAGCGCATCACATGGATGATCAGGCGGAAACGATATTGTTTCATTTGATTAGAGGTGCGGGATTTTCCGGAATAAGCGGAATGAAGGCGGAAGAGCTTCTGTCAGAGGCCGGGATTACCCTTCTTCGCCCCCTCCTGTCTTTACGGAAAGAGGAGATTCTGAAGCGGCTGGAGGAAGTGGGGATTCCCTATCGGGAGGATAGTACAAACCGGGACAAAAGCTATGCCAGAAATTATCTTCGTTTAGAAATTTTACCTGCTTTGGAGAAGATTAATGCCGGAGCGGTTAAGCATTTGCTGGAGGCGGCGGAGCTTTTTTCGGAAACGGAAGCCTATTTTCAAGAAAAGGCGACAGAATGGATAGAACGATACGGAGAACGGAAGGAAAGCTTTACGGGAAAATGCATTTCTCTGTCTATTCCTCAATTAAAAAAGGAAAAAGCCCTTTTTCGCAGAGAAATTTATAAGGAAGCCATTTTCTTGTTAAGGGGCAATACCACAGAATTTGGGAAGCTACATTACCATGGAATTGACCGCTTGTTGAAAAGGGGAAACGGTGGAAGGCTTTCTCTTCCGAAAAGTGTAAAGGCAAGAGTGGAGCAAAAACGACTGCTTTTAGAAAAGTTTTAAAATCATGTAATCCGGAATTTTATAGGAAAATAGTAAATGGGGGACTCAATATGGAAAAAGAAGAAAAAATCCGAGTACTGTTTTCGGAAGAGGAAATTGAAAAGCGGGTAAGTGAACTGGCTGAGGAGATTGGAAGAGACTATGCCGGGAAGGATCTGCACTTAGTCTGTATTTTAAAGGGGGCTGCTCCCTTTATGTGCGAGCTGGCAAAAAAATTAAATAATCCCGGAGTTTCCATGGATTTTATGGCAGTTAGCAGCTATGGTTCTCAAACCCAAAGCTCCGGAGTAGTAAAGATTGTAAAGGATTTGGATGAGCCCTTGGAAGGAAAGAATGTTCTATTGGTGGAGGACATTATCGACACGGGAAGAACCTTACACCATTTGGAGCATTTGCTTCGGGAAAGGTGTCCCGCTTCTTTGGAAATCTGTACTCTCTTGGATAAGCCCGAGAGAAGAGAGGTAGAGGTAGATGTAAAATACAAGGGATTCTGTGTTCCGGATGTTTTCGTTGTAGGCTACGGCATTGACTATGCCCAGAAGTATAGAGCATTAAACTATATCGGAGAAGTGATTCTTTAAGTTTCAAAAGTTTTGATAAGAATTCGGGAATGGCGGTATCGCTTTTTTCAGGATTGGGGAAGTAAAGGAGGATTTCCGAAATGGAGGAAAGAGGAATCAATCGAGAGGCCTTATATAGCATAGGAAAGGGGTTTTATCGGGAGCCGGAGGAGAGCCCGGCCTTTTCGGATGTGACCATTCGTTTTCGTACCCTAAGAGAGGATGTAGATAGAGTTTTGCTTTATCTTCCGGATGAACAGCAGATTTATCCTATGCAGTTGGAAAGCAGTGATCACTATTTTGATTACTATGAAATGGAAATAAAACTGAAGGATAAACCTTTGCATTATTATTTTCGTATTGAAAAGGGAGAAGAGGTCATCCATTACAATCGTTTAGGTGTGACGGAAGATTTGGACATTCAATATGCTTTTTCTATTTTTCCGGATTTTTTTGTTCCGGACTGGATTAAAGGTGTCACCATGTATCAAATTTTTGTGGACCGTTTCCGAAACAGTGACGGAAAAAATAATGTAGAGGACAGGGAGTATATTTATCTGGGACGTCCCGTGGTATCGGTTTCAGATTGGGATGCGCCAGTAGAGTCCTTTGATGTACATCGTTTTTATGGCGGCGATTTGGAAGGGGTTTGGGAGAAGCTGGATTACCTGGAACATTTGGGGGTAGAGGTTCTTTATTTCAATCCACTCTTTGTGTCTCCCTCCAATCATAAATATGATACCCAGGATTACGACCATATTGATCCCCATTTGGGGAGAATTGTGAATGACGGAGGTAAAGTGCTTCCAAAGGGGGAAACAGACAATAGAGAAGCCTCCAAGTACAGCATTCGCAGTACGGATAAAGAGAATCTGGATGCCAGTGATACCCTGTTCTTACTTTTTGTGGAGGCCTGCCACAAGAGGGGGATGCGAGTGATTATCGACGGCGTTTTTAATCACTGCGGTTCCTTCCATCGCTATATGAATGCTTCCTATTTCTACAAAACCGGGGAGGATTCACCCTATCCCAAGGGGGCTTATGAAAGCTATTACAGTCCCTATCTGGATTACTTTCATTTTTCAAAGGAAGAAGAGACGGATTGGCCGGAAAATGACAGCTATGAAAAGTGGTGGGGAAACGACACCCTGCCGAAATTGAATTATGAAAATGCTCCCAAACTGGAGGCGGAAATCTTAGGGATTGCCAAAAAATGGGTTAGTCCTCCCTTTTCCTGTGACGGCTGGCGTTTGGATGTGGCGGCAGATTTAGGGCACAGTGAAGCCTATAACCACAGATTTTGGAAGAAGTTCCGAAAAGCCGTAAAGGAGGCTAATGAAGACGCGGTAATTTTAGCAGAGCATTACGGAAATCCCAGTGCCTGGCTGAAAGGGCAGGAGTGGGACAGCATTATGAACTACGATGCCTTTATGGAGCCGGTAAGCTGGTTTCTGACCGGTATGGAAAAGCATTCCGACAGGGCTGAGCCGGAGAAATTCGGAGATGGAGAACTATTCTTTAACACCATGCGTTATAACATGGCAAAGCTTCCGGAAAATGCCTTGGATGCTGCGATGAATCAGCTGTCCAACCATGATCATTCCCGTTTCTTAACCAGAACCAACAGAAGAGCCGGAAGAATGAAAGATGGCTTTGATGATGCGGGAATCGGCATTGACTACGGGCTTTTCCGTCTGGCCGGTATGCTTTTGTTTACTTGGCCGGGAGCACCTACCCTGTTTTATGGTGATGAAGTAGGCGTATACGGATGGACTGAGCCGGATTGTCGTAGACCCTATCCTTGGGGAAAGGAAGATTTGGAGCTTTTAGAATATCATCGGTATTTGATTTCTCACAGAAAGACTTCACCTGCCTTGAAAAACGGAAATCTTATGCTCCTGAAAAGTGGAAAAAACTGGGTATCCTATCTTCGATGCAGTGAAAATCAAATTGCTCTGATTATTATATACTGCGGAGATGAGGACTGTACTTTGGATATCCCCCTGTGGAGGGCATCCATTACGGATAAGATGGAGATTCGAAGAGTACTGAAAACCGATGGAAGAGGCTACAATGCCGGACAAACCAAACGCTATACGGAGAATGGTATCCTTTCCAGTAGACTGAGAGCAAAAACCGGAAAGATATATCTGATTGATTTTTAGACTTTACAAGGATTAGAAAACGAGATATCGCACACTACGCGTGCGATATCTCGTTAAGAATAAAAAAGAGCTACAGAAGAGATTTCGTTCTTTACTGTATACCGGCTCTACCTTAGGGGCACGCTCCCGCTAAGCTCGCCCCTGCAGGGGATACTAAACGAAAAACTTCATAATATTCGTTTTTCGTAAGTACCCGCGGGCTCAGATTGCCCCTGTCGGTAGACCGGCTATACAGTTACAGAACTGAATTACAATCTTTTCTGTAGCTCTTTTTGTTTTATTAATCTTATTCGGATACTACAAAAGTCGAGAGCTTATCCTCTACGAACTTTACGCGCTCTTCCGGTACGGAAAGCTTATGAACCTTTCCTACCCCAAGATACAGAATTCCTAAAATGGATTTTGCGTCTACGCAACGGTTTCCATCGCATAAATCCATATCAAAATTGAATTCTCCTGTAAGCTCTACAAATTCGTTTACACTGTCCGCATTGGGAATCATAATGTGTAATGTTTCCATTCTTATCCTCCTTGATTAACTGCTCCTATATTCCGTCTTTTTTTCTTTGTGATTAAAATCATATAGTATTACGACAAACTACTGAAAAAAATAATAGTAATGCATTATGGATTTTATCACGCGGTATTATGGAGAACAAGAAAGATATTCTAAAAATTCTACGATATTTCCTAAAAAAACTATTTTTTTTCCATAGCTTTTCTCAAGATGAATCCTTCGAGATTCAAAAAAGGCCTTCCCGTTCAACTATTTTTTCTGCCTCTTTCGCTTTTCAAACATCAGGTCACGTTTCGCCTTTTGTTCTCGGCTAAGATCCTTTGTGTGCTTTAACATTCTTTTTCTTCTTCTGGCTCTGTAGAATTCTTCCCTTCTTTGGAAAAAATAGAGAAAGAGAAGAGAAAGAAGCACCAGAGTGAATATAGCAAAAAGAATCTGAAGCACCCGTAGGATAGGCTTTTGCAGGATGATTTTTCCTGCCTTCTTATCGAAGACAATGGGTGCGTGGTTTATTTTTTCCATGGCTGTGGATTCTTCCGCCTTGCTTTCATTTTCCTGATTTTCCATGGCTACGGAGATCTGCTTGGGAATATTCTCCGCCTTCTTTAAAGAAGTATTGGGAAGATCCTTGTTGTCTTCCTCTCTTTTAGAATCCTCCAGGTACACATAAGCTGTGCCTACCGTTCTTCCATCGTACTGATAGAGAATTTTGGCTATCTTGCCGCTGGCTTTTTCCTCATCGCTAATATCGTAGGATAGGGTAGAGGCAATATCCGTTAGGGGAATATTTTTGGGAAGACAAATCTGCTCATCTCTTCCTACGGTAAAATGCAAAGCCTCCACCAAGGGAAGTCCGTCCACCGTCCAAGGATTTTCCAACTGGGCAAAGCGCCTATCATTGCTTTCCGCAGGATAAGAGTTGAAATTGGCAAAGCCGAAATCGAAGAGCTTTTTGCTGTCCCGATACTGGGAATTATGACCGTTTAAGATAACACATATTAGGGTAGTATCCCCTCTTTTGCAGGCTGTCACCAAGGTATTTCCGGCAAGAAGGGTATATCCGGTCTTTCCGGCAAATACACCGCTATAATACTCCTTATTGCTTTTCTTCATCATCTTATGGTGAGCATAGATGGTGTTTTCCGGGGCATTGGGGTCCGGATACTTAATCAAGGGGCCATGAGTGTAGACCTGAGTGGCATCAATCTGACAAAATGTCGGATTGCTTATGGCGTACTGCATGATTTTTGCCATATCCAGGGCACTGGTGTAGTGTTCCGGATTGTTCAGTCCGGAAGGATTGGTAAAATGAGAATTTGTACAGCCGATTTCCGCAGCTTTTTGGTTCATCAGTTCCGCAAACTTTTCGTTAGAGCCGGCCACATGCTCTGCCAGTGCATTGGCGCAGTCGTTGGCGGAATGGAGCAGAAGGGAGTAAAGACAGTCTCGAACACTTAACTTATCTCCCGGAGATGCGGCAATGACGGTGGAATTGTTTTCCAGATTTCCTCTGGTGGCTTCCTGGGAAAAGGTGACCTTTTCTTCCAGATTTTCCACATGTTCTAACACGACAATGGCCGTTAAGACCTTGGTAATGGAGGCAGGAAAGTAGTGGGTGTTCTCGTTTTTAGAATAGAGAATCGTGGAGGACTTGGCATCCATCAGCAAAGCACCATCCGCCTCAATTTGGTCTACACAAGTGGGCCAGGTATCCGCCAAAGCTTGTTGAGAAAACACAAAAGAAAAAAGCATGGAAAAAAGCAGAACAAAATATAGGCTGTTTCTACTGTAACGACTCAGTTTATTTTTCAGAGATTGCTTTATCATTTTCAATTTACAATTCCTCTTTTACTAAAGGGAAGGAAAGGGAAACCTTATACAAATCCCCGTCAATTTCAATCTTCATTTTACCGTTCATCAGCTTGGTCAGACTTTTCGCAATGGACAAGCCAAGACCTGAGCCCTCTGTGCTTCGGCTTACGTCTCCACGTACAAAACGTTCCGTTAACTCTTCCGGGGAAACGTTTAAGGGGGCTTCTGAAATATTTTTCATGGTAAAGGTGGCCTCTTCTTCTCCCTTTTGCAAATCCACATAGACCCGACTTCCCTGCAAAGCATATTTACAACAGTTATTAAGAAGATTTTCCAATACCCGGAAAAGCTGTCGACCATCCGCCAGAATCAGAATATCCTCCTGAGGGAGGGTAGTGAGCACCTGTAAGGAGCGGGCAGCCAATTTGTCTTCGAACTCGCCCAGACTTTGCTGCAAAATCTCCGTGTAGTGAATCGGGATAAGCTCTAAAGAGATATTTCCGGAACTGGCTTTGCTGGCTTCCACCAAATCCTCCGTCAGATTCTTTAAACGTGCGGACTTTTGCTCCAAAACGGCGATATATTCCTGAACTCTGGGACTTTCAATATTTTCCCGCTTTAAAAGATCCACATAGCTGATAATGCTGGTAAGAGGGGTCTTTAAATCATGGGAAACATTGGTAATCAAGTCGGTTTTTAAACGCTCCGCCTTTACCTGCTCCGTTACCGCTGCCTTCAATCCTCTACTGATGGAGTAGGAGTAGTAGTCGATGGAAATTAAAAGGAAAAGCAGTAGTAAGCTAAAGCCCAGATGCAAGAGGCTTTTATGATGGAAAAAGCAGTAAAGATTATAGCCGAAGAGCCCAATGCCCAGGAAATTCGGAAGGACGAAGAGCAGTACACTGTATAATCTGGAACGGGTAAAGCCGCTGGCGGAAAGTGTACTCTCCAGAAGACTCCAAATTCGTCTGCTATAGGAAGAGGAAATTAGAATTCCCTTCCGCATCTGCCGTACCAGGGAAAGAAGCAGAGGCAGAAAAACAGTGTAGCGCAGGGCGAAAAGTCCCATCCTATGAAAGAAGAGGGGCTCCGGCAATTTTCCCAATACCAGAATCAAGCTGTCGAAAAAATATCGGTTGAAGACTTCTGCAAAAAAGAACCAAAAGACAGATATAGCCAAAATGCCTTCTAAGGGCACCCGGTCAATGGCATAAAGAATCATTTGCCGATTTTCTCCCCGACCTGTATGTAATAATAGAAAAGCAAAGCTAAACACAAAGGCTATAAGACTTCCGAAGAAAAGCACTACGCCCAAAATACTCAGGTTTCTTCGAATGCTGTATTCCTCCATCATGGTTTTATATTGGTCATGAACAGGGAAGGAGGTATCCACCCCTGCAGCAAAGACATAGGAACCGTCTTTATAAGGATCTCTGGCTTCCAAAAGAGGTACCAGATTGGAGGGAATCGTTTTTAGATTGCTTTTGATTTCCAAAGAAGAAGAGGCTGTAAAAACATATTTCCCCAGTTTTTGAATTTTTTCCGCAGTGCCGTCATTTTCATTATTATAATAGGTGGAATTATTTCCGTTGCTATAGGCCACATAAAATTGGAAGTTGGAGCCCTGATCAAAATATCGGGAGCGGATGGCATAGTACTTTGCCAAATAGCTCAGTGCTTCCTTGGACAGCCTTCCCAAGCTCATAAAACCGTCAGCAGGGCTGGCAGGCTGGTAATCCGGAAGATAGGCACGGTAAATAACTTTGATCTGGTGTTCTTTTTCGTCCTGTTCCTTGGTAACAGTGGCGGGACCGTCCTCCATGATTTCATTTTTTTCGTTTAAATAGTAGCCCATGGAACGGGCATACTTAATCAAATAGTCCAGACTGTAGGAACGGGTGGCACCGTTACTTTCACTCTGGGCTATGGTATGGTTTAGATCCAGGGTTCCTCTGGTTTCAAAAAGATCCCGAAGATCAATATAATCAAAGATATCATTGATGCTTTCAGAAACAGCACTGTCAAAGCTGGAGGAAGAAAGATAGTTCTTCTCCTGCAAAAAGGCAATGGTATCACTTCCCTTGGGGGCAAAATGCAGCAACACCAGACTGATGGAAAAGAGAAATAAAATGAAAAAATGGAACAAAAAGGGGAGAAGACGTTTCATGCTTAGTCCTCGCTCTTTCCCTGCTTTTCAATTTTATAACCCACACCCCAAACCACCTTCAAATACTTAGGCTTTCTGGAGTTGATTTCGATTTTTTCCCGAATATGACGGATATGCACCGCTACAGTGTTGTCCGCCCCGATGGCTTCCTCGTTCCAAATGGAGGTATAAATTTCGTCAATGGAAAAGACTTTACCGGCATTTCGAACCAGAAGAAGGAGAATATTGTACTCAATAGGCGTAAGCTTTACCAGCTCGCCGTCTACGGATACCTCTTTGGTGTCATCATTAATCACCAGACCGCCGCAGCTGTAAATGGCTTCTCCCTTAGACTGTTCATTCATATTGCCGAGTTGGGTGTAGCGGCGAAGCTGGGACTTTACTCTGGCCACCATCTCCAAGGGGTTAAAGGGTTTGGTGATATAATCATCCGCACCGATATTTAAGCCGAGAATCTTATCGGTGTCCTCTCCCTTGGCACTGAGGATAATGATGGGAATGGAGCTTTTTTCTCGAATCTTCAAAGTGGTTCGGATACCGTCCAGTCCGGGCATCATCACGTCCAGAATGATAAGATCCACATTTTCCTTCTCCAAAATCTTTAAAACATCATATCCGTCAAATGCCTTAATCACCTGATATCCTTCTCCGGTAAGATAGATGGAAATGGCTTCTACAATCTGTTTATCATCATCGCAAACTAAAATCTTTTGCATAAGAATCTCCTTTACTCAAAAGTTATTTCCTACAGAGTATAGCAAAGCTTTTAAGAAAGAGAAAGGACAAGCAAAAGTCTTTAGAAAAAAATAAAAAAAAAGAATGTTGCTCTTCCAACATTCTTCAGAACTGCGCCCTCAGGGACTCGAACCCTGGACAAATAGATTAAGAGTCTACTGCTCTACCAGCTGAGCTAAGGGCGCTTGTTTCTGCCGTTTTCGCGGCACCCGTACAATATACAAAACTTCCGGAAACTTGTCAAGAACTTTTCTAAAAAAATTTTTTTTAAGAAAAAAGAAGGCAATTCTTCCGGTAAAAAGCTTCCATCAAAGAGCTGTCTTCGTTACTGCTAAAAAGCTCTACCTGACCCTTCTGCATTTCCTCCTTCAAAAGACCCCTCTCTTCCAAACGGTGCCGGGTTTCCTTGGCTGTGCCCTCCGCTCCGTCAAAGAATTGAACAGGATAGGGCAGAGCTTTTTGAATCTGTTCCTTTACAAAGGGAAAATGGGTGCAACCCAACACAATAGACGAAACGGCTTCATTCCTATAGGGGAGTAAAAGCTGAGAAAGATAGTCTTTCATTTCCGGACTGTCTCCCTTCCCTGCCTCTAGGAGGCGGACGATACCGGGAGAGGGGAGGAGAAGAAATTGGGAAGGATCTCCAAAACGGGAAATCAGCTGGTGGAGACGCTCTCCTTTAAGGGTATGCT
This sequence comes from Oribacterium sinus, assembly GCF_014202695.1. Lineage (GTDB taxonomy): Bacteria > Bacillota > Clostridia > Lachnospirales > Lachnospiraceae > Oribacterium > Oribacterium sinus. Next base: position 87,344 of record NZ_JACHHH010000001.1, read on the forward strand.
CTGTAGCCATAATCAGAATCTTTTTTTTCGTATTACCCGGTTCGGCTTCATCCTGTAATGCTTCTACTGCAGGCTTTACCGCAGGCTCCATACCGATAATGATGTCCTCCGGAAACAGCTCCCGAAGATAGGGGGCAGCTGCGGAGGTGGCGGTATTACAGGCGATAACAGTAGCTTTTACTCCTTTTTCCTGTAGAAAGCGATAGGCGGAGAGAGAAAGAGAACGCACTTCTTCCTCCGATTTTTCTCCATAGGGGGCATGCTTTTGGTCTCCGTAGAAAATAAAGTCTTCCCCCGGAAGCTCCTGCTTGAGATTCCTTAAGACACTTAGTCCCCCAAGACCGGAATCAAAAATACCGATTGCCTTGTCCTTCTCCATTTTCGCCTTCTCCTCCTTTCCCCGGTATATTCTTTATCTTTTTTATCTTCTGATAAACTATTTCTTCAAAAGCAATGGCGTATAAACGCCCGGGACATCTTATTTATTAAGACTATTTTGAAGTGTAGCATAGCTTCTTTGGGATTGCAATTTTAGCCTGAAAAACCTATACTGCAAAAGATAGAAAAACAGTGGGACAATGCATCCCCCTAAAGCAGGAGGTTTTCATGAAAAGTGCGGAAAAGGTGAGTGTATCGGAGTTAATTAAAAAAGAAAATTTAAAGAATCTCACGCCGGAAATAGATACGGATCAGATTTACATGACGATTCCGGATGTAAACCGTCCTGCCTTACAGCTTGCAGGATTTTTTGCCCAGTTTGATTCCGAGCGTGTGCAGATTATCGGAAATGTGGAAACGGCGTATTTGATGCGGATGGAAAGACCGGAGAGAAGGGCAAGATATAATGAGATTACCAAGTATCCTATCCCCTGTATTATTTATGCCAGAGACATTGAACCGGATTCCTGTATGATTTCCGCATGCCAGGAGGCCGGAATTCCTCTTTTATCCAGCCCGAGACCTACTACGGAGCTGGAGGGAGAAATTATCCGTTGGTTAAAGGTAAAGATGGCCCCGATGATTACCGTCCACGGCGTATTGGTGGATGTGTATGGAGAGGGTGTCCTCATCATGGGGGACAGCGGAATCGGTAAGTCGGAGGCCGCATTGGAGCTGATTAAAAGAGGACACCGTCTGGTCAGCGACGATGTGGTGGAATTAAGAAAGGTTTCCGATGAGTCCCTGGTGGGAACGGCACCGGACATTACCAAGCATTTTATTGAACTTCGAGGAATCGGCATTATCGATGTAAAGCAAATGTTCGGTGTGGAATCGGTGAAGGACACCCAAACGTTGAATATGGTCATTAATCTGGCGGAGTGGTCCAAGGAGAAGGACTATGACCGTCTTGGATTAAAGGATAACTATATAGAATTTTTAGGCAACAATATTATCAGCTATGATATCCCCATTCGTCCGGGAAGAAATGTGGCTATCATCGTAGAGTGTGCCGCCATTAATAACAGAGCTAAAAAGATGGGATACAATGCGGCACAGGTGCTGTATGAGCGAGTAACCGCCAACATGAAAAAACAGGAAGCGGAAGATTTTTAGAGGAAAGAGAGCAGGATGGAGCATAGAACGGAACAGAGCTTAAAGGACTATACCAGCTTCAAGGTTGGCGGAAAGGCAAAGGACTTTTATATTCCCCTTACCATAGAAGAAGTACAAGAGCTGGTACAGGAGTTATACAGGGCAAGTCGCCCTTATCTGATTTTGGGAAACGGCTCCAATCTCCTGGTTTCCGACGAGGGTGTGGAAGAAGCAGTTATTTTATTAAGGGATAATTTATCTTCTTGCAACATAAAAGAGCAGGAGGACGGTCGGGGACTTTTGGAGGCGGAGGCAGGCTGTACCCTGAAGGAAATGGCGGAAGTTGCCATGGAAGCCGGCTACACCGGCTTTGAACCGCTGTCCGGAATTCCCGGAACCCTTGGAGGGGCAGTGAAAATGAATGCCGGGGCCTATGGAGGAGAAATTAAGGATTTCTTTTATCAGGGACTCCTTTTAAATGAGAAGGGAGAGCTTCAAAAGAAAGAGCTTTCCGAAATGGATTTTTCCTATAGACATTCCTGTCTTTCGGAAAATGATATTTGTCTAAAAGCAAGCTTTCTTTTGGAAAAAGGAAATCCTGCGGAAATCCGGGAAAAAATGCAGGATTATCAAAGACGGAGAGAGGAAAAACAGCCTTTGGATATGCCTTCAGCAGGCTCCACCTTTAAAAGACCGGAGGGGGACTATGCTTCCCGCCTTATTGAAGTCAGCGGCTTAAGGGGATTTCAAATGGGAAGAGCGGCGGTGTCCGATAAACATTGCGGTTTTGTGGTGAACCTGGGAGGAGCCGACGCCAAAGAGATTTACCGACTGATCAGGGAAGTGATTCGAATTGTGGAAGAAAAGCAGGGAGTGCGTTTAGAAACAGAGGTAAAGCTGTGGGGGAAATTTTAATTGTAACCGGTATGAGCGGGGCGGGCAAAACCGTTTGTCTGAAGCATTTGGAGGACTTCGGTTTTAACTGTATTGACAACCTGCCCATAGGACTTATGAATTCTTTTTTGGAACTCTTGCTCTCCAGCAGGGAAAATGAACAAAGGACAGCTTTAGGGATTGACAGCAGAAACGGAAAAGAGCTTTCAGAGCTGGAAAAGATTATTGAAAACTGGCGAGAAGAAAAGAAGGTGCCCTTTCGAATTCTTTTCTTGGATGCGAGTGATGAAGTGCTGATTCAACGCTATAAGGAAAGCAGAAGAAGTCATCCTCTGTCTAAAGAAGGCAGGATTCAGGATGGCATCACAAAGGAAAGAGAGAAGATGGCCTTTCTTCGAAAGAAGGCGGATTTAATCATTGATACCTCCAGACTCTTAACAAAAAATCTCCGGCAGCAGCTTAAGGAGATTGTACAGGAGGAGAAAAAGTATCAAAATCTTCAGCTTTCCATTCTTTCCTTCGGTTTTAAATACGGAATGCCGGAGGACTTGGATCTTCTTTTTGACCTACGCTTCTTACCAAACCCCTATTATGACCCGGATTTACGGACCCATACCGGGGAGGAAAAGGCGGTACAGGACTTTGTGTTTCAGGATGGGAATGCACAAATCTTTTTAGACAAATTAGTGGATTTATTTCATTTTCTCCTTCCCCTTTATGTGGCGGAGGGGAAGAACCAGCTGGTACTGGGGCTGGCTTGCACCGGAGGGAAGCATCGCTCCGTGACTATGGCGGAAAAATTGTATCAATCCCTAAAGGATACTGCAGATTATGGGATAGCACTGGAACATAGGGATATAAGGAAATGATATAAATAGAAAAAAACATAAAAATCCCATAAAAAATAGAAAATTTATGGAAAAATAACATAGAAATTTGCCAAGAGACAAGAGAGATGACAGTAGAAAAACAAGCAAAAAAAGCCTCTTTTTCCCAGAAAGTTAAGGAGGAGCTTAGGAGAATAGACTTTACAGCATTAGAAAAAACCTTTAAAATTAGGACGGATGATGAGAAGGGAAGAAGGGAAAAACTACGACAGATTTTTCTTTCTAACGCTTCTTTAACTAATCCCCAAAAAGAATATCATTTGGAATTTGTTTTTTCTAAAGCAGAGGACGGTAGGGAAGTAGAAGAGATTCTACGACATTATTCTCTACATCCAAAGCAGGGAAAAAGAGGCAAAAATCATATGGTATATCTCAAGGATGCTTCGGAGATCGCAGATGTTTTAAAACTCTTAGGGGCAGTGGATGCCTTGATGGAATTGGAGAATGCCCGCATTTTAAAGGAGGTCAGCGAAAATGTGAACCGGCGCGTAAACTTTGAAGCCGCTAACATTAATCGCACAGTAAAAGCCAGCTTAAAGCAGCAGGAAGAAATTCAATACATCGAGGAGGTCTTAGGACTGGATCAACTGGAGAAGGCTCTTAAAGAGGTGGCAAAACGTCGTTTGCAATATCCGGATGCTTCTTTGGAAGAACTCGCACAGGGATTGGAACCCCCTATCGGAAAGAGCGGGGTTAATCATCGCCTGCGTAAATTGGCCAGAATTGCAAAAGAACTTCGGGAGGAACAATCCGCTTCGCATAAGAAATAGGATTAAAAAAATAAAATATGCAAAAGAGGAGCTTTCCTCGCAAAGGTACATTGGTTAGGCCTGCATTTTCAAGACAATTTAGACAGACAGCTTTGGAACTGAGGATGGAGTGGCAACACTCTGCGTTTAGGGAGCTCAAATGCACCAGGGAGGCACAGACCATGAAAGACAGTAATGTAACCGTTAACTTAACAAACAAAACAGATGATCATCCGGTGGCGATGCTCGTACAAATTGCCAGTCGTTTTCAATCCAGCATCTATATGTCTGAGGGAAGCAGAAGGGTAAATGCAAAATCCATTATGGGGATGATGGCACTCGGCATTAATAACGGCGCAGAGCTATATGTATCTGCAGAGGGAGAAGATGAAGAGGATGCGATTTCAGCAATCAGCGGATATCTTCTTGGAGAAGCGATTTAAACAGAGGAGCTCGGAAACGGGCTCCTTTTTATATACTGAAAGACTAGGCAATCCGGAAAATACCCTGTACAGTATAGAGGGTAGGATAAAGGGTTTAGAATGAAGGTCTTGCAGATAGAAGGACAGAACATGGCATTTACACACTTACATGTACATAGCAGCTATAGTTTGTTGGATGGATCCGGAAAGATTCCGGAGATGATTGCCAGGGTGAAGGAGTTGGGAATGGATTCCATTGCCCTTACAGACCATGGGGTAATGTACGGTGTGATAGACTTCTATAAAGAGGCAAAGAAACAGGGAATCCACCCAATTCTTGGCTCGGAAATTTATTTAAGTCGTTCCATGGAGGAACGCTTTATCCAAAAGGGGGAGGCCAGATATTATCATTTGGTGCTTCTTGCGGAAAATGATATAGGATACCATAACCTGATGAAGCTGGTGTCCTTGGGCTTCACGGAAGGCTATTACTATAAGCCCAGAGTAGACTACGCGGTTTTGGAAAAATACCATGAGGGAATCATTGCTCTATCCGCCTGTCTTGCAGGAGAGGTGTCCAGAAATCTTCGGCTTTCCCAATATGAGGAGGCAAAGCAGGCGGCACTTCGCTATGAAGGCATTTTCGGAAAGGGAAATTTCTTTTTGGAAATGCAGGACCACGGCTATGCGGAGCAAAAACTGGTGAATCAGGGGATGTTACGCCTCCATGAAGAAACCGGGATTCCCTTGGTGGTGACCAATGATATTCACTATACTTATAAGGAGGATGCCAAGGCCCATGACATCCTGCTTTGCTTGCAGACCGGTAAAAAACTGATGGACGAGGATAGGATGCGCTATCCCGGTGGACAGTTCTATATCAAAAGCGAAGAGGAGATGGAAGAACTGTTTCCTTATGCGAAGGAAGCTTTAGAAAATACCGGGAAGATTGCCAAGCGCTGTCAGGTGAATATTACTTTCGGGGAATATCATTTGCCCAAATACCCTGTGCCGGAGGGGCATACCGCTTACAGCTATTTGGAGGAGCTTTGTCTTAAGGGCTTGGAGAAACGCTATGGGGAGAGTTGGCAGGAAAATAAGGACAGGCTCTATTATGAGTTAAATACCATTTCCGATATGGGCTTTGTGGACTATTTTTTGGTGGTTTGGGACTATATTCATTTTGCCAAAACCCATGGCATAGCGGTGGGACCTGGAAGAGGCTCTGCGGCGGGCTCTATTGTGGCTTACGCCATAGGCATTACGGATGTGGACCCGATAGAGCATCAGCTGCTTTTTGAGCGTTTTTTAAATCCGGAACGTGTGACCATGCCGGATATAGACGTGGACTTTGAGTACGAAAGACGACAGGAAGTTATTGACTATGTAGGAAAAAAGTATGGAAAAGAGCAGGTCAGCCAGATTATTACCTTCGGAACCCTGGCGGCAAGAGGAGTCATCCGAGATGTGGGCAGGGTACTGGATATTCCCTATGCCAAATGTGACCAGCTGGCAAAGCTTGTGCCAAACGAATTAAATATGACTCTGGAAAAGGCGTTGAGTGTCAGTAAAGAATTAAAGAATCTCTACGATACGGAAGAGGAAACCAAGCAAATGATAGACATGTGTCTTCGTTTGGAGGGGCTTCCCCGGCACAGCTCCATGCATGCGGCAGGAGTGGTGATTGCCGGAAGTCCGGTTTCCGATTATGTGCCCCTGTCCAGAGGCTCCGACGGTTCCATTACCACCCAGTTTACCATGACTACTATAGAGGAGCTGGGGCTATTAAAGATGGACTTTTTAGGCCTTAGAACTCTGACGGTGATTCAGGATGCCCTTCATTTTATAGAGGAAAATCACGGGATAAAGCTGGATTTAGACAAGCTTCCCTATGATGATGCCAAGGTCTACACCATGCTGTCCAAGGGGGACTGTGCAGGAGTCTTCCAGTTGGAATCTGCAGGCATGGTTAATTTTATGAAGCGATTACAGCCCTCCTGTTTGGATGATATTATTGCAGGAGTGGCTCTGTATCGACCGGGTCCCATGGACTTTATTCCGGATTATATTGCCGGAAAGAAGAACCCTGCTACGGTACATTACGATTGTAAGGAAATGGAATCCATCCTGCAAAATACCTATGGGGTAATCGTATATCAGGAGCAGGTTATGCAGATTGTGCGAGATCTGGCCGGCTTTACCATGGGAGGATCAGATCTCTTACGAAGAGCTATGTCCAAGAAGAAGACCTCCGTCATGGAGGAGGCAAGGCAGAGCTTTGTCTACGGCAATGAAAAAGAAGGCATTGCAGGCTGTATTTCCAAGGGAATTTCCGAAGAGGTGGCCAATCGGATTTATGACAAGATGATTGACTTTGCCAAGTATGCCTTCAATAAGTCCCATGCGGTAAGCTATGCTCTTCTTTCCTATCAAACCGCCTACCTAAAATATTACTATGCTCCGGAATTCTACGCCGCCACCATGAGCTCCTTTATGGATAACACGGTGAAAACCGCTGAGTATATCGAGGTAGCCAGAGAACAGGGAATAGAGATACTGCCGCCGGATATTCAACTGGCGGAGGTGGGCTTCTCCGTGAAGGATGGAAAGATTCGATACGGCCTTTCCGCAGTAAAGGGCGTAGGAAGATCCGCCGCGGAACAGATTATTCTGGAACGAAAGAACGGACCCTTTAGAAATTTTGAAGATTTGGTACAGCGACTAAGTCAAAGAGGTATTAACAGAAGAGCCATGGAGTCCTTTATCCATGCAGGAGCCTTTGACAATCTGGAAGGAAACAGAAGGGAAAAGCTGGTGATGCTTCCGGAGGTTTTGGAGGATTTGCAGAAGGGAAAGAAGGACCAGATTGCCGGGCAGATGAGCCTTTTGGATCTTTTAGGAGAAGAGGCGGAGGAAAGACAGGAATTTGAGCTGATTTTTCCGGATTTGGAAGAATTTCCCAAGGCAGAACTTTTACGAAATGAAAAGGATGCTTTAGGTGTTTATCTCTCCGGACATCCTCTGGATAGTGACAGAGCCCTTTTGAAACAGGTCTGCACCAGAAGAGCCAGAGATTTTTCCTTGGAGGTAATGGAAGAGGAGAATCGGCTTTCCGATATGGAGCAATGTACCGTGGGAGGAATGATTACCGGAATTAACAGGCGGATTACCAAGAAAAATGACATGATGGCCTTTGTGACATTGGAAGACAATACAGGCTCCATGGAAGTGGTGGTTTTCCCTAAGACCTACGAGCTTACGGAGGAGCTGATTCAGGAGGACAAGAAAGTTTTTGTCTACGGCAGAGTGCAGATGAATGATGAAGCCAACGGGAAATTGATTGCGGAAAAAATTATAGCTTTTGAAAATTTGCCGAAAGAAATTTGGTTGCAATTTTCCGACAAAGAGGCCTATCTGGAGAAGGAAAAGGAAGTTTTGGAATGTCTGTCTCAAGAGGGGGGCGAAAGCACCGTGGCCATTTACCTTCGGAAGGAGAAGGCCATTAAGCGCTTAGGGAAGCTATATGCTGTACAATCTTCCCAAGAATTGCTGGAAAATCTTGCAAAAATTGTAGGTCCGGAAAATGTGAAAGAACAGCTAAAATCCTTGAAAAATGCGTAAGGATAGAGTAATATAGTGTACTTGTTCAGAAATAAATACATGACGAGTTACACTGCATAACGGATATTGATAAGAATGGTATATCACAAGAAGAGACTCGGGCAAGTTGCATGACCGGGATATATGCCGGGTACATACAATGTGCAGTGTGTGGAAAAACCGGTATAGAGAAACGGTAAAGAATAAAATCAAAACAGTAAGGTAGATTGGAGGCAGTTATGGCAGGGAAAGCAGTAAAAACAATTGGTGTTTTAACTTCCGGAGGGGATGCTCCCGGAATGAATGCGGCTATTCGTTCCGTGGTAAGAACCGCGATTCACAATGGCCTAAAGGTTAAGGGGGTTATGCGTGGCTATGCAGGACTCTTAGAAGAAGAAATCAAAGAATTGGACAGCCACTCTGTTTCCGATATAGTAAGCCGTGGAGGTACTGTATTGTATACCGCCAGATGTAAGGAGTTTACCACAACCGAAGGCCAGAAGAGAGGTGCGGAAATCTGTAAGAAGCACGGCATCGACGGCATTGTGGTTATCGGTGGAGACGGCTCCTTCATGGGTGCCGGAAAGCTCTCCGCTTTAGGCATTAACACCATCGGCGTTCCCGGAACCATTGACTTGGATATCGCCTGTACAGATTATACTATTGGTTTTGATACCTCTATCAATACTGCGATGCAGGCTATTGATAAGATTCGAGATACCTCTACCTCCCACGAGCGTTGCTCCATTATCGAAGTAATGGGAAGGCACGCAGGCTATATCGCCCTTTGGTGTGGTGTGGCAAATGGTGCGGAAGAAATTCTTCTGCCGGAGAAGTATGATGGAGACGAGCAGGCCATCATTAACCGTATTATCGAAAGCAGAAAAAGAGGAAAGAAGCATTACATCATTATCAATGCTGAAGGAATTGGACATTCCTCCTCCATGGCTATGCGCATCGAGGCGGCAACCGGTATTGAAACCAGAGCCACTATTTTGGGACACATGCAAAGAGGCGGATCTCCCACCTGTAAGGACCGTTATTATGCCTCCATTATGGGAGCGAAAGCGGTAGAACTGCTTTTGGCAGGGAAGTCCAACCGCCTTGTGGCTTACAAGAAGGGCGAATTTGTGGATTATGACATCCAGGAAGCTTTACGTATGAAGAAGGATATTTCCGAAGAACAGTATCGTATCGCTCAGCTTCTGGTAAGATAAGAAGAAAAAATAATTTTCGTTTATTTTTGTTTTAGTTCTATGGAATAGCAAATAGAGGGAAGAAGTCGGAAGAGATTCTGCATTCTTTCCCTCTTTTTTATTTTATGCTATGATGGGGCAGGTTTAAAAATCCGAAAGGAGTAAGGAAATGGACGAAAAGGATATGAATCAGGAAGCGTTAAGAAGAGAAGAAGAGAAGGTGCTCTGCGGGGCCAATTCCTATAGAGAACAGTATTTTTTCAATCCCCGCTTTTCCCTCCTGCCCAAAGAGGTACAAGAAAGTCTGCAAAAAATAACAGTGACGTATACGGAGGAAATCGGCGGCGTGTTTCTGATGCAATTCGGAGAAGAAGGAAGGCTGGAGCTTATCAGTATTGCGGAAGAAACAGACTATCTTTATGACCCGATAGGGGCAGAGTTAAAGAAAAAGCAGATTCAAAAGGACTACAAGGAACTCTTTTCCAAATTGGAAGAGTATTATGCGGGACTAAAGAATTTGGAGAAGAAATAAGAGAAATTTCGGAGAACAGTATAAAGAACCGCATAGAGAATAGTATAAAGAACCGTATGGGCTCTGCCGAAGCTACGTTTGAACTTGTGCTATCGGGAAAATAGAAAGAAGGACAGTATCAAATATTTTGTAGAAAAAGATAAAATAGAAGAAATCGTGAAAAGCCATGGGATTTCCGACTTTTCCTATGAGGAGGCCTTGAAAAAGAGGGAAGAAGAGGGGAGAGACAGTCTCTTTCAGCCCATTTCCTTAAAGGATTGCAGGCTCCCCGGTAATATTCTGATGGCTCCCATGGCGGGAGTGACAGACCTTCCCTACCGTATTCTATGTAAAGAAATGGGATTAAGTTTATCCTTTACGGAAATGGTGTCAGCAAAAGCCATTTACTATGGGAATCAGAATACGGATTCCCTGCTTTATCATAAGGGAGAGCCGGGGCTTGTTTCGGCGCAGCTTTTCGGATCAGATCCAGCCTTGATGGCGGAAATGGCCTGCCGAATTGAAGAGGACTTTGACTGTATAGATGTAAATATGGGCTGTCCTGTTCCCAAGGTAGTACGGAATCAGGAGGGGTCAGCCTTAATGACAAATCTTCCTTTGGCAGAACAGGTTTTAAGCACAATGGCAAAAGCCTTGAAGAAGCCTCTCACAGTTAAGTTTCGCATCGGCTTTACGGATGATGCCATTAATGTGGTAGAATTTGCGAAAATGGCAGAGGCCTCCGGGGTGGCTTCCGTGACCATTCACGGTAGAACCAGAGAGCAATATTACAGGGGAAAGGCCAATTGGCAATATATAAAGAAAGCCAAGGAGGCGGTGAAGATTCCCGTTTTTGGAAACGGAGACATTTTCCAAGAAGAAGATGCTCTGGCCATGCTCCTTTCCACTGGGGTAGACGGTATAGCGCTGGCCCGTGGCATACAAGGAAATCCTTTTTTGATTCGAGCATGTAGGAGTTTTCTTTCCGAAGGGAAGAAGCTTCAGCCGGTGAGCATTTCGGAAAGAAAGGAAATGATGCTTCGGCACCTAAAGCTGATGGTGGAGATTAAGGGAGAGCATCTTGCCCTCTTGGAAATGCGAAAGCACCTTTCCTGGTATATGGAAGGTTTGGAGAATGCTGCCCGCTGGAGACAGAGGGTGAATACGGAAAATGACTTGGAGAAGGTGTTCCAAATGGTTAGGGAACTATAGAAAATAAAAAATTTTGGGTGGACTTATGTAAACAAGCTTTCCACAGCATAGCTTAAATTCGAGGCACGCTCCCGCTAACTTCGCCTTCGTAGTGGACACTAAGCGAAAAACTTCATTTCATTTGTTTTTCGCAAGTGCCAACGGGCTCAGATTGCCTCTCGTTTAAGCTATGCTGTGGAAAGCTTTTATATTTGTCAAAAAGATTGATTTTTTCTATTTCATATTAGTAAAAAAGCATTGGAATCTGCTCCTTCAAAGCCCTCTGTAAGGAGGGGGAGAAGGGGGCATCCGATACCAGACAGGACAGGGCGTGAAAGTCTGCCAGCTTAAAGAAGCCAACAGCATTTTCCTTTGTGCTATCACAAAGCAGGATGGTTTTTTCCGCATTTTCCATCATGCTTTTTTTGACTAAACCCTGGGAATCGTCTCCTTCGAAAATGCCCTTTTCCTGAATAGCTTTGCAGGAAAGGATGGCAAGCTCTGCATGAAAATTCTTGATAAATTGGGAGGTGAACTCTCCCACAATAGAAAGACTCTTGTGCTTCAGAACGCCCGGACAAAGAAAGCAGGTAAGGTTTTGCGCATGGGATAATTCATTGGCAATATTGATGCCATTGGTGATGATGGTAAGGTGCTGCTTCGTCTTTAAAATAGGAGCCAGCTGACAAACGGTGGAAGAGGAGTCCAAGAAGATTACCATTCCGTCTTTGATTAGCGGCTCCATTTTTCTTGCAATGATTTGTTTTTTATCCAGATTTTCTATTTGCCGCATGCTGATAGGGCTTTCTTTCGCAGACTTTACCACCAAAGAAACATAACCGTGGGAACGCTTCAGTATGCCATCTTCTTCCAGAGACATCAGGTCTCTTCGAATCGTAGAACGGGAAGCATAAAGCTTCTTGCTTAGGTAATTGATACTGGCAAAGCCGTTATGTTGATTGAGGCTTTCTACAATTTCTCTTTTTCTTTCATTTATCCCCATTTATTTCTCCTTATTCGCCATGAACAAAAATGTTCATTCTTGGACAGTATAGCACAGAAATAGGAAATATTTCCAATAAAATGTTCAAAGATATAATTATTTTATGAAATATGCTATATTCTGGATATTAAAAAATGACTTGAAAAATCATTTATAAGGAGTAGCGGGGAAGGGCTTACTCCTAAGCATTTCTCGGATATAGAGCTATTATTTGGAGATAGGATTATGAAAAAGGTTTTGGCATTTGATATGGGGGCTACCTCCATCAGAGGTATTTTAGCTTATATAGAAGATGGTAAGTTTTGCACCAAAGAAGTCATGCGAATGGCCCATAAGATTCAAAAAAGGGAGGGAAGACTCTACTGGGATTGGGAAAGTCTTGCCGGAAAGATTGAGGAGACCATCTTGGAAAATCCGGATGTATCCTGTATCGGGATTGACACTTGGGGCGTGGATTTTGGCCTCATTGACAAGGAGGGAAATCTGCTGCAAGCGCCCCACTGTTACAGAGATGAAAAGTTTTCTGAGGGCAGAGAAGAGGCCAAGGCCCTAATGGAGGAATTTGAGCTTTTCCAAAACAGCGGAAATCAGATTATGACCATCAATACAGTCTATCAGCTGCTGGCCTTAAAGAACTTGGAAGCGGAAGTTTATGAGAAGGCTGATAAGCTCTTAATGATTCCGGATCTGCTTTTCTACCTTTTAACAGGAGAAAAGATTGGAGAGGAAAGCATTTGGTCTACAACAGGTTTATACGATTTATCGAAAAAGGCCGTTTCCGACCATCTATTTTCCAAACTTCAATTAAAGAAGGAGTTGGTTCCCAAAATTGTTCGAGCGGGAGAATGGAAGGGAAATACCAAGAATGCAAGGCTGGAGAGACTTAGAAGCTTATCCATAGACGTGATTCCGGTTTGCGGACACGATACAGCCAGTGCCCTTTTGATGACGGAAAGAGATGCAGAGAATCCGTCCTTGTTCCTAAGTTGCGGTACCTGGTCCTTAATCGGAACTTCTGTAGAGAAGGCATTGGTCAGTAAAGAAGCCTATGAGAGGAATCTTACCAATGAGCTTAGTTATCAGTCGGAAACTCTTTTCTTTAAAAATATTACAGGACTGTATCTGTTGGAAAAGTACAAGGAGGAGTTGGAAGGAAGACTGGGAAGAAAGATTGCTTTTTCTGAGATTACAGCCTTTGTACAAAAAGATGCTGAGCCCGAAAGTCTACTGGACATGGACGCAGAAGTTTTTGGAAGAGAGGGCATAAAGGTAAAGCAAGAAATTGATGCTTATCTTCTAGCCAAGGGTGGACAGCCTCCTAAGGATGACTTTTCCTACTTTACTCTGATTTATGCCAGCATGGTGGAAAAATACAGAGAAGTGAAAGAGGATATAGAGGGCATTTTAGGCAAGACTTTCTCCAAACTTCAGATGATTGGAGGAGGGGCAAGGTCAGAGTACCTGGCGGAAAAGATAGCCAAGAACTTAAGGCTAAAGGTCAAGGCAGGACCTTATGAAAGTTCCGCCCTGGGAAATATTCTCCTGCTTTTACAAAAAGAAGGGGAGATTGGAAGTTTGGAAGAGGGAAGAAGGCTGATTTACGAGGCATCGGAAATTCGGGAGTATTCTTTCTGACAAGAGAATCTAAGGTAATAGAGTGTTTTAACTATAAAGGAGGCAATATGAATCATCCAAGAATCGGCATTAGACCCACCATTGACGGAAGATGGGGTGGCGTAAGAGAGTCTTTAGAAGAACAAACCATGAACATGGCGAAGAGAGCGGCAAAACTTATTTCGGAGAATCTTCGTTATCCAGACGGAGAGCCTGTGGAGGTAGTGATTTCTCCCACAACCATCGGGGGCGGTGGAGAAGCGGCAATCTGCGAGGAGTATTTTTCCAAGGAAAATGTAGTGGGAACCCTGACAGTTACTCCCTGCTGGTGCTACGGAACAGAGACCATGGACTTAAATCCCAATACCATCAAGGCGGTTTGGGGATTTAACGGAACAGAAAGACCGGGAGCGGTATATCTGGCGGCAGTTATGGCGGCTTACGCACAAAGAGGTCTTCCTGCCTTCTCCATCTATGGAACCGAAGTGCAGGACAAGGATGAAACTACTATCACAGAAGATGTACAGAAGAAGATTTTGGACTTTGCCAGAGCTGCGGTTGCCGTAGGAATTATGAAGAACAAGTCTTATGTGAATATCGGTGCGGTATCCATGGGTATCGCAGGTAGTGTGGTAAATGTAGACTTCCTGCAAAAGTATTTGGGAATGAGAACAGAGTGGGTAGACATGACAGAGGTTCTTCGCAGAATCAATCTGGAAATCTATGACCATGAAGAATATGAGAAGGCATTGGCTTGGGTAAAGGAATACTGTAAAGAAGGTATGGATATCAATGCCGGAAAGAATTTCCCCGAAGTTATCACCAAGTCCAGATATATTCCGGATGACAAGCAGTGGGAGTTCTGTGTAAAGCATGTGCTGATTGTCAGAGATATTCTCTACGGAAATCCAAAGTTAAGTGCCCTTGGCTGGCATGAAGAGGCCCTGGGAAGAAATGCTATTGCAGGCGGATTCCAGGGACAGAGAATGTGGACAGACTGGCTTCCCAATGCGGACTTTACCGAGGCAATCATGGCCTCCGGTTTTAACTGGAACGGAAAGAAGATGCCCACTCCCTTTGCCACAGAGAACGATACCTTAAACGGTGTGGCAATGATGTTTGGATGGCTTTCCACAGGAAAGGCTCCCATCTTCTCCGATGTAAGAACCTACTGGTCTCCGGATGCGGTAAAGAGAGTCAGCGGTAAGGAGCTTAGTGGCCATGCAAAGAACGGAATTATCCACCTGATTAACTCCGGGGCAAGCTGCTTAGATGCCAGTGCGGCGGCAAAGGACGCAAACGGAAAGGGCACCATGAAGGAATGGTGGAATCTTACCAAGGAAGATATCAAGGCTTGCTGCGAAGCTACCGATTGGTGCAGAGCAGACTATGAGTACTTTAGAGGCGGCGGATTCTCCTCCCACTTCAAGACAGCGGCAGAGATGCCTGTAACCATGATTCGTGTAAATATGGTAGAGGGGGTTGGACCAACTTTACAGGTGATTGAAGGACATACCTGTGTACTGGAGGATGAAGTTCATAAGATTTTGGATGAGAGAACCAGTAAGACCTGGCCAACCACCTGGTTTGCACCAAAGATTGGGGTTGGAGCGGCAGATTCCGTATATAACGTAATGGCTAAGTGGGGCGCAAACCATGGTGCAACAGTAGAAGGTCATGTGGGAGACAGACTTTTGACCTTAGCTTCCATGCTGAGAATTCCCGTAGCCTTCCACAACGTGGAAGAGGGAAGAATCTTCAGACCTCACTCCTTCAACGGCTTCGGCACAGCGGATTTAGAGGGACAGGACTACAGAGCCTGCGCTTACTACGGACCTTTGTATAAGTAGAAAAATGCTGAAGGCTCCCCGTAGAGGGGAGCCGGGGCTTAAAAATTATAGAAGTTTTATTCTATTCGCAAGAAAATGGAGGATAAAACTTTTTAGAGAATCGGTAAGAAAAGAGGAAGACTTATGTTAATGGAAAAGGAAAGACTGCTTCTTATTGAGTACGGAAAGAAATTGGTAGAAGCGGGACTTACCAAGGGAACAGGGGGAAACCTTAGTATTTTTGACAGAGCTACAGGAAATGTAGCAATCACTCCCTCCGGAATCGATTTTTTTGAGATTCAGCCTGAGGACATTGTTATCATTGACCTGGACGGGAATACGGTAGAGGGAAATAGAGTTCCATCTTCCGAGTGGGCTATGCACATCATGCCTTATAAGTATAGGGATGATATTGATGCGGTGATTCATGCCCACACCATGTATGCAACTGTGCTGGCTTGCTTAAGAGAGGATTTGCCGGCAACCCACTACATGATTGCGGTGGCAGGAGAGACAGTTCGGGTGGCAAAGTATGCTACCTACGGCAGCAAGGAGCTTGCGGAAAATGCCTTTGAGGCCATGAAGGATAGAAAGGCGGTTATCCTTGCCAATCACGGAATTTTGGCAGGAGCCAACGACTTACTCAACGCCTTTAACATTATCGAAGAAATCGAGTATTGCTCCGAGGTATATACCAAGGCTAAGGCGATTGGAGAACCTGTGATTCTACCCCATGAGGAAATGACTCTCATGGCTGAAAAATTCAAGTCCTACGGGCAGAGAGTGAGCACGAAAAAAGACTAGGGGGGAGATTTTATGGAAGCTTTGTTATCAATGAAAAATATCAAAAAATCTTTCTCCGGAGTTGCAGCACTTAAGAATGCCGAGTTGGAATTAAATAAGGGAGAGGTAGTAGCTCTGATGGGGGAAAATGGAGCAGGAAAATCCACCCTCATGAAGATATTAACAGGAATCTATTCCAAGGACGAGGGAAGCATTCACTTTGAAGGAAAAGAAGTGGAATATAAATCCGTTTCCGAGTCGGAAGCAGCAGGAATCGCTATTGTCCATCAGGAATTGAATATGATGAATGATTTGACGGTAGCGCAAAATCTTTTCATCGGTCAAGAACGAATGAGCGGCTTCTTTATCGATGATAAGAAGATGGAAAGAGATGCGGAAGAGCTTTTTAAAAAGCTGAATGTACATATTAAGCCCAGTGCTAAAATCGGAGAGCTTACCGTAGGAAAGCAGCAGATGGTAGAAATTGCCAAAGCGATTTCCACCCAGGCCAAGGTCATTGTTTTCGATGAACCTACCGCAGCCCTTAGTAATTCCGAGATTGAAGAGCTTTTCAAGGTCATTCGGGATTTACGGGAAAAGGGAACCGGCATCATTTACATCTCCCACAGAATGGATGAGATCAATGTCATCTCCGATAAAGTAACGGTTATGCGAGACGGGGAGTATGTGGGAAGCCTGGTAACCAAGGAATGCACCAAGGACGATATCATCAAAATGATGGTAGGAAGAACCGTCTTTATGGATCCAAAGACCGAGTCGGCGGTGAAGGAAGGGGCGGAAGTAGTCCTAAAATGTGAGCATTTAAGCCGGGGCAAGGCCGTAAAGGATGTTTCCTTCGAACTTCGCAAGGGAGAAATCCTGGGATTCTCCGGACTGATGGGTGCAGGACGAACAGAGGTGGCAAGACTTTTGTTCGGTGCGGATAAGAGAGATTCCGGAAAAATTTATATTCACGGTAAGGAAGTGGATATTCAGAGCACAGAGGATGCGGTAAAGGCAGGAATCGGCTATCTGTCCGAGGATAGAAAGAGATACGGACTGTTGGTTGATAAGACCGTTGAGGAAAATACCTGTCTGGCTTCTCTGGAAAAGTTCCAAAAGGGCTTCTTCATTGATGAAAAGAAGTGTAAGGAACGAAGCGAAAAGTACGTGGAAGAATTGAGAACCAAGACGCCGAGTGTTAGCCAAATCATCAAAAAATTATCCGGCGGAAATCAGCAAAAGGTGGTTATTGCCAAGTGGTTGTTAAAGGATTCGGAGATTTTAATCTTTGATGAGCCTACAAGAGGAATTGACGTGGGAGCCAAGAGCGAAATCTATGAGCTGATGGAAAGATTGGTTTCCGAAGGAAAGTCCATTATCATGATCTCTTCGGAGCTGCCTGAGATTTTAAGAATGAGCGACAGAATCATCGTTATGTGCGAAGGCAGGGTGACAGGTTGCTTGGATATTGCAGAAGTCAACCAGGAAGCCATTATGACTTGTGCTACGAATAGACAGGGGGAATAAAGGTGAAGATTAAAAAGTTATTTTCAAACCAACAGGCAGTAGTAGTTGCTGCCCTAGTCATTATATGTGTGGTTTTCTCACTACTGACAGACAAGTTCTTACAAGGAACCACCTTTACTAACATTTCCAAGTCTGCCTACTATGTAGCATTCATGGCAATCGGTGTTACCTTTGTTATTTCCACAGGAGGAATTGACTTATCTATCGGAACGGTAGCCATCTGTTGTGCCTTAATAGGCGGAACACTCATGGAAAACGGTTTGCCAATGCCATTGGTACTATTGGTAATTCTGCTTTGCGGTTCTTTGTTTGGATTGATTAACGGCATTTTGGTTTCCCGTTTGGAACTTCCGGCCTTTATCGCCACCTTGGGAACCATGATGGTATCCAGAGGATTGGGCTCCATCGTTTCTAAGACAAAAACCATTTCCTTCCCCCAGGGTTCTGCAGAGGGAGCATGGTTTAGAGAAATCTTTATGGTGACGAAGGAAGGCGGGATATTCCCCAAAAACTTCCCTACAGGATTTTTGCTTTTGGCGTTCTGTGCCATTATCATGGCAGTCGTTTTAAACAAGACCAGAATTGGAAGATATATCCTATCCATCGGATCCAATAAGGAAGCAACCAGACTTTCCGGAATCAATGTAAAGAAATATGAAACCTTGGCTTATGTTTTCTCCGGCTTCTTTGCCGCTTTGGCAGGAATTGCCTATGTGGCGGTATTCTCTACAGCACAGCCCAATACCGGAAACGGATTTGAGTTGGATGCCATTGCCGGAGTTGTAATCGGCGGAACCTCCCTTTCCGGAGGAGTGGGTTCCATCCTGGGAACCATCATCGGTGTGTTTATCATGACAGTACTGAAAATCGGTTTCCCCTATATCGGCGTACAGTCTCACTATCAGCTCTTTATCACAGGAATCATTTTAGTGTTTGCTGTGTATATGGATATCTTAAACAGAAAAAGAAAGGTATAAGGAGGAAAGAAAGATGAAAAAAAGAATTATGGCGGTTGCACTGGCGGGTATGATGGTCCTGTCTCTGGCAGCATGTGGAGGTTCTTCCGCAAAGTCCGAGGGCACTACTGCAGCAGCAGGAAGCTCTGCAGCAGAGCAAAATGCTGAAAGCGTTGAAAGCAAGATGGACGGAGAAGGTAAGAAGATTAACGTCATTGCCAAGGGCTTCCAGCACCAGTTCTGGAAGGCGGTTGAAAAGGGAGCAATGCAGGCAGGAAAAGAATATGGTGTAGAAGTTTCCTTCCAGGGACCGGACAATGAGTCTGCTATTGCACAGCAGGTTGAGTACTTGGATGCAGCTATCGCTCAGCAACCAACAGCAATCTGTCTTGCGGCACTGGATACTCAGGCTTCTATTGGATCTATCCAGAATGCAATGGATAAGGGCATTCCCATTATCGGATTTGACTCCGGTGTACCTGATGCTCCGGAAGGTGCTATCAAGGCAAATGCTTCCACCAACAACTATGAGGCAGGAAAGCTTGCTGCAAAAGAGACTTATGCTTTAATCAAGGATAAGATTGACGGTGCATCTGATACTGTAAGAATCGGTGTAGTTGCTCAGGAATCCAACTCTCAGTCTATCGTAGAAAGAACTAAGGGATTCGTAGAGGCTATGACAGAGCTTATCGGGGCAGATAAGGTTTCTGTAGAAGGACACGACAGCTTGAAGAAGGAAAAGTCCGGCGCAAAGGTTATCATTGATGTAGGTATCCCTGCAGAAGTTAAGGATGCTGACGGTGCTGCAGTTGCTTCCGCTATCTTAGAGAAGTCCGACCTTATCGCTATCTACGGCTCCAATGAGTTCGCTGCAAATGCTATTATCACAGCGAATGAAGGTTTGGATAAGATTGGTGAAGGTAAGGTTGTTGCAGTAGGATTTGACGCAGGAAGCAAGCAGTTACAGGCTATTAGAGATGGCTTGTTTGCTGGTTCTGTTACACAGGATCCTGTACAAATCGGATTCAAGGCAGTGGAACTTGCTGTAAAGGCAGCAAAGGGAGAAAGCGTATCTGACGTGGATACCGGTGCCCTTTGGTACAACAAGGACAACATGGAAGATGAGAAGATTGCTCCATGTCTTTACGAGTAATTTAAAACACAAGGTAAATAGTACATTCTTTAAAAATGGAATAGGGCAGACTTTTAAGAGAGAAATCACTTGGTTATGACTGAGTCCTTTTCCACTTAGAAATCTGCAGTGAAAACGAGGTATCGCCGTAAGGCGATGCCTCGTTTATAAAAAAGGAGGAAAAGATGTTAAAAGGAATTCCTGCAATTCTTTCCCCGGAACTTTTAAAGCGCTTATGTGAGATGGGACATTCAGACAGAGTCCTGATTGCGGATGGGAATTTTCCCTCCCATACCGTGGGAGCCAATGCCCATGTGATTCGTATGGACGGTCATGGAGTTTGTGAAATCTTGGATGCGATTTTACAGCTTTTTCCCTTGGATACTTACACGGAAAGCCCTGTGAAAATCATGGAAAAGGTACCGGGAGATCAAGTAGCTACCCCTATCTGGGAGGAGTTTAAGGCGATTGTGACAAAGTATGATTCCAGAGAAAAATCCATTGGCAGCATTGAGCGCTTTGCTTTTTATGAAGAGGCAAAGACCTGCTATTTGATTATCGCTACATCGGAAAAGGCTCTCTACGGCAATATTATGTTGCAAAAGGGAGTCGTGTAAAAGAATTTATTTATTTCATTAGGAGGATAATATGGCAAACAAAGTTGTACTGAATGAAGTATCCTATCATGGAAAGGGAGCAATCTTAAGTGTTACAGAGGAAGCAAAGCGTCGCGGTTTTAAGAAGGCCTTCATTTGCTCTGATCCGGACTTGATTAAGTTTAATGTGACCAAAAAAGTGACAGATTTACTGGATAAGGAAGCGCTTCCCTATGAGATTTATTCCGAGATCAAGGCAAATCCTACCATTGAAAATGTACAGGGCGGCGTAGCTGCATTTAAAAATTCCGGTGCAGACTATATCATTGCTATCGGAGGAGGTTCTTCCATGGATACCTCCAAGGCTATCGGCATTATCATTGCCAACCCTGCCTTTGAGGATGTAAGAAGCTTAGAAGGATTGTCTGCAACAACCAAGCCTTCAGTACCTATTTTTGCTATTCCCACAACAGCAGGAACTGCAGCAGAGGTAACCATTAACTATGTTATTACTGACGTGGAAAAGAAGAGAAAGTTTGTCTGCGTAGATCCCCACGATATTCCTGTAGTGGCTTTTGTGGATCCGGATATGATGTCCAGTATGCCAAAGGGACTTACCGCATCCACCGGAATGGATGCGCTGACCCACGCTATTGAAGGCTATACCACCAAGGGGGCCAATACCATTACCGATATGTTTAACTTAAAGGCTATTGAGCTGATTGCACAGTCCCTTAGGGGGGCAGTGGAAAATACTCCTGAGGGTAGAGAGGGAATGGCTTTAGGGCAGTACCTCACCGGAATGGGATTCTCTAACTGCGGATTGGGTATAGTTCACTCCATGGCGCACGGCTTAGGCGCCTTATATGATACTCCTCACGGTGTGGCAAACGCCATCATCCTTCCCACCGTTATGGAATACAATAAGGATGCGGTAGGAGAGAAGTTAAGAGATGTGGCAAAGGCTATGGGCGTTGCCGATACAGAGAAGATGAGTAAGGAAGAGTACCAAAAGGCTGCGATTGATGCGGTAAAGAAGCTGGCTGAGGATGTAGGTATTCCTAAAGATTTGAAGAACATTGTGAAGCTTGAGGATGTAGATTTTCTGTCTCAGTCTGCCATGGATGATGCTTGCAGACCCGGAAACCCAAGAGATCCTAAGCTGGAGGATATTCAGGAGCTGTTCAAGAGCTTATTATAATCATTCTTTCTGTGAAGCATCAGAAGCGCGGAAACTGCAGTTTTTGCGCTTCCTTTTAAGTGGAGAAAGCTTAGTATTTTTCGAAAATAAAAAAAGATTTTTTTAAAATGGCAATGGAAGAAAAAAGGATGAAAGAAGGAATAAAAAAAGCTGGAAAATCCCGCAAGAAACAAGGAAAATCATTGACTTATCAAGCTTCCGTTGCTAGAATACTACATCGAATCATTGGATGAAACGGCTTCTGGGTCTTCCAGAAGCCGTCATTGCAGTTTTAGAGAAAGGGCAGGATAGCAGGTGGCTGAAGAAAAGAAAAACCTCCTTACCAGGGCAGGATTAAATAAGTTAGAGAGTGAACTTCATAATTTAAAGGTGAATAAGAGACAAGAGATTGCAGAAAAGATTAAGGAAGCCCGGGAACAGGGAGATTTGTCTGAGAATGCTGAGTATGATGCAGCAAAGGATGAGCAGAGAGAAATCGAAGAAAGAATCGTTGCCATCGAGTCCTTGTTGAAAAATGCGGAAGTAGTAGATGATGCGGAAGAAGGCACCATTAATATCGGATGTAAGGTAAAGCTGTTCGACAAGGAATTTGACGAAGAAGTGGAATACATGATTGTAGGTTCCACAGAGGCAAACTCTTTACAGGGAAAGATTTCCAACGAATCTCCGGTAGGTATGGCTTTATTGCGTCACAGGGTTGGAGATGAGGTTACCGTAGAGACCCAGGCTGGAGTTTTGGAATATAAAGTACTTTCTGTAGAAAAATCCAACGAAGAATAGTTCAGTAAAGAGCCGTTCGGAGTAGAACAATTCAAAATAATTGTCTCAAAGAAGGTATGCTTCTATAAAGGGATAATTTAGTGAAAGTATAATAAGTAGCAACAGAACAGTGTAAAGAAAGGATAGAAGGATGGGAGAGCAGGAAAAGCAAAAGGGAAATGCACCGGTGGACATGAACCACATTTTGAAGGCCAGATATGATAAGTTGGCAGAGTATCAGGCAGCTAAGGAAGATCCGTTTGAAATTACCAAAGCTGAACAGACCCATCATTCTACTGAGATCAAAGAGAATTTCAAGAGCTTAGAGAATCAGCAGGTTGTGATTGCAGGACGTATTTTATCCAAGCGTGTCATGGGTAAGGCCAGCTTTATGCATTTGCAGGATAGAGACGGCAGAATCCAGGTTTATGTAAGCCGGGAAAGTCTCGGGGAAGAAGAATATAAGAAGTTTAAGAAGCTGGACCTTGGCGACATCGTGGAAGTTAGAGGTTATGTTTTCGAGACCCAGATGGGAGAGATTTCCGTTCACGGAGAGAAGATTACCCTGCTTTCCAAGTCTCTGTACCCACTTCCTGAGAAGTTCCATGGACTGACTGATACTGACACCCGTTATCGTCAGCGCTATGTAGACCTGATTATGAATGAGGACAGTCGTACCGTTTTCATGAAGCGTTCTCAGATTCTTCGGGAAATCCGTAACTTCCTTGCCGGAAGAGATTTCTTGGAGGTGGAGACACCGATGCTGGTGGAAAATGCCGGCGGTGCAGCAGCTCGTCCCTTCGAAACCCACTACAATGCCTTAAATGAAGACGTAAAGCTTCGTATTTCCTTAGAGCTTTATCTAAAACGTCTGATCATCGGCGGCATGGAAAGAGTTTATGAGATCGGAAGAGTATTCCGTAATGAGGGAATTGACACCAGACATAATCCGGAATTTACCTTAATGGAGCTGTATCAGGCATATACAGACTACGAAGGAATGATGGAGCTGACCGAGTCCATGTTCCGTTATCTTGCAGAAAAGGTTTGCGGGACTCTGCACATCAGTTATCAGGGAACTCCCATTGATTTGGAGAGTCCTTTCCGTCGCTTGACCATGACAGAGGCAATCAAGGAATATGCAGGCATTGACTTTGATCAGATTAAGACTTTAGAAGAGGCAAGAGCCCTTGCGAAGGAAAAGGAAATTGCCTACGAAGAGCATCATGGTATCGGAGACATTGAAAACCTTTTCTTCGAGGAGTACTGTGAGGAGAAGCTGGTACAGCCAACCTTTATTATGGATCATCCGGTGGAGATTTCTCCCCTTACCAAGAAGAAGCCATCTGACCCATCCAAGGTAGAGCGTTTTGAGCTCTTTATCTACGGAAGAGAGATGGCCAATGCTTATTCCGAGCTAAACGATCCTATCGACCAGAGAGAACGTTTCAAGGCGCAGGATGCTCTGGCGGATGCGGGAGATGAAGAAGCAAACCACACCGACGAAGATTTCTTACACGCTATGGAAATCGGAATGCCTCCTACTGGAGGAATTGGTTACGGTATTGACCGTCTGGTAATGCTTCTTACCGATGCGGCATCTATCCGTGACGTACTGCTCTTCCCCACAATGAAGTCCTTAGAGAAGAAGGATGAGGGAAAGAAGGGAGAAGAGGGCGAGGCAGGAAATGCCAACACCGGTTTCTTTACTCCAAATAATAAGATTGATTTCAGCAATGTGAAAATCGAGCCATTGTTTGAAGAGACTGTGGATTTCGAGACCTTCAGTAAATCTGACTTCCGTGCGGTAAAGGTAAAGGATTGTGTTCCTGTTCCAAAGAGTAAGAAGCTTTTACAGTTTACCTTGGATGACGGAAGCGGAAGCGACAGAACGATCCTTTCCGGAATTCATGCATACTACGAGCCGGAAGAGCTGGTTGGAAAGACCTTGATTGCCATCACCAATCTTCCCCCAAGAGCAATGATGGGAGTAGAGTCCTGCGGTATGCTACTTTCCGCCATTAACCAGAAGAAGGATAGTGATGAGGAAGAGTTGCACTTGCTGATGGTAGATAACCATATTCCGGCAGGAGCGAAGTTATATTAAGAGTTGGCTTATAGGAAAAACGTATTGATAAAAACCGCCCTACACCCCTTGTAAATCAAGGCTGTAGGGTGGTTCAATCTTTTTCATAGCCAACCTCAATCCCTTAATGTATAAACTTGGCAAAAATATTCTATAAAGATTGTTTTAGCATATTAGATATTATTAAAAAAATCAAGAAATCAGAATTAAGAAGAGAGACAGAAAGATTTGCATTTCCTCTTCGTTAATCTAATTTTTGAAGACATTTTAGAATTTTATCTATAGCATCTTCGGTGGTTATATCAAGCCAGTTCTTTTCGGATTTTTGTAAATTGTTTAAATATTGTGAGTTATGGAATATACGATGGATACGATTTAATATATCGTCTTTAGAAGATATATGTAATGTAGGATCATCATAAATGTATTTGGGCATAAAACTATTTAACTGCTCTATTTTAATAAAATCACTTAAATAGCAAATATCAAATATATCCTTATATCGAGTATTTTGGCTTCCAAAACGCAGTATAGATTTAAGCTTTTCTAAAAATATTTGTGTAGGAGAATTAACCAGTAGTTTTATAGTATCCTCCTGAAAATCAAGTACAAAGGTATACTCGTCCTGTTTCATGGAGAGATCCCTCTGTACACCGATATCCATCTTTAAGGATATGGTTGTTTCTTCGGTATCTACAAGAGAAATGGTGATACGCTTTCCCTTATAATCTTGATGATTTAATTCTGTGATATTGCCGGTAAGTTTAATTGTAAGTCCTTTAATGCAATTTAATTGTTCTACAAATTTCCGTATAGATTCTTCGCCGATAGAATAGCAAATAAAATCAAGGTCGAGATCTTGGGTTGCTCTTCGAGAATTGTTTGAGAGGCTTCTCATGACTACTCCACCCTTGATGGTAGTACTTTTGGCCATTCCGCTGTCATGGATAGCCTTTAAAATAATATCTTGTCCCAGCTTTGATTGAGCACTGGCTTCGTTGTAACCCCGTTCTTTTATCTTCTTGATTTCGTTGTACAAATTCAATTTAAAGCACCTCCCTTTGTACCATATCCATCAGACTTGAAGTATTTCGGAAGTTTAAGGCATAGTCTTCCACTAGGTTAAAATCCATTTTTGAGGATAACTTTCTATAATTTCGAATAATCTCCTTATAATAATCCATAGGTAATTTGGAGCGGAATCGAAGGAGCTCAATTAACATTCGTTCACAGTTATAAATTCGTATTGTTGAACTGTTGTATTTAAGCGTATCGATACCTGCTCTAAAGAGTTCTTCTTTAACATAGGATTGTTTTATACGAGTATCTCGGATTCGTGTGTCTGTTCTAATTGTTGCAAGATAATAATGCTCCGGAATAACATCTGTTAAAGCATGATAATAAAATGCACTATATCCGGTACAGACTGCTCTAGGATATTTTTTCATAATAAGATCCAGCTCGGTGGCATTTCGCTTAGTGGAGTACAATCCTTTTTCTTCCATGAAAAGTTTTCCGTCGGAAAGTTCTTTTTTTAACTTGTAATCACTGCCATATTTATCGAGGCATTCTTGATAGGAAAGTATCATGATAAACTCCTTAAAGTATATATACACACAATATTGTTTTATGTATAGTTTAGCTTTAATTATAGCTTCATTCAAAGGAAAAATAAAGAACTAATTACAGTAAAAATACACACTAATAATTGTTGTATGTATTTTTACTGTAAAACCAAGAAAATGAATTTGTTAATGTAAAACAGTATGATATTGGAATATAATACAGAAATGAATTCAAATAACTATGGGATTCCTTGTGAGGTATTTCGAAAATGATAATGCATGATTGGAATAACGAAAAAGAGGACGTGATTCTTCTGATTCATCCGATGCTTTCGTCAGCAAACGGTATGAAGACATTTATTGCTGACATCATTGGAGAGGAATACCGTTATCTCGCACCGGATCTCTCAGCGCACGGCGATGCCGATAAGGATACTTATAAAAGTGCTGCTGACGAGGCAAAACAGATCCATGAGTATTTGGCTGAAAAAAATATCACGGAGCTCTCTTTCGAATACGGAGCTTCACTGGGTGGGGGGTTCTTCTACAGCTTCTCAAATATGATGATATTGCATTCAACCATCTATTTTTTGAGGGAACCAGTTTCTACACTAACGCAAAGCTGATGGAGGGGATTCTCTGGATGGTGTTTCTGCATAAACATAAGAAAGCTGTTGCAGATCCGGAGCTTAGTATGAAGAAGATGTCCTCCATGTTTGAAGAAGAGGAGATTATGTTCTTACCTGTTTTCATTATCCCTTTGATCGCAATTTTGATAGGGAAAAAGAAGTCTTTAATGTTGCAAACATTGAGGTAAATCTGCTGTAATGGACAGAAATTTTCAATGAATAGAAAGTATAATTACAGAGGTGATTGCAATGAGGTGCAGAACCTTTTTTATGGGAGAAAATAAAATATTCTTACTGTTTATTATAAAATTTTGATATGACATAAAAATGATAATAAGATAATTGAAAAGTTGAGGACCTTTATCAAGGTGTATTTTTGAAGCTCGCTAACTGACAGTAAGTTTACTCCATCATAGTCCAAAGCTGCGGTAGAATTGTTCACAAGGTTTATAGTATAATTTGAATACGATAATTGTGCAACAAATCGGAAGTTGGAGGGATAGATTTCTATGATTATCAGATATGCAGAAGAGAAAAATTTTATAGAATTGCGACAGTTTTATGACGGTATGTGTAAAGTTTTGAGCGGAAAAGATTTTCTGCCGGAGGGAGATAAAGGTGGTTTCCCTCCGGATGAAATGATCAAAGATGCAATCAAAGAGAAAAATCAGTTTATCGGTATTGAAGATGGTCGAATTGTTGCGGCGTATATTATGAATCATGATCGTGATGAGGCGTATCACGCAGTTAAATGGCTTATTGATGCAAATGATAATGAGACAGTAGTTCTTCATGCCTTGCGTGTCCTTCCGGAATATGGAGGTCGTGGATACTCGAAGCAGTTAGTTCAACACGCAATAGACACAGCAAGGGAAAGAAAGCTTAAATCAATTCGTCTTGATTGCATAGAGGGAAATGATATTCCACAGAAAATGTATATGTCATTTGGATTTAAGTATGTGGATAAGGTTGAAATCACATATGTTGATATTGGAGTACCGAGGAAGTTCCTCTTATATGAGTTTGTACTCTAATCAAGACATAATAACAGTTATATCTTGAACATTGTACAAACAAATTCCAGTTTGTCGAACTGATAAAATCCCTTTAGGAACTAAAGGGTGCACTTCTATACTCTCCTATCGGGAGTATGTGCGTCCTGCGGAACTTCATTCTTCGTCAGCAGAAGAAAACTGCTTGACCGAGAATGTTTTCGACAATTCGTTCCGGTGTTGGAGCAGATAATGAATCTACAGGTGCTGCATTAATGAAGAAGGTTATGGAAGACCTTAACGGAAAGGGAAATATTGTTGAGCTTCTCGGATCAATGGGATCAGACGGACAGGAACAGTTTCCCAGGGAACTGAGGATCAGGATAAGATTTCTGCAGACCTTTGCTCTAATTTGATTTACGGACAGTCTGTTCCTAAGGAAGTTATTGAAACGAATGTAGTGTATACCAAGGAAAACGTTAATGAAATTTTGAAGAAATAAAAATGCTAAGGATAAGTTGAATAGCACATTTGTAAGAGTTTTTGAATGTTGTGAATCAAAATACTTTCACATGAAGAGGGACTGCAATTTTTTGCAGTCCCTCTTTTGGTCATAACAATATGTAGCTTACAGTTCGTGCTTCGTTCTCCGTTTGGTAGCCTCTATATATACCTGCTCGTCTGCTCGTGCGGAGATAACGATAATTTGAGCACTTCGATCCAGCTTTTTCAGATCCTTTTTGGCCTCTTCCAAATATTCGACTTGCCAGCTCATTCAATCACTACATCCCCTGCGGCAGCAAGCTCTGACTCACTGATATTAAGTTCAGACATCACTTCTTCTCGGGAAGACGTGGAAGAAGAATCTTCTTTAAGGCGTCTTGTTGCCTCAAGGAGCAAAGTATAGTCTTCTTCGATTTCACTCAGACGTTGAAATTCAGATGGAGACAGGATAATAGCCGCCGGCTGGTTGTTTTTTAAAACAATGAGCTGGCTTTCGGTATGAAGACGATCAAAAATCCTGGAAGCCTGACCGCGGTTAAACTGTGTAATAGGAACAAGACTGTCGAGAATATCTGCTGTATATGCCATAGTAATTACCTCCGTTTGTCTCTAGTATAGGCATGTTAAAGATGAGAATCAAGTTGAACATTATTAAATGACGATAAAAAGTAATTACAATAAATCGATGTTATGTGCATTGTCGGAAGCGAGGCAGTAGATTTTTCTTTAAATCATTATTCGGGTATCAGACATGGAATTCTATTTTCAAAAAACAATATCGAACAGGAAGACTGTATTTACACCATTTCATACTTCTGTTTGTATTAGTTAGAGAGATTTATGAAAGATTTTCATGCAACAGGTATTCTTCTGGATGAAAAAAATGCAGATTGGAACAAAAAAATCATCTAAAGTTCTTGTTTCTAGAGCAGCACTTAGCCGAAGAGATTGTGCAGGGAAAGATTATAGGGGTACCATTGTACGATTTACTTAAAAAGAAAAGAGATATAAGAAAAAACACAAAAATAGGATATGTAGAAAGGCTTTTCTTGACTTAGTATATATCATGGTATATATTTTTGTGCATATTACAAGAAAAAGGAAGGTGATAGATATGATGACTGCAAAGGTTTTTAAAAATGGAAGAAGTCAGGCAATCAGACTTCCTAAAGAGTGCCGGTTTTCATCAGATGAGGTAGTGGTAAATAAGATAGGTGATATTGTTATTCTGCTTCCTAAACAAAACAAGTGGGATTCATTTATGAAAGCAATAGATATGTTCTCAGATGATTTCATGGCGGACGGAAGAACAACAGATATAGTACAGGAGCGTGACGAGCTATGAGGTATATGCTTGACACCAACATTTGCATTTATGTAATAAAGCATAAGCCGGAAAAGGTATTTCGAAAAATACAGACTATTCATCCTGAGGATGTGTGTATATCATCGGTCACATACGCCGAGTTGGTGCATGGTGTAGAAAAGAGTGCAGCTGTGGAGAAGAATAGATTGGCACTCTCCATGTTTCTAGCGAATGTGGAGATTCTGGGTTTTGATGTGGAGGCGGCTGATTGTTATGGGAAGATTAGAGCAGATTTGGAGAAGAAAGGAACACCTATAGATCCTCTCGATATGATGATTGCAGGTCATGCGCAGTCTCTTGAATATACAGTTGTAACGAATAACGTGAAAGAATTTTCCAGAGTGAGTGCTCTGAGAATTGAGAATTGGGCAGAATAATTGTTTCTTGTTTCTCAGGCAATTTTATGCATCAGCGAATTATTTTATACTTTTTTCCTTTAAAAGCTTTTCGTCAAAAAGTCCTTTTTTAGCCTGTAATCACTACAGTATTTATCAATGCAATCTTGATAGTAAAGTATCATAATAAGCTCCTTGAAGTATCTACACATTAAATTGATATTTATGTATTTTTACTACAAAATTATAAATTAATTTGTTTGGCCAAAGTAAACGTATGCGGTTGTTCAAGTGATGGAATATAAAAAGCTATGGTGGCTTTATTTGAAATAGTTAATTATTAATATAAATTAATTGGGTAATAATAAATAATTATAACCATGGAGATGTATGTAAAATCACGAATATGATAGTCGGCATTGACTGTCTCATTACAAGGAATTATAATCCAAAACATAACAATAATATTATCAAAAATAGCCCATGTTATATCCATAATATACACAATTAAGTTAAATATATTTTATTGATATGCATTGTATTTGGAAGAAATGATGGGGAAACTTTTCTTGGATGCATGAAAGTAGATGATTAGGAACTAGCTGTGAGGTAAATATATGAGTCATCTTTTAGAAATGCGAAATATCAGTAAAGATTATCCGGGGGTAAAAGTACTGGACGATATTTCCTTTAGTGCAGAAGGTGGTGAAGTTCTGGCACTTATGGGAGAAAATGGAGCCGGAAAATCTACTCTGATGAAAATTCTGATGGGAATTGCCCAAGCAGATCGTGGAGAAATCTTTCTGGAGGGAAATAAAGAGCAATTTCAAAGTCCCAAGGCTGCTATGGATAAGGGAATTGTCATGATTCATCAGGAACTGAATGTACTATTGGATATGGAGGTTTCTGAAAACATTTTTCTGGGAAGAGAAATCAAAAAGAAGGGGATTCCTGCTCGCGTTGATATGGATGAACAACGGAAACAGGCACAGGCATTTTTGGATTCTGTAGGGATTAAAATTGATGCAAAAGACTTGATGAGAAATCTCTCTGTTGCCCAAATGCAATTGATTGAAATAGTAAAAGCGATTTCTGTTCATGCAAAAGTGATTATTATGGATGAGCCTACTTCGGCAATTACGGAAGCAGAGGCTACAATTCTTTTTGAACAGATAGAAAAGCTGAAAAAAGCCGGTGTTTTGATTATTTATATTTCTCATAAGATGGATGAAATCTTCAAAATTTCAGACAAAATCGCAGTACTTCGTGACGGTCACCTGATACGTGTAGATGAGACCAAAAACTTTACAGAGGAAGATTTGATCCGTGCAATGGTGGGTAGAGAGCTTCAGGATGTTTATCCGAAGAAAACCAATCATCCTGGCAAGGTGTTATTTGAAGTCGAAAATCTTGCAAGTGGAAAATATGTAAAGGATGTTAGCTTTCAGATAAGAGAAGGCGAGGTTGTGGGATTTGCCGGTTTAGTAGGTTCCGGTCGAAGTGAGACAATGGAAGCACTCTTTGGAGTTTCCCCAAGGGAAAAGGGGAAGCTTCGCATTAATGGAGCAGAAATAGAAATTCATAATCCCAAAGATGCTATTCGTCATAAGATTGCATTTGCTACGGAAGATCGCAAGCGATCAGGATTAAATTTGATTGGAAGTATAAAAGAAAATGTAACAATGGTGTCTCTGGCGGAAAAAATAAGTAAACATGGCATCATTCAGGATAAAAAAGAAGGGGAAGTTACTGAGGAATACATCAAGAAGCTACGTATTAAAACACCAAATGGGGATGAGTTTGTAGGAAATCTAAGTGGGGGAAATCAACAGAAGGTGGTTCTAGCAAAGTGGCTTTTAGGAGAGCCGGAAATTCTTATCTTTGATGAACCTACCAGAGGAATAGACGTTGGTGCGAAACATGAAATTTATGAACTGATCAATGTTCTGTCGGAACAAAAGAAAGCGATTATTGTGATTTCTTCAGAAATGCCGGAATTGATGGGAATTTGTGATCGTCTCTATGTAATGTCTGAAGGATATATTACCGGAGAGTTGAACAAAGATGAGTTTAACCAGGAAGCAATCATGAGGCTTGCATCTGCAAGAAAAGGAGGAATGACACAATGAATCGCAAAAAAATAAACTTCAAGAATTACGGCATATTTGTTGTTTTTATAGTGCTGGTAATTATTCTGATGATACTTTCTCCTAATGCTTTTGCTAAACCCAGAAACTTAATCAATGTGGTAAAGCAAGCCTCTATTAATGGCGTTTTGGCATGCGGAATGATGTTTGTTATTATTGCCGGAGGCATCGATCTTTCTGCAGGATCTGTTGTCGCATTGTCAGGCGTTGTTGCAGCCTATCTGGCTCAAATGCAAGGCATTCCTATCATTCTTCCGATTCTAGGGGCATTGGGAACCGGGGCACTGATTGGACTTATCAACGGTTTTGGGGCTGCCTATGCAGAATTACCGCCCTTTATTATTACGCTGGCAACCATGTCCATTGTGCGAGGTGCAGCATTGATCCTCAGTGGGGGCTCTCCGGTATTTGGATTACAGGAACAGTTTGAAGGCATTGCAGGGATTTCTATTGCAAATGTGATTCCGATTTTGGTACTTTACTTTTTACTCATTGCCGTATTTAGTGGATTTATCTTAAACAAAACTGTATTTGGACGTCATGTTTATGCTATCGGCGGAAACAGTATTACGGCAAAAGTTTCCGGAATCAATGTAAAAAGTATGTTGCTTCGAGTTTATATTATTTGCGGAGTGTTTTCCGGTATTGCAGGCTTACTGATTGCATCCAGAACCATGCAAGGCTCCCCCACGGTTGGTGTAGGCTATGAAATGGATGCCATTGCTGCAGTAGTTATCGGCGGAGTAAGTATGTCCGGTGGTTCGGGAAAATGGTATGGAACCATTATCGGTGCATTACTTTTGGCATTGATTAGTAACGGATTAGATATTTTAGGGGTTTCATCCAACTTCCAACAAATTATCAAAGGAATCATTATTGCGGTCGCTGTATATCTTGATTTAAGAGGTAAAAAGACGAGCGCATAAACACTATATTTTTAAGGAGGAAATTATGAAGAAAAGAATTATTGTAGGCTTATTTCTTGCCGTGTCATTGATGATGACCGCTTGTGGAGGAGCTTCCGACAGTAAAACCACTACTGCAGCGGAAACAAAGGCAGAAGCTGAGGCAACTACAGCAGCGGGCAAGGAGGCTTCGACAGAAAAACAGGAAGTTTCTGATGTTGTAAAGGATGCTAAAGCAGAACAGTTTAGCGGGGCGAAAAATGAGGAAAAGAAGTCTATGGCACTCTTTATGTCTCACATGACTAATGAGTTTGTAAAGACTTTATCCTCTTCCGTACAAAAAGAAGCGGAAGAGCTTGGCTACACAGGAGATTCCTTCAAAATCTATGATGGAAAGAATGACGTAGCAACACAGGTGAGTCAGATTGAACAGGCAGTAACACTCGGCGTAGACGGAATCATCATCGAGCCGGTATCTACAGACGGCATCGTGAAAGCGGTAAAGGATGCGGAGAAGGCCGGTGTAAAAGTTGTTATATTAAACCAGAGAATCAGTGATCAGAATGCTGCAGATACATTTGTTGGAGCAGATAATGAATCTACAGGTGCTGCATTAATGAAGAAGGTTATGGAAGACCTTGACGGAAAGGGAAATATTGTTGAGCTTCTCGGCCCAATGGGATCAGACGGACAGGTTGGACGTTCTAAAGGCTTTGATTCTGTTCTTGCAGGGTATCCGGATGTGAAGGTAATTGCATCAGACAGTGCGGACTGGGATACTGCAAAGGCATTAACCCTTACTGAGAACTGGCTTACATCCTCCGACATTCAGGCTGTTGTAGCTCAGAATGACGGCATGGCAGTTGGTGCAGCGCAGGCAGTTAAGGAGGCAGGACTTACAGATAAGATTAAAGTTTATGGTGTAGATGCTACCTCTGATGGATTGAATGCCATTGTTAACGGTGGTATGACAGGAACAGTTTCCCAGGGAACTGAGGATCAGGGTAAGATTTCTGCAGACCTTTGCTCAAATTTGATTTACGGACAGTCTGTTCCTAAGGAAGTTATTGCAACGAATGTAGTGTATACCAAGGAAAACGTTAATGAAATTTTGAAGAAATAAAAATGCTAAGGATAAGTTGAATAGCAAATTTGTAAGAGTTTTTGAATGTTGTGAATCAAAATACTTTCACATGAAGAAGGACTGCAATTTTTTGCAGTCCTTCTTTTGGTCATAACAATATTTAGATTACAGTTCGTGCTTCGTTCTCCGTTTGGTAGCCTCTATATATACCTGCTCGTCTGCTCGTGCGGAAATAACGATGATTTTCATCACAGTGGCTGTGTATTCGACTTTATAGACGACTCGGATGCAAATATCCCGGAATTTAATCTTTAGCAGGTTCTTCCGATTTATGGATATTAAATGGGGATTTGCGTAGAAAACACACTTTTACGAATGGGGATTTGCGCTGAATTTAGCTTTCTTTAAGTGGGGATTTGCGTAAAAAAGGCGATTTTCCTCTATGTTTAAAGAATCAGGAAAGTAAAAAACAGATAGCAGGAATATGCGTCATTACATATTCAATTGTTTTGGGATTTTTCTGTATGAAAAAAATGCAGATTGGAACAAAAAAATCGTATAAACATCTTGATTGAAGTTCAATTTAGAATATAATCTGTTTTATATAGATGAAAAAAATGTTCCAATCTGCAAAAAAATCATGGAGATAGATATGCTACCAAGAAAACAATATGTTAATGAGCTGATGAGATTAAAAGAGAACGGAAGAGTTAAGATTATTACCGGTCTTAGACGAAGTGGCAAGTCAGTCCTTCTTTTTGACTTGTTTCGTCAGCATCTCTTAGACGAAGGAGTTGTTCAGGAACAGATTATAGGGATACAGTTGGATGATTTGCGAAATATGAAATATCGAGATCCACTTCATTTGGATGAATATATTAGAAGCCAAATTACAGATGCAAAAAAGGTTTTTTATGTATTTATAGATGAGATACAGCTGGTTTCCGAAGTAAAGAATCCATATGTGGACAATCAAGAAGCAAAGATTAGTTTTGTAGATGTGGTTCTGGGTCTCTTGAAGATAAAAAATGTGGATGTCTATGTGACCGGCAGTAACTCTAAAATGCTTTCGTCAGATGTGCTTACACAGTTTAGGGATAGAGGAGATGAAATTAGAGTGTTTCCCCTTTCTTTTGCTGAGTTTTATGATGCTTATGAAGGAGATAAGCGGGAGGCCTGGCAAGAGTATTACACCTACGGCGGAATGCCGATGATTTTGGAAATGGATACGCATGAACGGAAAAGTAAATATCTTCGAGATCTATTTGAAAGAACTTATCTTAAGGACATCATGGAGAGAAATAAGATCAAGAACGACGAAGAGGTACTGGCTATACTTCTTGATATCCTGGCATCCGGGATTGGTTCATTGACAAATCCCGGGAAACTGTCCAATACCTTTAAGAGTGAAAGAAATATATCCCTTGCACCGGATACCATTGATAGATATTTGCATTACTTTGAGGATTCCTATCTGCTTCAAAAGGCAAAGCGTTATGATGTGAAGGGAAAAAAGTATATTAAGACACCGTCCAAATACTATTACACTGACTTAGGGTTACGGAATGCCAGACTTGGATTTAGACAAATCGAGGAAACACATTTGATGGAGAATGTTCTCTATAATGATTTGATACGGCGAGGCTTTGATGTAGATGTTGGAGTCGTAGAGATTGCAACTATGGAAGAGAATAAAAAAGTACGGAAACAGTTAGAAGTGGATTTTGTGCTTAATAGGGGAAATGACAGGTACTACATTCAGTCGGCACTAAGCATTGCAGATCCGGAAAAGAAAAAGCAGGAAATCGCATCTCTTCTCAGAATACCGGATTCTTTTAAAAAGATGGTTGTGGTCAAAGACTATTTAAAACCTTGGAAAGATGATAATGGAATCCAGTATGTGGGGATAGAGCATTTCCTCAGGGATGAAAATATCCTTGTGGGATAAAATAACTAGACAGCCCCTCTATTTGTCATGATAGGAGCATCGTATGAGAGAATTTAAAAGCATATCCGGCCTGTATGACGGCAATTTAGCTTTATCCATAGCGCCGG
The DNA here is from genome assembly GCF_014202695.1 of Oribacterium sinus. GTDB lineage: Bacteria > Bacillota > Clostridia > Lachnospirales > Lachnospiraceae > Oribacterium > Oribacterium sinus. The sequence goes on from NZ_JACHHH010000001.1 coordinate 123,398, forward strand.
CCCTCACCCCCAAAGGGATAGAGGAAAATCCCTTGTTTTTTCATGGAGAAATCGTGAATCCTGCGATTATCGCGGGAGGGCTTTTGGCCCTTGCAGATATTGTGAGCACAAGATATTTTCAGTATGTGCCTGCAGCGAAGAAGGATCCGGTACTTTCTGCCCAGGGGGATAGGCTTAGAGCGGAATGCTTTTCGGCTTGTAACGGTGTTTATGCAAGGCTGGATATATTCCAAAGTGCTTTGGATGGAGAAATCCTTTACGGTACTACCAATGTGGATATAGGCGTCAAACTAAGACAAGCCCTTTGTAAAATCAAACAGGGAGATAGATTAAAGTTTCTTATCGGCGATGAGGGCTGGAAGAGCTTACACAGTAAGAAGCTTTCGGATGGAACCTTGCTTACGGATATCCTGATAGAGCGCCCCGTGCAAATGCCGGATCGCTGGATTCGAGCTTTGGGAAATTGCGCCGTGCTTCATCAAAAAATGAAATACAAATTTCACCTGGAAGGAATGCCGGCAAAGGCCTTTATTGCAGGGCTTCCTCCTGTTACCGGTAGGGAACAATCCGGATGGCTATGCCCCACAAAAACCGGTGCAATATTGAAGAATAGGGAAGAAAAAGACAGCGTATATATTAGCGGTCTTCATCGGCTTAGCGGGCTGAAGCGTCTCATGAGCCATGCGAACAGGATTAACTTTTATGCTCCGGAAGGGTCTGCTCCCGGGCAAATGATGATAGAGGTATGCATGAGTGGTGCGAGCATTACCCTGAGCCTTACAGCTAAGAGCTATGAAGGCTATTCTGGAGAAGGGGCTTTGCTGGAAGCACTTTCAGACTTAGAGACTTTGGAATGTGCCGACAGAATTGATAATGAACTGAATTTTGAGTCAAGAATTGAACTTGAAAAAATCTCTGCATCCTTAGGCGTGGATAAGAATAATATTCATGATGCTATGGAGCTTCTGGCTGTTTCCGGAAAACTGGGCTTTGATGTTCATGAAAATGCATTTTTCCATAGAGAGCTTCCTGATGACCCGGATAGAGTCTTAAAGGACAATCCGAGACTTGTGGCGGCAAAAAAGCTCATGGAGGACACTGTCTTTGTGGAGGATTCCCTTTGGTATGTGAAGTCGGGGGAGACAAACTACAGAGTGATTTACCCGGAAGGATCCGGAGTGGAAAATGCAAAATGCACTTGTACGTGGTATTTAAAGCATCGAAACAGCAGGGGGCCTTGCAAGCACATTTTGGCAGTAAAATTAAGACAGGGACTGTAATTCTAAGCAGGCAGGAAATATGGTCAAAAGATTAAAATATAGTAGGCAAGCAGATAAAGGAGTTTACTATGGCAAGCAAACTGGAAAGAGCTGTTGAAATCTATCGTTCTTTAGGGTATGAGGAAACAGAATATGAAAATATTTTATCCCTCGGGATAGGAACGAAGGAAGAGCAAGCTATTGCTAGGGATGGGCTAAAATCCGGTGAATGGGTACAGGTCAAACAATTATCCGAGAACCGCTACGGCTTTGCTCCGGTTATAGATGTTGAAGATGTTGACCTTAAAAAGCTTGCTGTCTTTGCCATTCGTATCGGTGTGGAGGCGAAGAGGGCGGCAAATGTGATAGGCCGGGGAGATGAGACTGCTCTTCAGGCAATTATGGCTAGAGGTGAGAACTATGCAGCGCATTTCATTTCCGCTGCCGAAAGCGGCAATAGGAGGGCATGGGAGCATTCCCTCTCCGTCCTTGGTATGCTCTGCCTGAAACTTCTCCACAGGATGAATCTCCCTATTCCGGAATCCGTGGAGTATATGAAGGACTGGGCAGCCGCTTCTTCTGTGATATTGCTGGAGACAAAAAAAGATTATCTATTTGATGATAGCTTTACTTTGGAGAAGGAAGAAATTCTTGGAAGATTTATAGAGCATATCGAAAAGGGAATTTCCCTAAATATGCCAGGAACGGGACCCTTTCCCGATTTGCTTTTCTTTGGAGTAGAGAATCATTTGCTTAGTAAAGAAGCGGCAAAAGAGTATATCTTTGATGCGCTTTATATTGCGAAAAGACCCGGCGACAGAAAAGCATGGGTAGAGCTTTTGGATAAGCTTGGCTGTACAGAAAAGGATTTCCTTGAACGAGCGGAAAATCTTATTCCGCTACTGGGACTGGGGGAAAGCCCTCTTTTAGAGCGAATTGCTCCCGTTCTTATAGAAAATATTTCCGAGGAACTTCTTTATCCGGTACTTATTTCTTGTACTTCCGCTAAGGTCAAGAAAACGAAGAAGATGCTTTTAAATTCGCTTTTAAAACGAGAGAAGCCAAAATCTGCCAATGATTTTGCTGAATGGCTTTCCCTGTATTTGCAGGATGAGGATAAGAGTATTGCCGGTCTTGCAGAAAAATTGGCTCTGTCCTGGGGGCTAGTGTTGGAACAGGAAGAGAGTACAAAAGAATTGCGGGGCTTGTGGAGAGAATGCCCCAAGCTTTGGAAAGTTCCAAGATTTAGCTTGGGAGAGGAAACGGCGGAAAGCTTAACCGACATGGTTGCCCTGCTTTCCGATAGAAAGGAGTGCGTGGAAGATCTTCTTTTTGAACAGTTCCTTGCCTTGGCAAATCAAATCGCATACAAAAATCCTGAAGAAGCCAAAATGAGTCTTCTGGGAATACCCAACAGCGATTCCGGCACTTTATGGACGCTGGGGAAATGGGCAAGAGGAATAGAAATCAAGCCGGTGGAGGAAAGCCGGCAAAGGTTTTGGCAGGGGGAGAAAGAAATTGTAAAGATTCAATATCGGGATCTCTTAACGATGCGAAGAGAGCTACTTTTTCATACCATGGGACAATGGCCCTGCTTACTGAGCACCCCAAGCTTTGAAGACTTAAGCATTTCCGTAGAGGATTTCCTGGAGCGGCTAAGTCTGTACCGAGCGGAAAAATTCTCTTATGTATCGGAGCCGGATTTACAGCTTGCGTTGACACGGTTGGATATGGAGACATTTTCACAGGAAGATATAAGCAAATGCAAGGAAGAAAGAAGCAAATGTGTGGAAAAGCTACAGGAGCTTGACTTAAAAATCCAGCTTCCCTCCGGAGAATTTTTGCAGGATGAAGAGGGAAAGGACATTTTACTGGGGGAGTTGATTGCAGCTTATTTGCATGACCCCTATGTAGAGCCGGACTTCTTCCCGGGAGAAACGCCCTATTGGAAGGTAGAATTGAACATGCCGGAAAGCATTAAGGCACTACCTTATAGACTGTCTTACAGTCATAACGCACTGTTTTCGATTTTCCCGAATTGGGGAGATTATTCCCTTACGGCGGTGCATAGAGATTTCGAAGTTTACCATGGACAAGGCATCATTATGCGACAGCTGGCAAGAAGGAGAAAGCCCCTAAGTAAGGGGGCTCTCATGAACTGGATTGCAGTATTCGGAAGGCTCAGCGATGAAAATGCGGAGGAGGCACTAAAAGCAAATCGAGAAGCCTGGGAGAGAGGCCTTCTGCTTCCGGGGCTAGCGGATATTTCCTATCTGGATTGGAGTGGCGGAGAACTGTCCAACCTGGCAAATCTTGCTGCTGCCATGGACTTTTTGGCAAATGAGGGGATGCTGAGTTTGCTATGGCAGGCAGCCTGCGACACAGTGGAGCAATCCTTAAACTCGCCCAGATTCTTGGCCGGAACTGCGGAGATTGTAAAGTTTTTAAGAGATTATCTGGATGAGGTGATATTTGCGGTAGAAAAAAATCTTGCCTCGAAAGAAGCACTGGAAATGAAGGCTATCCGCATTTTGGCAGGAAAAATCGGCTCCTCGAAGGCCGTAAGCTATGCAAAGGAAATCCTTGAGAAATTGGTTTCCATAGAGATAGAGCAGATACAGAGTGATAAAAACGCAGGATTAAGAGAAAACTCCGGCCGAAAAGATCATGCGGCTTTAAATGAAGATATAAGCTTAATCAATGATAAAGGCTTAAGAGAGAATCAAGGAACTATAGACAATACATCAAAGAGTAAAACAATAGCTTCCGTAAAGCCCCCTGCTGATTTTGAGAAAGGATGGCTTCCTTTACCGGAGGGAAAAGAACTTATAGAAGACCATGTTACTTTTCGGGTAAAAGGACTGGAACTTCGAAAAAACGAAAAAGTTTTTCAATTCGACTTGGATTTACCGGAGGATTCAGACTGTTCCTATCAAGTGGTTATTGCCGGATGGTTATATGGTTTAGCTCATGAGGGGCAGGTTTCAGGAACTAAGGTAGACCGTAGGGGAGACCGAAACGGCAAAATAGACGCTGAAAAAGAAGTATGGCTTCATTATGATAAGGAAAAAGGGAAGATTGTAGTCAGCGAGTGTAGAAACTGGCGCGGAGGAAACAACGCTCCTCTGGAAGGGGAGGCTACGCCCTATTCCAAACTGTTTTTAAGCTTTGTAGTAGCACTTTTGGCTCAAGATGGAGATAGCATCTACGGGGCAAAGAGTTTGTTTAAAGAATTGGTCCAAGCCGGTACATTATCTTTAAAGACAGTGAGGGAAATTACAAGACTGCTCTTAAGCTATGAAGAAATCAGTCCTGCAAAGCTTGTACGCATCGTGGAAAAGGAGAGTGAGCTTCTAAGCATTTGCTGGGGTATGCTTTGGGAATGTATAAAAGATGCGGGATCGAAAACGGTGGAAACAGGAAAACCGCCTGCCTGGATCAACAGAATTTTAGATATTTGCATCTATTATGCAGCGTATTTAAGGGAAGCTGCTAAAAGAGGATCTATTTCGAAAGAGGACGCCCTGTGGCCCGGTCTTTTGGAAATGGCAAACTGCAGTGCTAAATCTACCGCGGTTAAAAAAGCGAAGGAGCTTGCGAAAGTATTGGGAATCGGCTAAATATAGAGTTGGTAAAGTAAAAAAAGGAGTGTAAAGCATGGAATTACTGGATTACTTGGCATGGAGAAATGATGTTCCCCTATCGCTGTCCCCCTTTAACGAGGTGGACAATGTTATATTTTCCTATTTGTCTTATATAGAATTTGGGAAGTTGCTGGAAAAAGGGGATGGCTTTTTCGATTTAAAGGAGCAGTATGAGCATTTTTGTGAAAAGCATTCCATGGAAGAAATCAAGACCGCAGGACAGTTCACGGAGCGAGCACCGCTATTGCTACAAAAGATGATGGAGGGGCCTCGTTTTCAGGATACAAAGGTCGGATATTATGTAAAGGATTTTGACAAGGATACGGTAAAGCAATTTGCCGCCCTTTGCTTTTTACTTCCGGATGGCACTCACTATGTTTCTTTCCGAGGGACAGACGAGACCATTACCGGTTGGAGAGAAGATTTTCTTATGAGTTGCCAATCGGAAACCGCAGGCTCCAAGGAAGCGGTGAGCTATTTCAACAAGGTGGCTAAAGCTTTAGAGGGAAAGTTTATTCTGGGAGGACACTCGAAGGGAGGGAACTTCGCCATGTATGCGGCTGCCTTTTGTGAACCAGAGCACAAGGAACGCATTGTGCAAGTTTATAATAATGACGGCCCGGGCTTTCGAGAGGAGATTATTCAGTCTCCAGAGTTTCAGGAGATACTGCCTAAAATTCTTACCGTTGCACCTCAAAGCTCCATTATCGGGCAGTTGCTTTCCAATCCCGCAGAGCAACATGTGATTCACAGTACGGCAAAGGGCATTTTGCAGCATGATGCCATGACCTGGGAAGCGGAAAAAGATTCCCTAGTCTCTTCAGAACTGGATGAGCTTAGTGAGTACACGAAAACTACCTTGGGAAGCTGGCTGGAAAGCATGGACGATGAAACCAGAGAATCCCTTTGCACTACAGCATTTTCCCTGATTGAAAGTACAAAATCGGAGACCTTTATAGAGTTCTCCGGGAATTTAATGAAAAACATGGAAACTATCTGGAAAGAAATGGGAAAGCTTCCGGAAGATAAGAAAAAAGAAATTATGAATGCTTTAAGCAAGTTGATAGAGAGCAGTAAGGAAGCCGCCGTTTCCCAGATTAAAAGTGGCGGGCAGACAGTAATCAGTCAACTACAGAGTAGCGGACAGGCACTGCTTAGCCAGATGCAAACCGGCAGTCATGCGGCCATTAGTCAGGTAATGGGAAAGACAAAGGAGGAAGGGGAGAAGGTGTAAAGGATAAAACTATCAGTTTTGCTAATTTCTATTTTTTTATATCTTGCCCATCCTTTTTATAATCGCTATAATAATATCAAATCGTGATTTAGTAAATCTGGATTAGATATTTTGCGTTGGCGGGAGGTAAAGTGCTTTGTTTATTGGAAGGCAAAATGAGTTAATTTTTTTCAATAACAAATATAATGAAAATGGCGGACAGCTGATTGTTTTATATGGTAGAAGACGTGTTGGTAAGACGGAAACTTTACGAGAGTTTTGTAAAGGAAAGCCCCACGTCTTTTTTTCCTGTACTGAAACAACAGATGCTGTGCAGCTCAGAAATTTTTCGAACTGTATGTTACGAGAGGAAATTCCGGCAAAAAACTATATCTCTACATTTCATGATTGGGAAACAGCATTTCGCTCCATTTTGGAGCTTCCTTATGGAGAGGAGAAAAAATTACTGATTATTGATGAGTTCCCCTATATGTGTCATGGAAATAAAAGTATACCTTCTATACTACAAAACTTATGGGATATGGAGCTTAGAGATAAGAATGTAATGCTGGTTTTGTGCGGAAGTGCCATGAGTTTTATGGAAAAGGAATTACTGGCAGAAAAAAATCCTCTCTATGGCAGGGCTACAGGAATCTACAAAATGCAGGAAATGGGTTTTTATGATGCGGCTAAATTCTTTCCGAATTATTCTGCAAAAGATAAGTTATTGTCTTATGCTATTCTTGGCGGTATACCACATTATTTATGTCAGTGGAATTCGAATTTATCTCTTGAGGAAAATATAAAAAGAAACATTTTGACGAAGGGTTGTATTTTATATAGTGAGGTGGAGTTTTTGCTCCATCAGGAGTTGAGAGAAACTCCGATTTATAATTCCATTATTGAGGCGGTTGCCTTGGGAAATACCAAGCTGAATGCTATTAGCCAAAAGTCTCTTGTAGAGGATATTTCCAAGACTAGCGTGTACCTTAAGAACCTGATGGAATTGGGCATTGTGGAACGAGAATTTTCAGTGGATGCGGGAATAAAAGAACATGGGAATTCCAATAGAGGAATTTATCGTCTGACGGATAATTATTTTCGCTTCTGGTATGCGTTTTGCTTTACGAATTTTTCTCAGCTGGAAGATGGGGACGTGGATGGTGTCTATGAATATTTAGTTAAGCCTATGCTTCAGCGATTTGCCTCCATTACTTTTGAGTCTGTCTGCCATGAGTTTGTTCGAGAAATGCAGAAAAAGAATGCTCTGCCTTTCCGTTATGCCAAAATGGGGAGGTGGATGGGAAAGACGACAGTTCGTGATGAGTCCATGCCTAAAGGAGTCCGTATAGCAGAGTCTGAAATTGATCTTCTTTGTATCAGTGCCGATGCCAAGCAGTACTTGCTGGGAGAATGTAAATTGAAAACAAGTCCATTTTCTTATTCGGAATATTTGGATACGCTGGCAAAACTTTCTTCCCTGAAAAAAGAATCGAAGTTCTATTATGCGTTATTTTCGGAAAGCGGATTTGATGAGAAAATCATAGCAGAAGCAAGCGGAAATAATACAATGCTCTGTACTCTGGAGCAGATTGTAAATTACAAGTAATCAGCGAAAAGCATAATAGAAATTTTTCTGGAGTAGTTATGCAAGTTTCAACCAAATTTACCATTGCCTTACACATCTTAAATGCGGTGGAAACCAGTGGGCAGGGAGAGCTTTTCAACTTCCATGAGAAGCCTAACCCCAACTGCCCCGTGGGAAAAAATATTCATAGGATTTTGGATGAGAGTCTTTTGGAAGTGCAGAAAAAGTTTGAAGAAGAACTGAAAGAGCATTCCGTGGCAGAGGTATATGAGAGGATGGGGAAGGGGTAAAGATAAGAAGGGATTACTGTAGAACAAATTTACTCAAAAAGAATGTAGCGTTTTGGTTACATTCTTTTTTTTGTAATGCGGAATGGTTCTGTATTACTTTTTTATAGAGAAAAAGTAAATATGTTATGCATCATTTTTAGTACTAACCTTTCATTATAAAACATTTTCGAGATTAAACAATATACACAACAATTTAAATAAAAAACCAATAAATACAATGAAATGTTCCAAAATAATTGACTGATTTATAAGGAAATGATAAAATTACGACTATAAAATTAGAAAATAAAAACAATAAAATATGCTTAATAACTAAAAAACATTAGATTGTGCAAATAATCCTATTGCTCTGTTATGTAACACACTTAAAAAATACATTCACATGCAAGAAGAAAGGAGAACACAATGAAGAAATGGATTTTTGGTCTGGGGATGGGGCTTTGCCTGCTGACTGCCTGTGGCGGTGGGGCGAACAAGGAAGAGGCAAAAGAGAATAGTCAGACCGCTACAGAGGCAGCTAAAGCAGCTGATAAACAAGAAGGAAAAAAAGATGGATTTTCCGGAAAAATTACCTTCACGTACAGGGACAATGGAACCGCTAAAGAAAAGATGGGTCTGTATCGCTGGGTGACAGCGGCTTATGAAACATGGGAACATAAGGATGAGGTAGAGTTGGACATTGCTCCCATTACTGCATCTGAAGGAGATTACTTCACAAAGATTGCTTTACAGCTCGCTGACCCCAGTACTTGCCCGGATTTGGTATGCGAAGATACTTTCCAGTTACCAAATGATGCAGCAGCAGGATATTTAACCGACCTTACTTCCTATCTTAAGGAATATGATGAGTGGGATCAGTATTATGAGTCTATGCAAAGTATTACCTCTGTTGAGGGAGTGTGCTATGGTGTGCCTTATTGTACGGATACAAGAGGGCTTTTCTATAATCGAGGTGTATTAGAGAAAGCCGGAGTTATTCAGGCGGGAGAAGACTGGGAACCAAAGTCCTGGGAGGATATTTTATCCGCCTGCCAAAAGATCAAGGACAGTGACCCGGATGTAATTCCATTTTGGTGTAATTCAGGAAAGGCTACAGGAGAAGCTACATCCATGCAGACCTATGAAATGCTTCTGTATGGAACAGGAGAAAAGCTTCTAGATGAAGATGGGAAGTGGATTGTAGAGTCTCAGGGCATTAAGGATTCCCTAGAGTTTATTCAGAATATTTATAAAAAAGGATATGGACCTTCCTTGGACTTGGTTCTTACTGGACAGGGCGGTTTAAATGCCGAAAGAGAATATTTACCTTCCGGCAAGTTGGGTATCCTATTAGATGGTCTTTGGATTACTGCTCCGTGGAAGGAAGAGGGAGCAGCTCCTTGGAAGAATTATGAAAAAGAATGTGGACTTGCTGCAATGCCAACAAGTAAGGGGCAGGCTCCTGGAACTGTTACTTTATCAGGAGGTTGGGCTCTATCTTTACCGGAAAATGGAGATAATAAGGATGCTACCTTTGACTTTGTAAAACATATGATGAGCGAAAAGAACTATTTGGATCTTGTGCTTTTTGAAGGTGACATTTGTACAAGAAAAGACATTGCTGAGAAGGAAGAGTATAAGGCACAGCCATTCTTTGAATTTGGAACAAAACTTTTGGATACAGCAGGCTACCGTCCTCAGAATGATTTATATTCTTCTGTTTCTACCGGTATTCAGGAAATGGTTGAATCTGTTGTTACGGGAACATCTATCGATGATGCAATTTCTCAGTATGCAGCCAATACAGCAAGCATTGTCGGAGATGACAATGTAGTAAAGAAGTAATGTAATAAAAAACGATGTAATGTAGTTAATGAGTTAAAAAAATTAAGTCAATTAAATAGGGATCATCAGGCTTATTAAAGTGAGAAGAACGGGGGCAAGGATGAAAACAAACAGATTTTTAAGAGAGTGCAGGCAGTCAATTTTGCTGATACCGGCTATGGCACTTTTGCTATTGTTTTTCGTTGTTCCCGTTTTTCTTACTATTTTTTTCTCTTTTACCAATATGGCGCTAACTGGAGCTACGGCAAAAAACTATGATATCGTGGGGATTTCGAATTACATTAGGCTCTTCAAAGATAAAGTAGCATTATCCGTGATAAAAAACACCTTGTTCTTTCTTGCCGGCTCCCTATTAGGACAACAGTTTGTGGGATTTATCTTGGCGTACTGCATGAGAGAATGCTCTGCAACATTTCGGCGTATAGTGGGACCTTGCATCTTGTGCGGTTGGGTAATGCCGGAAATAGTGGTTTCCCTTTGTATGTTAGCCTTCTTCGATATGGAAGGTACAGCAAATACGATTTTGAAGACATTACATTTGCCGATAATTTCCTGGATTTTCGGTTTCCCTATGCTGACCGTTATACTGGCTAATATTTGGCATGGAACTGCGTTTTCTATGCTGAATTTTCAGTCCGCATTGGATCATGTTCCCAGAGATATGGAGGAGGCGGCGCGAGTTGACGGAGCGAATCGTCTTCAGGTTCTGTGGCATCTTCTTATACCTTGTATGAAGCAGACAATCGGTATGAATACCATGCTGAATACATTCTCTACTTTGGGAGTATTTGGTTTGATTTGGGCCATGACCGGTGGCGGGCCGGGTAATAAAACTACGACACTTTCTATCTATATGTACAATGCAGGAATGAAAAATTTTCAGCTGGGTAAGGGAACAGCGATAGGAATTTTGATTTTACTACTGGGTGGTGTATGTAGTATAGGATACAGCTTCCTGTTTTACGAAAGAGAAAAAAAGAGCAGGAGAAAATTTGGGAAAGTAAAAACTACTCTTGCTGAAAGGAGGGAAGGATGAGAAACAAAACTTGGATTTATTATCTAATTTTGGCACTCATTGCCATACTCTTCTTAATGCCTATGTTATGGCTGGTTTTAAGTTCATTTAATGTACATGCAAGACAGGCCCTAAAGTGGCCTGACCAGTGGACATTTAATAACTATCTCACGGTAATACAAAATGGAAGAAATTTACGAGGATTTGGAATTGGACTTTATATTTCCGTAGCACAGGCCAGCCTGGTATGTATTTTATCCTTAATGGCAGCATACCCGCTATCTCGCTATGACCTATCCTATAAGAAGCCTTTGCTGTATGCCATTTTATTTATGACATCATTACCTATGATTGCTGTTATTGTGCCGGTTTATAAGATTTTTGTTCGTTTTCATCTATTAGACAGTATTCCCGGAGTGATTTTGTATTTGACAGCATCCGGCATACCCTATGGGGTTTGGATGATGAAGAACTTTATGGATGGTATACCCAAAAGCTTGGAAGAGGCTGCTTTTGTAGATGGAGCAGATTCAGTGCAATCTATGCTCCATGTGGTGGCGCCACTAATGTTTTCGGGGATTTGTGTAGTATTTATTTACAGTTTTTCAGGGGCTTGGGGAAACTTTTTTATTCCCTATATCCTTTTGAATTCAGAAGCAAAACAACCTGCGTCGGTGATTTTATTTCAATATTTTGGAAAACATGGGGCTATAGAATATGGGGCTCTTTCTGCATATAGTTTACTATATTCCTTGCCTGCCATTTTCTTATATATATTGTCTCAAAAAGTTATGTCGAAGGGCTTTACCATGAATGGTGGAGATAAGGGATAGAAGGAGTTGGATATGGGATTTATTAAAGAGAGAATAGGGAAATTTTTAGAATATCTCAAAGAGCAGATTTATACCAAAACGGAAGAGATTCCATATTGGTATGGAAAAAATGAAGATTATCGTTATTCAGAAGAAGAAAGAAATAATCTTCCCTTGGATCAGTTTTTTACTTTGAAGCGAGAGGAGATTTTTGGAGGACATAGAGCTTATTTTTCTTTTTATACGACTTGGACTGTTCCGGAAAGCTTTTCCGGGAAAACGGTGGTCTTTTCTTTGGAGACAGGAAAAGAGGGGGCTTGGGACGCATTGAATCCCCAATTCTCTCTTTATGTGAATGGGGTTTTAAGACAGGGCTTGGATGTAAATCATAGAGAATGCATTCTGAGTGAAAATGCTAAGGCAGGAGATGAGTATAAAATCTTTTTAACCTGCTTTACCGGAGACCAAAACTATTCTTTGAAAATGATGGGGGCTTTCCGGATTTTAGAGCCAAGAGTGGAAAAGCTGTATTATGACTTAAGCGTGCCTTATGATACCATGTTGCTTTTGGAAGAGGATTCAGAAGAGTACATTACTATATTGCAGAAGATTAATGATGCCATTAATCTTGTGGATTTTAGAGTAGAGGACAGTCCTGCTTTTTATGAAAGTGTAGAAAGAGCAATTGAGTACTTTCAGAAAGAGTTTTATGAAACATATTGTAATAAAGAAAAATTCCCTGTGGTACTGTCTGTAGGGCATACGCATATTGACTGTGCTTGGCTATGGACATTGGCGGTAACAGAAGATAAGGCTGTAAGGAGTTTTTCCACTGTATTGGAGTTAATGAGGCATTATCCGGATTATATTTTTATGTCCTCTCAGCCCCAGCTCTATATGTATGTGAAGAAAAATGCTCCGGAAATCTATGAAGAAATTAAGCAAAGAGTAAAAGAAGGGCGTTGGGAAGTAGAAGGCGGTATGTTTGTGGAAGCGGACTGCAATCTTTCCGGTGGTGAAGCTTTGACCAGACAATTTCTGTATGGTAAAAAGTTTTTTAAAGAAGAGTTTGGAAAAGATAATAAGATTTTATGGCTTCCGGATGTTTTTGGTTATTCTGCAGCGCTTCCTCAGATTATGCAAAAATGTGGCGTGCCTTATTTTATGACGACTAAAATCAGTTGGAATGAGACGAATAGAATGCCTCATGACAGTTTTTTGTGGGAAGGAATTGATGGAAGTCGTTGTTTAACCCATTTCATCCCCAGTAGAGACTATAAAAAGCCGGAAGTAGAAGGTGGATCAGGTCAAGATTTTTATACCACTTACAATGCAGACTTGAATCCATCCCAGGTAAAAGGCTCTTGGAAAAGATATAGCGACAAGGAGCTAAATAAAGAAGTTTTATGCAGCTTCGGATATGGAGACGGTGGTGGTGGCCCTACAAAGGAAATGCTGGAAAAGGATATCAGAATGAAACAAGGAATCCCCGGGCTTCCGCGTACACAACAGGGGACTGCACTGTCTTTTTACGATAGGCTTCATAAAGAACTTTGCGAGAAAAAAGATATTCCCGTATGGTGTGGAGAATTATATTTAGAGTATCATCGTGGTACTTATACGACGATGGCAAGAAATAAAAAATGGAATAGACGAGGAGAATTTGCATTAGAAAACATGGAGGCTTTACAAGCCCTAACAGAACTTTTGTCTCTGCAAAACAATCCTTCCTATCCAAGAGAAAGATTGCATGAGCTATGGCTTATTCTTCTTCGAAACCAGTTCCATGATATTTTACCGGGATCCAGTATCTATGAAGTATATGAAGATTCTAAGAAGGAGTATCATAAACTGTTCTTTGAGCTGGAAGAGTTAAAGAAAGAGGCTCTTCTGGACTTATTAGGAAACGATGCAGTATCAGAGAAAAACGGTCTAAAAGAGCTTTCCAGTGCTTGGTTACAGAGAGACTTCCAAAGTGATGTGGATTGTGCCGGAAGCTGGGAAAATGGAATTCTTGGGAATGCTGATTCCGAAAGAGCAAAACAGACCTGTGATGCAAGTCTGTTGCTATGGAATCCTAAGCAAAATCGACGAGGAGAACTGATCTCCTTGCCATTACCCGGATATGAGAATCCTATTGTTAGCTTGGGAGAAGTAGAGTATCTATTGCAAAAAGGAGAACAAGGTGATTATCTTTTGGATTTACCCTCTCTTCCCGGTTTTGGATTTTCTAAATTTACACTAAAAGAAGGCACTTCACAGGAAGTGGAAAAAGTCAAGAAAAATCAGGGCGAAGAAGATACGAAAACTTTCCTTTGGGAAAAGAGAAATGGAGGCTGCTTATATATTTCGAATCCTTTCTTTGAAATTGAACTTAATGCAAGAGGAGAATTTGTCTCTTTTGTGGATTTAAGAGAAAATAGAGAATTGTTGGCAAAGGGAAGTCATGGTAATGTCTTACGCGTGTTTGAAGATAGACCGCATAACTATGATGCCTGGGATATCAATGACTATTATAGTGAGAAGCCTTATGAGGTTTCAGAGCTTCTTTCTATGGAAGTAGTAGAGGAAGGCCCACTACGCTTTAGCTTGTGTATTGAAAAGAAATTTTTGTCTTCTCGAATTAAACAATGGATTCGTCTGTACAAGAATCATCCTAAGGTAGATTTAGACTATGAGGTGGATTGGAAGGAGCATCTTTTACTGTTAAAGAACTTCTTCTCCTTCGATATTCAAACGAGAGAGGCAAGCTTCGACATTCAGTATGGAAATGTAAAACGCCCTACTCATGCAAATACTTCCTGGGATAAAGCTAAATTTGAAGTCTGCCATCATAAGTGGATGGACTTAGGCGAAGATGGGTTTGGTGTAGCTATTTTAAATGACTCTAAGTTTGGCATTAGTGTAAGAGAATCAACCATAGGGCTTAGCTTACTGAAATCTCCCTTATATCCAAATCCTATGGCGGATAAAGAAATTCATCATTTTTCCTACAGCATTTTCCCACATCAGGGAAGCTGGAAGGATAGTGATATGATTTCTTATGTTTATGCTTTAAACAATCCGGCAGAAAGCTTCTTATTTAGCGAAAGTGCAGGCAATGCATCGGCTTTAAATTCTGCTTTGGGAAATACAGATACTTTCTCTTTCGTACAAGTAGAAGAGAAGAATATACAGCTAGAGTGCTTGAAAAAAGCAGAGCATGAGGAAGCTGATATCCTGAGACTGTACGAGTTCCATGGAAGAAGAGGAAAAGCCAATTTGAGTTTCCATGCACCGATAAAGAAGGCTTATTTATGTAATCTTTTAGAGGAGCAAGAGGAAGAAATTCTGGATACAGGAAACAATATTTGCGTAGAAATCAAGCCATTTGAAATCAAAACTTTGAAGCTTTACTTTAAATAGTATCTAGCTTACTGGTTAACTAATATATAAGGTCATATTACCCTCTTTGCTGCTAAGGCAGTAAAGAGGGATTTTTGCTGGGAGGAATTATGGCAAGATTTTTAAAGAGACTGCTTTATTGAAAAAGTGTATTCAAGCTTTTGCCCTTTTTCATAATTCTCTTATTTTTTGTGGAGAGAGAAAAGATAGACGGATTATTTGCCAGTTGCTAATAAAAGCTCTCAACGATTAGCAAGCATAATTTTGCGAAAAGCTAGAACGGCTTTTGACCGTGCAGAAAGAGTTTGAAGCAGAACTGAAAGAGCATTCCGTGGCAGAGGTGTATGAGAGGATGCATAAAGCATAAAAATTTTCCCCCGAATTCTAAAAATATTCTCCCTTTTCTTTCTTTTTAAATCTTTTAGAATGAAAGAAAAGGGATATTTTAGATTGTGAAAAAGAGGCGAATATGGGGAACAGTTTGGTTCAAATGAAAAATATTGCCAAGTCTTTTTCCGGCACCAAGGTTTTGAAGGGCGTGAATTTGGAATTAAGCCATGGAGAGATTTTGGCGCTCTTAGGAGAAAACGGTGCAGGAAAATCCACTTTAATGAAGATTCTGAGTGGAATCTACAGTAAAGATGAGGGAGAAATCTATTTAGACGGAGAGCTTTGCCATTTTCAAAATCCGAAAGAAGCACAGAATAAGGGTGTTGCCATTATTCATCAGGAGATGAACCTGTGTAATGATTTAAGCGTGAGTGAAAATATCTTCCTGGGTAGAGAAGTGATGGAAGGGTTAAGTCTGAATCATAAAAAGATGGATGAGGAAGCCCAGAAGATTTTGGATGATTTGGGCATCAGCATGAAGTCTACGGAGTTAGCAGGGGACTTAAAGGTATCGGAGCAACAGATGGTGGAGATAGCCAAGGCTCTTTCTCAAGATGCTAAGGTTCTCATCATGGATGAGCCGACATCCGCCTTAAGCAGAAAGGAAATAGAGGATCTTTTCCGGGTAATTCGAAAGCTAAGGGATGAGGGGAGAGGAATTATCTACATTTCCCATAGACTGGATGAGCTTCGGGCGATTGTGGACAAGGTCAGTATATTACGAGACGGGGAAAATGTTACCTCCGGCGACTTAAAAGATTTTTCCATTGATGACATTATCCGCCACATGGTGGGAAGAGAAATACAGGACAAATTCCCTCGAATTCAATGCGAAAAGGGAAAAGAAATCCTTAGGGTAGAGAGCTTAAATGCAGGCCCAAAAGTAAGAGATATTTCCTTTGCCCTCCATGAAGGTGAAATTCTGGGTATTGCAGGTCTGATGGGAGCCGGAAGGACAGAGATGACTAGAGCTCTATTCGGAGTAGATGAAAAGACCTCCGGGAAAATCTACCTTTTTGGAGAGGAAGTCAAGACAAATACACCTAAGGATAGTATAGAGCTGGGAATGGCTTTGATTCCGGAAGACAGAAGAAAAGACGGACTTTGTACGGATTTAAGCATACGAGAAAATATTTCTCTCCCCAACTTGGACAGCATGAAAAATTCGTTAGGTGTTCTTTCCAAAGATTTAGAACTAAAAATCAGTGAGGATACCATAAAAAGCTTGAATGTTAAGGCTCAGGACCGGGAAATGATTTCCAAGAATCTTTCCGGAGGAAATCAGCAGAAAGTGGTTCTCGGAAAATGGCTTGTTCGAAATCCGAAAGTGATTCTCTTCGATGAACCGACCAGAGGAATCGATATCGGAGCCAAGGTAGAAATCTATCAAATCATGAATGAACTGAAAAAGAAAGGGGTAGGGGTTCTCTTTATCTCTTCGGAAATGGAAGAGGTGTTGGGAATGTCCGATCGCATCTTGATATTCTGTGATGGGAGAATCACAGGGGAATTAAGTCGGGAAGAGGCAAATCAGGAAAATATTTTGAAGTTTGCAACAAAGTATGTAGAAAAGGTATAAGCGGGATAATCCGTTACGGAGAAAAGGGCTTTGCTAAGAAAAGCGGGAGTATTAGGCTTAAAAAATATCTGTTTTGCGGGGAGTGAAAATGAAAAACAAAGTAAAAGAAATACTTAGAATCAGAGGAATGAGAGGAGCAATTACTGCCTTTGTGGGGCTAGTAATCATTTACGTTGTTTTCGGATGTATCAATGACAAAGTCTTTTCTTTACAAAACAACTTAAATCTCCTTCGTTCCATGGCGAAGTATTTGCTCATAGGGATCGGGCAAAGCTTTGTGATGATTACCGGAAACATTGACTTATCCATCGGTTCGGTGGTGGGGATGAGTGCCATGGTAACCGCAAGCCTAATGACCAGAGGTGTTCCCATAGTAGTGGCATTATTGGTTAGTCTTATTATTGGGCTGGTCATTGGCTACATTAACGGAGAACTGGTAGGAAAGTTCCAGATGCCTCCTTTTATTGCCACTTTGGGAACCATGTTTGTGGCAAGAGGAATTGCTTATCTGGTCAACGGAAACCGAAACACGGATAACATTGCCAGTGCTTTAGGAAAGTCTCAGGGAAAGTTATTTCAGGATGCTTTTTACTATGGAAAGATTCTGGGAATTTATACGACCTTCTGGATTGCCTTTTTGATTTTCCTGATTTTTAGTTTTATCTTGGGAAAAACCAAGGTTGGCAGACATATTTATGCTGTTGGCTCCAATAAAGAAGCTTCCAGACTTTCCGGGGTGGATATTGTTTCCGTTGTTAAGAAAACTTATCTGATTTCAGCATTTTGCTCGGTGATTGTTGGATTCATCCTCTGTGCACAGGCTGGAATGGGAAATATGGAAGCCGGAAATATGTACGAAATGTACGGTGTTGCTGCAGGAGTAATAGGAGGAGTATCTCCCTTAGGAGGTTCCGGTCTCTTACTGGGGACCTTCCAGGGGGCGTTGCTTTGGCAGACCTTGGAAAATGGTTTGAACATGGTTGGAGCGCAGGTTGGTATTCAGCGAATTGTCATTGGTGTTATTGTGGTTCTGGCAGTACTTATGGATGTCTTGGTTCGAAGCGGAAATGTATTTTCCAAGAAGAACAAGAAGTAAATGAGGATTGCCCTGTTATAGAAAGAGAGGAAAACATTATGAAAAAGAAACTTATCTTGCTTGCAACTATTTTATCTGCTGCAATGCTCTTCGGCTGCAGTTCGGATAAGCAGGAGGCTACAGAAACTACTGCTACAATGACAGAGGGGACTACTGCTGCAGGAGAGGAAAAGGCTACGGAGGAGAAGGCGGAGAACAGCGGAGAGACAACGATAAAGGCTGATAAGCCTTATAAACTGGCTCTTATTACTATGGATTCCCTTGATCAGCACTGGGTAACCTTGAATGAAGGCGCTCAGGCGGAAGCAAAGCTCGTTGGTGTGGAAGTAAAGTTTATGTCTCCAGATACCAAGGATGACTCCAAGCAGATTGAGTGTGTAAACAATGCCGTTGCAGGCGGCGTAGACGGAATTATGATTGCAGCAAACGGACCGGATGCGATTTCTGCTTCTTTAAAGGAAGCACAAGCACAGGGAATCAAAATTGTTTATGTGGATTCTCCTGCCAATGTAGATGCCGAAGCAAGCTTTGCAACCAACAACAAACAGGGTGGAAAGACTGCCGGAGAAGAGATGAAAAAAGCTTTGGAAGCACAAGGGATTACCAAGGGAAATATCGGTGTAATCAGTACCAATGCTTCTACTCAGTCTACAGTAGACCGTGACAACGGATTCCGTGAAGCATTTGAAGGATCGGATTTTACCATTGAAGAAACGCAGTATTGTGATGGAGATGCTGCAAAGGCACAGACCATTGCGGAAAACTATATTACTAAAGGCGTTGTAGGAATTTTTGGAGGAAATGAAGGTTCAACTGTAGGAATCGGAAATGCAATTAAGGCTTCCGGCGACAATAAGATTGTTGGTGTAGGTTTTGATAAGTCCGATAATATTAAGAGCTTAATTCAGGATGGATATCTTCTTTGCACCATGGCACAGAACCCGGACGTAATGGGTAAGATGGGTGTGGATGCATTAGTAGAATCTCTGAATGGAAAAGACTTAAAGGGTGAGACGGTAGATACCGGAGTATCTGTACTAAACAAGGATAACCTAAAGTAAGCGTTAAAAATGACATAGAAAGGGCGGCTTTTAGAGTAATCTGAAGCCGCTTTTCTTGCACGCACAGAGGAAAAGAAGAGGAAGGTATGGAAAAGTATTATTTGGGTTTTGATTTAGGAGGAACAAAATCTGCTGTAATTTTGGGAAGAGATGCGGGAGGTTCTATAGAAATTTTTAAAAGAGAGGCAATTTCCACCTTTTCGGGAAATCGAAGTCCTTTGAAAACGATAGAATGCCTCTGTAACATAGGAGAATCTTTCCTTTTAGAAAAAAATATCAAGATTCAATCCACAGGAGTTAGTTGCGGTGGGCCATTGGATGAAGAAAAAGGACTGATTCTATCGCCGCCAAATCTTCCCGGCTATGATGAGATTCCTATAAAACGTATTTTAGAGGATAGATTTCAAGTTCCTTCTTTTTTGGAAAATGATGCCAATGCCTGCGCTCTTTGTGAGTGGAAGTTTGGCGCAGGAAAGGGCACAAAGAATATGATTTTTTTGACCTTTGGAACAGGTATGGGAGCAGGACTGATTTTGAATGGAAGTCTATATCGGGGAAGTTCCGGAATGGCCGGAGAAGTAGGGCATATACGTCTTTCCAAGGGTGGTTCTTATGGATATGGGAAAGAGGGATCTTTTGAGGGCTTTTGTTCCGGAAATGGCATTAAAGAAATGGCAAGGAGGATGTATAAGGAAAGAGAAGATGAGGGAAGCTTGGAAGAACAGGACAAAGGCATTATAGATTTCACTGTGAAAAATCTGGCTTCTTTAGTAAAAGCCGGTTCTCCCTTTGCCAAGTCGGTATTTGACCGTTCTGCCTATTATTTGGGAAGAGGCCTTGCCTTGTTAATCGACATTCTAAATCCGGAATGTATCGTGATAGGCAGTATTTATGAGCGATGCGAAGCTTTATTTAAAGAAAAAGTAGAGGCAGTAATTCGGGAAGAATGTTTTACAGAAAGTGTAAACTTGTGTAAAATAGAAAAATCAGAACTCAGTGATAATATCGGAGATTTTGCGGCACTTTCCGTAGCTATGGAAGTTCATGCTGGTGGAGAATAAGCGTATTAGTTAGACAACAAAGGTTAAGGAAACAGTGATGAGAGTCTTGATAGCAGATGATGAGGAACGGATTTGTGAGTTAATTAAGTTTTTGGGAAACTTTCAAGAGGAAGGCATGGAATGTCTTCCTTTTGCAAAGACGGGAAAAGAGGCATTAGAACGGGTGGAGAAAGAACTTCCTGAGCTTTTGATTACGGATATTAAGATGCCCGTTTTTTCAGGGCTGCACATTGCCAAAGAAATTGCAAGAAAGAAACTTCGCACAAAAGTTATTATTATTTCTGCGTACTCGGATTTTTCCTATGCCAAGGAGGGAATACAGGCAGGGGTGTCGGACTATCTTTTAAAACCGATTAAGAAAAAAGAGCTACAGGAAAGCATTCGGAAAATCAAGGAAGAGTTAAAAGAAAAAGAGTCTATTGAGGAAATTATAGAAGAAAAAGCAGAAGAAACAATAATGCATCAAGGGATTTTAAGAGAAAAAAGTCTGTCAGAATCTTCTCTAGAGAAAAAAGTTATGGAAGATTTGCTTTTGGATGCATCTTACTCTCATTTGGTTTCTTTATCGAAAAAGTTTATTGACCAATGTTTTGAAGAGGATATTGGTCTTGAAGAAGTGGCAGAACATTGTAAGGTTAGTGCCTCATATTTAAGCACACAGTTTAAGAAGGAACTTTCCCTTGGGGTAAATAAATATATATCCGGTCTTCGGATGGAAAGAGCCAAGCAACTTTTGGCAGAGACCAATTTAAGCATTACGGAGATAGCCTCCCAACTGTTTTATTATGACACAAAGTATTTTTCCAAATGTTTCTTTGAGAAAATGGGGATGAATCCCAAGGACTATAGGAATTCCTTACATGAAAATCGAAGCGAAGAAGACAGAATATAAGGTAGAAGAGAGAAAAGGTCTAGTGGGAACAGAGAAGAAGAGCGAGAGTTCCTTATCCTCTCGCCTTCTTTGGTTGTATGCTCTAACGCTGGCTTTATTTTTGTTATCGATTTTTATTATTTACCTCCTGCTTGCCACAGGAGGCAGCTTCTTTCAGACGGGAATAAAACTGCTTCTTCTGGGGTTCTTATTTCTTTGTATATTGACAATTAGTTATTTTTATTATGGTATCCTTAGACCTTATAAAAGCTATCGTTCTACTCTTCGAAGAGTCTTGGAGGGCTATAGCGAAGTGCAGGAATTGCAGGAACTGCCGGTTTATCTGACAGAGGAAAGCCATGAAGAATACCATTATATTTCGGAGATTCTTAGTGCCAATCGAATTATAGAGGAAGGAGAGAAGTTGGCCTATATACAAAACCTGCAAAACCAGATGAATCCTCATTTTCTCTATAATATTCTGGAAAATATCCGTTCGGAAAGCCTTTTAAACGGTTTGGAATCCGTGGCAAGCATGGCAGAGCTTTTGGGAGATTTCTATCGCTATACCATTTCTCAGGAGGACAACTTTGTATCTTTAAAAGAAGAACTGGACAATGCAGAAGTATATTTTCAAATTCAACGATTTCGTTTTTCAAAAAAACTGGAACTGGAAGTTAAGGTACAAGAAGATTTGTTATCGCTAAAAGTGCCAAGAATTTTACTGCAACCTGTCTTGGAAAATAGTATTGTGCATGGTTTCGAAGAAAGAGAAACTGCGGGGAAAGTAGAGATTTCTATTAGCCGAAGTAATCAGCATGTTTATATTCGAGTCTCTGATAATGGCATTGGTATAGAAGAGAAAAAGCTAAGACAATTAAATGAGGACCTTCGGAATATCCGTAGAGGATTTCAAGGAGGTGTTTTGGGAAATACCGGAATAGGTAAGGCCGGCATGGGGGTTTCGCTCTTGAATATTCAGGAGAGAATCCATTTGCTCTACGGGCGGGAATACGGTTTATATTTGCAGTCCTTAGAAAATGCCGGAACGGATGTGTGTATGGTACTTCCCAGAGAACTTTCCATAAAGCAAGAAGAGGAAAGCTTTATTAGTGAAAGCCTGGATCTTTTGTCTGAAGAAGAAAATGCTTTAATTATTAAAACCATCAATAGCAAGGAGCCGGAAAAAGAGGAACTCCTCTTTGCTTTAGAGCTATATCTTTCCGAAGGGAATAGCTTTTCTGTAGAAAATCTTTCCTTTCAGCTTTTTTCAGGAGAAAGCCTGATGTTTTTGTCTTTGGGTCAGCCTATTCCCAAAGACTTGATTTTAGCCTTTAATGCGGAGAAAGAGTTGTATTACGGTTGTGTAAAGTCCTATGAGAACAAGATGAAAACTGTTCCAAAAATCTGGATGGCAGGGGATGGCAGTTCCTTGATCGAGGGGCAGACTGTGCTTTCTAACCTTTTTGTATATCAGCCGGAATATCCTCATTTTCTCCTTCGAAACAAAGAATTAATTACTAGGTATAAAGAATTGTTTCCGGAAGCTTTCAAAGAAATTCCCTATCAAGTACCGGTGGAAACTTTGGGAGAAAAGCAGAGAATCTTAGTGGAAATCATGAAAGGGATGATTGCCGGAGCCAGAGTCTTTGCTTTATGGGAAGTCCATCTGGGGCAAGAGGAGGAGACAGAGCTTTATGCCTATATAGAAAAATGGAAGAAAGAAGGCCATGCATTTTTGTTTTTTTCTTCGAAGCCTTCGGATGCTGAAAAGCCCTGTGAGCGATTGGGGATTTGGAAGGATAGGAGAATATTGAAGGTGATTTAACCATCCATTGTATAGGAGGGAGTTAGGGCGGAATATTTCATAGAAACCGCTTTACTAACCAACGGCTTAGTTTCCCTTGGAGAGGAAGAAATCGATAACAGGGCTATTCTGTAGCAGGCCTTGGAAGCAGGACTAAAGGCACAGGAAAGGGGCGAGTATTTTCATCCGGCAGCCAATGAAGCAATAGATCGGATGTCCGATGGAGTAGCTGGAAGATTGCAGCTTAAGTCCTTGATTGAGAATGGGAAGCTGGCAGGAGAAATTAGTGTAAATTATCTTAAAAATATTCGAGATGTTGGGTGATATTAATAAAAATAATAAAAAATATTTAATAAAATCGTTCTGTATATTGAAAATTGAAATATTGTCGATAAAAGAAATAGAAACATAAAAATTCTAATAAAAATTGTTTCGAAATTAGGGTTTGGAATTTAAATAAGATTATCACCCATAAACTATATGTCTGAGGGTGGTTAGACGATGTATAAGAGGTACGAAAAAACAAAATAATATTAAGTAGTAGAAATGCGTGTAATTTACACTTTATTTTATTCTTGAAGTACAGGGGTATTAGCAGTGTGAATTGCTAGGAATAGAAAACAAAATAATAATTAAATACACATAGGGGAATATTATGTAAAAATATCATAATTTAATTGAAATTGTTCATATATGAGATTATACTTGAAAAAATAAGAAAAAAGGTCATTAGTAAGCCAAGGCAAATTATTAGAGGAAACGCCATGGAGTTTGTAGCTTCGTGGTGCTTATTTGTTTTAAGAGGTAATTGAAGGTATAACTATGTTGTATTAATAGAATATTCGAAATTATTACGCAGGGATGTACGGGACTTATGTAAATATGAAAGAGAATATGGGGTACGAAATTAAGAGATTCTTATGAGTGTAAAAAACACAATAAAGTAATGACTAATACATGCGACAATATAGAAATAATTAGATTTTAAAATAGGCTGATGAACTATATTATGTTGATATCGTAAAATGTTTAGAACAATGGAGGAGGCTCATGCCAATTAACAAGATACCAATTATGGAAAATTCGGAAGAAAGAGTAGATAAAACCTCAAAGAGTATAAAAAAAGAGCATAAAGAGGATTTTTATATAACTGAACCGAAATATGATTTGTCTGAAGTTATCCTGCCAGAAATAGTAAAAAAAGAAATAGATAGAATAGTGTCCTATATTAAATACTATGACATAATATTTAAAGAGTGGAATCTTCAGTCAGTTATTAGACAACATAATTTAAGCGTGAATTTATATGGAGAATCGGGTACTGGCAAAACAATGACTGCCCATGCAATAGTTAAGATGCTTAATAAAAAGATCATAATAGTAAGCTATGCTGAAATAGAATCAAAATATGTTGGAGAAACATCCAAAAATCTCGTAGCCTTGTTTAGCTTTGCTAAAAAAAATGATGCAGTCATCTTATTTGATGAGGCAGATGCTCTTTTATCAAGGCGCGTTACAGCAATGCATAGCGCTACTGATGTTAGTGTCAATCAGACTCGTAATACGCTGTTAAAAATACTGGATGATTACGATGGAATTATATTTTTTACCACTAACTATATTCAAAATTTTGATTCGGCATTTATGAGAAGGATTTTTTGTCATGTTAAATTTGAATTACCTAATAAGGATATAAGGTTTTCTTTATGGAATCATTATTTACTAGAGTCGGTTCCATGTGACAATAGAAAAATAATTATAGATAAAATAAGTGAAGTAGAAGGTGTCACTGGCTCCGATATATCTACGGCTATATTGAAAGTCGTAATTGATATTGTATCTAAAGAATCTCCATGTGTAACATATGAATTGTTGCATAGTATTTTAGAAGAGATTATGAGAGCTAAAAACGCAGTAAACGATAATTTTGAAATATCAACAAGAAGAGTAAGTAAAGAATATGCTTTAAGCCAAATTAATAGAGGAGAAAAAATAGATGGGAATATTTAGGAATATTAAGGAAAAGATTAAGGATTTTTTTTATATCACAAAAGAAAAAATCAAGAGTGCCATAGTTAAGGTGAAAAATGCGTTAACGCAATTCTTTCAAAAAGCAATAGACATGATGAAAAAAGTCATTGAGAAAATAGCTATAAAAGTTAGAGGCGTGGTGCTAGGTGCATCTCATTTCTTTAGAAAAGTTGGTAATAAATATCAAGAGGGAACAAAGAACTATTCTCTTGAAGAGGAACTTGGAGAGTGGAATGAGACAACTGTCACAAAAGAAATAGAATTAGAGAATGTTCCACCTAAATACAGAACACTTGATGATGAATTTGAGGTGGATGATACAAGAGAATTAGATGAGGCGCTTGCTTGCTAAGGAGGATTGAATGACAAAAGGGCAGGATAATTCAATATGGACTGAATTATGGGAATCAATAAAATTTTGTAAAGAATCAAAAAGTGGAAAATATAGTCTAGATACATATTTGGATATTGTTAGTGAATATACTGATAGACAAATAAAATTAGCAGAGGATGAAGGATTAATATATCTTGGTGGAGAATGTCAGATTACAAATTTAGGTGAAAAGGCTACATATAATTTTGAGATAACCATGTTTTTTGAAGACTGTAGCGGAGCAAAGATATTAAAGGAGGCAAAAAGAAAACTACCTAAGGATAGATTTGTGTCTGAAACAAATTCAAAAATTGGAGAAAAAATCAAGTTTGATATACAGAGACCAAAATAGGGGGGAGCACAATGCCATACATCATTATTGGATTGATTATAATAGGAGTTATAGCTTGGTTAGCAGAACAGGTAGGAGGGTTATTACCGTTAATATTAATTATTGGACTAATAATTGTATTGTCTGTATGTGGACTATGGACTTATGCATTAGGGTTTGTTGCAATTTGTTTGGTTGGATATGCAATAGTTAGAGTTCTTGGAAAGGCAGGGAAATATGTAGGAGATCAAGTTGAACGGCATGATAAGGACCAAAAAGAAACTGCTCAAATCAACCACAAAACCCAAACCGAAAAGTTCATACATACTAATGATGCTTTATTGATGGAGGAACTCTCAAAAAATTGTTATTGGTTAGGATTTATGAGTGATGATATGTGGCTAAAAAAATTGCCTAATTATGTTAACAAACAATACTCTACTAATTTTAAAACTATAACAAATAATTTCGCGAAGCAGATTGAGCAGCAGCATATTTTACAGAACGATGATTGGTTTGAACCATTTAAGCTTTATATATTGGATCATCCAGGTGGTTCAACAGTAACAAAAATGTTACATGAAGTTAATTGTCCTCAACTCAAAATGACTCATTCTACACCTGATGGTGATTTACTAAATACTTGGTTAGTAAGAGGAACTCAAAAAGCAAATAAAGATGTTCCGGCATTATTTTCATCTACCTTTATTAATGAAATGAATGAAAGCGTTTTTACGCCAACAGCTTATCTGAAAAAATTATACGGAAGAAATAACGATGAAAATCAAAGTGTAAATCATGTTGCAGAAATTGACTATGACGAATTATAGAGGAGTGAATTATGAATGTTGAAAACTTAATTAAGGAAGAAGCTAGACATTTAAAGAATAGTCGAAGAACAATTGAGATTGCACCTGATATAAGTGAAAAACATATAAATACTATTCAAAAAAAGTATGGAGCAACTCTTAGAGAAAGTATTGCTAAACAGATTCTAGTCATGTCATATACAGGAACAGGATTCTTTTTTTTAACTGGTGATACATTTTATTTTGATAATTTTTTGCAAGGTGGATTACAACAAGTACCTTTTACTGAGATAAAGGCTATAAAGGCAGAATCTGGTGGAGTATTTTCACCCGATAAAATTTACTTCAAAACCATGAACAAAGAGTATGTTCTTGATGGCTGTATAGATGGCATAAATCTTTCCACTATTTCTTCAGTTTTTAATAGAATTATTGAATTTACTCAAAACCAAACTGATGTTGTTTTTACTACTAGTAATCAAGGAGTGCTCTCTTCGCAGTTGCCAGAAGAAATAAAATTGCTCTATCTACAAATCCTATGCAATTATGTATATTTGAATGATGAAATGATTGATGCAAACGAATATAATGCTATCACCAAAATATCAGTAAGAATGGAGATTAATGGTGATACGAGAGCTATTCTGCGTAAATATATGAATGATTTTTCAAATCGAATAAAAACAGGATATTTACTTTCATCACTGAAAAAGAATACAGAAAATCAGACTGGATACTGGGATGCTGTAAAATATTGTTTGATGCAGGATGTTTTATATATTCATACAATTCAGACTCCTGGAAGAAGATGGGAAGAAGACGGATTTATTGGAAGTTTGATGGAGCATTGCTTACTTAATCGTGAGCAGATTACTACTATGGAGAAGGCTGTGCTTTTAAATATAAGTATGCAATCTAAAGATGCGGATATGGGAAAACTAAAGGACTCGTGGGGAAAATTTATAAAATCTATTAAAGATACTTCTGGCTATGTGCCAACATTATATCTGTTCTGTTCAGGTTCTATTTATGGATTAAAGTCTTATGAGGGATTCTTTGAGAAAGACGAAACAAGTCAGAATGCTATTAATAAAAAACGAGAATTAATTTTGCAAGAAGTAATTTCAAATAATCAGAAAGCGGTAAATATCTTGATTGGTGATATGAACTATTTAGCCGATAGATTAGAAAAAGCACTTCAGGAAGGGGATAAAATACAGCAAGAATATAGTGCAATTAAATTACTTTTAAAAAGAATTAAATCTACAAATGGAATTGTAAAACAAGAGGAAGAATGTGTGAAGCTTATTTCTAACAGCTAAAGAATGTCGAATAGGGGGGGCCGTGAAAAAAAATAAAGTAGCAAAATTAAATGAAAAAGTACTATTTGAGTTCGGTCAGGCAGAGAAAGTTCAGCAATCACAAATATTTGATATACAAGCAGAAGCTCAAGAAATAAAGGATGGATTAGATACTCTCGAGAAAATGCAAGCAGATATTTATGCTGAAGGAAAAGACCTTATTTCAGAATTAGAGGAACTATTAACTATAGTTGAAAGCCAAGAATTATCTAATGATACAAAAAAATCAATAGATGAATATTTTGATGATTATTTAGAGAGTGTACAAAATTTAACTTCTTCTACAACTTATGATATTAGAAGAACAAAGGAAGTAGTTACTAATAATAATTGGGAAGACTATTTTGATAGGGTTTCACAATATACTAAAGAAATAGGTGTAGATGATAATGAAGATCCATTTTTATCTCTTCTTGGAGAACAAGAGTATAGGAAGCTTGAAGAAGAAGTTGACACTGAGTTTGCCAAACAAACGAGCATAGTAAATAAAACAGATTTGAAATTTCTTGCAATAGCAATTGCATTAGAAGTCGCAAAAGGGTTATTGTTCCCAGTTGTAGCTGAGAAAATGGGATATGGAGATAGTTTTAATCCTGATAATAGACTGGATCATAATGATAAATCTATAGAAAAAGCACATAAAGAGGCAAACGATGCATATAGAGATAAAAAATTAGAAAAAAACTCTACTGGAAAATGGATGGAGTTGTTATATCAGACAGTTCCGTACGATATTACTGCTGGAACGGGGAATATTCCAGAAATTAATTTGCATGGCGGGGCTCATCGATTATATACGCTGGGACATGATCCTATATTGGGATGGGTATTTGGTACAGCAAATATCTTAACTGATGTGATTACAATATCTCCAGGAGCAGTGGTTCAGAGTGATAACAAATGGGCGGAGCTCGTTAAATTAGCTGGAATAAGGTCATATAAAGTTCAAAGAAAACCTAAAATGATGATTTTACCAGAAAGAGTTTCTACGTTTAAAATGTTTAAAGACAGTTATGATATAGCTAGGGAACATCCAATGAATCTGCCGGCAGCTGTTTTTACAGAGGGGCAGCATCTTAAATCGGACATAAATACGAAGATGGGATTACCTGTTCCGATTCTAGAGACTTTTTCACCAGATTTTGCTAGTAAACTTTATACAAATCATTATGATGCATTGTGTTTTGCTCGAGATATGAAAATAGTAGGAAAGTCAGCAATTGTATCGATAGTAATGGACATGCTTATAAGTTTAGTTCATGGATTATATTATAATCCTCAGAAAGATGGCACAAGAGATTTATATGAAGTAAGAACAAGAAAAATATTACTCATAGCCAATACTATAGGAACAAGTAGTAATTTGATTTTTTCATACTGTACGCAAAATGCTAAATCGTTGGACATTGGTGGATTACTAGTTACTTTGTCTCATTTGTTTTTAGATACAAGATTTTTATTAAATGTAAAAAAAGAATTTGTAGAAAGCAGAATTTATGAGAAAATTGAAAAAGAGATTAAAGAACTAGATAAAATTGAAGCTGAATTACTTAAGTATGGTGAGAAGCATAGGGATTTATATAAGTAATTAAAGAAATGTAGATACTTAGAGTAAGATTAACTACAATTCCTAATAAGAATGGACAGTATATATATTAGTTATATTACAAAAGAAGATTTTTGTCAGTTATATCGAACAAAAATCTTCTTTTTGTTTTAAATATCAAGTATAATAGTCTCGTGTTTTCTGCAAAGCCAAGAGGAGGCCCCAAAATGATTCAACGTGAGAGATATATCAATAAGATTAAACCGTTTATCGGAAAGGATGTCATTAAAGTTCTTACCGGAATTCGTCGGTCGGGAAAGTCTTTTATGCTCCGACTTATTCAAGCGGAAATTCTAAGACAAGGCGTTACAGAGTCACAGTTTATCAGCTTCAATTTTGAGTCCATGGAAAATGCTGATTTCTGCACAGCGAGTTCCTTGTACCAAGAACTGAAAAAAAGGATTTCATCAATTCAGGGAAAGGTGTATTTATTTTTTGATGAAATTCAAGAAGTGGAGCAATGGGAAAAATGCATTAATTCTGTCCGTGTAGATTTTGATTGCGATATCTATATCACCGGCTCCAATGCAAAGCTTCTTTCCGGAGAGCTGGCAACATATCTTGGTGGACGTTATGTAGAATTTGTGGTTTTCCCCTTTTCCTTCGAAGAATATCTGGAATCTATAAAACAGGAAAATGAAGAGTTTTCCGTTACAGAAGAATTCAAGAATTATCTGGAAATAGGAGGGATGCCTTTTCTAGTGAATCTTCGCTATGATAAAGATGCTTCTATGCAATATCTTAGAGATATCTTTAATTCAGTGCTCTTAAAGGATGTGGTTCAGCGGAATAACATTCGAGATGTGGAATTGTTGGAAAGGATGATTCTCTATCTTTTAGACAATGTAGGACATAGCTTCAGTGCAAAAAGTATATCCAATTATTTAAAGCAGGAAAATCGGAAGGTTTCTACTGAAACTATTTTGAATTATATAAAAGCATGCTGTGATGCCTACCTTTTTATAAAACTTAGGCGGGAAGATATTCAGGGAAAGAAAATACTTAGTGCAAATGAAAAGTATTATTCGGTAGATCATGGACTTCGGGAATCTATTTTAGGAACGAACACGAGAAATATCGACCAAGTTCTTGAAAATATTGTCTGTATGGAATTGCTTAGACGAGGCTATACAGTTACAATTGGAAAAAATGGGGAGAAGGAAATTGATTTTATAGCATCAAAAAATAAAGACAAATTGTATATTCAAGTGGCTTATCTTCTTGCGGGTTCTGAGACTATTGAACGAGAATTTGGCATCTACGATTCGGTTCGGGATCATTATCCTAAGTATGTCCTTTCTTTGGATGAATTTGATATGAGCCGTAATGGCATAAAACATTTGAATATACGAGATTTTCTTCTCAGTAAAGAATTTTGACGGGAAGGCAAGATGAAGAATGCTTGATTTATAAATATATTTTCAAAAGAAAAGAGGGGAAGTATGGAATACAAGGATAAATATTCTGCACAGAATAGATGGCAAAAAAAGTAGGTCTTAAGGCGTATACCTTTAGAACATATGACACAATAATAGCAGCTTTTCGAGAAGCCTGCGAAAGTAATGGCGTATCGCAAGCAAGCGTTCTTTCTGCTTATATGGTTGAGTATGCAAAGGCAGCAGGCATGGAAAAGAAAGAGGATTAAATATTTTTAAACACTATAAAAGCTAGGGTATACCGCCCTAGCTTTTTCTTTTTGGCTTTCATGCTGTGCATGGCTTCCTTGCTATGCTACCGCTCCGTCTCCGCCCTCTAAAATACGTTTTTTCTCTTACGCTTTAAAAATGATAATCTATGCCGCTCTGCTTTAGAATTGCGTTTGCTGTGTGCCTGGATTTTATTTTTCCGTCAACCGTGAAATTGTTGTTATTTATAGGACTATGCCAAATATCATGGTCGCCCTTACCGTGGCGAACAAGGAAACATCCGTTTTCGGCTAATAATTTTCTTACTCTCTCTTTTCATACTCAGCCATTACGCACAAACTTCTTCCACTCTTTCAGTCAAAAAGACAATTTTTGCGTGCTCTAATGGCTGATTATTTAATTTTAATAGGTCTGGGACAGTCATGCGTACCCTCTCAATGAGTACATCAAGCGACCCGCTTTCGAGGACAAGTCCTTTTATATCGTCGCTAGTAGCTACCCATACACTTGCATCAGGATCCCATAATAAATTCACTGTATAATTCATTTTTCTCCCTTTTATCTTTAATAATCCCTTTCTTTTTAAGTTCTTCGACTTCCTCTTTTGAAAGGATTCGTACGCCAATTTTCTCTTCTTTCTAGGATTTATAATTCTCCCGGAGAAGTTCTTTATATTCCCGATTTGTCATTTAACACCTCTAAACAGATTATTCCGGCTTATTAATTGTTTGCCATATATGCTTTAGACAGTCTTAGTCTGATAGTACTTTTAAAGAGTAGACTTGTCAATTATGTTCTATTAGGAGGATGGAAGAAGGAACAATATGTACTTTGTAGTCGCTACTGAGTTTAGCTTGCTTAGCTAGGTGCAGGGGAGTACAATTAAAAACAATCTAAGAAATTTCAAAAGATAACTATGAGGGGGTATAAACCATAATCTAGTCAGTTTTAACGGACTCTATCCTGCGTAAAATACATTTTAGAGTAAGCGAAGCATAAATCCCATTGCTGAAATAGAAAGGATGGTATTTGCCATGGAAGAGATGTATTTTACAATTACGGGATGCAATCATTATTTTGGTACGGAGTTTTTGAAGGAGGGCATGAAGCTAAAGCTGGAAAAGGAACCGGACAATAAATTCGATTCCGAGGCCATTTTGGTGAAGCTGAAGGGCCTAGGGAAGATTGGCTATGTGGCAAACAGCCCTTATACAGTGAAGGGAGAGTCCATGAGTGCCGGAAGACTGTATGATAAGATTGGAGATAAGGCGAAAGCCAGAGTTGTCTTTTTGCTTAGGGACGGAGCCCTTTGCAAAGTTACAGATTGCGGACTGGAGGAAAAGTTAGCATTATAGGAGGTTTCCTATGTCAAAATTTGCTTCTAAATTTCAGAAGGTATTGATGTCATTTTCCTATCGGGGAAAGGAAATTTTCAAGCCCTTAAACACCGGGCGTATTGATGAAAGAGTAAGTGTTGTAAGGGAGTGGGTGGCAAATGTCTTTTTCTATACGAAAAATGGCAAGACTGTCATGATTGATGCGGGCTATAACTATGAGCGTCTGGCGGAGAAGATGAAGTGGTTAGACATAGAGCCGGCTTCCATTCAGCATATCCTTCTTACCCATTTGGACACGGATCATGTGGGGGCGGTGGAAAGGGATAGCGGGGGCCTTTTTCAAAATGCCAAGATCTACCTTGGAGAGATAGAGAATAAATATTTGACCGGAGAGGCTCGAAGAAGAGTCCTCTTTGGGCATTATAAGATTCCCATGGTGAAGACGGACAATGAGAAAAGACTCCTGAAAGATGGAGAAGTTTTCTATATCGAAGACATCAAAGTGGAAGCTATCCTGGTGCCGGGGCATACCTTCGGGCATCTGGTGTATCTAATTGATGATGCCTATCTTTTCACAGGAGATACCATCTGGTTTGGACCGGATGGGGGCTATAGCTTCTTAAATTCTTTGGCAGAGGATAATGAACTGGCAAAAAGCTCCCTTGTGAAGCTGGAAAAGATCTTGAAGGAGAGAGGAATTTCTCCGAAAATTATTAGCGGACATACCGGCTGGACAGATGATTTGGAATTTGCGTTTCGGCATAAGGATCAGATTTGTAACTCCTTAAAGAAGCAAAAGCCCCATGACCCCATGGCACCCTATGATGCCTATGATGAACGGGAGGATACCGAGGAAAAAGCAAGGGGAGAGTGGCTTCCAAAGGCCAGAGAAATAATGGAATAGAAATATAAGCATAAGGAGCGACAGCATGGTAGTTGTTTTTGAATTTCTTAGCCGAGAGCCTATTGAAAATGTCATTACCGCAATGAACTTTCAGGTGGATAGGCTGGTATTTTTCGGAAATCATGAGGACATTATTTCTCAGAAGGAAAGGACGGAGAATTTTCTGAGAAAATACTGTGCTGTACAAAGCATTATCTTTCTGCCATTGTCGGGAAGCAATTTGCAGTCGGTTTTACAAACCATGCGAAAGGAAATCGAGTTGGAACTTAGCAAAAATGCCAAGCTCTTTTTCGATATTACCGGGGGAGAAAGCCTGATGCTTGTGGCCTTTGGGATGCTGTCCCGAGAGTACGAAACTCCCATGCACATGTACGACATATACAAGGGAAAGCTTTTGGAATTGAATGCGGAATCTTTGCATTACGATGAAAGGAATACAGAGGCTATCAACAAAGATAATTGGAATGCTGATGACTCAGCTTTAGCGTCTCCCAATGAGAAACAACACCTAAGTATCAGTAGCATTGCGACCAAACGACCTGTTCCCATGACTTTGGACAAACTGATTGAAATGCATGGCGGTGTCATTAACTACAAATTACAAAAAGATATTAAAGATGTTCCGGACGAGGAGAGTCGAGAAGACATTTTAAAAATCCGGAAGGTGATGAAGCTTCATTCGGAGCATTGGAATCCCTTTTCCGAGTTTTTAAGAGAAAACATGAACCCTGATGAAGAGGGGAGAGTGTATCGAAAAGAAAGTACGGTGCTGAAGGCATTGGCGGATTCTTCCAATAAGCTAAAGTCTGCCCATAAGTTTTATCAAATCATGGAGGATTTGGCTCGGGCAGGAGCGATTCTTGATTTAAAACATTCCGAGGGAAAATACCAATTTCGCTTTAAAAACAAGGCTATTAAAGGATATCTTTGGGATGGAGGTAGCATCTTGGAGCTCTATAGTTATTTACAGGAAAAGGAGCATAGTGATGAGTGTCGGGTAGGAGTGCATCTGGATTGGGATGGGGTGCTGGAAGGACCTTCCGGAATTGATGTTTTAAATGAAATCGATGTTTTGTCTCTTCAGGGCTATATCCCCAGCTTTATTTCCTGCAAGAGCGGAAAGCTTTCTCCCCAGCAGTGCCTGCATGCCCTTTATGAACTGGATACTGTAGCGAATCGTTTTGGGGGGAAATATGCCAAGAAGCGACTGGTGGTGACATCGGAGATTAACGAAGTCTATCAGGAGCGTGCCTTGGAAATGGGAATAGAGCTGAAAGTGGAATAAGAAACCTTTGCCGTTACTTGGACGTAAAACAGTATTGGTTTTCAAAATATCTGTATTGTACGAAAAAAGGTAGCTGCTTATGGAATGGGATGATTTTTATGAAAGGGCTGAAAACTGGAGCAAATCCACTTTGAGCCAAAGAATTTCTTCTTTGAAAACGATTGGAGAAGCTTGGGAGATTTCTGATATTGCCGAACTCATCAAGGATCAGGAATTAAATGCGAAGCTGATTAAAAAAGCGATGTCCTTAGGAGCGAAATTTCCCTTTGAGGATATTGTGAGCTTTGAAGGCTTGGTGTCTAAAGAGATGATTTGTCAAATGATAGACTATGCCCTGAATAATGGAGAAAGCATAAGTGCAGATGAAATATTGGGATTTGAAGGAATCGTAGATCAGGACACCTTGGATATGCTGCTTCATTCCATGGTGAATCGAAAGATTTCTCTTAACGCGGAGGATTTACTTGACTTAGATGGCGTGGTATCCAAGGCGGTGATAGATCGGGCTGCTCTGGCTTCGAAACTGCAATTTTCCGGAGAGGATATGGGGGATCTGGAGGATGTACTGAGCCCTCGAGTGCACCGAGAACTTTGTGAAAAAAACGGTTTCTATGAAGTGGACGGAGAGTATAAGAAGATAAAGTCCGGAAAAGGAAAAAATACTTTTAAAAAGGCATGGACGAAAAAATCAGTCCATGAGCGCAATACCTTGTCTTCCAATGATAGTACGGAAGGATCCGGCATCTCCCTTTTGCCTGTACTTTTTGGGATTGTGGCATTTCCTGTTGTTTTGCTTTTTAAGATATTAGGACTGAATAGTCTTCTGAAACTCTTTCGGCTATCTAGGCTTTTTACCGGAAAAAAGCCGGAGAAATTTTATATTGGAGATCCGGTCTTGGTACGATATAGCCAGACGGAAGGTCGGATTATCGATATAAACGGAAGTCACTACATGGTATCCATGTATGACGGAGGCAAGGTGGATTCCTATCAGGCTTATGAGCTTGAGAGAATATAATAAAGAAAAAATAGCTTCGTTTTTGGGAAAAAATATCCCAAAGCGGAGCTATTTTCTATATTTTTTAGAGAAAAGAATTTGAAAAATAAGCTTTAAAAAAGTTTGAAAAACAAGCTTTGAATTAAAATTTTGCAAAACAATCTTCAAATCAAAAGTTATTTATACTTATAAAATCCTTCCCCTGCATTTACACCGATTTTACCTTCTGCAACATACTTTTCCAAGATAGCCTTAATCTTTCCGGGAACGCTTTCAGGATCCTGGGACTGGGGATTATTGGATACAATATTTAAAGCAGTATTTAAGCCTACGATATCCAGAATCTGGAAAGGGCCAAGGGGAGAGCCGGTGCCCAGTCTCCAAGTCAGGTCAATGGTGGCAGGGTCTGCCACTTCCTTGGCCAAAAGCATTTCTCCTGCACTTAAGAAGGGAATCAGCATGGAGTTAAGGATATAACCGGGCTGTTCCTTATGCAAACGAAGGGGAATCATTTTAATTTCTGAAGCGAAGTTTGCTACCGCCTCATAAGCCTCCTTGGAGGTGCCGTCATGTCCCATGATTTCTGCCGTATTACTCTTCCAGATATTGTTGGCAAAATGGATAGCCAGATAGTTTTCCGGTCTGGAGAGGCAGTCTCTAAACTGGCTGGGCACCATGCTGGAAGAATTTGTGGCGATGATAGTATTTTCTGAAAGGAAAGGATCGATAGCTTTATAGAATTCCCTCTTTGCCTCAGGATTTTCCGCCATGCTTTCGATAATGAAATCTGCGTCTTTGCAGGCAACGGCAAAATCGGTGGTAAGTTGTATTTCTTTGTGGGCTCTTTCCACATTTTCCAAAAGCTTGTCGATATCCGCCTCTGTCACGGAGGAAGAATCAGGAATCAAACCTCTGGAGAAGCTCAGTCCCTTTCCCAGGTTCTTTTTTGCCTCTGTCAGCTCGTTCTTATAAATCGTGTAAAGTCTTTCCAGCTTGGGCTTGGTTCTCTGGATAGAGTCCTCACTTCTTAGCCAAATCTTTACGGAAAATCCGGAAAATGCAGTTTGAAAAGCAATTTGGGATCCTAAAACTCCACCACCTGCAACAGTAATATTTCTAAAACTCATAATGACCTCCATTTCAATGTTAAAAGATGTTTGAAATTAAATTGTATAAAATTTATTATAGCAGGGAGATAAATAAATGAAATAGAAAGGGAAGAGACTTTATAATTATTTCATTTTCTCGGAGGCAGCAGTCGTATCCGCTACGAGGCGAGGTTAGCGAAAGCGTGCCCCACTTACAGGGATAGGCTGCATCAAAGCGTATCTTATATAATTATAGTCCTTCACTATGACAAAGGGCGAAGTCAGCGAGAGCGTGCCTCGCTTTGAGACCTATCCTGCGTAAATGCGTTTTCATATTTAATTTACCATCCCTTTTATGCAATACTCCTTGCAAGTTTCAGTAAAAATTGCGATAATAACCATTAAAAAAAGCTAACAAATTTTATTTTATAAGGATGGAACTATGCAGGAAAATAGAACTTACTATAAAAAGAAAATCGTACTGGCGTTGTTTGTTATTACCGTGATTTTCGGACTTCAAACCCTTTATACCTATTACAGTGCCAAGATTTCCGACCCTTTGCAGCTTCTTTCCGCGGTTTTATACGGCACAATCAAGCTGTTCTTATTCGTTTCTCCCATTTCTGCGGAGGAAAAATCCAGCATTTTTTATGAGTTTGCCAAGTGGATGGCGCCGATTCTTACTTCCGCCTTCATCTTTACCCAGATTTCCAACATTTTACTCCATGTGAAAAATATGCTTCTGAACAGAACCAGTATGTATCATGTACTGATTTTTGAAAACACGGAGATGGGGGAGACTTTGATTGGCAATCTGATGAAGGAGAGGACGCCCTATAAGATTTCTTTGATTACCAAGAATTTTTTGGATGACCGTTTGAAAAACAAATATGAGAAGAAGGGGATTGCCACCTATCAGATTGATTTTGAGCATTGCGATGAAAATGAAATTAGGGAGCTTTTTTCGGCTTTGCATATCCATCATGCCAAGTATATCTTTTTCTGCTCTGACAATGATTTGGAAAACTATGCCCTCTATGCCAATGTGATTAAGCGCATTAAACCGAGAAGACCTATTACTTGCTATGCCAACTGTAGTTCCAATACGGTGGTGGGCTATATGGAAGAGCTGCTTTCCGAGGAAAGAAAGGGGGAAGAGCTTCTCAAGAAGATAGACACGGTGCATTTTAACCAAAAGGATTTGACCGTACGGATGCTTTTGGCTGAGCCCGCTGTGAAGCGTAGTATTTTAAAAAGTCTGGAGGGGATTTCAGAGGATAGCCAAATAGCGGATTCCATAGAGGACAGTCATCATATGACGGATTCCACAGAGAACAGTCATCATGCAGTGGACTCCATAGAGAACAGCATCAAGCCTCTCCATGTATTGCTTTTTTCCGTAAATGATTTGACCCTGCCGTTACTGAAGCAGCTGGCCAACGATGCCACCACTTCCTTAGCGAGAAATCCGAAAATCAGCATTTTAGAGGAAAATGCTTCCCAAAGAATGCAGGAGCTTTTGGATTTAAACGCTCCGGAAAGGGAAGGCTTGCTAAGAGCTTTGGAGATAGAATGCATAGACTTAGGCCATGAACAAAGGAATTTACAAAATTATCTTAAGGGACTGGGAAAGGAAGAAAGTCCAAGTCTTATTTTCCTGATGCAGGAGGATGTGGTGAAGAGCCTAAAGGCGCTTAAGCTGATGAATCGGTACTTCGGGCAGGTTCCAAAGGTTCTTAGGAATATTTCCAATGTAGATTTGACCCATGTGCTTCCCAAAAGCAAGGATAAGATCAAGGTTTTCGGGGATCTTTCGGAGATTATGACCGGGGAGATATTGATTCGGGAAGCTCTGGACAATCGGGCAAAGCAGTTTAATGAGGCTTACAATAAGGCCTCGAGAGCAGCCGGTATGGGAGAGGGAACAGCTTGGAATGAGTTGTCTTATGTAAAGAAGAACTCCTCCAGACAGTCTGCCACACACGCCGGTATCAAAGAGGAAATTATTCGTAGAGTACTTTTCGGGAAATCGGAACAGGAGATTTCTGCCTATTTATCGGAAAAGCTGGAAGAGTTTAAAAAGCTTCAGGAAGCCCAAAAGCTTGGGGGAGAAAATAGAAAAGAAGAGTTTCAACAAAACTTTAGACGATTCCTTTCCGAAAACCCATTATTGGATTTTCTTTCCAGACTGGAGCATAAGAGATGGTGTAACAGCTACTATGCCATGAACTTCCGCTACGGAGAAAAGAAGGATGAAAATCTAAAGACTCATCCCTGCCTAATCGAGGATTGGGGAGAGGTTATCGGGGAGAAGTTTGACATTTGTCATCCGGAATATGACTTGCTCTCTGTCTTTACCCTCTTTCGAGAAGAGGAATAAGAGGACGAGACCTCTGGGGTACTATCAGAATTAAATAAACCATACAGAAAAGAGGGGTAAGAATGGAAAAAGAATTGGAACAAAATGCTCCAATCGTTGAGGAAGAAAAGCTGCAAAACTACAGAAAAGATGATGATGCAGAGGAAATGGAAAAGGCGGCGAAGGAGTTTAAGGAAAAGGAATATAAGTTTGATGCCTTTATCAGTTACCGTCATGTGGAGCCGGATCAGAGTATTGCGAAGCAGCTGCATCAGATGATTGAAAGTTTTAAGCCTCCCAAGGAATTTAATAAGGAGGGGAAGAAAACCACCTTCCGAGTCTTCCGTGACAGAGAGGAGCTTGCGGCAAGAGACCTAAGCAGCTCCATTGAAGAGGCCTTGGCGGAAAGTCGCTATCTGATTGTTCTTTGTTCCAAGAGAACGCCCCTGTCCGAGTGGTGTGAGAAGGAAATTCGTACCTTCAGACAGCTTCACGGAGATGAGCGCATTATTCCGGTGCTGATTGAAGGAGAGCCGGATGAAGCCTTTCCTGCACCCTTGAAACAATTAAAAAGAGGGGCGGATCAGAGTCTTGCGGATGTATTGGCGGCGGACATCCGTCCGGATGAAGTTTTACATAAGAATTTTCCCGGCTATGAGGAAGTTCAGAAGAAGGACAGCGCTAAGCTGCAAAACCTGACAAAGCAGGCCCTTCATTTGCTGAAAACCGAAAAGTACCGTATTATGGCAACCATCTTAGGTTGTACCTTTGGAGACCTTAAGCAGAGGGATAAGGAGAGGAAGAATAGGCTTATTCTGACCATATCCTCTCTTTCCGGCACAATCTTCCTGCTCTTTGGTATCTTTATGTTTAATGCCTACCAAAAGGCAGAGCAGGCCAGACAGGAGGCGGTGCAGTCCAATGCCGGTATTTTAATGAAAAGCTCCCAAGATATGGCCAAGGAAGGGGATTACTTAAAGGCCGCTTTAGTGGCGAAGGAAGCGATGAAGCCTATTGGAAAGGGCATGAAAGCGTATCCGCAGCTCCAATCTGAGAAGATGAGCATTTTCAATGATGTGATTTATCACAGCGGTGCTTCGACTTTGACTTCCATTTCTACAAAAAATAAGTTGACTTTTATGGCTCTCAGCAATGATGAAAAGCTGGTGGCCTTCGGTTTAGGAAATGATGAAACCGCTATTGCCAAGGTGGAAAATGGAGAAATTATCAAGAGATTACCGGGACATAGCCAACAGGTAAAGCTTTTAACATTTTCCAAGGATGATAAGCTGTTGGTTTCCGCTGCTTTCGACAATAGTATCATTGTCTATGACGTAGAAAGCGGAGAGGAGAAGGCAAAGCTGGAGATTCCTGGAGTCCCTATGCTGGGGCGTTTTTCCGGGGATAATTCACAGTTTTTCTATGTAAGCTTTACCAATACTTCTGCGGACTTTTACGTTTTTGATGCCAATACCTGGCAACAGCTTAGTACATTTTCTATCCAGGAAACGGTAAAATATGCGGATATTAAGAGTGATGGTTCAGAGGTGCTGATCACTTTAGGCAACAATGATGAAAATCAACTGACAAGGAGACGCCTTAAGGATGGCAGTGTTATTTCTACTATTGATCGGATAGGAAGAACTTCTCTCGATGGATCCAATTTTATGCTTCCTTACAAATCCGCCTTTTATTCCAATGACGGGAAGTCTATTATTTTGTTAACGGATGACGAGCTTCAAAAAATTTCTTTGGAGGATCATCAAGTTCTCTTCAGTGAGAAGATCAGCACTGCAACTACCTTGAATAAGCCCTTAGTGGAAAGTGAGAATGGGGAAAAAATTGCTATAAACAGCTATGGCAAGATCCTGATTCTCAATGGAGAAACCGGAGAAAGTATAGATGAAGTATCTTTTGGTGACTTGGATTTAAAATATTTTGCGTATAATACAGAACAAAACATGGTTGCAGGCTTTGGAGAAGCAGGGATTTACTCCATTTGGAAGGATAAGGTGATTACGGATGACAGGCTGTATCTGGGGGGGATAGCACCTTCTGAAATATACTTCTTAAGGGATGGCAGCAAGATTTTGACCAATTCCCATGAAGGCCAAAGCATTAAGATTATTGATACCAAGTCCAGAATTTCCTCGGAGCCGGTGCAGGGCAGAATTATTGCATCCTCCAATGATTCCTCCAAGCTTCTTCTCTTTAACGGGACGGATTTCCTGCTCTCCACGGATAACGGGAAGACCGGGAAAACCATCACCAATGAGAACACGGTGATTTATGGCTTGATGACCAGTACAAAACAAAACGTCCTGTCCAACGATGGAAAATACTATGCCTATGTCGGGCAAATGGATAGCGGAAATCCCGGACTGGTACTTTACAATGTGGAAAGTAAGGAATCCAAAACCGTGGAAATCCCTTCTGCCTATCCGGCTCTTCGCTTTTCCGATGATGGAAAGAAAATCTATTTGCAG
The DNA here is from genome assembly GCF_014202695.1 of Oribacterium sinus. Classification (GTDB taxonomy): domain Bacteria; phylum Bacillota; class Clostridia; order Lachnospirales; family Lachnospiraceae; genus Oribacterium; species Oribacterium sinus. Next base: position 164,905 of record NZ_JACHHH010000001.1, read on the forward strand.
GATAAGAAGGAAGGATTAAAGATCTATAGCGTAGAGGATTTAAGCCTGCTGGATACTATCCCGGAAATTACGGATTCTTCCTTGAATATCTTGGTTTCCGAAGACGACAATATAATTCTTGTTAACCGTTTTTCAGGAACGGCCTCTCTGTACGATTTGGAAAATAAGCAGCATTTAGAGGACATTCCGGGGGAGGTACTGAACCTTAAGCATCAAGAGGAGGAAATCATCCTAAAAGGCATACAGAACAATACGGCCTTTATTTGGAGCAGTAAGACCGGTCTTAAGAGTCTGGACATGGATGAAGCGCTCACCCAGACGCCGGTAAGCTTCGATGATGTAAATCTGTATAATGAAAAGGAAAATCTGCTTCTTCTAATTCGAAATAATGATACGGAGCGAAAGGCCTATGTGGTGGATTTTGCCACGGGACACCTGATGATGAGCTTTACCCCTTCTGTAAAGCGCTATCTTGTCAATGGCCATATCTCGCCGGAGGGAAATGTGATTATGGTGGATCAGAGCTTTAATACCATTACCGCAACGGACAACTCCGGAGTTCAGGACTATATGACTGCGGCGGTGTACCATATCCTGAGCGATGAGGAGGTTTCTACAGAGGTGGATAAGATTCTTGCGGGAAGAACATTGACACAGGATGAGAAGGTACAGATCGGTATCAGTACGGAATAAGTCGATTCTAATTGTGGATATCGCTTTTCTGCAAAGCCATTCAAAAGCTTGAATTTTACTGTACCCATATCAGTGGACAGAGAAGGTTTGAGTCCCCCACAATAATGGACAGATAGGGAGTTATAAAAGTATTTTAAAAGTAAAATAAACAAGGGGCTGTAAGAATCATAGCTTTTCGCCGAGGGCAATAAAAAAGCTTTTGATTTCTACAGCTCCTTGTTTATTCGCTTAATATCGGCTAAAATAGAATTGAAGTAACAAATAGCCGAAAATACATCAAAAAAATACTTCGAAAAAAGACATCAAGAAAAGATATCTAGATAAAATATCAAGATAATATTTTTATATAGAAAAACTATCTTTGTCGCGGAATAGGAGGAGAGTATGCCTTATATCAAAAGAAGCTTAGAAAAAGTCGTTTTGCAAGTCAGCAAGGAGTATCCGGTTGTCTTAATATCCGGTCCCAGACAGGTGGGGAAAACTACCATGTTAAAAAAACTAATGGAAGGTACAGATAGAAACTATGTGACTTTAGATGACTTACAGGAAAGAGCACTGGCTAAGAATGATCCGGAGATGTTTTTACAGTTGCATAAGCCGCCTGTCCTTATCGATGAAGTCCAATATGCTCCGGAATTATTCAGCATGATTAAACTGATTGTGGATAAAGAGCATAGAAAGGGCGATTTTTGGCTCACAGGTTCTCAAATTTTTGACTTAATGAAGGGAGTACAGGAGTCTTTAGCGGGAAGGGTGGCGGTACTATCTCTTTCTTCTTTATCTCAGACGGAGATCTATGGGGGCGAAGATAGTCCTTTTCAGCTGGATCTAAAGCATTTAACGGAGCGAAAGGAAGGAAGAACAAGCGCAGATTTGCAAGAGATTTTTCGCAGAATATTTCAGGGATCAATGCCTGCTATTGTGAGTAATGAAGTAAGTAACAACAGTATTTTTTATGGTAGCTATCTAAGTACCTATATTGAAAGAGACGTACGAAATCTCTCCGATGCTATTGATTCCCTAAAGTTTTTACGTTTTCTTACAGCTGTGGCTGCCAGATGCAGTCAAATGTTGAATGTCAACGAAATAGCCAGAGATGCGGATATTAATTTAAAGCAGGCGAAGGACTGGATGGGGATTTTGGAAACCTTGGGGATCATATTTTATCTTCATCCCTTCTCCAACAATATGCTAAAGCGACTTGTGAAAACTCCTAAATACTATTTTTATGATACTGGCTTAGTTGCCTATCTGACAAAATGGAGCAGTCCGGAAACTTTGGAAAATGGTGCCATGAACGGGGCAATTTTAGAAAACTATGTGGTATCTGAAATTAGGAAAAGTTATCTAAATAGTGGAAAAGCACCCTTTATGTATTATTACAGAGATAAGGATGCCAGAGAAATAGATATTATATTGGAACAAAACGGAGAACTGAATCCCATTGAAATCAAAAAGTCTGCAAATCCTGCTCCGGAAATTCTGAGAAGTTTTTCTGTTCTGGAAAAGACCGGCTTGAATAGAGGAAAAGGCGCCGTTATCTGTATGAAAATGGAGTTATCAGCCTTTAATCAGGAAAACTTTATTGTTCCGGTATGGTTATTATAAGTACTGGAATAATGTTTATATGCAAAAGGGACTGTAAAATAATAAATAGATTTTCGGCAATATAGGTCTAAATAAGGGGTAGTCTGAGCCCGTCGGTACTTGCGAAAAACAAGAGAATCGCAGTTTTTCGCTTAGTATCCGATACGTGGCGAAGCTAGCGAGAGCGTGCCCCAAATTTAGACCTATATTGCTTAGAAAATTATATTGATTTTTGAAGTCCCTTTCTGGAAACATTTATTCCTAGGATGTTTAATATCCAAACAAGACTACCCAGTAATCGTTTCCTTTTTCGTCCATATAATAGCCGGCACCAAAGTGCTGAAATTCTCCCTTACTCATAATGTGATTATGTCCGGCGCTGGATATCCAGGCATTTACGGTTCTGTCAGGAGTTTCGTTGTTGTGGGCAAGAATTTCTCCGTACACATCCGCTTCATCCAAAATGGAGCCCCCCTGGGGTCTTGTATGGGAAAAGCTTGCAGCACATTCCTTGGCTCTGATATCTGCAATAGAGCTTAAGCGTTCACTTTCTTCTAAGGCGTGTAAGTTTTGCCCTGCTCTGAATTGGTTGATTCTATCCAATGTTTCTTGCTTGTAGGAGGAACTGTCTTGAACGGAAGTAGTATCGTCCTCTTCCGTATATTCTTTCTGCACATCCCTTGTTTGTACAACGGAATCTACAGTCCAAGCGCCATTCTCATCTACGGTATAGCCGTCGGGAGTGGTGGTATTGGTATACATCCAACCATTGGCATCAAAGTAATAGCACTCAGCAACGCCGTCATTGTCGGTATCAATCCATTGCCATGTAGAGCGTAAATAATTTTCATTTCCTAAATCGTACCACCAGGCATCCCTGGAAGTTCCTTTGGTAAAGCCTACGGAAAATGTTGGAATAGCGGAAAGCAGGAAGGCAACAGAAATGGCCATGAGAAACTTGGCCATGAATTTATGCCTGGAACTTACCGGAGTTTGAAATGGGTTTTCTGAAACGACTTCTGTTTTTGAAATGTCTTCTGTTTCTGAAATCTGATTTGTAAGTTCTATAGTTTGATCTATTTCGACGGAGGAATTCTCCGAAATTGTATTTTTAAACTGGAAAAATTTTTTGTTTTGACATCCTATCATTGGTATATGGACTCCTTTCCGTGTATGCATATTAATGCATAAATAAAGGTAAATCAATAGGCTTTCGCAGATGTCAAGAAACCGTAAAATAAAAGTGTAAATCTATGAAGACAAACCTAATATTTTGGTAAGGATAAGGCATTTTTGATTACAATATTGTGTCGCATTTCTTAATTTTTTGAACTAAAATAAATCTTAAGAATGGTGATAATAATGAATACTTTAAGTGCTTGTTTTTTATAGAATTTGGAGTAAACTGCGAAAAAAAGAATACTCTTGTCAGAAAATTCATCCTTCAGTAGAATAA
>NZ_JACHHH010000001.1:168738-426341 GCF_014202695.1 Oribacterium sinus
AAAGCGAAAAGCGAAAAGCGAAAAGCGAAAAGCGAAAAGCGAAAAGCGAAAAGCGAAAAGCGAAAAGCGAAAAGCGAAAAGCGAAAAGCGAAAAGCGAAAAGCATAAAGCATAAAGCATAAGGAATAAAGCATTAGGAATAAGGCATGCAGTGCTAAAAGTATGAAAGGGAAAATGATGGAAGAGCGAATTGGTATTTTGGTTTTTGGCGCAGTTTTTGTGGACATAAAGGGTTATCCTTTTTCTTTGTATCGGCCGGATGGAAGAAACGCCGGAAAGGTGGTCAAGGTTCATGGAGGTGTGAGCCGAAATATTGTGGAGGATATTGCCAATGTGGAGCTTCGTCCTACCTTTATTTCCGTAGTGGATAAGGATGCTATTGGAGAAGAGGTAGTACAAAAATTAAAGCGGCATAAGGTAAATACCAATTATATCCGACGAATTGAAGGGGGCTTAGGAACCTGGCTGGCTATATTTGATACGGAAGGGGAGCTTAGGGGCTCTATTTCCCAAAGGCCGGACCTTTCTAAGCTGGAGGAGGTACTTTCGGAGCAGGGAGACTCTTTGTTCTCTCGCTGTGATAGTGTTATTGTGGAAATTGATATGGATTCCAAGCTTTTAAAGCAGATTTTTCAATTGGCTGAGAAATACAATAAAAAGATATATGCAGCTGTTTCCAATATGTCCATTGCCTTAGAAAGAAGAGACCTTTTAAAGACCACTGCCTGTATTGTTTGTAATCAGCAGGAGGCAGGGATGCTCTTTTCCGAGGACTTTGAGGAAATGAATTTGGAGGAGATGGCAAGCTCTCTTTCCTCCTATGTGGTAAAGGCGCAGTTCCCACAGATGATTATGACTTTAGGCAGTCAGGGAGCCATTTATGCGGAGCAAAATGGGCATTTCGGACATTGTAAGGCAAAGAAAGTCCATGTGATCGATACCGCAGGAGCAGGAGACGCCTTTTTTGCGGGAGTGGCTATGGGACTGACGTATGGTAAGAATCTGATGGAGGCCTGTGAAATCGGTACCAAACTGGCGGCTTCCGTCCTGGGCACCTCGGAAAATGTAAATCCTCGTTTCCTCCCGGAAGAATTGGGGCTTAAGAGCTTGGAAGACTGAAAGAAGAAGTCAAGCTTTGATGAAAGATTTCAGAAAGCGGATTTGAAAGCTTTGTAGAAGGGTTTAAAAGGTTAAGAGGAGATTTTCAAAATGATTTCCATCATTGTTGCTGTAGCTAAAGGCGGTGCCATCGGAAAAGAGGGAAAGATGCCCTGGAAGATTCCCGGAGAGCAAAGTCAGTTTAAGGATCTAACCACCGGCCATGTGGTAATTATGGGAAGAAACTCCTATGAGGAAATCGGCCATCCACTTCCGGATAGAAAAAACATCGTAATATCTAAAACCAAGGTCTTCTCCGGAGAAAATTTATATACTGTAAAATCTTTACAGGAAGCAATAAAGAGAGCGGGGCAAGAAGAAATCTTTATTGCAGGAGGAGCGGAGTTATTTCAGGAAGCACTTCCCCTTGCAGATAAAATCTATATGACTTATGTGGATATGGAAGTCCCGGATGCTGACCGTTTTTTTCCGGATTTCCCGGAAGAAGAGTACAAAAGGGAAGAAATAGAAAAGGTAGGAGGGGAGACCTCCTACCTAAGAGTCTTGTATACGAAAAAAGGGGATTAGGAAAGAAGTATCATAAAGAGGAGTGTTTTTCGTAGAGGAATTTTGGGGGAGTGCTTTATGAATATTCAGATTTTTGGAACAAAGAAGAGCCAGGATACAAAGAAGGCGGAACGCTATTTTAAGGAAAGAGGGATTAAATTTCAGGCAGTAGATATGAAGGAGAAGGGAATCAGCAAGGGAGAATTACAATCCGTCCTTTCAGCAGTAGGGGATCTGGAGGAAATGCTAGATGAAAAAACCAAGGATCAGGAAACTTACCAGCTGATTCGTTATCTTGCGAAGGAAGATAAGTTTCTAAAGGTTTTGGAGCATCCTATGGTATTAAAGCAGCCCATAGTAAGAAATGGGAAGCAGGCCACGGTAGGGTATTGTCCGGAAATTTGGAAGACTTGGGACTAGAGATTCTTTCTTGCCATATTTCAAGGATTCAGATATACTAAATCAATAAAATTGCAAACAATATAATTGAATGAAATTAATAATGCGAAATAAAGAGTATGAAAGATAAATAAAGAGTAGTAAAAGGAGTTTCTATGAATATGGTAGTTTTTTGGGGTATATTGATTCCCTTTATTGGAACTAGCTTGGGAGCGGCCTGTGTTTTCATTATGAAACGGGATTTTCATCCCAATGTGCAGAAGGGGCTAACAGGATTTGCTGCAGGCGTCATGGTAGCGGCTTCTATTTGGAGCTTGCTGATACCTGCTATGGAAGAGAGTGCTCATTTGGGAAAGCTGGCCTTTCTTCCCGCCTTTGTGGGATTTTGGCTGGGAACCTTGTTTTTATTGGCATTGGATAAGATTATCCCACACTTGCATCAGAATACAGATCAAGCTGAAGGAATGCCCAGTTCTTTTCAAAGGACTACGATGATGCTCCTTGCGGTAACCCTTCATAATATTCCGGAAGGTATGGCTGTGGGGGTAGTGTTTGCTGGACTTTTGACAGGAGAAGTTAATATTACTGCCGGAGCTGCCCTGGCCTTAGCCTTGGGAATTGCCTTACAAAACTTCCCGGAGGGAGCTATTATTTCCCTGCCGCTTCATAGCAAAGGGCAAAGCAAGGGGAAAGCCTTCTTTAACGGTGTATTATCCGGAGCGGTGGAGCCCTTAGGGGCTTTACTGATGATTTTCTTTGCACCGGTATTCGCTCCATATATGCCAATCTTCCTATCTTTTGCGGCGGGAGCTATGCTCTATGTAGTAGTGGAAGAGTTGATTCCGGAAATGTCGGAGGGGGAGCACAGCAATGTGGGTGTTTTATTTTTTGCTCTGGGCTTTACCGTCATGATGGCATTGGATGTGGCCTTGTCCTAGTTCTTATGGGAATGATAGCTTTTGATGTGGCTCTGTCCCAGTTCTTGTGGGAATGATGGCATTGGATGTGGCCTTGTCCTAGTTCTTATGGGAATGATAATTTTGAATGTGACTTTGTCCTAGTTCTTGTGGGAATGATAATTTTGAATGTGACTTTGCCCTAGTTCTTGTGGGCATGATGGCATTGGGATGTGGCTTTGTCCTAGTTCTTAAATGATAGAACTTAAGCCGGCATTGTCATGGGATTTTGTACGGAGAAATTGACAGAGGAGTTTTCGGGAAAATAAGAGGAAGTATGCAGTATCAAAATATTGTAGAAGGAAAATTTTTGGACCGGCCAAACCGCTTTATTGCCCATGTGGAAATCAGAGGAAAGGTAGAAACGGTACATGTGAAAAATACCGGTCGTTGTAAGGAACTCTTGCTACCGGGGGTTAAAGTATATTTGGAGAAAAGCGGAAATCCCAATCGTAAGACTGCCTTTGATTTGGTGGCGGTGGAGAAGGCAGGGTTGGGGTTGGTAAACATCGACAGTCAGGCTCCGAATCAGGTGGTTTTGGAGTGGCTCAGAGGCTTTGCCTTCGAAAAGCTAAAGCCGGAGTATGTATTCTCTGATTCCAGAGTGGATTTTTATATGGAACGGGATATGGCGCTTCCGGAAGCCTTTTGGGAATATGGGGAAAGGGAAGAAAGAAATGGAAAGGAGCAGCGGGCCGAGAATATAAGAATGCAGAGTCAGGAGCTTCTCAATGTATCAGGGAATATCCGTAAATATCTCTTAGAAGTAAAGGGATGTACCTTGGAAAGGGACGGCATCGGTTATTTCCCGGATGCCCCGACGGAACGTGGAGTAAAGCATTTAAGGGAACTTACGAAGGCTATACAGGAGGGCTATATCGCTATTTTGGCTTTTGTGATTGCCATGCCCAAGGTTTCTATGGTATATCCGAATGTGGAGACCCATAAGGCCTTTGGAGACGCATTGCAGGAGGCGAAACAAGCAGGGGTAAGGGTACTGTATTTGCCCTGTACCGTAACAAAGGAAGGCATGTGGATTTCTTCATAGCTTTTGGTTTGTTTTAAAAGGATGATTTTTTAATTCGAGAATAGTTAGCTTGGTTTTTAGAGGAAAGGTATTTTATGAAAATTATAATTTCTCCTGCGAAAAAAATGAAAACATCTGAATTGGATATCCCTCACCAAGGCTATCCTCTTTTTGTGGAATCAGGAGCTGAGGAAAATAGTACATTTTTGAAAGGCGGATTGAATCTGTCGGGAAAGACGGAACGCCTTTTACAATATTTAAAATCTCTTTCTTTTTTAGAGTTAAAAGAGCTTTGGGCCTGTAATGAGGATTTGGCCAGGGAAAATAGTGAACGTATAGATCAAATGGACCTGAAGAGTAATTGTAGTCCGGCCATTTTATCCTACGAAGGGATTCAGTATCAGTATATGGCTCCCTCTGTTATGGAGGCCTCTCAACTTGCGTATTTACAGAGTCATCTTCGGATTCTTTCCGGCTTTTATGGCGTGGTAAAGCCCCTAGATGGAGTGGTTCCCTATCGTTTGGAAATGCAGGCAAAGGCGAAGATTGGTATTTCTAAAAATCTGTATGACTTTTGGGGTGAGGATATCTGGACTGTATTGCTTTTGGAAGAGATAGAAGAGCGTTTGCAAAAAGAGGGAGAAAAGTCGTTGGAAAATGAAAATCCTATGCTAATCCTCAATCTCGCCTCCAAAGAATATGCCAAATGTATAGAGAAATATCTTCCTAAGGATAGAATCCTGAGGAAAAAAATTATGTGGAAAGATGAACCGAAAGAATTATCATTTCCCATTCACTACATTAGCTGCGGTTTTTATGAGAAGTCAGGAGAAAAGCTTGTGCAAAAGGGCGTCTATGCCAAGATGGCAAGAGGAGAAATGGTGCGTTTTTTGGCAGAAAATAAGATAGAAAACGCAGAAGCAATCAAGGGCTTTAAGGGACTGGATTTTAACTTTGAGGATAAACTTTCCACGGAAGATCAATATATTTTCCTTCGAAAATAAAGAAATAGAAATTGACAGAAATAGAAAAGCAAAAGAGTTTTCGTCGTATTAAGCTCTTTTCCTTCCGAAAGGAATGGGAAGGGCTTTTTTTAGGAATAATTATATGTACTGAAAATTATAAATGTTTGGAAATCGTTTGGGATTGATTGGAGAGAATAATGGAATTAATAGAATACATAAGACTAAGAAATAAAATGACACAGAGTGAATGGGAAAACTCTTTTGAGAAAGAAGAAAGAGAGATTATTATTCTAAGACATGAGGGTGGTGGAAGTTCTTGAAAAAAAGTAGCTTGTCCGGAACTTAAAGAAATACTTACAGAGTATAGAAAGCCTGTGGTTATAAAGGATGATGACCTTTTCTTTGGACACAGCATAGCAGTTAATGGAAGCCCTAAGAAGGGGCTATTGTCGGCTGATATTGAGGGAAAAACATATACTGATATTTTTGGTAGTGAAAGGAGAAAAATGGAAAAACAAGCACTTATAAATCAATGGTTGTATGAGCAGGAAATAGCTCATATTAAAGGTTGGGTTTTCTCACATATTAGAGGAAGATATAAAGAAGAGGATGATCTCCCTTGGGATTTTGAAAACATTATAAAATCCTACTTGAATGATACAGATTATTTATTGGACATGGAAACAGGAGGTGGCGAATTTCTTTTGTCTTTTATGGCAAACGCTAAATATACTGCTGCGATTGAAGGGTATGAACCAAACATCAAAATATGTGAGGACAGACTTCTTCCTTTAGGAATAGATTTTAAAGCATGTGACGGAGGAGATATTCTTCCTTTTGAAGATAACTACTTTGACATTATTACTAACAGGCATGGTCAATATAACATAAACGAAATTAAAAGAACTCTTAAAAGCGGAGGAGTATTTCTTACGCAACAAGTCGGTGCAGAAAATGACAGAGAACTTGTAGAACTTTTGATAGGTGATATTGAAATTCCTTTTCCGGAAGCTTATTTAAATATAGCAAGACAGGAATTTGCTGATAACGGATTTGACATTGTGGAAGAAGATGAAGTCTACAGACCGATAGAGTTTTATGATGTAGGTGCACTGGTTTGGTTTGCCAGAATTATTGATTGGGAATTTCCGGGTTTTGAAGTGGAGAAATATCAGGATAACCTTTTTAAAGCGCAGGAAATTCTTGATAAAGAAGGTGTAATTAAGGGGAAAATTCATAGATATTATTTTGTGGCTAAAAAGAAATAATAAATTTTAGTTTGTTTTTTGAGTAAAATAGTAAGCCGTAGGAGGACGCAATGGAAGAATTTATAGTAGCTGAGGAGGGCATTCCTTACAATATAGGCTGTGAAGGGGCAACGATAGCATATTATGGAAGTGAGATAGAATTTCATTATGAAACAGTGCCGCCGCATGGAGATGAGATTTTCTCTGCAAAATTGCCACTGCTTAATGTTAATCTTCCATTTTGGATGTATGGGAGAAATCTTATATTTTTAGACGCCTATTATATGCTCGCAGAAACTGTAGAGAAGGGTACTTGGGATCCTATAACGAGCAGGCTCATCAACATACATACGGGAGAGTATGCAAGCCTTGGAGATTGGTATAATAATGTGAAAGTTAAAGAAAATGAAGTTGAATTAAAAAATGATTATAGCGGGAAATCAATGATATTGAAAAATGTTAAAGAACTGAAATGGAGTTAAAATATTAAAATAACAATAATTTTGTAAGTGGAAATCGATGTTTTATGCTAATGAAATGTATATCATAAATTATACCTGATAAAGGATATAAAGGATGTATTACAAATGATTTAAATAAAACTAAGGAGAAGAATAATGGCTAAGAAAAGAGTTACCCTGCCAAAAGACTTTGATGAGCTTATTAAGTCCGGAGATATTGAAGCACTTAAAGCTGTCTATGATAAATGTGAGCTTACTGCCTATGATGGAAAATTCGGTTTGCACACTGCGCTTCATTACAAGGGTGTACCTGATGAGCTTGTTATATGGCTCGTTAAGCAGGGCCTTGATGTAAATATACCTGATTATTATGGCGGCACACCTTTGTACAGTCAGGCAAGCTTTGGCATGGATACAGTAAAACTGCTTTATGAGCTGGGAGGAGATATACAAAAGTCAAATAGATATGGAAATACGCCGCTTCATATGGCAGCAGAGTATTTCCGCCCTAATACAGTACACTTTTTGATTGAAAAGGGTGCAGATGTCAATGCTAAAAATGAAAGAGGCGAAACTCCTCTACTAGCCGCTCTTACAGCGTGCGGAGGAATAAGGGCAGTGCCTATGGCCCAAATAGCAGAAATGTTAATAAAGGCAGGTGTAGAAATTACGCCTGAGATGGTAGAAAAAGTAGAAATAATCGGTAAGGATTTTGAATTCCACAGGGATAACTTTAGTGAAGCTTCCTGTGAAGATGTAGATACAGCCCTGTCAAAGCTCTACAATATCTTTGGTGCAAAGCCTGTGGCAAAAAGAATAATACATGACGGCGTTTCTCCTATTCTGGCAAAGGGGAGCACTTGGAAGGAGCAGTATAATGAGCTTTGGGATTTACTAATTCCATCGACAGGAGCAGCAAAAACGGTGCAGGGAGAGGTTATCCGCATAACAGGCAGGGTGGACGATGAAATTAACAGAAACGGTGGAATAAACTGGGATAGGAGTTATAGAAATATGCTAAATTCGCTGCCGGTTCATTTTGCAGAAGGAAATGCGCTGTCAGAGAAGGAGATAGAAGAGAGTAAGATGCTTATTTCAAAGATAGATGGAAAAGGTTTGGCTGAGGATGGTGTAATTACAAGATTATGCGAGCTTGCAGTTAGTTGGGTAATCTTAAACCCTAACCCAATTCCGCTAGGCGAAATAAATTATAACAGATAATAATCACAGGAGATTGCAGATGATTACAATAAAAGACATAGGAGATTTTGAATCTGTTCCCGGGATTGTAAGTGATATTATAAACGGAGATACATTGGCTTTAGATAAGCATTTATCTGAGGGCTTCGATATAGAAGAGGATATAAAACTCGGTAAATATACAAGACTCTCCCCTTTAGGTCTTGCCCTTATTATGGAAAATTTTGACTCTGTAAAATGGTTTGTGGAAAAGGGAGCAAATCTGAATGTAAAAGGTAATCCTTCATTCTTACTTGCAGTAAGGTATTGTGATGAAGAGGTTATCAGATATCTTGTAGAAAAGGGTGCGAAGGTAAATGTTGTAAATGCTGTAAAGTCAGAGGCCTTTAGTCAGGCTTTATATGGGCATAAATATGAGAATCTTCCTCTTATTCACAAGCTTGGCCACAGCGTGGAAAAGTACGGTGGAGAGGCATTTCGAAATGCTGTAGATGATGAGAATTATGAGGTGCTTGATTTTTTCATTAAAAACGGAGTTGATATTAACTACAATGCGGCAGATTCAGTATATCCATTTAAGCCGACTCCGCTTTGTGTAGCTGTCAGATATGTGGATCTTAAAATGGGCAAATATCTTGTGGAAAATGGTGCGGATGTGACGATTACAGAAAAAGACGGAATGCGTCCTTACAGTATAGCAGTTGAAAAAGGCGATGAGGAAATGGCAGAGTATTTTAAGCAGTTAGAGCCTGAAGAGTTTCATAGCCTACATAATAAATTAGATGAATTAAAGCCATTTAAGCTTCCTAAGGCAGTTATGGATTTTCTTCAAGGTGATGAATTACATGTTGAACTTAATGACTGTGACTTTAAGTGGATTGAGTTTTTCTCTTTAACAGATACAGTAGCTATGAAAAAGGGCAGAGCTAAGTTCCTTCGTCTGTCAAAGGCTACAGGAGATTATGACCACATCTATATTGTGTGGAATCCTAAAACCAAGAAGGTAGCGTTTTATGATGAGGAACACGAGGAAATGCGAGATATGTGCGATTTCTCTGAATTTATAAATGATATGCCGTTATATATGCAAAACATAGTTGAGGGAGAATACGAATAAATATTACAAGGGTGAAACTATGAAGATAGATGATAAATTAAAAAAGATAGCAGACTACATTTGCGAGAATTTTGAGGATTTGGATATGGACGATTCTGTAGAAGAGGGATATCTCGATGATTACGAAGAAATCCTTGGAGCTACAGAGAAAGTACGTTATTCTCCTTACCCTTAACAAGTGTCAATTGTGTAGCGTTCTGTATTTCGTTTATAAATACTCTCTATAAGACAACGGAGCTATCCGGAAAGACAATTAGACAAGCAGTCCATAAAAATATACAATAAACGAGGCTATTTAATTTATGTAATTGTATGTTTTTAAGTACGGGGTGAGGCATGAACGGCATTTCCAAGGATTATGGGGCAGTTAGCAGCGTAGAGGAGCTGTTGGAACAGGAAGAAAAAGGGAAAACAAAGTGGGAGAAAAATCTCGATCTTTTGATTCAATTGAGTCCCTTTTTGATGGGAGTTCTGGCACTTTTAGAATACTTCTATGTTCCTAACCATCACGGGTTTGAGGCAAGTTACGTTTATGCCTTTTTTTTATTGCTTTTATTATTGGGAAATGGAATTTCTTTTCTGCTTTCCTTTCGGGGGAAAAGACAAAGAAAGAATTATCTTTACCATGCTCCTTTTCGTGCTTTTGTATTTTTTTTGTTCATGCTCTATGATTCCCTGACCCTAAAAAGCAATATTTTGATTACTCCATATTTTCCCAGTATTGACAAGGTGCTTTCTTCTATGGTGCAGGATAGAGCGTACCTGTGGGAATGTACCGTAAGCTCTTTATTTTTATTGTTCTGCGGATATTTTTCCGGACTGATTGTGGGGCTTTTTACAGGAATTGCCTGTGGGTATAACAAAAAAATAAATTACTGGATTGAACCTTTTATGAAACTCTTGGGCTCAATTCCCAGTACTACATGGATTCCGATTGTCATGGTTTTAGCGACTTCTTTGTTCCGGGGAAGTGTCTTCATCATTGCGCTGGGCGTTTGGTTTTCTATTACCCTAGCAACAATTACCGGCATTCGGAACATGGACAAGTCTTATTATGAGGCGGCAAGAACTTTGGGGGCAAAGGAGAAGGATTTGATCCTGGAAATCGCTATACCCTCGGCCTTACCCAGCATTTTCCAAGGTATGGTTCAGGCCATGAGTTCAGCTTGTATGGCTTTGATGGTTGCGGAAATGATTGGTGTGGAGTCCGGACTTGGCTGGTATATTACCTGGCAAAAGAGCTGGGCGGAGTATGGAAAGATGTACGGTGCCATTATTCTCATCTGCGGTATCTTTGTTACCGTGAATTTTCTTTTAAACAGCATCAAAAAACGAGTGCTTCGTTGGCAGGAAGGTATGCTGAAGGATTGATAAGAAAAGGATTAGAAGAATGAGAACTGACAGTTGGCTGAAAGAAAGAACCTGTCCGGAAAGGAGTAGCTCTTGGGATTAGTAATAGAAAATGTTTCAAAAAGTTTTGCCCGTAAGGAAAAGGAAATTACCTTCGCTCTTTCTCCTGTGAATTTGCAGGTGGAGGAAGGAGAATTTCTTTCGATTGTAGGCCCAAGCGGATGTGGTAAATCCACTTTGCTTCGTTTGGTGGCCGGATTAATTCCTCCCACTTCGGGAAGACTAATACTGGATGGGCAGGAAATAGAAGGAACGGATGCCAAAAGAGGCATGGCCTTCCAAAAGCCCACTCTTTTTCCATGGCTTACGGTTGAGGAAAATATTGCCTTCGGCCCCAGAATGCAGGGAAAGAAAAAACCGGAAGAGATAGAGAGAATGTTGGAGTTGACACATTTGACTAAATTCCGAAAGGCCTATCCCCACGAATTATCCGGGGGAATGGCGCAAAGAGTAGCTTTGGTAAGAACCATGATAAATGAGCCGGAGGTCTTTTTGCTGGATGAACCTCTGGGAGCATTGGACGCCTTTACCAGAATGCAGATGCAGGATGAACTACTCCTTCTATGGAAGGAAAAGAAAAATATGATGCTGATGGTGACCCATGATGTGGATGAGGCCATTTATATGGGCACCAGAGTCATTGTTATGGCTAAGGCAGGAGGCAGTATTTTAAGGGATATTTCTATTGATTTGGATTATCCCAGAAAAAGGTTGGATCCGAAGTTTTTAGCCTATAGAGAGGAAATTATGCGTCTTCTGGGAGTGGATCAGGAGGAAGATGTAGGTTAAGGAGTTTCTTAAAACTCATACAAAATGCGATGGAAGCCTTAGGGAAGCCTTATAGAAGTAGCCTTATGGAGGCCAATGGGAATATTGGAACATGGCGTTTTGCGATGGGTTTTTAGATAGATAGGAACAAGAAATGTACAGGCAAGAAGAGGAGTGTATGATGAAAAAGACATTGAGACAACTGGGAATGGCAGTAGCTTTAGCTTCCGTATTTTCTATGACGGCGTGCAGCAGTCAAGTAGGTAAGCAGGCGGAAACAACAAAGGCGGAAAACGGAACGCAGGCCGAGAGTCAGGAAAAAACTGAGGTCGAGAAGGACAGTACAGCTCAAGAGGCAAAGCAGGGGGATGGAGAACATCAAACCGAAGAAATCAAGGGGGGATTTTCCGACCGCCCGGAGGCAAAGGATATTGTGTATCATCCCTTAAAGCTTACTCCGGAAGAGGAAGAAGCTTGGAAAAAAGAGCCTGCCTATGGCAAGGATATCCAAATTGGTTATAATGGAGGACTTTGTACAGGAACCTTCGGTACTGCTCAGGAAGAGGGATTTTATAAGGCGGAGGGCTTAAGTACAGCTATCAGCCAGATGACCGAAGCTAAGGATGCAGTAGCTACAGGAAAGGTGGATATTGCTGCAGACCATTTGGCTTCTGTTTTTGTTCCTGCTGTAAATGGCTTGAATCTGGTATTTACAAAAGGTGCTCATAGCGGCTGTAAGACTTTATATGTATTAAAGGATTCCGAGATTCAAAGTACCGCAGATTTAAAAGGAAAGACGGTTTCTTTAAGTGACGGTATCGGAAATTCCGACCATAATATTGCTCTTCGTTTCTTTAGTAACGACGGCATTAAGCCTGAGGAAGTGAAGTACAAGGTGGTTGCCAATGATGCAGTGATTATGGCTTTACAGAATGGAGAAGTGCAGGGAGCCATGATGTCCGATATGTTTGCACGGAAATTTGTAGATGAGGGTATTATTCGTCCAATTCGTTCCCTTACTACTGATCCTGACTTCAAGATTGAACCTTGCTGTGTACAGATTATGAATGCGGATTTTGCTAAGGAAAATCCTATTACAGCCAAGAAATTAGAGAACGCCAGCATCTATTGCAGCCAGTGGATTGAGGACAATAAGGAGACCTTCGTAGATCTTCTTTTGGAAAAGAACTGGGCAAGTGGGGATAGACAGAAGGTCTTGGATTTTGCCAATTCTTTAAATTTTGTACTGACCGATCAGCAAACAGAAACTGCTATGAGAAAGGTCATCAAGGATTACCAGTCCTTCGGACTCTTGGATAAGAATCTGAAGGAAGAAGAAATTGTGGAAAAATTCTGGAAGCCTATGGATTAATATTTTTATCTAGTGCATTTAGCTATAAGTATGGATAGTTTGTAAAAAAATGCTTTTACTTTCTTTTCACTGTGCTAAAATAGACATAGTTTAAAAAACAAAGAAGAAGTACGTTTAGTGCTTCTTCTTTTGTTCGTAATTCTTAACGAGTATCGCACGCGTAGTGTGCGATATCTCGTTGATAAAGAAGGAGCAGGAAAAATGGAAGCAGAACAGGAGCATAAGCTACAGAAAAGGATTTTAAACTATTTGCAGATTATTGTAGGCTGTTTTATAACGGCCTTTTCGGTAAACTGCATTTTGGTGCCGAATAAGCTGTCTACCAGCGGAGTGACGGGATTGTCCCAGATGGCGGAGCGCTTTATTGGGATTCGCTACACCTATATTTATTACTTTTTCAGTATTACCATACTGATTCTGGCTTTCTGTTTCCTGAAACGGGAAGAGTTTATGAAGATTATCTTTGTTTCTTTTCTCTATCCTACCTTACTGGTTCTTACGGGTATGTTTGACTTTGTCTTTGTGCAAGGAGAAATGTTTTTGGTGTGCATTTATTTCTCCCTGTTTTACGGCGTTGGCTCCGGCTTGGTTCTTCGGGCAGGTGTGACCTTCGGCGGAACGGACACTGTTGCCAGAATATTGAACCGGAAGATTTTTAAAGGTGTTCCCTTAAGTAAAGTCATGCTTTTCCTGGACGGTTCCATTCTGATTTCTCTGGGCTTCGTTTTTGGAAAAGATATTGCCCTTTATGCTTTGGTCAACCATGTTATTTGTATTTATATTATGGACTATATGCTTTTCGGTTTCCGTCAAAAGCTTTATAAGGTCACCATTATTCCATTTATCAAAGATGATACCGAAGATATCACCAAGTATATTCTGGGGCTTGGTCGTGGCGTAACTCAAACAAGAGTTGTGGGAGCATATACAAAAGAAGAAAAGATTATGCTTTCCTCCATTTGTTCCCCCAGACAGTCGGCCATGATTCGTAAGTACCTTGCGGAGAATTTTCCCAGAGCCTTTATGGAGGTGGCACCAATTGTGACTGTATACGGCATAGGAGAACGCTTTGTGCGAATTAAAGGAGAGGATTAAAAGATAATAATAAAAAAGGATTTTCTGAGCAATATAGGTCTGAATTGGGGCACGCTCTCGCTAGCCTCGCCACATAACAGTACTAACTTCAAGCTACGCTCTGCTTGCTTTCAGTAAGTACTGATGGGCTCAGACTACCCCATATTCAGACCTATATTGCAGAAAATCTCCTTACTATTTTGAGTATTTACAGCGCCTTTTCCATCTTATTTACTCGAAATAGTTTTACGCCAAGAGATATAAAAGGGGTTATAAAACAAAAGAACAGCGTATATGCATAATAGGTCTAAAACAGGGGTAATCTGAGCCCGCGGGTACTTGCGAAAAACAAATATAATGCGGTTTTTCGCTTAGTACCCCTGCGAAGGCGAAGTTAGCGAGAGCGTGCCCCGGTTTTAGACCTATTAATGCATATACAAAAGCTTGCTTATTTACAGCGCCTTTTTATTTTGGGTGTACTTTTGATGTTCCCTTAATACGAAGGCAAGCCATGGGAAGAGTATATAACCGAAAACCATTGCAAAGATGGCATAGAAGTTCGGCTCTACAAATCCGTCTTTGACATTGCTGAACTGTCCAACCCAGTTAAATTGACTGAGAAGGAAAAGGGTTAAGAGAATCGCCAGGATGGGTAATGGAACATCCAGGATAAAGCTTTTGATGGGCTTTTCGATAATTTCTCCCTTTTGTTTACCGTAGTAAAAGCATAGTACAGCCAAAGGCACCAAAAGGAATTGTACGAATCGAGCAATAGAGCTGATAATCATAATGCCCTTCATGTCATAGTGGAAGGCCATAGGAATCATAATTGCCCACAAGATGCTGAATACAAAGGCGGCATAGGGAAAGCCTCCTGCAGTTCTCTTGGTGAACACGTTGTTTACCTGTCCGTCCTTGGCCATTGCCTCCAAAAGTCTGGGGGTATGGAAGGAAGCCGCAATATTAATACCGAACATGGAGATAAAGGCACCTAAAACGATGGCGTTTTGCAATACGGGATTTGCAAAAATGTCGGCTAAAACCACAACATTGCTTGAGTTTAGCAGTGCCATGGGATTCAGCTGCATGGATACAAAAACAATGCCCAAGTAGATAGCGGCAATCATGAAGATGGATAAGGGCAATGCTTTTGGAAGGTTTTTTTCCGGCTTTTCCATATCGGAAGAACCGCTGGCTACTCCTTCAAAGCCGGTAAAGGCATAAAAGGCTGCTACAATGGCTGTGACAAAGGATTTACTGCTTAAAGCGGGAACGGTGCCGCTGCTGTTTCCGGGTACCAGCAGGGACAGGTCTGCAGTTTGTTTATGCTGTAATACGAAGAAAATTCCTGCCAGAATCGTCAGAGATAAGGCCAAAACCTTTCCTAATGTAGATATGTTGGAAACAAATTCCAGAACCTTAAGTCCGAACAAATTAATGATAAAGAGAACAAGCATCAAAAGAATAAAGCCTACTGTTACCAAAGCAAAGCTATTGGTGTCCATACCGAAAATCTGCAGGACGGTTTTTACTACGCCGGTGGCCATTACACCCCAGGCAATACTGGCGGAAACGAATCGGGTGATTCCGATATAAAGTCCGGCATTTTCACCGAAGGCGGCTTCCAAGTAGGCATAGGCGGCTCCGCTCTTCACCACATAGCGGGAGGCGGAAGCGAAGCTTAAGGCTAAAATTACGGCGAAGCCTGCGGCGCAGAGATAAGCAAGTGGCGCATAGGAGCCTACCTGTTTTACAACAGAACCGGGTGATAGAAAAATTCCGGTTCCAATAATGGAATTAATCGTTAATAATACGATGGACCAAAAGCCCAACTTTTGCGATTTACTCATTTGAACTCCTTTAATTAGAGAACCCGAAATATTTCGGGTCGACTTTTCCCGGGATTTGACAGATAAATTCTAAGCTTTTCCATTCAAATTGTGATATTCCTTACAGGCTTCCACCAGGGCAAGGAATATTTTTTGAATATCTTTGTACTTTGCCTGTAACATTTCCGGATGGAACTGGACTCCGATACCGAAGGGATAGTCCTTTAATTCTATTGCTTCGATTACATTATCCAAGGCTCTTCCGGAAACGCTTAAACTTGCAGGAACCTCCTTAATCGCCTGATGGTGAAAGCTGTTGATATGAAGCTCTTCCCTGCCTAGAATCTTAGCCAGTCGGCTGCCTGCTTCTATTTTCATACTATGGGTAGGAATAGAAGGCCCATGTCCCTGAGAATGCTTAAAGCTTTCCGTAGTCTTTAGGGAAAGATCTTGATACAAATTTCCTCCCTCTGCCACATTCATTAACTGATATCCTCGGCAAATGCCCAGAATGGGAAGCTTTTTCTCTTTTGCCAGACGATAGAGTAAAAAGTCAAATTCGTCTCTTTCCGGACAGATTTCCTGAAGCTTTACGTGGGGCTCTTCTCCGTAACGGTAAGGAGCAATATCCTGACCTCCTGAGAAGATAATACCGTCTACAAGCTCCAGGCTTGCCCGTAAATTCTCCTCGGAATCCTCCATAGGGATCATAAGAGGTACTGCTCCCGCAGCGATAACGGCAGAAACATAGTCCTTATTCACATAAATTCTTTCATAGCCGGGGAATCCGCCCCCCTGATCCACAAGCACACTGGTGGAAATACCGATTACTGTTTTTTTCATAATGCATCCTTTCATACTATTTTATCGCTATGCTATTATGCCATAAATGTATTTTATGGGAAATTGGATTTTTGGAAAAGATGAGATAACTTTACAGAAAAATGCAGAAAAAAGACATAAAAAAGACAATTTAAGGAAGCGCTTTTCTTTTTTCTTATCAGA
Source organism: Oribacterium sinus (assembly GCF_014202695.1). Classification (GTDB taxonomy): domain Bacteria; phylum Bacillota; class Clostridia; order Lachnospirales; family Lachnospiraceae; genus Oribacterium; species Oribacterium sinus. The sequence continues at coordinate 185,233 of NZ_JACHHH010000001.1, forward strand.
AAATAGTGTATGATGAATTTGTTTGGAAAAGGAGTAGAGAATGAAGATTATCGGAATAGTTCCCCCCTCTCGCCTTCGGGAGACGGAAAATCCCTATGAAGACAATGCTATTTTTCATGAGCTTTATACCAAAAGAGTGGAAGAAGCGGGCGGTATTCCTATCGGAATTATCGGTGTGGACGGTACAGTAAAGGAAGAGGCTTTAGCTCTTTGCGATGCTTTTTTACTTTGTGGAGGAAAACGGATTTTTCCCTATCATTTTCAAGTTATTGCCCATGCCTTGAAAACCGGAAAAAAGCTCTTGGGCGTTTGTCTTGGCATGCAGGCTATACACAGTTATTTTATTGCCAAGGAAGAGCAGAGGAATCGTCCCGGTAAGAGTATTTTGGAAGTCTATGAGGAAATGAAGAAGGAACGGTATTTCTTTGTGGAACCGGTGGAGGGGCACTGGAAATGCAATCCCAACCGGGGAGAAGAGCATTTGGTAAAGCAGGAGATTCGGATTATAGAGGATTCCGCTCTAAGAAAGCATTTTCCCGGGGATAGAATTCAAGGGGCCAGTATGCACCGTTATCGGATTACTAAGCCGGCAGAGGATATTCGAGCTGTGGCTTTTGCGGAGGATGGCGGAATTGAGGGCATTGAATACGGAGAGAAAATGCTGGGGATTCAGTTCCATCCGGAGATAGACCAAAGCTTCCCCGGGATTTTCCGATTTTTGACAAACTAAAGATGAGGTACAGGAGATGAAAAGCAAATCTATTGCAGGAAACTATCGTTTTTTATTGATTTTGATTTCAGCCATGGTATTGGGCTCTATAACAGGCTATGCGGCACCGGATTTTGCCCACGGCATTAAATTTTTGGGAGACCTGTTTATCCGCATGATGTTCTGTGTGGTGGTGCCTATGGTATTTGCCTCTATTGCAGGGGCGGTTGCCAATATGAAGAGCCGGAAGAGAGCCGGAAAGATTATGGGGGTTACGGTGCTCAGCTTCGTGATTACCGGAGCCTTTGCTGCCATCGTCTTTTTTGTACTTTGCCAGATTTTTCCGCCGGTTTTACAGCCCTGGAAGAGCCTTAGTGCAGAGGAGGTGGGAGAGCACGCCAGTCTTACGGAAATGGTGCTGAACTTTTTTACCGTGGAGGATTTTGTGGGACTTCTCTCCAGAAGAGCCATGCTTCCTTTAATCGTTTTTTCCGTACTCTTTGGTTTTTCCGTGAATTTAGCAGGAGAGTCCGGTAAGAAGGTAGCGGAGTTTTTGGATAGCCTGACAGCGGTCATGATGAAGTTTGTGCAAATCGTAACCTATTATGCGCCCATTGCCTTCTTTGCGATATTTGCAGATTTGGTTGCAAGCTATGGACCTCAGATTACGGAGAGCTATGCAAGAGCATTGGTTTTATATTATCCGGTTTGCTTTATTTATATTTTCACGGCATTCCCTTTGATGGCTTATATCGGCGCAGGAATGGATGGAGTGAAAATGATGATGTCCCATATTTTAAAGCCGGCGATTGTGGCATTGGGAACCTGTTCTTCAGTGGCTACCATTCCTACCAATATGGAGGTGGCGGAGGAAAGCGGAATTTCCAAGGATGTGTCCGATATTGTGCTTCCTTTGGGAGCGACCATGCACATGGATGGTTCCTGCTTCTCCTGTGTACTAAAGATTTGCTTTGTAATGGGAGCTTTGGGAACTCCTGTGAGCTTTGCCCAGCTTCCGGTGATTGTACTGGTTGCGGTATTTTCTTCTGTGGGAATGAGCGGTGTGCCCGGAGGCGGATATATCGGAGAGTATATTATTGCCAGCATTTTCTTCCCTAATCAAATGGAGGTGGCCTTCCCTATTCTGGTTGCTATCGGCAATCTGGTGGATCCACCGGCAACCATGATTAACTCAGCAGGTGATTATGTGGTTTCCTTTATCGTTTCCCGTTTTGTAGATGGTAAGGACTGGATGAAGAACGCTTTAGCAAAGAAAGCTAAGGCATAGAGAAAAACGCTTTAGCAAAGAAAGCTAAGGCATAGAGAAAAACGCTTTAGCAAAGAAAGTTAAGAAATAGAGAAAAATGGTATTCGGCCTTTATAAAGGGAAGATCGAAAATGGAACGGAAGAATTCTTTGAACAATAAGAGAAGGTAAGGAAGATAAAATGGACTGTGCTTTTGGAAACGAAATTGGCTTAGAGGAAGAAGCGCTTTGCCTCCGAAAGGCGGAGCCTTCAGATTTGGATGCGGTAGCCGGGCTGGAAGCGGAATGTTTTCCCAAGGCGGAGGCGGCTACGAAGGAGCAATTTCAAGAACGCCTGAAAGCCTACAGCAACCATTTCCTTCTTCTTTTTTATGCTGGAAGGCTGATTTCCTTTATCAACGGCTTCGTCAGTAATCAAAAAGATTTGTTCGATGAAATGTATGAAAATGTCAGTCTCCATGATGAAGACGGAGACTGGCAGATGATTTTTGGGGTCAATACCCACCCTGAGTTTCAAAAAAGAGGCATTGCCACAAAGATGATGCAGGTCTTTTTGGAAGAGGCTAAGAAAGAGGGAAGAAAAGGGGCAGTGCTTACCTGTAAAAAAGAAAAAATACCCTTCTACAGTCGCTGTGGCTTTGTCTTAGAAGGGAAGTCTGCTTCTGTTCACGGTGATGCGGAATGGTATCAGATGCGGCGGCGCTTCTAAAGATAAGGAATTGTGAAGTACCACAATAATGCTGATATATTCTTAAGGTCACAATTCGATAATCTTTAGAAGCACCTTAGATCCATGCCCCGTCAAAGGGTATCACCTGGGCTGTAAGGTAGAGGGAGGCTTGGGAGAGAAGGTAAAGAAAGTCGGCGGCTTCTTCTACGGTAGCCATTCTACCGTAGGGAATTTCCTCTTCTAAGCTTTGCTTTTCTTCAGCGCTAAGCCAGGAATTCATATCCGTGTCAACAGCGCCGAAAGCTACGGCATTAACAGAGATGTGAGAAGGGGCGAGCTCTTTTCCCAGAGCTTTCGCAAAGGTGGAGATTCCGCCTTTGGTGAGGGAATAAAGACTTTCCATGGAAGCCCCTACGTTTCCCCAAACGGAAGAACTGAAAAGAATTCTTCCTTCCTTTGCTTTTAAAAGATAGGGCAGGAGGTTTTGGCAAAGAGTGAAGGGGTGTAGGAGATTTGTTTCCAAAAGAGCCTTTGTTTCTTCCTCTCTGTAGTCTTGCAATAATTTGATAGCGTCTTTACCGCTGTTGGCGATAAGAATCAGCTTAGATAGGCTTTTTCCTTCAAGAATACGGGAAAGGCCTTCTTTTGTGCCCAAATCTTTGCAAAGAAAAATTTCCGGACAGTTTTCCGGCAAGTCTGACTGAATTTCTTTTTTCAATTCTTCCAAAAGAGTCCAGTTTTTTTCGCAATTTAATAAGAGGCTGTAACCTTCTCTTGCAAAACGCTTGGCCGCGGCTTTACCGATTCCTCGGGATGCACCGGTAATAATAGCAATGTTCATAGCTTCTTTCTCCATTAAAACAAACTGTTTGTAGAAAAACGAGATGCCATAGGGGGCATCTCGTTTAATAAAAATCTATTTCCTAATGATAGTTCAGTGCCTTCCTGATAAAAGTAAAGCTCTTCAGCGCACAAATACCTTATTAGTTAAAGCCGTAGAACTTCTGGGTGAGCTTATAGGCTAAAATCGTGAGCTTGTTTCCGATTTTTCCCGGAAGGTTTACCCCTTGTCCAAGGAAGCCGGAACGCATCCTCCACCATAGGGGGAAGTGCTTCTCCCTAAGCTCTGCCCAAAGCTCTTTCTTTCTTTGCAGGTTTTCCTCTGTACCGGACTTAATGGCCAGAACAGAAGATACGGTGGTAATGATTTCCAAATACAAAATCATATATTTTCGAAGCTTTTTGGGCTGTACCTTAAGGACATCGCAGCACTCAATCATCAGGCGGTTTACCCTATACTGCTGGTCTAAACGAGAAATCATTACCGTTTCATTTACGGACTGATCCTCTCTACCGATGTAGTAGTGATAAAGATTTTGATTTAGATAATAAATCTTCTTTACATGGGGGAGAGGTTCATATACAAAGAGATTATCCACATAGAAGGTATGCTTAGGAAGCTGTAAGCCGCAATCCTTTAGCATTTTGGTCCGGTAAATAACGGAATGCATTAAAATGTACTGTCCCAGGTGAAAGTTCTTCATTTCAGCCCAGCCAAAAACCTTATCTTCGGGGAAAGCATTGGCATAGGACATGACCTTTTTATTCTCCTGTCCCACCTTATCATAGATGAAGTTGGCCACCAGCATGTCAATGGATTCACCGGAAAGGGTTAAATTCCGGATTCTTTCCAAAACCTCTAAAAGCACCTTGGAATCCAACCAGTCATCGGAATCCACTACCTTAAAATAAAGTCCGCTGGCATTTCTAAGGCCTGTGTTCACCGCTTCACCGTGACCGCCGTTTTCCTGATGAACAGCCTTGCAAATGCCGGGATATTTCTCTTCGTACTCCTTGGCGATTTCCAAGGTATTGTCTTTTTTGGAACCATCGTCAACAATGATGATTTCTACTTCTTCCCCGCCGGGAAGAATGCTTTCAATGCAGTTCCGCATATAAGCGGCAGAATTATAACAGGGGATTGCAAAACTAATTAATTTCATAAAACCTCACCATAGGGGAAAAGAGGATAGCATACGTTGAATCGTAGAAAAAAATTTCGCCGTTTCTCTATTCTCGTATCTTTCCGTTAAAATGTAGTGTTTTTAATCTTCCTTACTATAGCATAAAGGAAGGAAGAAACAAAGAAGAATCCATGGAGAAAGAAAAGGAAGGTTACTGTCAAGTAATCGTTGGCAACTCCTTCATACAGACTAATGAATGTCTTGCTTCGGGTTAGGCTCTGCCTCAAAGACACACTACGTTTCCTACTCGCTGCACTCGCTTTTGCACTCAGGCTCCTGCGCAAACTCGCCCTTCGGGCTCAAACATGCGCCCGCCTTCGTTGCTAGAGTGCAGCTCCCTACGGAAGCCTCGCGATCGTCTTTTTCGTGCATAGCCTAAGCCCTCGCAAAGATTCTTTAATACCCCGCCATAGAAAGCAACTTCCTGCGATCCCCTCTTATTTCCGTATCAAGCCCCAACATGCGGCCTATGACCGGATACCGGTATCCTTTTCCAATCTTTTCTCTACCCATCCGTCATAAGCGATTGCCGCCTTCATTTCCGCCTTGGGATAGTTTCTTCTTGCACGATCTTTTCCCTGTAGATTCAGCCAAACGCCATCCGCTTCTTCAAATAATACAGGAACTTCTCGGCTCCCCCTTAAATCTTCCTTCTTTCCTGTTTCTACCAGTTCCTTCTCATCATGTACCGGCTTATCTCCAAGAGCCTGAATCACATTCCAGACTGCAGCATGGCTAATAGATAGTCCTGTTGTTTGGCTCAGTTTTTCTGCACAGTTACGATAAGACATTTCTTTCCTCATGTAACTTCCATCATATCTTTCCAAGATTTCTTGCTCAATCTCCTTGAAACCTATGCCTTTTTCCTCTAACATAGAAATCACCATACAGCTCCTGACCTTAATATTTTTTGCCAACTATAGAATAGGTTATTTCTGTATGATGAGGAAGAGGCTTCGGCCTCTTCCTATTTTTTTGCCAACTAATATTTTACTCCAAGTCTCTTAACTGTAAATTCTCGCTACTTATGTTGGTGTTGATTTTTTATATTGTTAAACATGCCTATTACATTGTTGACTTCTCCGTTTTTATATTGACAAATTGCACAAAAAGTAATACTATAATTATAAGTAGAGCTATCATTGTTCATATAAAATGCTACCAATATTGAGTTGATAGTCTGCCCCAATATTATCTTTAATACTTGTTGGTCACATTTGAATAGGAGATAATCGTGAGCTCTTTATTTTATGCTAAAGTATCAAAGAGGTATCCTGCTTTTGAACTACAGCCATTTGACTTCTATCTCAATGAGTGTGATATAGTTGGGCTAATTGGCGCTAACGGTGCCGGAAAAACTACTTTTTTGAATTTGCTGGAAGGCAGATGCCTTCCGTCATCCGGCGAGGTTTATTACAAAGGCAGGGTTATGAAGCCTATTTCATGGAAAAAAAATCCTGTTGTTTCATTCTATGATGGCATTTGTCCATTTTGCGAGAAGTTTAATCCCAAAGACATTTGCACAGTCATGGCTGATTGGTATCCTAAATGGAGTTCAGAGCAATATTTTGATTATCTGAATTTCCTAAACGTACAGATTATTGCTATAAAGCAAATGTCTCTTGGGACAAAAAATAAATTAATGTTGGCCACCATGCTGGCTCAAAACCCTGAAATATTGTTTTGTGATGAATTAACTACCGGACTGGATCCTGTTGCAAGAGAAAAAGTTTTGCATTTATTGAAAGAATATATTAATAAGACACATTCAGCCGTTATCTTCTCCACTCACATTATTAGCGACTTAGAAAAATTTGCTTCCAGAATCATCTTACTCGATAACGGTAAGGTTATTTTGAATACTGATATTTCTTGCATTTTGGAAGGAAATAAAATTTCTTTAGAAAATGTAGTATATGACTATCTAAGTAAATCCACTTTAGCGAAAGGAAATGATAATTTAATTTTGTAATTATCAAATGAATAATATATGAAAGGGTTGCTTTATAAAGATTTTAAGTCCATTTTGAAGTTAATATCCCCTGTATATTTAATGTCTCTTATTCCAATTATTGTCTATATTGGGAAAGATATGTTTCTGTTTATGTTCTCCATAATTATTGGGATATTATTCGGAATGCAAGTATCAATAACTATTTCCGTAGATGAAAAAACAAAACTTGTTAATTATTATCGTATACTACCACTTTCCTATCATGTCATTGCTATGGAGAAATATATTTTCACGCTCATCATTTCTCTCCTTACAGGTATCATAATCTTCCTTGTTACTTTCAGTTATTCTGGACAGCTTAGCCTTTTGTATCCATTCATTGGTTTCTACGTTGCGCTAATTTATAACATGATAGTAATTCCCGCATCATTTTATTTTGGTGTAGAAAAAGGAAGATATATCCTCATAGGATTTACCATTCTTCCTATTATCATTACAAAATTTAATAATGTTTTATTAAAACTATATTCTATTCTTCAGACCAACTTGATTGCATTAGCAGTGATTTTACATTTGATTATTTTTGTCATCTCATACGTAATTTCAGTAAAAAGCATTGAAAAATATCGCATATAATTTCGATTTATAAAACATCAGACAGGCATAGTTCTTGCCGCCTCGGTTGGTTTTATGTGGTAACTTAATTTTACCGACGGCAATAGACTATGTCTGATAACATTGTACAGCTCAATGAGGATCTTATAAAGAGCAAGTCAATGATCTGGTACGCGGTAGATGCAAAAATGGGGATATTCGAAGAAATATTTAAAAAGAGACATGGATCAATATTTATAGAAGAAAAAATGCTGTGAAAAGTGAAGAAAAACAAAGAAAAGGCTTGTTTTTTCAATGCTTTTGTGTTAGTGTGTAACAGTATTTGTAACGTAGGAAGGGGCAAGCACTGGCTTGTCCCTTTTGCTTGAATGGAGCGTTGGCATGGAAATTGAGAGAACAAAGGCGTATTTGGAAGAAATTCTTCCGGGAATGGGCTATGTGCTGGATAGTGTCACCTTTACAAAAGAGGCGGGAACCCACTATCTAAGGGCATTCATTTTTAGAAAAGATGAGCAGGACATGACGGTCAATGACTGTGCCATGGTCTCCAGAAGACTGTCCAAGTGGTTGGATAAGGAAGATTTTATTGCAGAAGAGTATATCTTGGAGGTTTGTTCCCTAGGCTTTAAGGACAATCCCGGAGCGGAGGAGCTTTCCGAGGTGGAAGAAGAACTGCTTTCCGAGGGAGAGGAAGCTACGGAAGAGTAAATTGTGAGGCGAAAACAGTTAAAAGTATAATACAGGCGGAATTAAAGGCAGTAAGGATAGAAAACGCCTGATGATAAAAATAAAGAGGAGTAAAAACGATGAACGAGGAATTACGCTTAGCGCTAGACATGTTAGAGAAGGAAAAGAAAATTTCCAAGCAGGCTTTAATTGAGGCTATCGAGCTTTCATTACAAACCGCTTGCAAGAATCACTTCGGTTCCGCAGACAATGTGCACGTAAGCATGAATCCGGACACTGCAGTGTTTTCCGTATTGGCAGATAAGACAGTTGTTGAGAAGGTGGGAGACAAGTCCACAGAAATCAGCTTGGAAGAAGCCCATGAAATGGATCCTTCCTATACCTTGGGAGATGTGGTGCAGGTGCCTATCGATTCCAAGTCCTTCAGCAGAATTGCAGCGCAGAATGCCAAGGGCGTGATTGTGCAGAAGATTCGTGAGGAAGAGAGAAAGAACCTCTTTGAAGAATATTATGCTATGAGCAAAAAGATTTTCACAGCCCTTGTGGAAAAGAATACCGGAAGAGCTCTGATTATGAACTTAGGCAAGGTGGATGGTTACCTTGCGGAAGCGGAGCAGATTCCGGGAGAGAATTTGACTCCCGGACAAAGAGCCAAGGTCTATGTGGTGGAAGTGAAGGACAGCCCCAAGGGACCAAAGCTAATGCTTTCCCGTACCCATCCGGAGTTGGTTCGTAAGCTGTTCTTTGAGGAGGTTTCCGAGCTTAGAGAAGGCATTGTGGAGATTAAGTCCATTGCCAGAGAGGCAGGATCTCGTACCAAGATGGCAGTCATTTCCAATGAAGAGGATGTGGATGCAGTAGGTGCTTGCGTAGGTCTTAACGGAAACCGTGTAAATACCATCGTGGAAGAGCTTCGGGGAGAGAAGATTGATATTATCAACTATGATGAGAACCCGGCATACCTGATTGAGAATTCCTTATCCCCGGCTAAGGTAATCGCGGTTATTGCGGATCCGGACAACAAGGAAGCTTTGGTCATTGTACCGGATAATCAGTTGTCTCTGGCCATCGGTAAGGAAGGACAGAACGCAAGACTTGCGGCAAAGCTGACCAATTACAAAATTGATATTAAGTCCGAGTCTCAGGCTCAGGAACAGGGAATCTTCGATGAAATGGGAATTGATTACCATGGAGAAAGCCTGGAGGAAGAAGATTTAGGCTATGATGAGGACTATGAGGATGCTTCCTATGAAGAAGGGGAAGAGGAAGCGGAAGCTTACGAGGAAGAATAAATAAAAGAGAGACTTGGTTTTCGAAAAAAGGATTGGTCTTTTTCGAAAAGCATTTTCATAGAACCGATAGAACCGATAGAACCGTAGGGATGTTTTCCGGGAGGGAAAATGAAGGTAGAGCCACAACGAAGCTGCATAGGCTGCGGAGAAAAGAAGGACAAAAAGGACTTGCTTCGGATTGTCCGTTCTCCGGAGGGAGAATATGCCGTGGATTTGCAAGGAAGAAAAAATGGAAGAGGCGCTTATCTTTGCAAGAATCTTTCTTGCCTGGAGAAGGCTGAGAAGAAAAAGGCTTTTTTCCGTTCCTTCAAGGAAGCAATCCCCAAGGAAGACTTGGATAGACTGAGGGAGGAAATCAAAGAAATTGCAAAATAAGATATTGGGACTCTTGGGTTTGTCCATGAAGGCCGGAAAGGTCAAGGCGGGAGAGTTTTCCGTAGAAAAGTCCATTAAAGCCCATAAGGCCAAATTGGTGCTGGTGGCTGCCGATGCTTCGGAAAATACGGAAAAAAAATTCCGACAAAGTTGTTTTTATTATCAGATTCCCATATTTTCCTTCGGAACGAAGGAGGAGCTGGGGAGAGGGATTGGAAAGGAAATGCGTTCTTCTCTGTGTATAGAGGATGAAGGCTTTGCGAAACGGATGATTGAGATTTTAGATGGAGGGAATGCGGATGTTGGAAGAGAATAAGAAAGAAAATATTGAACAAAAAAGTGAGGAAGCTCCCGTTAAAAAGAAAAAGTTAGCGGTGGTTTTCCATTCCCAAAACTCGGTGAACCATAAAAATCATCCTCTGGGAAGAACGCAGTTTTCCGATAAGGCAAAGGCCAAGGTAAAGAAGGAAGCAGGGAAAGAGGAGGGAGGAAAGAAATCCCCCAATGGAAGACCCCTGCCTCCCGGAACTGCAAGGGTTACTCCTTTGAAGGCTTTGAATGCTATTCAGAAAAAGCAGGAGGAAGAGGAGAAGAAGCTGGCAGAGGAGAGACTTCTTTTAGAAAAGCAGGAAGCGGAAAGAAAAGCTAGGGAAGAAGCGGCAAAGGCCAAGGAAGAAGCGGAAAAGAAGGCTTTGGCGGAAAAGGAAAGTCAGGAAAAGGCAAAGAGACCTACCATCTCCGGACTCAAACCGACTATTTCCGGAATTGCAGCTAAGCTGAGCCCTGCTAAGCCCCAGAGTAAAGAGTCTGTCGGAGAGCGTAAGAGCAGCAGCTTCGGCGCCGGAAAGCCTGCAGAAAAGCGCTTTGCACCGGGAGGAAGAAGTGACAGCAGAGGAGAGGGAAGAAAGGATGGAGATTCCAGCGGAAGACCCCGTTTCGGTGCAGCTGCGAAGAAGCCTGCTCCAAGCCTTGCTCCGGAGATTGTGGAAAAGCAAAGCAGAACCAAGCATGATGCCACAAAGCCTCAGAAGAAGGTTTACGGAAACAAGAGCTTTGAAAATGAAAAGGCCAACATTTCCCAGAAGAATCGTGCTGCCAGAAAGCAGAATAAGTACGGCGCTACCCAGTCCTACGAGAGAGATGAGCAGGTAAAGGTAAAGAAGACCGGAAAGGGTGCATTTATTAAGCCGGAAGTGGTGAAGGTTGCGGAAGAAACCATTAAGTCCATTACCTTACCGGAGGTAATTACCATTAAGGAATTGGCGGATAAGATGAAGCAGAAGTCTGCGGACCTTATCAAGAAGCTTTTCTTAAAGGGACAGATGGTTACCCTGAATACGGAATTAACGTATGAAGAGGCGGAAAATATTGCAGTTGAGTACGATATCCTTTGTGAAATGGAAGAGAAGGTAGATGTTATCGCTGAGCTGGTACAGGATTCCGAAGTGGATGAAGAGAAGGATTTACAGCCCCGTCCTCCTGTAGTAGCGGTTATGGGACACGTTGACCACGGTAAAACCTCTATTCTGGATGCGATTCGAAATACCAATGTGACCAGTAAGGAGCATGGCGGAATTACCCAGTCTATCGGTGCTTATCAGGTAACGGTAAAGGTTAACGACGAAGACAGAGTGATAACCTTCTTGGATACTCCCGGACATGAAGCCTTCACTGCTATGCGTATGCGTGGAGCCCAGTCCACCGATATTGCTATCCTGGTTGTTGCAGCAGATGACGGCATTAAGCCCCAGACCATTGAGGCGATCAACCATGCCAAGGCGGCCAATACAGAGATTATTGTAGCCATCAATAAGATTGATAAGCCTGCGGCAAATATTGACAAGGTAAAGCAGGAATTAATGACCTATGATTTGGTGGCGGAGGATTACGGCGGAACCACCATTTGCTGCCCTGTTTCTGCAAAAACCGGAGAAGGACTGGAAAGTCTTTTGGAAAATATTGCTTTACAGGCGGATGTGCTGGAATTAAAGGCGAATCCAAACCGTAAGGCCTACGGTGTTGTAATCGAGGCGGAGCTGGACAAGGGAAGAGGTTCCGTAGCCCGTCTTTTGGTGCAAAAGGGTACCCTGCATATCGGAGATGTGGTGGCTGTAGGATCTGCCTTCGGTAAGGTTCGTGCCATGATTGACGACAAAGGAAAGAGAATCAAGAAGGCAACACCTTCCATGCCTGTAGAGATTTTAGGATTGAACTCCGTGCCTAATGCGGGAGAAATTTTCCAGGTGAAGGACAACGAGAAGGAAGCCAAGGCTTATGCGGATACCTTTGTTAGTGAAGGAAAGCAGAAGATGGTGGAGGATTCCCGTAAGAAGGTTAGCTTAGATGCCCTCTTTGACCAGATTAAGGCCGGAGAGCTGAAGGATCTTCCGATTGTCATCAAGGCGGATGTACAGGGATCTGTGGAAGCGGTTCGTGATTCCTTACAGAAGATTGAAAATGCGGAAGTTCAGGTGAAGGTGATTCATGCCGGTGTTGGTGCCATCAATGAGTCTGATATTAACCTGGCTATTGCTTCAAATGCCATCGTCATCGGATTTGACGTTAAGCCGGATCCAACCGCAAGAGATATTGCCGAGCGGGAAAATGTAGACGTAAGACTTTACAATGTCATTTATAAGGCTATTGAAGATATTGAGCTTGCCATGAAGGGAATGCTGGCTCCTGTTTATGAGGAAAAGGTTATCGGTCATGCGGAGGTTCGTATGATCTTTAAGTCCTCCGGAGTTGGTGTTATTGCCGGTTCTTTCGTTCTGGACGGAAAGGTACAAAGAGGTGCCAAGGTTCGTTTGACCAGAGGCGGAGAGCAGTTATATGATGGAACCATTGCTTCCGTAAGACATTTTAAGGATGACGTAAAGGAAGTGGGAACCAAGCAGGAATGCGGTATTGTATTAGAAGACTTTACCGATATTCAGGAATTGGATCAGTTGGAAGTTTACGTTATGGAAGAAGTAAAACAGAGATAAGAGGGAGGGGAGCCGAAGGCTCCCCTGTTCCTACTTTTTTAGGAAAGTATAAAGAGGTAAAAAGTGAAAAAACTGAGCTTTAAGAACCAAAGAAGAAATGAGGATGTGAGAAGGTGTCTTTCTCTTTTGATTCGGGAAGAGGTAAAGGATAGCAGGGTTTCTCCCTTCTGTGACGTTACCGGTGTGGACCTTACTCCGGATTTACAATACTGTAAGGTCTTTGTTTCCTGCCTTGGCAGTGAAGAGGAGCTGGGAAAAACCATTGAGGGATTAAAGGCTGCCGGGGGATTTTTACGAAGAGAATTGGCCGGGAGTCTTAATTTAAGACATACGCCGGAACTGCAATTTATTGCGGATCACTCCGTGGAATACGGTTCCAGAATGGATGCTTTGATATCTCAGGTTAGCAAAGAAGATAAGGAAAGAGCTGTGGGGGAAGTAGTAAATCAGGATAATCGCTATAAAGAGGAGGAAGAATGAGAGACAAGCTGGAGGAATTATTAGCTTCTTCCCAACGGATTTGTCTACTGGGACATACCCGCCCGGACGGAGATTGCCTGGGCTCTACTCTGGGCTGGAAGAATTATTTAAAGAATCGCTATCCGGAGAAGGAAGTACAGGTTTATTTGATGGAAGCCCATGAGAAATTTTCCTATCTTCCCGGTTTTTCCGACATTCGCCACGACGTGCCAAAGGAAAGTTATGACCTGGCTCTGATTTGCGATTGCGGAGCTTATGAAAGACTGGGAGAGTTCGGCTCTTTGGCAAAGTCTGCAAAAAACTGTTATGTGGTGGACCATCATGTAACAAGTAGTGGGGAGGATTTTCCTTTTCATACTATTTTACCCGATGCCTCCAGTACCTGCGAGGTGAGCTTTGATCTGATGGAAGAAGAGTTTTTCGATAAGGCGGTGGCTACCTGCATTTATACCGGCTTAATCCATGATACCGGAGTTTTTAAGTATAACTGTACTTCTCAGCATACCATGGAGATTGCAGGAAAATGCATAGCCCGGGGAATTCCTTTTTCCTACATCATTGATGACAGCTTCTATATGAAGTCTGTGGATCAGCAGAAAATGACGGGGAAGGTCTTGCAGGATGCAAAGCTTTATTGTGAGGATAGAATCCTGGCTTCTTCTCTGAGCCTTAAGGATATGCGTTCCTTTAATCTGGAACAAAAAGACCTGGACATGGTGGTCAGTATCCTTCGGGAAACCAGAGATGTGGATGGGGTGATTTTCCTCTATGAGGTAGGGAATCAGCTGTATAAGGTGAGCCTACGTTCCAACAACAATGCCTTTGATGTTTCACAAGTGGCGGCCTTCTTTTCCGGCGGGGGACATAAGATGGCAGCAGGTTGTAGCCTAAAGGGCAATCCGGAGCAGATTTTGGAGAAGCTTTTCGGAGAAATGAGAAAGCAGCTGGACGCAGAGGGCTTCAAAAGCAATAAAAGATGTAGAGAGTAAGCATGGATGGAATTATTAATGTATATAAAGAAAAGGGGATGACCAGCTTCGACGTTCTTCGGGCTCTTCGAAGAATTCTGAGAGAAAAAAAGATGGGGCATACCGGCACCTTGGACCCCATGGCGGAAGGCGTGCTTTTGGTCTGTGTCGGAAAGGCTACCAAATATGTGGATGCTTTGATGGCGAAAGAGAAGATCTATCAGGCGGAATTGACCTTAGGAATCGAAACGGATACGGAGGACAGTACCGGTAAGATTCTTTCCGAAGAAGAGGTTTCTATTTCGAAGGAGGATATTGAAAAGATTCTTCCCCGCTTTCTGGGAAAGCAGGAGCAGATTCCTCCCATGTACAGCGCAAAAAAGTTGGAAGGAAAAAAGCTTTATGAATTGGCAAGAGAAGGGAAAACGGTAGAAAGGAAGCCCAGCCAAATTGAAATCTTTGCTCTGGAAATTCTTTCCTATAATTGTCCTAAGCTTCGTTTTCGGATTCATTGCTCCAAGGGAACCTATATTCGTACCCTTTGTAAAGATATCGGGGAAGCGCTGGGAACCAAGGCCTGTATGTCTGCGCTTTTGCGAGAGCAGGTGGGCGAGTTTTCTTTAAAGGAGAGTTATAGACTGTCGGAAATTGAGAAGCTGGAAGGAGCAGGGGAAAGAGATACATACTTGCTGCCGCCCCTTTACAGTCAAAAGGACAGCATTTTAACCTTCGGAAAGTTTGATGGTCTTCATCTAGGACACCAAAAAATATTTGAAGAGTTGTTTAAGGAAGGAAAGGCGGAGAATTTGGTACCCTCTGTTTTGTCCTTTACCACCCATCCTTCGGTTTTATTTTCCGGAGAGCGGCAGGACCTTCTTTGTACGGAGGATGAGCATTATACCCGTCTGCAAAATGCAGGATTTTCCCAGATTTTTCTTTTTCCATTAACCTTGGAAACCGCCAAGATGCCTGCGGAGAAATTTCTGGAGGATATTCTGGTAAAGGCTTTAAAGGTAAAGCACCTTGTGGTGGGAACGGATTGCAGCTTTGGCTATAAGGGAAAAGGTGATGTGGCCTTGCTTCAGGAAAAGGCTGAGGTTTTCGGCTATAAGCTGACCGTGGTGGAGAAGGCATTAACCCGGGATGCCACCGGGAAATCCGTAGAAATTTCCAGTACCTATATCCGGAAATGCTTGGAAGAGGGGGCTGTGGAAGAGACGGCAAGGCTTTTGGGACGGTACTATACCCTGTCCGGCACCGTGGTGCACGGAAAGAAAATCGGGCGAAGCATCAATTTTCCCACGGCCAACATTCTCCCGAAGGAAGGAAAGCTCTGCCCCATGGAGGGGGTGTATCATACTCGTGTGCTTCTGGGGAAAGACTACTATGAGGGAATGACCAGCATAGGGAAGAATCCCAGCGTGGCGGAGAATAACCCGCTGACCATAGAAACACATATTCTGGGTTTTCAGGGAGATATCTACGGAGAGAAGCTTCGCTTGGAATTTATCAGCTTTATTCGGGAGCAAAGACATTTTAAGGATATCGAAGAGTTGAAGAGTCAGCTGGAGAAGGATTTGGCCTTTGTGGAGGAAGAGAGCAAAAATCCTTGACGAAAGCCGGAAATTCGCGTATTATAGTCTGGCATTTATGGACTGATTTTGGAGAAGAAGAAAAGTTATCATAAAATGCACAGCACTTCGCGTTAGGCCTAGGAAGGCGATTTCCTAACGCCTTCCTCAGTCTAACGTGTGTTAACGCAAGAAATTGCTAAAAAAAGGAGAATCAAATGATTACAAGAGAGAAAAAAGCAGAGTTGGTAGCGAAGTACGGAAGAAAGCCCGGAGACACCGGATCTCCTGAAGTACAGGTAGCGATTCTTACAGAGAGAATCGTTGAGCTTACCGAGCACTTAAAGAGCAATCCTAAGGATCACCACAGTAGAAGAGGACTTCTGATGATGGTAGGTCAGAGAAGAGGTCTTTTAGACTACTTAAAGAAGACCGACTTAGAGGGTTACAGAAGCTTAATCGAGAAGTTAGGCATCAGAAAGTAAGAAGAATCAGGGTGGAAAAGCATGGCTTTTCTACCCTTTTTTACTGTTCATTTTCTCATTTTCCTGTATAATAGGAATCTATGACAAAAGCTATCCGGAAGGTAGTCCGAGATCACTGAAGAGGCGGTGAACCTCACAGTTTCTTCAGTGGCTTTGGATCTTCCGGATTAAACAAAGGAGGATTTATGTATAAGAGTTATTCAATGGAACTTGCCGGAAGAACCCTGACGGTGGATGTGGATAGGGTTTGCGCGCAAAGTAACGGTGCCGCATTGATGCACTATGGAGACACTACGGTGTTGTCCACCTGTACCGCTTCCGCAAAGCCGAGAGACGGTATTGATTTCTTCCCCCTTTCCGTAGAATACGAAGAAAAGATGTATTCTGTAGGAAAGTTCCCGGGAGGATTTAAGAAGAGAGAAGGAAGAGCCAGTGACAATGCGATTTTAACCGCAAGAGTTATTGACCGTCCTATGCGTCCTCTCTTCCCTAAGGACTATAGAAATGATGTTTTATTAAACAACCTGGTATTATCCGTGGATCAGGATGCTTCTCCTGAACTCTTGGCGATGCTTGGCTCTTCCCTGTCCACCTGTCTTTCCGATGTTCCCTTTGACGGTCCCTGTGCAACCACCCAGATCGGAATGGTCGGGGGAGAATTTGTGGTAAATCCCGGAAACGGAGAGAAGGCGGTTTCCGACCTTTTATTGACTGTAGCTTCCACAAAAGAGAAGGTTATCATGATCGAAGCCGGAGCTAACGAGCTTCCGGAGGACAAGATGATTGAGGCAATTTATCTTGCCCATGATGTAAACCAGCAGATTATCGGTTTCTTTGAGAGCATTATCGAAGAATGCGGAAAAGAAAAGCACAGCTATGTTTCCAGCGCCATTCCTGAAGAATTATTTGCGAAGATGAAGGAAGTGGTAAAGCCGGAGGAGATGGAGAAGGCTGTATTTACCGATGATAAGGCGGAAAGAGATGCCAATGTTTCCCTTCTTAGTGAAAGATTGGTAGAAGCTTTCCAGGATGATGAGGAAGCTTTGGCCATTTTACCGGATGCCATCTATCAGTATGAGAAGAAGACTGTTCGTAAGATGATTTTAAAGGATCATAAGAGACCGGACGGAAGAGCCATCGATGAGATTCGTAAGTTAGAGGCTGAGGTAGATCTTCTCCCCAGAGTACATGGTTCTGCCATGTTTAAGAGAGGACAGACTCAGATTATGAATATTACTACCCTGGCACCTCTTTCCGAGGTTCAGAAGGTAGAAGGGCTAAATGAATTTGAAACGGAAAAGCGTTATTTACACCAGTATAACTTCCCCGGATATTCCGTAGGAGAGGCTAAGGCTTCCAGAGGTCCCGGAAGAAGAGAAATCGGTCACGGTGCTTTGGCAGAGAAGGCTTTAATCCCTGTACTGCCTTCCGTGGAAGAATTCCCCTATGCGATTCGTTCCGTTTCCGAGACTATGGAGTCTAACGGTTCTACTTCCATGGCTTCCACCTGTGCATCCTGCATGTCTTTGATGGCTGCCGGTGTTCCCATTAAGAAGCCTGTTGCCGGAATTTCCTGCGGTCTTGTAACCGGAGACAGCGATGATGAGTATTTGGTACTTACTGACATTCAGGGCTTGGAAGACTTCTTCGGGGATATGGACTTTAAGGTAACCGGAACAGAGGACGGAATCACTGCTATCCAGATGGATATTAAGATTCACGGCTTGACTCGTCCCATCGTGGAAGAGGCTATTCGCAGAGCAAGAGAAGCAAGACTCTTTATTATGAACGGTGTTATGAAAGAAGCGATTGCAGAGCCTAGAGCGGAGCTTTCTCCGTATGCACCGAAGATTTTGACTATGTCTATCAATCCGGAGAAGATTGGAGATGTTATCGGAAAGCAGGGTAAGACCATTAACGGTATCATCGAAGAAACCGGCGTGAAGATCGATATTGATGATAACGGAACTGTTTCCATTTCCGGAACAAACCTGCCTGATTTGGAAAGAGCAAAGAAAATTATTGAGTCTATTGTAAACGATATTGAGCCGGGACAGATTTTTGAAGGAACCGTAGTCAGAATGATGGATTTTGGTGCCTTTGTACAGTTAAGCCCCAACAAGGACGGCATGATTCACATTTCCAAGCTATCTGACCAGAGAGTCAATAAGGTAGAGGATGTGGTTCATATCGGAGATAAGGTTAGAGTAAAGGTTCTGGAAGTGGATAAGATGGGCAGAATCAATCTTTCTATGCGCCCACAGGATTTGGTAGAGAAGCAGGAAGCGTAAGTACAGCTTAAGGGGGAAAAATGAAGATTAGAACGAGATATGCACCTTCCCCTACCGGAAGGATGCATGTGGGAAATTTGCGAACCGGCATGTATGCCTATCTTATTGCCAAGCATGAGGGAGGAGACTTCCTCCTTCGTATAGAAGATACAGACCAGGAAAGAGAAGTGGAAGGGGCTGTGGATATTATCCGTAGAACCCTGGAAGCCACCGGACTTTTCTGGGATGAGGGACCGGATAATCCCGGAGATTGCGGTCCCTATGTGCAGTCGGAAAGAGTGAAGACCGGCGTTTATATGGACTATGCCAAGAAGCTGGTGGATAAGGGAGAGGCTTACTACTGCTTCTGTGACGAGGAACGTTTAAAGAGCCTGCAAACCGAGGTAAACGGAGAGACGCTTTTCCATTATGACAAGCACTGCCTTTCTCTTACTAAAGAAGAGGTGGAAGAGAAGTTAAAGCAGGGCCTGCCCTTTGTTATTCGCCAGAATAATCCGACAGAAGGCAGCACTACTTTCCATGATGAGCTTTACGGGGATGTTACCGTGGAGAACAGCGAACTGGACGACATGGTGCTGATTAAGTCCGACGGCTATCCTACCTATAACTTTGCCAATGTTATAGATGACCATTTGATGGGGATTACCCATGTGGTTCGCGGAAACGAATATCTTTCTTCCAGCCCTAAGTACCAAAGACTCTATGATGCCTTCGGTTGGGAGTCTCCGAAGCTGATTCATTGCCCCTTGATTACGGATGAGAATCATAAGAAGCTATCCAAGAGATCCGGACACTCCTCCTTTGAGGATCTGATTGACCAGGGCTTTGTGGCTGAGGCGGTGGTAAACTTTGTGGCTCTTTTAGGCTGGAGCCCTGAGGAAAATGAAGAGATTCTTTCTTTAGAGGATTTGGTTCGTTTGTTTGATTACCGTAGAATTTCCAAGAGTCCTGCGGTTTTCGATATGGGTAAGCTTCGTTGGATGAACGGGGAGTACATCAAGAAAATGGACTTTGACAAGTTCTATGAGAGAGCTCTCCCCTTCGTGAAAGAAGCTGTAGGTGAGGGATTGGATCATAAGAAGATTGCCGAGATGGTTAAGAGCAGAATCGAAATCTTCCCGGACATTCCCGAGCAGGTTTCCTTCTTTAAGGAAGTTCCGGAATATGAGCTGTCTCTTTATGAAAACAAAAAGGCAAAGTGTAATTTAGAGAATTCTTTGAGTCTTCTGGAAGAGGTTCTTCCTTTATTACAGGAGGAAAATGACTACAGTAACGATCATTTGTATGAGAAATTACAGGCCTTCGGTCAGGAAAAGGGCTACAAGACAGGCTTTATGATGTGGCCCATCCGCATTGCCCTTTCCGGAAAGCAAATGACTCCCGCAGGAGCTACCGAGATTCTTTCCGTACTGGGTAAGGAAGAGTCCTTAAAGAGAATTGAAAAAGCAATAGAGAGATTAAAAGAAAAGAGGTAATGGCATTGGATAAGCAGGAATTTTTAGAGAGATACAGACATTCTCTTGCACATATTTTAGCAAAAGCCATGGTAGAGCTGTATGGTCCTGAGGTACAGTATGCGATCGGACCCCAGATTGAAGATGGCTGTTATTATGACTTTGCTCTGCCCAAGTCCTTGTCCGAAGAGGATTTTAAGACTATTGAGGACAAGATGAGAGAAATCATCAAAAGAAGAGAGAACTGGACCAGAGAGGAGCTGTCCCGGGAGGCGGCCTTGGCTCTCTTTGATAAGCAAAAGTTCAAAAAGGAGCTGATTCAGGATCTTCCTGCCGATGAAGTCATCAGTATTTATCGTACCGGTGATGATTTTGTGGATCTTTGCCGGGGACCTCATGTGGAGAATTCTCAGGAACTCATGAATGTGGCCTTCCAGATTAAATCCATTTCCGGAGCTTACTGGCGTGGAGATGAGCACAGAGATCAGTTACAGCGTGTTTATCTTTTTGCCTTCCCGGATAAGAATGCCTTAAAGGAGCATTTGAAGTGGTTACAGGAAGCCCAGGAGAGAGACCATAAGAAGCTGGGTAGCCAGCTTGACCTTTTCATGTTTGATGAGACTGCTCCCGGAATGCCATATTGGCTTCCCAGAGGTTGGAAGATGTATCAGGCGCTTTTAGCCTATTCCAGAAGTGTGCAGGCAAAGCACGGTTACACGGAGATTTCCGCACCCCTTATCAATAATAAGAAATTATGGTTGATTTCCGGACACTGGGCACATTACATTAACAATATGTTTATGGTTCCCGGTATTTCCGGCTGGTTAAAGGCCGATGCTGACCTGTCCGGTGTACTGGAGCATCCTACTGATGCCAGCCTTGGAGAGAAGATTGTAAAGATTCAGGCAGGCTCTGTAATCTACAATCGTGAGAATATTGATACCATGGCGGCAAAGCCCATGAACTGCCCTAACGCCATGATTACCTACAAGAGAAGAAATCGTTCCTATAAGGAGCTTCCAATTCGGTATTCCGAGTATGATGTACTCCACAGAAAGGAAAAATCCGGACAAATGAACGGACTTTTCCGTGTACAGGAGTTCCGTCAGGATGATGACCATACCTTCGTAATGGAATCTCAGATTGAGGCGGAAATTGCGGACATCATCTCCATTGCGGATGAAGTATACAAGACCTTCGGCGTTACTTATCGTGCAGAGCTCTCCACAAGACCTGATGATTTCATGGGAGATATCGAGGTTTGGGATAGAGCGGAGGCTGCTTTAAAGAAGATTCTCACCGACAAGTACGGAGAGGGCGGTTTTGAAATCAATGAAGGAGACGGTGCCTTCTACGGACCAAAGATTGACTTACAAATTAAGGATGCTTTGGGAAGAGAGTGGCAGTGTGGAACTATCCAGCTGGACTTCCAGCTTCCTCACAACTTTGGCTTAACTTACCAGACTGCTGAAGGAAGCACCGCTATGCCGGTGGTAATCCATAGAGCAATTTACGGATCCTTGGAGCGCTTTATCGGTATTATTATCGAGAACTTCAAGGGAAGCTTCCCCTTCTGGTTAAGCCCCGAGCAGGTAGGAATCGTACCGATACGAGAAGAGCATAACGACTACGGAAAAGAAGTTTATGATGCTCTTTCCGATATGGGAATTCGTGCGGAAATTGACTACTCCGATAAGAATATGAAGGAAAAGATTAAGACCTACAAGAACTATAAAAATCCATATATTCTGGTTTTGGGAGATAAGGAAATGGAGGAAAAGACTGTTTCCATTAATATGCGCGGTTCTAATAAGCAGATTAATAACATTCCATTAGATGCCTTCCTTAAAGCTTGTGAAAGAATGCAGAAGGAACACAGCTTAGAGCTGATGGATGAGTTTTAATGAATTTTTACCTTGTTTTTGTTTTGACTGAAGAGACAGAGAAAAGAAATGATTCGCCTGGTTTTTCAGCAGTATAGCTTGAGAATAAGGGGCAATGTGAGCCCGTCGGTTCTTAGCTTTTGTTTTTTGAAAGCTTAGAACCGCTACGAGGCGAGCTTAGCGAGAGCGTGCCCCTGTTCCAAGCTATACTGGGAAAAACGGTGCAGTTCCTTTCCTCTGTCTATTTTATTTGAAAATATTTAGAAAAAATTCATGGAAAACTCAAAAAAAACATCTGCTCAAAGCTGTTAATAAGGTATAATAAAAAAGTTTTTATGTAAAACTATAGATATATAGGTGTTTGAGGTAGAATATTTACCTCGAGTATGCAGTAGTTTTTGTTTAGCGGATAGACAAATTTTCTTATATGGGAAAATTCAGAAAAAATTGTTTTAGTTTATGTAGCTAATCAAAAGCGTTTAGAGTAAGGAGAGTCTATGAATAGTGAGCATGTGAGAGAAGGGGTACAGTCTGCGCCTCATAGAAGTTTATTTAATGCCTTAGGCTATACCAAGGAAGAGATGAAGAAGCCCATGATTGGTGTGGTTTGTTCTTATAACGAAATCGTACCGGGACATATTAACTTGGATAAAATTGCGGATGCAGTAAAGATGGGTATTGCGGAAGCCGGCGGTATGCCGGTGGAGTTTCCGGCTATTGCGGTTTGTGACGGTATTGCCATGGGACATACCGGAATGAAATATTCTCTGGTAACCAGAGACTTAATTGCGGATTCCACAGAATGTATGGCAAGAGCCCATCAGTTTGACGGTTTGGTGATGATTCCAAACTGTGATAAGAATGTGCCCGGTCTTTTGATGGCAGCAGCCAGAGTGAATATCCCAACTGTCTTTGTATCCGGCGGACCTATGCTTGCGGGTAAGGTAAGGGGAGAGAAGCGTTCTCTTTCTTCCATGTTTGAGGCCGTGGGAGAATATGAGGCAGGAAAGATTGGCATGGAGGAGCTGAAGCTCTATGAGGAAAATGTTTGTCCTACCTGCGGTTCCTGCTCCGGTATGTATACCGCAAACTCCATGAACTGCTTAACAGAGGTTATCGGAATGGGACTTCCCGGAAACGGAACCATTCCTGCAGTTTACTCTGCTCGTATTCGTTTGGCAAAGATGGCGGGCTATGCCATCATGGATATGATTGAGAAAAATATTCGCCCCAGAAACATTATGACAGAGGCGGCATTCCGAAATGCCTTAACGGTAGATATGGCGTTGGGATGTTCCACTAATACTATGCTTCACTTGCCTGCCATTGCCCATGAATGCGGCATTGAGTTAAAGGTGGAAAATGCCAATGAAATCTCTGCAAAGACTCCGAATCTTTGTCATTTGGCTCCCGCAGGCTATGCCTATATGGAGGACTTGAACGAAGCCGGCGGTGTGTATGCGGTGATGAAGGAGCTGTCTAAGAAGAATCTTTTGGATCTTTCCGGCATTACTGTTACCGGAAAGACTATGGAGGAAAATATTGCTCATGCCAGAAATAAGGATGAGGAGATTATTCGTCCTATTGATAAGCCCTTTATGCCTATTGGAGGTATTGCAGTGCTGAAGGGAAATCTGGCTCCGGATACCGGGGTGGTAAAGCGTTCCGCAGTGGCTCCGGAAATGATGGTGCATGAGGGACCTGCCAGAGTATTTGACTGCGAAGAAGATGCGATTGCTGCTATCAAGGGAGGAAAGATTAATCCCGGAGATGTGGTGGTCATCCGTTATGAAGGGCCAAAGGGCGGTCCCGGAATGAGAGAGATGCTGAATCCTACCTCAGCCATTGTAGGTATGGGCTTAGGAAGCACGGTGGCTCTTATTACAGACGGTCGTTTCTCCGGCGCTTCCCGTGGCGCTGCTATCGGACACGTTTCTCCTGAGGCAGCTGTGGGTGGACCGATTGCTCTGATTGAAGAAGGAGATATCATTTCCATCGATATTCCAAACTATAGCTTGAATGTAAAGCTAAGTGATGAGGAGTTGGAGAAGAGAAGAAAGGCTTGGAAGCCGAAGAAGAGAACGGATCTGGACGGTTATCTTGTTCGTTACCGTGCGCTGGTTACCAGCGGAAACCGTGGAGCGATTTTAGAGCTTCCTAAGGACTGGGAATAAAGATCTTGCTTTGAAAAAAATAAGTTTTAAGGAATCTGCTGAAAATTGTATTTTATAAATACGATTCCTCTAAATTTCCTTTCCATGGATTGTAATATTGAAATTTTTGAGTAAAATAAGTAGGGTTTACCTTTTCTCTAAGGTAAACCCTATTTCTTTTCTTTTTTTGGGGGCTTAGTCTAAAAATAGCAAGTAAGAATAAATAGTTTTTACAATAATACAAAATGTTTTTTATGGAGCTTTCCTAAAAAATCAAATAAATAGGAAGTATTATAGATTTTACGTAGCCAGAGGAATCATTTTACGTTAAAATAATGAGATTAAGAATTTTGTAAGGAAACGATGAGCCAGTAAGGAGGACCGGTGGCACAGATGGGAGATAAGGAGCGAAATAAAATTATTCGTTTTGCTTTGCTTTTGGCAAGCTTTCTTTGTCTGCTTCTTTTTGTGTTCTTAACTTTTTTTGCATGGCAGAATTTTTTCAGTCAGAAGCCGAAGGAATGGAAGGAGTGGAAGGAAAGTGACGTGAGCTATATGCTCCCGGAGAAAAAGAACATTCTCTTTCTGAGCTCCTATGATACATCATCCCCACTCTTTTCCAGTGAGTTGGAGGGAATGGAATCCATCATTAATCAATCCAATATTCATTTGGATACCATAAACATGGATTTTCAGCATTTTGGACATGATAAGGATATTGAAGCGATTTATACCTTTGTACAAACCCGTTTGGCGAATAGAGAAAAGCCTTATGACGGAGTTTTGGTGGGAGATGATAGAGCTCTGGAATTTGTTTTGGAAAAGCAGGGGGAGCTTTTTCCGGATATTCCCATCATTTTCTTCAGCATCAACAATCAGGAACTGGCAAAGAATGCAGCTAAAAATCCCAAGTGTTCAGGATATTACAGTCCATCCTACTTAAAAGATACTTTAAGCTTGGCAACTTCCCTGCAAATGGGTGCGGATACCATTATGGTGCTTTATGATAATACTTATTGGGGAAATCAAGCCAAGGAAGAGTTTTTCTCCCTGCAACGAAGCTTTTCCTCCTATCGTTTTGCGGGCCTTAATTTTTCGCAGATGAAGAAAGAAGATTTTCTGGAAGCCATTGAGAAGCTGGATGAAAAAAGTATTGTCCTTTATATTTCCACTACCCTGGATGAAGACGGTAATTATTATCCGGGAAATCAGGCTATGAAAATGGTTTTGTCCAGAGCCAATGTACCGGTTTATAGCTATGTTATGCTGGATAATGTCAAGGGATTTTTGGCGGGTAGAGCGCCGGATATAAAACAAATGGCCAAGGATGCCAGTCTGCTGATGCTGGATGTGCTATCGGGCAAGAAGGATGTGGAGAAAACCGCAGAGGAAGAGGATAGTCCGGGAAAACTGACAGTGGATAATCGTGTCCTCAGTGCTTACCATCTTTCCAAAGCACGGCTTCCGAAGAATATTGTGTTGGAGGATACTCCTCAGCAATGGATGATGCGCTATGCCCGTTACTTATTTATAGCAGCCTTTCCTTTAATGGCAGTATGCATGATTGCTATTTACTTCTTGATGAGTCGTTTGCACAGTCAGAAGGTCATGCAGGATTTGGAAGAAAAGAATGAGAATCTATTGCTGGCAAAGGATGATTTGGAGCATAAATTAAGCTATGATTTATTGACAGAGCTTTTGAACCGACAAACCGCATTGTCAAGGCTTACGGATTATATTGGAGACAGCAAAGAGTATTCTTGTGTTTTAGTGGACATTGACAACTTAAAAGAATTGAATGAATCCAGAGGCTATGATACCGGAGACTTGTATCTTGTGGCTGTAGCAAATCGTCTTCGCCGCTTTGAAAAGGATCATGGGGTTATTCTTTCCCGCTATGGGGGAGATGAGTTTATGATTATTTTTCCGAGAAAATGTTTACAGGAGGATTCTCCGGAGCTGGCGGAAATCCTTTCAATCTTCCGAAGGGCAATTACCGTAGGAGAAGAGACGGTGTATATGAATGCCTCCGGAGGCGTCGCTTCCTCTATAGGCGGGGAGAGCCCCCGGACGATTGTCATGTACGCCGGACTGGCCATGAGCTTTGCAAAACGGAAGGGAAAAAACCGTTTGGTATTCTATAGTGAGGAGCTTCGATACAAAAAAGAAAAAATCAGTCAAATTTTGAAGATCGTGGAGAATGCCATTCAGGAGAATTCCTTCTATATGGTATATCAGCCTCAGGTGGACTGTAAGACCAGAAAAGTTGTAGGCTTTGAATCTCTTATGCGTATTCGAAATGAGGATTGCTCTCCGGATCAATTTATTCCCGTTGCGGAAAGCTATGGTTATATTGTAAAGCTGGGTAAGATTGCGGTGGAACAGGTTATAAGGCAGCTGGCCAAGTGGAAGGAAGTGGGTCATGCTCTATGCCCTATCTCCATTAACTTCAGCAGTTATCAGATTTATGATGATGATTTTGTGGAATATCTTTTTTACCAGCTGGATCGTTATGAAATTCCTCATGAATATGTGGTTTTGGAAATCACCGAGGGAATTCTCTTTGAAGAAAGTAAACAGACCAAGAAAATCTTTAACCGCCTGGTGGAAGCCGGAATTCAACTCCATTTGGATGATTTCGGAACCGGCTACAGTAGCTTTAGCTACCTGCCCTATATTCCCTTGAATACGGTGAAAATGGATAAGTCCTTAATCGATCATTTCCTGCCGAACAATGGAGATGTTATTCGAAACTTGATTGACATTGTTCATGACTTGGGAAAGGTTGTTATCGTAGAAGGCGTAGAAGATGAGTGGCAGTATGAAAAACTCTTGGAGTATCAATGTGATATTATTCAAGGCTATCTTTTTGGCGGACCTTTGCAGGCGGGAGAAATTCCTTAAGGAGGAGAATGTAAAATGGTATTTCAGAATCTAAAGAATCATGACAAGTACGATTTATCCAATGAACGATTTCAAGCGGCATTTCAGTTTTTAAAAAGAGAAGATTTAAAGCAACTTGAAGACGGAAACTATCCTATTTTGGGAGAAGAGGTCTTTGCCATGGTACAAAGCTTTGAAACGGATTTGGAAAAAAATCGGCGCTTTGAAGCCCATGATCTTTACTTCGATATCCAGAATCTTTTGGAAGGAGAGGAAAGAATCGATGTGATTGACCGCTCTTCCTGTGAGCTTATAGAGAATCCTGAGGGAAAGGATATCTGTTTTTTAGAGCCGAAGTCGGCATTTTCTCAAATGCTCTTAAAAGCAGGAGATTACCTCATTCTTTCTCCTGAAGAGGCCCACAGACCTGCGGTTGCTGTACAGAAGCCCCTGCCCTGCAGGAAGGTTGTTGTTAAGGTAAAACTGTAATACGTTATGAAATGAAGAAAAGCAGAAGAAAGAAAAACAAAATTCTAAAAAAAATATAAATTAAAATCCATACAAAGTAAGAAGAATGTGAGAAAATTGTTCATTTTTGGAAAGGGAAGAAGAATAAAGAAGTAAAAAAGAAGAGGAAAAAACTTAAGAATGAAATTTCTAATCTTCTTTATACGGTTTTTCTATTTTCGCCTCTTTACAGCAGGATAATTACGGAAACTAAGTCATATATAGGATGGCTTGTTTTTTTGAAAAGCTGTGGTAGAATACATTAGCTATTGTTTAAGTATTAATTTTTAAAACATAATGAAGGAGTAGAAGACATGAAGCGTAAAAGAAAGCTGTTAGCGATCTTGATGTCCCTGGCTATGGCTTGGCAGGGAGTATCTTTTGCAAATGCAGATGAGCTTGCTTCCCCGGCATCCGCTAGTACGGTGACAAGCAGTACAGAAACCGGCAGTCAAGGTAGCCCCTCGGAAGAAGATATCCGGGCTGAACAGGCGAAACAGGAAGCAGCAAGACAAGCCGCTGCCAGTGCAATTAATGCAACTACCGGGAAAGCTATCAACGTAAACGCTAATGCCGTTTATGTGAATAAGGATAACACTGCAGCATATAATAATGAAGAAATTGACAATTATGCGCAGTTTGGTGTGAGTGTAGATTTTACCGTACCGGAGGGACAGACACCAAAGGCGGGAGATTCTACCACCTTCCAGTTGTCCGATTCTTTAAAGATTCAAAAATCCGACAGCTTCCAGATTAAGGATGGGGATCAGGTAGTAGCCAATGCCGTTATTGATGCGGCAAACAGAACCGTTACCTTGACTTATACAAATTATGTAGAGCAGAGAAGTGATATTAAAGGAAAGTTCTGGCTTTCTCTTCAGGTTAATTCCGATAAGGAGACAGAAGCAAAGCAGCTTAGCAATTCTATCAAGGTGAACAATACTTCCGATTTGGCGATTGCCGGTACCATCAATTATACCGGTATCACAAAGGATAAAGATTTTGATTTGGTAAAGGATTCCTGGACTAATTTTGTAGAGGAAACCGATGCAGCAGGAAATAAGGTTTATCTGATTCGTTATCGTGTTTTGGTAAACGTTGGAGCAAGAACCAATATTACCTTGAAGGACACTTTGGGAGAGGGTGCATTTTCCTACTACAGCAGTGATGAACATCCCGTATCCATTCGTAAGGGTGTATGGCAAAGAGGACAGTATGTTAACGGAAACTGGGTTGCTGATGAAGTAAACGGTAAGAACTTTGACATTCGTAATTCTCAGAAAACAGGACCTGCTACCCAGAACACAGCACTGGAAGCACAGTATAAGGCTGCTGTAGGCAAGAAGACATTTACTTTAAATCTTGGAAATACAGCTGCTGATGAAGGCTTTGAAATCGTTTACTATGCTAAGGTGGATGGCAAGCCTGTAACAAACTTTAATTATCATAATGAGGTTGAGTTGGATTCTGATGGAGCCGGTGGAAAGCCGCTGAAGAAAGAGTACAATGTCAACGTACAGAGCGCAGGAGGCGAAGCTTCCGGAGATACCTTTAAGATTAAGTTAAAGAAGGTGAATGAAGATCAGAAGGCTTTGGCCGGTGCCGTCTTCGCCGTAAGCAACAGTGATGGAGCTGAGGTGGGAAGATTAACCACTGATGCAAACGGAGAGGCTATTCTTTCCGGTTTGTTAAGAGGAGATTATACTGTTAAGGAGGTTCAGGCTCCTGAAGGTTATCTTTTATCTGATGACAGCTATAGTGTAAAAGCGGATATGTTCGACGTGGCTAAGGTTGCTACTCTTACCGTTGTAAACAATAAGGCGGAGGCAAAGAGAAATCTCTATGTGACCAAGAAGTGGGTAGATGCAGGAGATAAGGCACAAAGCAGACCGAAGCAGGTCACTGTAGAGCTTCTTCGTAACGGAGAGGTTATCGGAGTAACACAGGAGTTAAGTCAGGCAAATGCATGGAAGACTTCCTTCTCCAACCTTCCAAAGTATGATGAAAACAGTAAGGCTTACAGCTATACCATTCGTGAAAAAGCAGTAGAGGGATATGCCCCTGCTATTTCCGGAACACAGGAACTTGGCTTTACCTTAACCAATACCGTTAGCAATAAGATTTCCATTCCTGTTACCAAGGTATGGAGCGGTAAGGGAGATCATCCTTCATCTGTAACCGTTCGTCTTTTAGCAGATGGAAAGGAAATTGCTAAACAGGATCTTTTTGCCAACAATAACTGGCAGTACACCTTTACCAATCTGGAGAGAAGCAAGAATGGTAAGGAGATTCAATATACCGTTACAGAGGATGCAGTAGCAGGCTATACTACTAAGATTAGTGGAGATGCCTCTACAGGCTATACCAATATCATTACCAATACAAAGAACAGCCAGAATCCTAACGACCCGGGAAACAAGGGTGGCGGAAACGGCGGAAGCGCTACACCAAGCAGAAGCAATAACCGTGGAGGAAATAATAAATCCAATACTCCCGGATCTGTATTGGATGCTTCCAGAGAGCCGGGTAACAGCCAGGATAAGGCACAGGGCAAGAACGGTTCCGTATTAAATGCCAGCAGAAACAAAAAGGCTGACGGTTCCGTATTGGATGCCTCTCGTTCCACCTCTACCGGCGATAACAGCAGAGCTCTTCAGTATCTTGCATTATTTGCAACTACAGGAGTAGGACTTTTAGCTTGGGTACTTGCCGAGAAGAAAAGAAAGAAAGCTGAGAAGTAAAACGCAGTTTTCGCCCCATGAAAATGGCAGGAAGCATAATTACTATGCAGGAAGCATAAAGGAAAAACCGTCTAAGATTTCTTAGGCGGTTTTTTCATAGTGCAAATAATTATTCATAACGAGTATCGTGCGCAAAGCGTGCGATATCTCGTTTAAAATCCCTGTATTAATTCTTTAAAAAAACTTATTTTTTCACCTTGAAATTTTAAGAAAATATGATAAAATAGCCGATGACGCTAAATTAAGTATTTTTTAAGGAGAAGAAATATGAAGGCTAAGAGACAGATTTTGTCCCTATTGCTGGTTCTTTTAATGGTATGGCAGGGATTTTCCTATGCCAATGCCGAAACCGGTACTAGCGGGGGAACAGCTGTAGTGGCAAGCGGAAGTACAGGGACTGGTACAGAAGCTTCTGCAGCAAGCAGCAGCACAATTTCCGGAGCAGGCACCGGAAGTGCAAGCGGAAAGGCTATTGAAAATGCATTATCCGATGTAAAGTTGTTTGTAGATGGAAAAGCTCTGACGGAGAATAGCAGTTTTGCAAACTATCAGAGTATGCAATTTAAAGCTACCATCAAGGTTCAGGGGTTAAATATTCAGGAGGGAGACTATATCTCTATTCAGCTTCCCAAAGAATTAAAGTCCTCCGACTTGAGCTTTAATATCCCGGGAGATGACGGAAAGATTCTGGCCAAGGGAGTGTATAATCAGGCTACCAAGGAAATGCGTATTGTATTTACTAAGGATGCTGAACATTACAGCGGTACAGACGGAAGTGTATTTTTTAATACGGAAATCGACAAGGAAGTCGTAAAGTCCAATACCAAAACTCCACTGGAGCTTAAGGTGAACGGAAAGACCGTAATTAACCATAATGTGAACTACCAGATTATCGGGAAAGAGAATCCTGTAAGCTTTTGGAAGAGCCGTGACAGAAAGCTGGTTGAATTGGTAGACCAGGACGGAAATACCCATTACTTAATTCATTACACGGTTTCCCTAGATGCTCGCCATATCGAGAAGGTACAGGGGGCTACGGATTATGAGAATGTTACTTTTACCGATACCCTGCAAAGTGATGCGCTTAGCTACTTCGACGTAAAGCATCATTTTACAGATGCAAATCTGAAGCAGTCCGATATTGATACTTATGCTCCTGTCTTAAGAACAGGAATCTGGCGCTCCGGACAGTGGCAGAACGGTGTTTGGGTTAGCGCTCCGGATGATACGGATGCAAATCGCGGACCGTTTTGGAGTCTTCGTGACAAGCAGAATTACACAGCAGAGTCTTCCAAAGACTTTTTTACACCGAATTACTCTGCAGATGGACGAAGCTTTACCTATAATATTGGAAAGCTGAATCCGGATGACGGCTTCTTCTTCAGCTATTATGTTGAGATTAATGAAGCATTTAAAAATGGTACTATTTATAAAAACCAGGCAAAGCTTACCGGTGACGGAATTGTCAGCAGAGAGCAAATCAGAGATTTTGAAGTCAGTGAAGCCGGCGGTTTCTTAAATGGAAAAACCTTCAACCTCCAGGTTAAGAAAATTGGAGATGAGGGCGAGGCTCTTCAGGGAGCTAAGTTTACTTTAGTTAATCCTAAGACTAAATATACAAAAACCATTGTGACCGATGAGAACGGTATTGCAAAGTTAGAAAATGTTTTCAAGGCCGACTATGTCTTGACTGAGGTGGAGGCTCCGGAAGGCTACGAGTTGGATTCCACCCCTCGCACCATCAGCAAAGAGGATTTTGAGAATTCCATTGCAAAGGGTGCAACCGTAGAAGTGGAAATGCTGAATAAGAAGAAAGAAGTTGTTGCCAAGGAAACCAACCTTTCCGTGAAGAAGGAATGGGTATTGGATCCGGCTCTTGCGACCAATAAGCCTGAAAAGGTAGTGGTATCCGTTTTAAAGAACGGTGTGAAGGATGAGAATCTTACAGTAGAGTTATCCGCAGCCAACGGCTGGAAGGCAAGCTTCTCCAATCTTCCCAAGCAGGATGCCAACGGAAAGGAAATTGTTTATACCGTTTCCGAAGAGGAAGTAGCAGGCTTTAAGGCGGCTATTTCCGGATCAGAAAAGACAGGATTCACCATCAGCAACTATAACGGTTCCAGAGTGGTAATTCCGGTAACCAAGATTTGGCAGGGTAAGGGACCTCACCCCGACCATTTGAATGTACAGCTGTTTGCTAACGGAGAGAAGGTAGCTACCTATACCTTAAACAAGGCTAACGGTTGGCAGCATAGCTTTGATATGCCAAAGCTTGATGCAAACGGTAAAGAAATCCGTTATACCGTTACTGAGGATAGCGTTGCCGGCTATACAGCAACAACCCAAAGCAATCCGGCTACCGGCTATGTCAATGTATTTGTAAATAAGAAAAATGACAATACTCCCAATCCCAATAATGGTGGAGGCGGCCGAAATGGTGGCGGAGGAAACGGTGGCGGAGGAAACTCCCCCAGCCCAAGTCCTTCCCAGCCCAATCCAAGAGGTGGAGATGTATTGAATGCGAATCGTACTCCTGCCGGAAATCCGGATGTTATTACTGCGGATGGAGCGGTACTTGGTGCAGAGAGAAATGCAAAGCAGAATACTGAACCGGGTGCTGTTCTGGGGGCTGAGCGTGGACAGACCAAAACCGGAGACAGCAGTGCAATGCTTCTGTACTTTGCGCTCTTTAGCTTAACCGGACTGGGCTTTGCTACAGCGCTGGTTTACGGCAAAAAGAGAAAGACTGTGAAGAGATAATATAAAATTATTTAAGAAGAGTCTGTAAAAAATCATTTGATTTTTTGCAGACTCTTCTTTTTTTATGCTCGAATGAAGCTTTCTCTTTTTTACGCTCTATGCGCTTTGTTAAAAATATGTTAAAATAGCATTTCAACAAATTAGTAGAGAAGGAGTGGCTATGGAGGGAAATCTGAATCAAATGCTATTGATGTGGGGGATTGTCATTTTCTTCAGCGTTTTTTTGAAAAAGCTCTCTGTAAGAATGGGTCTTCCCATGCTTTTAGCCTTCCTTTTTTTAGGAATCGTCTTCGGTAGTGACGGCGTATTTAAGATTCCCTTTGAAAACTATTCTCTTGCTGAAAATATTTGCAGCTTTGGATTAATCTTCATTATGTTTTCCGGCGGTTTTGGAACAAGCTGGAAGGAGGCAAAGCACATTTCCAAGGAAGCAATGGTTTTATCCACTTTGGGCGTAGTCCTAACGGCAGTGACTGTAGGGCTTTTCTGCATGTTAGCGTTTAACTTAAGTTTTTCCTGGGGCTTATTGCTGGGCTCCGTAATAGGCTCTACCGATGCGGCTTCCGTCTTTTCTATTCTCCGTTCCCGAAAACTGAATTTAAAGGATAGAACAGCCTCCTTACTGGAGTTTGAATCAGGAAGTAACGATCCCATGTCCTATATGATGACCTTGATTTCCATGCTGATGATTCAGGGGGACCTATCCTTCGGACAGATGCTCGGTATGCTCTTTGCTCAGGTTTTCTGGGGTTTGTCCGTAGGTTTTGTGGTGGCTCTGCTTACCCAGTATCTTATGCGTAAGGTGGATGTTTCCGGAGATGGCTTCGACTTTGTCTTTGTTTTGGGATCGGCGGTAACTGCTTATTCCCTTTCCTCCGTACTGGGGGGCAACGGTTATCTTTCGGTTTATCTTACTGGAATGATTTTAGGAAATGGAAAAATAAAAGAAAAGAAGGAGATGGTATCCTTCTTTGACGGCTTAACGGGACTTATGCAGTTAGTGATTTTCTTTTTGCTGGGGCTGTTATCCAAACCCTCAGTGCTTCCTCATGTGGCGTTTCAAGGATTGATTATTTTCTTTTTCCTTACCTTTATTGCCAGACCTCTTTCCGTATTCTTGCTTATGAGATTCTTCACCTCCTCCAAAAATCGAAATTTCCTTATTTCCTTTGCGGGACTTCGAGGAGCGGCTTCCATTGTATTTGCAATTTTAGCGGTGGAAAGCTTGGGAAGCGGAGACTTTTTGTTCCATCTGGTGTTTTTTATCGTGATTCTATCGATTCTCTTTCAGGGAAGCTTTTTACCGAAAATGGCAGGACGCTTGGATATGATTGACGACCAAAGCGACGTTATGAAGACCTTTACGGACTATACGGAGCAAAAGCCGGTGCAGTTTATTGAGTTTATCATTCCTGAAGGGCATCATTGGGCGGGGCAGTTGATTAAGGATATTATTACGCCGCCGGACACCCCTATCATTTTGGTGGAAAGAAATGGAGAGAAAGAATTACCAAGGGGAGATACGAAGATACAGGAGGGAGACCGGGTGGTTATCGGTTCTGCCAAGTCTACCATGGCCTCGGATTTGGATATCGTTGAGCTGGAGGTAGACAGGGACAGTGTTTATGCCAATAAAACCATTGCAGAAATCCCAAGAGATGAGATGGCCAGAGTACTTTTGATTGAAAGAGGTAAGGAAATCGTGATTCCTAATGGGAACACTACCATTGCAGTGGGAGATATTCTGGTGATCTACAGATTGAATGAATAATAGACCTAAAAAAATTTTGTATCTTAGACTTAAAAAAGTTTTGTATCTTAGACCTAAAAAGTTCTGTATCTTAGACCTAAAAAACAGATCTGTATAATTGGTCTAAAAACAGTTCTTTAGTGCCTGTACTTCTTCCTCCGAAAGCTTGCGGTATTCGCCGGGGGCAAGGGCAGGATCTAAATGCAATGGTCCCATGGAAAGTCTCTGAAGCTTTGTGACCACATAATCCGGAGACAGGGCAAGAAACATTTTTTTGATTTGGTGGAATTTTCCTTCCATGATAATGACTTCCACGCTACTTCCTTCCTCAGTGGAAGATAGACAACGGGCTTTTGCAGGCATGGCAATTAAATCCGTATCGTATTGGATGCCTTGCCGTAAGCGATCCAATTCCTCTTCGGAGATTTTACCGGGGATTTCCACCAAATATTTTTTCTCAATATGCATTTTCGGAGAAAGTAGCTTATGGGCTAAAGCACCGTCATTCATAATCAAAAGAAGCCCCTCACTGTCCTTATCCAAACGCCCTACAGGAAAGAGATCTTTTCTATGCTTGTCGGAAAAGAGATCCAGGACGGTTTTTTGCTTTCTATCCTCAGTGGAGGAAAGCACTCCCACAGGCTTATTCATCATGTAATAGGAGAACTCTTCATAATGAATAGGTTCGTCTTTATATATAATCTCGGAATCTCCGGGCTGAACTTCCATGCTTGGATCCTTCACAATCTCTCCGTTAATCTTGACCAAGCCCTTTCGAATTTCTCGTTTCAGTACGGAACGGCTTTCTACCCCCATGTCTGAAAGATATTTATCCAGTCTCAACTTTGTCCCCCATCCGGAAGGAGAAATTCAGCTGAAGCCTTCTCCTTCTCTTTATTCATAACAAGTGGCGCAGGCGAAGCCTGAGACATCTTGTTCATAACGAGTATCGCTCGCAAAGCGTGTGATATATCGTTTATCTTTTCGCTCTATCCTTTATTGCTCTTCTTTTTCCGTAAGTTTTCTTCGTATGGAAATGCCGTTGCATTCCAGATTGTCGGAAATGGGAAGTAAGAGATATTCTTTTCCGTCAATGATTCTACTTTCCAAAATTGCGGAAACCTCATTTTTAATCCTTAAATGCACATTATCCGAATCCAAACGAAGGGTGGAATCTGCCAGGTTTTCCAGAAACAGACTCTCGTTTTTCTCCCCCAGCTCCTCTTCGTACAGGGAAGAGAAGTTCAATAACTGTTCTTCTGTGGCTCCGGCTTTCTCCAAAAGAGCCTTCACCTGGTTTTTCGGAAGGCTTTGTTCCCGCTCTTCTTCATTTTCCTTATTCTGTAATTCGGCAAGCTCTTCTTGGAGTAGTCGAACATTTTCAAAGGTGCAGTCCTCCTGTAAAATTTCTTCCACCAGCTTGGAAAAACAATGCTTTTGTTGCTTTTCGCCCATGGGCAGGGGAGTGCCGAAAAGGTTTTCAGGAACTGCGTCCAGACTATCCTCTCTTTTTTTGCAGCGATACAATAATTCATGAATATCACTGTTTCGATCATGAAAGGCAGGATAGAGGAAGGAAATCTCCGGCTTTTGGACAACGAAGTCTTCGGAACGGCTGATAAAGGAATCACTCTGCTGATCAAAGCAAAGACCTTCCTTCAGAAGACTCACCGGACAAAGAGCAAAAAGGAGGAAGGAATAAACATTTTCCGAAGCATCCTCCAGGACTAAACCGTCGGTGGTCTTTTTCGGTACGTCATAAACCCCATGGGCCAGAAGCAGCAGATGCTTTCCGGGAATAGGATAGTCCTTTCGAATCTTTTCAAAAAAAGCATCATAAAGAGCCTCCTCCTTCAGCTCGGACTGCAAAAGCTGATAGAGCTCCTGTTGCTTTCCCCCTTCCTTTTCTTCCTCGAGTGGGAAAGCCAGGGTATAGAGATTTCTTCCAAGCTTACCGGAAAGAGATTGCTTGAAAAGCTCGCAATATTTAAATAATTCCTTATCCTCCAAAGCATAGAAGGAGTCGGAGAAACGAGAAATAACTTCTCCCTCTTCATTTACAAAGCAACTAACCATACGGTCAATACGACAATCTTCTTTTTTGAAACACTTTTTAACTTCCGCAATTCCTTTTTTATCCATGCTATACTCCTTTTTCTTCTCGGCTAGTATTCTAATAAAAATGCTTCGGATTAACAAGTCTTAAAAAACTCTTCCTTTTTTTTGGAAAAAACTGTGGTATAGTAAGAAGGAAATGGCAGAATTAAAAAAGAAGGGTTAATCATGGCGGACAAGAGAAATATAGACAGCGGAGAGAGAAAATTTCGTAATCGAAGCGATAAATATAGAGCAGAACGACAGAGCAAGCTTAACAGCAGTGCAAAGAGAAGGAGCAGTACCGGAGGAAATAGAATTCCTCGAAGCTTAACGGAAGAGGAGAGACGGGAATATAGAAGAAGAAAGGCAAGAATCAAGAAGAGAAGAGAAGCGGTAAGAAATGTTCGGATACTTTTCGCTTGTGTAGCCTTGGTGTTTATGTTCTTGGTGTTTAAGGCCTTTGCCGGAATTGTACATTTTATTGAGAAGAGCAGAACGGAGCAAAAAGGAGCTATTGAGACGGTGGTGGAGAGCTCCATTTCGGAGGGGCTTTCGGAAGAAAGCGGAGAAGGGCAGGAAAGTGCTTCGGAAACCGCAGAAAGTGCCAGTGAAGATAATGGTCTTGTGCTATCCGGCGGACGATATATCGACCCCAGCAAACCCATGGTGGCTTTGACCTTTGATGACGGACCGGATGTGCAGGTGGACAGCATTTTGATGGATGAGCTGGAGAAGGTGAATGGAAGATCTACCTTCTTTGTTGTGGGACAGCGAGTGGAAAAGTTTCCGGAGGATATTAAAAACACTGTGGAGCGTGGCCATGAGGTGGGAAATCACTCCTATGATCATGATATTCATTTGAGTAAAAAAGGTGTGGACTATATTCGAAATGAGTTCGATAAGACGGATCAGGCGGTTCAAAATGCTTCCGGTGTTGCTCCTGCATTGGTACGTCTTCCCGGGGGAAATTACACGGCGGATGTGAAAACAGCAGTAAGTAAACCTCTGATTTTTTGGTCTATTGATACGGAGGACTGGCGTTCTCGGGATGCGGAAAAAACCAAGCAGATTGTTTTGAGTCAGGTAAAGGATGGAGACATTGTGTTGATGCATGCTCTGTACCTTTCTACGGCAGAGGCCTGCAAGGCCATTATTCCGGAATTGACGGCCAGAGGGTATCAGTTGGTTACCGTGTCAGAGATGATTCGCTTCCGAGGTCAGGACGTTGCCGGTGGAAACGGCATACAGTATAAGCATTTCCCTCCTGTGGCGACGGAAACACAGGCTGCAAGTACGGAAAGCACCGTTTCCGTAGTACAAAGCTCGGCAAGTACCCAAACCATCGCTTCCGCTGCGAAGTCCGCTGAGTCAAAGGCGAAAAGTAGTACGGAGAGTACTAAGAGCAAGAAGAGTAGCAGTGAAAGCAGTTCTTCTACAAAGAAAAATAACACCAGCTCTACGAAGGAGAGCACAAAATCCACTAAGGAAAGTACGAAATCCACAAAGGAAAGTACAAGTGCTACGACCGCCCAGACAACGGCGGAAAAAAATCCCGCAACAGCAGCACCGGAAACTTCAGCCCTTGCTCCGGCGAATTTTAACGGAGCGATAGATGCGGAGGATCCCCATTAGGAAAGATTCAAGGCGATAATAATTATTTTAGAAAAACCCTCTTTTGTATAAGAGGGTTTTTTGTTATAATAGTTCGGATTATTATTCATAACGAGTATCGCTCGCAAAGCGTGCGATATCTCGTTTAAACGGTTGCTACGGTTTAAGCTGAGGCAGCTCGTTCAAAAGGAAAAATTTATGGATTTTAGCGGATATGAAAAGGAAATACAAGATCTATCCCTACTAATAGAAAAACAATATACCTTATTTGATGAGGGGATTTTTCACAGCTTAGGATACCTTCTTGGAATGGCGGAAAAATTAGATGATGAATCTTTGAAGGGCTATGTGTATTATCAGTTGGCTGATGCATACTATAGCTTTCATTTTGACGTGGATCAAATGCAGCTTTATCTTTCCAAAGCCATTAAATCCCAGCAGGAGGTACAGGATTTTTCTCTTTTGACCCGTTCTCATAATCTATTGGGTATCACGGAGTTTTTACGAGGAAACTTCGCTCTGGCTTTAGATTATTATATGACGGCCTTAAAGTATTATGAGCAGATGGAAGAAGCGGATAACAGCCTCAGCGGTATTGTGAAATCCAATATTGCCAGACTCTATTTTAGCTTAAATGACTATGATCATGGTCGCTATTACGCCGAAGAAGCCCTCTATGACATTAGTGGAACTACCGTAGACAGTGCGTATGTTTCCAATATGATGAGCATTTATATTTTCCTGGGAAATATCTATTTAAGCAGAAGTCGGGATGTGCAGGCGGCAAGAGCCTGTCTGGATTCCGTTCTAACCCTGGCAAAGAATTCCCCCTATACAGGAGAGCTGCTGTCCGGTATAGACATTTTAAGCTTTTCTATTCGTCTTGCTCATTACGAGGATAAAATATCGGAGCGGGATCTTTTGATTCGACGTTTTGTGGATCGGGCGGTAATGACGGCTCTCCGGACCCATATGATTGAGGATGTGTGCGATTTGGCGGATTTCTTTTTGGAAATTGATAAGCTTAAGGAATGTCATAAGGTTTTACATCTTCTGGAGGGAAAGCTTTTGGAAATCAATCTTCCGGAATTGCAGAAACGCTTTTTAGAATCCAAGCTACGGTACTTTGACAAGATTTCCGATGAGAAATCCAGAAATGAGTCTGCATATCACTACTATGAGATGGTGAAGCAGCAGGAGGTGGAGAAGGTCAATGCCTTTTTATTTGCCTTAAAGATTCGGAAGGATTTGGAGGATTTAAAGGAGCAGAATGCCTTTATGGAGGAGGAAAATGTTCGCCTCACCCAGAAAGCGGATCACGATGAATTGACCGGCCTTCCCAATCGCTATCATTTAAGCACCTTTGCGGATGCAGCCTTTGAGAGAGCATATAATTCCAGAACCCCTGTAGGCTTTGAA
The DNA here is from genome assembly GCF_014202695.1 of Oribacterium sinus. GTDB lineage: Bacteria > Bacillota > Clostridia > Lachnospirales > Lachnospiraceae > Oribacterium > Oribacterium sinus. The sequence continues at coordinate 224,865 of NZ_JACHHH010000001.1, forward strand.
ATGGTGGATTTGGACTATTTTAAGCAGTACAATGATCGCTACGGTCATCAGGCTGGGGATGAATGTCTTCGTTTGGTTGCCGGGGAAATCAAGAAGCTCTGTGCAAAGCATCCAGGCATCTATGCTGCCCGTTACGGCGGGGATGAATTTGTTCTGATTTATGAGAATATGCAGGATGAAGAGCTTTTAAGCTATGCCAAGGAATTGGGAGAATCGGTGAAAGCCTTGAACCTGCAGCATTCGGAAGAAGTGGGAGGGGGAGTTGTGACCATTTCCCAAGGAATTCGAAATTCCGTTCCGCTGAAGAAGAACAGGGTTTGGGACTATACCTTTGCGGCAGATACCGCCCTTTATAACGTAAAGGGAAAAGAGAGGGGAGGAATTCTGCTGATTCATAAGGCAAAGCTTTCGGATGAAGCTTTGTATGTCTAGCGCGATTGGAAAGCAGGGCGATTGTTCAACTCCTATGTAAAGGGAATGTAAGAAATCAAAATAATAAAGGATTTTTGGTGATATAGGTCTGAATATGGGGGAGTCTGAGCCCGATACTTGCGAAATCCGACAAAGTGAAGAACTGTAAAAAACAATAAATGAAGCGAATAATGCAGTATAGGTCTGTAAGAGGGGTAATCTGAGCCCGTCAGTACTTACTGAAAGCAAGCAAAGCGAAGCTTGAAGTTAGTACCGCTGCGCAGGCGAGGTTAGCGGGAGCGTACCCCGATTATAGACCTATACTGCGTTTGAGCGTATCTTTATAATAAATACAGTTCTTCAATACATTGGATTAAGCTAGCGGGTGCGTGCCCCAATTCAGACCTATATTGCTTAGAAAATCTTTTTTGATTTTTTACAGTTTCTTATAGCCTTCCACGATCGTTCCGCCTCCCAGAACCAGGTCTCCGTCATAAAGCACCACGGCCTGGCCTTTGGTTACGGCTCTTTCTTTTTCCGGAAAGCGTAGGAAGACTTCGCCGTTTTCCCGGACAGAGACGATTGCGGGAACAGCCTTTCCGTTATAGCGGGTTTTGGCTTCTACGGTCCTTTCTTCCGTTGGGGGAAGGCTGATCCAGTTAAAATCATTGGCCAATAGGCCTTCAAAGTAAATCCCTTCTTTGTCAGAGAGAATCACTTGATTTTTTTCGATGTTTTTTCCGGAAACATACATGGGCTTTTTCAAGGAAAGCCCCAGACCTTTTCTTTGTCCTATGGTGTAACGGACGGTCCCTCTGTGTTCTCCTAATTTTATTCCTTTTTCATCCACAAAATCTCCGCTTGGGTAAGGCTTTCCTCGAAACTTTTCCAAAAAGTCTCCATAATCCCCGTTGGTTACAAAGCAGATATCCTGAGAATCCGGTTTATCGGAATTGATAAAGCCGTATTTGTCCGCAATTTCCCGGACTTCTTCTTTAGAGGAGTATTCTCCCAAGGGGAAGAGGGTATGGGCCAGCTGTTCCTGACTTAAGAAATAGAGTACATAGCTTTGATCCTTTTTCTCGTCTTTTGCCTTCTTCAGAAGATAACGTCCGCTGCTTTCATCCTTTTCGATTCTGGCATAGTGACCGGTAACAATATAAGAGCAGGAGAGTTCCTCCGCCCTTTGGTAAAGCTTATCGTGCTTCATAAAACGATTGCATCGAATACAGGGGTTGGGGGTTCCGCCATTTTCATAGGTCTCCACAAAGGGAAGAATGACTTTCTTTTGAAAATCGTCCTTGAAATTCAAAACATAAAAGGGCATGGAAAGGGTTGAGGCCACCTGTCTTGCGTCCTCCACGTCTTCTAAGGTACAACAGGTTCTGCTGCGGCAGGCCTGTCCGGTTTCACTATCGTATAATTTCATGGTGATGCCGATACAATCATATCCTCTTTCCTGCATAAGCGCTGCGGCAACAGAGCTGTCCACACCGCCACTCATGGCGATTAAAGCTTTTTCCATGCTAAACTCCTTTTGCAAAGTATTATGTTTTATTAGTGTAACATAGGAGAAAATGCCTTGCAAAGCCAGGGAAAAGAGTTTATGAAAAAATAAGAGGTAGAGATAGGTATTAAGAGAATTTTTGAAAAACAGTCCATGATGGATACAGGCTTATAAAAATTCTTAAAAAAACTCCTATAAAAATTAAGCTAATTTAACGGAAAAAGCCTTTGTATATCTGCTTTGCCTATGCTAAAATTTACAGCAGTATGCATTATTTTAAGAGGGGAGAAAAACCATGAAAGGTATTATTCTTGCAGGAGGTTCCGGCACCAGATTATATCCGCTGACAAGGGTGACTTCTAAGCAATTGCTTCCGATATATGACAAGCCGATGATTTACTATCCTTTGTCCGTTTTGATGGATGCGGGGATTCGGGATATTTTGATTATTTCCACACCTACAGACACGCCAAGATTTCAGGAGCTTTTAGGCAATGGAGAGGCTTTCGGTTTAAACTTACAGTATGCGGTACAGCCCTCTCCGGACGGATTGGCGCAAGCCTTTTTAATCGGGGAAGAGTTTATCGGAGGAGAGCCGGTAGCCATGATTTTGGGAGATAACATTTTCTCCGGAAGAGGCTTTAGAGAAATCTTAAAGAAGGCTGTGGCAAAGGAGCATGGTGCCACCGTATTCGGCTACTATGTGGATGATCCGGAGCGTTTCGGTATTGTGGAGTTTGACGGGGCCGGAAAGGCAATTTCTATTGAGGAAAAGCCGGAGAAGCCCAAGTCCAACTACTGTGTAACCGGTTTATATTTCTACGACAATAAGGTTGTGGACTATGCGAAAAGCTTAAAACCTTCCAAGAGAGGGGAGCTGGAAATTACCGACCTGAACCGTATCTATCTGGAAAAGGGAGAGCTGGATGTGGCGCTTTTGGGACAGGGCTTTACCTGGCTGGATACCGGAACCCATGAGTCCTTAGTGGATGCTACCAATTTCGTTTGTACCATTGAGACCCATGAGCACAGAAAGATTGCCTGTCTTGAAGAAATTGCCTATCGTAATGGCTGGATTAGCAAGGAAAAGGTTTTAGAAGCCTATGAGCTTTTAAAGAAAAACGAATATGGCAAGTACTTAAAGGATGTTTTAGACGGAAAATATATCGAGGAGCAGTAGGAGGAGAAGATGAAAACAATCGTAACCGGAGGCGCAGGCTTTATTGGAGGAAACTTCATGCATTTTGTGGTAAATGCCTATCCCGAGGAGGAGTGGATTTGCCTGGACAGCCTGACCTATGCAGGAAATTTGGAAACCTTGGCTCCCTTAGAGGGAAAGAAAAATTATCGTTTTATCAAGGGAGATATTACAGACAGAGCTTTTATCTTTGATTTATTTGCAAAGGAAAAGCCGGATGTGGTGATTAACTTTGCGGCAGAGTCCCATGTGGATCGCTCTTTAAAGGATCCGGAAATCTTTTTAAAGACCAATGTTTTGGGCACGGTTTGCCTGATGGATGCCTGCAGAGAGTACGGTATAAAGCGTTATCATCAGGTATCCACCGATGAGGTATACGGAGACCTTCCTTTAGAAAGAACAGACCTTTTCTTTACAGAGGATACTCCTATTAAGACCTCTTCTCCCTATTCATCCTCCAAGGGAAGTGCGGATCTTTTTGTCCTGGCATATCACAGAACCTTCGGTCTCCCGGTGACCATTTCCCGTTGTTCCAACAACTACGGTCCCTATCATTTTCCGGAGAAGTTGATTCCGCTGGTAATTTCCAGAGCCTTAAATAACGAAAGCATTCCTGTTTACGGTAAGGGGGAGAATGTTCGTGACTGGCTCTATGTAACCGACCATTGCAAGGCTATTGACCTCATTGTCCGTAAAGGAAGAGTGGGAGAGGTCTACAATGTTGGCGGACACAATGAAAGAACCAATCTTGAGGTTGTAAAGACGATTTTAAGGGCTTTAGACAAGCCGGAATCCCTGATTCATTATGTGACAGACCGTCCAGGACACGATATGCGTTATGCCATCGACCCCACGAAGCTGGAGACTGAGCTTGGCTGGAAGCCGGAATATACCTTTGATACCGGTATTCCCGTAACTATTCAGTGGTATCTGGATCACAAGGATTGGTGGGAGCACATCATTTCCGGAGAGTATCAGGATTATTATAAGAAGCAGTATGGAGAATAAGCATGAGAGTTTTCGTTACCGGCGTTAATGGGCAGTTAGGTCATGATGTGATGAATGAGCTGGCTCGAAGAGGCATAGAGGCGGTAGGCTCCGGGATTGAGCCGGAGTATGTGGGTATTATGGACGGAAGTCCGGTTTGCTCGATGCCCTATGTGGGACTGGATCTGACCAATGAAGAGGAAGCCAGAAGAATTCTTACCGAAGAGAAGATTGACTGTCTGATTCACTGTGCCGCATGGACTGCGGTGGATGATGCGGAGGATCCGGAGAAAAGAAATTTTGTTTTTCGTATTAACGGAGAGGTTCCCGGAAGTCTTGCAAAAGTCATGAAGGATTTAAAGGGGAAAATGCTCTATCTTTCCACAGACTATGTTTTCTCCGGCGAGGGAACAAAGCCCTGGGAAGAGGAGGAAAGAGATTTCCATCCCATCAATGTGTATGGAGCTTCCAAGCTTGCGGGAGAAGAGGCGATTCGAAAGGTTTTACCGGAGCATTTTATTGTTCGTATTGCCTGGGTTTTCGGCTTAAACGGAAAGAACTTTATTAAGACCATGTTACAGGTGGGTAAGAAGCATCCCAGTGTGCGAGTGGTTTCCGACCAGGTGGGAAGTCCCACCTATACCTTGGATTTGGCAAGGCTTTTGGTGGATATGGTGGAGACGGAAAAGTACGGTACTTATCATGCCACCAATGAAGGAGAGTACATTTCCTGGTATGACTTTACCAAGGCCATTTACGAAGAGGCGGGACTTTCCACGGAGGTGATTCCCGTTACTACGGAGGAGTACGGTTTAAGTAGAGCAAGACGTCCCTTTAACTCAAGACTGAGTAAAGAAAAGCTTAAGAGAGAGGGATTTCAGGGCCTTCCTCATTGGAAGGATGCTTTAAAGCGTTATTTACAAGCGTTAGAAGCGGAATAAAGAAGCTTTCTTTTATAGAAAGGAGAGAGGACCTGTTTGCAGATTCGGCAGACAGGTCCCTTTCCAAAAATAAGGGACAGAAGAACCCGGTAGAAGGGAATAGCAATATATTTCAAGCCGGAATGAAAAAATGTACTGGTTCAATTTGCAATAAAGTTAAGGAGAAAAGATGGGAAAATATTTTGGAACAGACGGTTATCGTGGAGAGGCTAACGTAGATTTGACAGCGGATACCGCCTTTAAGGTGGGAAAGTTCTTGGCCTATTATTTTTCAAACAAAGGCACAAAGGAGTGCCGTATTGTTATCGGTAAGGATACCAGACGCTCCAGCTATATGTTTGAATATGCTCTTTCCGCAGGAATTACCGCTGCGGGAGCAGATGCGTATCTGATGCACGTTACCACTACGCCTTCCGTTAGCTATATTGTTCGTTCCGAAGACTTTTCCTGCGGTGTGATGATTTCCGCCTCCCATAATCCTTTCTATGACAATGGTCTTAAGGTCATCAATGAAAACGGAGAAAAGGTTTCCGATGATTTTATTGCGGAGATTGAGGCCTATCTGGATGGAGAAACCGGGGAAGTTCCTTTAGCCACCGGAGATAAAATCGGAAGAACCGTAGATTTTGCCGAAGGAAGAAACCGCTATATCGGCTATCTGATTTCTTTGGCTACCCGTTCCTTTAAGGGAAAGAAGATTGCTTTGGACTGTGCCAACGGTTCCGCATCCTCCTGTGCCAAGGCGGTATTTGATGCCCTGGGAGCGGATACCCATGTACTTTCCAATGATCCTAACGGCTACAACATAAATGCCAACTGCGGTTCTACCCATATGGAAGCCTTGCAGGAGTATGTGAAGAACGGGGATTGCGAAATCGGCTTTGCCTATGACGGAGATGCGGATCGTTGTCTCTGTGTAGACAGTGACGGAGAACTGGTGGACGGAGATCAGATCCTTTATCTTTGCGGAAAAAATATGCGGGATAAGGGGCAGTTAAAGGACAATAAAATTGTGACTACCATTATGTCCAACTTAGGCTTATACAAGGCCTTGGATGGGGCAGGCCTTTCCTATGAAAAGACCAAAGTAGGGGACCGCTATGTTTATGAAAATATGGCAGAGAATGGATATTCCTTGGGAGGTGAGCAGTCCGGACATATCATCTTTATGCGGCATGCCACTACCGGGGACGGAATTCTCACCAGTATTAAGCTGATGGAAGTGCTTTTAGAGGAAAAGAAGAGTCTTAAGGAAGCTTTGGCGGAGTATCAGCGTTTTCCACAGGTACTAAAGAATGTTCGGGTGAAAGATAAGCTTTTGGTGGAGCAGAATGAAACCGTACAGGAGGCGGTGAAGAAGGTGGAGGAAAGCCTGGGAGAGGATGGAAGAATTCTCCTTCGTGCTTCCGGAACAGAGCCTCTGATTCGTGTTATGGTGGAGGCTTCCAGGGAAGAGCTTTGCGAGAAATATGTAGAGGAAGTTATAGCTGTTATGAAAAAGGAAGGACTAGTCCTTTCCTAAGTTTATTGATAGAGTAAAAGGAATCCCTGCAGAGCTTGGAAAAGCTTGTTTGGCAGTACAGGGTAGACTTAAAATAAGAAGTAAGTAAGAGTAGTAGTGGAAAAATACAATAGGAGGTAAGAATGGATCAGGTAAAACGTTACAGAAAATTTCCGATTTTCCGTTATCCGGAAAGAACTTGGATGGATCAGGAAATCACAAAAGCACCGATTTGGTGTTCTGTGGATTTAAGGGATGGAAACCAGGCCCTTGTGGATCCCATGACCGTAGAAGAAAAGGTGGAATTTTTCCAACTCCTATGTAAGCTTGGTTTTAAGGAGATTGAAGTCGGTTTTCCTGCGGCTTCTCAGATTGAATTTGATTATTTACGAACTTTGGTGGAGAAGAATCTGATTCCGGAGGATGTTACAGTTCAGGTTTTGGTACAGTGTAGAGAAGAGCTTTTGGAAAGAAGCTTCCAGGCTCTCCAAGGAGTAAAGAAGGCCATTGTCCATATTTATAATTCTACCTCCGTATTGCAAAGAGATGTGGTTTTCGGAAAGTCCAGAGAGGAGATTACCGCCATTGCCCTTTCCGCTGTGGAAATGGTGAAGCGGCATGAAAAGGATTTTTCCGGAGAGCTTCGTCTGGAATATTCTCCGGAAAGTTTTACCGGAACGGAGATGGATTATGCTTTGGAAATCTGTAATGCGGTGATTTCCGCATGGGGAACCAAGGCGGGAAGGGAGATTATCATTAACCTGCCTAATACCGTAGAGATGCATAGCCCCAATGTTTATGCGGATCAGATTGAGTTTATGTCCAAAAACATGAAGGAAAGAGAGCATGTGATTCTTTCCGTGCATCCCCATAATGACAGAGGTGAGGGAATTGCCTCCGCAGAGCTGGCTCTTCTTGCCGGAGCACAAAGAGTCGAGGGAACCCTTTTCGGGAATGGAGAAAGAACCGGAAATGTTGACATTTTAACCCTGGCTTATAACCTTTTCTCCCACGGCATCGACCCCAAGTTGAATCTGGAAAATGTTCGGGAAATTCAGGAGGTTTATGAGCGTTGTACCAAGATGAGTGTGCCGGATCGTCATCCCTATGCGGGAAAGCTGGTATTTACCGCCTTTTCCGGCTCCCATCAGGATGCCATCAATAAGGGTGTATTGGCCATGCGGGAACGAAAGAACCCCTTCTGGGAGGTGCCTTATCTTCCCATTGACCCTGCAGATATCGGAAGACAGTATGAGCCTGTGGTTAGAATCAATTCCCAGTCCGGTAAGGGCGGAGTTGCCTTTATTCTGGACTTTGATTACGGCTATAAGCTGCCCAAGGCAATGCAGAGAGAATTTGCGGATTATATTCAGAAGATTTCCGAGCAGGAGGGCGAGGTAAATCCGAAGAGAATTTTAGAGGTATTCCGGGAGGAATATGTGGAAGCCAAGGCTCCGTTATTCTTCAAGAATCTTCGTACCACCGATGTGGAAGGAGAGGGAGATTCCTACATCAGCTTTATTAACCTGACCTTTGAAAATCGCGGTGTACTGCGAGAGGTTTCCGGTCAAGGATCCGGTCCTATCGAGGCGGTAATCAGTGCCTTGAATAAGGAATTCAAGCTGGCCTTAAAGGTTGTGGACTATACAGAACACGCTCTTAGTGCAGGTTCCTCTGCAAAGGCGGTGTCCTATATTCAACTTGCAGAGGAAAATAGCGGAAAGTCCGGCTTCGGTGTGGGAGTTTCCTCCAACATTACCCGTTCCTCCGTTAGAGCGATTTTCAGTGCGATGAACCGTCTGCTTTTCCCGGAAGAGGCTGAGGCGGAAGGAAAGCGTAGAGTAGCGGAAGAAAGAAGCTCTTAAAGCAAGACTAAGTAGAATACAGCTTAAAGCGAAACTAAGTAGAATACAGAAGGGAGAAAAGTATGCACATCGTTTACGGAGTCAATGAGGCCTTTATGCCGATTCTTGCGGTGTCACTTTCCTCTCTTCTTTTGCATGCGGAGGGAGAAGCTCTTCATTTTCATATCTTATCCTTGGGGATAGAAGAGGAAAGTAAGGAAAAACTTCGGCAATATGTGGAGACGGAAGGACAGAAAATTAGCTTTTATGATTTGGAAGAGAAATTATCCGAATGGAAGGAAAAGCTTCCCGCCCTTTTCACCGGAAAATTTTCCAAAGCTACCCTGCTTCGACTCTTTATCCCTTCCACACTTCCGGAAACGATTACCAAGGCTTTATACTTGGATGCGGATACAGTGGTGCTCCAATCCATTTTGCCCCTTTATCATTTAAAGCTTGGAGATAAGCTTTTGGGCATGGCTCCGGAGCCCAGTATTTATAAAAAGCATAAGGAATTTTTATCCTTAGCGGAGGAAAGCCCCTACTATAATGCGGGAGTGATGCTTATGAATCTTTCATTGCTTCGGGAGGAAGGGATGGAAGAAAAATGTCTTCGCTATTATCAAATGAAGGAAGGTCAGCTTCCTTTTAATGACCAGGACATTTTGAATATGGTGTGTAAGGGAAGGATTCGCTCCCTGCCCCAGCGTTTTAACTTCTTTTCTAACTATGCTTATGCAAGGTATAGTGCCTTGTGTCGTTTTTCTCCCTGGTATCAGGAGCTGGAAAACAAAAAGAGCTATTCACAGGCAAAGGCTCATCCGGTGATTGTCCATTTTGCCGGAGACGAAAGACCTTGGAGAGAAGGCAATCACAATTATTATCGCAGAGCCTTTGACTATTATGCGGAAGAAAGTCCCCTTCCATTAGAAAAAGAAAAGGGAAAGCAGGGCTATTTATTTTGCTACCATGTCCTAAATCTCCTGACTTTTGTATTCCCTAAGCTTCGGGAGAAGGTGGGAGAGCTTTATTATCGTTCTATGGGGAAGGAAAACTAATGTCCTGTGCTATAGTGATTTTAAATTATAATGATTTGGAAAATACCCTTCGGCTATATAAAGAGCTGAAGGATTTTTCCGTGTTAACGAGAATTTATATCGTGGATAATGCCTCTACGGATAGTAGCAGGCAGACTTTAGAGAAGCTTCAAGACCATAAGTGTAAACTGATTTTTGCCAAGGAAAATAAGGGCTATGGGGCAGGAAACAATCTGGGCTTTCGGGCCGCCTTTTCGGAAGGGATGGACTACTGCTTTTTGGCCAATCCCGACACCCGTTTTCAGGAAGCTTACTTTGAAAATGTTCTGTCTGTTTTTGCAAAGGAGAAGCAGGTGGGATTGGTCTCCGGCAGAATGAAGGACCCTTACGGAAAACAGGCTACAGCTTGGCCTTTACAAAGCTTTTTGAAAAACCTTCTGAGCATGGGACCCTTTAGCAAGAGAATTTTTTCTTCCCTGCTCTTTTATCCTAAAGCCTATTTGGAACAAAAGCCCTATGTGAAGGTGGATGTGCTGCATGGCTCCTCCCTTTGTATTTCTAAAGAGGCATTCCAAAAGACCGGGGGTTATGACGAGGAGTTCTTCCTTTATGAGGAGGAAAAGGTAATTGGTCAAAAGCTGAGAAGGGCAGGCTACAAATCCTATCTTTGTACGATTTGTTCTTACCTTCATGAGGACAGCGGTAGTACCAAGAAATCCTTGAAATCCTTGGTGCAAAGACAAAAGCTTCGGCAGCAGTCCGAGGCATTGTATGCCCGAAAATATCTTCATGCCAATTTCCTACAAATGCTTTTCTTAAGGCTTGTGCAGGCAGTGATTTTGGGAGAAACCCTTTTTTATTCTCTTTTGCTTTCTAAATAAGCCGAAATCAAGAATGCTAAAGTCCTATTTTATGGGTGGAACTTGTGTAGAAAAAAACTTATGCGGAGCCGGAATTCCTTAGTCAAAGAGAGGAATTCCTTAGTCAAAGAGAGGAATTGCTGAAATGCATTGTGTTATTTTATGTACTTATAATGGGGAGAAATATCTGGAAAAGCAGATTAAATCCATTATGGAGCAGGATAGGGAGGATTTTTGCCTCCTTTATTCTGATGACGGCTCCACCGATAGTACAAAAGCAATTCTGCAAAGCTTGCAGGAAAAGTATGGAAGGAGGATGAGGGCTTTCCCGAGACCTATGCATAGTGGAAGTCCGGCAAAGCATTTTCTCTCTATTCTCTCCGCCTTGGCTAAGGGGGAGGTGGAGACAGAAAATTTAGAATATATTTTCCTTGCGGATCAGGATGATGAATGGTTTCCGGACAAGCTCTCTAAGACGATTTCTGTCATAAAGGAGGAAGAAAGAAAGTTTGGGGAAAGCCTTCCTATCCTTTGTCACACAGACTGCTCTTTGGTGAACTCAAGAGGAGAGCTTCTTGCCAAGTCCTATAGAAGGTATCAGAAATTACCGGGTGCCTCCTACCGTTTTTCCCGCCTGCTTTTGCAAAACCATGTGACAGGAGCCTCTGTGGGAATCAACAAAGCTTTGCTGCAATATTGCAAGGAAATTCCTGCGGAAGTAAAGATGCATGACCATTGGCTGGCCTTGTTAGCAAACTGCTTTGGGGAAATTCAATATTTGCCCTATGCCAGCTATGCCTACCGGCAGCATGGAGAAAATGTCTTAGGGGCGAAAAAAGCAAGTGTGTTGAAGGAATGTGAAGAAAGGCTGGTCGCTTCTAAAGAAAAGGATAAGGAAGATACCATTCATTCTTCTTACCGGGCATTGTTTGCCCAGGGAAGGGAATTGAAGCGCTTATTCGGAGATGAGCTTCCGGAAATCAAAAGGAAGGTTTTAGAGGCGTTCTTATCCTTAGAGGGGAAAAGTCGACTGGGGAAAATTACCACCATGGCACTTTTCGGCATTTACCCCTATCCGCTATATAGAGGAATTGGGGCAATGTTGTTTTTGGATAGCTAAGAGCTTAGAGCCGTATAAAACAATAGGATTTATGATTGCATAAATCAGTAAATCAGTTGATCGTTAAATCAGCAAATCGCTTAATTGTTAAATCAGCAAATCGGTTAATTGTTAAATTAGTAAATTGGTAAATCAGGAAATAGAGAAATCAATAAATTAAATGGCTTAGATTATGAAAGAAAGGAGGAGGAATGGAGAAAAAACCATTAATTTCCGTATGTATTGTGACCTACCGGCATAAGGATTATATCGGAAAGTGTTTAGACAGTATTCTTTCCCAAAAAGGGAATTTTTCTTTGGAAATCCTTCTCCATGATGATGCTTCCACCGACGGAAGTCAGGAGATTATCCGTTCTTATCAGGAGAAATATCCGGAGATTCTTTTTCCTATCTTACAGACAGAAAATCAGTATTCCCAAGGGAAAAGAAATATTACCGGAATTTTTAATTTTCCAAGGACAAGGGGAGAATTTATCACCGTGATTGACGGGGATGATTTTTACCTTCGAGAAGATAAACTGGAAAAGCAAATGGAAGCCTTGATAAGAGAAGAAGAGGCTGTTCTTTGCTTTCATCCGGCAAAGGTTTTGCTTCCTGACGGCAGGGAAGGCCCAAAAGACTTACTTCGTCCCTATTTGGAGAGGAAAATATTGGAAGGAAGGGAGCTAATCAATCATCCTAAGGGGATTGCCTTTTCCTCAATGTTTTTTAGAAGAAGCTTAATTGAAAAGCTTCCGGACTTTTACTATGCCTGTCCGGTGGGAGACAGACCTATAGAGTTGATGGCGGCCTTGGCCGGAAAGGCGGTATACTTGCCGGAGGAATACACTGCCTATCGTTTTCATTTGCAAAGCTCCTGGACGGAAAGGGAAAAAGGACGGCAGCAGCAGGAAAAATATCTTTCGGAAATGAAGCATTGCTATAAGCTTTTCTTAGAGGAGTCCAAAGGAAAATACCGCTTGGAAGTAGATGAAGCTATCAATAGACTCAGCTTTTCCATTGCGCTGAATCTTAGGGATTTTTCCGAAATTTATCAGAAGGACTATAGAAACTATTTACAAGAAATGTCTTTTGGGAAGAGAGCTCTGCTTCGATTGGAACAGTTTTGTCCTAAGCTTTATCATTTTCTACAGAAAAGCTTCGGTATGGAGCGGAAGCGTTAAAAAGGAGAGTCTGTTCGGAATAGCGTGGAAGCATTAAAAAGAAGAATTTGTTTCGCCTAGAGCGGAAGCGGTAATATAGAAGAAAGATGCTAAGTAAAACACTAAGCGTATCAGTAAGTAAAATAAGGAATTAAAGGAGAATGCCATGGGAGAAGTGACGCAAAACAAAGAGGGGTGGAAGGGGAAAATTCTTTCCGGCCTTTTTTGGCGTTTCCTAGAGCAGATTTCTTACCAGGGCATACAGCTGATTTTCTCCCTGTTTCTCCTTCGGATTTTGGATACGGAAGAGGTAGGGGCGGTGAGTGTCATCAGCATCTTTATCACCATTGCCAATACCTTTATTCAATCCGGTTTTTCTCAGGCGCTGATGCAGAAAAAAGAAATCAAAGAGGAAGATTATTCCTCGGTGTTTTATCTGACCTTGGCCTTATCCGGAGGAATCTATCTTTTGTTCTATGGCATCAGCCCCTTTGTGGCGGAGTTTTATCATCTCCCGGTTTTAGAGTCCCTTTTACGGCAAATGAGTATTTTGCTCTTCCCCGGTGCAGTCATTTCCATCCAAATGGCTTATGCAGGAAGGGCTTTGCAATTTCGACCGATTTTTTTAGCCAGCTTTTTTTCCTCCCTCTTTTCCGGAGTGCTGGCAGTGTTTTTAGCTTATCGGGGCTATGGCTCCTTTGCTATGGCTTATCAGCAGATTTCCTACTACTTTTTTACCATGCTGATATTATTCTTATGCCTTCCTTGGAGACCGAAGCTTTTATTTAAGCTTTCCTCCCTCTCTGCCCTTTTTCATTTTGGCTGGAAAATCCTTTTTTCCGGACTCTTGGATCAGATTTGGCAAAATATCTATGGCCTAGTCATTGGAAAACGCTACAAGGTAGAGGAGCTGGCTCTGTACAATCGAGGAGAAATGTTTCCAAAGCTCCTGTCCTCTACCCTTTCCACCATGATTTCAGGAGTAATGTTTCCCGCTTTTTCCAAGATGCAGGAGGAAAAGGATGCCTTACAGGAAATGGCCAGGAAAACCATTCGTTTTTCCGCCTTCCTCTTGTTTCCCATACTCTTTGGCCTGATGGCAGTGGCAAAGCCCTTTATTATCTTACTGCTCACAAAGAAATGGATAGGCATGCTTTCATATCTTCGCTTTCTTTCCGTGACTTATCTATTCCTGCCCCTTCACATGTGTAATCTCCAGCTCATGAACAGTCAGGGACGCTCGGATTTGTTTTTGAAGCTGGAGATCATCAAGAAGATTTTAGGCATAGGCATTCTCCTCCTCACCTTCCCCTTTGGGATCTTCGTCATGCTCTTTGGGAAAAATGTAGGAGAAGTCCTCTGCCTGTATTTAAACGCCAAACCCAATGAAAAGCTGATACAATATGGCTTCCTCTCTCAAGTAAAAGACTGCCTGGCTTCCTTTACCGCATCTTTCCTAATGGGGGGAATCGTTTACCTTGTGCAAGGATTCTTAGAAAAAAGAGGAATGACAGAACTATGGCAACTCATAGTCCTCATCCCCCTGGGAGCAATCTGCTACACTGTAGTTTCTTTTATAGTAAACAGGAATGATATAAAGACACTGTGCTCTTTCATACATGTAAGAAATAAATTTAAATAATGCTTGATTAAAGTATTTGAATTGGGAGAATTTATGAAGGCAATTAATATTTTTGAATATACGAGGATTCAAAGTGATTTATCGATTGAATTTGAAAATATTTTATCTCAATCTAAAAAGAAAATAAAAACTAAAGAATATGAATGTGTATTTAACTGATATCTATAGATTCCCTTTTTTACTCCGCTAACATTATTGGCATAAATATAAACCTGAACAGGATATAAGCCGCCACCGGAAGCATAATATCGGCTGGTTGCAACGATTCCGTTGTAATTAGCAGTTCTATTTGATTGACCAAAACTATACTTACACAATGTTGAGAAGTCTTTTAGGCTCATCTGGTAAGGAGAAAATGTTCGAATGCTTTGACGATATTCCAAGCAATCTTCTAGAGATTTTTTTATCTTTTTAAACTTTTTTGGCAGAAACAAAGTGCTGTTATCCACAATTTCTTCATATTTCTTGAATTTATTTTTATTGGCTGCAATATTTAATTCATTGAACATACCGATACTCTTTGTGTCATTAAGCCGTATATATCCAAGATTCAATAGATAGTCCATCTGGCTGGACTTTACATTGCCAACAAGTATTTGGCTAAATACATCGGCATTTCTTCCATTATTTATATTGGAATTATCCATCTGCACTTTTAAATGCTGATTGAAAAACCCCTTCTCAGTAAATTTTGTTTCCATCGTATCTTTCCTCAGGCTTATTTTTCAGTAATTTCCGGTTTATTCTTGTTTTTTATAAAAATAGTTGTTTCAACCGCTATCATCGTGATGGTTGAGCAGATTATACCGACAAGAGACATGTTCTGGTTAAATGCCGTTCCCTGTCCTTTCCCACCTTGCATAACTATCTCATATATTGGTAGGCCAAAGATATTCACGGTGTATTCATTAAAATTATCCTTATAGAAAGTCGAGTAGCCTAAAGAGATTAAAATGTAACACAAAATTACCGAGAATACCATTCCTGCAACTAATTCTAAGATGATACGTAGCCCTTGCTTATTTTTCATTATTTTTTCCTCCACTGTAAATAACTCTTTTATTTTCTCTAATGATACAGATGCCCAAAACTATAGTGCTTATTACCAAGTACACTGCAGATATTAGTAAAAAATCCTTGTCCCAGAATTTCTCCATAGTCCAAATGTCAAAGAAGTCATTCATTGCATACTTTATTGGCAAATATGAAGATATATTTCGGAATAACTGTGGCATTTGATCGATAGATATGAACACGCCACAGAACATATATAAAACAAACATTACGACTAGCCCTAGAGTCATTAAAATCTGCGGATTTTTAAATACATAGGCAAATATGCCACCAATAATCATAGCTATAACAATAGCTATGAAATATTGTATAATAAAAGAAAGAAAATGACCTATGGACGGAAATTTTAGTCTCCAAAACAAAAAGGCAACTAAAATATTAATAGCCATGCTTATCATTGCCAGTATGAAATGAGCCAGTACATCACCTACGAACATTTTACTTGTATTTACTCCAAAAAAATTCAAGCGTTCTATGCTTTTATTTTCAAAGGAATTGCCTATCCACATTGGGAAAGAAATTAAAGAGAGAGGAAGGATTCCCATTCCAATAGCGATCAAAAAATACTTATCAATCAAATAATAGCCATTCCCGATTGAAATGTTACCATATGAAAACATAATTATAATCATCATTAATATTGGATAGGCTATAGAAAAAAATATAGAAAGCGGAATGCGAAACATTATTTTTAAATCAATAAACAAGTATGTCCTCATCATATCAAGCCTCCTTCTTTTCTATGAAATTTTTCATCGCCAGCATATACAAATTATATATGCTGTTAGGATTAATCTGAAACCGAATATTGCTTCTTGAAAGACTTCTTAATATTTCTTCCTGGTGATATTCATCAGCTACAATCAACCCACAGGTTTTATCGTCTACGCTAACAGTGTTTATATTCTTAAGTTCTTTCGGCAAGTTGTAAAAATCGTCTGTAGATAGTGTAACTATGGAATAATGTTTGAACGTTTCTTTTAAGTTATCGAATGTTCCCCAGAACACCAAATCTCCCTTGTGCAAAATCAAGATTTTATTGACCCAGTCGTTTAGCTCCTCATAATAATGAGTTACAGTAAGCACTGTTTTCCCTTGACTGTAAGTTTTAACTATATCGAGGATTTTAGTTCTTTTTTTGTAATCTAGCCCTGTTGTAAGTTCATCGAATATCAAGATTTCCGGGTTTAGGTAAAGCACTAAAAATAGAGTCAGCCTTTGTTGCTCACCTATAGATAATTTTTCTATTCTTTTATTAAGCAACTCTGTAATATCAAACTTATCTATTTGTGATTTTAGCGAGGAATCAAACTTGGACTTGTGAGAAATAATCTGAATTAATTCAAAAACCTTCATTAACTTATTGTAGTTGTTTGTTTGAAATTGGATTCCTAATTTATCTAAACTGTAATTTCTTACAATCTTGCCTTTATAGTTTATTTTATCTATAAGGCAATTTATGAAAGTGGATTTCCCTGCTCCATTTTCACCTATTATGCCTACAATGTCGCCTTCTTGAATAGTAATCGTTTGCTCTCTTAGGTTTAAAATTTGCAAACCGTTAATATCCACATTTAGACCCTTTATTTCCAATAGCGGTTCCATAGCCCCTCCATAAACCATAACGTATAGTTTCTTAATTATCTGTAATGCCATGACATGGCAATTGTTTTTTTGAAATAGCCTCCAAAGCTTTTGCAACTCTGGAGGCAGATGTTGTTCGTTACTCTTCTGAGATTGCTGCACAGCTGGAACAACAAGAACACGAGCACGAGCAAGAGCAACCGCTACTTGCATAATTCATCTCATTTTCAGAATCTGCAATGTTATACAAGTTAGCATTATGCTTCTTAATTTCCATAAATGTTATCTCCTTTCATAATATTTATAGGTATGCTTTAGATATATTATCTTAAAGCATCCACTATAGCAAACCGAGAAAAAAATACTGCTATCAATGGTCTCGTTCGTAACAACAATATCTGCCACATTTTTATATTTACTGCAGAATACGGATACGTAACATCGTTTCTAGGTAATAGTTTTTCAGTACTTTGCTTTTACATGAATTAATCATTGCCACTAGTTCTAACCACAAAATCATTTGTTCCATAATTCATGGAAACTCTTTCTTAGTCTGGTTTGCACAATACATCGCTGATACGATTCAGTGCCATTCACTTGTTAATGCCTATATTATATTTAGACTTATCTTATACGGCATTCCTCTATGAAGGGTATCTCTTAGATTATTGTTAGTATAGTCAAATTATGCCACTTTGTCAGAATGATTTCTATATATTTAGTCCTATATTTTTCAGAAATCCAAATATTTTTTTGGCAATAACTTATACATAATCAACTAATAAAAAAGCGATTATACAATTCTCTTATAAGCACGCCGTAATGACAAAGCCTATTTTTGAAGCCTTAGGAAAAACCCGCCTTTATTTGCCATTCCTATGAATCTCTGCTATGATATAAAAATAATAAAATTTATTATTTTTTAAAAGACTAACTATTAATGGTCAAGCATAAAATTAAGATTTTCAGAATAAAATACGGAAACGTATTTTAGATAGATTAGTACTTTGAAAACTGTATGACGAATAGAGCATCAGTGATGATGCTCTCAGAAAAGATTATGAGCTAATTTAACTTATAAAGGCTGATATAACGTATGAGTTATTTCCATCCGAAAGATGGTTCTAACATATTTTTTAACCACATGGCTTATTGCGACATAGTAGTGCTTGCCTTCTGCCCGTTTTTTTGACAAATAGAGCCTGAATCGCTCGTCCCATACAGAAGCATATATAGCAGCATTGAAAAGTGCGTAACGCAGATACTTAGAGCCACGTTTTTCCATGCGAGCATAAGAAGATATTAGTTTTCCGGACTGGTACGTAGACGGAGATAGTCCTGCATAAGCAAGAACCTGATCTGCATTGCTAAAGCGTGTAAAGTCTCCAATCTCTGCTAGAATCATTGCCCCCATACGATACTTGATGCCGGGAATAGTTGTAATTGGAGAACCACAATCATCCATGATTTTCTGAATGGACTGCTCGACTTCTTTAATATCGGAAGTCAGGGTGTCAATTCGACGGATTGTCTGCCTGAGTTCCATTGATTTAGCAGGCATAAGTAATCCGATAGAAGATTTTGCAGTTTCTCTGATTTCAATGGCCTTTTCACGACCATAGTGCCCTTTTGAAGCATCAGCAAGTAGAGCTTTCAGGTGGGTGAGATTGGAACTTGCGATAAAATATGCTCTGTCAAGTAATCGTTGGCAACTCTATCATACAGACTAATGAATGTCTTGCTTCGGCTTAGGCTTTGCCTCAAAGACACACTACGTTTCCTACTCGCTGCACTCGCTTTTTCACTCAGGCTCCTGCGCAAACTCACCCTTCGGGCTCAAACATGCGCCCGCCTTCGTTGCTAGAGTGCAGCTCCCTACGGAAGCCTAGTGATCGTCTTTTTCGTGCATAGCCTAAGCCCTCGCAAAGATTCCTTAATACCTCGTCATAGAAAGCAAGTTCCTGCGATCTCCTATTATTTCAGTATCGTAGAAATCCAAAATCAAAGCGGCAAATGCTATGTAGACATGAAAGAGGAAAACCAGAGCCCGTCAGAACTTGTAGAAAGCCGTTGTAGAGAAGCACTGTAGAAATCCATAATTGAAGCGAAGGATGCTGTATAGGCAGGAAAGAGGGCAAACTGTGCCCGTTAGAACTTGTAGAAAGCCGGTGAAGGGAAGAACTGTAGAAATCCAAAGCCAAAGCGAATGAAGCTGTATGGATATGAAAGAGGGTAATCTGAGCCCGTCGGTACTTGCAGAAAGCCAGCGAAGAGAAGAACTGTAGAAATCCAAAATCGAAGCGAACGATGCTGTGTAGGCAGGAAAGAGGGCAATCTGAGCCCGTCAGTACTTACTGAAAGCGAGCAATGCGAAGCTTGAAGTTAGTACTGTTACGAAGGCGAGGTTAGCGGGAGCGTGCCCGATTTCCTGCCTACACAGCATCGGAGCGTTGCGATTGATTTTTCTACTGTTCTTCATTACGTAGAGGCGAGGTTAGCGGGAGCGTGTCCGCTTTCATATCCATACAGCTTCGGAGCATTGCCCTTGATTTTTCTACAGCTTTTTAATTACGCAGAGCGAGGTTGTCGCAAGTGTGCCCGCTTTCCTGCCTACACAGCATGGGAGCGCAGCCCTTTTCTTCTCCTCTTTCTCTCCGAAAGATACACAAAGCAATTCTTAAACAGCCTAAGTTCAATGGCTAGAATCCTTCCCAGCGGCACCCCTCGGAAATCCACCTTCTTCATTTCTTTTCTTTCCTTTAAGCCTTTAAAGATACCCTTTCGATAGGCCTTTCCGTAGCCCTTCTTTTGGAAGTAAAGAGCCTTAATCAAAATTCCCAGTAAGAAGGGCAGGAAATTCAGAATTTTCAGCCCGAGAGGAAAGTTTTTATAAAGCAGGAAAATAGAGTTTCTGGCAGAAAGCTCCACCTTAAAATCGCTGTATTTTCCTCCGCTGGTTCCGGAACCCACATGTTTACAGAGGGCAGTGGGGCAGTAGTACACAGAGTAGCCCTTCCACTGGGCCCGAAAGGAAAGGTCCACATCCTCCAGATAGGCGAAGTGCTTTTCATCAAAAAGTCCGGTTTCTTCCAAAAGAGGAATACTGTATAGGGAAGCCCCTCCGCAGGCGGAAAATACCTTTTCGGCCTTAGTCCACCGGGAGGCTTCATCCTCTAAACCTCTTTGGAAGGGAAAACCTAAGAGGCACAGTTCGTCCCCTGCATCATCCATCAGGCTGGGGTCATGCATCTTTACCATTTTGGAGGAAAGGGCAAATACCTTTTCTCCTTTTTTTTCTTTTTCTTCCATGAAAAGCAGAAGCTGCTCCACAAAATCAGGAGCCACCTCCGTATCGTTGTTTAAAAGCAGGGCATAGCTTGCTCCCTGCCCCTTGGCCCAGAGTATTCCCTGGTTCACTGCAGTGGCAAAGCCTGTGTTTTCCGTATTTTGAATCAGGAAAATCCGCTCCGGATCCTGCTCCATCCAATACCGGATTTGTTTTTCACTGTCGTCCTTGGAAGCATTGTCCACAAAAAGAATAGAAAAGTCCTGCCTACTTTGCGAAAGCAAAGCAGGCATGCACTTTTCTAAAAAATGAGCTCCATTATAGTTTGGTATAACGATGGTTGTTTTCATTTGTTTGTCCCTTAGGCATTGGGTTCAATGATATTTTCTTCCGCTTCCTTAGCTACTTCCTTCTTGGAGTCGGCTACACTCTTGGCATCCTCTGCACTTTGCTTGCCGGCAACAACAGGATCCGTAGGATCGTAGTTCTGCTCTCTGGGGATAGCCTGCATGATGGCATCCTTTTCGATGGGACCCTTGTCCCAGGCATCGGAATACACGGTTACGGGGGTTCCGTTCTTACAGTTTTCGTAGACCCACTGGGAATCGATAGCTCTTAAACGAATACATCCGCCGGAAATAGCCTGATCGATAAAGTTGTAGTTGATGGCATCAAAGCTGTGGGGGTCCGCCTTTTCATACAATAAGGAATGAATCAAAAATCCCTTGTAGAAACGGGAGAGGAACTGGGTGTAGCAATCCTTATGCATGAAGTGCCAACGATATTTCTGGTAAATCTTGAAAGTACCAAGAGGGGTATCCGGTCCTACACTACACATCATGGTTTTATAAGGAATAGTGAATTTTCCTTCCTCGTCCTTGGTCATTACATAGAGGGTTCTGGTTTCTTTATTAATACGGATGCTGTAGGCAGCCTGCTTACCCATAATCGGCTCTAAGTCCTTTAAGGCAATACCCTGTTCGTTTAGGTAAATGCGATAGCCGTTTACGACCTTCCAGCCTCTCTGGGCAACACCGTTTTCAAAGTAGTACTGGTTGGAATCCGGGTCAAAGGCATAGCCGGTATAGGGGCTGTTGTCGGCGGTTTGGTACTTAGGTTCTCCATTTTCAAAATAGAGTCCCTCCTGATATGCACTGTCTAATGCCTTCCCGCGCTTTCCGCTAAATTCCACACCGTTTTTCCATAGGGCAATCTTTAAGCCCACAATGTACTTGTCTCCGGAAAAGCTTCCGCAGGCTTCTCCGCTTTTCGCCCAATCCGTTACGGTACCGTCACTTAATACTGCACGGTAGTAGATTTCTCCCATGGTATGGGTATAACCCTTAACTCTCAGCATGATAGCGGTAACGGTTCCCTTATCCGGGGTGGTTTCTCCGGATGCCGCCCAGGGTCCCCAGGAGCCGGAGGGAGAATAGGTACGATAATACCATCTTCCTACGTTCTGGTGCTCCAGCATGATTCGCTGGAAGCCGTTGGGACTGAAGGTAAAGGACTGGTTGTCCTGGCTGTAGCCGTAGTCAATACGATCT
This sequence comes from Oribacterium sinus, assembly GCF_014202695.1. GTDB lineage: Bacteria > Bacillota > Clostridia > Lachnospirales > Lachnospiraceae > Oribacterium > Oribacterium sinus. Next base: position 246,549 of record NZ_JACHHH010000001.1, read on the forward strand.
CCTGCGGAATTATAAATATAGTAGGTCGCCAAGGGAACCAGATTTAAAACGGGGTCAGCGGCCATATCTCCGGCATGATCGGTTGTCATTAAGGGACGAATGGCATCCACAGTAAGTTCTGTTTTTTCCAATGGAGCAGAGTCCTGAACAGTGGCATTATTCTCTCCGCTGTTATTCTGGGAAGTTCCGTTTGTATTCTCTCCGGCATTGCTGCTTCCGGAATCTGTATTTCCGGGGCTTAGGTCGGTACTATTACTTCCTTCTACAGGACCCTGAGAAATTGAGGGGGCATTTTCCTCTGTATATACAATGGCGGTATTTTCCGTACCCTCTACAGGATTTGCCAAAGCAAGAAAGGGCTGTGTTGCGGAAATACTCATTAGTGTAAGAATGGCAGCGAATTTTTTCGCTTGATTCATAGTCAACCTCCTTAAAATCTAATATACCTATGAACCTTAACACAAAAACGCAAAAAGAACTAGGGAGCATTTACATTTTCATGGGATTACTATAGAATTGTAAAAATCTCGACAGAATTTAAGGAGGAAGTAATGAAAAAGAAAGAAGAGCTCTACGTTACAAAATCAAGCCTTCCTCCCTTGGAGGAATTTCTTCCCTATTTGGAAAAGTTATGGGAAACTCGTCTTTTAACCAATATGGGAGAATTTCATGAACAATTTAAAAAAGAGCTTTCCGGCTTTCTTTCCGTGGAAAATACGGAGCTTTTTGTGAATGGTCACGTCGCTTTAGAGCTTTTGATTGAAAGCCTGGGAAAGAAGGGAGAAATTATCACCACCCCCTTTTCCTTTGCCAGCACCACCCATGCCATCGTCAGAAATGGCTGTACTCCGGTGTTCTGCGATATTGAAGAGGATTTTTATACTATAGATGTAAAAAAGCTTCGCTCCCTGATTACTAAGAATACGGTGGCCATACTGCCGGTGCATGTCTATGGTCATATTTGCGCTGTGGAGGAGCTGGATAAAATCTCTAAGGAATACGGCATTCCGGTGCTTTATGATGCTGCCCACGCCTTTGGGGAACGTTACCATGGAAGAGGAGTGGGAAGCTTTGGCTATGCCTCCATGTTTTCCTTTCATGCCACCAAAGTTTTTCACAGTATAGAGGGCGGTGCGGTTTGTATTGGAGAGAAAAATCCGGAACTTTTGCATAAGCTTTATGCCTTGAAAAATTTCGGTATTATGGGGCAGGAAAGTGTGGAGTTGGTGGGCTGTAACGGGAAAATGAATGAATTTTCCGCATCCATGGGACTTTGCAATTTACGGCATATAGGGGAATATATTAAGGAAAGGGAAAAGCGGTACCGGCATTACGAAAGCCTGTTAAAGGACGTCCCCGGTCTTATTTTTCCTAAGGAGCAGGAGGGGGTGGAGAAAAACTATGCCTACCTTCCTGTACGGATTTTAGGAGAGGGAAGAAGAAATCAGATTTTCTCCCTTCTGGAAAAAGAAGGCATTCATCCCAGAAAATACTTTTATCCTTTGATTTCCGAGTATGATTGCTATAAAGGAAAGTTTTCGGGGGATGGCACACCGATAGCCAAGAGAATTGCGGAGGAAATACTGACTTTGCCCATCTATCCTGATTTGGATTTTTCCGATATTGAAAGAATTTCCGTTATTTTACAAAAGGAGTGCTCATGAAAAATATTCTGTGTACAGCCTTGGGCTCCTTTTCCACCAAGACGGTTATAGCAGGACTGGAAAAGAAGGGCTATACCGTATATGGTGCGGACTGTTATCCCGGAGAGTGGATTCCCATGGCGAAAAGGGTGAAGGACTTTGCGCAAATTCCCTTAGTACGGGAGGAAGAGGTATATTTGGATAGAATTCTTTCCTTATGTAAGGAGTGGGAGCTTTCCGCTATTTTTCCGCTGATTGATTTGGAAGTGGATTTTTATGAAAAACATAAGGAACGCTTTCAAAAGGAGGGAATTACCCTTTGTATTCCCAAGGGGGATCTAAGTCTGATTCGGGACAAATACCTTTTAAGTAAATTTCTTTCCGACAAGCTGGAAGAGGGATTTTCCGTGATTCCCGGAGAAGAGTATGAAGATTTGGATTTTGAGAATCTATCTTTTCCCATGATTGCCAAGAAAAGAAACGGCCGTTCTTCAGAGGGCTTGTGTGAGATTGAAGATGAGGATCAGTTGGGATTTTTCTGCAATAAGATGTGGAGAGAAGAGGAGAAGAACTACATTTTCCAAAGAAAAATCGAAGGGAAGGTCTATACCGTAGATTACTTTCGAGGTCATGGGGGAGTGGATAGAGCGCTGGTACGGAAAGAAAATCTTCGGACGAAAAATGGAGCCGGAGTCAGTGTGGAAATTTTGCCGGAGAAGGGCATTGAAAGGCAGTGCAAGCGGATTGCAGAAGCTTTAAATCTTTATGGTCTTGTGAATTTTGAGTGGATTTATGAGGAGCAGGAGGACTGCTTTTATTTTCTGGAAATTAATCCTCGTCCCTCAGGAGGCATCGGATTTTCTGTCCTGGCAGGAGCGCCCTTTGTGGAAGAGGCGGTGGACTTTTACCTTTCTGAGACATCGGAACCGGGTGCCGAAGGAGAGAAGGCTGCAGGAAGGCTGTCAGAAACAAAGGCGATGGCGGATTTTGTTTCTCAAAAGCCGGAAGCCGGTATTCGTTATGGTTTTTATGGAAAGTATTATGATGATTTTTATCTTTCCTAGCTAAGACAGATAAAAAGTTAAAAAATTCTTCTAAGGAGGAACTATTGGAAGAAAAGAAATTACTCTGGATTATTCCCGCTTACAATGAGGCGAAGAGTCTGGACGCGGTGGTGGAAGACATTTTGTCCGTAGATCCTAAAGCGGAATATATTATTGTTTCCGACGGTTCCACAGACGGAACTGTGGAGCTTTGCCAAAAAAAGGGCTATTCCTACCTTGCCCTTCCTGAAAATCTCGGTTTAACAGCCTGTTTTCAAACCGGTATGCGTTATGCAGATCAAAGGGGCTTTGCCTTTGCCTTGCAGTTTGACGGTGACGGACAACACCGGGCGGAGGATGTGGAGGCTTTGCTGGAAGAAGCGGAAAATGGCGTGGACATTGTTTGCGGTTCCCGTTTTTTGGAAAAGAAAAAAGGAGGCTCTTTACGAGACTTCGGTTCTGCCTTAATCAGCCTGGCTATTCTTTTAAGAACCGGAACAAAACTGACGGACCCCACCTGTGGACTTCGGATTTACGGGCGGAAAGCCATTCTTCGCTTTTCCAGAGAACGGAATTTCTCTCCGGAGCCGGATACTCTGGCTCATTTACTTTTGGCGGGAATGACGGTTTCCGAGGTGCCGGTAAAGATTCGGGAAAGACGGGAGGGAGAGTCCTATTTAAAACCCTGGAATGCGGCAAAATATATGACCAGAGTACTTTTGTCTATTCTTTTTTTCGGGAATACAAAAATATAGAAAGTAGTGAAATAGAACGTAATGAGTATAGAAGCAGTTGGAAAACAGGGAGGACAGAAGCCTTCCTTTATGAAAAATGATGTGCTTTGGAACGGCATAGGCAGTATGTGCTATGCTCTGGCTTCCATGGTGCTGGCTTTCTTTGTCCTTCGCCTAGGGGGAGAGGAGCAGGGGGGAATCTTCGGCTTCGGTTATTCTACTTTGGGACAACAGTTTTTCATCGTGGCTTACTTTGGGCTTCGGCCTTTTCATATCACGGATATGAAGGGAGAGTTTTCCTTTCGACAATATAGGCAGTTTCGCAGTCTTACTGGAGGATTGGCTCTGATTTTTGCTGTGCTCTTTCTTCTTTTTCAGTACGGTAGCGGTCTTTATAGCGGGGAGAAGAGTCTGATATTATTCTTCCTATGCCTTTTTAAAATAGGGGATGCCTTTTGTGACGTCTATGAGTCGGAGCTGCAAAGAAGGGGTGTTTTGTATAAGGCAGGGCAATCCATGTTTCTTCGCACGGTTTTTTCCGTCCTGGCTCTTCTGATTTTTCTTTTAATCACAAAAAATCTTTTCTTGGGAGCCATTGCTATGAATCTGGCACAGGCGGCCTCCTTCTTTCTCTTTTCCTTTCTCCCTTTAAAAGCCACCAAGCCCCTGGGGGAAGAAAAGAGTCTCGGCAAGTCGGACTTAGTAAAGCTATGGAAGGAGGTTTTTACCCTCTTTCTTTCCGTGTTCTTAGACTTTTATGTTTTTTCTTCCAGTAAATATGCGGTGGATCAGGTCTACGGCTCTTCCCGTTCCGGTATTTTTAATCTCCTCTTTATGCCCGGAAACTTCATTTATCTTTTGGCCAACTTTATTATCCGTCCTGCCCTTCCCCATCTGGCAGTGCTTTTTCAGCAAGGAAAGGAAAAGGCCTTCCGAAAGCAGGAAAACGCCTTGTTTAAAAAGGTAGCCTTGCTGTCCTTGGTACTTTTTCTTTTGGCTCTGATTTTTTCCGGTCTGGCACTCAGTATTTTGGAGTGGATTCTTGGCAGCAACTTCTCCGGAAAATTTACGGGAGAGAGATGGACATTCTGCATTTTGATTTTGGGCGGAGCTTTCTATGCTCTGGCTAACACGGAGTACTATCTTTTGATATTAAAGCGAAAGCAAAAATGGGTATTTATCGGCTATGGCATTGCCAGTCTGCTTTCCTTTTTTACGGTAAATCCGGTGGTGGCCAGGGGAGGATTTTTTTACGGAAGTCTGCATTTTCTCTCCATGATGGTCTTTTTGTTCCTTTTCTTCTTTGTTACGGGACACGGAAAGGGAGAATTTAAGGGCAGTTCATTCTCGGTTTCTTCCTCATGAGGCGAAGAGCTATAGCAGAGTAGAAGCAGAAGCCAAAACTATAGCCTTTCTTTTCTAAAGAGCCCATGTTAAAATGCCAAAAGGAGGTAGGAAATGCAGGAAAATGCCCAAAGTCAGAAGCAAAACTATGACGTCATCATCCCCACTTATAAGCCGGATGAGAAATGCAAAAGATTGTTGGATGCCCTGGAAAAGCAGGAAGTTCCTCCACGAAAAATCATTTTGATTAATACGGAAGAAGCTCTTTTTCCCAAGTCCTTATTGGAGGGAAGGAATCCGGAGCTTTACCTTTTAAAACATATCAAGAAAGAAGAATTTGACCATGCTTACGCCAGAAACCTGGGGGTATCTTTTTCGGATGCGCCTTTTTTTCTATGTATGACGGAGGATGCGGTTCCAAAAGATAGCTCTTGCACCAAGGAATTGCTGGAAGCCTTTTCTTGGGAGGAGAAAATCGGAGCGGTTTACGCAAGACAGCTTACCGACGAGGAAAGCTCCTTTGACGAGGTGCTTTCCCGGAGCTTTAACTACGGGACAGAGCAAAGGATTTGCGGGATAGAGCAGTTGCCGAAGCTTGGCATCAAATGCTTTTTCCAGTCCAATGTCTGTTGTATGTATAAAAAGGATTTGTTTCAAAGTCTAGGTGGCTTTTCCGAACCCAGCATTTTTAACGAGGATATGATTTATGCCGCAAGGATGCAGGAAGCAGGAGGAAAAACAGCCTACTGCCCAAGGGCGGAGGTTTGGCATTCCCATCATTTTTCCGCCATGGATCAGTTCCATAGAAACTTTGACCTGGGGGTGTCCCACAGAGACTATAGGGGGATATTCTCAAAAATTCCTGCGGAAAAGGAAGGAATGAAGTACCTGAAGAGAAGCATAGGAAAGCTTTGGCATGAGAAGAAGGCGCTTTTGATCCTCCCCTTCCTTTATAAAACAGCCTTTCGTTTCCTTGGCTATCAACTGGGAAAGCGCTATCATAAGCTTCCGAAAAGCTGGGTGTTTGCCTTTACCGTGAATCCCCAGTATTTCCGAAAGAAGTTTTCCAAAGAAAGGGAAAAACAGTAATCTATGAGTCCTTTATTTAGAGTGATTATCATATTGGTCTGCCTGGGAACCAGTCTGTTTTTACACCGTTCCATCAAAAAGGCGAAGATGCGGATTGAAGAGAGTATCTTTTGGCTACTCTTTTCTATTCTCTTGCTTGTTTTTGCCATTTTTCCCTTTGTACCGGATTTTATGGCCAGAAGCCTGGGGATTTACTCCACACCGAACTTTCTCTTTTTGCTGGTGATTTTTATTCTGCTTTTACGGCTTTTCCATACCCATGTGGAATTGGGAAAGCTGGAGGAAAAGGTGAATCGAATCGTGCAGGATATGGCATTGGAGGAGAGAAAAGAAAGAGAAAGGGAAAAGCATTTGGAAGTAGGGCAGGAGGATAGTAAATGAGTAATCTACTAAGCTTGTGGAAGGAGCACCCCGCATTTTTGCGGGAGACTATTTTCCTTAGTTTGATTTCCCTTGCCTTTGCAGCAGGCTTTTTCTTCTTTCTTTTTCGTAGAAAAATGAAGCTTGCCCAGATTTATTTTCTGAGCATGATGATTCTGGGTTCCCTGTATTCCTTTGTCTTAATGCCCTTATCCGCCCCGGATGAGGTTCTGCATTATGTCAGTGCCTATGCTCTGTCTTCGGAAATGCTGGGACAGGGGGGAAAGCTGTATGATAAAGATGGAAATCTTCGAATCCGGAAGGAGGATGAGGAGATTGATGACTGGACCGGAGACGGGAAGCCGGAGGAGGCTACGGTTTTCGGCATGCATATTGATAGATCACAGATAGAAGAGCGGCAGCAGGCCTCCTTTTTTGCCAAAGAAAAGGGCTACAGCTTTACTCTGCAAAAACCGGTAAAGACCACTCCCTTAGCCTACTTTTTTCCGGCACTGGGATTTTCCTTTGCAAGAATCCTATACGGCTCCCGTTTTACCCTTTTGTATTTCGGACGATTTTTCAACCTTCTCTTTTTCAGTATTTTAGGGAGTCTGGCCATAGAAAAAATCCCCATGGGTAAGGAAATCCTTTTTTCCATAAGTCTTTTCCCCATGACCCTGGAGTTGATTTCTTCCCTGTCCTATGATGCCTATATCCTGGCCTTAAGCTTTCTTCTTTTATCCCTGGTATTCCAATACCAGTTTCGCGAGGAAAAGCTGGGACTTAAGGAAATCCTATGGATTTGTCTGATTGCCATAGCACTTTCCCCCTGTAAGATGGTGTATTCCCTTCTGTTTTTGCTTTGCGTTATGGTTTCCTTTAAACGCTTTTCCTCCCCATGGCTGTATTTTATCGGTATTTTTGCCATCGGTTTATCTATCGTCTTACCCTTGTTGTTGGTGAATCTGGATGCCTTTAGCCGTTATGTCCGTCCTCAGGAGGATACGGTGAATCTTTCCAATATTGTAGGACAGGACGGAGGCATGGAAACCTATAACCGAAGAGAGATTCTGGCTCAGCCGGATGTGTATTTAAAGATTCTGAGAAATACCTTTTTTATCAAGGGAAAGGAGTACTGGTATACATTGATTGGCCGTCCTTTGGGACAGTTTGACAGCCGTCTGTCCTTCCCGCTTCCCTTGGTGGTGCTTTTCAGCATTTGCTCCTTCCTGGCAGGAATTTTCGGTGAGAGGGAGGAAATGCGGGGGAAGAAACTTCATATTTTACAAAGAATAATTCTTTTCCTGATTCCTTTGGGATTAATCGTTTTGATTTTGTCTTCCATGCTTTTTGCTTATACACCAAAGCGTACGGACTATGTCTTAGGGGTACAGGGAAGATACTTTTTGCCGGTACTGCCCCTGTTTATCCTTTGCTTTATGCCAAGCAAAAAAGTGGGAAAGCAGGGAGAGAGGATCGTTTCTTTCGTCCTTTTCTTCCAGATTCTTGCGAATCTTTCATTTCTTTTATACACTTATATCAGTTTGTTTTTACACTAAACTCGAACTTTGATGGATACCGAGTATCCTGAAGGAAGCATTTCATCCTTCCTTTGGAGTATTCGAGATAAACGGAAAGGGAATAGCATGCGGGGATTTTTAACCCTTATCAGGATTTGTAAAGAAAAAAGAAAAATGATTGTGAGCCTGGCCTTTGCGGACTTTCGGAAGCGTTTTGTAGGCTCTTATTTCGGGGCGGTTTGGATGTTGATTCAGCCCTTGGTAACCATTGCGATTTATGCTTTTATCTTTGGTCCCTATGGCTTTAAATCCAGTCCTCCGGTGCCCAATGTTTCCTATACCACCTGGTTGATTCCCGGAATGGTTCCCTGGTTTTTCTTTTCGGAAGTGATGAATATGAACACGGGAATCTTACAGGAATATCAGTATCTGGTAAAAAAGGTGGTTTTCCCCATTGAGCTTTTGCCGATTATTAAGTTAATCAGCTGTTCTCTGGTGCATCTTTTCTTCCTACTGGTGATGTTCTTGTTTGCCCTGTTTAGTAGAGAGCCTATTTTGATTACCTGGCCACAGGTATTCTTTTATTCCTTTGCCACGGCCTTTTACGCCTTGGCTTTATCCTTCTTTACCTCTGCGGTTTCCGTCTTTTTTAAGGACATGCAGCAGATTGTGGGAATTGTCTTGCAGTTCGGTATTTGGATGACCCCGATTATGTATGATGAAACCCTCTTTACCGGGAAGGCGCCCATTGTTAAGTGGATTTTGAAGATAAACCCTATGTACTATATTGTGGCAGGCTACAGGGATTCTATGCTTACCGGACACTGGTTCTTCGAAAGACCGGGCTTAAGCCTGTATTTCTGGGGAGTGACCACGGTTATGTTTTTATTCTCTCTAAGATTTTTCCGCTCTTTACGGCCTCATTTTTCCGATGTACTGTAAAGTCTGTAACGAAACTTATTTTTTACGGTCTGTTCCTGTAAGGGGACAATGCACAAAGTCTTTATAGAAATAAAGGAGAGTTTATGCTTTCAATGGTTTTGGTAGTAGTGGTTTTGGCTGTTTTCCTAAGCTTTGGCAGCCTGCGTCTTTTTTCTATCCGAAAGATGGAAAAAGGTGAAAAACGGGATGATTTAGTCCTCTCCATTGTGGGGGGAAAATTACGGCAGATTTTAAAAATCTGCAAGGTGGAGCTTTCCGTGGATGGTTTAGATAGAATTCCGGAGAAGGAAGCGGTACTGTTTATCGGAAATCATCGCTCTTACTTTGATATTGTGGTGGCTTACAGCATTTTGCCCCGTCCTACCGGCTTTATTTCCAAGAAGGAAATTGCAAAAATTCCCAACATAGAGTTATGGATGAGAGAGCTGCATTGTCTCTTTTTGGATAGAGAAAACTTGAAGCAAAACCTCCAGGTGATTATTGAGGCCATTAAGCAGGTGAAGGCCGGCATTTCCATGTGGATTTACCCGGAAGGTACTAGAACGAGGGGGGAGTCGGAGCTGGATCTGGGAGAGTTTAAGGCAGGCTCCTTTAAGATTGCGGAAAAGAGCGGCTGCAAGATTGTTCCGGTGGCCATGATTAATACCAGAAGGATTATGGAAGAGGATTTTCCCAGACTGCACAGCGCCAAGGTCTATGTGCAATTCGGAAAGCCTATAGATTTATCAGAGCTTTCCGAGGAGGACAGAAAGAATATTGCGGAGTATACCAAGGAACGGATCCGGGAGATGCTTGCGGAGCTGAAAGAGAAGGAGGCTAGGGAGCTTTCCGGAACGGTATAGCCGGAACGGTAAAGATTGAACAGTAAAGACGGAACAGTAAAGACAGAACAGTATAATCGGAATAGCAGAAAAGTTCCGAATATCACAAGGCGAAAGCTATGGAATAAAGAGGAGGAAGGGTGTATGGATCTTTTGGAGATTCGAAAGGAATTGGATATATTGGATCGGGAGATTGTTCATCTTTTCGAAAAACGAATGGGTCTTGTGGAGGATGTGGCCAGATTCAAGCTGGATACCGGAAAGGCCGTTCTGGACAGCAAGAGGGAAAAAGAAAAGCTTCAGGTGGCAAGAAGCTACGTGGAGGACCCGAAGCTACAGGAATCCATTACCGAGCTTTTTCAGGAAATGATGAGTATGTCCAGAAGAAAGCAAATCGGTATGCTTTTGGAACGGGGAAGGGGATTTTCCGCCGGTTTTCAAAAGCTGGATTGTCTTCCTTTTTCCGGGAAAAGCCTGGTGTATCAGGGCGCGGAGGGAGCCTACTCCTATCTTGCGGGAAGAATTTTTTTCCAAAAGGAAAATATGATAGCCTGCACACATTTTCAGGAGGTGCTTTCCGCTTTGGAAGAAGGAAGGGCGGATTATGCCATTTTGCCCATGGAAAACTCCACCTACGGCATGGTACAGGACAATTTCGACCTTCTGGCTAAGCATCCTAAGCTTTATGTGGTGCAGGAAATCGAATTTCCGGTTTCCCATTGCCTGGCTACCCTTCCGGGAGAATCTTTCTCCGACATCAAAAGAGTCTATTCCCATCCCCAGGCCCTGTCCCAGTGTGCAGACTTTTTTCAGAAGTATCCAAAGATACAGGGAATTCCCAGTTTAAATACAGCGATTGCCGCTAAGAATCTTATGGAGACGAAGGAAGAGGGCGCCGGGGTTTTGTGCAGCTGGGAAGCAGCCTTAGAGTACGGTCTTTCGATTTTAGAGGAAAATCTCAGTAAAAAGGAGAACACTACCCGCTTCTTCATTTTAGGAAAAGAAGCCGTGTTCTCTAAGAATGCCGGAAAGCTCAGTATTTCCTTTTCTCTGCCCCATGCAGTGGGAAGTCTGTACCATATCTTAGGGAACTTTTTGTTTAACGGATTGACTCTCACCATGATTCAGTCCAGACCGGTGGGGGACGGAGAGTTTTCTTACCGCTTCTATGTGGATTTTCTTGGAAATTTAGAGCAAAAGGAAGTGTTGAATGCCTTGAGCTGTTTACAGGAAGAGGGCGTTGATTTTAGAGTTTTAGGAAATTATCCTTCTAAAGAGTTCAAAAGATAAAAATTAAGTTTTTCGGAACGAAAATGCAAGAACTTAGAAAGTAGATAATCTTTCTTTTTTCGCAAATATCCAGTACACTATGACATATTGTGCTAAGGAGGTAGTATGCAGCAAATTAATATATTGGTAGTAGACGATGAGAAAGAGATTGCCGAGTTAGTGGAAATTTACTTGGTGTCTGACGGATATAAAGTATTTAAGGCATATAATGCGGAGGAAGGCTTACAGATTTTGTCTCAGGAAGAGATTCATCTGGTGCTTTTGGATGTAATGATGCCGGGAATGAACGGACTGGAGATGTGCCGTAAGATTCGGGAAAGCTCCAATATTCCCGTGATTATGCTGTCTGCAAAGTCCGAGGATCTGGACAAGATTGTAGGCTTAACCGGCGGGGCGGATGACTATGTGACTAAGCCCTTTAATCCTTTAGAGCTTACTGCCAGGGTAAAGTCTCAGTTAAGACGCTATACCCAGTTAAATCCCAATGCGGGTCCCAATTATGTGAATAATGAGATTCATATTCGGAATATGCTGATTAATAAGGACAATCATAAGGTATTGATTGACGATGAGGACATTAAGCTTACCCCCATCGAGTTCGATATTCTCTTCCTTTTGGCATCTCATCCCGGAAAAGTTTTCTCCACCGATGAGATTTTTGAAAAGGTTTGGAATGAAAAGGTGTATGAGGCCAATAATACGGTTATGGTACACATCCGTCGTCTGAGAGGAAAGATGAAAGAGGATCAGAGAGAGGACAAGATTATCACCACCGTTTGGGGCGTTGGCTATAAGATTGAAAAGTAGGGGTCTTGGCGTTGAAGAAGACGAGTTTACCCCACCATTTCGGTCGGGGCTATTTCATGCAACTGTTGGTTCATGTGGGAATTTCCGCCCTTTTTACAGCGGTTATCGAATGTTTTTTGGTTTTAAATATCGGCTCCTACACCAATTACCTAGTGCAAATCGGAAATGACAATCCCCTTGTACAACGCTTTGCCTTTGTCAGCACCGTCAGTATTTTACTTTTTGTGCTGGTGGGGATTTTGATTTTTACCATCATTTTCCTCTTTCTGCAAAGAAAGACGGCAAGAGATATTGAGACTCTGGCTCAGGGGGTAAAGCAGATTTCCGCCGGGGATTTTCATACGGATATTGCCATTTCCGGAGAAGGAGAGCTGGCGCATATTGCGGAAAGCATCCGCCTTATGGAAGAGGAACTGTCCTCCCATATTGAACGGGAGAGGGAAAACGAACAGTCTAAAACAGACCTGATTACCAATATTGCCCATGATTTAAGAACCCCCCTCACCTCTATTTTGGGCTATCTGGACTTGCTTCGAAACAGCCAGATGGTTCCGGAGGAAATGAAAAAACATTATATCGAAATAGTATATAACAAAGCTCTCCGTTTACAAAAACTAATCGAAGAGCTTTTTGGCTTTACAAAATTATCCTACGGTAAACTGAACATGAATATCAGCACCCTGGATTTGGTTCAACTTTTGTCCCAGCTGGTGGAGGAAAGCTATCCGAATTTTGAGAAAAACAATCTCTCCTATGACTTTTCCGCCAATGTGAAATCGCTTTTTATCGAGGGGGATGGAGACCTTTTGGCCAGACTTTTTGATAACTTAATCAGCAATGCCATCAAATACGGGGCGGAAGGAAAGCGAGTTCTGATTCGTCTTCGTAAGGAAAAGGAAGAGGTGATGGTGCAGGTCTTAAACTTCGGCTATGTGATTCCGGAAAAGGAACTGCCGTTGATTTTTGATAAATTCTACCGCGTGGAGCATTCCCGTTCCCTAAGCACGGGAGGAACCGGCTTGGGACTTGCCATTGTAAAGAATATCGTGGACATGCATCATGGAAATATTACGGTGCAGTCGGATATGGGAGGAACCCGATTTAACGTGACTCTTCCCCTGAAATATACGGAGGAAGGAAAGAGCTTTGCGGAGAGACCTGTCCGGGAAGAAAGAAACGGTAAAGGAACTGAGAGCGGAGAGAAGAAAAATGAGGGCAGGTCTGAAAGAAGAGTAGAGAAAAAGCCTGAGAGAAGGCCGGAAAAGAAGAATCGCAAGAAAGACAGAAAGTAGGGAGAGATGGGAAAGAAGGCGTTGATTTTTGTATTTCTCTTCTTCCTTTTCCTCATGGGAAAAGAGGGAAGAGCGGAAAATCTGAATTTAAGCTACCAGTACGGAATACAAAATACGGCGAAGTCCGGGAGAAGTCTGCCCCTTTTTCTTACAGTGGAAAATACGGAGGAACAGGTTTTTTCCGGTAACTTAAAGGTTTTATTTGCGGAATCCAACCAGAGTATCGTGGAATATTCCTACCCAATTGTGGTGGAAGGCAACAATAAAAAAGAGCTGGTAAAGAACCTGAGTCTTCCCACCGGTGTGAATCAGATGCTTATCAGCATTGAGAATAAGCGGGGAGAGCAAATCAACAGCCAAAGAGTGGGCTTGGATATTTCGGGAACCGATGCGGAGCTTTTTGTGGGAATTCTTTCCGAAAAGGGAGAGGGAATCGGTTATCTGCACAATGCCAGAATCAATAACGGACTTCTGGAAAGCAGAACTTTTGCATTTCAACCGGAGTCCTTTCCCAAGGAAGAGTCGGTGCTTTCTCTTTTGGATTTATTGATTATTCGGGATATTTCCTTTTCCGCCTTGTCCAAGGAACAGGAAAATTTCATCAATTCCTATATTGAACAGGGTGGGGTGGTTTTATTTTCTCTTTCCGGGACAAGAGGAAGAGAAACCTTAGGGGACAATTATTCCGCCTTACTGGAAAAGGAATTGGATTTTCGGGAAAGACCTCTGCATCTTGGTACAGAGGGGGACTTGGCCCAAGAGAGTACCGTATCGGTTTTCAGCTCTCCCGTACATTTTAGAGGAGGAAGAGAGGGGCTTTTTTCAGAAAATCAGCCCTACCTTTCCGTGCTTCCCAAGGGGAACGGCTTATTGGCTGTTTTAGGCTATGACTTATCCGAAGTGGAGCGCTATGCCACGGAAGACAGCTCCTATGTAGGCAGACTGCTTCTTGCCCTCTATGGGCAAAACCGTTTGGACAACCTGTCCATATCCGCATCGGAGAAAAGCTTAAAGCAGTACTGGGATTTAGAGGAGCTGATGAATCTTTCCGATTTAAGTAAGCTCCCCTCCCTGGCCTTATATTTTGCCATTCTCTTTCCCAGCCTGATTTTTCTGGGACCGGGGCTTTATCTTCTGATGCGTTCTCAGGGAAATTTAAAATACTATCGTTTGAGTATTCTGCTGTTTTCCCTCTTTTTGGGTGTAATTGTCTGGTCCCTGGGGATGGGAACCCGTTTTAACGGAAGCTTTCTTTCTTACCTGAAGCTTTCGCAAATTACGGAAAATACGGTGGAGGAACAGAACTACATTAACTTGCGTTCTCCCAATGAAAACAATATCAGTCTTTCCGTAAAGCCCGAATATACCGTGAATCCCATTGTAAAGGGAATGGATTTTACCGGAGATCTTACCGAACTTTTGCAAAAGGAAGATTTGCATCGGATGGATATTCGTAGAGACAGAGAGGAGTCTCTGATTCATATCATCAAGAGTGATGCCTTTGCTCCTCATTATTTTAATATCAATAAAAAATCCGCCAATGCCAAGGGAGATATTCAGGGCATCATCCATTATTATCAGGGAAAGATTAGCGGAAAACTGAAAAATACCACGGAATACACCTTCTATGACAGCTTTTTTTATCTTTTCGGCAGAATGGTGAAGTGTGGAAAATGGGAGAGCGGGGCGGAAATAGACCTGTCTACCTTGGAGAGCATAGCCATACCTGTGGGAGATTATGAGTACAGCAGTAATCTAATCAGTAGCGGAAACGGAAAGAACTTTCTTCGGTATATTTTAAGTGAAAGGTTGCACGGCTATTTTTCCGATGCCCGATTCTTCGGCTTTATCCGGGAGGAGCAGTTGGGCTTTACGGCAGAAAAAAATATCGAAAAATACGGTGTACATATTCTTACCCAGTCTGTGGCTTTGGATCGGAAGGAAGGAGACAGCATAGAGTATTGTGCCCTTTCCAGAGACCCTGTGGTGTCCAGCGGAGAATACGATTTACAGACCAATACCATGAATCCTATGATTCCCCTGGAAATTCATTACCCCCTGGGAGAGGAGCAGAATATTGAAGGTATCCGTTTTGAAAAGATAGAGCTGGAGGATGGAAAGCTCTTGCAGAATTTTCAGGGAAATATGGCTCTTTACAATTATCAGACAGGAGGCTATGACCTGCTTCCTTCCAAGGACGGAACCCTGGAAGGAGAGAAGCTCACTCCCTATTTAAGCGAGAAGAAGGAGCTGAATATCCGCTTTGTACCGAAGGAAAGCAATGTTTCTCCTCAAATCAGGCAGTACCTGCCTCAGATTTATGTTGTGGCAAAGGAGGAAGCATGATTCAATTCCAAAATGTAAAAAAAAGCTATGGCGGCATCAAGGTGATTGAAGACTTCTCCTTGGAGGTTTCCGATGATCAGATTTTTGGCCTGCTGGGACTTCCGGATACCGGGAAATCCACTCTTGTGAATCTTCTAATGGGGCTTTATCCCTTGGATAGCGGTCATATTTTTATTGATGATATGGAGGCAGGCTCAGGACTGCGGAGACTTAAGCGAAGGCTGGGCTATGTGCCCAATATTCCGGGAGTTTATCCCCAGATGCGGGTGGGAGAATACCTTGCGTTTTTTGCCTCCTGTTACTCTATGGAGGAAAGCCGTATTCGGGGAAGGATTCGACTACTTCTGGAAATGTCCGGGCTTTTGGCTTGGGAGGACAGTGCCATGGAGCTTTTGCCCAAGGCGGCTTTACAAAAGCTCTCCTTTGTTCGAGCAATTCTGCACGATCCCAAGATTCTGATTATTGATGAGGCTTTGGCGGGCTTGGATCCAAGAACACTGGAAGAAATCAAAACCATGCTATTGGATTATCAAAGTCAAGGAAAAAGCATTTTCATGACAGGCTCTTCCTTAGGAGAAGTGTCGGACTTTTGCACCCATCTGGGCTTTTTGCATCAGGGGAAAATGATTCGGAGCGGATCGGTGTCGCAGATCACCCGAGAGCTCAGCATGCAAAATCCTATTATTATTCAAGTGCAGGGGAAGAATACAGGACTTATGCAGGCTTTAAAAAATGAGCCGAAAGTCAAGTCTATAAGCCTTCGGGAAAATGAAATCCGGGTAGGCTTTTCGGGAAGTCAGGAGGAAGAGGCCGGGCTTTTACAAAATATAGTGGAAAGCGGAATCAAGCTTTATTCCTTCTATAGAGAGCAGGGCAGTATCGAGGGCGTTTTGTTTCAAAAATCTCAAGAGGAAAGGAGTCTTTTATCTTATGAAAGAGAATCCGATATGGAGTAAGGACAGTTTGCTGGGAAACCGAAGTTTGTTTCTTCCTATGCTGATTTTCTTTACCAATCTTTTGCTCTTTGTGCTTTTATTCGGAAATCTCTATTATATTTCCTTGAATGCACAGCAGACGGGAGAAATTCGTTACGCCATGTTTAATCGTTTTTATTATTATGTAGGGAGCGGCCTTTTTGTTTTTCTTCTGCTTTTGGCTCCTGCCCTAAGTGCTTCCAGTATTACCCAGGAAAGAGAGCAAAACAACTTAGCTCTGCTTTTGTGTACGGATTGTACGGAAAAGACCATACTACAGGGAAAGCTCATAGCCTATATGTCCACCCATCTGACTCTACTTTCCTCCACAGTTCCTTTTTTGGCTACCTTATATATCTATGGCGGAATTTCCGGCAGTTTGGTGCTTTTATATTTTTTCTTTTATATTTTTTCCGCCCTCTATTGCACGGCTCTCGGTATCTTTTGCAGTTGTCTGGGAAAGAATACGGCTTATTCCACGGCACTGAGCTACGTGCTGGAATTTATCAGCTTTTTGTTTGTTTTCTATGGACTTTACTGGTGTAGAACTCAGGGATATTTTTTCTACGGTCTGATCCTGGCATTTCTGTTTTTTATCCTCTTTAGTTTGAGTTTTTTAGGAATAGGGAAAAAATATCTAAGAGGTTTACAAACAAATTGAACTAGGATATTCTGTAGGAAGTTTAAAAGGAAGAGGGGAAACTATGTTTTCAACGGTAATGATTGGTATAGCGGGAGGTTCCGGTTCAGGAAAATCCACCTTTACCAAGAGAATCAAAGAATGCTTTCCGGAGGAAGTGGCAGTTCTCTACCACGACAATTACTATAAGTCCAATGACGGAGTGCCCTTTGCCCTACGGCAAAAGGCCAATTATGACCATCCGGATGCCTTTGAAACGGATCTTTTGATTAAGCATTTGAAGGCTTTGAGAAGGGGAGAAAGTATTTCCTCTCCCACCTATGATTTCAGTGCCCACAACAGAACCGACCGGTACTTTGTTGTAGAACCGAAGAGAATTATTCTGGTGGAGGGGATTTTGGTGCTGGAGAATCCGGAGTTGCGCTCCCTTTTTGATATAAAGATTTATGTGGAAGCGGATGCGGACGAAAGAATTATTAGGCGAATTATTCGAGATGTGAAGGAAAGAGGTCGTCAGGTAGAGGATATTTCCGAACAGTATTTAAACACGGTAAAGCCTATGCATTATCTTTATGTGGAGCCTACCAGAGCCAAGGCGGATATCGTGATGAATTCCGGAATGAATGATGTTGCCTTTGATCTGATGAAGACAAAGATTGAAAGCTTATTGCAGAATGAGTAGTAAAGGAGAAAATATGGTTTATCAATCCACACGCGGAGGAGAAGAAAATGTAAGTCCTTCTTTAGCCATTGTGCAGGGACTGGCAAAGGACGGGGGACTTTTTGTACCGAAGGAAATGCCGAAGCTTCAGAAGTCTTTAGAAGACTATGCTGAGTTATCCTATCAGGATCTGGCTTATGAAATCATGAAGCTTTATCTTACGGATTTTACGGAGGAGGAATTACGTTACTGCATTAATTCTGCCTATGATGATAAGTTTTCTACAAAGGAAATTGCCCCTGTAGTAAAAAAGGGAGACAGCTACTATCTGGAGCTCTTCCACGGAAGAACCCTGGCCTTCAAGGATATGGCACTGTCCATTCTTCCTTACCTGATGAAGGTAAGCTGTAAAAAGAATCAGATTCAGGAGAAGATTGTGATTCTTACCGCCACCTCCGGAGATACCGGAAAGGCTGCCATGGAAGGCTTTTGCGATGTGGAGGGCTGTGAGATTATTGTCTTCTATCCGAAGGACGGAGTTTCTCCCTTCCAGGAGCGGCAGATGCGTGCCCAGAAGGGACAGAACACCCATGTGGCGGCTATTCTTGGAAACTTTGATGATGCCCAGAGCGGAGTAAAGAAGATTTTCTCCGATAAAGCCTATCAGGAGAAGCTGCTGGATAAGGGCTATAGACTTTCTTCCGCTAACTCCATTAATATCGGTCGTCTGGTTCCCCAGATTGTTTACTATGTATATGCCTACTGTCGTTTGCTAA
Organism: Oribacterium sinus; assembly: GCF_014202695.1. Classification (GTDB taxonomy): domain Bacteria; phylum Bacillota; class Clostridia; order Lachnospirales; family Lachnospiraceae; genus Oribacterium; species Oribacterium sinus. Next base: position 264,831 of record NZ_JACHHH010000001.1, read on the forward strand.
AAAGCGGAGAGCTGAAGGCCGGAGAGAGCTTGAACGTTTCCGTACCTACCGGAAATTTCGGAAATATTTTGGCGGCTTATTGTGCAAAGCGTATGGGACTTCCTTTAGGCAAGCTTCTCTGTGCTTCCAATGACAATAAGGTGTTAACCGACTTTTTCCGCACCGGAATTTACGATAAGAACCGTCCCTTCCATGTAACCACCTCCCCGTCTATGGATATTTTGATTTCCTCCAACCTGGAAAGACTCCTGTATTTTGCCGGAGAAAATGCCGAGGAATGCAAGAAGCTGATGGAAGAACTGAAGGAAAAAGGAAAATACCGGATCTCAGAGGCTATGGAGAAGGAGCTTAAGGACTTTTACAGTGGCTATGGAAAGGAAGCGGAGGGCAGTCAAAGCATTTTCCAGACCTATAAGGAAACGGGCTATGTTCTGGATCCCCATACCGCAGTGGCTAAGGTGGTGGCTGATCACTATGCCTACGAGCAGGGAAGACGGGACAAATGCCTTGTTGTTTCCACCGCAAGTCCCTATAAATTTTCCCAGACTGTTTTAAAGGCTTTAAAGGAGCCTGTGCCAAAGGATGTATTTGAAGGAATCGAAGCTTTGGAAAAGCTCTGGAAGGAGCCTATCCCTGCCCCGGTAAAGGAAGTGGAGGAGGGAGAAATTCGCCACAGTACCGTATGTTCTGTAGAGGATATGGAGGCAACGGTTTCTCATTTCTTGCTTTCCTAGGCTTTAAAAATGTGTTACACTCTCCCCGTAGTTTAGGGTGAGATTTATGATAATGAATATTCTTTTCTAAAAAGGAGGATTAATATGTTAGTTAATGCAAAGGAAATGTTGGATAAAGCGCTGGCTTCCCATTACGCCGTTCCTCAGTTTAATATCAATAACCTGGAGTGGACAAAGTCCATTCTTCTGGCTTGCGAAGAGACCAAGTCTCCAGTAATCCTTGGTGTTTCCGAGGGTGCAGGAAAGTACATGACCGGTTTTGAAACAGTAGCCGCAATGGTTAAGGCTATGGACAAGAGCCTTGGCATTACCGTTCCGGTAGCTCTGCATTTGGATCACGGCTCCTATGACGGATGCTATTCCTGCATCAAGGCAGGATTTACTTCCATCATGTTCGACGGTTCTCATTTCAATATTGAGGAAAATGTTGAAAAGACCAAGGAATTGGTAGCGGCTGCCCATAAGGCAGGTCTTTCCATTGAGGCCGAGGTAGGTTCCATAGGTGGAGAAGAAGACGGTGTTGTAGGTATGGGAGAGTGTGCGGATCCTGCTGAATGTAAGAAGATTGCAGATTTAGGCATCGACTTCCTGGCTGCAGGAATCGGAAATATCCACGGTGTTTATCCCCCTGATTGGAAGGGACTTTCCTTCGATACTCTTGCTGCAATCAAGGAGCAGATCGGAGAGAAGATGCCATTGGTACTTCATGGCGGTTCCGGAATTCCTAAGGAGATGATTCAGAAGGCAATTTCTCTGGGTGTTGCAAAGATTAATGTAAATACAGAGCTTCAGCTTGTATTTGCTGCAGCTACCAGAAAATATATTGAAGCAGGTTCCGATCAGAAGAGTAAGGGATTTGACCCGAGAAAGCTCTTAAAGCCGGGTGCAGATGCAATCATTGAAGAATGTAAGGCAAAGATTGAGTTATTCGGTTGCGCTAATAAAGCATAAGAGGAAGAAGGGGCTGTAAAAAATCAAAATAGTTTTCTAAGCAATATAGGTCTAAATTTGGGGCACGCTCTCGCTAGCTTCGCCACGTAGCGGATACTAAGCGAAAAACTTCGATTCTCTTGTTTTTCGCAAGTACCGACGGGCTCAGACTACCCCTCATTTAGACCTATATTGCCGAAAATCTATTTATTATTTTGATTTTTACAGTCCCTTTTGCATTTAAAAAGAGGAATCGTTTGGTAAAGCAATCAGTAAAGGAGTAATATGCGGACTGGAAACGGGATAGAGAATTTTTCCAAAAATGTATTTCATGACGGTGTAATGCGGGAGCGTTTACCGAAAAATGTTTACCAGAAGCTGAAGAAAAGTATGCAGGAGGGCTATGCTTTAAGTCCCGACTTGGCAGATGCGGTGGCCCAGGGAATGAAGGAATGGGCCATTGAGCAGGGAGCAACTCATTATACTCACTGGTTCCAGCCCTTATCCGGTATTACCGCGGAAAAACATGAGGCCTTTTTGAGCCCTGTGGGAGAAGGAAAGGTGATGCTGGAATTTTCCGGAAAAGAGCTGGTGCGTTCCGAGGCGGATGCCTCTTCCTTTCCCTCTGGCGGTTTAAGAGCTACCTTCGAAGCCAGAGGCTACACGGTTTGGGATTGTACCAGTCCTGCTTTCCTGAGAAAGGACGGAGAGACCACAACCCTCTGCATTCCTACAGCCTTTTGCTCCTATACCGGAGAAGCACTGGATAAAAAGACTCCCCTTCTTCGTTCCATGGAGGCGATTAATCGGGAGGCTTTACGACTCCTCCGTCTTTTTGGAAATCAGAGCAGCCGTTCCGTTAAGGCGACTGTTGGTGCAGAGCAGGAGTATTTCCTGGTAGACCGGGAAAAATACCTTAGAAGAAAAGATCTGGTTTATACCGGAAGAACTCTTTTCGGCAGAATGCCGGCAAAGGGCCAGGAGCTGGATGACCATTATTACGGAGTCATTCGGAAGAGAATTGCCGCCTTTATGGGGGATATGGATCAGGAGCTTTGGGCTTTAGGGGTTCCTGTAAAGACCGAGCACAATGAGGTGGCTCCTGCCCAGCATGAGATGGCGCCCATGTTTGAGGAAGCCAATTTAGCGGTGGATCACAATCAGCTGGTGATGGAAAATCTAAAGAAGGTGGCTTCCCGGCATGGTTTGGAGTGCCTTCTTCATGAAAAGCCCTTCGAAGGCATTAACGGTTCCGGAAAGCATAACAACTGGTCCTTGTCCACCGATGACGGCATCAATCTGATGAATCCGGGAGAAACACCCCATGAAAATGTGCAGTTCCTTCTGGTTTTGGCCTGCGTTTTAGCTGCTGTGGATAACCATGCGGACTTACTGAGGATGTCTGCGGCCAATGTGGGAAATGACCATAGACTTGGGGCGGATGAGGCACCTCCCGCCATTATTTCCTGCTTTTTGGGTAGTCAACTGGAAGAGGTGGTAGCCCAGCTCATCGGAACAGGCTATGCAACAAAATCCACAAAGGGAGAGCATATCAATACCGGTGTACGTTCCCTTCCGGATGTGGCAAGAGATGATACGGACAGAAACAGAACCTCGCCCTTTGCCTTTACCGGAAACAAGTTTGAGTTTCGTATGGTGGGTTCATCCGATTCCATTGCCGGTGCCAACATTATCCTGAACACCATTACAGCGGAGCAGTTTAAGCTGGCAGCGGATTTTCTGGAACAGCAGGAAGACTTTGAAACGGCGGTACATGATTATCTGAAGAAGCTCTTAAGAGAGCATGAGCGGATTATTTTCAATGGTAACGGCTACGGAAAGGAATGGGTAGAGGAGGCGAAGAGACGAGGCCTTCCCAATCATCCATCTATGGTGGATGCCATCTCCGCCTTGACCACGAAGAAGTCCATTGATTTATTCTCCTCCTTCGGCATCTATACGGAGACAGAGCTTAGAAGCCGGGAGCTGGTGGAGTACGAACATTACAGTAAGGTGATTTCCATTGAGGGAAGAGCCATGGTGAATATTTCCGGAAAACAGATTATTCCGGCAGCGATTCGCTTCGTACAAAACTTGGCTGAATCTTTAAATGCCGTTAAGGCTGCTTCTCCGAAGGCCAGCACCTATGCCCAGGAAAAGCTGCTAAACCGGGCCTCTCAGTATTTGGAGGATATGGAAAAGGCCAGAGAAAAGCTTTTGCAGCATTTGGAAGAGGCTGCAGAGCTTTCGGAGGAAAAGGAAAAAGCCTTTTTCTTCCATAAGGTGATTACCAAGGATATGGCGGAGTTGCGAGAGCCGGCAGATTTACTGGAGACCATCATGGACAAGAGCCTATGGCCTTTCCCAAGCTATGGAGACCTTTTATACGAAGTTTCCGAGATTTAAGAATCAGACCGATCTTGCTAAACAAATCATTTTGATTTTGACAGCCCTTTGTGAATAAAAATAAATTTCAATAAATCGTAAAGTAGTACAGGAGAAAATTTTCTTTTTTTCTATTATAATGTTCATAATATGACGATATATAATTATAATGAACGTTACTGCCTGGCATAGAAGAGGAGAAAAAATGAATTCCTGTACTATTTTATTGCGAAATATGATGGAGCATCCGGAGTACAGCCAAAGACAATGGGCTGAGGAAACAGGGATGTCCCTGGGAAAGGTGAATCAGTGCATCAAGCACTGGGAAGAAGAGGGCTATCTGGAAAAACAGGAAAGCAAGGGAGAAAAGCGGAACCTGACGGAAAAAGGAAAGGCCTTTTTACAGGAACACAAGGTGGATGCGGCACTGATTTTGGCCGCAGGCTTCGGCTCCCGCTTCGTTCCCCTAACCTATGAATGTCCCAAGGGATTGCTGGAGGTTTTTGGGGAAAGAATGATTGAGCGACAGATTAAGCAGCTTCATGAGGTAGGGATTAAGGATATCACCATCGTGGTAGGATATTTGAAGGAGAAGTTTGACTACCTTGTAGATGCTTATGGCGTGAAGCTTTTATATAATCCGGAGTACTCTACGAAGAATACCATCGGAACCCTGTATCATGCCCGAAAGGCGGTGGAGGGGAAAAACTTTTATATTCTTTCTTCCGACAACTGGATGCGGGAAAATATGTATCACAGCATTGAGCCCCTATCCTGGTATGCTGCCAGCTACATGGCAGGAGAGACTAAGGAGTGGGTTTTAGACTGCGGAAAGGACGGACAGATTAAAAGAGTGGAGGTAGGCGGAGAAGATGCCTACTGTATGTACGGTCCGGTGTTCCTGAAGAAGGAATTTTTCGCGGCTCTTCGGCCCTTTATAGAGGAATACTACCATAGACCGGGAACGGAAGATTTTTACTGGGAGGATGTGCTCCGTTTAGAGTTAAAGCATTTGCCCCCAATCTATCGAAATGAGCAAAAGGACGGACAGATTTATGAATTTGAAAATTTAGAAGAGCTGCGTCTTTTTGATGAAAAGTACAATGACCATTCCGGTTCGGAAGCTATGGAGCTGATTTCTTCGGTTTTTCGGATTCCGGAGCGGGATATTGTAAAGCTTCGTTGCTTAAAGGCGGGAATGACCAATAAATCCTTCCTGTTCAGTATCCATGAGGAAAGTGAAAATAAAGACTATGCCGGAAAGGATTTCATTTGCCGAATCCCCGGAGTGGGCACCGGCAAGCTGATTAACAGAAGAGAAGAAGAGGAAATTTACAGCATTGTAAAGGATCTGGAGATTACAGAGGAGCTTCTGTACTTTAATCCGGAAAACGGCTATAAGATTTCCCGCTACTATGAGGAAGCCAGAAATGCAGACTTTTCCAAACAAGAGGAAAGAAGAGCCTGTATGAAGCTTTTATTAAAGCTGCACGAAGGAAAAAAAGAGGTGAATCACGCCTTTTCCCTGGGAGAAAAAATCCAATATTACGAAGATATCTGCCTGGAAGGAGGAGGAGAAATCCCCTATCAGGACTATGGAAAAATCAAAGAAGGAATGAAAAGGATGCTTCAGTTTACGGAAGGAACGAACCCACCCCTTTGCCTTTGTCATATCGATGCGGTGCAGGATAATTTTATCTTCACAAAAGAAGGCGTGAAGATGATTGACTGGGAGTACGCAGGCATGGCAGATCCCTTGCTGGATATCGCCATGGGAGCAATCTACTCCTATATGGATTTTGAAGAAGCAAAGCAATTTTTAAAAGATTATCTGCAGGTGGCGAAGGCGGAAGGAGAAGAAAAACCGCTGATTCTGAGCAGAAGAACAGAAGCGGATTTGGAAAAACTACTGATTGCCTATATGGGATTATCAGGACTGTTATGGAGCCTGTGGTGTGCTTATAAGATGAGAAAAGGACAAGAATTTGGAGAATACAGTCTGAAAATGCTTAGATACTTCAAGGATGCCAAGAAGATTTTGGGAATTTAGAACCGGAATCGTTTTTAGATTTGAAAGCCATGAAGCTAGACTTGGCAATAAAGTATAATCTCAAAAGTAGCCATTCAGTCATTAGCTCAAAAGTCTTAACTCAGCCATAAGCCTAAAAGTGGCGAAGCCACTTTTATAAAAAGCAGCCGATGCAGATTTTTGCTCATAAGCTAGCTTATGGACAAAAATCCGTATCGGTTGCTTTAGCATTCCTACGGAATGCGTAGGCTTATGGCGTGCAGCCCGAATGCGTAGGCTTATTATGGCGTACAGCCAACGCAGGCTTAAACGTATATAATTCATGAGTTTATAAGCTGCACAGGCTCAAAAGAGTACTGCCTACTCATTCTTATAACGCCTATCCAAATCGCCGATAAGAATAAGAACAATTCTTTATACTATTTTCACTTTTATTCTCCATAAAATAGTATAAAATAATTCTATTGCTAAAAAAATATCAAAATTCAAGGAGGAATCCCATGGCAAAAACAATACTAGTAGGAGCTAACCACGCAGGAACAGCCTGCGCAAACACCATTTTGTCTTATCCCAATCAGGAGCTTACCATTTATGACCAGAACAGCAACATTTCCTTTTTAGGATGTGGAATGGCACTCTGGATCGGAGAACAGATTCATTCCGGAGACGGCCTGTTCTATGCAAAGCCACAGGACTTTCTGACAAAGGGAGCCAAGGTAAATATGGAGTCTCAGGTACTTTCCGTGGATTATGACAAGAAGACCGTTAAGGTACAGCTTAAAGACGGACAGGTGATTGAAGATCACTACGACAATTTGGTTTTTGCTACAGGATCCATCCCCAACAGAATCCCGGTAAAAGGCTTTGATTTAGAAAATGTACAGATGGTAAAGCTTTACCAGAACGCTGCGGAGGTTATTGAAAAGCTGAAGAATAAGGGCGAATTCAAGAAGGTATGTGTTCTTGGAGGAGGCTATATCGGTGTGGAGCTTGCGGAAGCCTTCCAGCGTCTTGGCTTGGAAGTAACCTTAATCGATATGGTGGATCGTATTCTTGCAGGATATTTTGATGCTCCCTTCTCCGATGAGTTGAAGAACAGAATGGAAGAGCACTGCATTAAGCTTGCTTTGGGTGAGAAGGTAGAAGAGTTCTTAGGAGAGGGTAAGGTATCCGGCGTTAAGACCGATAAGGGTGTATATGATGCGGATATGGTAATCTGTGCAGTGGGCTTCAGACCCAATGCAAGCCTGGGAGCGGACCACTTAAAGTTGTATCAAAACGGTGCTTACCTGGTAAACAGAAAGCAGCAGACCAGCGATCCTTCCGTTTATGCCATCGGAGACTGTGCAAGCCTTTATGACAATGCAAGAGGCAGAGAAAACTATATCGCCTTGGCGACCAATGCGGTACGTTCCGGCGTTGTGGCAGGCCATAACATCTGCGGAACTCCTGTAGAAAGCTTAGGCGTTCAGGGCTCCAGTGCTTTAGGAATCTACGGCTACAAGCTGGCATGTACTGGACTTTCCTTAGCAGCGGCGGAGAGAGAAGGCATGGACGTATCCTACGAGGATTACGAGGATACCCAGTTCCCTGCCTTTATGGAAGTGGAGAATCCGAAGGTGAAGATTCGTATTGTTTACAAGAAGGAGGATAAAAAGATTGTGGGCTGCCAGTTAGGCTCCAGCTACGATGCAACTGCCATCATTCATTTCTTCTCTCTGGCTATTCAGAAGGGCCTGACCATGCCGGAGCTTCCTTTGGTGGATCTTTTCTTTATGCCTCACTTCAATCAGCCCTATAACTATGTCACCAGAACAGGATTGAACTGGCTGAATAAGGAATTAGGCTTAAAGGGCTAAGAAACATCCTTAAAAACGGAAAAAATTCTTATAATTGTTAAGGAAAAGTAAGAGCTTAGTATAGAAATTTGAAAGCTTGCTATGCTATAGTTTAGAAAAGACGAAAATAGGCAGTTTTCTATAGGAGAGCTGCCTTTTTCATAGACTTATACAGAATCCGTTTTAATGGGAGGAAGATTATGAAACTGGGAAAGAAATTCGGCATAAAAGCTTTGGCACTTGGGCTCTGTGTAGCCAGCCTTTCGCTGACAGCCTTTGCGGCGGGATGGGGACAGCAGGACGGAAAGTATTACTTTGTGGATTCTAAGACCAATCAGAAGGTTAGCGGAAAGTGGATTCATACATCTTCCGGATATTATTACATTGGAGCCGATACCTATATGGTAACCGGCTGGAAGAAGATTAATAACTCCTGGCATTATTTTCGTCCGTCAGGTCTTATGGTAACCGGTTGGAGAGAGATTGATAAGCAGTGGTATTACTTAAAGACAGACGGTACCATGCAGACCGGCTGGTTGAAACTGCAGAAGGATGGAAAGGACGTTTGGTACTATCTGAAGGCTTCCGGTGTTATGGCCAAGGGATGGAGAAAGATTTCCGATAAATGGTATTATTTCCGTTCGGAAGACGGCTCTTTGGTTATGGGACAGTGGCAGAAGATTTCCGATAAGTGGTATTATTTCGGAAATGATGGTGCTATGCAGACCGGCTGGCTACAATTAAACGGAACTTACTATTATCTTTCCGCAAGCAATGGTAATATGGAAACGGGCTGGAAGACGGACACAGACGGCAATAAGTATTATTTGGATCCTTCTAACGGAAAGATGGCTAGAGCTTGGACCAAGATTGAGAACGTTTGGTACTATTTCCAGGATAACGGTAAGATGGTGAAGGGATGGCTGAAAGAGAAGAGCCATTACTACTATTTACAGGACGGAAAGATGCTCAGCAATACCACCGTTAATCTGGATGGAAGGGACTTTAGCTTTAATGAGCACGGTGTTTGCACCTCCGATATTTCCAATGTAACGGCTACCGAAGCCAATGCGAATACCGACAATACCAACAATAACAACAATAATAACAACAATAATAACAACAATAATGTAGGCCCCGGAGGAAATAGCGGTAATACTCCCGGAGGTGACAGCAATAGCCAGAGTAGTCCTGCAAACGGAGACGGCCCCAGCAGTAACGGTCCCGGCGGAAGTAATTCCTCTTCCTCTACTCCCGGCGGTGCACAGGGACAGGGAACCATTCAGGAAGGCAATACCCAGGGACCACAGTAATATAGAATTTCAGGGAGTGCGATAGGACTTTTTGTCCGGAATTCTCTATAGAATTTTTGATAAGGGCTTTAGGACAGGTCTTGCGGTAAAAAAATCAAATAAGAATAATGCTTCTAAAGAATAGGTCTGAAGATGGGGATTTCGAAAATACCCCGTTTTCAGACCTATATTACATGGAGGCTTTTACAGACCTAAGCTTTTATACAGAATTAAGCTTTTATACAGAACTAAGGTTAATAAAAATTTACGCTTGTATATTGTCGCAAAACAAGGAACTTATGCTAAAATATGGCAAGAAATTTACTCGTCAGGAATCGGTTTATTGTTTCTTAGAGAGGAGTAGGAATGATAGAGGATTATTTAGAAGCCAAAAAATTAGGAGACAGAGCCTATAGAAATGCCCTTTTGACGGGGCAGTATCCTTATTTGGAAGCTTTGGATGATAAATTAAAGGATGAAGATATTCAGGGAGAGAACCGCCTTGGTGTCCTGGAGATACCCTTGGAAGATATTGTAGGAACCAAAACCACCGGAAGACAGCAGGCCTTTGCCAAGAATTTCATGCCGATTTTAGGGGCAAAAACGGAATTTGCCTTTAAATGGTCGGCTCTTTATGATTCTGTCAAGGAAGAGGGTGTTCGGGAGCCTATCTTGGTTTATGAATACATGTATAAATTCTATGTACAGGAAGGAAACAAGAGAGTTTCCGTCAGCCGCTTTAATGAAGCGGTTTCCATTCCCGCTACAGTAATTCGTATATTACCGAAGCGCACAGAGGAACGGGAAAATAAGCTGTATTATGAATTTGTGGATTTTTATAAATGTACCGGAATCTATAGAATTCGTTTTTCCGAGCTGGGAGCCTATGACCGGCTTTGTCAGGTAATGGGGAAAAAACCCGGAGAGCTTTGGGAAGAGGAGCTTTGCCGAGACCTTCGTGCGGCCTATTCTCGTTTTGCGGAGCTCTATATGCAAATGGGTGGAGGAAAGCTGGGAAATACTATCGGAGATGCTTTCTATGTTTATCTTACCGTCTTCGGGATGGAATCTATTTTGCATAACAGTACGGAGGAAATTAAAGAAAATATAGAACGTCTTTGGAATGAATATAGAAAGTCTGCCGGAGATGTGGTGCTGGTACAGAATCCTGAGGAAGTGAAAAAAGTCAGCGGCTTTATGGACTTGTTCCAGAGCGGAAAGCTCTATAACGGAAAGCATCCTCTGAAGATTGCTTTTCTGTATGAACGTACGGTACAGGATTCCACTTGGGCCTATGCCCATGAGCTGGGACGAAATTACATTATGGAGAAGTTCCGGGGCTTGGTAGAAACGAAGATTTTTGAGTCCTGTAATACGGAGGAGCGTATTCAGGATAGTATAGAGGAGGCCATTCGCTGGGGGGCAGAGCTCATTTTTACCACAGCCAGCCTGATGGCTCAGCTTAGTATCAAGATGGCTCTGGAGCATCCGGAGACTTCCATCCTGAATTGTTCGGTAAATACCTCTTACAATTCCATTCGTACCTACTATGGCAGAATGTATGAAGCCAAGTTTTTGATGGGGGCTTTGGCGGCATCCATTACCGATGGAAATGACTTAGGCTATGTGGAGCAGTTTCCGCTGTACGGAACCATTGCCAATATCAATGCCTTTGCCATCGGCGCCCAGTTTATCAATCCATGGAGCAAAGTACATCTTTCCTGGAGCGGTTTGCAGGACGTAAACTGGAAGGAAGAGTTTCGGAAGCAGGGAATCAGAACGATTTCCGGACCGGAATTTGCGAAGCCGACAGAAGTCAGCAGAGAATTTGGACTTTATATCAGGGAAGAGGGAGAGAAGGTCTTTAATGTGGCGGCTCCGGTTTATGACTGGGGAAAGTATTATGCTTTGATTTTGCAGTCGATTTTAGAGGGCTCCTACCATGCCAACAGCTTGGCTAAGGCCCATAATGCCTTGAACTATTACTTTGGACTGAAGGAAGGGGTTATTGATATTATCCTTTCCCGGGATTTAAGCTATGCCTCTAAAAAATTGATTTCTATCTTAAGGAGAGAAATTGTAGAAGGAAGTCTTGCGCCCTTTTCCGGAGAAATTCACAGCCAAAGCGAAAAGCTTAGAAGGGAAGGAGACGAGAGTTTGGACTTGGAAGAAATTGTAGATATGCGTTGGTTAAATGATAATGTGGTGGGAGAAATCCCTCCCTTGGACCGATTTACCAAAGAATCCCAAGAGGCTATCCTGTCGGGAGGATTTTTACTGTGAGAATATTATGTATAGCAGATGAGGAAAACAAGGGTTTATGGGATCATTTTGATAAGGGAAAGCTAAAGGATATTGACTTGATTCTTTCCGCAGGAGATTTACACTCCGATTACCTGCAGTTTTTGGTTACCATGGGCAAGGCACCTCTTCTTTATGTGCACGGAAATCATGACCAGGGCTACGAGAAAAGACCGCCCTTAGGCTGTGAGTGCATCGAAGATAAGGTTTATGATTTTAAAGGACTTCGTATACTGGGACTGGGAGGCTCCTTCCGTTACAAGCCCGGAGACCATATGTATACGGAACAGGAGATGCAGAAGCGCATTCAAAAAGTAAAGAAAGACATTGTCCTAAAGAATGGATTTGATATTTTACTGACCCATGCGCCGGTGAAGGGGTACGGAGACATGGAAGACTTGCCCCATCAGGGCTTTCAGGCCTTTGAGGACTTATTGCAAAAATATAAACCCAAGTACATGATTCACGGGCATATTCATAAAAGCTATGGAGACGCCTATAAACAAGAGTGCATGCATTCCTCAGGCACGAAAATAATTAATGCATTTGATAAATATATTTTAGATATTGGGGAGGATGAATATCCCAATGAGGGAAAGACGGGATCTTTCCTCTATGACCTATACAAACAAGTAACCAACAAAAAGGGAAGAGGAACATTATGATTGAAGGGCAGTGGCTAAGCAAGCTGCAGGGAGAATTTCAAAAACCCTATTATAAAAAACTCTATGAAACCGTGAGAGAAGAGTATAAGCATCATACTATTTTTCCTCCCAAGGAAAAGCTTTTTCGAGCTTATAGCCTTTGTCCCTATGAAAAGCTGAAGGTAGTCATTTTGGGGCAGGACCCGTACCATAATTTTGGGCAAGCCCAGGGCTTATCTTTTTCCGTGGGAAAAGGCATTCCCTTTCCCCCTTCCTTACAGAATATTTTCAAAGAATTACAGGAGGATATAGGCTGTAAAATTCCGAAGAGCGGAGAGTTGGATGCCTGGGCAAAGCAAGGGGTGCTTCTTTTAAACACGGTGCTTACGGTTCGAGCCCATGAGGCCAATTCTCATAGGGGCATCGGCTGGGAGGAGTTTACGGATGCAACCATACGGGCCATAGAAGAGAAGGAAGAGCCCGTAGTTTATATCCTATGGGGATCTTCCGCCCAGAGTAAGGCAAAGATGATTCATCAAAAAAGACGATTGATTTTAAAAGCCCCCCATCCAAGTCCTTTAAGCTCTTACAGGGGATTTTTCGGATCCAGGCCTTTTTCCCGGTGCAATGCCTACCTTCGAAAGGAAGGGCAGGAGGAAATTGATTGGGCTTTGAAAGCATAAAAATAGAAAGGTTAGAATATTCCATGAACATTGTTGAGTTATTAAAAGTCATTGTTTTCTCTTTGGTGGAGGGATTTACCGAGTGGCTTCCCATTTCCTCCACAGGACATATGATTTTACTGCAAAGTATTATTCCTTTGCAGCAAAGCAAGGAGTTTTTCTCCACCTTTGAAGTTTTGATTCAGCTGGGGGCGGTTGGAGCGGTAATCAAAGAATTTTTCTTCCGTATCTGGCCCGTAGCAAGAAGATCTCAGGGGAAAGGCTACTACTTGGAGCAGGGAAAATGTATTTTGATCGGAAAAATTTTAGTAGCTTGTCTTCCTGCAGCGGTTTTGGGACTTTTGCTGGATGATTTTTTGGATGCTCATCTTTACAATGCCTTTGTGGTCTCACTGATGCTGATTCTCTATGGTATCTTCTTCATTTTACTGGAAAGAAGAAATGAGGGACATCAGTTTCATACTTTAACTGTAGAGGAACTTTCTTGGAAAAATGCTCTTCTGATCGGACTTTTCCAGTGCTTGGCTCTGATACCGGGAACCTCCCGTTCAGGAGCTACTATTTTGGGGGCCATGCTTCTATCAGTAGGAAGATTGGCAGCCACGGAATTCTCCTTCTTCTTAAGTGTGCCGGTGATGGCAGGAGCCAGTCTTTTAAAACTGATTAAGCATGCAGGGAATTTTGGTGCAGGACAATGGTTTATGTTGCTTTTATCCATGCTCTTGTCCTATTTTGTCAGCCTATACTGTATTCGTTTTTTACTGCGCTATATTCGCAGCCATAATTTTCTTCCCTTCGCTTATTATAGAATTCTCTTTGGCGGCGTGATTCTTTTATGGTTTGCCGTATCCCATTTGGTGCTGTAAGAAATCCGTAATGGCACTGTAAAGGAAAGGGGCTTGTATAGAAAAGGCTACTTCGTTATGCTTAAACGGTCGATATACTAGGAGAATAAAAAAGGAAAAGAGGGAGTAAAATGAAAGCAAGAGGAGTAGTTTTAGCTATGGCCTTATCCCTTGTGATGGGGATGCAAAGCTTCGCCGCAACGGAAATCGGTTTAAATTTAAACTGGAAGTATGCGGGAAATTCTAAAATCAATACAGGAAAGGCCGTTTTATATACCAGTGATGTTAAGGAGCCGAAGCATATTACCATTGCGGTAAATGCAGGTCACGGAACCAAGGGGGGAGAGAAGCAGAGAACCCTTTGCCATCCGGACGGTACCAGAAAGTTAACCGGCGGAACCAATGCGGCAGGCGTGACTACGGCTTCGGCAGTGTCCTCCGGTATGACCTTCCAGGACGGCACCAGAGAAGCTACCGTAACATTGCAGATGGCTCATATTTTAGGGAAAAAGCTTCTGGCAGAGGGATATGATGTGCTGATGATTCGCAGTGAAGAGGATGTTCAGCTAGACAATATTGCCCGTACCGTTTTAGCCAACAACAAGGCGGATGCCCATATTGCTCTGCATTGGGATGCAACCACCAAGGACAAGGGTGCATTCTTTATGTCCGTTCCGGATGGATTAAAGAGGATGGAGCCGGTGGCAAGTAACTGGCAGAACCACGAAAAGCTGGGAGACAGCCTGATCAGCGGTTTAAAGGGACAGGGAGTGAAGATTTTCGGTAAGGGAAGAATGGATATGGATTTAACCCAAACATCCTATTCCACCATTCCTTCTGTAGACATTGAGCTGGGAGATAAGGTTTCCGACCATGGTGAAAAGACCTTAAACAATCTGGCAGATGGATTGGTTAAGGGAGTAAATATCTACTACGGATTTTCCTCTTAAATAGGCTCCTTAAAGAATTTTTAAAAACATAGTTTTGCAGTAAAGGTCTGAAAACGAGACGTTCCAAGCTGTCTCGATTTCAGACCTTTTTTGTAGAAAAAAGAGAGTAGCTTTTTTAGAGGAAATCTGTATAATGGAAAAGGTTCATAAAATTTACGGAGTATTCTTAAAGAATTAAGATTACAAAGAAATAACTGGAGGACATGAAGAAGATGGTTTTAGTAAAGACTTTGGCAGAGGGCTTAGGGTTTTATTATGATAAGAACGGTAATGCTGCAGTGGGAGAGGTCGGCGGTTATGATATGCTGATTACAAATGCGGATAAAGGCTCTCTATATTATCTGAATGTCTCTGTCACCAGAGGCGAGAAGCCCACAAAGGCGGACTTTGAAGGCATAAAAGAGTATAATAAATATTTAAAGACTATAGGAGTGAACAAGAAAAATTATCGTGTGGTTTTCACCCTTGGCGGAGCCTTTACCAAGGACGGTACAGTGAAAAGATTCCAAGAGATTTTACCGGCTTTGGCCAGATTCCTGCAGGATAGGGGATTTCAGAATTGTTCGGAAATCAGCGGCGTTACTCAGGGAGTATCCACCTATTTTGCTCAGGGAGTAAAGATTATTACGAAATCGGAATATGCGGAGATTGAAAGAGGAATTCAGGAAAAACAGGATAAGATTGCCCTTAGAGGATCAAGCAGTATCTTATTGGGAACAGTAGGTGCTCTTTTAGGCGCGGTGGTAGCAGGGGCAGTGGTTCTCTGTATTTCTCAGTTGGGCTATGTAAGCTGGTTTGGCGGTGTAGTCATGGGCGGTTTGGTTATGGGAGGATATAAAGTTTTTGCCGGTCGAATTCAAAAGATCGGTATTATCATCTCCGCCATTATTATGCTGGCAGCTATGTACTTAATTAACCGCCTGGATTGGGCATTAATGATTCAGCGATATTTTACACCGGATATGTTCGGCATGGAGGGAACAAAGCTCAGCCTGTCTTTTACGTTTAAAAATGTAGTGGCTATTGTGGAAACGGCCAATTTGCAAGCAGATTATTTTAAGAATCTCGGTTTACAGCTGTTTTTCACTTTCATTTGCGGATTAGTGACTTCCATCGGCGTAGTGCAGTGGGACAAGAACTCCTTCCTGGCTTATCCCATTGGAGAAGAAAAGCAGGATGTACAGGATGCAGGTCTTCCTTATACAGATAGCTTTGGAGATTCAGAGGAATAAGATTTTTCCAAGAAGGGGATGTAAAAAATTATTTTGATTTTTTACATCCCCTTCTTATATGAATTTGAAATAGGCCGATAATTTAAAAGGAAATGAGATAGGAACGAATATGGCATTGAAAAACATTGTAGGAAGCTGGGAACAAGGCTTGTTGTAGTGCGGGTTTTCACTGCCCCTCTCCTGACTCAAGAGAAATTCCTTGTTTTTTTAAGAAAGTATTTGTATACTAAGCCAAGTGTTTTTACACTGGCTTTTTTTACGTTACAGGATTTCTCAGGAGGGAAGTCGGGTAGGTTATAGACTATAAGAAGAGCTGAAGGAAACGGTCTCTTTACGGGTCTAAAGAAAAGGGGAGAAAAGAGAATCATGGAATTCATCGGAAGCCTTTTTGGCTTAATTGGTGGTTTGGGAATGTTTCTATACGGTATGACGGTGATGAGTGACGGTATGCAAAAAGCCGCCAGCTCCCGTATGTCCAAGTTCCTGAATTTGGTAACGGGAAATCGTGTGATGGCCGTTGTTTTAGGAGCAGCCATAACAGCTCTTGTGCAATCCTCCTCTGCAACCACCGTTATGGTGGTAGGTTTTGTAAATGCCGGAATCTTGAATCTTAGTCAGTCTGTCGGCATTATCATGGGTGCCAATATCGGAACCACCATTACCGCTTGGATGGTTTCCTTAACCCAGGTGTCCAGTTCCTCCCTGGCTTTTTTGAAGCCGGAATTTTTTGCACCACTCTTAGTGGGAGTGGGTGCCTTCCGCCTTCTTTTTGGGAAAAAAGGTAAAGATGACCTTGTAGCCAATTTCTGTATCGGTGTAGGTTTTATCTTTATCGGCTTGGAATTTATGAGTGATTCCGTGTCTCCCTATGCGGATTCTCCTATTTTTGCGAAAGCCTTTCAGGTAATGGGAGGAAATCCTATTCTTGGTATTTTAACCGGTGCGGTGGTAACGGGAATTATCCAGTCCTCTGCAGCTTCCGTATCCATCCTTCAGACCTTGGCTTTATCCGGTGCGGTACCGAGAGCCGCGGGCTTCTATATCACTCTGGGACAAAACATCGGTACCTGTGTAACCGCTATGCTTTCCTCTACCGGAGCCTCCAGAACCGCTAAGAGAGCGGCGGTAATTCACCTTCTCTTTAATGTGACCGGTGCGATTTTGTTCGGAGCTATTATTTTCTTTTTAAGTCTTCCAATGAAGAGTTTTTTCCAGGGACAATTAAGCCCAGTGGAAATTTCCCTCTTCCATACCATATTTAACGTATCCTGTACCGTTGTTTTATTCCCATTTGGAGATCTACTGGTGAATCTTTCCGGAACTTTGGTTAGAGAGAGTAAGCAGGATAAGGAGGATGAGGAGAATCCGAACCACTACACGGAGGTGGAGAAGAATCTGATTCAGCACTTGGACAAGCGTATTTTGGAATCTCCCGCCATCGCCATTTCCGCTACTAAGGCAGAGGTTGTCAATATGGCCAGAATTACGGCGGTAAATATCTCTCACGCCATGGGCATCTTACTGGAAGAGAAGGTGGAAGAAATCCAAGAGGTTTATGCCAGAGAGAAAATCATTGATAATATGCAGAAGCTTCTGACGGATTATCTGATTCACATCGGAAATCTTTCTTTAAATGAGAATCAGAAGCTGGAAGTGACCAATATGTTTAATACCATTACCGATGTGGAAAGAGCTGCGGATCATGCGGAAAATATTGCGGAGCAGGCTCAGTATGCTCAGGATCACGATATCTCTTTCTCGGAAATCGGTCAGGATGATTTAAAGAAGATTTCCAATAAGGTTATGGAGTCCTTTGAAGCCAGTATTGATGCCTTTGAGAACAATGACTTGGATGCTGTGGTAAGAACAGCTCATCTGGAGGATCAGGTGGATGAGATGGAAGAGGATATGAGAGAGACCCATATTCTAAGATTAAGCTCCGGGGACTGTGTGCCTCAGGCCGGTGTAATTTTCTTGGATGTCATTTCCGACTTGGAAAGAATTTCCGACCATGCGGATAATGTGGCGGGTTATGTGAAAACGATGATTTAAAAAAAGAGCGGTAAAATCAAAATGGTTTTCTAAGCAATATAGGTCTAAAATCGGGGCACGCTCTCGCTAGCATCGCCACGTAGCGGATACTAAGCGAAAAACTGCATTTCACTTGTTTTTCGCAAGTACCGACGGGCTCAGACTACCCCGTATTTAGACCTATATTGCCGTAAACCTATATATATTTTGATTTTACCGCTCTTTTTTTATGCTATGGTTTCCGGAATAAGGAGGATAGTAAGAACTTCAAGAAAGCGGAATTAGATTTAAAAATAATTATTTTAATAATGATTTAATTTTTCTTTTTAGAAATCTGTAAACTTTTGGTGAAAACTTGCGTTTTTTCGTCATTTGTACTTGCAAAAACACATTGCCTGCAATAGAATGAACGTGCTGTTTAAGAAATTAAAATGATTTATTATGTAGGAGGAAAAGGATATGGCAGTAAAAGTAGCGATTAACGGATTTGGACGTATCGGACGTTTGGCATTTCGTCAGATGTTTGATCATGAAGGAACAGAGATTGTTGCCATCAACGATTTAACCGATCCTAAGATGCTTGCGCACCTTTTAAAGTATGATTCTTCTCAGGGAAGATATAAGTATGAAGATACAGTAGTTGCCGGAGAAGACTATATCGAAGTTAAGGGAAAGAAGATTAAGATTTACAAGGAGGCTGACGCTTCCAAGTTACCTTGGGGACAGCTTTCCGTAGACGTAGTTCTTGAGTGTACCGGTTTCTACACCTCCAAGGATAAGGCAAATGCTCATATCCAGGCCGGTGCTAAGAAGGTAGTTATTTCCGCACCTGCAGGAAATGATCTTCCTACTATCGTATACAATGTTAACCATGAGACCATTAAGGCTGAGGACAACATCATTTCCGCAGCATCCTGCACCACCAACTGTCTTGCACCGATGGCTAAGGCTTTAAATGATTTCGCTCCAATTCAGTCCGGTATCATGGCAACTATCCATGCTTACACCGGAGACCAGATGATCCTTGACGGACCACAGAGAAAGGGAGATTTAAGAAGAGCTCGCGCAGGAGCTATCAACATCGTTCCAAACTCTACCGGTGCTGCTAAGGCTATCGGCTTGGTTATCCCTGAGTTAAACGGTAAGTTAATCGGTTCTGCACAGAGAGTTCCTGTTCCAACAGGTTCCACAACCCTCCTTTTCGCAGTTGTTAAGTCTTCTCAGGAAGTTACCAAGGAAGCTATCAATGCTGCTATGAAGAAGGCTTCCGATCCTGAGACCTTTGGCTACACAGAGGAAGAGTTGGTTTCCAGCGATATCATCGGAATGACCTATGGATCTCTTTTCGATGCTACTCAGACCATGGTATCCAAGGTGGGAGATGACCTTTATGAGGTTCAGGTTGTATCTTGGTATGACAACGAGAACTCCTACACTTCTCAGATGGTTCGTACCATTAAGTACTTCGAGAAGTTTGTAAAGTAATTTTATAGGCATAGATTTTTGCGGAAAGCCGCCGGAGTGGATCCGGTGGCTTTTTCCGAAGTAGAGAAGGAGATTAGCATGGCAGAATTAAACAAGAAATCCGTAGATGACATTTCCGTAAAAGGCAAGAGGGTTTTATGCCGTTGTGATTTTAATGTACCTTTAAAAGAGGGAAAGATTACCGATGAGAACCGCCTTGTGGCAGCGCTTCCTACCATTAAGAAGCTGATTGCTGATGGCGGAAAGGTGATTTTATGTTCTCACCTTGGAAAGCCAAAGGGAGAGCCAAAGCCTGAGCTTTCTTTAGCACCTGTAGCAAAGCGTCTTTCCGAGCTTTTAGGACAGCCTGTGGTTTTCGCCAAAGATGATACTGTAGTAGGAGAAAATGCTAAAGCTGCAGTAGAAAAGATGAAGGACGGAGATGTGGTTCTTCTGGAGAATACTCGCTACCGTGCGGAGGAGACTAAGAATGGAGAGGCTTTCTCCAAGGAATTGGCTTCTTTAGCAGATGTTTTTGTAAATGATGCTTTTGGAACTGCACACAGAGCTCATTGCTCCAACGTTGGTGTGACCCAGTTTATTTCCGGACCTGCTGTAGTGGGCTACTTAATGCAGAAGGAAATTCAGTTCCTGGGACAGGCTGTAGAAAATCCTGTTCGTCCCTTCGTTGCCATTCTTGGCGGTGCTAAGGTGTCCGATAAGTTAAATGTAATCTCCAACCTTTTAGAGAAATGCAATACTCTGATTATCGGTGGAGGAATGGCATTTACCTTCGTAAAGGCTATGGGCTATGAAATCGGAAAGTCCTTAGTGGATGACGAGAAGCTTTCCTACTGTAAAGAAATGCTTGAAAAGGGAAAGAAATTAGGCTGTGAAATTCTGCTTCCTGTGGATGCGGTTTGTGCGGCATCTTTCCCGGATCCTATTGATGATGCCAACTTAGCAGTAAAGACTGTGGATATTTCTGAAATTCCTGCAGATATGCTGGGCTTGGATATCGGACCGAAGTCTGCAGAGCTTTTTGCCAATGCGGTGAAGTCTGCAAAGACTGTGGTATGGAACGGACCTATGGGCGTTTTTGAGAACCCTGTATTGGCTAAGGGAACCATTGCAGTAGCAAAGGCTTTGGCAGAGACAGAGGCTACTACCATTATCGGTGGTGGAGATAGTGCCGCAGCGGTGAATATCTTGGGCTTCGGAGATAAGATGACTCATATTTCCACCGGCGGCGGAGCTTCCTTAGAGTTCCTGGAGGGAAAAGAGCTTCCCGGTGTTGCAGCTGCAAATAATAAGTAAGAAGTTCTATAAATAATCAGATAAATCCGTATGCATAGAAGTCAGTATATACAGATGTCATTAAGGACAGTAGTTAGTAAATACAGAAATCAGTATATAGATTATTATGCATAAGATAGATAGAAATTGTAGGAAATAGGTGAGAAGATGAGAAAGAAAATTATTGCAGGAAACTGGAAGATGAATATGACCGTAACAGAGGCCAAGGCTTTATGCGATAAACTGCTTCCCTTGGTGAATACGGATGCGGTGGACGTGGTTTTCTGTGTACCGGCTATCGACATTGTACCTGTAGTGGAGAAGCTTCAGAGCTCCAAGATTTCCGTTGGAGCGGAGAATCTTTACTTTGAAGAGGCCGGCGCTTACACCGGAGAAATCTCCGCCAATATGCTGGTGGATGCAGGAGTAAAGTATGTTATCATGGGACACTCCGAGCGTAGAGGATATTTCCATGAGACAGATGAGGATATTAACAAGAAGGCTAAGAAGGCTTTGGAAAAGGGGCTTACCCCTATCATTTGCTGTGGAGAAAGCTTAGAGCAGAGAGAAATGGGAATTTACTTTGAGTGGATTTCCATGCAGATTAAGGCGGCTTTCCAGGGAATTTCCGCGGAGGATGCCGGAAAATGCGTTATCGCTTATGAACCAATCTGGGCCATCGGAACCGGAAAGACTGCAACGGCTGAGCAGGCGGAAGAGGTTTGTGCATACATCCGTAAGGTAATTTGCGAAATCTATTCCCAGGCGGTAGGAGAGAAGATTCGTATTCAGTATGGCGGATCTATGAATGCCGGAAACTGCAAGGAGCTTCTGTCCAAGCCAAACATTGATGGCGGATTAATCGGCGGTGCATCCCTTAAAGAGGAGTTTGCTAAGATTGTAAACTACCAGGATTAAGAAGAAGTACCAGAACTAAAGGAGTACCGTACGTTATGCGTACGGTACTCTTTAAATTTAGAAGGATTATAAAGAGGATTTAACGAATCAGAAATAGTGGGTAGCCTGTTATGCAGTATAGGTCTAAAAAGGGGTAATCTGAGCCCGTGGGTTCTTGGCTTTTGTCTTTTAAAAGCTTAGAACCCCTACGTGGCGAGGTTAGCGAGAGCGTGCCCCGTTTTAGACCTATACTGCATAAAGGCTATTTATAAAACTGATTAAAGTCTCTTTATAATCCTAAAATTTTCTCTTTGGATTTTTCGGAAACCAGCCTCTTTCCACTCTCTTTTCCTGTTCGTATAATTCATGGATACTCCAAAAGCAGGAGATGCCGAAGATGGCCAGGCTTCCGGAGAGGAATAGAGAAGGAAGAAAAAGGCTGGCTATACAAGCGAATAAACCGATTAAGAAAAAAAGCCAGGCTATTTTCTTACTAAAGTAATATTCCGCATATACCACTATGGGGTGAAATATCCCTATGCAGAGAAAACACACCAAGCCTAAGAGTAAACCTTGAATACTCATAGTTTAAAATACTCCCGAAGCTCTCGAAGCAGGGTATCCAAATCCACCTCTGCCCGTTCACTCATAATCTTTACCGTGGCTTTCGGCATCATAATACGAGCAAGAGGAGTGTTTAAGGCCTTAAAGCGGTCACTTAATCGGAAAAGGAGAGTCTTTACATTGGGATCTGCTTCCAAAATATCCTTTAGCAGGGTGTCTTCGTTGATTTCCGTCAGCTTGCCGGCTGCCAAAGTCCCTGCGCTTTCTTTATTGCCTACATCTTCAGAAGTCTTTGAGCCTTCCCTCTTGTCTTCGTCTTCAGAAGTCTCCTTGCTTTCTCCCTTTTCCTGTTGCTCCCAGGTTAGAAGAGTTTGAGAGCCTTGTAAGGAACGGATATGGGTGCAGTCCTGCATCATTTCCAGCACACCCCGGAACTTTCCGTTTTCATCCCGAACCGCATAGTAGATGATGTAAATAAAGAGGTCCGGCTTATTAATCCAAAACTCCGCCTTGTCCTGCTCTCCGGAACGGAACTTCTTGATTATTTCTTCAACGATATGTACCGAAGCTTTTGGATGACAGTTTTTCACATCTCTACCGATGACATTTTTACTTCTGGGGAAAACTCTGTGCTTGGTGTCGGTATAGAAGCAAACCAGTTCATTTTCATCTACATAGGAAAGATCCACCGGCATATGCTGGTAAATCAGATTAATCTGCTCCAGAGTAAGCTGACCGGTAGTAACATTCAATTTTTCTTCTTTATTGTTAAAGCCGTATTTTCCTAGAAGACCGGCAAGCTCTTCCGCAAAGCCGGGAGCAGAGGAAAGACCGGAGAGGGGAGAGGTACTCTGAGAAGCGGTATGGGAGACGTTTTGCTTTGGAGATTTTTCCGGCTCAACGGTAATATAAGCAAAGCCGATTTCCCGGTCTCCCTCAGCCATATAGCGAAACTCTTCGTCACTTATCATCTCCAAGGAAGTGGGGTAGAGGATATTTTCCTCCTTGTCCATCAAATCCCGAACATCCGCCACAAGCTCTGCCTGCTTTCCGATAAACTCCTCTTCCTTATCCTCTAAAAGAAGCTTGTAGCACTCTGCAATCTCATCCCGGATAAAGTCATCCAGCGTCCACATGGTGGTGGTAGGGCGGGTAAAGCCCTTCTTTTCCAAAACCGGATAGAGCTGGTTTTGTTTTCTGGACAAATGAATTTTGAATTTCAACAATTCTTCATATAGTTCCAGCCATTGGTTTTTAATGAGGGGATACTGCACCAAATCCTCTACAGAAAACAGTAATTCCTTCATTTTGGCATTTTCCCTACGGTAACAGGAGATAGGATGATTTTCCGGAAGCTCTTGATCCTTTGTGACTAAAACATCCTGGAAGACCTCCAGCATGGCCTGAATATCTTCCTTAATGCACTCGTCTTCGGTTTCCTCCACCATTTCCTGCTCGATAATGGCAATTTCATAGGGGGCCAGGTGTTGTACTCTATCCTTCAGCGCTTTTCTGGCTTCTTCCAAGGAAATCTTACCTTCATCATAGGCGGACTTTATTTCGTGAACAATTTCTAACTTCTTCCCATCAATATTTTGAAAATTCTCTCTCATCGCTTCCTCCTTATGTAGATTTTCAATCTACTAAACAATTAAATCAGAATTAGACAGCTTTACTAGTCTATTGAGTTAGAACTATCTAACCAACACTATCATAACAAAAACGATGAGAGAATAACAATGAAAATTCCATATCAAATTCTAAAGAGATTTTCAGAAGATTTCTCTAACACATTGTCACTTTGTAAAGGGTATGAGCTCTTTTAATATATGGGGAAAAAATATAAAAATTATTAATGATATTCATAACGAAGATTTTATTTATTATTCTTAAAAATAGCAATATACTGATTGGGTAGATATGGCTAACCGATTTAAATAATAATAATTGAAACAGGCGAGTTCGACTAACTTTTCTATTCAAATGATTTCTTATCATTTTTAGAATATGCCGGCAGAGAAAAGCAAAGAACTAAGCTTCATTTTTGGATAAACCGGAAAGCATAGTAAGGGGCGTTAAGAAAATTAAACCTGGACGTGAGGCCGTAAATCACAGTTTATAGAAAGAGGTTTAAAATGAAGAAGATGACGAAAGGGGTTATTCTATCCCTTGCTTTTGTCTTGCCTACAATTTTGGTGCAGGGAAAAGCATTTGCTGCAGAGACTGCAAATACCGGCGAGTGGAAAGCAATGAATGGAAAATGGTTCTATGAGAAAGAAGGTAAGCCGGTAAAGGATTGGCTTATGGATAAGGGAAATTGGTATTATCTTTCTCAGGACTCCGGAGAGATGCTTCTGGGAAGTCAAGATATTAAGGGCGCTAACTATTATTTTCAAAATAAAAATGAGGCGGTAGAAGGTTCTATGGCAAGAGGCTGGCATCAAGACAGTAAGGGTGCCTATCGCTTTTACGATAACCGGGAGGGAAGCCCTACAGAGGGACAGGAGCTTAGAGGCTGGCAATGGATTGACGGATATTGCTATTATTTTGAAGAAGAAGAAGGCGAGAAAAAGGGAATTCTCCTGCAAAACGGCATGAGCAAGGACGGTTATACCGTAAATGAAGAGGGACAATGGACGGTAAACGGTGTAGTGCAGTTTGTTGAGGGAAAAGGCTTTATCACAAAAAAATCCGATGTAAAAGGTGTTTCCAGAACGATTGAAAATACGGAAGCTCGTCCGGAGAGAACAAGTTCTACACGCAGTCACTCCGGAAGAAGAAGCAGTGGAGCAGGAAGTAACGGAAGCGGTAATATAAACAGGAATGGAAGCAATGCCGGAGCAAGCGGAAATGCAGGAGCTTCCTCTAGCGGAGTGGGTGAGCAAGATAAGAAAAATTCCAAGACTGAACTGCCTCAGGAGAATTCTAAAGCAGAAAATTCTAAAGTGGAAACAGGAAAAGAAAATCCGGATAAGAAGGCGGAATCCTTGCTTGCAGATGGTGTTTTCTACGGTACGGGAACTTGGTCAAGATACTATGAGCAAAGCGGTCCGGATATCGTAAAAGTCAGCATTAAAGACGGCAAGATTGCAGAAGTTAGCAATGTGAAATACACGGAAGATGACAGCTATCAGGACAAGACCTTTAAGATCTTTGATTATCTCAAAGGCTTAGAGGATGTAAAAGAACTGGAGAAAAACCTGAAGGAGAAAAAGGGCGAAGCCTATGATGCGGTAGCTTCTGCAACCCAGTCCACATTGGGCGAGGTCAGTGCAGTGGATAATGCTCTTGCCCGTTCCAGAAAGCTGAAAAAAGACAAAAAAGAACAAAAAATTGCCTATTTTGATTTTACAAGAAAGCCAAATGCCAGAGCAGTAGGGGATAGCTTGGATCTTTCTGACACCATTCTTGACCTACATTTTGCAGACGTAAGCAGACAGGATGTTCCTTATGCAGACTTTGCAAAGCATGGCATTACCGTGGATAAAGAACAGGGAAGCCCCTTACCGGAAATTGGAACAACTTTTCCGGTATATTTCCAAAACGAAGACTCTTTGATTAAGCTCCCAAGTTTTATTCAGGTGCAAAAGGATTATAGGTGGGCTTATGCGGATGAGATTCGCCTGACCTATGAAAATGGAGAGGTGAAAACCCTTCCAACAGATAAAGATCATTTTGTTTACCGTGCTGTAGAAACGGGGAAAGACATCATCAAGGCGGAGTTGCTTCGGGGAGGAAAGGTCCTGACGGAGGGAGTGTATGATGCAAATCGCTCTGTTTGGGATTTCCAATTAGATGATAAACAGCTTCCAAAAGACTATGATGCTTGGAGATATAAGGATATTCAATTAAAAGAAGTTATGGATGAAGGAAAAATCCCTGCTTCCGTAGAACTTCTTTATGATGGGGAGTATATTCTGGAAGACACAATCCATCTGGAAAAAGAAGCCATTCTGTCCGGAGAAGTTCTTGAAAAGGACGGGGATGTAAATCTTGATTATTTCGATGAAATCGAAAAAAATCCAGCTTTACTGCTTGGAGAAGCGGAGAATGAAAATGAAAAGACTGTAAAAGTGGAACTACGCTATATTCCTGACAAGACAGAGAAAAAAGTTTCCGGAGAGGGAAACTCTGAAAACGGGGATGGAGAAGAAGAGAAAAATGCTACCGTAGAACTAAGTTTTCCGGATTTAATCATTAAAGGGAAGACGGCGAAGTTAATTCTTCGTCTTCACTATGTTTCTATCGAGGAGGAAGGCGAAGATGGAGCAGTGGAAACAGAGTAATGCGCATAGCAATCCTCTTTTTTAGAATTTATTAGCAATCAGAAAAATAAATCGTTTTCCGGCAGTATAGTCCTGAAAAAGGGGTAGTCTGAGCCCGTGGGTACTTGCGAAAAACAAGAGAAACGCAGTTTTTCGCTTAGTATCCCTTATGTAAGGACAAACTTTTCATCAGAAAAGTTGTTCTGTACGAGACCAACTTCCGAAGGAATTTGCTTTGCGAAGCAAAGTGAGCAGTGGTTAACAAAACCACTGCTCAGTCAGGCGAAGCTAGCGAGAGCGTGCCCCACTTTCAGACCTATACTGTACGGAAAACGTTTTTGATTATTATAAATCTGTTTTAAAAAGGAAGATTACTAAAGCTGAATTCCGTTTTTCCGCCCTTCTTATCGATGCTGATGTCAAAGAATAGTTCATTGGATAGCCTTCCATTTCCATAGAATATATTCTCTTCCTCTACCTTTTGTTGGAAGGGAAGTTTTTTTTCCAGCAGCTTTATATTGTCTTCCATATTATCAATAGTAAAGAAGAACTGGTACTGGAATTGCTCTATATTTCCTTCTCCATAGTGGAAAAAGCTCATTTCATAAAGGGGTGTATCCGGAAAACTGCTAAGTGCTTTTTCAATAGCTTCCTGGGAATTGTTCGGAAGACTTTCGCTGTAGGGATACAGAAAATTCTCCTCCTGAACATCTGCTTTTCCGAAAAGAGAAGATGTTCTGGAGCAGTAAACTGGATGAAGAAAGAGAGGAAGGGAAGAGAGTAGCGAAAGAAGAAATATCACTATAGTCCCCTTACGAAACAGCTCAAATACTGCCAGTTTCTTGGCGTAGGAAGCCAAAAGTCCCAGCCCTCCATACAGTAAGGGAAGGACTGTGAAAAAGAAGCAAAGGGACAGTAGGGGGGAAGAGGGAAGCAAAAGCTTCGGATTTTTATAGCTGTAGAGTAAGATAGGTAGAAGAAACAGAAGAAATTGTAAGCTGATTCCGAAAAGAATCAATGGAAAAAAATGATGAGAAAAAAGCAGTCTTTTGGGACTGCCTTTTTCTGTTGCAAGCTTTTGGTTCTTCTGAAAGAGGGCGCCTAAAAAGGACTTTCCGCTCTTATTTTTATTTTCTGTGAAATGTAAATCCTTAGACATTTGCTTAGATTTCCCATGGCAGGTTTTCCTTACCGAAGTGTCCGTAAGAAGAAACCAGATTATAGTCTGTATTTAAAAGATTTAAGTTGGAAATAATACCCTTTGGCGTAAGGTCGTACTTTTCGATTACGGAACGCCAAAGGTCTCCCACATTTTCATGCTCGGTACCGAAGCAGTCCAGATAAACGGATACAGGCTCCGCCACACCGATAGCATAAGCCAGCTGTACCTCACATCTGTCAGTCTTTCCTGCGGAAACCAGGTCCTTCGCAATTTTTCTGGCCATATAGGCTGCAGAACGGTCTACCTTGGAAGGATCCTTTCCGGAAAATGCGCCGCCGCCGTGATGAGCAGCGCCGCCGTAGGTGTCGGCAATAATCTTACGTCCTGTAAGACCGGAATCTGCAAAGGAGGAACCGAGAACAAAACGTCCGGTGGGGTTTACCAAGATGCGGAAGTCGGTATTTAAATTCATTTCCGCAGCGGTTTCCACCATGATTTTCTGAATAATCTCCCGAACCTGTGACAGGGAAACGGATTCACTGTGCTGAGAAGAAATCAGGAAGGTATCAATGCGATTTTCCTTGTAATCATAGCTTACCTGGGCCTTAGCATCCGGCTTTAAAATAGAAAAGGCATTTTCCAGATTAAAGGCACGGAGCTTCTGCAAAGCTCTGGTGGATAAAACATAGGGAATAGGGAGCATTTCCTTGGTTTCATTGGTGGCATACCCGAACATCATTCCCTGATCTCCGGCACCGTCATGGTCTACACCCATGGCAATATCGGGAGACTGTACGGAAATCAACTCTTGAATCTTATAGCGATCCAAGTCCTCCAAACCGATATTCTTTAACACGTTTCGGCAAAGAGTATCGTAGTCGGGGGTGTGGCTGCTGGTGATTTCTCCCAAAATCACAATATCATAGTCTTTAATGCAACATTCTGCGGCGATTCTTCCCTTGGGATCGTGCTTTAAAATGTCTGTAACGATGGCATCACTGATTTGATCGCAAATTTTATCCGGATGTCCGTTGGAAACCTGTTCTGATGAAAATAACATAAAAATAATCCTTTCTATTTTGTATACAGAGTGGGAGAAAGCTTCGAAAAGACATAAAAAAACCATTGGGCTCGCCAATGGTCGATAATCTTCTTATTGATCGAAACAAATGGTTCGCTCAGGTTAGCACCTTCCGTTTCCGGGGTTGCTGCGGCTTCTTAGCTCCTATGTAGCTCCACCGACTCTGAATAAGCTATGAAATTTTGTTCTGTTATACTAACAAAGAGAAGCGTAAAATGCAAGGAAAAGTTCGGGAGAAGAATATAAAAAAATAATAAATTTAAGTTTTCTTTACATTCCGGGAAGAATGAGATATAAGAGAGGGCACGGCTTTGCCGATATAAGATAAAAGGTAATGAGAAAAATAATACTGTCAAAAGGAAAGCGAACAATAATAGAGGATAGAGGAAGGGATTAAAATGTTTAAAGCGATAGCATTGGATTTGGATGGAACATTGACCAATTCGGAAAAGAAGGTCAGCGAAAGAAACAAAAAAGCTTTGCAGGAAGCTGTAAAAAGGGGCGTCAGCATTATTCTGGCTTCCGGAAGACCTACCTATGGCATGTCCGAGGTGTGGGAGGCCTTAGAGCTGGAAAAATTGGGAGGCTATGTTCTTTCCTATAACGGAAGTCTCTGTATGGATTGTAAGAGCAAAGAGGTTTTGTTTGAGAAGACGATTCCCCGGAAGTATTATGAGCCTATCGCCAAGGCAGTAAGAGAGGCGGATTTAGGTCTCCTTTCCTATCAGGGGAAGGAGATTGTAACAGAACGACCGGAATTTCCCTATATGGATAGAGAAAGCACCATTAATAAGATGCCCTTTCGAAAGGTAGAAGATTTTCCAAATGCCTTATCGGAGGAAGTTTGTAAACTTCTGGCATTGGGAGAGCATGAGGAGCTCCTTCCCTTAAAGGAAAGACTGGAAAAGGAGTATGGGGAGGAATTAAGTATCTTCTTTTCCGAACCCTTTTTCCTGGAAATCTGCCCCCTAGGAGTAGACAAGGGAGAATCCTTAAAAAGACTTTTAGAGAAAAAGGGCTGGAAGAGAGAAGAGCTGATGGCCTTTGGAGATGGAGGAAATGACCTTACCATGTTAGAATATGCCGGAAAAGGCATTGCCATGGCCAATTCCCAAAAGCATGTTTTAGAAATAGCTGACGAAATCACACTCAGCAATGATGAAGACGGAGTAGCAGTAATGGTGGAGAAGTACATTTTGAGCAATATATAAGAAATAGTATTGATACATGTTATTTTTGCATATTCATTTAGGGTGAAATCAAATTTGTAATAATACGTATACAGCTTTTTATGCAAAATAGGTCTGAAAAAGGGGTAATCTGAGCCCGCGGGTACTTGCGAAAAACAAGAGAAGCGCAGTTTTTCGCTTAGTATCCCCTGCGAGGCGATGTTAGCGAGAGCGTGCCCCAATTTCAGACCTATTCTGCCTAAAAAAGCGTAAAAATTATAATTCAACACACTATTTCCTTAAATACTTTGCGCAATGGGCTTCCTTACCCCTGCTCCATCAAGGATTCCTCCACCTTCATCATAATGGCGCATTCCATTCTCTTTCGGAAGAGCTTACAGCCATACTCATAGGTACCGGCAATATCTCCGGTGGAGTGGTAGGCATTTGCGGCACAGCCTCCGGCGCAATATAGCTTTGCCCAGCATTTTCCGCAGTCTTCTCTGGTATAGACATTGGTGTTTCGGAATTCTTCTCTAGCTTCTTCCTTGGTGATACCGTTCCAAATATCTCCCAGCTTATATTCCTTGTCGGAGACGAACTGGTGGCAGGGGTATAGCTCCCCCTGGGCGGAAACCGCCATATACTCGGTTCCGGAACCGCAGCCGGAGATTCTCTTATAAATGCAGGGGCCTCTGTCCAAATCCACCATATAATGGTAGAAGGTTACAGGATCTCCCGCCTTTTTTCTGCGAAGCAGGTCCAGTGCCAGCTTTTCATATTGCTCATAGAGGATGGGCAAATCTTCCTCGGTTAGGGCGGAGGGCTCTCCCGGCTTTAAAACCACCGGTTCCATGGACAGCTCTTTAAAGCCCAGCTCATCAGCCATGTGGGCAATATCTTCCGTAAAATCCGTATTAAAATGGGAGAAGGTTCCTCTCATGTAGTACTCCTTGTCCCCCCGTTTTTCCACAAAACGCTGGAACTTGGGGACGATTTGATCGTAGCTTCCCTTTCCCTTTCGGTCTACACGAAAACGGTCATTGACTTCCTTTCGTCCATCCAGACTTAAAACCACATTATGACATTCTTCATTTGCCCAATCCATGATTTCTTCCGTGAGTCCTACACCGTTGGTGGTTAGGGTGAAACGGAAGTTCTTTCCCTTTTCCTTCTCGATGGAGCGGGCATAGGCCACCAGATCCTTACAAACCTGGAAGTTCACCAAGGGCTCTCCACCAAAGAAGTCCACCTCTAAATTTCGGCGGGTGCCGGAATTTTCAATGAGGAAATCCAGGGCTCTTTTTCCGGTTTCAAAGCTCATAAGCCCTGACTCTCCGTGATAATGCCCTTGGGAGGCAAAGCAGTAGGAGCAAGCTAAGTTACAGCTGTGGGCTACCAAAAGGCAAAGAGCCTTGATCACATTTCCGCTGTGGGATTTTAGCTTTCCGGCTAAAGGCGCATAGTTGTCTTTAGTAAAGAGCTTTTTGCTTTCGATTAATTCATCTATATCCGAAAAGCAGTCTAGAAAGTCCTGCTCTGTACTCTCCGGAAATTCCACTTTAAGCTTTTGGAGCACTTCCTCTCTGGAAAGTCCTTTTTCCAAATAGCCGATGGCAGCATAAGCCATAGGATCCGTAACATGGATGCTTCCGCTGTATACATCCAAAACAATGTGTCGTCCGTTCATCAAATACTGGTGAATCATTTACCCTTCCTTCTATAAAACAAATGTATACATAAAATTAATGTATAAACTAAATCAGTATAAATAAAATCAATGTATAAAGATAATCAATGCATAAAGATAGTGTTTCAATCAATGGCGAAAAAAAAGAACTGTGTCTGCACACAGCTCCTTCTTCTGAGAAATCCTTAGTTGTTTTCGTTCTCGCAGTTTTGATTTGCGATACCGCAGCTGGTCTTACAAGCAGATTGACAAGATGTTTGACACTCTCCACATCCGCCGTGCTCAACGCTCTTCTCTAAATCTCTGGTGCTTAAGGTAATAATGTGCTTCATTTCCTATCCCTCTTTCTCCTGAATGCTTTTTCAAGCAATTTATTTACTCCTGCATTTTACCTGTTACGCTAAAACTTTGTCAAGATTGGAAAGGGATTTTCTTTCCCTTTAGAGGAAAATATGGTAGTCTTAGAGGGACAAAAATGAATTTGCTTACCATAAAGGAGTGAGTCTATGGGATTGATAAAAGCAGGTAAAGAAGCGGGAATTTCCGTTTTAGCAGATCAGTGGAGAGAGTATTTCTATTGTTCTTCCTTAGACAATGATACCCTCATGACCAAGGGGCATAAGAGAATTGGACAAAACAGTTCCAATACTCGAGCTTCAGACAATATTATTTCCAACGGTGCTGTCATTGCCGTAAACGAAGGACAGTGTATGCTGATTGTGGAGCAGGGCGCCATCGTGGAGCTGTCTGCAGAGGCAGGAGAGTTTGTTTTCGATTCCTCCACGGAACCCAGTATTTTCTACGGCTCACTGGGTGAAAGCGTAGTAGAAAGCTTTAAGACCTTTATGAAGCGTTTGAGCTTCGGCGGAGACACGGCAAAGGATCAACGCATTTATTTCATTAATCTTAAGGATATTGTGGGCAATAAATACGGTACCGTAAACCCCATTCCTTTTAGAGCGGTGGATCCCAACATTAATCTGGACATAGAGATTTCCCTTCGCTGTCACGGAGAATATGCTTATAAGATTACGGACCCTGTACTCTTCTATAGGAATCTTGCGGGCAATGTAGAGGGAGATTATAAGAAGGAAGAGGTGGAGTCTCAGTTAAAGTCTGAACTTTTAACCAATTTACAGCCTGCTTTTTCCCGTATTTCCGAACAGGGAATCCGCTACCACAGCATTCTTAGCCATACGGATGATATTGCTCATGCTTTAAATGATATTCTTTCCAGTACCTGGGGAGGACATTACGGTATTAAGATTACCAGCTTCGGTATCAGCTCCATCAAGGCGCCGGAAGAAGATGAGAAGATGATTAAGGAAATGCAGAGAGATGCTGTTTTCCGTGATCCCAGCATGGCTGCGGCTTATCTTTCCAAGGCTCAGGGAGATGCTATGAAGCTTGCAGCAGGAAATACCGCTACAGGACCAATGATGGCCTTTGCGGGAATGAATATGGCAAATCAGACCGGTGGTTTCAATGCCTCCGAGCTTTTCTCCATGGGGGCTAAGCAGGGCAATGCGCAGGCGGGACAAAATACCGCTAATCAGGCAAATGCAGGAGCTCAGGGAAGCATCTTTGGACAGGTAAGTGTTCCTATGCAAGAAACTGCAAACGGTGCCGTACCGACTGCAGAAGCAGGCACAGCGGAGGATTGGACCTGCGCAAAATGCGGACATACCCATAATACCGGGAAGTTCTGCTCTGAATGTGGAGAGGCTAGAGCGGATAAATGGAATTGTCCGGAGTGCGGACATACCGGCAATGTAGGTAAATTCTGTCCGGAGTGTGGACATAAAAGATAAAATATAGACCGGACTGTGAAGAAGAAAGGGCAGAATAGAGACTTTCTTTTTCACAGTTTTTCTATATAGAAACAGCTATAGGGTAAAATTCTTGACTTATGTTCTTAAGGATGGAGGACGATATGGATAAAGAGTTACTGGGCTGGCTTTCTCCCAAGGGGGATTTCTTCCCTACAGACTGGGGAAAGCATTGTATGGAAGCGGAAAGAATTTTAATGAAATTAGGGCTTTATGAGGAATTTTCAAAACAAAGCCTATTCAATGCCGGAGATTTTTTAAGCGGAAGAGGCTATGTGCTTTTGCATAATCCCAGTAAGAAAAAACTGATGGCTACAGCTCTTTGTCCCCTTAGCAAGGCGCAAAGAAATTTTCTTTACGGATATTTTTTGGAGTTGGGGAAAAGTAAGGAAGCAAAATACTATCTGGAGGAGGCTTTCTAAACATTTTTATGAAAGCCTTTTAGATGGTTTTTTGTCTTTACGAATGAAAAAAAGAAGAGTATGATAGGCACTTAATCTTATGTGACTTAAAGGAGGAAGAAGCATGGCACTCGTAATTCCAAAGGACTATTCCCCAAGGCTCAGTGTTCGGGAAACCCAAGAGGCAATTAAATATATCAGAGATACTTTCCAAAAGGAGTTTGGAAAGGAGATGAATTTATCCAGAATTTCCGCTCCGCTTTTTGTGGAGAAGAGCTCCGGATTAAATGATAACTTAAACGGTGTGGAAAGACCGGTGTCCTTTGATGTGCCATGGAAAAAAGAGGAAGTGGTGGAGGTTGTCCAGTCTCTGGCAAAGTGGAAGAGGATTGCTTTAAAGCGTTATAATTTCCAAGTGGGAGAAGGCCTCTACACCAATATGAATGCCATTCGCCGAGATGAAGAATTGGATAATCTGCATAGCTGCTATGTAGACCAGTGGGACTGGGAAAGAGTCATCGGAAAAGACGAAAGAACGGAAGAGGTACTACAGAACACGGTAAGAGACATTTTTCGTATTATCAAGCATATGGAGCATCAGGTTTGGTATAAGTATCCGGATGCGGTGAAGAAGCTGCCGGAGGAGATTTACTTTATTGACTCTGAGGAACTGCTTAAAAGATATCCGAATCTCAGTCCGAAGGAAAGAGAAAATGCCATCACCAAAGAGCACGGCTGTGTATTTATTCAAAGAATCGGAGATAAGCTCAGTAACGGGGAACCCCATGACGGCAGAGCTCCGGACTATGATGATTGGAGCTTAAACGGAGACATCCTCTTCTGGTTTGAAACCTTAAATTGTGCTCTGGAGATTTCCTCCATGGGAATCCGCGTGGATGAGAAGGCTTTAGAGAGACAGCTCAAGCTATCCCATAATGAAGACAGGGCAAAGCTCCCTTACCATAAGATGCTTTTGGAAGGAAAGCTCCCCCAGACCATCGGAGGCGGAATCGGACAGAGCAGACTTTGTATGTTGCTTTTGGACCGCGCTCATGTGGGAGAAGTACAGGCATCCATCTGGCCGGAGGAGATGCGAAAGCTTTGCGAGGAGAATAATATTTTCCTTTTATAGTACGTTTGAAAATTATATATAAGAGAGTATAGAAATAGTAGAAGCGAAGACACTTTTTGTGTTTTCGCTTTTCTGCATTATAGCTCTAAAACAGGGGCACGCTCTCGCTAACTTCGGCACGTAGCTGTACTAAGCTAAAAGCTACACTTCGTTTGCTTTTCGCAAGTACAGACGGCCTCAGATTACCCCTGTTTCAGACTATAAATGCAGAAAAGCTGGTAAAATGCTCATCCACCGTTCGGAGCCGGTATCTTTTGTAAACAATAGCTTATTCACTTTATATATAAATTGATATTTGGCAAAGGTACTATAAAAGTCAAATATTTATTCCTGCCGCCTGCTTGGCTAAGAGGTCGGCTCTTTCATTAAAGTAATCCCCGCTATGGGCTTGAACCTTATGGAAAGAAATTATCAGCTTTTTTTGGAATTCCAGCATTTTTTCTCTATATTCTATAGTTTTTTCTTTGTTGCATTTCCATTCTCCCTTTGCCCAGGAGGCGATGCCTTGGTAATCGTGGAATATGGCGATGGAGGAGTAGCCTTTTTCCACAGCCAAGGAAGCTGCTTTTAAGGCTCCCAGGATTTCTCCGGAAACATTTCTCATGCTTTGGTAGCTTTCTTCCCGGCCTGAATCAAAGTATTCTTCTATAGTTCCATTCTTTTCAATGAAAACCACGCCGTATCCGTAGACTCCATTGTCTTTTTCAAAGCTTCCGTCCACATAGGCAATGCAGTCTGTCTTAGTGCTCTGAAAAAGCTCTTCTATGGCCGAAAGAGAACCGTCTTGTAAGGGGAGAAGAGTTGCCTTCCCTTTTTCTTTCCGGGAAGAAGGCGTTTTTGAACCAAAACTAATAGAGCTCATGTCGGAGCCGTATGGC
Source organism: Oribacterium sinus (assembly GCF_014202695.1). GTDB lineage: Bacteria > Bacillota > Clostridia > Lachnospirales > Lachnospiraceae > Oribacterium > Oribacterium sinus. Next base: position 300,553 of record NZ_JACHHH010000001.1, read on the forward strand.
TTTGAATTGCCGCTACCGTTCATATAGGCTTCTGCCTCTTCCCTTGTTTTCCACTTTTTGAATTTGGCACTGGGATAAGCCTTTACCTGTTTTTCGCATTCTGCCCAGCTACTGTATATTCCCGGATTTTTTCCGATTTTTACCGCGTAATAATAAGCCATGATAGACATTCCCTTTCTTCCTCTTTATACTGGTGGAGGAGAAAACATTGGATTTTCAAGATTATTTTTTCAAAGGAAAGCTGAGATATTGAAATTCTACTAGCTGAGATATAGAAATCCAACTAGCTGAGATATAGAAATCCAAACAGCAGATTTCCTTTGAATGCATAGTGAATATACACTAAAAGCTTTTAAAAAGTATATAGAGGAGTTGAAAATGGGAAAGAAAATAAAGGCAGTACTTTTTGATTTGGATGGAACTTTGGTCAATACCTTAGCCAGCCTAAAAAGAAATATGGATTTGACCATGGAGCATTTTTCTTTGGAGGGTGTCAGTCTGGAGGAAACCAAGAAGTTTGTGGGTGTGGGGACCAAGAAATTTGTGGAAAGATGCCTGGAAAAGAATGCGCAGATTTGGTATGAGAAGGCGGAAAAATGGGAAGCAAAGGATGAGGAGAAGGCCATGGACTTGGACCTTAAGGGGGATGAGGTCATGGAGCTTTATGAAGAGGCCTATGAATATTATCGCTCCATTTTTCCGGATAATTGTACCTATGAGGCGGAACCCTACCCCGGTATTCATGCCTGCCTGAAACGCTTGGAGGAAAAGGGGATTTTCAGAGTTTGTATTACCAATAAACCCAAGGAAGAGGCGTCCATTATTTTGGACAAGGTATTTGCTTCTGACAGCTTTACTCTGGTACTGGGAGATAATGGAAAGATTCCTTTAAAACCGAATCCGGATATGCTTCTTACGGTTTGCAAGGAACTGGGGATTTCTTCGGAGGAGGCTGTCATGGTGGGAGATACCAAGACGGACTTGGATGCGGCGAAAAATGCGGGTATGCTCAGCATTGGCTGTCTTTATGGATTTCGGGATAAAAAGGAGCTTGAGGAGCATGGGGCAAAGTACCTTGTGAAGGACGGAGAAGAGCTATGGCAGGTTTTGGAGGAGAATTTTTTGGAAAAATGATTTAATATTTCTAAAGAAAGTTAAGTATAGCTAACTTTATACCGCGGTTATATTGACAAGGTGGAAGATTATCGTAAAATAGCGCTTGTATCCATAGAAAAATGTATTCATCCCAAAGGAGGATTTTATGACAAAGATTGATATTATTTCAGGTTTTTTAGGAGCCGGAAAAACTACATTTATACAGAAATTACTTTCCGATGCTTTAAAGGGGGAAAATGTTGTTCTTATCGAGAATGAGTTCGGTGAGATTGGTGTGGACAGCGGCTTTTTAAAGAATGCGGGAATTGAAATTCGGGAAATGAACCAGGGCTGCATTTGTTGTTCTTTAGTGGGAGACTTTGAAAGCTCCTTAAAGGAAGTTATTGAACAGTACCATCCTGATCGTATTCTGATTGAGCCTTCCGGAGTTGGAAAGCTTTCCGATATTTTATCGGCTGTAAAGACCGTTTCCGAGAATCTGGATGTAAAGCTGGATGGAGCCGTAACCGTAGTGGACGCTACAAAGGCAAAGCTGTACAACAAGAATTTCGGTGAGTTTTTTGATGACCAGATTCGTTTTGCCACTTCCGTTGTACTGTCCAGAATGGATATTGCTTCCGGAGAGAAGGCTCAGGAGGCCGTAAATATTGTTCGTGGCATCAATCCTCATGCTAACCTGATTACCACAGCCCTTACGGAGTTAAGCGGAGAAAAGCTTCTGGAAATCATCGGGAAGGAAGAGAATCTGGAAGAGGAGCTTTTGGCAGAAGTAAAGGCGAAAGCCGCTCATCACCATGAGCATCATCATGACCACGAGCATCATCATGAACATCACCATGAGCACGGGGAGTCCTGTGGTTGCGGATGCCATGATGAGGAAGAGCATCATCACCATCACGAGCATGATGAGTCCTGCGGCTGTGGTTGCCATGATGAGGAACATGAGCATCATCACCATCATGAGCATGATGAGTCCTGCGGCTGTGGCTGCCATGATGAGGAACATGAGCATCATCACCATCATGAGCATGGAGAGTCCTGCGGTTGTGGATGTCATGATGAAGAAGAGCATGAGCATCATCATCACCATCATCATGAAGGCTGCGCTTGCGGTCATGACCATGATGCGGATGAAATTTTTGACAGCATCGGTTTGGAAGTATTTAAGAAGGTAGACAGAAATCATTTGGCAGAGATTTTAGAGGAAATGGCTGAAGGCTGTGCTTACGGCGGTATTGTCCGTGCAAAGGGTATGCTGGCTTGCACAGACGGCACTTGGGTAAACTTTGATTTGGTGCCGGAACAGGTGGAAATCCGTGAGGCCGGTCCTGAAAATATCGGAAAGTTCGTGGTCATCGGAACTGAGTTGAAAAAGGACAAGATTAAGGCTTTGTTTAACGACTAATTTTAAAATTTAAAAAAAGAATTCTCTGAAAAGGAACAGGTTTATTTTCCTTTTCGGAGAAGAAAGCATAGAACGGAAGGAGAGTAGAATGGGAGAACAGTGGGAAGCGGAGGGAGAAGGCATTCCTGTCTTTTTGATTAACGGATTTTTAGAGGTAGGAAAAAGCAGCTTCATTCAATTTACCATGGAGCAGGAATATTTTCAGACCGAGGGCAATACCCTCCTTCTTCTTTGTGAGGATGGGGAAGTGGAATATGACCCTATTAAGCTGGCAGCACATCATACAACGCCGGTGTATATGGAAAATATTACTGATTTTCAGGAAGATAAATTGCAGTCTCTGGCAAGACAGTATAAGGCGGAGAGAGTCTTAATCGAGTGGAACGGGATGTGGAACCAGGATGATTTATACGGCGGTCCCATGAGTGAAGAGGTACTGGCAAAACAGCAAAATCGTGAGCCGAAGTATCATGTGTCCATGCCGAAGAACTGGTTTTTATATCAGGTGATTACGATTTTAGACGGTTCCAGCCTAAAGATCTATCTTTCCAATATGCGTTCTTTCCTGGGGCAGATGCTTCGTCATGCGGAGCTGTGCATCGTGAATCGTTGCGATAATCTGTCCAATGAAGAATTAGTGGATTATCGTAGAAAGATTCGGGCAATGGGGCAGAATGCCATGATTTTACTGGAGGATAAAAATGGAGAAATTCCCCAGACCGCTCTTCCGGAAGACCTGCCCTACGATCTTGGACAGGATGCCATTACTTTAGCAGATGAAGATTATGGTACCTGGTTCTTGGACTGCATGGAGAACCCGGAGCGCTATCTGAATAAAGAAATCACATTTTCCGCGATGATTTTAAAACGAAAAAATATGCCGGAGAATGAATTTGTTCCGGGACGTATGGCGATGACCTGTTGTGCGGAGGATATGACCTTCCTGGGCTTTATCTGTAAGGGAGACAAGAAGTTAATTGCTCCCTTTTCAACAAGAGACTGGGCAAAGCTCACTGCAAAGGTGAAGCTGGAGAAACGGGAAGAATATCATGGTATAGGACCGGTTTTACATTTGGAAAAGATTGCCAGAACCGGAGAAATCAAGGAACCTGTGAATTTCTAACGATTTCTTATAGAAGGATAAACGATATTTTTTTAGAAATAAGTAAGAAAGCCTTGCGAAATTATATTATTTTTGTATACTAGGAGTGTTAATTTAACAAGGGCAGGATTTGTATGGATGCAAGATGCCCTACAACTTAAAGGAGGACTTACTATGTCATATTTACAGATCTTTGCACTATTAGGAGCATTTTTAATCCCGTTTATCTTGCTTTGGCTGATTTGCTACGGCTTGGAGGCTTACGCTCTTTATACCCTGGCTAAGAATAACGGTCAGGAGGATAAGGCAATTTTAGCCTTTATCCCCTACGTAAATCGTGGACTCTATGCTTATTTTGCAGGTGACCAGGAGATGTTCGGTAATCAGGTTCCCACGATTGCCAGTGCTGCAATCATGGGTGTGCTTCCCCTTCTTGGTGGATTTGTTGGCGGCGCCCTTTGGGGATTGGTTGGCATTATTTTTACCATCGTAGTGATTATTGTTTCTTTCTACAATTATAAAGCCGTATACGGAAAGATGAGCAGTGTTTCCGATTCTACTCTTTTCGGTGTTTTGGCTGCCGTAATTTCCCTTTGCCGTGTAATCTTCATTTTCCTTCACAGAAATGATATTCTGGTAGAGGACGGAGATATCGTAGAGTAATATTTCTTTTCAGCAAGCTATAGCAGTGTTATACCGGCTCCAAAAGTTAGACCCAAGAATCTAACCTTGGAAGCCGGTATTTTTATAAATATTTTTACAGCCAAAGTAGAGCCGGGGATATTGCTCCGGTATGATTTTTAGGAAAAAGTTTTATCCATCTACAGTGGTAGGGACGGGAGATAATATGAATCAGGTAGAAAGTATTGAAAATGAAATTCGGGTCTGGAGCTTCCAAAATTTTGGAAACGGCTTAGCTCTGGGGCTTACCCGTTTTATGGGGAAATTTTTATTGGCGCTGGCATTGTTTTTGATTGGTCGATTTATCATTAAAAAGCTGGGACATATTCTTCCGAAAACCCCTATTTCAGCTAAGATCGATCCTACGGTTCGGAATTTTTTCTTTCGAGCAATCGTACTTTGTCTGTATCTGATTTTAGGAATCAGCTGTGTCAGCATTCTGGGGGTTCCCATTGCTTCCGTCATCACTCTTTTGGCTTCTGCCGGTGTGGCGGTAGGTCTGGCCTTACAGGGCTCCCTATCTAACCTTGCGGGAGGCATTATGCTTTTGCTGTTTCGCCCCTTTAAGGTGGGGAATTATATCAAAAGCGGTACGGATGAAGGTACGGTGCAGGAGGTGAGTATCTTCTATACTGTTATTCTTTCTCCGGATAACAAGCGTATTTCCATCCCCAACGGCAGCCTGATGAATGCCAATATCATTAATTACAGTGCGGAGCGTTTCCGGAGAGTGGATTTGATTTACCAGCTTGGTCGGGATGAGGATGTAGAAAAGATTAAGGGATATTTGGAGGCTTGTATTCAGGACGATGAGCTGATCCGAAAATATCCTGAGCCCTTCGTAGGACTTACCGCGGTAGGAAGAGATTATTTGGAATTCAGTGTTCGTCTTTGGGTGGATACTCCATCTTACTGGACCCTGTATAACCGAATTAATGAGAAAGTTGCCATCAAATTCGCTAAAGAAAATGTGCTTTTGCCCAGCACGGCTATTAAAAACATACAAAATTGATTTTCTTTGCAATAAAATGCCCTCTCTATGCATTGTACTTATGAAAGGACGAAAAACATGATCAATGTGAGTATGCTGGTTGCGGATTTTCCCGGGCAGGAAGAAATAGCGGATGAACTGATTTTCTCCCTGGCAAAGGGAAACCGGGAAGCGCTAAAAATCATATATGAGAAAAGCATCAATGCATTGTATGCCTACGTTCTTTCATTAACGAAAAATAAGTATGACACAGAGGATGTTTTGCAGGAAACCTATGTAAGCATTGCAGAAAATGCAGCTTCCTATCATGGGGGAAATAAGGCGATGGCATGGATATTCCGAGTTGCCAAGAATTTCACCCTGATGCATTTCCGAAAAGAGAAGAACAAAGAAAGTATTCATGAAGTGGAAGAGGCGGTGGACGCCAAATATTCCTTTTCCTTCGTAGAAAATGCAGACCACAGAATGCTTTTGGAATCCGCCATGGAAATATTGGAGGAAGAAGAACGACAGATTCTATTTCTTCATGCCGTGGCAGGCTGGAAGAATCGGGAAATTGCGGAGTATTTAGGAAAAAACTTAAATACGGTTTTATCCAAATACCAGAGGAGCATTAAGAAGCTGCAGGAGCATTTAGGAAAGGATGAGTAAGATGAAGCAGGAAAATATGGAAAAAGAGCTTCAAGAGGCTGTTCAAAATCTTATCCCCAATGACTTATTTACTAGGATTACCGCAGAACTGGATTCCAAGGAAGAGGGTGCAAAGATGGAAAAAGTGCTGGTAAGTAGAATCGAAAATAAGCGTACAAGTCTAGGATTAAAAACAGTGATGCAGTTGGCAGCAGCTTGCGTAGCTTTGGTATTGATAGTTGGGGGAATCTTTTATTACAGAGGAAACTTAATGGTGGATAGCTTGGTGGATCTGGATGTGAATCCGGGAATTGAGCTTCTTACCAACCAAAAGAACCGCGTATTAGAAGCTTATGCAACCAACGGCGACGGTGATAAGGTTCTTTCCGGTATGGATTTACATAATGTGGATTTACAGGTGGCATTAAATGCTATCGTAGGTTCCATGGTGCAGCAAGGCTATATGACGAAGGACACCAAGGGCGTATTGGTAACCGTGCAGAATAAGGATCAGAAGAAGGCGGATACTCTTCGTAAGCTGGTGGTGAAAGAAATGGAGATAGCTTTGTCCACAGAGGATATGAATGCTGCAGTTTTTCATCAGGTGATTTCCACTCAGAATAACAATGCTTCCGCATTTGCCAGGAAAAATAACATTTCCTTAGGAAAGGCTGTGTTCGTACTGAACCTTGCCAATAAGGCCAGATCCTTAGATGCCAAAGAGCTGGCAAAGATGAAGATTTCCGAAATTGCAAAGCTGGTTGCTGATAAAAATATCGATATCCGTGATATTATTGAGTATGATTCCGATGACAGCCTCTGGGAAAATATTGCGGATGCCATTGAAGATATTAATGAGGGAGATGATGACTACATCGTAACAACAACGCAGCAGGGTACTACTCAGGCGGTTCAGGTTCAGCCTACAGAAACACAGGCTGTTGTAGCTCAGACACAGACACAGGCTCAGACACAGACACAGGCTCAGACTCAGGCACAGACTCAGACTCAGGCACAGACTCAGGCAGCTCCTCAGAGAATCAGTGCAGACAAGGCAAAGGCTATTGCCTTCGGTCATGCCGGGGTTTCTGCAGGACAAGTTAGAGAGCTTTCTGTTGAGTATGATGATGACGGTGTATATGAGATTGACTTTAAAGTAGGAAACATGGAGTACGATTACGAAATTGGTGCTGTAGATGGTTCCATCAGAAAAGCCAATGTAGAGCAGGATGACTAAATAGAGAAGCGTTTATTACAATTTAAATATCGAATACGATTTTCAGTATGGGTCTGAAATGAGGGGCAATTTGAGCTCGCCCTGATTTTCAGGCCCATTTGCATAAGTGATATTTTGATTTTTCTTCATCAAAATGTTTCTCTATCCCCCATTCTTTGCTATACTGTCTGAAGTACAAAAAAGGGCATATTTCCTTTTTTGCGAGACTTAGGAGGATTAGATGAAAGAGATGGGACAGAAGGAGTTTTCTGAAAAACTCGAATTAGCCAAGGGACTTGAGGAAAGTATTCTTCGTTTTTCCGATGAGCGAAACCAAGAGAATTTAAATAAAATTTTTGCTAGTATCGAAGAGTTAATTAACAACGGAGGAGGACTTCTTCTTGCGGCGGATCCTGCCGGAGAAAAGGACGGTCAGCAGCAGATTAACCTGAAGTTTTTAACAACCGAGGAAGGAAAAAGCTATGCCGCAGCTTTCACTAATGTGGAAGAGCAGAAGGCGGGGAACGAAGGACAGCAATCCTCCGCAGTTTTACTTCCTGTGGCGGAGCTGTTACAGATTGCGGCTAACCATCCCCATTCCGACGGTGTGGTAATCAATCCCTTCAGCAACAGCTTTATTCTTCTGAAAGAAGCCATCGTGGCTTTGCAAAATAAGATGCGTACCCAGAACGTGGAAGAGCGTTTAAAGGGAAGTGCCGGAATTTTTCAGGCGGTTGCAGCTTACCATGAGGAGCAGAAGAAGCTTCCTGAAGGAGAGGCTATGCCGGAAGACAAGAAGCGTGCCGGCATTGAGCGAGTATTACAGGGCTTTTTACAGGCCATGGAGCTTAATGCTCAGCTTTTGGTGGCTATCGTATCCACCGAGAAAAAAGAGGGAGAAATCGCAGATGGTCAGGTTCTTCTGAACCATTTAACAACACAGGATGGAAGAGACGCCATTGCGGTATTTACCTCCGGGGAACAAATCGAGAAGAATCCTGCAGAAACAGCGGCTATCGCCATGCCGGTGCAGGATGTGCTGAAGGCGGCTATCCACATTTCCGAATCCGGAAAGATGGACGGACTGATTATTAATCCCTGGTCTCAATCCTTCTTCTTAAGTCTGGACATGGTGAAGTGGCTTCTGGATGCCAAGATGCGAGGAGAAGAGAGAGCGAAGGAAAATGAAGAAAAGAGAGCCATGACCCAGGGGCTTTCCGAAACCATGTTGTACTCCGCTTTAATCGGTGGAAGCTTAGGAATTGCCAAGGAGAAAAATGCTCTTGGAGAAGCTCCTTATAGAGAGCAGGCCTTTAGCTATCGTCCTGCTATGGGATCCGTTCTTTTGGCAGAGTTCCACAGCCTGAATACCGAAAGAAAGCTTTCCTTCCCGGATATGCAGGAAAAGTTCTACGACTGGAAGTCTAAGGGAGTGTATGCCTTGGAAGGACAGGGGCAGGATGCCGTGGAAACTATGGATGCCAGCATTATGCGCTTTGCCACCGGTAAAGGACCTAAGGATTGCGGTGTGGATGCAGAGGATGATTCCTTCCTTTCCAGAATGCTGCCCTTTGCCATGATGCTTTGCAGACGTTTGCATCAGTTTAGTGACATGGACAGGGCAATGCTCCATGATGCAGTGCGATTAACAAACAATAATCCTAAGGCGATGCTGATGGGAGAGCTGTATGCCACCATGCTTCGTAATCTGGTTCTTCATTTAGGGGGAGAAAGCCTGGAAGAGCAGCTACAGGCTGCGGCCAACTATGTAGCTTTGTTCTACGAAGAGGAAGAGGCGGAGAATGAAGAAGAGAAGCGCCTGAACGAAGAGGCCAAGGAGCAGCATAGAGAGGATGTTAAGGACTATGATGCACTGGTTGCTTCCTTTGATATTCTAAAGCCCTTCTTGGATTTAAAGAGCCTGGAAGGAAAGAAGGCGGAGGAGCTGTCCGGAAAGGAAAGCTGCGAAGATACTCTTCTTTTAGCTACCTGGGTACTGCTTAACAGCAAGAGCTATCAGGAAGCAGTGGAATCTGCACTTTCCGTAAAGGGAAGTAAGAACCTTCCTGTAGTGGTTTCTACCCTTGCAGCAGCTTACTACGGCTTATCTGAGATTCCTAAGGACTGGGTGAACGCTTTAGCCGGAAAAGAGGAAGTTCGCGAAATCGCCATTGAGTGGCAGATGCGCTGGTTAGATTAAGGGGGGAATTTGTATCGAAATCAATTTTTCATACTTTATTTAACGCAATCAATTTTATTATACAAGTAAAGAATAATAAAAAAGCTCGGCTATCCAGTCGGGCTTTTTTATTAAACAAATATATTTCTTGCTTGAAAATAATGGACATGGTATTCTGTTTAAGAAAAAATATGGATTGGCATACTGAGGAAAGGAAAGATTAGTATGAGAAAATTGAGAACAGCTTTAGCGCTATTTTTGGTCATGTCTTGTATCCACTCTACCATTGTTCCTGCAGAAAATTTTTCTGGAGAAGCAGTGACTTTTGTAGAGACGGAAGCTGTAAATCAAGAAGCGGATTTACAAGAGGATTTACAGGAGGACACAGAAAAACTTGATTCTCAAGACGAGTATTTTTATGAAGAACAAGAGGTTTCAGGTATTTTGCTTAGTGTGAAGGCAGATCCGGGTGTATTCCCAAAGGATGCAAAGCTAAGAGTTAAAGTAGTTAATAAAGTAGAAGAGCAAAAGAAAGTTGAGACTGCAGTTGAGAGGATAGCGGAAGGAAATCTGAAGGATAGTATTATTTTAGATATTAGTATTTTAGATAAAGATGGTGTTGAAATTCAGCCGGATATGTCAAAAGGGGAAGTAATGGTTAATTTTTCACAGATACCCTTTTGGGCTCAGGCCGGAGAAGATAATATCTCTATTTTTCATTTAGATGAACTTGGTGCGGAAGCGGAAAAAATAGAAGATATTAGCTTAAACGAGGAAGAAAAATCCGTAGAAATCAGAGCCACGCATTTCTCCTTATTCATTATTTCTGCAACAAGCGGTTATGATACTAATAATTTTGGGCTTTATGCAGGAGAAGAGGGAAATATAGAGAAGATGTTTAGGAATGTCTTTTCAAGGGATCCTAAGATTCCTATCCTAAGAGTAAGGTCTGAGAATCCTGATATTGTCGAGGTCGGTAAGAATGCTAAAAATGAATTTGTTTTTAAAGCCTTAAAAGAGGGAAAGGCCAGAATATATGCAAGCAAAGAAATAGAAGATAGAATAGTGGAAAGGAAAGTGGAGGTACTTGTTCAGAAAGCCCTTACCAAAGGAAAGATCGGAGAGAATATAGAATTTGAAATCACCGGTTCAGGAAATAATCTGACTTTGAGCTTTAAAGGTTATGGCGCCATGGATGTAAATCACAGCCGCCTGTGGGAGACTTATAAAGATAAAATCAGTACCGTAATCATTGGAGAAGGAATTGAAACGTTTGGGGGGGAAGATGGCTGGACATTTTACGATATGAAAAATATTAGGCATGTGCAGCTACCCTCCACTTTGCAGGAAATTCCTAAGCGTGCTTTTGCTTTTTGTGATGAACTTGGGGATGTCAATATTCCGCCTTCCGTTAAAAAGATAGGGGAACGCGCATTTTTGAAACATGGAGACAGGAAGAATACTATTTACAATCATTCGAAAGTATTCATCGGAGATGAGGACTACAATAAATATATTACTACTGTGGTGCAGGATCCAAATCTTCAAAGCACAGAGGAGGTTACTCAAATTAGAGATTTTAAAGTATACACAATTCCTGAAATTGAAAAATGTTTTTTTGAGTTGGAGACTTCCGGTGATGAGCTTGATGGAAAATATTATTTATACATTACGGAAGAACCCAGAGAAATCACAGTAGAAGATTTTGTAGATAAGAACTATGCAGGTAAAGTATTTAATGCAAATTTGTCTTTAAGGGAAGTGGATATTCGGGATTCTAAAGATGGAAATATTAAAAAGAGATATTTTTACACTGACGGCTTTGCCTACAATTCTTTGAATGGAAAAATCAAACCGGGCCATACCTATTATTGTGGAATATTAAATCGAACTTATAAAAAATATATCCCTTGGGAAAGTATGGCTGTTTATCAAAAGAAGATACAAGTCGGTGAAGCAAATATACTTCCTCATGAAGATGGAGGATTTCGATGGTCGGCAAAAAAAGAGGGTGATACAAATGTAGTACGGATACAGGGGAATGGAAGACTGAAGGGAATTAAGCAAAATGGAGATCTATATGCTCATACAAAAATGTCCTTTTGTCTCAATGATGTTCATTTAGAATTGCAGGGAAATATTACCGCCTTGGATCCCCATTCCCTGGAAGGATTTAGAAATTTTACCGGAGATTTGCGATTGCCTGATTCTATAGAAGAAATTGGAGAAGAGGTATTTGCTGAGAAGAGTCTTGATAAGGAAAGACTAATATTTCCATCACGCTTAAAGGCAATCGGAAAAAAAGCTTTTAAATATTGTCATTTTCGTGGGGATATTACTTTACCGGAAGGTCTAAAAAGTATTGGGGAAGAGGCATTTGTAAATCGATTCGACTATGAGAATATAATAATCCCATCTTCGGTGCAATACATAGGAAATTCAGCTTTTTTTCGTTTGGATGATGATTGGCATGGAACAAAGAATACTATTACGAACTATTCGCCGGTAAGACTAACTGAGCGTTATATAAATCCGTATTTTACGGATGTTATTTGGAAAAATAGTTCGAATGATCCTTCGTCTGCTACCGGAGGAAACGTCGGCGCTAATACTTCCGGCAGTTCCGGAAGAACAGGAGCTACAATCGTCTTAGGCGGTACCGGCGGTTCAAGCAGCTCAGGTGGATCTGGCGGTTCAAGCAGCTCCGGCGCTTCGGGTGGAAAAGTCATTATCTCCGGAGGCAAGCCTAAGGTTTTAGGCGTGGATAGAGAAGTTCCTTCTATTGTGAATTGGCAGAGAAATGCAAAAGGCTGGTGGATTCTATATGCCGATGGAACTTATCCAAAGGCTCAGTGGTTATGGCTTAATCATTGCTGGTACTATTTTAACCAAGATGGCTATATGCTTATTGGCTGGCAGTTTATCAATAATTCCTGGTATTATTTTGAAGAAAATGAGGGAAGTGAACAAGGGAAAATGTGCATAGGTTGGAAGCAGATTAAAGAGGATTGGTATTATTTTACTGAAGAGGATGCTGCGAATATTGGAAAAATGTGCACTGCTTGGAAAGAAATCCGTAATAAATGGTATTTTTTCAATCCTGTCGAGGGTAAAGATAATGGAAAAATGCTGTCCAATACCATGGTAGATGGCTATACTTTAGCTGTGGATGGAGCATGGAAAACAGAAGTTCAAAGAGTAGTATAAAGTCCGTTTTCCATGCATGGAATCATATTATTTGCAAACGAGATATCACACGCTTTGTGAGCAATACCCGTTATGAACGAAAAAAGAGCAGAGTATGAAGAAAATCTTCTATTCTCTGCTCTTTTCTGTTTACGAATAATGCTGTAAATACGTTACTTATTTTTTATATAGGACAAGTTTAAAAAGTATGAGATTCAGATTATCTCAGGCCGCTTGATATAAGCTAATTAGATTCTTATGCAGTTAGCGCTTCCTCCGGTACCGGGTGGCTAGCGTTAAATTCCGTTACCAACTGATCGATAAAAGCATAAGTAGCGGGAGCTACAACCTGTAGCTGCTCGGGAGTATCCACATAAGCTTTAAAGCTTCCGGCAAAGTACTCTGTACTGTCGGATTTCTCATATTGGGTTACCAAACCGTTTTGATTGGCTTCCTGCTGATAGATTGCTACGAAATCCGCTTCCTCGGAACGAGAGCGTTTTCCTCTGGTAACATAGCGGAAGACCTGATTTCCATAACGCTTTTCTTGTAAAAGAATTTCTTCGTCTTTATATACTACATCATCGAAATAATGTCCGATTTCATGGGCAAGAGCGTAGGCTCCCAGTAAGTCCTGGTCGGATAGCATTATGTTTGCTTCCATTCCGTCCAAAGCGGTATACATGCCGATGACATTGTCTCGTCTTTGTTTACTGTTAAAAAAAGTAATACTGTTATGATTCAACTCATACTGTAAACGAATGGATGCAGGAATTCTGTTATAAACTTCAATAGCCGCATTGACCTGGGCATCATTCACTGCACCATCTCCCTGTTTTAAAGGGATTCCGGCAAAAACCGGAGAGCTTGCCAGAAGAGAACATAGGGTAAGAACTCCTAAGCCTTTTCTTCCGTAATTTTCTAAAGCCTTCAAAATCCTTCTTGAAAATGCCTTAGTTTGTGTAAAAAACTTTTGCATATTTGCTCCTTTCTCATGCAAATGGCTAAGAGTAGCTCTTAGACCCAGCTTATATATCGGCCTATTTATAAAATAAATTAGAAATCTCAAAGCTTGGAAAAATTCTTAAGAAAATACTGCGGATTTCTGCTTCTGTTCTGTGTTGTTCCATGTTTATTCTGTTTTCGTTCTATTCTTATTCAGGAAAATCCGGAAAAAATCTTGACGCTCGAGAAAAAATGGCTATACTGTGTATAAGACTTAACTTAAAGACACTGATAAATAAGTCTTAAATAAACAACGCAACAGTTCAACTGTCTAATAAAAAGAAGGAGGAACTTATTATGAGCGGAACGAAGAAGAAAAGCGGAGCACTGCTTGGAGCAGCCTTTCTGATGGCAACTTCAGCCATCGGACCGGGATTTTTAACCCAGACGGCAAAGTTTACCGGTGATTTTAAAGCCAGCTTTGCCTTTGTTATTTTAGCTTCGGTTATTTTGGCAGCGATTGCCCAGCTGAATATCTGGCGTGTGCTTTGCATCAGCGGAATGCGCGGGCAGGATGTGGGGAATCGTATTCTTCCGGGACTAGGCTACTTTGTTTCCTTCTTAATAGTTTTGGGCGGTTTGGTTTTTAATATCGGTAATGTTGGAGGAGGAGCCTTAGGCTTACAAACCACGTTAGGGATTCCCACTAAGGCGGGATATTTCTTGGCAGGCGGTTTGGCAATTCTGGTTTTCTTATCTAAAAATGCCAAGGGAATCATGGATTATTTGGTGAAAATTCTTGGGGCAATTATGATTCTTGTCATCTTCGTGGTGATCTTTATGGTAAAGCCTCCCATTGCCTCCGGCCTTAAAAACAGTATTCTTCCGGAAGCAAGCATCGTAAGTTTATTTCCTGCCATCCTTACTCTTTTGGGGGGGACGGTTGGAGGATATATTACCTTTGCAGGGGCGCACCGTTTGATTGATGCCGGCGTTACCGGAGAAGATAAATTGAAAGATATTAATTATTCCGCAGTTATGGGAATGTTTGTTGCCGCCTTGGTTCGCGTCCTTTTATTCTTTGCCGTATTGGGTGTTGTGGCGAAGGGTGCCAGCTTGGATGCGAAAAACCCGGCAGCGGATGCCTTTCTTCAGGGAGCCGGCGTAATAGGACAGAGAATTTCCGGTTTGGTGCTCTGTTGTGCGGCAATTACCTCTATCGTTGGTGCGGCATACACCTCTGTCAGCTTCTTAAAGACATTGTTTCCTGCAGTGGCTAAGAGAGAAAATCTTTTTATCATTGGATTTATCCTCCTTTCCACCTTGGTAATGGCAGGCCTTGGAAGTCCTGCAAAGCTTCTGGTTTTAGCAGGTTCTTTGAACGGTTTAATCTTACCGGTAAGCTTAGGGATTTGTCTTGTGGCTTCTCAGAATAAGAAGATTATGGGAGAAAATTATAAGCATCCGAAAATTCTGCTTTTCTTGGGGATTGTCGTGGTAGTATTATCGGCTTATGTGGGATTAACTTCCTTGACAAAGTTATCCACTCTCTTTACCGCATAAAATCTATGTATGAAAGCTTAGAGCATATAGATTTTTAAAGAACGGGATTTTTAAACAGAGATTGTTTTCGGAGAAAGGAAAACTATGGAAAAGATACGAGTGCTTACTGCAGGAGACTCTGCTTTACTGATTCAGTTTGAGCAAAGAATCGGAGAGGATGTAAATCGCAGAATCAGCGCTACCGTAAAGTTATTGAAAATGCAACAAATCGAAGGGATTGTGGATATGATTCCCGCCTACGCCTCCCTGCTGGTGCAGTATAACCCCTTGGTGATTCGCTATGAGGAAATTTACAAGAGGGTTTCCGCTATTGTGAAGATGGATACCAAGGTAGAAAGCATGGAGAAGAAGGTTTGGGAGATTCCCGTCTTATACGGAGGAGAGCTGGGACCGGACTTTTCCTATGTGGCGGAGCATGCCGGAATCAGCGGAGAAGAACTGATACGCCTCCATAGTGAGAAGGATTACCTGGTGTATATGCTGGGCTTTTTACCGGGCTTTACTTACCTTGGCGGTCTGGAGGAAAAGCTTCATACTCCCAGGCTGGAAAACCCCAGAGTGAAGATTCCGGCAGGTTCTGTAGGAATCGGAGGTTCTCAGACCGGTGTTTATCCTGTGGACTCTCCGGGAGGCTGGCAGTTAATCGGAAGAACGCCGGTGAAGATGTACGACCCGGAAAAGCAGGATCCTATCTTGGTACAGGCCGGAGAATATATCCATTTTTATCCGATTACAGACGCTGAATATGCAAGGATTTCCGAGGCGGTAGCATCAGGAAACTATAGCGTACAGTGGCATAAGGAGGGCTGATATGGGATTTCGAGTTATTAAGGGAGGCCTTCTTACTACGGTTCAGGACTTAGGCCGTACAGGCTATCAGTCTCAGGGTTTTAATGTGAACGGTGTCATGGATAGAAGAGCCTTTCGTATCGCAAACCTGCTTTTGGATAATCCGGAAAATGAGGCAGTGCTGGAATGTACCCTGATTGGCCCTACCTTAGAGTTTACCGCCCCCATGATTATCTCCATTACAGGAGGAGACTTTCGACCGGAGTTAAATGATGAAGCAATTCCCATGTATACTGCCATTTATGTGGCTAAGGGGGATGTATTGAAAGTAGGATCTGCAAGAACCGGACGGACCTGCTATATTGCCTTTTCCAACTACTTAAAGGTTCCGGTGATTATGGGCTCCCGGTCTACCAATTTAAAAAGTCAGATTGGCGGCTTTAAGGGAAGAAAATTAGAGGATGGGGATTATCTGGATACCAGAATTAATCGAAGAATTTATCTTCCCAGCTTTCTTTCCAGAACCCTCCCCTTAAAGGAGTATGAAGAAAGTAAAGTGAAGATTCGGGTAGTTCCCGGACCGGAGGAAGAGGTATTTTCCAAAAGAGGAATTAAGAGCTTCTATGAAAGCGAATATACAGTGGGAAGCGAATTTGACCGTATGGGACTTCGTTTGGATGGGGCATATATTGAAAGTAAGAAGGGCTCCGACATTATTTCCGACGGAATTGCCCTAGGCTCTATTCAAGTTCCTTCCCACGGAAAGCCCATTGTCCTTCTGGCAGACCGGCAAACCACCGGAGGTTATGGAAAAATAGCTACGGTAGCTACGGTAGATTTGCCAAAGCTTGTACAAAGAAGGATGGATGATAAGATTCATTTTGAAAAGATTACGGTACAGGAGGCACAAAAGTTGCTCCGGGAAGAGGAAAAGGAGCTACAGGAAATGCGAAAGCTGATTCATAAGCCCTGTAAGGAAGTCTTAGATTGTCGTTTGGCGGCAAAACGCTTATCCAAGTTATTTGAGAAGTAGGAGAGGAGAAAGAATGGATTTAGAAAAGGTAGAGGGTTTGGTAAGAATTTTGGAGAATTCCTCCTTAAATACCATGTCCATTAAAGATGGAGATTTTAAGATTGTTATGAGTAAATTAGATCATCCTCCCGTGCTTGCTCAGGGAGGAGCATCTCAGCTTGTCTATGAGAGTCCGGCTACGGAAAAGCAGGAGAATTCTGAAGAGGAGAATGAGGTGCATATCACCAGTCCTATCGTGGGAACTTTTTATTCCGCATCCGGACCGGATATTCCTGCCTTCGTTACGGTGGGAGACACTGTCAAAGCGGGGGATACGGTTTGTATTCTGGAAGCTATGAAAATGATGAATGAAATCACGGCGGATTTTGACTGCGAAATCGAGGCGGTGCTGGTTTCCAATGAGCAGAAGGTGGAGTATGGGCAGCCTTTGTTCCGCGTGCGTAAGCTGTAAAGGAGGCGGAAGTGTTTAAGCGAGTCTTAGTAGCCAATCGAGGAGAGATTGCCGTTCGGGTAATTCGAGCTCTTCGGGGCATGGGCATCCCCTCCGTGGCGGTGTATTCCAAAGAAGACCAGGACAGCCTTCACGGACGACTGGCGGAGGAAAGGGTCTGTATCGGAGAGGGATCTTCCCGAAATTCCTATTTAAATATGGATACTTTGATTACCGTAGCCAAGAATACGGGCTGTGATGCTATTCATCCCGGCTATGGTTTCCTGTCGGAAAATGCTCAGTTTGCCGAAAAATGTAGGGAAAACGACATTTGCTTTATCGGCCCAAGTCCGGAAGTGATAGACGGCATGGGGAATAAATCCCAGGCCAGAGCAAAGATGCGGGAAGCCGGCGTGCCGGTGGTACCCGGTTCTTTAAAGGCTCTTTATGATGTGAAGGAGGCTTTAGAGGAGGCTAAGTCCATGGGCTTTCCGGTGATGATAAAGGCCAGTTCCGGCGGTGGCGGTAAGGGGATGCGGGAGTGCTTTTCCGAGGGAGATTTTGAAAATGAATTTCTCACCGCCCAAAGAGAATCCGCCAATGCCTTTTCCGATGATGCCATGTATTTGGAAAAGCTGATTTTGGAGCCCCGTCATGTGGAAGTACAGATTATGGGAGACAGCTTCGGAAACGTGATTGCTCTTGGGGAAAGAGACTGTTCCATCCAGAGAAATCACCAAAAGCTGGTGGAGGAATCCCCTTCCCCCATTGTGACAGCGGAAAGTCGAAAAGCCATGATGGAGGCTGCGGTAAATGCGGCCAAGGCAGTGTCCTACGTGGGAGCCGGCACCATAGAATTTATCGTGGATCAGGAAGGCAAGTTCTATTTTATGGAAATGAATACCCGTATTCAGGTGGAACACGGGGTAACGGAACTGGTAACGGATACGGATCTTGTGATAGAGCAGATTCGGGTCTGTGCGGGAGAGCCTCTTAGCATGAAGCAGGAGGAAGTTCTTCTACGGGGACATGCCATAGAGTGTAGAATCAATGCGGAAATTCCGGAGAAGAATTTTATGCCAAGTCCCGGAACCATTACGGCCTTGCATTTACCGGGAGGAAACGGGGTGCGAGTGGATACAGCCATTTATACCGGCTACAAGATTCCTATGGAATACGATTCCATGATTGCCAAGGTCTTGGTGCATGGAAAAGATAGGCAAGAGGCTATCCGGAAAATGAAGGGAGCCTTGGAAGAGATGCTGGTGCTGGGGGTGGAAACCAACCTGGATTTCCAATATAAAATCATGCAGTCTGAGGCATTTGTGGAAGGAAAGGTAGATACCGGCTTTATTGAGCGCTTTACCTTAGGAGGAAAATAAGCATGAAGGTTGATTTAAATGCAGATGTGGGAGAGAGCTTCGGGCGCTATACCTTGGGAATGGATGACCACTTGATTCCCCTTCTCAGCTCTGCCAATATTGCCTGTGGCTACCATGCAGGAGACCCTTTGGTGATGGAGAAAACCGTGGAACTGTGTAAAAATGCGGGAGTTGCCTTAGGGGTACATCCCGGGTTTCCGGACTTGCAGGGCTTTGGCAGAAGAAATATGGACTGTACGCCTAAGGAATTAAAGACCATGCTGCTCTACCAAATGGGAGCCTTGGAAGCCTTTTTGCACAAGGATGGTTTGAAGCTTCAGCATGTAAAGCCCCATGGCGCCCTTTATAACATGGCCGCAAAGGAGGAAGAACTGGCTAAGGCCATTTGCGATGCGGTAAAGGAATATGATTCTTCCTTGGTAATTCTGGCACAGGCCTCCGGTAAGCTCTACCAATTGGCGGAAAAGATGGGAATTCCTGTAAAGGCTGAGGTTTTTATGGACAGAGCCTATGAGGAGGACGGTTCCTTGGTGAATCGAAGAAAACCGGGAGCCATGATTACCGACGAAGAGGAAGCTATTGAACGGGTGCTTTCCATGGTACTGGAGAAGAAGGTCAGAGCCATCACAGGAAAGGAAATCCCTATCCAGGCGGATTCCATCTGCGTCCACGGAGACGGGGAGAAGGCCCTGCTCTTTGTAGAAAAGCTCAGAAAGACTCTTGAAAAAGAAGGGGTGACAATAGAAGCTTTTGGTAAACATTTTTAGGGAAAATTTTTTATAAAAAAGGAAAATATCTTTATAAAACTTGAAGGGACTGTGAAAGTCAAATCAATTTATAGCCTTCATGCAGTATAGGTCCGGAATAGGGGCAATCTGAGCCCGTCAGTACTTAGTGAAAGCAAGCAGAGCGAAGCTTGAACTTAGTACTGTTACGAGGCGAAGTTAGCGAGAGCGTGCCCCGAGCCCGGACCTATACTGTATAGAAGGCTGATTTTTGATATTAATTTCTTCAGCTTTTATGAAAATTTTCTGTATTTCATTGACAGGGAAAATAATAATAGTAAAATATGAAAATGGTTTCCGTTTTCATGCTTTTTGTATTCATTTTTTGGAATGAATTTTTAGAGTTCTGAGGCTTGAAAAGGAAATCTTAACAGGAAAGCTTCTCTATGGTCAGGAAAACAGGGGAGCAAAGAGCAGGGTTGAGATAGATTTTGTAGGGGAGCGGATATGGAAAAAGGGAAGTACAAAACCCAGCATAAAGAGGAATTGCAGAAATATCTATCCAATTTAGAGGGAGAACATTTCACGGTAGCGGACTTAGTGATTCATTTCCGTGAAGAGGGAAGGCCCATCGGAACCACCACTATTTACAGGCAGTTGGAACGGCTTTGCGAGGAAGGTCTGGTGAATAAGTACCTGATCGATCAAAATAGTCCGGCCTGCTTTGAATATGTGGGGGAGAGGAAGGAAGCTTTCAAGGAACATCTTTTTTTCCATTGTAAATGTAGCCGTTGTGGAGCCTTGATTCATCTGCATTGTCATGAACTGGACTTTATGATGGAGCATCTTCTTGTGCATCATGGCTTTCATTGGAATCCGAAAAGGACGGTTTTCTACGGTTTGTGTGAAAACTGTGCCCGGGAAGAGGAAAATAGGCCTTAAAGTTATTTATCTAGAAAGGAGCCCCTATGGGACTAAGAAAACTGGCGATTGCCACCACATTTTCCTTACTTGCAGCAAATCTTTTTGCCTGTGGAGCAAGTAATGCAGGAAAGACTGAGACTACAGCAGTCACCACACAGGCAGCAGCAGAAAGCAGCAAGGAGGAGAGCAAGGCAGGCGGAGAGAAGCTGAAGATTGTGGCTACCAATTTCCCTGCTTATGATTTTGCAAGAGCTGTTACCAAGGGAGAGGCGGATGTTACCATGCTGGTAAAGCCCGGATCCGAGACCCACAGCTATGAGCCAAGCCCTCAGGATATTATTACCATTCAAAATGCGGATTTATTCCTCTATGTAGGCGGAGACAGTGATGCCTGGGTAGACGGTATGTTAAAGTCCATGAACAAGGAGGATTCCTCCGTTTTCAAAATGATGGATGCGGTAAATTTAATGGAAGAGGAAACGGTTGAGGGAATGCAGGAAGAAGAGGAGCATGACCAAGACCATGAAGGAGAGTCCGGAGAGCCTAAGGAAGAAGCTGCCGACCATGAGGATAAGGCTTCCGAGGCAAAGAGTGACAGCCACGAGGAAGAGGAAGTGGAGATGGATGAGCATGTATGGACCTCTCCCGTAAATGCCATTCAGATTGTAAAGAAGCTGGATGAGAAGATTTCTTCCTTGGATTCTTCCAAAAAGGACGTTTTTGAGAAGAATACTGAGGCCTATGTGAAGGAATTGGAAGAGGTGGATAAAAGCTTTAGAGAAGTGGTAGATTCCGGAAAGAGAAAGGAAATCATTGTAGCAGACCGTTTCCCCTTTGCTTATTTCTGTAAAGAGTACGGCTTAAGCTACTTTGCGGCATTCCCGGGCTGTTCTACCGATACCCAGCCTGCTGCACAGACCATTGCGTTCTTACAGGATAAGGTAAAGGAAGACGGTATTCCGGTGGTATTCCATATTGAAATGAGCAACGAGGATATGGTAAATGCCATTTGTAAGGATACGGGAGCCAAGAAAATGCTTTTGAATGCGGTACACAATGTGACCGATGAGGATTTCAAAGCAGGCAAGACCTATGTGGACTTAATGAAGCCGAATGTAGAGGCATTGAAGGAGGCACTGAATTAATGAGTTATTTTTCCCTAAACAAGATTGGCTTTTCCTATGAAGGGAAGGTGGTATTAGAGGACATTCATTTTTCCGTGGAAAAGGGAGATTATCTTTGTATCGTGGGGGAAAACGGAGCCGGAAAAAGTACCCTTTTAAAGGGCATATTAGGGTTGAAAAAGCCCGGTGAAGGAGAAATCATTCTGGGGGACGGCCTGAAAAGGCAGGATATCGGATATCTTCCCCAACAGACGGAGGCGCAGAAGGATTTCCCTGCCAGTGTTTACGAGGTGGTGGAGTCCGGATGCCTAAACAAGCTTTCCTTATTTCCCTTTTATCGTAAGGAAGATAAGAAGCGGGTAGAGGATGCTCTTCGTTTTTTAAACATTGAGAATTTGAGAAAGTCCTGCTATCGGGAGCTTTCCGGCGGACAACAGCAAAGGGTTCTTCTGGCGAGAGCCCTTTGCGCCGGCTCCAAGCTCTTGATTTTGGATGAGCCTGTGGCAGGGCTGGATCCTAAGGCCCAGACAGAGCTCTACGATTTAATTGACAGATTGAATAAGGAATTAAAGATTACCATCATCATGGTTTCCCATGATGTGAAGGAAATAGTACAAAGAGCAAAGCATATTCTCCATTTGGCCCATAAGCAGTTATTTTTCGGAGAGGCGGAAAAGTATAGAGAGTCGGAGCTTGGAAAAAGTTTTGTGAAGGATTTGGAGGGCTAAATGTTTAAGGTTTTAGGGTCGATGCTTTCCTACGATTTTATGATTCGAGCGATTATCGTAGGTTCTCTGGTTTCCCTGTGTTCTACACTTTTGGGAACCAGTCTGGTTTTAAAAAGATATTCCATGATTGGGGATGGCTTGTCCCACGTGGGCTTTGCGGCATTGGCAATTGCCTATGCTCTGCAATTAGCCCCCATGTCCGTGTCTATTCCGGTCTGTGTGATTGCGGCATTTTTCCTTTTGCAACTGGAAGAAAATTCCAAAATTAAGGGAGATGCGGCTACCGCCCTGCTTTGTAGCGGAGCTTTGGCGGTGGGAGTAATGACGATTTCTTTGACCACCGGTATGAATACAGATGTTTGTAACTATATGTTCGGCTCCATCCTGGCCATCAGTCCCTCGGACATGCGGCTTTCCGTAATTTTATCCGTGGTGGTGCTGTTCCTTTACATTTTCTTCTATCCCCGCATCTTCGCGGTGACCTTTGATGAAAATTTTGCAAAAGCCAGCGGAACCAATACCCGTTTCTACAACATGGTTTTGGCCTTACTGACCTCTATCACCATTGTGCTGGGCATGCGAATGATGGGAACCTTATTGATTTCCAGCTTGATCGTGTTTCCTTCTATTACGGCAATGCGGGTATGTAAAAACTTCTTAGGTACCATTATTCTGGCGTCTATACTTTCTCTCTTTGGATTCTTTGTAGGAATGACTCTATCCTTCCTTTACAGGATTCCTACGGGAGCTTCCATTGTGGTGATAGATATTGTGTTATTCTTCCTGTTTTGTGGGATTGAAGCAATCCGGAATAGAAAGGGATAGAGGATAAGAAAATGAAATTAAGCAGAAAAATGAATACAAAAGAAGAGAAGGCCTTAGGGCCTTTTCGCATTTTCGGAAAAAGCAGAAGAGCAAACGGGATCATTCCTTTGAGAAGGGCTTGTCTTCTTCTTGCCCTTTGCGCAGGATTTTTGGTAGCCTGTAAGGAAAAGGATACCGTGCGGAAGACCCCGGGAAAGGTGGAGAGTACGGAAAGTACTTCTTCCGTATCCGAAGAGGAAGCAATGTCTATGGCGGCTGCTTTGGATGCCTTAGAGTCTAAGGATGCTGCATCGGTGGCGGCGGAAAATACAAATCCCTCCTCAGAAAGTAAAATTGCCGGAAGCACCAATTCCGCAGAAAGCGTGAAGGAAACCGATGAGCAGGGAAGAACCTATCCTATAGATGACTATCCCTACAATCCTAAAGAAGACAGAGGAAAGTATTCTTTGGAGAAGCCGGATATTGTGGTGGGAGATAAACTCTATGCCACTCAGATTAATGACTGGTACAAGAACTTTCAGGATTATGAAGGAAAGACGGTCAGCATTGAAGGAATGTATATGAACTTCGGAGGCTATACCCTGGTGGGAAGAAACGGTCCCTCCTGTCCTTATTGTACCGGTGGCTATGTGAATTTTGAATTTAAAACTGACCTGGATCTTTCCGGATTGGAGTCGGAAAAATCCTGGATTCGGGTAAAGGGCGTTTTACGGCAGGGAAAGTATTCCATTTCCAAGGATGTTTCCCAGTTGATTTACTATATTGAGGCTTTGGAAGTAGAGAAAATGGATAAGCCCGGAGTGAACCCTATCACAGACTAATTCACTAAGGGTTAGTTTAATATAACTTTTATACTTTTCTTTTTCTTTGTCTGTTATACTAAGAGTATAAAATAATAATACTTTTCAATTTTAAGAAAAGTTTGAGAAAAGCAGAAGGAAATACTGAAAACAGTAGAACAAATAAGGAGGAAAACTATGTTTGAACAAGTAAAATTAGACTATGCCTTTGATGCTCTGGAGCCCCATATCGACACGATGACTATGGAAACCCACTATGGAAAGCATCATGCCACCTATACCAAGAACTTTAATGATGCGGTGGAAAAGGCGGGACTTGGCGGAAAATCAGTAGAAGAGATCCTTTCTTCTCTCTCTTCCGTGAGTGATGAGGCCTTGAGAAATGCTTTACAGAATAATGGTGGCGGTTTCTATAACCATAATTTGTATTTTTCCGTTATGAGTCCTAAAAAGGGAACAAAACCAAGCCCTGCCCTGGCAGAGGCAATCAACAGAGACTTCGGATCCTTGGAGAAGCTGATAGAAACCTTGCAGAATCTGGCACTGGGGCAGTTTGGTTCCGGTTGGGCGTTCTTATCGGTAGATAAAGAAGGAAAGCTTTATGCCACAAAGGCCGCAAACCAGAATAATCCTTTTATGGAAGAAGGACAGCATACCCCCATCCTGGGAATTGATGTTTGGGAGCATGCCTACTACCTTCGTTATAAGAATCTAAGAGGCGACTATCTGAAAAATTTCTTCGAGGTTTTAGACTGGGAGAAGGTCAGTGAGAATTATGAGCAGTGCAGGTAAATTTGTTTCCTTCATAACAAGGTCTGAATTCAGAATACTTTTCGACTAAGCTCGACTTTAGTAATAATGGACTGTAGAAATAAAAAGCTACGCTCCGATGCAGTATAGGTCTTTCCTCGGGGCACGCTCTCGCTAGCTTCGCGACTGAGCAGTGGTTTTGTTAACCACTGCTCACTTTGCTTCGCAAAGCAAATTCCTTCGGAAGTTGGTCTACGTACAGGAGGTACCTTTTCTGAAGAAAAGTACCTCCTTACCAGTACTAACTTCAAGCTTCGCTTTGCTCGCTTTCAGTAAGTACTGACGGGCTCAGACTACCCCCTATGAAAGACCTGTACTGCATCAGTCGCGTTGGTTAATGGATTCCTACAGATTTTGTTTCGGCAACGCTCTTGCTAGCCAAGTACCGGCGAGTCTGAAGTATTCCTTTTTCAGACCGGTATAAAGGAAACGTGCATATTATCTTTCGAGAAATAAAAAAAGTATTCTACTCCGATACTCATTCTAGCGGAGTAGAATACTTATTTTTTTTCTAAAAATATGCTAAAATAAAGCGCTAAAAAATTTATGTGAGAATTATTGTTAGCACACTATAAAGTATACTTCAAATAGTATAAAAAGGAGAAAGCAATGGCTGATGTGAAAAGAGAAAGCGGGAAAAATATTTTTTTGTGTAATGATTTTCCGGGCTATGGGAAGGTGGCTTTGCAGGGGATGATTCCTACCTTAACGGCAATGAAATATCAGCTGTTTTCCTTGCCTACCGCTTTGGTTTCCAATGTTTTGGACTTTGGCAAGGCGGAAATTTTAGATACTACGGAATATATGAAGGGCAGCGTTGCGGTCTGGAGAGAACTTGGCTTTTCCTTTGATGCCATGGCTATCGGCTTTATTACCGGGGAAAAGCAGGGAGAATTTTTGGCGGAGCTTTGTAAGGAAGAAAGAGAGAAGGGCTGCGTTATTTTCTTTGATCCTATTATGGCGGACAATGGAAAGCTCTATTACGGGATTTCACCGGAGGCGGTGGAAAGTAGAAGAAAGCTTATGGGGCTTTCAGACTATATTGTTCCTAACAGTACCGAAGCTCTGCTGCTGGCAAGGAAGAATCCGGAGCAGTCGGACTTTAGCTTAGAGGAGGCTAAGGACTTGGTGAAGTCTCTAAGAGAGGCGGGAGCGAAATCGGTTTGTATTACCAGTATGAAGATTGACGGACAAAATTGTGTTTTCCTTTATGACGAGAAGAAGGAGGAGTTTTGCCGGATTCCTTACAGAATGAGAGACAAGCATTTTGTGGGAACCGGAGATTTGTTCTCCGCCCTTCTTCTGGGGCGTTTTATGCAGGAAAATGATTTTTTTGCCGCAGGAATGTGGGCGGTGGAAAAAATCGGAGCATTTATCGATGCTTATGAGGAGGATCATCTTTCTGAAAAGGGTATTCCAATGGAGCGCTATCTGAGTCTTTTAAATGCGTAGTTCTGACTCTTGAATTTTGTACAGTCAAAGTCTGACTCTTTATGTTTCAAGAGAAGATTCGCCAAAGCATAGGAGATATGAAAAATAAGTATGGTTCTTTTCGCTCTGCCGGGGCATTCCCATGGGGGAATTCTTGAAAGAGAAGGTCTTTTGTGCTAGAGTTTAGACTTACAGTTTTTAAGGAGGACATTATGAAAAAGAGATTTGGAGTAGCATTGGTCTTGTCTATGGCCATGGTTTTAGGGGCTTGTGGCGCTAAGCAGCAGGCAGAGAGTGTAAAGGGTACAGAGCAGAAGGGTACAGAAGCCTCTACTGCAGCGAAAGAGGAAAGCAAGGAAGCGGATAGCAAGGCAGATGCCGGAGAGGGAAAGACCTACAAGGTAGGTATTTTAAAGTTTATGGATCACCCCTCCTTAAACCAGATTGAGGACAGTCTTTGTGAGGAGCTGGATAGCTTGTCTGAAAGCTCCGGAGCAAAGTATGAGTATAAGGAATATCGTTTGAACGGACAGGGAGATGCTTCCGTATTAAACCAGATGACTGCGCAGCTGATTGCGGATGATGTGGATGTGATTGTTCCCATTGCTACCCCGGCGATTCAGGTAGTACAGTCTCAGACCGAAGGAAAAAATATCCCCATCGTTTTCTCCGCAGCCTCCGATCCGGTTTCCGCAAAGCTTGTGGATTCTATGGAAAAGCCGGGAGGAAATATTACCGGAACCTCCGATTTCTTAAATACGGATGCCATTATGGATTTGATTTTTGCTCAGAATCCTGAGGCAAAGAAGATCGGTCTTCTGTACTCCAAGAGTGAAAACTCCTCTCAGCAGCCTATTGCTGCAGCGAAGAAGTATCTGGCTGACAAGGGTGTGGAAGTAGTAGAAAAGACCGGAACCACCACCGATGAGGTAAGTCAGGCTGTGGATGCACTGATTGCAGAGAAGGTGGATGCGATTTTCACTCCTACAGACAATACCATTCAGAAGGCAGAGCTTTCCTTCTATGAGAAGCTGATAAAGGCGAAGATTCCTCACTACGGCGGAGCGGATTCCTTTGCGTTAAATGGAGCCTTTGCCGGTTACGGCGTAGATTACGTACAGCTTGGAAAGGCTACTGCGGATATGGTGGATGAGGTACTTCGCCAAGGTAAGGACACGGCAACCCTTCCGGTTCAGACCTTTGATAACGGTATTGCAACAGTCAATACGGAAACTGCCGAAAAATTAGGCTATTCCTTAGATAAGATTAAAGAAGCCTTCAAGCCGTTCTGCACCAAGATTGTGGAGATTAAGACGGAAAAGGAATTTAAATCATAGGATACAAGATGAGTGGATTTTTAACAGTAGGAATTATGAAAACAGCTGTGGAACTGGGGCTTATTTATGCCCTGGTTGCCATGGCACTATTTATTTCTTATAGTATTTTAAATATCGCAGACCTTTCTACCGACGGATCCTATACTTTAGGCACGGCAGTGTCTGCAGTTTTTACAATTTCCGGACATCCGATTTTGGGAATTTTTATGGCTATGTTATCCGGTTCTCTTTCCGGCTTTGTCACGGCCTTTTTGCAAACTACTCTGGGGATTGAAAGTATTTTGGCGGGAATCATTGTGAATACAGGCCTTTATACCGTGAATTTAGCGGTGATGGGTTTTTCTTCCAATCTGTCCATCTTTGGTACAGACACGATTTTTACGCTTTTTGCAGGGGATAATGCCTTTTTAAATGAGTGGGGAGTGGTGATTCTCCTTAGTATTATAGTTCTTCTTCTTTGTTTTTTCTTAAAATGGTTCTTTAAAACCGGACTGGGGCTATCGATTCGGGCAACGGGAGACAGTCCTGCTATGGTCCGAGCTTCCTCTATTAATCCGACCTTTACCATTACGGTAGGACTTTGTTTGTCCAATGCTTTAACCGGTCTTTCCGGCTCTTTAATCGCACAGTATAACAAAACGGCTGATATTAATTTGGGTACCGGTATGGTAACGGTGGCATTAGCATCTTTAGTTATTGGGGAAAGCATTTTCGGAAAGAAAAAGCTGATTTTGCGCCTTTTGGGTGTGGTATTCGGTTCTCTGCTTTATAGAAGCATTATTGCACTGGCTTTACGTTTAAAGGTACCCACGGAAGCCTTCAAGCTGGTCAGTGCCTGCATTGTGGCTCTGGCAATTTCTTCCACCAAGGTGAAGGAGCTTTTACAATATAGCAGATTAAGACGAAATGCTATGGAACGACAGAAAAAGGAAGGGGAGAAGCATGCTTAGTTTATCCCATATTTATAAGACCTTTAATGCGGGAACCATTCATGAAAAAAAAGCCTTGCAGGATTTAAATTTGCATTTGTCTTCCGGAGATTTTGCGACTATAGTAGGAAGTAACGGAGCAGGAAAATCCACCCTCTTTAATGCAATTTCCGGGAGCTTTTTATTGGACAGCGGCTCGGTGGTTTTAGAGGGAGAAGATATTACCTTTTTACAGGAGCATAAGCGGAGTAAATTTATCGGAAGACTTTTTCAGGATCCTCTGATGGGTACCGCGCCTCACATGAGCATTGAGGAAAATCTCTCTGTTTCCTATCTTCGAGCTTCCCACAGCTCTTTATTTTCCAGAGTGAAAAAGAAGGACAGAGAATTCTTTCGGGAGCAGCTAAGCCTTTTGGAAATGGGCTTGGAGGATCGGATGAATCATCCTGTGGGATTGCTTTCCGGCGGACAAAGACAGGCTCTTACTCTTTTAATGGCCACCATGGTAACGCCGAAGCTGTTGCTTTTGGACGAGCATACAGCGGCATTGGATCCTAAAACCGCGGATAAGGTATTGGAACTGACCCGGAATATTGTGGAAGAGAGAAAAATCACCTGCCTGATGATTACCCATAATATGCATCAGGCTTTGGAACTTGGAAACCGAACTTTGATGATGGATCAGGGAAATATCGTTTTGGATTTATTCGGGCAGGAGAGAGAGGGACTTTCCGTAGATAAGCTGCTGGAGCTCTTTATGGCAAAGGCAGGAAAGGCATTGGACAACGATCGTATTCTTTTATCCTAAGAAGGGGAGGAGAGACTATGTTAAAGAAAGACTTTGTAATAACTATTGGTAGGCAGTACGGTTCCGGAGGAAGAATTGTGGGAAAGCGTTTGGCGGAAAGCCTGGGGATTCCCTTTTATGATGAGGAGATTTTAAAAATCACCTCAGAGAAAACCGCTATCGGAGAGCAGTATTTTCGTCTGGCGGATGAGAAGGCCGGAAGCAATGTGCTGTTTAAGATCGTGGATTCCTTAAAGCCCAGATTGGGAAAGCCCAGTTTATCTGAGGACATCGTGAGCCCCGAGAATCTATTTCGTTTTCAAAGTCAGGTGGTGGTGGAGCTGGCGGAGCAGGAATGCTGTATTATTGCCGGCCGTTGTGCCAATGTGGTTCTTCGAGATGCCGGGAAAGAACATGTGGATTTCTTCGTTTATGCAGATATGGAAAAACGTATTGAAAGAACCATGGACTATTGTAAGGTGGAACGAGAAGAGGCTAAGAAGCGTATCAAGAAGATTGATAAGGAAAGAAAAGAATATCATCGTTATTATACCGGAGAAGAATGGATGAAACCGGACAATTACGATTTGATGATTAATGCTTCTCGCATCAATTATGATGAGATGGAATTGTTGATGAGAAATTATCTGCAAATGAAAGGCTATATCGAATGATGAAAAGCATCGCGGGAGCGGGAAAAGTGATAAAGGGCAGCTTAACGGTGCCCGGAGACAAAAGTATTTCTCACCGGGCGGTAATGTTTTCTGCCTTGGCCAAGGGAGAAACGAAAGTAAAAGGCTTTTTGCCGGGGGAAGACTGTTTATCCACCATTTCCGTTTTCCGAAAAATGGGTGTTTCCATAGAACAGGAGCAGGACAGCCTCCGAATTCAAGGCCTTGGTCTTCACGGTTTAAAGGCTCCGGGCGAAGCCTTATACTGCGGGAATTCCGGCACCACCATGCGACTGATGGCAGGAATCTTAGCAGGGCAAAGCTTTTCCTCCTGCTTAACGGGAGATGAAAGTCTGGAAAAACGTCCTATGAAGCGGGTTTGCCTTCCCCTGGAAAAGATGGGGGCAAAAATCAAGATGCAAGGAGAAAAGGGTACAGCTCCTTTGGAGATTAGCGGCTCTCCTCTGAATGGGATTTGCTACGAAAGTCCGGTTGCTTCCGCCCAGGTGAAGTCTTCCGTTCTTTTGGCAGGGCTTTATGCCAAGGGGAAGACCTCCCTGATTGAACCGAGTCTTTCCAGAGACCATACGGAACGTCTTTTGAGGGCTATGGGTGTGGAATGTTCTACAAGAAGCTTAGAGGATGGCAGAGTGGAGATTTCTTTGGAGGGAGGGCAGGAGCTTAAGGCTCTTTCCGAAGAGTATCTTGTTCCGGGAGATATTTCCTCTGCGGCCTATTTTATGGCTTCCGTATTTTTTCTTCCCGGTTCTTCTTTACGACTTAAGAATATCGGTCTGAATCCCAGCAGGTGCGGAATTTTAACGGTATTGGAAAAGATGGGGGCGAAGATTTCCTTGGAAAACTGCTCTACAGTGTATGGAGAAGAGCGTGGGGATATTTGTCTTAACTATGAACCTTTAAAGGCAGTGAATATCGGAGGAGACTTAATTCCTCGTTTGATTGATGAGCTTCCCCTACTGGCTGTACTGGCTACGATTGCAGAGGGAGATACCCGGATTTATGATGCGGCGGAGCTTAAGGTAAAGGAGTCCAATCGAATCAAGGCCTGTGTGGAGAACTTACAGTGTCTGGGCATTTCTGCAGTGGAAACGGAAGATGGCATGATTATTCCGGGAAAAGGCTCTGTATTCGCTCTGGAAGGAAAGAAGATTCCCAGCTTTTTGGATCACAGAATTGCAATGAGCTTTTCTGTTTTAGGACTTCTCTGCAGGGCGGAAAAGCCCATGCAAATTGAGGATTCCGAATGTATTCAGATTTCTTATCCGAATTTTTTCAAAGATTTTGAAAAAGTTCTTGACGAGGGATAAAATATTTGCTAATATACGCTAGTCGGTTTTGAATCGACTGAGGCGAATTGGTCAAGCGGTTAAGACGCAGCCCTCTCACGGCTGAATCCCGGGTTCGATTCCCGGATTCGTCACTCCCGAGCATTGCTCGGGTTTTTTTGTGTCTATTTTTCTTTCGTTTTTTCTTTCTTTTCTTTTTTCTCTGATTTGGTACAATAGAGAAGCATTTAAAATAAAGGAGAAAGATAATGCACAAAAATCTTGTTTTGGATATGGGAAATGTTTTAGTCACCTATAATCCGGTTTGGGTGATTCAAGAATATACAGATAGAGAAGATTGGATTAAAGAAATTAAAGATGTGATGTTTTATTCCGGAGAGTGGATTCGATTGGATGCGGGGCTGATGTCGGAGGAGGATGCTTTGAAAGCATGGATGAAACGTTGCAGTTCACCCCAGGTGGCAGAGCTTTGTAAGAGCTGTTTTGAAAACTGGGATAAGTTCAATATGAAAAAAATCCCGGGAGTGGCGGAAATCCTAAAGGAGGAGAAGGAGCAGGGAAGAAAGCTTTATCTTTTGTCCAATGCGTCCATGAGGCTGGTTCCGATTTGGAGGGAAGTGCTTCCCGGATCGGATTATTTTGACGGAATTTTTTATTCTGCGGCCTTTCATTGCATGAAGCCTCAGGATATTATTTATGAAAGATTTTTAAAGCATTTTTCTTTGGAAGCAAAGGATTGCTTTTTTATAGATGATTTAACGGAAAACATTGAGGGTGCAAAGAAAGCAGGCTTTGATGGCGCGGTTTTACCCCTTCCCCAGGCATCTGCTCTTCAAAAGATTTTGGAAGAAGAGAAAAATGCATAAAGTCTATAGGAGGATAAATGAATCAGCTTAAGGAACATCCCTTTCCTTTGGTGGAATATACAATCAGCACGGGCATTCTCCCAATGGTGGAATCTCCCCTTTTCCAAAGAGAAATAGGGTTACAGCATGGCTTCTCCACCAGAAAAGGTGGTGTATCCAAGGAACATTTGGCTTCTTTGAACCTAAGCTTCTCCGCGGAGGATGCCAAGGAAAACGTCCTGGAGAATTTCCGGAGAATCGGAGAGCGTTTTGGAAAAACTCCTGAGGACTTTGTTCTTAGCAAGCAAAGCCATGAAACCAAGGTACTGAAGGTAGGCACGAAGGACAGGGGAAAGGGCATTACAAAAGATAGAGATTATGAGGGAATAGATGCTTTAATCACGGATGAGAAAGGAATTATACTTTCCTGCTTTTCTGCAGACTGTGTTCCGATTCTATTTTATGATCCTATTCATAAAGCGGTAGGAGCCTGCCATAGCGGCTGGAGGGGGACCAAGGGGAAGATTCTTCAAAACGTGGTGGAGGAAATGAGAAAGCATTTCTCTTCAAATCCCGCGGAGATTCTTGTTGCCATCGGCCCCAGTATTTGTAAGGAGCAATACGTTGTTTCGGAAGACTTAGCTCTTTCCTTCCTGGAGGATTATCCGGATTTAGGGGAAGATACAGCTTCTCCAATTCAAAGGATTTCAAAGGATAAATTTCAACTGGACTTATGGGATTTAAACCGTAGGATAGCGCTGGACTGCGGAATAAAAGAAGAACATATTTCCATCAGCGGTTATTGCACCATGGAGAATCCGGAACTGTTTTTTTCTCACCGTTACAGTCAGGGAAAAAGAGGACTGCAGGGAGCTTTTATCTGCTTACAGGATTAGATAGTACTTAAGCAAAAAGCCGGCTATGAGAGTTCATAGTATGCTTTCCGTTGGGAAAGAAAGGATATGATTTTGCCGATGAAAAAATATGCCATATTGATTTTGCTTTGCCTTTGCAGTCTTTCAGCCTGCGGAAAAAGCAAAGAGAAGCCGGTAGCGAAAGAGGCTTCCGCTTCCAACCTGGAGGATGTAGTGGATGAGAAAGCCAGTTCCTCAGAGCTTTCCAAAAAGGTGGAAGAAAGAAAACAGGAGGAAGAGGAACTTGCTCTTTCCCGATATACCAATCTGGGACTGGTACAGTGTGATTCCAGTTTTATTAACTTCCGTTCCCAGCCTAATGAAAATGATATTCAAAACATTATCGGAATTTTAAAAAATGGAGCAGGAGTGGAGATCTTAGAGTCTCCGGCGGCGGGAACGGAGAACTGGGTGAAGGTCCGTTCCGGAGGTTTGGATGGCTATATTTCCAATCAGTTTTTGCTGGAGGGAGAGAAAGCCAAAGAAAAGGCCAAGGAATATATGGAGCCAAGAGTTACCATCCTGGCGGAAAAGCTTCGTATTCGTTCTACTCCGGAGAAGATTGACGGAAATACCTTAGGCTCCTGTGCCAAGGGTGAACGATATATTGTATTGGGAAGAAGCGGAAAGGATTATCTGAAAATTTCTGCGGATACCATCGAAGGGGTGGAAGAGGCTTATATATCTTCCAGTGCGGAAAATGTGAGTTTGGAATATGGCTTGGATGAGGCGCGAAGCTACAATTTAAAGCAAAAGGTTATAAACCAGTATGACCACCTTGGTGTATCAAAGGCCCAAGACTATATCAATATCCGTTCCGACCCTGCCGACAAGGGCATTGACAACATTATCGGAAAATTCCCGGGCTATGCGGGAGGAGATATTTTAGGGGAAGAAAACGGTTGGCTGAAAATCCGTTCCGGAGAAATCACCGGCTATGTAAAGTCGGAGCTGGTGGCGCAAGGAAAGGAAGCGGAGCAGCTGGCTCTTGCCCATGCCCAGGTTATGGCAACGGTCAATACGGATGCCTTAAACGTCCGGGCAAATCCCAGTACGGAATCCAATGCCTGGACCAAGGTTACAAGAGATCAAAGATATTCCGTGGTTAATCAGCTGGATGGATGGGTACAGCTGGACTTAGACTCCGGAGATGATCAGGAGGGGGATCAGGGAGCCTATGTTTCCACAAGAGATAACAATGTTACCGTAAACTACGGTTTAATCGAGGCCATTTCCTATAGACCGGCACAGGATAGAGCCAATATTGCGGCAAAGAGACGAAGCGATTTGGTAAACTTTGCTTGCCAGTTTGTAGGAAACCCCTATGTTTGGGGCGGGACTTCATTGACCCACGGAGCGGATTGCTCAGGATTTACCCAGACAATTATGAGTAAATATGGCGTTTCTTTACCCAGAGTTTCCAGGGAACAGTCCAGAACCGGTGTGAAGGTCAGCAGTGAAAATATGCGTCCCGGAGATTTGATTTTCTATGCCAACAGGAGAGGTGTGGTAAATCATGTAGGAATCTATATTGGTAATGGTCAGGTGGTCAATGCGGCCTCCAGACGTTCCGGAATTCGAATTTACCGTTGGAATTACAGAA
The DNA here is from genome assembly GCF_014202695.1 of Oribacterium sinus. Taxonomy (GTDB): domain Bacteria; phylum Bacillota; class Clostridia; order Lachnospirales; family Lachnospiraceae; genus Oribacterium; species Oribacterium sinus. The sequence continues at coordinate 334,961 of NZ_JACHHH010000001.1, forward strand.
CTCCTGTGGCAATTCGAAATGTATTAGGAGAATAGTGAAAGCAGGAACAGCTAAAGGAAACAAAGGGGCATAAGTAAAGTATTAAAGCAATAAAATATATTCAAAGCAGAAAAGCAAAAGAAAAGCAGAAAGTATAAGAAAAGCATAAACTAAGAAAAGCAGAAAGTATAAGAAAAGCATAAGCTAAGAAAAGCATCAGAAGGGAATAAGGAGACGGTATGGAAAGCTACGTTTTATCTTGTTGTTCTACAGTGGATATTTCTAAGGAATGGGCGGAAAAAAGAAACATTCTTTTAGCCTACTTTCGTTTTTATTTAAATGAAGAGGAGTACAGAGACGATTTTTATGCCTCCCTTTCTCAGGAGAAATTATTTGAAAGAATGTTAAATGGGGAGAAGAGTAAGACTTCCCAGGTAAACAGTGAAGAATATATGACTCTTTTCCGCCCCAGCTTGGAGGCGGGAAAGGATATTGTTCATTTCTGCTTATCCAGCGGAATATCCGGCACCAGAAATTCCTGTGAAATTGCCAAGGACATTCTCCTGGAGGAATTTCCGGATAGAAAGATTGAGATTATAGACTCTCTTTCCGCCTCTGCAGGCTATGGACTCTTGGTGGATAAGGCAGCAGATTTGAGAGACCGGGGACTTTCCATGGAGGAGCTTGTTGAGAAGATTCTGGAATACAGAAATCATTTACAGGGATATTTCTTTACCTCAGATCTTCGCTTTTTTATCCAGGGAGGAAGAATCTCCAAGGCGGCCGGATTTATCGGCGGTTTACTGAATATCTGTCCCATTATCATGATTACGGAAGAGGGAACCCTAAAACCTATCGAAAAGGCAAGAGGAAAAAAGCTGGCCTTTAATAACCTGCTGTCCAAGATGGAAAAGAAGGGATTTATGGAAGAGGAGAAGGTATTTCTCTGTCATTCCGCCTGCCCTGAGGATGTGGAAAGCTTAAAGGAGAAGATTCTGGAACGCTATCCGAAGGCGAAGATTGAGCCCTTTGTGATTGGCGGCACCATTGCCTGCCATACCGGACCCGGCACCGTGGCTTGCTTTTTCTTTGGAAGAGAAGGCAGATAAGCTTTTTTACTCCATAAAAAAGGTTTTGCGGAAAGCCTCTTCTTCGAAATGAAAATGCAATGCGGGTCTGCCGTGTCGCATTTTCTTTTTTTCTTTCAAGGATTCGCCTTCCTCCAGCTGTCCCTGACGAATTAACTTTAGCTGCAGAAGCTTTGCCAGAATTCTGCTGGCGGAGCGGGGGGTGATGGCCAGAAGCTCTGCGATATATTGGGCACTAAGTGCCTGCAGAGGATCGTTTTCAAAAAGGCTGATAAGCTTCAGGATATTACTTTCGTGAATACCCTGTTCTTTTGCAAATTGTATTGCCTTCGGGTTACTGTAATCAGCCAGCAATTTTAATTTCTGGGAAAGAGGGCCAAGCAGCTTTCCTTCCTCTTCCATAAAAAAGGCGTCATTTCTTCCGTAACGATTACTTTCCAAAAGGGCATGCTCCGCATAATAGCGACTTCGTTCCTTAGAATGGCTTAAGCCTATACCCATACGGAAAGGAAAGTTCAGATTTTTCCTGCAGGCGGAAAGAAATTCCTGTAGCATAGGCATCAGATCTTTTTCCATGGAAATGCTCAAAAGGATAGAAAATTGATTAAAGCCTTTTTCGATATCAAAATGTAAATGACTTTCTTTTCGATATTCCGTTAAAAACTTATAAACAGTGGCTTCCCGATATTCCTGTTCTTCCTTTTCCACCTCCTCCGTAAAGGGAAGGCGGAGAAAAATACTGAGGAGGTTTTGCTCTGCGATACTGCCTAAACGAAGCTCGTCCAAGGCGTGTTGAATAGAGCTTCGAATCATTTCTTCATTAGGGAAGACGGCGATATAAGGAATCTGCAATTGATCCAGCTGCCCCAGATTATTGATGCTTCGAGAAAGAATCAAGTCAATTTTTCCTTTGCTCCATAGGTTTTTGGCATATTCGGTAATATGCTTGTAATCATAATGATGATCCTTGTAAAAGATAGGGCAGAATTTTTCCGGTAAATATTTGGGGATGTCCATAAAATGGTTGGTTTCAGTTAAGAAGTCACAGAATACCCGGTTTAATGGCTGATCCCGATGTTCGATTTGAAATTGCAGCAGAATGGAAAGAACATCAATGGTTTCGTAGGCGGTAAAAGCACAAGGAATACGATTATCCGGAAAACGCTGGTGAATATAGTGGTAACCCAGTTCGCCGGAAAAGAAAATCACATCACATTTCTTTTTACAGTCTTCATAGATGCTGTCAATATCCTTTAAGTCCTTATAGATATAGGGGAAAAATTGACAATCAAAGGAGGGGTCTTGCAGGACCTTTTCTATAGGCTCCAAAGATTTTTCCGGACTGACAATCGCTACATGAATCATGCTGTTCTCCCTTCCACAGTAATGTTAAGATTTTATCTTGCATTTAAGACAAAGTCAATTATGTCTTTAATTAGTGACCCATTCCTTGATAGCTGACTCCTTAGATTTTTTTTGGATTAGCTATCTTTATTACAGGGGCTATTTCAGATGGGACTACAGGGGCTATATCGCAAGGGGCGCCTTGGCTTTTTTTTGTCTTGAAAATGTTATATAATGCACTGGAAAGAAATAGGAGTTGTGAGGATTTATGGCGAGAAAAAGGACGAATAAAAACAAAACAGGTAAAGGTACAAGCAGAAAAAAAGCTATACAAGGGAATGTAGAACAAAATGCATACGCAGGACTCAAAGAAGAAGCCATTTTGATTTTATCCTTCCTTGTTTCTTTACTTTTGCTACTTAGCAATTTAGGATTTTGCGGAATTGTGGGAGAGGGACTTTCACAGGGGCTTGTATTTTTATTCGGGTCCTTCAGTGTTCTTTTTCCCTTTGTATTATTTTTTCTTGTTGCCTTTACCATGGCAAATCGAAACAATCCGATGATTATGAGGAAGATTCCTTTTATTTGCTTCTTGTATATTTTTCTGGGTGCTTTTCTTCCTGTACTTATTTTAGGAAAGACTATTCCTGAAGATTTAACGGATTTATTGACCGAAGGGGGAGTATTACCCGGGATCTTTCTTTTATTTTTAAAGCAATTTTTAGGTAGTCTTGGAGCTATGATTGTGCTGTTTTTCGCTATATTACTATGTTTGGTGATGATTACCGAAAAGCCCCTGATGAGTCTCTTTGCTTTATTTTCCGTGCAGACTGCGGAAAAGGCGGGAAGAAGGGCAAAAAGCGATTTACAGAGAATTTCTCAAACTGCGAGAGAAGCTTTGGAGGAAAGAAGATCGAGACGGGAAGAGAGAGAGGCGGATTTTCAAACCACCGACTTTCATTTGGAAGATTTTAAGGAAGAGAGGGAAGTTTCTCTTTTAGAGGCGGAAGAAAAAAAGGAGAAGGAAGCGCTCCGTTCCGACTTACTAAGTGTTAAGGAAGAACTGGATTTAATAAACAGTAAGAAGGAAGACTGGAAAGAGGATTCCTTCACGGTGGAAGGCTTATCAGATTCTTCGGAAGTGGAAGAGCTTTTCCCGGAGGACTTTTCTGAGATAGACGCAGTTCCAAAGTCACAGTCTTTGAAAAAACAGTCTATGAAAGAACAGTCTATGAAAGAACAGTCTATGAAAGAAGAGCCCTTGGACGAAGAGGAACTGAAGAAGCGTCTTTTACAGGGAGACCCTTCCTCCAGAGTTGTCTACACCGCCGATGGCCGAAGAATTGCTTCCGATAATGAAAACTTACAAAAGCGTATTCAGGAGAAGAAAGAGGAAGAGTTAACAGTGGATTCCGTTCCGGAAAAGGCTGCAAAACCCTATGTGTTCCCCCTGCTCTCCCTCTTGAAGCGTTCCCATAGTCAGGAAGAGGAAAAGCGAAGTGAAATCGAGAAAAATGCCCAGACCTTGAAGGAAACCTTAAAGAGCTTCGGCATTACCGTAAGCATCAGTAATGTTTCTGTAGGACCATCCGTTACCCGCTACGAGTTGCAACCGGAGCAGGGGGTAAAATTAGCCAAGATTGTATCTTTAAGCAATGATATTAAGATGCGACTGGCGGCGGCGGATATCCGTATTGAAGCGCCTATTCCGGGAAAGTCTGCGGTGGGAATTGAAGTTCCCAATAAAAACAGCCAGGTTGTGTATTTGGGAGATATTCTGTCTTCTCCCGCCTTTCAGGAGAACCGGATGAAACTGGCTTTTGGTGTGGGAAAAGACATTGGAGGCAAGGTGGTGGTAACGGATATTGCCAAGATGCCCCACCTGCTGGTGGCAGGAGCTACAGGAGCGGGAAAATCCGTTTCCATCAACACTCTTATTATGTCCATACTCTATCGCTATAGTCCGGAAGAGGTCAGGATGATCATGGTGGATCCTAAGGTGGTGGAGCTTCAGGTATATAACGGCATTCCTCATTTGCTTATTCCGGTGGTTACGGATCCGAAAAAGGCGGCTGCGGCATTGAACTGGGCTGTGGCAGAGATGACAAGTCGCTATAAGAAATTTGCCGCTTACGGTGTAAGAGACTTATCCGGCTACAACGAAAAAATACGTGGCCTTACCGAGGAAGAAAGAGAGAAGGAGGGACTTTCCGTTCTTCCCCAGATTTTAATCATCATTGATGAGCTTGCAGATTTGATGATGGTATCGGCGTCGGAAGTGGAGGATGCTATTGTCCGATTGACTCAGCTGGCAAGAGCCTGCGGAATGCATTTGATTATTGCTACCCAAAGACCTTCCGTCAATGTCATAACGGGACTGATTAAGGCAAATGTTCCTTCCCGCATTGCCTTTTCCGTAAGTAGCGGAGTGGATTCCCGTACCATTATCGACATGAATGGAGCGGAAAAGCTTCTGGGAAAGGGAGATATGCTTTTCTTCCCTCAGAATTTACCCAAGCCTATCCGAGTACAGGGAGCCTTTGTATCGGATGAAGAGGTGGCTAAGGTCACGGAATTTTTAAAGTCTCAAGGAGAAGCGGAGTATAACCATTCCATCTCTAAGAGCCTGGAAAAGGAAGCCACGGAAGAGACGGGAGGAAGTCAAAGCGATAGAGACGAGCTTTTTGCGGAGGCCGGATCACTGGTGATTGAAACGGACAAGGCAAGTATCGGCTTTTTACAAAGAAAATTCCGCATCGGTTTTAATCGGGCGGCAAGGATAATGGATCAGTTGGCTGCGGAACATGTCGTTGGAGAGGAGGAAGGCACCAAGGCCAGAAAGGTTTTAATGAACATGGAAGAATTTGAGGAGTTACTGTCTACAGAAAGGATGGAGTAAATGAAATCAGATTTAGAAATTGCTCACGAGGTAACACTGAAACCAATTGCTTTAGTGGCTAGAAATTATGGGATTTCCGAAGAGGATTTAGAGCTCTATGGAAAATATAAGGCAAAATTATCCCAAAATTTTTGTGCTGCCCATGAAGGAAAGCAGAAGGGAAAATTGATTCTGGTTACCGCCACCAATCCCACGCCCTTAGGAGAGGGAAAGACCACAGTATCTATCGGCTTAAATGATGCGTTGAACCGTTTAGGAAAGAAGAGCATTGTGGCATTAAGAGAGCCCAGCCTTGGACCATGCTTCGGCGTAAAGGGGGGAGCTGCAGGCGGAGGCTATTCTCAGGTTGCTCCCATGGAGGACATTAACCTTCATTTTACGGGAGACTTCCATGCCATCACTTCTGCCAATAACCTACTGGCCGCAGTTTTGGATAATCATATTCATCAGGGCAATGCTTTAGAAATCAACCCCAAAAAGATTCTTTGGAAGCGTTGTTTGGATATGAATGACAGAGTTTTGAGAAATGTTATCGTTGGATTGGGAAATCAGGCGGACGGTGCTATGAGAGAGGATCATTTCCAGATTACGGTAGCTTCCGAAATCATGGCGATTCTTTGTCTGGCCAAGGATATGAAGGATTTACAGGAGCGTTTAGACAAAATCGTAGTAGCCTATAACAAGAAGGGTGAGAGAGTCTATGCAAAGGATTTGGAATGTACCGGAGCTATGGCGGTTCTTTTAAAGGATGCTATGCAACCTAATCTTGTGCAAAGTCTGGAAGGAAACCTTGCCATTATCCATGGTGGACCCTTTGCCAACATTGCTCATGGCTGTAACTCCATAAGGGCCACCAAGATGGGCTTGGCTTTAGCAGATTTTCTGGTTACCGAAGCAGGCTTCGGTGCCGACCTGGGAGCGGAGAAGTTCTTTGATATTAAGTGTGCGGCAGCCGGATTAACGCCTTCCTGTGCCGTAATCGTAACTACCCTTCGTACCTTAAAATACTACGGCGGACTTCCGAAGGAAGAGATTTCCAAGGAGAATCGTGAAGCATTGGAAAAAGGCTTAGAGAACCTGGAAAAGCATATCGAAAATGTAAAGAAATTCGGTGTTCCTGCAGTTGTGGCAGTAAATCGTTTTGCTACAGATACCGAGGGAGAGCTTTCGTTCTTAAAGGATTTCTGTGCACAGAGAGGCGTTCGCTGCGCCATCATGGAAGCTTACGGAAAGGGAAGTGAAGGAGGAGAAGAGCTTGCCAAGGCAGTGCTGGAAACTGTGGAAGCCGGGGAAGTGAATTTCCATACTTTGCAAACTCCGGAGCAGAAGATTTCTCAGAAGATTGAACTTTTGGCGAAGGAAATTTATGGTGCCGACGGGGTAGAGTATTCGAATAAGGCTAGAGAGGAATTAAAGAAGCTGGAAGAATCCTGCTATTCCAATCTTCCGATTTGTATGGCAAAGACGCCGTACAGTTTGTCCGATAAACCCAATCTATTGGGAAGACCCAAGAATTTCCGGATTGAAATTCGTGAACTTTCCCTCTCCGCAGGAGCAGGATTTGTGGTATGCTTAGCAGGCGATGTTATGACGATGCCGGGTCTGCCAAAGGAGCCGGCAGCAAAAAAGATTGGCTTTGAAAATGAAAAGATTGTAGGAATTTTCTAAGGAGGCATAGATGAAGGGCTGGTTGTCTTGTTTAAGCGAAGCGAAGGTCCTTCGGGGAGATGGAGAGAGGGAGGAATTTTCCTCCCTCTCCTATGATTCTCGAAGAGCTAAGGCAGGGGATTTATTTCTTTGCATGAAGGGAAGTACCATGGATTCCCATGACAAAATTCCGGAGCTTTTGGAAAAGGGTGTTCGAGTATTTGTGGTGGAGAAAAATCTTCCTGATTTACCGAAGGAAATGCAGGATAGGGAAGACCTTTGCATTGTACAGGTGGAAAATGGCAGAAAGGCTTTAGCGGAGCTGTCAGCCTTTTATTTTTCCTACCCCTCCAAGGAGATGCTGATGATTGGTATCACCGGCACCAAGGGAAAAACCACAACAGCCAGTATGGTGCGGGCAATTCTTACGGAAGCGGGCTACAATTGCGGTCTCATCGGAACCACTGGAATCGATTACGCCGGTATCCACGAAGAAAGCAGAAATACCACCCCGGAATCCTATACTTTGCAGGAAACATTCCGAAAAATGAAGGAAAAGGGCTGTAATGCCCTGGTTATGGAGGCTTCCTCCCAGGGCTTTAAGATGCATAGAACCGACGGTATTCTTTTTGATTATGGTATTTTTACCAATATTGAAGAGGATCATATCGGAGAAAATGAGCATAAAGACTTTGCGGAGTACAAGTATTACAAGTCCAGAATTTTTACCCAGTCTAAGACGGGACTGGTGAATCTTGATGCGGATTTTTCCGAAGAATTTATAGAAAATGCAGAGTGCCCCTGTTTTAGCTTTGCCTTGAAAAAACAGGCTGATTTTATGGCTACGGAGATTGAAGACTTACATCGGCATGATTTTCTGGGCTGTAGATTCCATTTTCGACATGGAGAAGAGGATTGGGAGATTTGGAACCATCTGCCGGGAAGATACAATGTTTACAATGCCTTAGCGGCAATTTCTCTGGCTTCCCTTCTGGGAATCAAAAAAGAAGTGGTGCAATCCGCCTTACGAAAGATTCAGGTAAACGGCAGGATGGAGGTTGTGCTGCAAAGAGGGGGCTACACTGTTTTGGTGGACTATGCCCACAATGCCATGGGGATGAAGAACCTTTTGGAAACCCTGAAGGCCTACAAGCCGAAACGCCTGATTGTAGTCTTTGGCTGTGGCGGAAACCGTGCTAAGGAAAGACGCTACGGTATGGGAGAAGTGGCAGGGGAGATGGCGGATTTTACCATTCTTACTGCAGACAATTCCCGTTATGAGAAAACTATGGATATTATTTCCGATATTGAAAGTACATTGTCCAAGAAGACAAAGAACTATGTAAAGATTGAGGACCGTAGAGAAGCCATTCGTTATGCCTTAGAACAGGCGGAAGAGGGAGACTTGATTGCGGTTATCGGAAAAGGACATGAAGAATATAATGAGGTAAATGGAACATTTACTCGTTTTGTAGATAGAGAAGTGATTTTGGAAGAGGCGGAAAGAGAGGGAAAATAAGATGCAGATTCCTTTTTCGGAGATATTTTCCTCTGTGGACAAGATTATTTTGGATTCTCGGGAGGATTGTAGTAAGGGGCTCTTTGTTCCCATCAAGGGAGAAAAGCAGGATGGACACCGCTTTATTCCCATGGCTATAGAGCATGGGGCATCCTTTATTTTTACCGAGGAGGATTGTTCGGAACTTTCCAAAAAATATCCCGAGGTACGTTTTATATCGGTGGAAAGCACTATTGACGCTTTACAGGCCTTGGGGGGCTATGCCAGAAGCCTGTATTCCGGTTTGGTCATCGGCGTAACCGGTTCCGTAGGGAAAACCACCACCAGAGCCATGATTGCCAAGGCACTTTCCATGGAGAAGTCTGTTTTTGAAACCAAGGGAAATGCCAATTCTCAGCTGGGACTTCCTATTACACTCTTCTCCATGGCTAAGGAAAATAAAGAAATCAGTGTTATCGAGTTAGGTATCTCCATCCCCGGGGAGATGCACAGGATTGCGGAGATTGCTTCCTGTGACATTGCAGTATTTACCAATATCGGTTCCGCCCATTTGGAGAATCTGAAGACCAAGGAAAATACCTGCTTTGAGAAAATGCATATTCTGGAAGGAAATCAAAAGGAAGTTTCCCTGTATTTGCCGAAAAAGGATGCTATATTGGGAACGCTTACGGAAGAGAAAATCAGAGCCATGGGATTCTTGGGAGAGAAGAAGCTAAATCTTTTCTTTTACGAAAAGAAGGAGGAGATTCCCCTTTCCGTTCCCGGAGAACACATGGAGGACAATGCTTCCGTAGCCATGGCGATAGGTCTTTCTCTGGGATTACACAAACAAAAGCTCTTACAGGGCTTGCTGGAATTTCAGGGCTTAAAGGGAAGAGGCGGCAGACTTTCTACGGAAGATGGCATTATGATTATTGATGACAGCTACAATGCTTCTCCTGATTCCATGAAGGCTTCCTTAAAGGTCTTGGCTTCAGAGAAAGGGGCGAAAAGAAAGATTGCCGTTCTTGGAGATATGAATGAGCTGGGGGATAATGAAATCGCCTATCATCGGGAAATCGGAGAACTTTTAAAGTCTCTTCCTATTGATGCATTATTTACCTTAGGAAAGAAGGGGGAAGAGATTCGAAAAGCTATGGGAGAAAAGCTACTGCCGGGAAGCGCCTGCTTTAGTTTGGAGGAGCTGTCTATAGCTTTGGAAAAGGAAATTAAGCCGGGAGACCTGCTTTTGTTTAAGGCTTCCAACTCCCTTTCTCTTTCCAGGGTGATTCAAGAAATAAGGAGTAAGCATTGTTTGCCAAAGTAATCGTAGATATTTCCCATGAATCTATCGATAAATGTTTTACCTATAGGGTCCCTACGGAAATTACCTTATCCGTCGGGGATCCTGTTTTGATACCCTTTGGAAGAGGAAAGAAAAAGGGCTATGTAATCGGTATAGAAGAGCTGGCAGACTTCCCTGAAGAGAAAATTAAAGACATTCTTTCTCCTTTGGAAAAGGAGTTCTCCGTAGAAAAACAGCTTTTGGATCTGGCCATTTGGATGGCGGAGGAATACGGAACGACCTTAAATCAATGCTTAAAAACCGTGCTTCCGGTAAAGAAGAAGACGAAGAACAGAACAAAGCCGGGAAAGATACAATATGGAAACCCCTATCCTGCTCCAAAACTCAATGCAGAGCAGGAGGAGGTTCTTTTTGCAATGCAGGAATATTTTCAGGAGGAGGAAGCGCCTTCCGCCCTGCTTTTCGGCGTTACCGGATCCGGAAAGACGGAGCTGTATTTGCGTCTAATCGAAGATTGCCTTGCCAAAGGGAAGGAAGTGATTTATCTGATTCCGGAAATTTCCCTAAGCCATCAAAGCAGAATGCGGGTGGAGGGACGTTTCCCCGGACAGGTGGCGGTATTACATTCCAAAATGAGCCAGGGAGAACGGGCGGAGAGCATGGAAAAGTGCCGGTCCGGAGAGGTGAAGCTTTTACTGGGCCCTCGTTCAGCCCTCTTTGCACCATTTTCCAATTTAGGACTTATCATTATTGATGAGGAGCAGGAACGTTCCTACAAGTCGGAAACCGCTCCCCGATACGAAAGTAGGGATGTGGCAAGAAAAAGGGGAGAGCTGGCCAAGTGTCCGGTACTTTTCGGCTCTGCAACACCTTCCGTCAATATTTTCCGAGAGGCGGAGGCAGGAAAAGTCAGACTGTTTACTTTAAAAAACAGGGCGGTGGAGGGAAGTTTTCTGCCAAAGCTGACTTTGATTGACTTACGAAAGGAATTGGAGGAGGGAAACCGTTCCATTTTTTCCAAAGCACTGGAGGAAGCGGTATTAAAGCGTTTGGAAAGGGGGGAACAAAGCATTCTCTTTATGAACAGAAGGGGGTATTCTCCCTTTGTGAGCTGCAGAAAGTGCGGAAAGAGCTTAAACTGTCCCCACTGCGACGTAAGTCTGACGCTTCACAAAAACGGTATGCTGCAATGCCATTACTGCGGCTATAGCAGAAAACTGGAAAAGAAATGTCCAAACTGTGGCAGCAGTTATATTTCCCCCTTTGGTACCGGAACGGAAAAGCTGGAAAAAATCTGCCATGCAGTCTTCCCCAAAGCAAGAATTCTTCGTATGGACGGAGATACCACAGGGAAGAAGGGGAAATACGAAGAAATTTTACAGGATTTTGCCGAGGAGAAGGCGGATATTCTTTTGGGAACCCAGATGATTGTAAAAGGACATGATTTTCCGAAGGTCACTCTGGTGGGCATTATGGCGGCGGAGCAGCTGTTCTTCCAGTCGGATTTTCAGGCAAGGGAATATGCTTTCCAGATTCTTACCCAGGCAGCAGGTAGGGCAGGACGGGGAAAGCTTCCCGGAGAAGTTTTGATTCAAAGCTATCGTCCCGAGGAGGAAGTACTGGAGCTGGCTTTGGAACAGGACTACTTTGCTTTTTATCAGTCGGAAAAGAAGTTTCGGAAAAGACTGGAATATCCTCCCTTTGCCAGAATGCTGGCTATCCAATGCAGCTATCAAGAGGAAGAGTTTTTAAGTCTGATGCTGGAGAAGACCATCAAAAGAATCCGGGGGAAATTGGAGAAGGAGCAGGCGGAGTTATTTGGTCCCTTCCCTGCCACCATTTATAAGCTAAAGGATAATTTTAGGAAAATCATCTATATTAAGCAAGAATCCCATGATATAATCATCCGATTAAGAAATCTATTTGTTGAGGAGCTTCGAAAAGAGGATAAACGCTCTTTGATTCAGCTCCAGTTTGATCTTTTATAGAGAGGGTATAGTTTATGGCAATTCGCAGCATCCGAAAAATCGGAGACTCCATTTTGGAAAAGAAGTGTAAAGAAATTAAGGAAATGACGGATAAAACCAGAGATTTGATTCAGGATATGTTTGAAACCATGTATGATGCCAATGGTGTTGGACTGGCGGCTCCTCAGGTGGGGATTTTAAAGCAGCTTTTTGTGGTGGATATCGGAGACGGTGTTCGCTATGTGTGCATTAATCCTAAAATCGAAGCTGTGGGAGAGGAAGAGCAGTGCGGAGAAGAGGGCTGTCTTTCCGTTCCGGGAAAGGAAGGAAAGGTTACCCGGCCCATGAATATCCATCTGGAGGCCTTGGATCAGAACATGGAGCCCTTTAGCTTGGATGCTTCCGGCTTTTTGGCCAGAGCCTTCTGCCATGAGTATGATCATCTCCAAGGGGTTCTCTATACAGAGAAAGTAGAGGGAGATTTGGAAGATGTTCAATATGAAGAACTGGAAGAGGAGGAAATGATTTGAGAATCGTGTTTATGGGAACCCCGGACTTTGCGGTGAAGGGGTTAGAGGCCATCCATCAGGCCGGACATGAGATTCTCTTGGTAATCAGTCAGGAGGATAAAGCAAAGGACAGAAAGGGAAATCTCCTTAAGACGCCGGTAAAACAGGCAGCAGAAAGACTGGAGCTTCCTGTTCGTTCCGTACATCGTCTGAGAAAAGACGAAGAACTCCTTGCATATTTAAAGGATTTAAAGCCGGATTGCATTGTGGTGGCTGCCTTCGGACAGATCCTTCCCAAGGAGCTTTTGGAGCTTCCCCACTATGGCTGTGTGAATATCCATGCTTCTTTACTGCCTCTTTATCGGGGAGCTTCTCCGATTCAGCAGGCTATTTTGCATAGAGACAAGGAAACCGGTATTTCCACCATGCTGATGGCGGAAGGATTGGATACCGGAGACATCCTGCTTCAAAAAAAGCTTCCATTAACGGGAGAAGAAACAGGAGAAAGTCTTTTCGAAGCCCTTTCCTTGCTTTCTCAGGATTGTATTTTGGAAACCCTTAGTCTTTTAGAGCAGGGGAATTGCCCCAGAAGGGCCCAGGATGAGGAAAAAGCCAGTCATTGCAGTATGATTGTAAAGCAGGACGGCTTTGTGAATTGGAATAAGCCCGCTGTTGAAATCGAGGCCATGGTTCGGGCCTTTAATCCCTGGCCTGCTGCAGTCAGTATTCTTCCCAACGGAAAAAGCTTTAAAATCTGGAAAGCCAGAGTTATCCGGCAAAAAGAAAAGGATTTTCAAAGCTTTTCAGAAATTAAAGAAGATTTGCTCTTTGCTCATTTACCGGAAAGCCTTTCGGAGGAAGCAAAGGAGGCCTTTCGGAAGAAAGACGGCATAGGAAAGATGTATCGCAATAAGGAGAACAATCGTCTTCTTCTTTCCACAGGGGAAGGATATTTGGAAATTTTGGAAATTCAGGTAGAAGGAAAAAAACGTTTGGATACCCCTGCTTTCTTACTAGGATTTGGAGGATAAGATGCCTTATTCATACTATTTTTTTGATCCCACAATGATTTTTGTCTATATCGGTATGGGGCTTTCTCTGCTGGCCTCTTCTTTGGTGAAGTCCACCTTTGCCAAATATGACCGGGTTCGTTCCCAAAGAGGTATCAGCGGAAGAGAGGCGGCGGAGATTATTTTACAGAAAAACGGTATCGGCTATGTGCAGGTACTTTCCGTAAGAGGTCATCTGAGCGATTTCTACAGCCCGAAGGACAAAACGGTAAATCTGTCGGAAGCCACGGAGAACTCCACCTCCATTGCGGCCATCGGTGTTGCCGCCCACGAGTGCGGACATGCTGTTCAGGATGCGGTAGGCTATATGCCCCTGGTCATCAGCCGGAATATTAATCCGGTTTGTGCTATTTGTTCACAGCTGGCCATTCCCATTATTTTTATCGGCTTTCTGATTGGCCTAAGCGGCTTTATTCAGTTGGGAATCATTGTTTTCGCAGTGGCAATTTCCTTTCAGATTATTACTCTTCCTGTGGAGTGGAATGCTTCTCAAAGAGCCATGCGGATTTTGGAAGAGGAGGGGATTTTAAGTCCCCAGGAAATTAAGGGAGTTCGGGCAGTCCTTACTGCGGCGGCTCTTACTTATGTAGCGGCAGCGGCATCCTCCGTATTGCAGCTTCTTCGTTTACTCATTCTCTATGGAGGAAGAGGCAGAAGAGATGACTAAGGCTGAAAAAATGAAAAGCAAGACCGGAGCCCATGTAGGAATATCCACCGGAGGCAAAATGGATAAGAGGAAGAAAAACTTAAAGCCAAGAGTGGAAAAGAGCGAAAGAGAGTTACTTTTGGAGCTTTTGGAAAAGGTCTTTTATGAAGGAGAGTTTATTCATCTTGCTTTAAGAAAGCTTTTTTCGGACTATCCCGGCTTGGGAAACAGAGAGAAGGCTTTTTTAACCAGAAGCAGTCACGGGATTTTGGAGCGGTATCTGCAACTGGACTATGTGATTTCCTTATACAGCAGTGTAAAACTGAAAAAACTGAAGCCCGTGGTTCTTTTAAGTCTTCGCATTGCCATTTATCAATTACTTTTTATGGATAAGATTCCGGAGCATGCCATTGTGGATGAGGCGGTAAAAAGCATCAAAAAAAGAAAGCTTCAGGGTCTGGTTCCCTTTGTCAATGCAGTTTTACGAAAGATTGTAGGAGAGAAAGAAGAGATTAAAAAGAAGCTGGCTTCTCTTCCCAAGGGTGATGCGGTTTCCCTATGTCTTCCTCCGGATATTTTGGAGGTCTTTTTAAAAGACTATGGCAGGGAAAAAACGATTGCCATGGCAGAGGCCTTCTTACAAAGTGACGGAGGCTTTTATATCCGAAATGAATCCGGAGAGGGAGAACGGGTATCCGGAAATATATTAGAGGAGGAGCGTTTCCGTTCCGGTGCCGTCACCATACAGGACTTTTCTTCTCAAGCAGTGGGAAAAAGCCTAAAGCTTAAAGAAGGAGCTTTGGTACTGGATTGCTGCAGTGCCCCGGGAGGAAAGGCCTGCCATATCGCCTCCTTACTGAAGGGGAGCGGTAAGGTTTATGCCAGAGATGCCCAGAAGGATAAGCTTCGTTATATTGTGGAAAACCAAAAACGTCTTGGTTTAGAAAATATGGAGATTGAGCATTGGGATGCCAGAGTTTTGGATGAGCGCTTTATACAGGAAGGCGAGGGGATTTTGGATGCGGTGCTTTGTGATGCACCCTGTTCCGGCCTTGGCGTTATCGGTAGAAAACCGGATATTCGTCTGCATTTTACTAAGGAAGCTTTGGAGGAATTGCAAAGCCTGCAAAGGGAGATTCTAAGTACGGTTCAAGCCTATGTGAAAAAGGGAGGACAGCTTTTATACTCTACCTGCAGTCTTTCTTTTAAGGAAAATGAAGAGAACCGGGACTATATTCTACAACATTTCCCTTTCACCCTGATAAAGGAAGAGAAGTTTATGCCCGGGAAGCCCTCGGACGGCTTTTATCTGGCTCTGTTTCAGAGAAAGACGGAAGATTGATCCCCACATTGTACCGGAAGAATTCGGAGCAGTAATTTTACGCAATTTCAGAAAAGGATGGAGGAGTAATTCTTGCAAGAGAAGGAAGGCATGAAAAATATTCGTGATTTAGAGCTTATAGAGCTGAAAAGTCTGTGTAAGGAAGAGGGATTTCCTGCTTATCGGGCGGAGCAGCTTTTTTCCTGGCTTCATGAAAAAGCTGTGGAGGAGTATACGGAAATGACGAATATTCCTAAGGCTATGCGGGAAAAGCTTGCAGAAGGCTATTCCGTGGCCTTACCTGAGGCGGATTTACACCTTTGCTCTAAAATGGATGATACGGAGAAGTTTCTTTTTCGTTTATCTGACGGGCATAAAATAGAATCTGTTTTCATGCGGTATCAGCATGGAAACTCCGCCTGCATTTCCACCCAGGTGGGCTGCAGGATGGGCTGTGCCTTCTGCGCGTCCACTTTGGATGGACTTGCCAGAAACTGTACCACAGGAGAAATGCTTGGGCAGATTTATGCTATGGAAAAGCTGACAGGACAAAGAATTTCTCATGTGGTGCTGATGGGCTCCGGAGAGCCATTGGATAACTACGAGGAGGTTACCCGTTTCTTACGAATCATCAGTGACGAGAAGGGAAAAAATCTCTCCATCAGAAACATTACCCTGTCCACCTGTGGTCTGGTACCGAGAATCTATGATTTAGCCAAGGAAAATTATGGAATTACACTGGCTCTAAGTCTGCATGCCCCCAGGGATGAACAGCGAAGAAAAATCATGCCCATTGCCAATCGCTATTCCTTATCAGAAATTATGCCGGCGGTAAAGGAATATTTTAAGAAAACCGGCAGAAGAGTTAGCTTTGAGTATGCCTTGGTGCTGGGGGTAAATGACGGAGAAGAGGACAGAAAGGCTTTAGCGGATTTATTAAAAGGGGAGAAGGGAGAATATTTTCCCTGTCATGTGAATCTCATTCCGGTGAATCCTATTAAAGAAAGGACTTTTGCACCGCCGGACCGGAAGAGGGTGTATGCTTTTCAGGAGTATTTACAGAAAAGAGGCATTACCTGTACGGTAAGAAGAGAGATGGGGGCAGATATTGCCGGAGCTTGCGGACAATTACGAAGGGATGGAACAAAAGGGGCTTAAGATGGAGTTTTTTGCAAAAACGGATCAGGGAAAAATGCGAAAAATGAATCAGGATTTTCTTTTCGCCACAGGGGATGCCCTGGGGAAATTTCCCAATCTTTTTCTTTTGGCAGACGGAATGGGAGGACACAGAGCCGGTGACTTTGCCTCCCGCTATTTGGTGGAAAGCCTAACGACGCTTTTGAAACAGACGGAAGAGCTGCCTTTGGTACGAAGCTTGGAGAAGGCAATACAGAAGATGAATCTGGAGCTGCTTCGTCTTTCCCAAAGCAATATCCATTTACAGGGGATGGGAAGTACCTTGGTTACCGCCTTTGTAGAGGGAAACAGCATTGTTTTCTCCAACGTTGGAGACAGTAGAGCCTATCTTTTTCAAAGAA
The DNA here is from genome assembly GCF_014202695.1 of Oribacterium sinus. Classification (GTDB taxonomy): domain Bacteria; phylum Bacillota; class Clostridia; order Lachnospirales; family Lachnospiraceae; genus Oribacterium; species Oribacterium sinus. The sequence goes on from NZ_JACHHH010000001.1 coordinate 351,773, forward strand.
ATCGTCTGCGGCAGGTTACCAGAGACCACAGCTATGTGGAGGAGATGATTCAGAGAGGAAAAATGATTCGAGGCTCTGAGGAATACCAAAAGAGTAAGAACATGATTACCCGGGCGATTGGCGTGGAAAAGTATCTGGAAGTGGACTTCTTCGAGGAGGAGTGGGAGGAAGGAGATTTATTTTTCCTTTGCTCCGACGGCCTTAGCAATATGGTGGATCAGGAAAGTATGGTACAGATTTTAAAGGATGACTCCAGTTTGGAAGAAAAGGGAGAGGCTTTGATTACCTTAGCCAATATTAATGGGGGAAAAGACAATATCGCCTTGATTTTGGTGAAACCCGGAAAGGAGCAGGGATAATGAAATGGGAAAAAGGAACTCTGCTACAGGATCGATATAGTATAGAAGCCCTCATTGGAGAGGGAGGCATGAGCTATGTATACCGTGCCAGAGATCAAAAATTAGGAAGAACCGTAGCCATAAAGGTCTTAAAGCAGGATTATGCAGAGGATCAGGAATTTGTTCGAAAATTCCAGGACGAAGCCAAGGCTGCCGCAAAGCTGAATCATTTGAATATTGTCTCCGCCTATGATGTTGTGGATGAAGGGGATACGCACTTTATCGTCATGGAATTGGTGGAGGGAATCACCTTAAAGAACTATATCCATAGAAAGGGAAAATGTTCGGAGCGAGAAGCTATCGGCATTGCACTTCAGCTTGTGGAAGGTATGGATACCGCTCATAAGATGGGGATTGTACACAGAGACATTAAGCCCCAGAATATGATTGTCAGCACCGAAGGGGTGGTAAAAATTGCCGATTTCGGAATTGCCAGAGCCGCAAGCCAAGAAACAGCCAATACGGCGGTGATGGGTTCCGTACATTATATTTCACCGGAGCAGGCAAGAAGAGGGGTTTCCGACCAGCGTTCCGATATTTATTCCCTGGGTTGCACCATTTATGAAATGCTTACCGGAAAGCTTCCCTATGCCGGAGAGAATTCCATGGCGGTGGTTTTTTCCCACATGGAAGATCCTATTCCCCGGGTAAGGGATTTGGAGCCTGAGGTTTCCCCTGCCTTAGATTATGTGGTTTGGAAGGCTATGCAGAAAAAGCCCTCTGCCCGTTATCAAAGTGTGGAGGAGCTGCGGGATGACTTAAATCTTGCTTTGGAAGACCCGGAAGCCGGTTTTTTAAACGACAGACAGGATGAGGGAGACGAGTCCGTTTCCCGTCAGGCCAGACAGGAAATGGATAAAGGCATTTCCCGACTGTATAAAGCCTTGGCCATTTTGTCCGTAGTTTGTATCCTGGGCGTCTTTCTTTTCTTAGGATTTAAATTAGTGGGTATGCTTCGATCCGTAAAGGATCTTTCTCCCAAGATGGAAAGCGCAACGGAGAAGGAAACGGAGGAAAGCACCCAGGTGGCGATTACCATTTCCGCCTTAGACAGCTTACTGCCGGATATTGTGGGAAAGACCATTCCCGAGGCGGAGAAATATCTCTCCTCTTATGACATTAAGATTTATCCGGAAAAGGAGGAATTTTCCGAGAAATACGAGGAAGGACAGATTATTTCCTACCCCAGTGGAAAATATGGGGTCAGAAGCCGATTGTACGTTACGGTTTCCAAGGGAAGTAAGGTACTGGTATTTTATGATAAGGAGCATCCTGAGGACTTAACGAAGCTTCAGCAGATGGAGCTCAGCACGGTAGAGAAGGAGTTAAAGGATAGAGAGATTCCCTACAAGGTGCTTGAGCAAATGTCGGATACAGTGGAAAAGGGATATCTGATCAGTACCAACAAGGCGGATACATCAGAGCCGGGAGAGCTGGAGCTTGTAGTCAGTACCGGAATTCCGGATAACTGGGCCGTGGTTCCGGATCTTACTAATCTTTCCGAGAAAGAAGCCATTTCCGCCTTGGAAGATGCCGGTTTGGAAGCCGGAGTGATTTCCTATATTCCCAGCACAAGCGTAGCAAAGGGTGTGGTGCTGAAGCAGTCTGTAGCAAAGGACAGCTATGTGGAAAGAGGACAGGCAATTCCCTTCAGCGTAAGCTCCGGTCCGGATGGAGAAAGCAGTACAAAGCTTGCTCCCTCCGATGACAACAGCAAGGCTTGGGTGTCCAGCATAAATCAAACCGTTGTTTTGGGAAGTGGCGGTCCCGGTGTTGAAGGCACCGTCCTGGTGGTAGTTTATCTTCGACAAGACGTAAATGGAGAAAGCCGGTACACCACCCTGCAAGCTGCAAGATCCTATGTAATCGGAAGCGAAATGCAATTAAGCATTGGTCGAATCAAGGGAATTGCCGGACTTTCTAAGGGAACTGTGGAAGTAGTGGATGCGGAGAAGGATAGGGTTCTGGCCGCCTATGATCTGGATTTCGCTCCGGAGGCTTAGGATGACAGGTAAGATAATTAAAGGCATTGGCGGATTTTATTATGTGGATACCAAGTCGGGAGTCTTTGAATGTCATGCCAAGGGGCTTTTTCGAAATAAGAAAGAAAAGCCCCTGGTAGGAGACATGGTGGAAGTGGAAGAGATTCCTGACACGGAAAAAGAAATGGTGGGGCAGATTCTAAGGATTCTCCCTCGGAAAAATGAATTGATTCGCCCCTTAGTGAGTAATATTGACCAGGCGGCACTGGTTTTTGCGGTGAAGGAACCGGAGCCCTCCTTCCCCTTAATTGACCGTTTTCTTTTGCACCTGGAGGCAAGAGAAATTCCCTGTATGCTTTTCTTTAATAAGAGAGATTTGCTATCGGAATGTGAAGCGGATTATCGGGAGAAAATGCAGAGTATCTATGAAAAAGCAGGTATTCCCGTTTATTTTTTCCAAAGTAATACGAAAGAAGACCGGGAGGAGATCCTCAAGCTTTTAAAGGGAAAAACCACTGTTTTTTCCGGACCCTCCGGTGTGGGAAAGTCCAGTATGATTAATCTACTGCTGGAAGACAGGAGGATGGAGACAGGAAGTCTTTCCGAAAAAATCAAAAGAGGAAAGAATACCACAAGACATGCGGAATTTTTCTCTCTGGGAGAAGATAGCTATGTCTTGGATACTCCCGGTTTCACCTCTTTATTTCCACCGGATATCTCTCCCGAGAATCTGCGGTATTTCTATCCGGAGTTTGAAGAGTATCGGCAGTCCTGCCGCTATAATACCTGCTACCATTTGGGAGAGAAGAAGCAGGATTGCGGAGTAAAACAGGCGGTGGAAAAGGGAGAGATTGCCCCGGAGCGTTACGAAAGTTACAAAAGCTTATATCAGGAGATTGTACAGGAAAGAAAGAATTATTAAGGAGGTTTCCGTGAAAAATCGATTATCCCCGTCTATATTGGCGGCAGACTTTTCCGCCTTACAGGAGGATGTGGCTTTAGCTGAGGCTGCAGGTGCGAAAAGCTTTCATTTTGACATTATGGACGGGCATTTTGTGCCCAATATTTCCTATGGAGCAGGAATTGTTTCCGCCTTACGGAATAAGTCCAAAGCCTTTTTTGATGTGCATCTGATGGTGGAGGAGCCGGACTTTTTCTTTGCCGATTACAAAAAGGCGGGAGCAGACAGAGTTTCCGTTCACGTGGAGGCGGTAAAGCATTTGGATCGTTCTTTGCAGGCAATACGAGAGCTTGGTATGGAAGGCGGCGTTGCTTTAAATCCTGCCACGTCCCTGTCCACAATAGAAGAAATTCTTCCCATTTGTTCCTATATTTTGATTATGTCTGTAAATCCGGGCTTTGGAGGACAGAGCTTTATCCCTTATACCTTGGAGAAGATTAAAAGGCTTCGGAAAATGGCAGAGGAGAGAGCCCTTCCCTTGGAAATCGGTGTAGACGGGGGAGTAAAATTGGACAATATTTCTCCGATTCTGGAAGCAGGAGCCAACTTTATTGTGGCAGGCTCCTCCGTATTCGGAAAGAAAGACGAAATTGGAGAACGGGTAAAGAGTTTTAATAAGGTTCTTGAAAATGCCTAGGGGACAGTTTATAGTAAGGTAATAAAATAAAGGAGGGTCAGAGAATGCTGGATATTAAATTTGTGAGAGAAAATCCTGAAATTGTTAAAGAGAATATAAGAAAGAAGTTCCAAGATGAGAAGCTGAATCTTGTGGATGAGGTTATTTCTCTGGATGTGGAAGCCAGAAAGGTGCAGATGGAAGCGGATGAGCTTCGTAGTAAAAAGAATCAGGTTTCCAAGCAAATCGGAGCTTTGATGGCGAAGGGAGAGAAGGAAGCGGCGGAAAAGGCCAAAGAAGAGGTAGCTACATTCTCCCAGAGACTGGCAGAATTAGAGGAAAAGGAGCCGGCTTTACAGGAAGAAATTTTAAAAAGAATGATGGTTATTCCGAACATCATTGACCCCTCCGTACCTATCGGAAAGGACGATTCCTGCAACGTGGAGAATGAGCGTTTCGGGGAGCCTGTGGTTCCATCCTACCCCATACCTTACCATGCGGATATTATGGACAGCTTTTCCGGCTTGGACTTAGATGCAGCGGGAAGAGTAGCCGGTAACGGTTTCTATTATCTGGTAGGAGATGTGGCAAGACTTCATTCCGCAGTGCTTTCCTATGCCAGAGACTTTATGATTGACAGGGGCTTCACCTATGTGATTCCTCCCTATATGATTCGTTCCAAGGTTGTGGACGGCGTTATGTCTTTCGCGGAAATGGATGCCATGATGTATAAGATTGAGGGAGAAGACCTTTACTTAATCGGTACCTCCGAGCACTCCATGATTGGACGCTTTATCGATCAGATTTTACCGGTAGAGTCCCTTCCTTTGACCTTAACCTCCTACTCTCCCTGCTTCAGAAAGGAAAAGGGATCTCACGGTATAGAGGAGAGAGGTGTTTATCGTATCCATCAGTTTGAAAAGCAGGAAATGATTGTAGTTTGTGAGCCGGAAGAGGCTATGGACTGGTACAACAAGCTTTGGCAGAACACTGTAGACTTTTTCAGAAGTCTGGATATCCCTGTAAGAACACTGGAATGTTGTTCCGGAGATTTGGCGGATTTGAAGGTTAAGTCCTGTGACGTGGAGGCCTGGTCTCCCAGACAGAAGAAGTATTTTGAGGTAGGTTCCTGCTCCAACTTGGGAGATGCACAGGCAAGACGTTTAAAGATACGTGTTAAGGGCGCAGATGGAAAGAATCATTTAGCCTTTACCTTAAACAATACCTGCGTGGCACCCCCCAGAATGTTGATTGCTTTCCTGGAGAACCATTTACAGGAAGATGGAACGGTAACCATTCCTAAGGCTTTACAGCCATATATGGGTGGCAAGGAAGTTTTGGTTCCCAAGTTCAATTCCGTAGAAAAAGAAAAAAATGCATTAAAATAAAGTTTTTTACAAATATTGTAACGGTGATGCCGCTTCTTTTGTCCTATCAGAAGAAGCGGTTTTATCGTTGTGAAAACATTCTCATTGCGTAGTAAGGGGCTATCCTCTATACTAGCTTAGTATTAGGGAAAGTAGGCTTTTCGCATAGAAAGGAAAAAAATGGAACCCATTATTTCCGTGAGGGATTTATATAAAATATTCAAGATAGGTGATACGGAGGTATATGCCTTAAACGGATTGAACTTTGACATCTATCAGGGCGAATTCATTGCCATTGTGGGTACCTCAGGTTCCGGAAAGTCAACCTGCCTGAATATGCTGGCAGGTCTGGAAAAGCCCAGTAAGGGCAGCATCACCATTACCGGAGAGTCCATTGAAAAAATGAATGAGAAACAGCTGGTGGCTTTTCGAAGGATGCATGTAGGCTTCATTTTCCAAAGCTACAACCTGATTCCCTTTCTGAATGCTATGGAAAATGTTGCTATGCCACTGATGTTTCGAGGGGTTTCCAAAGAGGAAAGAAACAAAAAGGCTTTGGAATATCTGGAGCTTATGAACATCGGAAAGGAAGCCAACCGTTCTCCCAACCAGATGTCCGGAGGACAGCAGCAAAGAGTGGGTATAGCCAGAGCCTTAGTGATTGATCCGGAAATTATATTTGCGGACGAGCCCACCGGAAACCTGGATTCCCATACCACCGAAGAGGTTTTGGCCTTGATGCGAAACATTGTAGAAAAGCAAAGAAAAACTCTGATTATGGTTACCCATGATCCCCATATTGCATCCTGGGCTGACCGGCAGTTAAGAGTGGTGGACGGAAGGATTGTAGAAACCGTTATTCGGAAAGAAAGCAAAATCGAAGAAGAGATTTTACGGGAAAATGGTGCTCCGCCCTATACTGTAGTGGAGAAGCAGCAAGAAGGAGAAGCAAGATGAAAGAGATAAGAAACAGCAGTAAGAAGATGTCTAAGGGGTTCACCAAGACAATCGATAGAAAGAAAAACATGGGGAAAACCCTGTTTTCACTCTTTTTGTGTCTTAGCCTTATGCTTCCGTTTTTTAGTCAAAGAAGCTATGCCGGCTATGTGAATACTAATCTAAATACCTTTATTCATGATGTGCAGGATGTGCCCACAGGCTATCCGGGGCAGGAAATGGAAGTGAAGGTTCGTATCGGTTACAACGGCTTAAACGGTTTAAGTAATCCCAATTCCGATGTGATTAATAATGTAAGAGTGCGTTTATCCAACGACCAAAGCTATCTGACGACCCAGAACAGTCCCCAAAAGACACAAAAGAACAATCCCTACAAGGATTCTTCCGATGAAGATGAGCAGGGCGAGGCACAGAAGGATGCCTGGGAAGAGGGCTACAAGGCCGGAAAAAACAATGCCTATAACAACGGTTTGAACTATGTTTATCCGGTGGATGGAGGAGTCTACCCCTTCGAAGTGAATGCTTCTCTTTTCACCCAGGAGCAGAAATTGGGAAGCCTCAAGAAAGGAGAGTATAAGGAGTTATCCTTTAAGGTGAATGTCCGTTCCGATGCATTGAAGATGAAGGACAGCAGCGGAAATACCAGTGACGGTTACTTCGGCGTACCCTTTACCATTTGGTATGATGTTCCGGGAGCTAGCCAGACCCAGAATAAAACCGAGTTTGTTAACGTTTTCATCACGGAAAGCGGAGAGGTGAAGGATTCCGGAACTAAGACAGTGGCTCAAGCCTTTGTGGTGGGAGAGAATCAAAGTACCCCTGTGGGAACCTATCCCAATGCGATGAATTACAACGTGAATTTCCGAAACCAAAGCGGAAAGACCCTGTATGATGTAAAGATTAAGATGAATATGTCTTTGGCAGAAAAGGAAGCCGTACAGCTTACCGCTGCGGCAAAGGCGGAGGCGGTGAAGGATTTCCCCTTCTCCATTAACGAATCCAACTACGACAGAGACTATGCCAAGGTGGAGAAGGGAGAGGTGATTTCTCCCGCTTATTCCATGGCCATTAAGCAAAACGCCGCCACCGGATTTTATCCCCTGTCCTATACGGTAAGCTATAAGCTGGCGCCGGGAAGTACGGTGTCTGTTACGGATACCTACTCCTTCTTTGTTAATGTAAAGAACCCCAATATGGTGGATGTGGAGAAGGAAAAGCTGAGAGACTTTAATGCCAACGACCGTAGTAAGGCCAGGATCATTGTGGATTCCTACAGAACGGAGCCGGAAAAGGTTTATGCCGGAGATGAGTTCACCTTGATTTTAAATATGAAAAACGCATCCAGCTCCATTGCGGCAAGCAATATTCTCTTTACCCTGACCTCGGAAAAGGCTCAGGAACAGACCGTGTTTGCCATTTCCGAAGGTTCCAACTCCTACGTGGTGAATTCCCTTGCGGCGGGAGCCAGCACGGAGCTTAGACTGAATGTAAAAGCTAATGCGGGAGTGGATCCCAAATCTTATATTTTGACTATTAATGAAAAATACGATTCTCCCGACTTTAAGAATGCGGAGGAGAAGGTGGATATTGATATTCCGGTTAATCAGGTGGCAAGAATGGGATTTTCCAACTTTGATGTGAATCCCTCCAGTGTGCCTGTGGGCAATGAAGCCAACGCCATGTTCAGTATCAACAATACCGGACGTGTAATGCTCTACAATGTTACCGCCAATTTTGAAAATGACTACATCAAAAAGACCACGGCTTATGTAGGAAACATTAAGCCGGGAGAAACAGGCTCTGTGGATGTTATGCTTTCCGCTGTTAAGGCAACGGATGGGGAGACTACCATTCCTGTAGAGATTTCTTATGAGGATGTAAACGGAAATAAGGCCACGGAAAAAACCGAAATTACTTTAACGGTAACGGAAGCTGCGGAGGCCGAATCCATGGATGATGCGGGTGGAGCCAGCAGAGATCTTACAGAAACAAAACCGACTTCATCCCTACCGATTAAGGGTATTGGCATAGGAGGAGCAGTAGTTGCTGTTATGGGAGGAGCCGCCTATTTCATCCGTAAGAAAAGAAAGAAGAGCTAAATGAAGGTAGTAGATTTATTTCTCTTGGCCATTAACAACTTAAAACGAAGAAAGTTCCGAACGGTACTTACGGTTTTGGGTGTAGTCATCGGTACTTCCTCCATTGTAGTCATGGTGAGTCTGGGACTGGGGATGAGTGAATCTCTTTTGCAGTCCTTTAAAAACTCCGGGTCACTAACAAAAATCAACATTAGTAATTACGGAGGAATGGCGGATAATACCGGTAAAAAAGCGGCGGTACAGCTGACGGATGACAGCCTGAAGCAATTGGAGACTATCCCCCATGTAACCGGTGTTTCCCCTTCCCTGGAGGTGCCGATTACCGCAAAATTCGGAGCCTATGAGGCCAATTACAGTATTCGGGGTGTTTCTCAGGCGTATTTTTCCCAGATGAAATTAAAGGAGGGAACTACACCTCCTGCCGGAGATTCTGAACTGACATTGGTTTACGGCAATACGGTAGGAAGCTCCTTTCATAAGGTGAAGAACTGGCAGGACAGCTATGTGGCCAATCCTATGAAGGATACTATTTTCTACATTTTCCCGGAAAAGCAGGTATCCAATCCTAACGGAGTCAGCAAAGACCAGCCGGAGACAGCAAACAATAAGCCTCAGAAAAAATACATTCTTAAGACAGCCGGTATCATGGAAGGTACAGCAGAGGATTACAGTGAGGAATCCATGTATGCCTATGCGGATATTGACACCCTGAAAGCTTTCTTAAAGAAGATTTATAAGAAGGACCTGGTTCCGGATCCCAAGACGGGAAAGAACGGAAAGCCTCTTCGTTACTATGTCTACGATGAAGCCTATGTTTTCGTAGATGATATGAAAAATGTATCCGAGGTTCAGAAGACGATTACGGATATGGGGTACTCCGCATACTCTAACCTGGAATGGTTAAAGCAAAGCCAGGACTCCATCAACATGGTGCAAATGGTTTTGGGAGGAATCGGTGCAGTTTCCTTACTGGTTGCAGCCATCGGAATCATGAACACCATGATGATGTCCATTTTCGAAAGAACCAAGGAAATCGGTGTAATGAAGGTTTTGGGCTGTGATATGGGAGATATTCGAAATATGTTCCTGACAGAATCCGCTCTTATCGGATTTTTCGGAGGCTTAATCGGCATTGCCTTAAGCTACGGAATTTCCGCAATTATTAACAGCTTAACCGGCGGAGGAGGAAGCGATGTGCTGAGCGACTTTACCAATGGCGGAGAAGGACAGCTTTCCCTGATTCCGGCTTGGCTTGCTCTCTTTGCTATCGGCTTTGCCATGCTGGTGGGTATGTTATCCGGTTATTTCCCCTCTGTAAGAGCCATGAAGCTAAGTCCTCTTGCGGCAATCCGAAATGAGTAAGCATCTAGCTTAAATATCCTATAGAACTGTCTTAAAGAAGGCAGGAGAGTGAAAACTAAGACTTCTATACCTTGTTTTATGAATGGGGAAATGATACAATTTCCCCATTCTTTTTCTATTCTTAGCTTGGCTATTCCGGAAAAAACCGGGATATGTCCTTATAAGCTTGGAGAGAGAAGCAAAGTGGAAATATAAATTTTTTGAAACGAAGGTAAGTATAAAAGAGAGAAGGAAAAAGGGATGCTGAAAATTGCAAAGTTTGGAGGAAGCTCCTGCGCCAGCGGAGAACAGTTTCGTAAGGTAAAAGAAATCGTTATGGAGGATCGGGAAAGACACTATATTGTGGTTTCCGCACCGGGAAAACGAAATGATCAGGATACTAAGGTGACAGATTTGCTACTGTCTTTATATGATGCGGTACAGAACAAGTCCGGTGCAGAGGAGATTTTAGAGAAGATAAAAAATCGTTTCCGGGATATTATTTCCGATTTGGACTTGTCTCTTTCTTTAGAGGCTGACTTTCAGGAGATTTACGAGAAGCTTCTGGCAGGAGAGAGCAGAGACTATGCCGCATCCCGGGGAGAATACTTAAATGCCAAGTGTATGGCGGATTTCTTGGGCTTTCCCTTTGTGGATGCCAAGGATATGATTTTCTTTTTAGAGGACGGAAGCTGCGATTTTGAAAAAACGGAGATGATGTCCAGAGAGGTTTTAAAGGACTTGGATTATGCGGTAATCCCCGGCTTCTACGGAGCCAATGGGAAGGGAGCAACCATTACCTTCTCCAGAGGGGGCTCAGATGTTACCGGTTCATTGATTGCTGCAGCGGTTCATGCAGATCTTTATGAAAACTGGACCGATGTATCCGGCTTTCTGGTGGCGGATCCTCGCATTGTGAAAAATCCGGAAGTTATCGACTACATCACCTACAGAGAATTACGAGAGCTTAGCTATATGGGCGCCGGCGTTCTCCACGAGGATGCTATTTTTCCGGTACGAAAAGAAGGTATTCCTATTCAGATTAAAAATACCAATGCAACCCAGGATCACGGCACCATGATTGTGGCCAATACCCTGAAAAAGCCAAGATTTATTATTACCGGAATTGCCGGAAAGAAGAATTTCTGCTCCATCAACATTGAAAAAGCCATGATGAATGCGGAAATCGGATTTATCCGTAAGGTGCTTTCCGTAATCGAGGAGAACGGTATTTCCGTAGAGCATACCCCATCCGGTATCGATACCTTAACATTGTTCATTCATCAGGAGGAGCTGGAATCCCATGAACAGAAGGTGTTACAGGGGATTCAAAGAGCAGTGAATCCGGATCTGATTGAATTGGAAGCGGATTTATCTTTGATTGCCGTTGTAGGAAGAGGCATGAAGTCCTCTAGAGGTGTGGCAGGTCGTATTTTCTCTGCTCTTGCTCATGAGTACATCAATATCAAGATGATTGACCAGGGATCTTCCGAGTACAACATCATTATCGGTGTGAAAAACGAAGATTTCAATGCGGCGATTAAGGCGATTTACAATATGTTTGTTTTATCGGTATAAGAGACTTTTTGGCCGGAAAGCATTCTAGGAACAGGAAGACCGGTTTAGACAGGAAAGGGAGGAAAATGCCTTCCTTTCCTAAATCCGGAAAGAGAAAGTGAGGGCTATGGACATTCTTGTCATAGGCGGAGGACCGGCGGGGATGATGGCGGCCATCTATGCGAAAAAAGAGGCCGGAAATCGAGAGGTCGTTCTTTTTGAAAAAAATGAAAAGCTGGGGAAGAAGCTCTTTATCACAGGAAAAGGAAGGGGAAACTGGACCAATTCCTGTGAGGAAAGCATTTTTATGGAGAAAATTCTTCGAAATCCCCGGTTTTTTATGGGGGCCTTTCGGAACTTTAACAATCAGGATGCCATTGCCTTTATGGAGAAAAATGGCTGTGCGCTGAAGGAAGAGCGGGGAGGCCGCATTTTCCCGGAGAGCAATAAGGCCTTTTCCTTAACGGACGGCATGAAGAAGGCTCTACAGAAGGAAGGGGTAAAGGTCTGCCTGAACAAAAAGGTGGACTCCATCCTAAAAAAGGGAGATGTCTTTCTGATTAAGGGAAATTTTCCGGAGGTGGAAGCCAAGAAAGTTATTATCGCCACCGGAGGACTAAGCTATCCCTCTACGGGCTCCACGGGAGACGGCTACGACTTTGCCAAGGCCTTTTCCATAGAGGTGACGAAAACCTACCCCTCTTTGGTGAAAATGGAGGTTTTGGAGGAGGATGTGTACCCGCTTTCCGGTCTGAAGCTAAAGCATATCGGTCTGAAAATCTTAAATGAAAAGGGGAAATGCCTCTACGAAAAGACCGGGGAATTATATTTTCAAAAGAACAGCCTATTAGGACCGGTGGTTTTATCCGCCAGTGCAGCCCTAAGTCCGGAGATTTCCGAAGCTCCTATGGGAAGCTATCAAATCGCTATTGACCTTAAGGCGGAAATGGGACAGGAGCAGTTTGACAGCTTTTTCCTAAGAGACTGTGAAAGCAAGGGAAAGGAAAAGCTCTATCAGCTTTTAAAATCCTATCTTCCTGCTCAGCTTTATCCCATTTTCCTGAAACGCTTGGAAAAGCAGGGCGTGTCTTTAGAGAAAAAAAGCTCGGAGCTGAAGAAAGAGGAACGAAGGAAGATTTTAAATCTCTTTCACAGCTTCCCCTTTACAGTGCAGGGGCTGGGAGGCTTTCCGGAAGCCATAGTCACCAAGGGGGGCGTGGAAACCACGGAGCTTTCCAAGAAAAGTCTTGAGGCCAAGAAGGTTCCGGGACTTTACTTTGCGGGGGAGGTAGTGGATCTGGATGCCTATACCGGAGGATTTAATATGCAAATCGCCATCTCCACCGGTGTTTTAGCAGGACAATCCGCAGGAAGATCCCTAAAAGAAGAGCAATAAAAATGCAATAAAAAAATAATAAGAAAAGCTATAAGTAGAGCTATAAGTTGAGCAGTAAGATGAAGCTGTAGAGAAGAGACCTTTGATAAGCGTCTGTAAGACAAAGCTTTTCAGAAAAAAAGAAAGGAAGAACACATGCCATACACAATAGCCATAGACGGACCGGCAGGGGCGGGTAAATCCACCATTGCAAAATTATTATCGAAAAGCCTGGGCTTTTATTATGTAGATACCGGGGCACTGTATCGTGGCCTTGCTTATGGAATAGCGGAAAAGGGAATTCCCTTTACAGCGGAAAAAAGCATAGAAGAAGCTCTTCCCGCCCTACAGGTGGACTTGGCATACGAAGGGGAAAAGCAAAAGGTTTTTTGTAACAAAGAGGATTGTACGGACTACATTCGTACTCCGGAGCTGGGACAGGGAGCCTCCATGATTTCTCAATACGGCTGTGTTCGGGAAAAACTGCTGGATTTACAGAGAAATGTAGCCAAAGAGCATTCCTGTGTAATGGATGGAAGAGATATCGGTACGGTGGTTTTACCGAAGGCAAATAAAAAGTTCTATTTAACCGCTTCTCCCGAAATTCGGGCAGAAAGACGTTGGAAGGAGCTTTTGGAAAAGGGAGAAAAAATCAGCCTTGAACAGGTGCTTATGGAAGTAAAGGAAAGAGATCACAGAGACAGCACCAGGGCCATTGCCCCCTTGAAAAAGGCGGAGGATGCCATTGAAATCGATAGCAGCAATCTTTCCATCAATGAAGTAGTGGATAAGATGTTAAGCTATTGTGTGGGAAGTGAGGAATAAAATGGAGGCAGTCCTGGCGAAAAGTGCAGGCTTTTGCTTTGGGGTGGAACGGGCGGTGGATGCAGTCTATCGCGTTCTTTCCGAGGAAGAGAAGAAGGATGAGTCGGAGAGACGACCGATTTATACCTATGGAGCCATAGTGCATAACGAGCAGGTGGTAAAAGCCCTGGAGGACAGAGGGGTTATGCTTTTAAAGACAAAGGAAGAGCTGTCCCGTTTGGAAAAAGGAATTTTAGTGATTCGCGCCCATGGGGTAGGGGAAGAGATTTACAAACTGCTTCAGGGAAAAGATATCGAAATTGTGGACAGCTCCTGTCCCTATGTACGAAAGATTCAGCGTCTTGTGCGGGAGCACAGTGAAAAGGGCGAAAGAGTCATTGTAATGGGTGACCCGGAGCATCCCGAAGTGCAGGGAATCCTGGGCTGGGGAAAGGGAGACGTGAAGGCTCTAAAGGGCATAGAAGAGGTGGAGGCACTGCCGGATGGAGAGGGGCAGGAAATCTTTGTAGTGGCTCAAACTACTTTTCATATTGATAAATTCAAACTAGTTCTTGCGCTTTTTAAAAAAAAGGGGTATCATGTTTCTGTTATCAATACGATTTGCAACGCAACTTTCGAAAGGCAGTCAGAAGCAAAGGAATTAGCTGGACGATCCGACGCCATGGTGGTGATTGGTGGAAGCAGTTCATCTAACACAAAGAAGTTATTTGAGATATGCCGGGCGATATGCCCTAATACCCAGCTGATACAAACGGTGAAAGATCTTAAATTCAACTCGGATGAAGCGATTCGCAACGTAGGTATCACAGCAGGGGCAAGCACCCCAAAAGAAATAATAGAGGAGGTTCTAACTTATGTCAGAAATGAGTTTTGAACAAATGCTTGAGGAATCATTAAAGTCGGTTCATGCGGGGGAAATCGTTACAGGAACTGTTATCAGTGTGAAGCCGGATGAAATCGCACTGAACATCGGATACAAGTCCGATGGAATTATGACCAGAAGTGATTACAGTGCAGACAACCAATTAGACTTAACTACAGTAGTATCTGTAGGAGACGAGATTGAGTGTAAGGTTAAGAAGGTCAATGACGGTGAAGGTCAGGTCGTTCTTTCCCACAGAGATGCTCTTCAGTCTAAGGCTTCCGAGGAGTTAAGAAAGGCATTTGAAGAGAATGCTATTCTTACCGGTAAGGTAGTACAGGTTGTTAAGGGCGGATTGAATGTAGAAGTGGACGGAGCAAGAATTTTCGTTCCCGCTTCCTTAGTATCCGATAGCTTTGAGAGAGATTTAAACAAGTATCAGGGACAGGACATTCAGTTTGTTATTACCGAGTTCAATCCGGCCAAGAGAAGAATTATTGGAGACAGAAAGCAGATTATGTCTGCTATGAAGAAAGAGCAGCATGACAAGCTCTTCTCTGAGTTAAAGGAAGGCGATATCCGTACCGGTGTGGTTAAGAATCTTACTGACTTCGGTGCATTCATCGACCTTGGCGGTGCAGACGGACTTCTTCACATCTCCGAGATGAGCTGGGGAAGAATCGAGAATCCGAAGAAGCTCTTTAAGCCGGGACAGGAAGTAGAAGTTCTGGTTAAGGAAATTAGCGGAGAGAGAATTGCATTAACCAGAAAGTTCCCGAACGAGAACCCATGGAAGGATGCAGAGAGCAAGTATGCCGTAGGCGAAATCGTTACCGGTAGAGTTGCAAGAATGACTGACTTCGGTGCATTTATCGAGTTGGACAAGGGAATTGATGCTTTATTACATGTTTCTCAGATTTCTAAGGATCATGTGAACAAGCCATCCGATGTTCTTGAGCCCGGACAGGAAATCGAAGCAAGAGTGGTTGATTTAGATGTAGACAACCACAAGATTTCTCTTTCCATCAAGGCACTTCTTCCTGAAGAGGAAGGAGATGTAGCTGATGTAGACGTAGAGGCAGCATCTGAGGAATAAGATTTTAAAGCCGGGCCATGTGCCCGGTTTTTTTGTGCGTATTTAACGGACTTTAGATGGAATTGGGACTGATATCTGAGAATCATAGCACTGATTGTGAGGAGTGAAATGGGACAAGAAATCGAGAGAAAATGGAGGGTTAGAAGGCTTCCGGAGGATTATCATCGGTATCCTTCTAAGCTTCTGGAACAAGCCTATCTATGCCAAAATCCCACCCTTCGTATTCGGAAGGAAAGCAGTATTTTCGGTGGAGAAGAGGAGGGCAGTATTTCCGGCGAAAAAGAGGGAAGTAGCATTTCTGATAAGAATGAGCAAGTCGGCCTTTCCGAAGAAAGGACGCAGGAAGAGTATATTTTTTGCTACAAGGGAAAGGGTAGACTTTCCAGAGAGGAGTATAACCTGCCCTTAACAGAGGAAGCCTATGAGACCTTGATTGGAAAGACAGAGGGAAGGGTGATACGAAAGTTCAGGTATGCCATACCCCATGGAGCTTATACCGTAGAATTGGATATATTTCAGGGAGAGCTGGAGGGACTTTGTTATGCGGAAGTGGAGTTTTCTTCCGAAGAGGAGGCTCTTTCTTTTCAGCCCTTAGACTGGTTTTCCGAGGAACTTACCGGGGAAATAGGCTATTCCAATGCAGAACTCAGTTTTGCAAAGGAGCTTTCCAATCTTAAATTAAAGGATTAAAGCAGGCTTTTTCTTCTTTTTATTGCAGAAATGTCCGTTCAATGCTATACTTTACCCTCGAAAGCCCAGCAAAGGCGGTTTTTAAATTATAAGAGAAAAGTTTTGGAGGTATGCGCAATGAGCGTAAAGGTAGAAAATCTAGAAAAGAATATGGCAAAGATTACAGTAGATGTATCCGCAGAGGACTTTGCTCAGGCTGTAGAACAGGCTTACCAGAAGACTAAGACACGTTACAACATTCCCGGCTTCCGTAAAGGAAAAGCTACAAAGAAGATGATTGAGCAGCATTATGGCCCACAGGTTTTCTACGATGCAGCGATTAACAACATTTTGGATACCCATTATCCTGCAGCTGCCAAGGAATCCGGCTTAGACATCGTTTCCCGTCCTGAAATCGGCGTTGAGCAGATTGGAGAGGGAAAGGACTTCATCTTCACCGCTACCGTTGCTGTACGTCCTGAGGTTACTCTTGGAGAGTACTTCGGTGTTACCGCAGAGAAGGCTGATGTATCTGTAAGCGCGAAGGAAGTAACCGAGCGTTTGAATAAGGAACTGGAGAAGAATTCCAGAATGGTGGATGTGGATCGTGCTATTAAGAAGAACGACATCGCTACCATCGACTTCGTAGGTTCTGTAGACGGTAAGGAATTCCCCGGCGGAAGAGGAGAGGATTATCCTCTTACCATCGGTTCCGGAACATTTATTCCCGGATTTGAGGATCAGCTGATCGGAGCAAAGGCCGGAGAAGAGGTAGATGTTCATGTTACCTTCCCGGAGAACTACGGCGCTAAGGATTTAGCAGGAAAAGAAGCTTTATTCAAGGTAAATGTTAAGGCTGTTAAGGAGAAGCAGGTTCCTAAGGCTGATGACGAGTTTGCCTCCGAAGTTTCCGAGTTTGAGACTCTTAAAGAGTATAAGGAAGACTTAAAGAAGCAGATTAAGGAAGAGAAGGAGAAGAGAGCTACTTCTCAGGTAGAGAACAACGTAGTGGCAAAGGTTGTGGAAAATGCTTCCGTAGAGCTTCCTGAGCCGATGGTGGAGATGCAGCTGGATCAGATGTTCTATGATTACGCTAGACGTATGGAAGCACAGGGCATCCCCATGGATCAGTATATGCAGATTACCGGTCTTACAGAAGAGGGATTAAAGAGCCAGATGAGAGAGACCGCAGTTCAGAACATCAAGACCTCTTTGGTTTTGGATGCTATCCAGAAGAAGGAAGGCATTGAGGTTACTGAAGAAGCTATCGAGAAGGAACTGGAGAGAATTGCAGAGCAGTATCGCATGAAGAAGGAAGATCTGGCAAAGACCATCAGCGATTCTCAGAAGCTTTCCATTAAGAGAGAGCTGGATATTCAGGCTACCATTGATAAGCTGGTAAGCGAAGCTAAGCTTGTAAAGCCTGAGAAGAAGAGCAAGAAGGAAGAGAAGGAAGAAGCTGCTGAGAAGTAAGTCTTCCGAAATAAAGAATACTGAGGACTGAGAAGGCTGTTTCGGCTTCCCGGTCCTTTTCTTTCTTAAACTATGGGTTTATAGGGGAAAGGATTGCCCTATGGTATTCTATAGAAGAACCCATAATAGAGGAGGTATACCATGAAGAATTTTTCCTATCCACAAAATATAACAACCATTCCCTATGTTATCCAGTCTACCAGCAGGGGAGAGCGTTCCTATGATATTTTTTCCAGACTCTTAAACGAAAGAATCGTTTTCCTGGGAGACGAGGTAAACAGCGATACCGCATCTCTGGTTATTGCCCAGTTGCTTTTTCTGGAATCCGAGGATCCGGACAAAGACATTTCCCTTTATATCAATTCTCCGGGAGGCTCAGTAACCGCAGGAATGGGAATTTATGATACCATGCAGTACATTAAGTGCGACGTTTCCACCATTTGCGTAGGTATGGCGGCATCCATGGGAGCCTTCTTACTGGCAGGGGGAGCCAAGGGAAAGAGAATGATTCTTCCCAATGCGGAGGTTATGATTCACCAGCCTTCAGGCGGTGCCCAGGGACAGGCTACAGAGATTCAGATTACGGCAGAATGGATTCTCCGTACCAAGAAGAACTTAGCCAAGATTTTGTCGGAAAACTGTAATCAGCCCTTTGAAAAGGTGATGGCAGATACGGAGAGAGATTACTGGATGTCTGCTGAGCAGGCTCTGGACTACGGTCTGGTTGACCACATTTTCCAGAAAAGAACAGATTTAGAAAAGAAATAAAAAATAAGGAAAGCAGGAAGAAATATGCCTATGAAACCGGATGATAAAGTAAGATGTTCCTTTTGCGGAAAATCAGCAAAGCAGGTTCGGAAAATGATTGCCGGCCTGAACAACACCTACATCTGTGATGAGTGTGTGGAGCTTTGTCAGGAGATTTTCGATGAAGAAATGGGCGGAGAGAATGCAGGAAGCGAAGTTTCCGATATCCATTTATTGAAGCCGAAGGAAATTAAAGATTTCCTGGATGAATATGTCATCGGACAGGACGAAGCGAAGAAGGTGCTTTCCGTTGCGGTATATAATCATTACAAGAGAATTACTTCCAAGGTAAGAGACATTGATGTGCAGAAGTCCAACATTTTGATGATCGGACCTACCGGAACCGGAAAGACCTACCTGGCCCAGACACTGGCTAAGATTTTGGGCGTGCCCTTTGCCATTGCGGATGCCACGGCCCTCACCGAAGCCGGCTATGTGGGAGAGGATGTGGAGAACATTCTTTTAAAGCTGATTCAGGCAGCGGATTATGACATTTCCAAGGCGGAGATCGGTATCATTTATATTGATGAGATTGATAAGATTACCAAGAAGTCGGAAAATGTTTCCATCACCAGAGACGTTTCCGGAGAGGGTGTACAGCAGGCACTTTTAAAGATTTTAGAAGGAACCGTTGCTTCCGTTCCTCCTCAGGGAGGAAGAAAGCATCCTCAACAGGAGCTGATTCAGATTGACACCACCAATATTCTCTTTATCTGCGGCGGAGCCTTTGATGGCTTGGAGCACATTATTGAGAAGAGAATTGCTTCCGGCTCCATTGGCTTTGGTGCAGAAATCGTAGAGAAGAATAAGGATAACTATGATGATGTTTTGAAGCAGGTACAGCCTGAGGACTTAACAAAGTTCGGATTGATTCCCGAGTTTATCGGTAGAGTACCGGTGGATGTGGAGCTAAGCAGTCATGATGTGGACAGCTTAAAACGTATTCTGACTACTCCGAAGAACGCTCTTGTGAAGCAGTACCAGAAGCTTTTTGAGATGGATGGCGTCGGTCTGTCCTTCAGCGATGATGCGGTAACCGCCATTGCGGAGAAGGCAGTACAGAGAAAGACCGGAGCTAGAGGACTTCGTTCTATTATGGAAGGGATGATGACAGAAATCATGTATGAGATTCCTTCCGATGAAGATATTGCCGAGGTAGAGATTACCAAGGATGTGGTAGAGAATCAGGCAAAGCCCAGAGTGGAAAGAAATCCTGAAAAGAGACAGGAGCGCTGGCTGGAATTTCAGCAGAACAAAGAAGACAATGTAAAAGAGAGAAAACAGCTTAAGAAAAGAGGATAATATGGTCATTCGTTCTGTAGATCTTCCCTATGTTTGCGGAGTAAAGTCTACTTTACCAAGGACAGGAAAGCCGGAATTTGTCTTAGCAGGCCGTTCCAATGTGGGAAAGTCCTCCTTTATCAATACCTTATTGCAAAGGAAGTCCTTTGCCAGAACCTCCTCCACACCGGGAAAGACCAGAACCATTAACTTCTATTCTGTAAATGACAGCTTCTATCTGGTGGATCTTCCGGGTTACGGCTATGCGGCCACAGGCCCTGTAGAGCAGGAAAAATGGGATCGTATGATTCGTCGCTATCTGGAGCAGGGGGAGGATATCGAAGAGGTGGTGCTTCTCCTGGACTGTAGAAGAATTCCCGGTGAGAAGGATTTACAGATGTTCCAATGGATTTGTTCCGCAACAGGCTATGAACCCATTGTGATTATCACAAAGATGGATAAGTTAAAGCGTTCTCAGCAACAGCAGGCAGTAAAGGATATTCGAAAAGCCCTGTCTGCCAGTCCGGAATGTGTTATGATTCCCTTCTCTGCCACTTCCAAGGCAGGAAGAGAAGAATGTTTGGATTTAATTGAGAAGATTTTGTTGACAAAGGAAGACTAGAGTGTTAAGATTCTTTAGTCTTATGACAGGAAAGTAGGTATCCACCTCACCTTGGCAGTTCACTGACCCGGGTTAATATTGATTATTACCTTTGTGTATTTTCAATGGTGGATTGGCTTACAATCCACCATATTTTTATTTTTCACGAGTATCTCCGGAAAAGTAAGGGATACATTGGGTTTGTGCAGAGAGGAGCTTATGGCCATTAAAAAAAATGCGGAACTGGAAATTAACGAGCAGATTCGGGACAAAGAAGTAAGAGTCATCGGAGCAGAAGGAGAGCAGCTGGGGGTTATGTCCATTCAGGAAGCTCAACAAAAGGCGAGAGAAGCGGAGTTGGATCTGATTAAGATTGCAGCAACGGCTCAGCCACCTGTAGTTCGTATTGCGGATTACGGAAAATATCGTTATGAACTGTTGCGTAAAGAAAAGGAAGCCAGAAAGAACCAGCACACAACAGAACTGAAAGAAATTCGTATGACGCCAAACATTGATACCAATGATTTGAATACGAAGCTTTCCGCAGCGAGAAAGTTCTTGGAGAAGGGAAACAAGGTGAAGATTGCCTTACGTTTCAGAGGAAGAGAAATGTCTCGTATGAATCAGTCCAAGTATATTCTGGATGAGTTCGGAGAGAAGCTTTCCGACATTGCCGTACTGGATAAGGCGGCAAAGGTTGAAGGTAGAAATATGGCAGTGGTTTTAAGCCCGAAAAAGTAAATTCACAGGAGGCAAATATGGCAAAGTTAAAGCTAAAAACGAAGAGAGCAGCAGCAAAGCGTTTCAAGCTCACCGGTACAGGAAAGTTAGTTAGAAACAAGGCAAACAAATCTCACATCCTTACCAAGAAGACCACAAAGAGAAAGAGAACTTTGAGAAAAGATACTGTGGTTGACCACACTAACGAGAAGGTAATGAAGAAGATTCTTCCTTATCTGTAATAGGCTAAGGGAATGATAGGAGGATAAGATGAGAATTAAAGGCGGAGTGAACGCAAAGAAGAAACACAATAGAGTTTTAAAGTTAGCTAAGGGATATAGAGGCGCCAGATCCAAGCAGTACAGAGTGGCTAAGCAGAGCGTTATGCGTGCTCTTACCGAGTCCTATAAGGGACGTAAGGAGAGAAAGAGACAGTTCAGACAGCTCTGGATTGCCAGAATCAATGCAGCTGCAAGATTAAACGGTCTTTCTTACTCCAAATTGATGTTCGGATTAAAGTCCGCAGGCATCGATATGAACAGAAAGATGTTATCCGAAGTAGCTATTGCAGATCCGGATGGATTCAAGGCTCTTTGCGATGCAGCTAAGGCTAAGTTAGCTTAAGAAAAAATATCGAATTAGCGATAGAAAAATAGATACCGTTTCGACATGGGGAGTAAGCTGAGTCGGAGCGGTATTTTTTTGTATCATTAAACCATTGGTGAGATCTTTGTTGATGAAAGCAGGTACTCTCCGGCAAGCCAATAAATTATCAGAAAAGCTTATAAATGACTTTTATTTATATGATATTAAAATGCCAATTTCCTTGTACTTATTTATAGAAATGCTATACTCCAATAGTCGCTATCATGTTGACTTGAAGGAGTAGAACAAATGAAAAAGAATCTTATGAGACTGGTACTTTGCGGTTCCATGCTGTCCGTATTGGCAGCTTGCGGAAACAAAGCTGCAGACACGAAGACAAGCGCAGCGCAGGAGAGCGTAAAGGAAAGCGAGAAGCAGAGCGAAAAAGCTTCTGAAGCAGCTTCCGAGAAGGCGGAAGAGAAGAAGGAAGAGGCGAAGGATTTAGCGGAAGTAAAGACCGAAACCGTTTATGTTGGTCCTGAGTATGTGAAAGAATTAATGGATTCCGGAAAGGATGTAGTGGTTTTGGAAGCTGCCTGGGGTAAGGTAGAGCAGGATGAAGCCTATAACAAGGCACATATTCCCGGAGCCTTTCATGTTAATACGGATGATATTGAGGAGGATGAGACCTGGAATTTCCGGACTCCGGAAGAAATCGGAAAGCTTTTAAAGTCCTATGGCATTACGAAGGATACCAAGGTGGTATGCTATGGAAACAGCCCTGAAAATGCGGCGGATGATCGCCTGGCTACAGTTCTTCTTTGGGCCGGTGTAGAGGATGTAAAGAACTTAAGCGGCGGAATTGATGCCTGGATCAAGGCGGGATATGAGACGGAAACGAAGGTTAACCAGCCTGTAGCTACCGATAAGGATTTCGGCGTAAAGATTCCTGCACATCCGGAATATATTTTAAGCATCGATGAAGTGAAGGAAAAGCAAAAGGATGATCCGAAGTTCAAGCTGGTAAGTATTCGTTCCAAGGATGAGTTCTTAGGAAAGACCTCCGGCTACTCCTATATTGACCGTGCAGGAGAGCCCTTAGGCGCAGTTTGGGGACATGATACGGATGACGGTTCCTACAACAATCCGGATGGCAGCATCGTTTCCTTAGATAAGCTGGAGTCTTATTTAGGAGAAAGCGGTGTTTCCTTAGAGAAAAATGATGTGGCATTCTACTGCGGAACCGGTTGGAGAGCTTCCGTGCCCTTCCTGATTGCTCATGAAAATGGTTATAAGAACGCTTACCTCTATGACGGCGGTTGGTATGTATGGCAGATGGATGGCGAGAACAAGGTTCAGCTGGGCGAGCCGGGAAGCAGCGACTATAAGGAAGTTTTGGTAAAAGACTTAAGCACAGATAAGGCAAAGAAATAATGAAAAGAATATTGCTTCAGGGAATTACGGTTTTATCCGGCCTTATCAGTCTCTTAGCCCTTGTGGGACTGTATATTATCCATTATTTCACGGAAAAGAAGATGGGCATGGCAAGACACATGGTATATTTACGAAGCAAATGGAGGGGACCTCAAATCGGTCCCCTTTTCTTGCACCAATGGAAGGTGCTGTCGGGAATGATTGTTCTAAGCCTTTTATTTCTTACTTTCACAAAGAAAGCCTTCAGAGGGAAGGAAAAAAAGAATGGTTTTTCCGAGCTTTTACCTAAGCTTTCATACAAGCTCTTAATACTTTACAGCATTTGCTCCTTCCTCTTTTCCTATGCTTATTTCTTTATCGCCATGACCCTGAAAATGAGGGAATATGAGCTAAGTATTTTACTTCTACTTATACAAAATACTATGATAGTTTTATGCTATGGAACATATCTGTGGAGGACGGTATGGCTAAGAAAAAATTAGTGGGCTTTTTGATTTTCTTGATCTTAGTGCTCGTCCTTCTTTGGAAGGTACCGGTAAAGGATATTTTTCAGGGAGAATTGCTTCGGTATTTACAAAGTCTGGTGGAAGAGAATTTTCTCCTGGCGGCATTGGTCTATGTTTTGCTCTGTGCCTTGGCGGGAGCCTTTTTGGCTCTTCCGGGTATCAGCTATGCCCTTCTGGCAGGCATGGTTTTTCATGCTTTTTGGGGAACTGTTCTTTGCACTCTGGCAGCCAGTATTTCCGCAGGAATCTCTTTTCTTATGGGGAGGTATTTCTTGCAGGACAGCATCAAGCCGAAGCTTATGCAAAATCCATACATTGCCAGGTATTTCATGGGAGAGGGAAAAAAGAATCTTCTTGTACTTTTGTTTATCACAAGAACCATTCCGGTCTTTCCTTTTAATTTACAAAACTATGCCTATGGGATTACGGACATTTCTTTTTCCTTGTACTTTGTTTGCAGCTTCCTTTTCATGATTCCGGGAACAGCCATGTATACCATTGCCTTCGCCGGCTTGCAGGAAAAGAAAAATCCATGGATTTATTTCTTGACTGCAGGAGTTTTGTTTTGTCTTTTGATGGGAATGCTGTATTTTTTCAAAAAAAGAGAGAAGGCTATGGGGAAAGAAGAGAAGGCTTAGGAAATTTCAGGACTTTCCCAAGCATTCTCCGAAGCTTTGGCAATGAGTGAGAAACTAAGTTTGAGCACAATTTAACTAGAGTATATTTCAGGGGAGTTTATGGCGGAAAAGAAAAAACGGGAAATTCATAAGCGGGTGGAGGAGTGCATTCACTGTAATGCCTGCAAGAGAAAATGTAAGTTTTTAACCAAGTATGATATTTGCATCGGAGATACGGAGAAGCTAAAGGAACTGGCTTACCATTGCTATCTTTGCGGCGAATGTACCAGAGTCTGCCCTAAGGGGATTGACGGAAGGGAAATTATTCTGGACTTCCGAAAAGAGCAGGTGAAGGAAGGGAAATATGGATTAAAGCAAAGGGGCTACAGCGGGATTTTGCTGGAGAAGAAAAATTACCTCTTTAAGAACCATAGAAAAGCGAAAGGTGCAAAGACCGTATTTTTTCCGGGCTGTAATTTTCCGGCCTATTATCCAAAGACCTTGGAGAAACTATTATCTATCTTTGCAAAGGCAGGGATTCCCCCTTTCTATGATTGCTGCGGAAAGCCTGTACTGGAGCTGGGATTGGAAGCGGAAGCTAATGCCATTTTCCGTAGACTGAATCAACGCTTTCAGGATTTCGGTATTGAGGAGATTGTGCTGGCCTGCCCAAACTGTTACTATCATTTCGGTAAGCAGCTGAATGTAAAGATTACTACAGTTTATGATAAGCTAAAGGAACTGGGTGTTGGCAAGAAGGTGGAGGGAGAATATAGCTGCTTTTATCCCTGTCCGGATCGGGAGGATAAAGTTTGGATGGAGGGTCTGTCTCACTTTATCAGCGGAGAAATTTCTGAAAAGAAGAATCTGCAATGCTGCGGTATGGGAGGATGTGCCTTTGTACAGGAGGCTGAGCTTTCCAAGGAAATGGCAAAAAGCACCCAGGGAGGGGAGAAGCCTTTAATCAGCTATTGCTCCACCTGTATAGGACAGTTTACGAAGGAAGGAAATTCCGAAGCGGAGCACTTCCTGCCCTTAATCCTGGAGACAGGAGAAAAGGCGGACTACAGCCATTCCTTCTGGAATCGCTTTAAGCATAAGTTTTATTAAGAGGAGGGGAAATGGAAGCTGCCCATGGTCTGTTTCATCGAAAAAAGTGCTGTAAGCTTACGAGGCAAAGTGAAAAGTTAAGACATACTGAAAAGGTAAGAGAAAGCAAAATCGAAAGACAAAACGACAAAGATCAACAAAGTCTGCTTCTCTTTACCAGACTTCCTATCTTAGGAAAAACCAAAACCAGGCTGGTTCCTCATATCGGAGAGGAAGGAGCCCTGCAAGTTCATTGGGCTATTCTTAAGGACTTTTCCGCAATATGGAAGAAGCTGGAAAGAAAGGGAAAAGCTGTTTCCCTGCTGGTGTTTTATGATCTGCCTAAGGGCATTGCTAAGGAACAGTGGGAAATAGCTTTAGACTGCTTAAAATCCCTATTTACCAAGGCTTCCTTTCAAAGACAGGAGGGGAAGGACATTTTCGAGAAGATGGAAAATGCCTTTCGCTATAGCTTTTCTAAGGGCAGTTCCTTTTCCTATTTGGTGGGGGCGGATATCCCCTTTATGGAAGCGGAACATTTTCAACGCGTTTTTGCTTTAGGAAGGAAGGGAAGACAGGTCTTAGGAGCTAGTCTTGATGATGGCTATTACGGGATTGGCTTACAAAGAAGAATAGAGCCGGAGCTGCTTCATAAGTGTTTCTCTTATGAAGCGATAAAGGAAAATAGAATTATACTGGCAGCTGCCTCCCTTCGGAATGGCCGGTCTATGCCGGGGGGCAGAACTATAAGATCTGTCCAAAAGGAAAGCCCCTTTTCCTATACCAGGAAAATCCTGGAGAAGTCTTCCATTCCCCTTAGCCTTTTGGAAAAAAAGAGGGATGTGGATGATGGAGCAGACCTGAATGCCTATAGAAGCATGCTTCCCTATGATAAGGGGCTTCGCCAATCCTCCTTCGGAGAGGCTCTTACGGAAAATGCGAAAATCTCCCTCATTATCCCCTGCTACAAGGAAGGAAAGCTGCTTAGAAGAATGGAACGGCAGCTTCGACCCTATAAAAAAGACTTGGAAATCCTCTTTGTAGACGGAGGAGAAAATCATTTTTCCGGAGAGTATAGGGTGATTCCCAGTAAGAAGGGAAGAGCTTTACAGATGAATCTTGGTGCGGAAGAGAGCTCCGGAGATATTCTTTTCTTTTTACATTGTGATTCCATCCTTCCCAAGGACTTCGTGAGAGAAATCCGGGAGGGAATCAAGCATTCCCTAGCCGGTTGTCTAGGGATTCGTTTTAAAAATCCCTCTCCTTTAATGCGTATTTGCAGCTTTATCAGTAACCATAGAGTGCTGGATAGAAGGGTAATGTTTGGGGATCAGGGCATCTTTGTGGATAGGGATTGTTTTTTCGCCATGGGAAAATTCCCGGTCCTTCCTTTAATGGAGGATTATCAGTTTTCCCTGAATCTAAAGAAGCGGGGAATCCTTCCTTATTTGGCCAAGAAGCGCATCATTACCAGCGACAGACGCTTTCAGGGGAATTTCCTAAAAAAACTATCTTTGATGTGGAAAATGAACCGGCTTCGGGCAAGGTATCGTAAAGGAGAAGATATTGAACAGTTGGCAAAGGAATATAGAGACATTCGCTAAGGCTCCGGAGATTTTAAAGCGTATTGCAGAACCGGCTTATCGGGAGGCTTTGGCTTTAGGAACAGAAGTACGGGAAGAGTATCATTTTCTGGCCAGGGGAGAGTATAACGAAAATTATGTATTTATCCATCCGGATTCCGGGAAAAAATATGTGCTTCGGATAAACCATGGCTCTCAAATGCAGCTGGAAAGGCAGATTTCCTACGAAGCCCATGCCCTAAAGCTTTTGGAAGCTAGTGGAAGAACGCCTAAGCTTTATTACTGTTCGGAAAAGTCAGGGGAGCCGGGAATTCTTGTGATGGAATTTTTGGAAGGCATTGCCCTTGACTATGCCAAGGACTTAAAGCTGGGGGCGGAAATCCTTACGGATATTCACGGACTTCCTTACAACAGGGAAGAGGACAGAGGGGAAGACCGGCTGTATTTTGCCAAGGATCCCTTAGTGGAAATGCTTTCCGAGTCTGCAAGACTGCAAAGGGTATATGAGTTAAGTCCCTTTATAGAGGATTCCGTCTATTCCCGCCTTCATGCCCTTTGGAAGAAGGGGGTGGAGGAAAAGGAGCGGGGAGAAAAGCTTTTAAGACAGGAGGAGTTTTGCATTATCAATACGGAATTAAACTCCGGAAATTTCCTGATGAACGGGGAAGGAAAGAAGAACTACTTGGTAGACTGGGAAAAGCCGCTTTACGGCCACTTTGCTCAGGATTTGGGACATTTTCTCAGCCCTACCACTACGTTTTGGAAGACGGATTACATCCTTTCGGAAAAGGAAATAAAAGATTTCTTAGAGCATTATAAAAAATGCAGAGACATAGAGCTTCCTGCCCTACAGGAGCAAACAGCTCTTTTTATCTTGTATAACTGCATCCGGGGGCTTTCCTGGTGTGCCATGGCCTATACGGAATACAAGAAGGGAAGAGATTTGCAAAATGAAGATACCTTCCAAAAAATCAAGGCCTATTTGCAGGATCCCTTCCTGACAAAGGTGGAGGAATGCTGTAAGAAGCTGTTTTAGATAGCGGATATTCCGATTTCATAGACTGACCTGACACTACGAAAATGGAAGAAGAAAACAATCCGGTTTTACAATTCATTTTGGGCTTTACGATATAGAGTTATAAAATAACTAAGACTATGCTATCAGAAATTACAATATAAAATTTTGTATATCTATGATAAAATGGCTAAGAAAATCCCCGAGCGGCTTTCCATTTTCACTGTTTTTTATGAAAAATACCGGAGCAAGCTCTGTTTACCGGAGCATAGTACTTTATTTTTTGTGCAAAAATAAGAAAAGATAGGAAAACACCGGGAATCACAGACAATTACTCATTTTGAGGAGGCAAAGTAATGAAGAAGAACTTATTTGGATTAGGCGTAGTGTTATTTGCCCTTTCTCTTTCCGCTTGCGGACAGGGAAGCAAGACGGAGACTGCCGCAAAGCAGGAAACTACAGTAGCGGGAAGTGAAGCGGCAGGAGAGAGCAAGGCTGCCGGGGAAACAACAGCTGCTGCTACAGAGAAGGCTGAAGTTAAGGAGATGAAGGGGGATGCCCTGGCTAAAATCGTAGCGGACAAGGAGGAGAAGGAAAAGTATCTTGTGATTGATGTTCGCAGTGCGGAAGACTATGCCAAGGGGCATATCAAATTTGCCCTCAACATGCCTCTCGATACCTTTAAGGATGAAGTATCAAAGATTAAAGATTGGAAGGATAAGGACGTTGTTCTGTACTGCAATTCCGGAAAGATGTCCGGAGAAGCTGCGGAAATTCTGGTGAATGACGGTTTTACCAAGGTTTATAACGCAGAGGGCGTGAAGAAGCATTCCTACGACTTAACCACCTTTGGAAATATCAGAGGGGCTGAGCTTATGGAGAAGGCCAAGGATGCTTTGGTGGTAGATGCAAGAGAAGCCAAGGATTTCGAAAAGGAGCATTTTGCTACCGCTGTAAATGTAAATCCTGAAGATACAAAGACTATTGATGCTATTCTTCCGGATGATAAGAATGCCTTAATTATTACCCATTGCTATTCCGGAAACCGTTCCGCAAAGGCTGCCGAGTATATCGCAAGCAAGGGTTACACCAATGTTTGGAACTGCTTGGACGGAACCAAGGAAATCACCTATGATTTTTCTAAGGGAGACAAGTAATGGAGAAAAAATCCTTTCTGAAAGAAAGAATTTTCATCATAGTCCTTGGACTTGTTCTTATAGGGGCTTATTTTCTTTATAGCCCATTTCAAAGCTTTATGCAGGAAGTCTTCCGTGTTTTTGCCACGGGAGACTTTCAAAAGCTAAAGGAATTTGTGGCTTCCTATGGGGCCTATGCAGCGGTAATTTCCTTCCTTTTGATGGTATTACAGTCCATCATTGCACCACTGCCTGCCTTTTTGATTACCTTTGCCAATGCTGCTCTTTTCGGCTTTTGGAAGGGGGCCTTACTTTCCTGGTCCAGCGCTATGACAGGAGCAGCTTTAAGCTTTTTTATTGCCAGAGCCTTCGGAAGAGAGTTCGTGGAGAAGCTTAGCTCCAAGGGTGCCTTGAACCATATTGATGCCTTTTTTAAACGGCATGGTAAGCAAAGTATTCTGATTGCAAGACTTCTGCCCTTTGTCTCCTTTGACATTGTGAGTTATGCGGCAGGACTGAGCGGAATGTCCTTCTGGGGCTTTTTTATTGCAACAGGTCTTGGGCAGACTCCGGCAACATTGGTTTATTCCTATGTAGGAGGATTTTTAACCGGAGGAGCCAAGTGGCTGGTTACAGGACTTTTGATTTTGTTTGCTCTTGGCTTTATGATTGCCCTTGGAAAACAGCTTTATGAGGAGCGTTCTAAAAAGAAAGAACAGGCAAAAGGAGAGACTGTAAAGACAGAGGAAACGCCATAAAGAACAGTCCATAAAGAATAGTCCATAAAGAACAGTCCATAAAGAACAGTCTATAAAGAACAGTCCATAAAGAATGCTTCTATGTAAGGCGACCGGAGTAGAGGATGGATGAGAATAGCAGTATAGAAAAATGGAAAAAGCATTTTGCCATAAAGCCATTGGAATAGTAAGGAGAAAAAGGAGAAAGCTATGAAAAAAAGATTTTTAGCATTGGCGCTGTCCATGAGTATGGCGCTTCTTGCCTGCGGCGGTCAGAAGGCGGCAACTGAGACAAGCGTGGCAGGAGCAAATGCAGCAGGAACAAATGCAGAAAGCTCTGTAGCGGAAGATAAGGCTACAGAGGAAGCAAAGGCGGAAGGTTCCGCTGACTTTGATGCACTGGTAGCGGAAGCCAAGGGACAGACCGTGAATTTCTACGGCTGGGGCGGAGATGACCGCCTGAATCAGTGGTTAGACGGCTACTATGCAGAGTATTTAAAGAAAAACTATGATATTACTTTGAATCGTGTTCCCATGGGAATCGAGGATATTTTAGCCCAGCTTTCCGCAGAGAAGGAAGCGGGAGCCAAAGAGTCTGACATCGACATGATTTGGATTAACGGAGAGAACTTTAAAACCGCAAAGGAAAGTGATTTCCTCTATGGTCCCTTTACACAGAATCTTCCTAACTTTAACAACTTGGTAAGTCAGGAGGATCCGGAGACCAACAAGGACTTTGCTTATCCTATCGAGGGCTATGAAGCTCCTTATGGAAAGGCCCAGATGGTTTTCTACGGAGATAAGAGCAAGGGAGATTTCCCGAAGAATACCGAAGAGCTCTTGGCTTATGCCAAGGAGCATCCGGGACAGATTACGTATCCTGCCCTTCCGGATTTCACCGGTTCCGCCTTTGTCAGAAACGTAATTTACGATATCGTAGGGGTAGAACAGTTCCAAACCGTAAAGGAAGATAAGGAAGCGGTAAGAGAGCTGGTAAAGCCTGCTATGGAATACTTAAAGGAGTTAAATCCCTACCTTTGGAAAGAAGGAAAGACCTATCCGGAGAAGGAGCCTACCATGAGAAATATGGTGGCTGACGGAGAGCTGATTATGGGTATGACTTACTCTGCCTACCTTGTATCCAACAGCATTGCAGACGGATCTTTCTCCAACAAAATGCAGACCTTTATATGGGATAAGGGAACCATCGGAAATACCAACTACATTGCCATTTCCAAGAATGCAAAGCACAATGCGGCAGCCCAGGTTGCCATCAATGCCATGCTTTCCGAGGATGTGCAGTTAAACCGTTATGAGACTTTAAAGACCATTCCTGTATTGGATAACAGTAAGCTTTCCAAGGAAGTACAGGATGCCTTTGCCAAAGTAGACCTGGGAGAGGGTGTTTTAGAGCAGAGCGTTCTTTTGGAGAAGCGTTTACCGGAAATGCCTGCCGGTCTGGTTCCTATCATTGAGGAAATCTGGCAGGAAGAAGTGGCCGGAAAATAAGATGAAAAAGAAGATTTCCTATTTGTGGATTCTACCCCAGTTGCTTTTGTCCACGATCTTCCTTTTGGGCATTTCCTATGGATTTATCAAAAGCTTTTTAGGGGAAAATGGATTAAGCTTAGAGCATTATCAGGAAATCATGGGTAGAGGGGATACTGTCCCCTCTATTTTCTATACTCTCCGTTTATCCTTATTTTCCTCCTTTCTCTCTTTGGCACTGGCGATTCTCTTTTCCTTCTTTCTTTTGCAAATGGGGGAAAAATGGAAAAGATTGGAAGGCTTTTTTAGAATTGCCATTATGATGCCCCATAGCCTAGTGGCTTTATTCTTCTTGTTTTTACTGTCTTCCAACGGATTTTTGGCAAGGCTTTTCTATTCCTTTTCTTGGATTTCTTCCCAAACAGACTTTCCGGCTTTGGTGTATGATGAGAAAGGCATAGGCATTATCCTTTCCTATCTATGGAAGGAACTGCCCTTTGTCCTATTTTTCTCCCTGCCTCTAGCGTATCAAGTGGATGAAAAGGCGGGAGAGGCGGCAAGATGCCTTGGAGCAACTCCCTTTCAAGCCTTTTGGAAAATCACCCTGCCCCTATCCATACGGCAGTACTTAGCGGCCTTTTTCATCATTTTCTCCTTCTCCTTCGGAGCCTTTGATCTTCCCTATCTATTAGGAGCTACCAGTCCCAAGGCTTTATCGGTTTTATCCTACCAGGAGCTACAAAGAGGCTTTTTACAGCGGCCGGTGGCTTTGGCCTATAACGGGATTATTCTCTTGTTTTCTCTGTTCTTAAGCTACTTTTACTTTAAATTCCTACCGAAAAAGAAGAGCTAAAGAATGGGGCGAGCTATAAATTTAATAAGCTCAGAGGATGGAGAGTGGGATGAATTTAAAAAGGCTCAAAGGATGGAGAGTGGGATGAATTTAAAAAGACTCACAGTAAGGAGACAGCATGAACTGTATAAAGTCAAAAGAAAGGAAGGCATAGCATGAATCCTATAAAATATAAAGGAAGGGCTGGCGGTATTTTTTACCTACTCTTTCGGAATCTTTTTTTCCTAAGCTTAGTTCTGCCTCTTTTCTTTTTGTTGCTGTTCAGCTTTACGGAACGCTATGCCTGGCCGGAGCTATTCCCCACAAGCTTTTCCCTTCGAAGCTTTAAAAGCATTCTTTTTCAAAGAAAGGCTCTTTTTCAGGATACGCTTTTCAGTATGGTTTTTTCCTTATTGGTTTCCCTCTGTACAGTACTGGTGGCTTTTTGTACAGCCAAGTACCAAAATGAAGAGGGGCTTAAGGGAAAGGGGCTCGTTGCTTTTTTGGTGAATTTCCCCATTATGATTCCCGCAACGGTTTTTGCCATGGGGGCTCAGATCCTATTTTTGAAAATAAAGATTTTTAATCCATTTCTTACCGTGTTTCTGGCCCATGTCCTTTATGCCTTGCCCTATGCGGTCAGTTTTTTGCAGGAGGGAATGAGTAGAAAAATGAAGCTCTATGAAGAACAGGCTAAGGTTATGGGAGCCGTGGGAGGACGACTTTTTTGGAAAGTAAGTCTGCCCTTACTTTATCCCTATATTTTTCCGGCCTTTATGATGTCCTATATCCTTTCCATGAGCCAGTATATTTTGACCTTGATTTTAGGCGGGGGAAAGGTGAAAAGTTTAAGCCTGATTATGGTTCCCTATATTCAAAGCGGAGAAAGGAATCTGGCCAGTGCTTACGGTCTGATTTTTCTATCTAGCAGCTTTCTTTTATTTTTCCTCTTGGACTTTTTAGAGAAGGGCATACAGAGGGAAAGAGGCTAAAAAAAGTGATGTCTTAACAGAGCGAAGTTAGAACAGAGCGAAGTTAGAATAGAGCGAAGTTGGAACAGTGGGGGCTTGGACTAGTGTAAAGACAAGGTTAAGCTTTGTAAGAAGAGGGCGTACAGAGCATTTTGTAAAAGGAGTTAAGGGTGGAAATTTGTTTATCTTGTGAAAACTTAGAGCTGGAGCTGGAGAAGAAAAAGATTTTAAAGGACATTTCCCTGGAGGTTCGTTCCGGAGAAATATTGGCGCTCCTTGGGGAAAGCGGTTGTGGAAAAAGCAGTCTTCTAAAGGCAATGCTTGGCTTATATCCCCTAGCCAAAGGAAAAATCTTCTTTCAGGGAAAGGAGATTCAAAATCTTCCCAGTCATAAGCGGGGAATTTCCGTGGTCTTTCAGGATTTAAGGCTTTTCCCCCATTTGAACGTAGGGGAAAATGTCGGTTTTTCTCTGGAATTACAGAAAGTTCCTAAAGCAGAGCGAAAGCAAAGAGTGGAGGAGCTTCTAAAGCTTGTGCAGCTGGAAAGCTATTCGGAAAGACGGATTGATAGTCTTTCCGGAGGGCAAATGCAAAGAGTAGCCATTGCCAGAGCCCTGGCCATGAATGAAAAACTCTTATTTTTGGATGAGCCCTTTTCCGCCCTAGACCCTAATCTTCGGAGAGAGATGGGAGACTTTCTCTTAGAGCTTCAGAGGAAAGAGAATTTAACCGTGGTCTTGGTTACCCATGACCAGGAGGAGGCCCTAAGACTTGCCCACCGTATAGCCCTTATGAAGGGTGGGGAGATTCTCCAAGTGGATGAGGGAGAAAAACTCTACTATGCTCCGGTGAGTGAATATGTGGCAAGATTTATGGGAAAGGGAAACAGTATTTTGGGAAGAGTGGAAAAGGGCGTATTTTCCTGTCCCTACTTTTCCTTTCCGGTAGAGAAAGAAGAGGGAAACTACAGCTTCTTTTTTCGGGAAAGACAGCTTAGCTTTACAGAAGAAATAGGGGAAAGGCAGATAGCAGAAAGGCAGATAGCGGAAAGGAAGAACACAGAAAAGCAGGGAGAAAGTCTTCATGAAGTGGAGGAAGTAAGTGTAGCAACAGAAGCATTAAGCCCCTTTAAGCTTATTGAAAAAGAATACTTAGGGGAGTTTTTCCGTGCCTTCTATAAGAACTCTGCCGGTCAAGTCCTTAGCTGCCTAATCGAAAGGGGAGAGGAGCTTCCGGAAAAGGGCTTCCCCAAGCTTAGCTTTAAAGAAGGGGAAGAAAAGATTTTGTTTTTCAATAAGGAGGGAAAGTAGGATGGAAAAAAGAAAGCTTCTTTTTGACTGTGACAACACCATGGGAATTCCGGACTGTGATATTGATGACGGCCTTTGCCTTCTCTATCTTTTAGGACGAAAGGATATAGAACTTCTTGGGCTATCCTCTTCCTTTGGAAACAATAAAACCGCTGTGGTCTATGAAAACACGAAGAAGATGCTAAAGGAGAGAGGAAGGGAGGAGATTCCCCTTTGGTACGGGGCGGATGCGCCAGGACAGTGGGAAAATGAAGCCTCCCAAAAAATCTTAGAAACGGTAAAGCGTTATCCGGGAGAGGTGGATATATTGGTTACCGGCTCCACCACCAATATTGCAGGGGCCTATATGCTGGACAGAGAGTTTTTCTCCTATGTGAATAGCATTTACTTTATGGGAGGGATTACAGAGCCCCTGATTTTTGCCAAGAAAGAAATGAAGGAGTTAAACTTCTCCATTGACTATAAGGCTACGGAGCTTGTGCTAAAGAACGGCAAGAACCTTCATACCCTCACCGGAAATGCCTGCCTGGCCTTCCTCCTTTCCTATGAGGAATGTGAGAGAAGGCTGGAAAAATCTTCCTTAGGGCAGTATATTTTAGGGAAGGCAAAGGACTGGATGCATTATAATGATAGAGTCTACGGCATTCCCGGCTTTTACAACTGGGATATGACTACTCTTTTGTATTATTTTTATCCGGAGCTTTTCGAAGACTCCCTGCATTGGATTCGTCTTTTGGAGTCGGATATTAAGGAGGGCTATTTAATAGAGGGAAATGAAGGAGAGGGGAATCAGATTCATTTGCCCAAATTAAAGGATAGCAAAGACTTTGTGGAAAGAATGTTTGAAGGCCTTTCCTGAACATAGATTTGAAGGAAGCTAAATATACAAAAAAGCAAAATAAAAAGCATTAGTTTTAAAGCACTACAATAAGGAGGCTTTGATGTCCAAGCTGCAAATCATCCTGGGAGCCGGCGGTTCCGGAAAAACGGAATATTTGATTCGAAAGGCTTTACAGGAGGCCGGGAAGGATTATCATAGGCAGATTTATTATCTTGTTCCGGAGCAGGATACCCTTGCCATGCAAAAAAGAATCGTATCCCACAGCGAAAATCAGGGAAAGGGTATCTTGAATGTGGACGTTCTTAGCTTCCAAAGGCTTTATTACCGTGCCTTTGAGAATACCAATCAAAAGAGCCCCCTTTCCTTAGATGAGATGGGGAAAATGATGATTCTTCGCCTGATTTTGGGCAAGAAGAAAAAGCAGCTAAGCTATTACCAAAGGGAGGCGGAAAGTCTTTCTTTTGTGGAGGAATGTAAGTCCCAGATCTCCGAATGTATGCAGTACAAGGTAAGCCCGGAGGAATTACGAAAATGCGCGGAAAAATCCAAAAGGTCCATAACAAGAGCCAAGTTTTTGGATCTGGCCTATATTTATGAAGAATTCCTGCTCTACCTTTCCAAGACCGGCAGAATCACAGAGGAAGGCTTAGCGGATCAGGGAATTTCCGCCCTGTGGAAGGACAATACTTTAAAGGACAGCATCCTGATTTTTGACGGCTTTACCGGCTTTACCCCCATCCAGCTTCTTTGCATAGAGGTTTTAATGGAAAGGGCGGGAGAGCTGTATTTTTCCCTGGAGTTTTCCGGGAAAAATATCTCTGCCCTTGGAAACGGGAAAAAGCGGGAATCCCTTTTTTATCTTACAGAAGAAGCGATAAAAGAGCTTTATCAAAGAGGGGAGAAGCTGGGGGTGGAAATTCTTTCTCCCCTTTCCCTAAATGAAATAGACAGTAGAACAGGGGAAGCGAGGCCTGAGGGTGCCCTACTTCCCAGATTTGAAAAAATTCCTGCCTTACAGACCCTAGTAGAGGGATTTTTACAAGGAGAAAATCAAGAACCGGAGACGAAAGAAGAGCAAAGCCCGAAGACGGAAAGTATGGATAAGAGTAAGCCCTATACCGGTGGTGTCTACCCTTCCGTCCCCCATGGCATTTCCATCATCGAAGCCACCAATATTTCTAAAGAGGTGGAGGAGGCCTGTAGCCATATCCGCTATTTGGTAGAGGAAAGGGGCTATCGCTATCAGGAGATCGGGGTGGTGCTTCCGGATGTGGAACTGTATAGGGATGCCTTTTTTCAGCAGGGAAGAAAATTTGCTATTCCCCTCTTTTTGGAGGAGGACATTAAACTCTTCGACTCTCCCTTCAGTAAGGTTCTTCGCTCCGCCTTAGAGGTGATGGAGAAGGGCCTGCTTTATGACTCCTTCTTTCGTTATCTTCGGGCCTTTCCCTACCGGGACATGGAGGAAGAGGACAGGATTGATGCCTTGGAAAATGAAGCAAGAGCCAAGGGCCTTAAAGGGAAATCTGCCTTTAGAAGCCTTTTTCAAGAAGAAAGCCTACTAGAAGCGGACGCTCTCTTCAGCCTCTTAGAGGAAAATGAAGGAAGCCATAGCCTTAAAGAAAGAATTGAAAGTTTGGAAAGCTTTACGGAAAGGCTTATGGCGCTGTTTCAGCTGGAAGAGGAAGCTATATTTCTTAAAAATGAGGGTATGGACTCCCTGTCCCAAAGCTTAGAGCGAAGCGTAAGCCAGATTCAGCTTCTTCTTTCCAAAATGAAGGAGGGATTGGGAGGAATTCCGGTAAACAAAAAAGAATTTTCCGCCTTTTTTGATATGGCTCTTTCCTTAGAGAAGCTACGGCAGATTCCTGCAACAAACGATCAAGTACTGGTGGGAGACTTAACCCGCTCCCGTTTCCATAATCCCAAGGCCTTTTTGTTCCTAGGCTTAAATGCAGGGCTGATTCCCCTGCCCCCAAAGAAGAAGTCCCTCTTTACCGAGGAAGAAAAGAGCTTTTTACGGCAGGAGCATTGCACCCTGTCTCCCTTGGCCTGGGAGGAAAGCTATATTCAGGAGTTTTACCTTTATCACGCCTTCCTAAGCCCCAAGGAAGAGCTGTATCTTTCCTACCCTTTAAGAATACCAAAGGGAAGAGGAGGAATTTCTCCTATTTTACAAGAAGTATTGCGGCTCTTTCCCAAGCTTAAGATACGAAAGCTGGACAGGGAAATACAGGAAATGCAGAGCTTTTCCCAGGCAAAGGCCAGCCTTTCTAAGGAATTACCGAAACTTTGCAAAAAGGAAGCCCTGTTCCGTTCGGAGGAAGAAGTTCTTCCTTATTTTCAGTTGGAATCCTTTCAGCTTCTTCATAGCCTCTGGCAAAAGGAAGAGTACAAAAAGGATTTGGAAAAACTTTTGGATGCAGTCTTTTGGGAGAATCGACATTTGCCCCTAAGCAAAGAACTGTCCAAGGAGCTTTACGGAGAAAAAATCAGAGGCTCCGTAAGCCGACTGGAAGGGTTAAATCGTTGTGCCTTTTTCCATTTCCTTCGCTACGGCTTACATTTGCAGGAAAGAAAAGAGGCGGAGATTCAGGCTTTTGATTTGGGAAATCTTTACCATAAGCTGGTGGAAAGCTTTTTTAAGAAGGTAAAGGAAGAAAAGCTGAAGGGAGAGGTGCTTTCCGAGCATTTTCAGGAATATCTGAATCATGCCATAGCGGAAAGTGAGCAGGATCCGGAATTTGCTCCTTTCTTAGAGGGGGGACGGAACCAATATTTTCTCCATAAGTTTAAGGAAAATGCAAAAACCATCCTTTGGGCGCTGGAGCGGCAGCTTTCCGGCGGAGATTTTCAGGTGGAAGCTTTGGAGCGGGATTTTAACTATGATAGCGATAGCCTGTCCTTCCGGGGAAGGGTGGACCGGGTGGACAGCTACCTGGATGAGGAGAAGAATTATTACCTGAAGGTTTTGGACTATAAGAGTGGAAATACGGATTTTTCCTTGGATCTTTTAAAGGCGGGACTACAGATTCAGCTGCCCCTCTACCTTTCCATCTTGCTGGAAGAAGAGAAAAAAAGACATCCGGACTATAAGCTTCACCCTGCAGGACTCTTCTATTTCACTATGGATAACCCAAACCTAAGCTTTAAGGGGCAGACTGAGGAAGAGCTTTTTCAGGAGAAGCTGAAGGCTTCCAGACCGAAGGGCTTAATCAACGGGGATAAGAACATCATTTTCCGTATGGACAGGGAGCTAAAGGGAGACAGCCTTTTGCTTCCGGTAAAGGAGAAAAACGGCTCTATTGAGGAAAAGGGCTCTGTTGCCAAGGAAGAAAAGATTCTGGCCATGCTTTCCTATGTGCGGGAGAGGGTGGAAGAGGACTGTAAGAGAATCCTGGAGGGAGAAAAGGCCATTTCTCCTATCCGGGAGGCCATGGATAAGACGGCCTGCACCTATTGTCCTTATCACAGCATCTGCGGCTTTGACCCGAATCTTCCCGGATTTTCCTATAGAAGCCTGGAAAAAGGCGAGGAAGAGGCGATTTGGGACGAGTGGATAGAGAAGTATCGAAAGAAAGAGTCGTAAGATAGCATTGAGATGGGAAGTATCGGAAAAAAGGCAGTAAGATGGTGTTGCCGGTGAAAGTATCAAAAGAAAGGGCAGTAAAATGGCATTGTGGACGGAAGAGCAAAAGGCGGTAATCGCCCATAGAGAAGGAAATCTGCTGGTTTCTGCGGCGGCAGGTTCCGGAAAGACGGCAGTGCTGGTGGAACACGTGCTGTCCCTGATTTTAGAGGAAAATGCTTCCCTTTCCTCT
Source organism: Oribacterium sinus (assembly GCF_014202695.1). Lineage (GTDB taxonomy): Bacteria > Bacillota > Clostridia > Lachnospirales > Lachnospiraceae > Oribacterium > Oribacterium sinus. The sequence goes on from NZ_JACHHH010000001.1 coordinate 390,725, forward strand.
TTGGTTTTGATGACCTTTACCGAGGCTGCGGCGGAAGAAATGAAGGAAAGAATCAAAAAACGCTTGGAAGAGCATTTGCAAAAGGGCTATGATAAGCGGATTCTTCGGGAAATTGCCCTGCTTCCTACCGCAAATATCAGTACCATCCACGCCTTTTGTAAGCGACTGATCGAGGAAAATTATGCAGGTCTTTCCATAGACGCCCATTTTCGGATTGGGGATACCGGGGAAATGTCCCTACTCCAATCGGATATCTTGGAAGAGCTTTTGGAAGAGGAGTACGAAAGGAAGGAAGAGTCCTTTCTGGCCTTTGTGGATCAGTTCTCCATGGGAAAGAAGGACAAGGGCATAGAGGAGCTGATTCTAAAGCTTTATAACCTGGCCAGTGCCATGCCCTTTCCCAAGGCCTATTTGCAGGGACTTTTAGAGGAAGATGCCATTTCTCGCAGGGAAAAATGGGAAAAGGACCTTTACATTGATATGAAGAGCAGACTGGAAAATCTTTCTCTTCTCTATGAAGAGGCCCTAGACCTATGTCGGGAGCCCAACGGCCCTATAGAGTATGAAGAGCGAATTTTAGAAGAAAAGGAGCAGTGCCTTGCCCTTGCACATACGGATAATCTGGAAGACTTGGTAAGGGGACTGGAAAATCTTTCCTTTGGAAGGCTGAAAAGCACTAAGGCAGAGGGAAAGGAGCTGGTAAAGTCCCTTCGGGAAAGAGGAAAGAAGACGCTGAAAGCTTGGCAGGAAAACTATAGACTGCTTCCGAAAGAGCTGGAAGAGGAAGTGGAGGAAAAGGGACAGAAGCGCATCCTGGAGCTTGTGCGGCTTTGCCTTCTCTTTTTAGAGCGCTATCAAAAGGAAAAGGAAGAAAGGGCGGTGCTGGACTTTTCGGACTTGGAGCATTTTGCGTTAAAGCTTTTGTATCAGGATGGTCACTATAGTGCCTTGGCGGATGAGCTGGCCAAATCCTATCGGGAAATCCTGGTGGATGAGTATCAGGACTCAAACCTTGTGCAGGAATATATTGTTCGTGCCCTTTCTCAGGAGCGCTTTGGAAAGCCCAATGTCTTTCAGGTGGGAGATGTAAAGCAAAGTATATATCGCTTCCGAATGGCAAGGCCGGAGCTATTCCTGGAAAAATACCATGATGAAAGCTATCCCAAGATTTTCCTTCGGAAGAACTTCCGTTCCGATGAAGGAGTGCTTTCCGCGGTAAATACCCTATTTTTCAAGATTATGAAAAAGGACTTCGGAGGAATCGAGTATGACCTGGAGAACAGTCTATTCCTGGGAAAGGTAAGAACAGAAGAAGCAAGGCAGGAAGAGGATTCTATTACAGGCAAGCAGAGACGAGATCAGACGGAACTGCTTCTCTTAGAGTTGGAAAAAACTGGTTCTAGTGATGAAGAAGGAGACGGAGATGATGGAGCTGGCACTAAAGAGGAGAAAAGCAAGGCTAATCAAAACAACTCTTCAGAAGAGGACGGCAACAGCACCTCCAACAGCGCCTCCGGAAAATCCCTCAGTAAGTTAGAGCTGGAATGTAAGATGATTGCAGCCAAGGTTCGGGAGCTTTTGCAAAAGGGCTATGCCTATAAGGACATGGTGATCCTCCTTCGTTCTCCCCATAGCGTTTCCAGAGAAATGGTGGATATCTTCGGAAAGGAAGGCATCCCTGCCTATGCGGAGCTAAAAACCGGCTATTATTCTGCGGTAGAGGTGGAGACGGTTCTATCCTTCCTTGCCATCATTGACAATCCAAGACAGGATATCCCCATGGCCGCAGTACTACGCTCCCCCTTATTTTCCTTTACGGATGAAGAGCTGGGGCAGATTGTGCTGGCGAAGGGTTGCCTATACGAAAAGCCCTATGATAAAACCAAGGAAAATGCGGTAAACCTATCCTTACAGGCAGAAAAAGAATTGTCCCCCGGACTGGAAGAAAAATGGCAGGATTTCCAAAATAAACTGGAACGCTACCGTAGACTATCCCGTTCCCTGCGGCTCCACTCCTTACTGACCTTGATTTATGAAGAGACGGATTACTATAACTATGTGCGGGCGCTACCTTTAGGAGAGAAACGGCAGGCGAATCTTGACCAGCTCCTAGAGGATGCCAAGCAGTTTGAAAAGGGAAGCTACAGCGGCTTATTTCATTTTATCCGCTATATTGAAAAGGTGAAAAAGCAGGAGCAGGATCAGGGAGAGGCAACGGTGTTCTCGGAAAAGGACGACCTGCTTCGGATTATGTCCATCCACCACTCCAAGGGACTGCAGTTTAAGGTAGTCTTCCTTTCCCAGCTCCATAAGACCTTTAACAAGATGGATTCCAAGGCGAAAATGCTGATGGATGCAGAGCTGGGGCTTGCCGCGGATTATTTGGATTTGGAAACAAGAATAAAGTATCCCTCTCTCCACAAAATCGCCATTAAGGAAAAGGGGGAGCGGGAGAGTCTTGGGGAAGAGCTTCGAGTGCTTTATGTTGCCATGACCAGAGCAGAGGAAAAGCTGATTCTCACCGGCGTTTGCAAAAATGAAGAGGATTTAATGAAGAAATTCCCGGTGCAAGAACGGCTGTCTCTGGAGGATATCCGAGGAGCGACTTCTTATCTTGCCTGGATTTTAATGGCCTATTCCCGGAGCTTCTTTGAAAGTACCAAGACCGAAGAAATCGCCCTTCGTTTTCTCTCGAAAGAGGATTTAGAGGAAAATGAAGGAAAAGCCATGGGAGAAGCTATTTCCCTTGAGAAAAAGCTCTACGAGTTCTTGGGAACAGGGCGGGAAAAGACAGAGGCGGAAAAGCTTATGGAAGAGCATTTTTCCTATGTTTATCCCTTTGAGAAAAGCACCCATAGAAGCCCCAAATACTCCGTTTCTTTATTGAAAATGAAGGCCATGGAGGAGCATGGGGAGGCGCTTTCTGAAAGCGGAAAGGAAGGAAGGGCAGTTGCACCGGAGTGGGATGAGGCTAATGCTAATGCTGAAGAAAAGCAGCAGACTAAAGAGAACCAAGACAGCCCACTAATTCAGAAAATGAAAGCAGAGGGAAAAAATATCGGAGCGGCAATAGGTGACAGCTATCACCATGCCTTAGCCTTTTATGATTACTCCAGAGATATTTCTCAGCTATCCGAATTTCTTTCTCCGGAGGAATATGGCTTACTGAATCAAGAGAAGCTTAAGAAGTTCCTGGACTCTCCCTTAGGACAGCTTTTTGCCAAGGCCTATAAGGAAAATACCCTTTATCGGGAACAGCATTTTATGCAGGAAGTGAAGTATGAGAAGCTATTTCCGGAGGATGGGGGGGATAATGTTGAAAAGGTAATCCTCCAGGGTATCGTCGATGCCTTTATTATGGAGGAAGAGGGCATTATCCTTGTGGACTATAAGACCGACCGGGTAAAGGACGGGGAAGAGCTAAGGAATCGCTACCAAAAGCAAATCGATTTATATAGCGAAGCCTTGGAGCAGATTTTAGGGAAAAAAGTAAAACGAAGAGTCCTTTATTCCTTCTCTTTGGGAGAGGAAGTGGACTTATAAGAAGAGCCAAGATGGACTTAAAAAGCTTGCCGAAGCAGAGCAAAAAAGCTTGTTAAAGTAGACTTATAAAGCTTGGCAAAGAAGGACTTGCATAAGTCTTTTCCTAGGCACTATAATGAGTAATTGTGTGAGCCTTTTAAAAAGGCGGTTTATCTATCTTGTTGCCGTTGGACGAACTGAAGAAAAGGGGAAAGAAAAATGAATCATGAGCGGATTCTCGTATTGGATTTTGGTGGACAGTACAACCAGTTGATTGCCCGGAGAGTAAGAGACGAAGGGGTTTATGCAGAGGTTTACAGTTCCGACATTGGCATAGAGAAGATTAAAGAATTAAGTCCCAAGGGAATCATCTTCACCGGGGGACCTCAGTCCGTGTACAAAGAGGAAAGCCAGCATATCGGGAAGGAAATTTTCGAACTGGGCATCCCCATTTTCGGTTTCTGCTATGGAGCACAGCTGATTGCCTATGAGCTTGGAGGAGAGGTGGCTACTGCTCCTGTCAGTGAATATGGAAAGACGGAAACTCATGTAGAGAAGTCCTCGGTGCTTTTCTCCGATGTTTCGGAGGAGACCACTGTTTTCATGTCCCACACCGACTATATTGCCAAGGTGCCGGAGGGCTTTACAATTACCGCCCATACCGAGCATTGTCCTGTTGCGGGAATGGAAGATGCCAAGAGACAGATTTATGCGGTGCAGTTCCATCCGGAGGTACAGCACAGTGTGGAAGGGCAGAAGATGATTCATCATTTTCTTTATGACGTATGCAAATGTACCGGAGACTGGAAAATGGCTTCCTTCGTGGAGGAGCAGGTTTCCCTTTTGAAAAATAAAATCGGTTCCGGTAAGGTGCTTTTAGCCCTTTCCGGCGGTGTAGACAGCTCTGTTGCAGCAGGGCTTCTTTCCAGAGCCATCGGAAAACAGCTGTACTGCGTGTTCGTGGATCACGGCCTTCTTCGGAAAAATGAAGGAGATCAGGTGGAGGAAATCTTCGGAGAAAAGGGAGATTTCGAGTTAAACTTTGTTCGTGTAAATGCAGGAGAAGAGTATTTTGAGAAATTAGCCGGGGTTGAAGATCCGGAGAAGAAGAGAAAGATTATCGGAGAGCAGTTTATCCGTATCTTTGAGCGTGAGGCAAATAAAATCGGAACAGTGGACTTTCTTGCTCAGGGAACCATTTACGCTGACGTGGTGGAATCCGGCCTGGGAAAGGGTGCAGTGATTAAGTCCCACCACAATGTAGGCGGCCTTCCCAAGAACATTTCCTTTAAGGAAATCGTAGAACCGCTGCGCCTGCTCTTTAAGGACGAGGTGCGTAAGGTAGGACTGGAGCTCGGCCTTCCGGAGCATCTGGTTTATCGCCAGCCCTTCCCGGGACCGGGACTTGGGGTAAGAATCATCGGAGAGGTGACGCCTGAGAAGGTTCGTATGGTACAGGATGCGGACTTCATTTACCGTGAAGAAATTGAAAAGGCGGGACTTTCCCGTTCCTACAGCCAGTACTTTGCCGCCCTCACCAATATGCGCTCCGTAGGCGTTATGGGAGACTTCCGTACCTATGACTATGCAGTGGCTCTCCGTGCGGTGATTACCGATGATTTTATGACCGCAGAATGCGCAGATATCCCCTTTAGCGTACTCCAGAGAGTGATGAATCGAATCGTGAACGAGGTCAAGGGAGTGAACAGGGTGTTCTATGATCTGACATCCAAGCCACCAGGAACGATTGAGATGGAATAATTAATGATAAAAGTAAAAAGCCAGTAGTATGATGATGCTACTGGCTTTTTACAAAATATTATAATTTTACATGTTGGCTGATAAGGAATATCCTATATTATTAAGAATATTAATAAAATTGCTAAGCCTAAAGTATGTTCATTGTAAATGCTAATAACGTTGTGAAGACATAATTAGGTTCTATACATCATTTTACTAATAATTAAATGTAAAATTTGAAATGGGGGTTATATGCAGTTATTGATTGAAAAGTGGGCAAATGAAAATAAAATATTTGATGAGGCTGCTAAAAAATTATTTAATGAGGCTGTGATTTGCTATAAAGTTGGAGCGTATCAGTCGGCTTTTATTATGTCGTATTTATCATTTAAACTCACAATAAAATATAGAATTATTACTTTTGATAATAATTCACTTCATAGTTTTGATGATTCAAGATGGAATAAAATAATTGATGATCTAAAGAATGAAGATCATTGGGAAGAAAAGATAAACCAAGAAGTTAGTAACAAAAAGAGTGGTATCATCAAATTTACTAATGTCGATCGTATGATTTCAGATTATAGTTATTGGAAAAATATCAGAAATTCTTGTGTACATGCTAAAACTCAAACAATTGACGCATCTACAGTAGAGTGCTTTTGGAATTATCTCAAAGACAATTTGTCAAAATTCTATGTTTTAGGTGGACATGATTACATTAGAAAAAAAATGATAAATTATTTTAGGGACTTTAGGATAGATAAAAATTATGAACATTTGAATAAAATTTTGTATGATGTTTCTGTATTATATTTAAATGATGAAGATATTTTTTTTAGTGATATTGAAAAAGATTTTAAAGATAATAATATTAATTTATTTGATGATTATAATATTGATATATGGAATTATATATTAAATTATCCAAATCCTAAAATTAAAGAAGGATTTATTAAGCACATTGCTAATAGAGAGGATTTAATACTAAAGCTTTATGCATTTAAAAGCGATATATTAAATAATATAATTCAATATCAAAGATGTGTTTTCTATCATAATTTAAATGACTTTTTAAATGAAATTAACACATATCCAAAAAATCATCTATATTTTTTAGATATTCTGTATGAGCTTATTCTTTGCTATGATGAATCATCTATTGATATAGAAGATATCTTAAAACGATGTTATTCTGTTTTTGAGACAGAGCATACTATTTTTATGATAGATAGATTAGATGAATCCAAGCTAAAATATTTAAGAGAAATTGGTGTTTTTAACAAGATTTTAGATGTATTGTTTAGTTGGATATTTAAAGTAGACGCATATGAACAGTATAAAAGTTTTCAAAAATGGTTATATAATACGGCACAAGCACGGTGTATATTTCAGCATATAAAATTTGACAAAAAATTATTAGAAAAGCTTGATTGTGCTATCAAAGAGCTTAAGATTAGTATGAAAACTAGAAGTAATGATTATTCTGTACAAAATGGTAACTCTGCTTCAGTATTATTTGAAAACATTATAAATGATAATAAACAAGAAATTAATAAAGTTATGCAAGATGAAAATGTTAAGTTTCCAAATCTTCTGTGATGATACTATATTGCACAATGAGCATCATAATGAGACTAAAAGGATGTCCTTTTGTTATTAAAGGAAGAATTAAAGTCAATGTATAGTTAGCTAATTTGCTTTATAATATTATTAAGTGTGCATAATATTAAATTAAAGGGGAATTTTATGAAAGAAAAGCTATTTACTGAAGAGGAATTTATGGATGAAGATTTACAGAATGATCCGGATGAAGAAATTGATAATAATTTATTAATGGCTTATGATATTGCGGTTTTTTACAACACATATAATTTGTCTGCACTCATGAAATGGTGGGGGAAAAAGCTTGTAATTCCTGATTTTCAAAGGGCTTATGTATGGAACATTAAAAAAGCTTCAGAATTTGTAGATTCTATGCTGCGTGGCTTACCAGTTCCTTCAATGTTTTTTTATGATGATACGGAAAACAATAGACTTTTAGTTATTGATGGACAGCAAAGATTACGTTCATTATATAATTTTGTGGTAGAGCAAACCTTTGCTGGAAAAAAATTTAAGTTAACTGGAAATATTCACCCAAGATGGAAAGGAAGAACCTACAGTGAACTTGAAGATGATGATAAAGATAGGTTAGACGATGCATTAATGAATATTACTGTAATGCGCCAGTTAGCACCGGATGATGGTCAGTCAGCAATGTATCTTGCCTTTCAAAGGATTAATACTGGAGGGATTACATTACGAGCACAAGAAATACGTATGGCTGTTTCATATGGAGAATTAGCAAAAAGATTATATGAATTATCGAAAGACTCTAGATTTGATAAATGGAAATTTTTGAGGACAAAAGATCAAAAGACAAACGAAAATTTTGCTCCAATTCAAGAACTAATTCTTAAATTTTGGACTTACTATTTTCAATATCCAAACTTTACAGGTAGTTCTACTAGATCAATGTTAGATGATTTTTTTGATACATATAGAGAGCTTGATAAACCTAAAAAAAGAAAACAGGGAGTTAAATATTATTCGTGGGAACAATTAAAAGATGTATTTGATGCTACTTTTGATATTGTGAATAACTTGCCCTTAGAGTCAATATCTCCATTTTCTAAACCGACACAGACCTTTCTAGAAGCTGTGTGGATAGGTTTAACATATCGAAAATTAAAATTACATAAAGAAATTAATGTTTGTACCTTACAGGCGTATATTAGTAAATGGAAAGAGTTTATAGGTGAGCCAGAATTTTCTAGATTGTTTCAAGCTAGGAGAACTTCTTCAGTGACTTCTGCATTTGAGAGAATAAAAGCTGGGATTGAATATTTTGCAGGTGATTTTTAATGCACGTACTTGATAGAAATATAAATGATTTGGAACTAAGGATAAAAGACATATATAATTATAATCCTAGAGAAGAGAATACTTCATTACAAACATCACTATCAGCATATGGATGGATACTATTAGATGCATGGGTTGCATGGAGGTCTCTTCGTTTTTTGCTTAAGGATACATATATCGACGATAATGTACTTGACAAGTGGTTTCAAACTCCTTCATCTTATACTGCTGCACAGATTAAAGCTGTATGGAAATTTGATGATTCAGCTGAAAAGTATATAGAGGATAGAACAAATAAAGGACTTAAATCACTTTTTGATGGTACTATTCAAGCAAATAGAAATGCCGCTGCACATTTTACAAAAAAAGTTGAAATTAAAGGTTCGGATCGTCAAAATATTAAACAGTTTTTTGAGGCTCTATCAACAGTTTTTTTGTTTTATGAAACTAAAGCTTTTTTTGTCAGAGTTACTGAAAAACTATCAAAAAATGGATTTGAAAGCTTTAAAATTAATTTTATTGAAAATGATATAGAATTCAATATGGAGGATATTGCGAGCAGTATCAAGGTATATGATAAGTGCGAAAAATTTTTAATAATCGGTCAAAAAATTAGCGGAGAAATTATTTGTATTTATGTAGAAGAAGAGGGATGTTTTGTAAGCCATAATAGAAAAATAGAAAAAAATTCTATGAATCCTGTAATTGATTCAGAACATTCTAAATATTATTTTTGGGGGAATAAAGGTTTTTATAGAGATGTAGATATGTTTGTAAACTCTGTAATTAGTTGCTTGAATACAAATCAATGAATAATGATGGATGCAAAAAAGTTGTACGAATATTTTACGGTATATTTTTTTAAAGTTGTAATAAAAGTATTATGAAGGTTAAGAAGAAATAAAGTAAGTAAAATGGTATGAATTTTAATATTGAAATGAGAATTTAAAGTGAGAGAATATTCAAAGTATGATTCTTACGACAAAACAGATAAATATAGCATAGAAGAGTACGGTCAAAATATGGTTGGAAAGACCTTTTATGATTTGACTGTTATTGATGACGCAGAGATAATTCATGAATCACTGGCTGATTATAATATTTCCCATGAAAATAAGAAGCGAAAAGGCGGATTAGGAGAGCTGGTTGAAGAGAGATTTTTTCACTATAAAGCGAACAGTGATTCAAATCCTGACTTCAAAGAAGCTGGTGTGGAATTAAAGGTATCTCCATATAAGATAAACAAGAATAAATCGATTGCTGCAAAAGAACGATTAGTTTTAACGATGATTGATTACAATTCAGTTATCAATGAAATTGATTTTGATAAAAGCCATTTTTGGTATAAATCCCAATGGCTTTTATTAGTGTATTATTTATGGAATAAAGAGATTAAAGATCGTCTTAATTACCGCATAGATTATGTTCGTTTGTTTACTCCTTCTAAAGAAGACTTAGCAATAATAAAAAACGATTATTTTAAGATAATAAAGAAGGTCGAATCAGGGAAAGCTCATGAGTTGTCTGAGTCAGATACGATGTATCTTTCGGCTTGTACAAAGAGCTCTGATTCGTCAATAGTAAGAAAACAGCCTAATAGTGATATTCCGGCTAAACCTAGAGCATTTGCATATAAGAATTCTTATATGACCTATGTTTTAAATAATTATATAATCCATAAGAAACCGGCTTATGAATCAATTATTTCCGGAAAGATAGTTGGAGATATTGAAGACTATATTCTCAAACGAATTAATCAGTTTAAAGGAAAATCTATGGATTTCTTATGCAAAGAGTTTGAGATAACTTTTAAGAATAAAGAACCAAAAAATTTGGGTGCTATGCTTTCATTCAGGATGCTTAATATCAAAAGCAATAATGCAGAAGAATTTGTGAAGGCCAATATCAAGGTGAAGACTTTTCGTATGAATAAGAAAGGTAAGATTAAAGAAAATATATCTTTTCCAACTTTCAAGTTTTCGGATATTGTAAATCAAGAATGGGAAGATTCTGATTTTTATAATCTTCTTTATTCAACTAAATTTTTGTTTGTAGTCTTCCAAGAACAAGAAGACGGAAGCTATAATTTGGACCATGCACAATTTTGGAATATGCCATACGACATTCTTGATTCAGAGGTGAAGTCAGTATGGGAAAAGACAAAACATACTCTTTTGCATCTTCCCTCTGAATTAAAGCAGGAAAATGGAAATTATAAGGGTATATTTCCCAAGCAAACAGAAAATGCAGTTTGCCATGTACGTCCTCATGCAAGAGACTCAAAGGATACTTATGTATTACCTGATGGACATGAATACCCAAAACAATGTTTTTGGCTTAATAACTCATATATATTAAAAATTATAAAGAATCATTTAGATTAAGGCTCATACCTTATATCTAAGATGATATAGTATTACAGTGGACAATAGGTTTGGCGTCTGCCAAAGAAAGAACTTTAAGTTCTGTCTGCTTAACAAGCGAAATTGGAGGGCTTTTAAAATGAAGAAATCAATAGTTGAGCTATTTGCTGGTGTAGGCGGTTTTCGCCTCGGAATGGAAAGATTAAATTCTGGGTGGGAAACTGTTTGGTTTTCTCAATGGGAACCTGGAGCAAGAACACAATGGGCTCATGAATGCTATGTTCATCACTTTGGAGATGCAATAGATTTAAATAGAGAATATACAACCGGAATAGATATTTCAGAAGTAAATAAGGAAGCAATACCTGACCACACATTATTGGTAGGCGGATTCCCATGCCAAGATTATTCTGTTGCACATAGTCTTTCTACTTCACAAGGATTGGAAGGAAAGAAAGGCGTTCTTTGGTGGCAGATTCGTGATACTCTTATTGCGAAAAATGCACCATTTGTTCTTTTGGAAAATGTAGATCGCTTAATCAAATCTCCTGCAAAGCAAAGAGGTCGTGACTTTGGCGTTATCCTAGCGTGTTTCAATGAACTTGGATATTCCGTAGAGTGGCGTGTTGTAAATGCTGCGCTTTATGGTGGTCCTCAAAGACGGAGACGAACATTTATCTTTGCCTATAAAAATGATACGAAGTATGGAAAGAAAATGGCAAAGATATCTTATGAGGATATTATTAATCAGTATGGACTTATGGCAGAAGCTTTTCCTATTGAGTTTCCAGTAGAAAAAGTCAGTGAGACTGTTCTTTTTGAGGATGTTGTAGAGGTTTCTGATAAGTTCCAGTTTGGTTTTGAAACATCTGGTTACATGAGAAATGGACGTATTATTACTGCTAAAGTTAAAGAGAAGGAAGAAAGTCCTATTACCTTAAAAGAGATACTTGAAGCTTGTGAGAACGAAGATTATTTTGTAAGTAGCTCAGATCTCCCTTCTTGGGTTGAAATGAAAGGAGCTAAAAAGAAAGAGCGCACAACGGCAGAAGGACATACATATACATTTTCGGAAGGTGCAATACCATTTCTGGATTACTACAATAAGCCCGGAAGAACCATGCTTACAAGCGAAGGAACAAAAAATAGAAGCACACATATTGTCGCAGATCCTGCGACCGGTACAATCCGTATCTTAACGCCAATAGAGTGTGAGAGACTTCAAGGATTTGATGATAATTGGACAGTTGGCATGCCAGATAGGATGAGAAGATTCTGTATGGGAAATGCCCTTGTTGTACCAATGATTACCAGAATGGGAAGATATATCACTTCTATTGTTGAAGGAGAGTAATATTTTAAGTGATTGGCTTTATATCTCGGAAAAATGTCAGTGAAATATAAATTACTGTCAGCCTATAAATCTCCAGATCATATGGAAAAGTTTAATAAGTATCTAAACTTTTCACACTTTTTAAACCGAGATATCAAGATAACACAGAGCATTTAAATTTATTTTGTTAGAATGCAGATGGTTATTCCGGCGTTTTAGAGCCGCTTAATCCGATACTCAGAGCCACTAAATCCGAGTGAAGGAGCCATGCGGACTCATTGAAAGGAATATAATGTGAAAACTATAGGAATATACTCATTTTTTTCGGGTGCTGGATTTTTAGATTTAGGATTTGAAACAGAAGGATTAACTATTGATTTTGTAAATGAATACAATAAATCTTTCTTGGAGGTGTATAAGTTCGCAAGAAAGAATATGGAATTGAAAGAACCTAAATATGGTTAGTATTGTGGTGACATTAATAACTTGTTAAAAGGTAAAGGAAAAAAGGATTTAAGTTCATATTTAAGTTCGAGTAAAAAAATGAACTAATTGGCTTTATTGGCGGACCACCTTGTCCAGACTTTTCAGTTGCTGGAAAGAATAAAGGTATAGTCGGCATTAATGGGAAATTAACTAAAAGTTATAAACGAATTATTTTTTTATATGATCCAGAATTTTTTGTTTTTGAAAATGTTAAGGGATTGTGGAGCACGAAGAAACACAAAGAAGAGTACAACAAGTTAAAGAGGGCTTTTTCAAGAAAAGGATATGTGCTTGTGGACAGGCTTGTGAATTCTTTAGAATATGGAGTTGAATATGAAAGAGAACGCGTGATTTTGTTTGGCATAAAATATAGTCTTTTGAGAAATGATAAAGGTACTGCAAGAAATATATTGAAGTCTAATTTCAATTGGAATATAGACCCAAAATATACCATAGATATAATTAAAAGTATTAGATGGCCTATAACAACTGAATTTAATATAGAGAGTAAATTGCAATGTCCTGCCAATATAGTTAATGAATTAACTATTGAATATTGGTTTAATAAGAATGATTATTTTGAACGATAACGAGTTAATGACTTCAGCTCCTCGCTGTGGTAGGATGTACCTGTATAGGGCGCGAGTGTCTTATCAGTCACAAGCATTTCAGCAATGGAGCGGGAATCGACTTTATCCGTTTTCGTCTTTCTAAGGCTTTGACCTTTTCTGTAAAGATTTGTATGTAACGGATTGATGACAAAGGTGTGGTAGCCATGGTCAAGAAGTGATCCCAGGATGTTGTAGGAATAGTGACCGGTAGCCTCTAGTCCTATTTTTATCTGAGATTTATCCATTGAGACAGACTCAATCTTGTGGAATTATTCTCCATAGCCATCGCGATTGTTCCGTATCGTAAAGACTTGGAAAAGTTCTTCGGTATCTGGGCCAAGGATACAACAGTCATGCTTATCCTTAGCAACATCAATTCCAATGTAAATCATTTAGTAAATCCTCCTGTAAAAAGTGTTTGATGCTGTTATCGATCCACAGGGCTCTTTGCTGATTGTATCCTCGTTCTACATAAACCGTCATGCGGTATCTAACTGATCAACAATGTAACAAAGAGGCTGTGGTTGGAGCCTTTCGAAAACCGTCGTGCGGTAGGAGGTAAAAACCAATCCACAGCATCAGATAACAATAGTAGCTGATTACCAAGAACAGGTAAAGAAAAGCTACAACTTTATAATACGAGGAGGTACTATTAGATATGGGAAAAAGAAAAAAACATATGAAACGAAAAACTACATTATACGAGTTACAGGAATCTAGAAATGGAGGACAAATAGCATTAACAGGATTTGCTTACCAATTTTTATATTCTTGTTATTTAATATTATCTACATATGATGCAAATACTTTTTTCTATTTAGAAGGAATTGAGGATATAGATAAAATAACCATAGAAAATGAATTTAAAAATACTACTCATATACAATTAAAATATTCCACAAAGAAACAAGATGCTAGCTTTTTAAATGAAGTTTTAAAAAATTATTTGGAAGCTTATTTAATTAATAAAGAACGAAAATTTAAGCTAATCTATGATTTTGATGTTGCACAAGGACATTTAAGCAAACTGTTTTATAATCAGTTAGATAGTAGTACCCATAATTATTGGCAGAATATCATTAATAAAATTAAAGAAGAAAATTCAGATTGGAATTGGGTGGATTTTTCGTATGATGATTTTATAGGTACCCTTTCTTTTGAGAGAAAAGAAAAAAGCATCTTATGTGATGAGATTGAAAAATTATTAATTAAAGATTATGAAATTATGACGGATAATATTTCGATATTTGCCAATGGGCTTAAAGTTTTCTGTCTAGAAAAAATGGAACAAAGAGGGAAAATTAATAGAAATGAACTTGATAGACTCATTACGGAAATAAAAGATGATATTAGTAAGGGGCCTCAAAACCCAGCACATCGTTGGATAAGGAAAGTTGCTTTTGAAATACATGATAATCAAAATAAAGATTATAGCTATTATGAAGGTAAAAAACCCTCATACGATGATATTTCAATGGGGTTACCTGTTAACAGAGAGACTCTAGAAAATAAAATTGAAAGTTCTATTACAGAGAATAGAGTAACAGTAATTAAAGCGTCAAGTGGGCAAGGGAAAACAACCCTGGCAATGAAAACTGCGTATAATATGCGAGATCAATATAATATTTACCAGCTATTATGGTGTAATGATCGAAAAGAACTGCCTAATATTGCTTTGTACTTTGAGATGAGAGTGAAAATGGGAGAAAAACCACTTATTATCATAGATAATTTGGATTCTCAACTCAGCGAATGGAATGCATTGGCTCAGCTTTTGCAAGAAAAAGTATCATACAATTATAAGCTAATTGTGACAACAAGAGAAGAGGATTGGTACAATTATAGTGGAGATGTGAGTAATATTAAATCACTACAAGTAATTAAGCTATCCCTTGAAGAAAAAGAAGCCCATGATATTTATGAAATATTTCGTAAAACAGGTAAATTGCATTCATCAATCACAGAGTGGAAAAAATCATATAGAAAAATAGAAAAAAATAAACTACTAATTGAGTATATATATTTGCTAACACATGGAGAAATGCTATCTGAAAGGATAAATAGTCAAATAATTAAACTCAATAGTACGGATTCCGGCAGATTAAAATGCGAGATCCTTCGAAAAATTTGTTTTGCCGATATATGCGGGATTAAACTATCGGTTAATAAATTAATAAGTAGTTTGACCGAGAAAACATATCAAGATTATGGTGAGATACTAAAAAGTATGGAAAACGAGTTTTTTATTCGTATTGATGGAACTCAAAAATATGTTGAGGGATTACATCCTGTACGTTCGCAACATATAACTGATAAATTACATGAATTTATTGAAGTTGAAAATACAGCATTGCAAGTTGTGAGCATTGCGGATTTTGTTTACCGTGCAAAACTGTTTTCATGTTTCCCAAGACTTATAAGGAATAAAGAAAGCTTTTATTTAAAATTAACGGAAATTTTATGGGATAAAAATAATTTGAGTTGTTATGTAGACGCATTACGTGGAATTTTCTCTGGTAGTGTTATGCAATACTATTTTGAAAATAAACAAATATATGATGATGCAAACGAGCACGGTGGATTATTTTTAGTAGATATGGAACTTAATCCGTTTACTAGGTTCACGGAAATTGGGGAGACAGTAAAAACGTTGAATCAAATGCAAGAAATGTTTCCTGAAAATGAAAATATAATGCACTTAATAAATCTCAGAAATAATGCAAACAAAATAGAATTGCCAGAAACTGATATATATCGTTTATCGAGTGCAATATATAAACAACTTAAAAGTGATGAAATGTTTAAAATTACATCAGATATTATTTCATATTCAAAGATTGCCTATTGGCTTATTAAAATTGATTATCAGTTTAATTTATCAAATGAGATTTCTTTGGATTTATTATGGAATAATTGTGATGGTTACCCAATAGAAGCAATTGCAGATATTATGTATGTATGTTTTTATGGGAATAAATCAATATATACTGAATTTGTTAAGATGAATTTAGATGATATTTTAATATATTTGAGAAATAAAACTGAATCATTAGAGATATATGTCGATGAAAAAAATAATGAAATTCATGTGAATTATTTGCTTCTCCCCAGTGAGATATACAAAGGTAATGATGAGAGTGTTTCGAGGTTAAAAATTATATGTAAAATGCTACCGATTTTTAATAATTATTGTGCGGATGCTATTCAACCAGTTATAGATTTATTATCTGGTTATGAGATTCCTGATAATGCTCATAAAACTATCCCTATTAGAAATTTAGTGATTATGTTTCACCAAGAATTTACTTCTATTTGGAGTAAAACAGTTTTAAGTAATTATGAATGTGATAGTATTTTTGAATGGCTAGAGCACTGGTTTCTTATTAGAACTGATATTATGAGTTTGTTCAGTAAAATTATTTTATGTATTCATAAAATATTAGAGAAAAGAGTATTAGGACAACTAGCTGGAGAGATAGATTATTTGAGAACCGAAATAGAAAAAAAGCTTATCATGGAATATAGATATCCTTATGAAGATAGACCTTTTGATGAAAAAGTAAGCATACCGGAGGGATTGAGTAAGATTAAACGTGATTTTTTCCAAAGTATACTAAATTTTAATAATCAGTTAGTTGGATTTTTAAATAATGACGAGGAAAACACTCGTTTAGCTTTAATTAATTTGCGTAAAGCAATTTCAGTTTTTGATAAAATGCAAGAATACTTTACGAATATGCACATGGAGCATAAAATTTTAATAAAAGAAAACCAAGACCTTTGTTTAAACGAGGAAAAAATTTACCAAGAAATAATGGATGCATGTTTATATTTTAAAGAACATGAACCTAATAAATATTTCAATAAGTATCAGATAAAAGTTTGGCATGAAAAAAGAAGGAAAGATAGGCTAGAAAAAGCAACAGAGGTTTTTAGCGAATTATTATCTATGTATTCTGTAAACCTGCCAAAACAACAATACTTTGAAGATATATTAAGTTACTATCCAATTGTTATTAAGAATCTTGATATTACAAATGAAACCGAACTTTTAAAAGTTTTGTATTTATGTACTTCATTTTATGAATTGGGTTATGACTATTTGGTGCTCTTGATTTGTGATGATAATAATAGACTAATGCCCAATGGTTTGAAACTTTCAAAGAATTTTTTAGAGACACTCAAACAAATTGATGAAAATGAAGGAAGCTCTCTAACAACTGAGTTATCATCACCTTTTCCCGTAGAAGTTACTTTGCAAATGATTAACTCTTTTGAAAGTAAGTATTACGTTAAAAAAGTTTCTTCTATATGGTATGATAATTGGGAAAGAGTTGGAGAACTTTTATGGGCACTTTCAAAAGCTAGGCAATTACTAACAAAAGAGTTAGATAAGAAATATTTAAGTATAGCTGAAAATAAATATATGGATAGAATAAGGGATATCCTTAGTGAAATTAAACCGAAAATTCCAAATGACAAGTATGAAGAAATAGAAACTCTTTGCAAAAAAGTATTTGAAGGAGACATTTTTTTGGATAGAGAATTAAACAAATTTTATAATTACCAGGAAGAGATTTTCAAAGTTGTTTCAATATGATTGCTCTTATTTTTAGGATGATTGTTTAAAAGACCAAAAAATAATCGTAACAAAGAATATAGTGGTAAAAATTTAGTATCACCATTGATACTGTTTTGATACTAAAAAACTTTAAGACTATAAAGAATAGGTATAAAAACCGCTCAAAATAGATGCAAAAAAGATACTAATATAAAAATAAAGAAATAAATATGCTATGGTGATTATTAAAATGGAATAAATAATGAATTGAAGGCGGTCTTATTTATCAGGGATATGTTGAACCTAAAGGGAATCAACTCTTGGAAAATGATGCTTGGGAAAAAAAGTTTTTAGTACAGATTGAAAAAGAGCATTCAGTTACAGGGGTGTTTGCAGATGATTATAAAGTAATCGGATTCTCTTTCTTTAATAATGACAATAAAATAGTGGAATTTGAGAAAGTAATAAACACATGGTTGGAGACGGTGTAATTTATGGCAAATGAGAAAAATAAGTTTAATGCTCTTACTCCGGAAGTGCTGGATGAAAATAAGCAAATATATACGGAAGCACTTGATTATGCTTTTAGTAATAGCGATATAAAAAATATCGCTATTACTGGCATTTATGGTGCGGGGAAAAGTACGGTATGGAATACTTATGTTCACCAAAAAAGATTGAGCAATATAATTACTGTTTCTTTGGGAACTTATAATAAGTACAGGGAGAATTATTCAGCTGAAGATACGAATGTAGATGCTACTACAACACCAAAATCTCCTAGTGATAAAGGAGAAGAACACAAGATAGGTGACAATGAAGTAGATTCGTTAGATGATAATAGAGTAGAAAGACAGTTAATAAATCAGATATTGTCCCAAATAGAATCAAATAAAGTGCCTCTCGGTAAATATAGGTTCAAGTCAAATAAAAATGTTCTAAAAATAAGTTTACAAGCATTATTGTCAATTTTTTTCATAACTTCAGTAATACTTTGGATAATAAGAGAATCATTAATATCTTATTTAAAAGAGTTACATATACGACAGTTTAAGGGAGGACATTTATTTTTTGTTTGTGCTTTTTTGTTTTTTGTTCCACTTTTTTATGGTTTATATTTCTTCTATAGAGAAAGTAAGTTTAAAATATCGAAAATCTCATTTAAAGGTGCTGAAGCATGTGTAAATGATGACAATAGTGATGAGTCAGTACTGGACAGGGATATGAGAGAAGTAGTCTACCTATTGATGAGTACGGGTACGAGTGTAGTCGTGTTTGAAGATTTAGACAGGTACAATAGTATATCTATTTTCACAAAATTACGTGAGCTAAACTTTCTCCTGAATCATTATGCAAAGATAAATGGTAGAGAAATTCCTGTACGTTTTGTTTATATGCTGAAAGATGGCCTGTTTTATTCCAAAAGCAGGACGAAGTTTTTTGATTTTATTTTGCCGATAGTGCCGGTAGTGGATTCAAAAACCTCGGAGAACAAGCTAATAGAGCTATTTGATAGTATAGAAAATTCTCCAGGGAGAGATGTTTTGTTTGAAGTGTCTCTTTATGTTGATGATATGAGAGTTTTGAAAAATATCGTCAATGAGTATATTGTTTATTCTAAAATTATACCACTTGGACAAATAAAATTAGATGTTAATAAACTATTTGCACTTATTACGCTGAAGAATATATGTCCGAGTGAATTTGATCTTTTGCAAGAAAATCAGGGATGTGTTGCAGATTTATTTGAAAAATTAGAGTCTAAGAGATTAGAGCTGGCTCAAAATTTTGTAAATGATATAAAAAAAATAAATGAAGAGATTGAATTTTTAAATAATAGAATTGAAAATAATAAATTTGAAGCAATGGCATTAATGATACCTGCGGATGTAAGTACATACTCTCAACAGCCAGATGTGTGGTCTGAATTTTTAAGAAACTGGAAACAATTTCCGGAAGAACAAAAATTAATTTATTATTCCCAGAATAATGGGTATTTTTCATATAAAGAGTTTATAAATAGGTTTGTCATTACTAATAATGATATAGCAGAGAGATTGAAAAAAATCACGGATGATGCTGCGTCTGAAAAAAATAGGTTATATCTACGCCTAAGAGATGCAAAAAGAAATATAAAGAATATTGAAACTTATACGTACAAGGAACTGATTTCTAGGATGACTAGTGAACAGAGGGATGAGTTATTCACAACTTCGGACGACATCACTGAAAAAAAACATCAATTAGATTTAATAAGATTTTTAATTACGGACGGTCTACTAGATGAAACGTATTGGTACTACAAAGGTACCTTTGATATGGAAAAATCAAATACATTAAAGAAAAACGATACAATTTATATAAAAGGGCTATTAGAAGGTAAGGAGCTTGATGTTTTTTTAGAGGTGGAAACACCTTATGAGATACTTAATCGATTGAAGTTATCAGATTATAGTCGTTTTAATATATTAAATTCAAGAATTTTAAATGCTTGTTTAGAAAAAGAGGATTATCAACAAGAGATTTTGTCTATAGCTGATTCAGTTGATCAGTATGGTAATTATAGTGACTTAATTAGTATATTGGATAGCTTTAATTTAGAGACGGTAGGAGCATATTCAAATATTCTTATAAAAGAAAATATAGATTTACTTGTCAGGACTGTGGATAATTGTCTAAAAAGTAATGAAGATGTTCTGATAAGCATTTTAATTTCAATATTGGTAAGTAAAAATCTAACGTCGGAAGAGCTGGAAGCTTTTCGGAAATATATTAATGAGAATGAATATATATTATCATTATTACCTGAAGAAAAGTATGTAGACTTTATTAATAATATCAATATTGGGAAAATAAAATTTGACGATTTATCAAAGACAAATTGCATTAAAGATAGATTGGAAAGTATAGGACGGCTTCAGGCATATAAGCTGAATGTTAAGAATGTATTATTTATCTCTGAAAAAGTTTTAGAGAGAAGTATTAATTATGGTAACTTATTGGATGAAGTTTATAAATCCAGAGAGTTATTATCGAGCAAAGAATATATTGAAGATAACTTTTCGGAATTTATATCTGAGTATATAGTTAGAAAGTCAGAGGGGATAGTTTATACTAATAGTGAAGCGATACTGTTAGATATTCTTCAATCTAATATTTCTTATGAGAATAAGCTTGCATACATTAAACATAATGAAACGTTTGTTTCTCGATTAACTGATTTAGATGATATCGAATTTGCTAGAGAAATAATTGACTCTATACTGCGAACCAATAAGTTGAAATTCAGCTCTGAAAATATAACTTTGTATTGGAGTAAGGAAGAACAATGTAGCTGTGAATTTATTAGTTATTTAGATATGAATTTACGTGAAGATAATTGTAAAGCAGTGTTACAGGAAAATGTTTCAATGTGCAATTCTTTAATAAATAATCCATTGATAAAGGATCAAACTTTTAAGCTAATGTTGCCCTTTGTAGATGAAGAAATAGATGAGATTAATAGTCAATTAGATCGAATAAGAATAAAGGCATTGATTGAGAAGAGAATTGTTAGCGCATCTGAACAAAATGTTAATGTTTTAATGGCTAATTCATTTAATGAAGAACTAACATTGTTGGTGAATTTAGAAGAAGATGAAGACTCTATTATAGAAGTTATTTCTAGAGGTAATCCATGTGAGGATTTAATATATCTTTTGGTTAATAGTAATATTTCAGATGAAAATGCTAAGGTTCTAGTGAAATTAATTAAAAATGATGTTTTAATTGAGAAAATCAATCAAAACAAAAGGGGCATTATAAGATATATTATAGATAGCGGTTTATCAAAGGAGAATGTTAGATATATTTGTAGAGATTTTGAGAACTTTTGCTTTAAAAATGATTTTGTGAAAGCATTAGATAAATGCAATGAGTTAGCCCAGTTAGATGATAAAAATCTTAATCCAAGAGTGATGAAGTATATTTTACAATTACCTGATGTAGCGATTAATACAAAGATATCATTGATTGAAAGAAAGATAAAAAATCATTTAGAAGTAGATGTTTTGAAAGATTTTATAACTTTGGTTCCGGAAATTGAGGATTTGTCTAATGTTTGGAATAAAAAACAGCCTTTATTAGATAATGATTTTAAAGAAACAATTGGACAGGCATTATTAGAGGAAAAGTATGTTAAATATAAGGAAAGTAAAGAAGGAAGGAGAATCATGTGTGTTAAGAAGAATTGAAGTTTAAATGCAATATATATATAAAATTATGTACACTCTTGCTCAAAGGAGAGGACAGTGTATATTAATCCCTCTATTTTTTAAATATACTTCTAATTAGTAGAGTCTCAGATGCGGAATTGAAAGAACTATATGATTTTGATGCAAGTGAATGCTACTGAATATAGTCCTTGGAGACTTTAAGCTGTTGGTAGGAGTATAATGAGTTATCTGCAAGTTGATAGATGTACATAGTATTGATGAAAGTATACGGAACTGATTATTTTAGCGTTTGAGAGACAATGAATCCGACACTCAGAGCCACCAAATCCGAGTGGCGGAGCCATGCGGAATCAAAGATCATTCCGATGTTCAGTTTCATATCCTAGAGTGAATTTACAGTAATTGTACTGACTAATTGAAAGGCGCTACAAACATGGATTACAAAGCAATGAGAGATAGGATTGAAGATTTGGTAAATGATAACCATAGGGAGTATGTTAAGGCGATTATCAGTATAGAAAAAGGTATTAACGATGAAAGTGCATTGAATAAACTCTATGACGCATATATGGACAATGACAGTCTTAATTTGCTAAATGAGGAATTTGACCATATGATTGAGGAATTAAGGGAGTAGGGCAATATGAAAAGAGATTTATTTAATTGAAAGTCTGTATTAATTGATATAGATATTTACAAAAAAATGTGAGTGTCGGAGATGTCGGAGAAATAGCAGGAAAATGTCGGAGATGTCGGTAAAATGAAGTCCGACTGTCTGAGAAATCTCGGAGTATGTCGGAGAAATAACGGAAAATTGTCGGAGATATTTTGGTATAAGATATTGAGAGGCGGCAAATTACTTGCAGTTCTTTAATTATCCGCAATAATTGAGCAAAGTTTAAAAAGTGTTTAAACTTTTCAAACTTTCACACCTTTCACACTTTTCAAACTAAGACATCACTGTAATACAGAGTGTTTTGTAAATCCTATTGAATGCAATAAAAATCCAAATAAAGGCAGATTTATGAATGAGGAACAGTATTTATCAAGAATCAGACAACTGGAAGAGGAAATCGAATATCTGCATAGTCTTCTTGATGATGCCGGGATTTCCTATGAATTAGAATTCAAAGAGTCAGAAGACTTCTCTCCGGATAGGAATCCGGTTTTTGAGGAGGATCAAGGAGCTCGTATTCTGCCTGTAAAGATTACAAAGCAGCATGTTCAATTCTTCTATCATTTGTTTAAGGGACGAAATGATGTGTATAGTAAGAGGTCCGGAAAAGCAAATAAGAAGACCGGAAAACATGGTTATTATACGCAATGCTGGAACTTTTGGAAGGATGGAATTTGCCCCAAGAAGGATAATCCGCAGTTCCATTGTGGTGAATGTCGGAACCAAAGATATAAGGAGCTGACCGGGCAAGTCTTATATGAGCACTTATTTGGAGTAAAAGAAGATGCTTCTGATGTTATAGGACTATACCCGATGTTTCCGGATGAAACGATTAATTTTTTGGTATTCGACTTTGATTGCCATGATGAGTTAAACGGTGGGGACGATGGTGCGAATATTGATTCGGAATGGATAGCGGAAGTTAACGCTTTCAGAAAAATTTGTGAAAATAACGAAGTTCCCATTCTGGTTGAACGCTCCCGCTCCGGAAAAGGCGCTCATATCTGGATATTTTTTGAAAAGCCTATTCATGCAAGTACTGCACGTCGATTTGGTACGGCACTCTTAACCAAAGGTGCTGAATCTGTAAATATGAGAAGCTTTAAGTACTATGATAGAATGCTTCCGGCGCAGGACCATTTGCCTATTAACACAAAAACAGGAAAGCCGGGGCTTGGAAGTCTGGTTGCCTTACCGTTGCAGGGACAGGCTCTTAAGCACGGAAATAGTGCCTTTGTGGACGAGAATTGGAATGCTTATCCCAATCAATGGGATTGCTTAAGGGAAATCAAGAAAATTTCTAATGAAACAGTCGAAAAAAAGATACAAGAATGGTCTTTGTCCGGAATCCTGGGAGTACTCAATAATGATTTCAATACGGATACAGTAGACACTGACAGTATAGCGGATGAAAAGGAGACTAAGCCTTGGAAAAAAGTAAAGGTAGCTTTTCATAAAGAAGATGTTTCCACTACTGTGGAGATTGTTATTGCTGATAAAGTTTACATTAGCACGAAAAGCATGAAACCGAGAATGCAAAATGCTTTACGACGTATGGCGGCATTTAGTAATCCGGATTTTTATAAGAAATCTGCTATGGGATTATCAACAAAGGGAATTCCGAGAATCATTTTCTGCGGTTATGATGAGGATGGCTATATCTGTATTCCACGAGCCATACTGGAATCGATAGTGGATAGATTCCAAGAAGCAGACATCCCAATTACACTGAATGATCATAGGACTGTCGGAAATGCATTGGATGTTACTTTTAACGGCACTTTGTACGATGAACAGATGAGAGCGGCCAAGGCTATTTTAGAATATGATAATGGTATTCTTGCAGCAACCACTTCTTTTGGTAAAACCGTTGTTGGTGCGTATATGATTGCAGAAAGGAAAACCAATACTCTGATACTTGTTCATAATACGGAAATCCAGAAGAATTGGATTGAGGATTTAAACAAGTTTCTGGATATATATGCTGAGTTACCGGAATATAAGACAAAAACAGGAAGAGTGAAAAAGAGAAAGAACATCATTGGAAAGCTACATGCCGGTCATAATTCGATGACTGGTATTATCGATGTTGCAATATTTTCCTCCTTGGGAAAAGGGGATGAAATCAATCCAAAGCTTGCGCAGTACGGAATGGTGATCATGGATGAATGTCATCATGGAGCGGCTCAAACGGTTGAAGATATTGTCGGTTCAGCAAAAGCGAAATATGTTTATGGTTTAACGGCAACTCCAAAACGGGAAGACGGTCTGGAAAAGAAAGTTTTTATGCAGTTTGGTCCTATAAGATTCCGCTATACGGCAAAGGAAAGAGCTGAAAAACAAGGGATTGACCACTTTGTATATCCAAGATTTACAAGGTTGGTCAGTACAGCGAATTTAAAAGTTACGGAGGCAAACAGGGCAGTTATTGAATGTGAATCCAGAAATGAACAGATTATTTCGGATGTTGTAAATTGCATTCAAAATGGTAGAACACCTCTTGTCCTAACTAAATATAAGGAACACGCTGAGCTTTTATATCAACAATTGCAGGGGAAAGCAGATCATGTTTACCTTTTACAAGGAGGGGGCAGCAGAAAAGCTAAGGATGAGATTAGAATTCAAATGAGAGCAGTTCCGGATGCGGAGTCTATCGTCCTTGTTGCTATTGATAAATATATTGGCGAAGGTTTTAATTTTCCTCGTCTTGACACAATGATGCTTACCATGCCTGCAGCCGCAGAAGGAAATATTGAGCAGTTTGCTGGGCGTTTACATCGAGACTACGAAACAAAGAAAGAAGTAATCATATACGATTATGTGGATTCTCATATACGTGTGCTGGAGAAGATGTATCATAAGCGCCTAAGGACTTACAAGAAAATCGGATATGAAATTTGCAATAATATTATTGTCGAAAAACAGAATGCCAACACTATTTTTGATATAGATAGCTATGAAAAAGTATATGAAAAAGATTTACTGGAGGCCAATAAAGAGATTATTATTTCCAGCCCCGGAATAAATCACGCCAAGGTGGATGCTTTCGTAAAGCTTATAAAACAGAGACAGGAAGATGGAGTTAAGCTTACGGTAATAACCCTTAACCCGGAGGGATATCCGGAAGAAAAAATTGAAGATACAAAGAGACTTGTAGAGATACTTAAAAATTGTGGTGTCAGAATTAAGCTTCAGGAGCATATGCATGAACATTTCGCTATCATAGATGAAGAGATAGTATGGTATGGAAGTATGAATTTTCTATCACGAGCGAAAGCGGATGACAATCTAATGCGTGTAAAAAGTAAAGATGCAGCACAGGAATTATTGGAAATAAGTTTTGGATAAGAAAAATTGAAGGTGATATAATCAGGTTACATGAATAGTATTACGTTGAATTATTAAGGAGGAATGGTAGATATGACATTGACTGAAATTGTAAACGGATTTAACACCACACCATTTCTATTTATCGGTTCTGGAATGTCAAGAAGATACTTAGAACTGCCAAATTGGGAAAGTTTATTAAAGCATTTTGCCACACAAATCAGAGATGATAAATTTGCGTATCAATACTATGTAAATAAGGCATCCAGTGGAAATTCTTCTATGACCCTGCCAAGAGTTGCTTCGTTAATAGAAAATGATTTCAATGAAGAGTGGTTTAGCAATCCTGCAAAGCGTAATCTTAATGAAAAGGAATTAGAAAGTGTAGCTAATGGTGCTTCTCCATTCAAAGCGGAAGTGGCTGCCTACATTAAACGATCCTTTTCTATAATTCCACAATATCAAAAAGAAATAGAATTATTGGAAAAAATCTCTTTAAACAGCATATCAGGAGTTATTACAACAAATTACGATACGTTTTTAGAGGATCATTTTGATGGATATAAAACTTATATTGGACAGAGTGAGTTGATATTTTCCCCATTGCAGGGAATTGCAGAGATATATAAAATACACGGTTCAGTTGATTTGCCGGAAAGTATTGTTATAAATGAAAAAGATTATCAGATTTTTGACGAAAAGGAAAAGTATCTTGCAGCAAAGCTGATGACTATTTTTATGGAATATCCGATTATTTTTCTTGGATATTCTATAAGTGACTGTAACATTCAGCAGATTATTCGATCGATAGTAAGCTGTCTCGATACACAACAGTTACACAAACTGTCTGATCGTTTTATTTTCGTCGAATACCAACCTAATAATAACGGAATAGAGATATCTTCTTATGCGGTCATGATTGAATCAGAACCTTTGCAGATGACAAAGATTGGTCTTAGCGACTTTTCTCAATTATATCGTGCGTTAGAAATGAAAAAAGCAAAAATGCCGGTTAGATTGCTAAGGCATTTTAAAGAGGAACTATATAATTTTGTTATTACAAATAGCCCGACTGCAACAATGCGGGTAGCTTCAATTGATGATACGAGGGTTAAAGATGAGGATTTGGTATTAGCCATCGGTAGAGCTTCAGAATTTGGGTTGAAAGGATTGAGTGGTCTTGATGCAAGTGAATGGTATAGAAATATTGTCCTTGGAGACTTGAATTTTAGTGCAGATGAACTCTTGCGATACGCTTTTCCTAAGTTACTCAAACAAAATTCAAACAAGCTTCCGGTTAACAAGCTGTTAGTAAGTGCAAAAGAAAGTTATCCGGAGGCTGAGGAACTTGCACTTAAGTATACTTTTGATAAGATTATTTCTAAAACTATACGGAATCAGCGACATATAGTAGAAAAGTATCATTCTGTCATGGACATCTGGAATTTAAAGTCTGCTACGATTGAGAAAAAAACCAGGCTAGTGGCTCACCTTCCTGAGGATAAGATTTCAATTGACGAGTTGGAAACGATTCTAAAAGATTTGTTTGAGCAAAATAGAAATATCCTCTATGAAGAAACAACACCACCAGTAAAAACGAATATAAGACGTTTGATATTGATTTATGATTACTTAAAATGGGGAAAAAGAAAAGAGCCGTCTGACTAAAGCATCTGTAAACAGACACCGTTCAGAGGACCCTTTTGAATCGATGCACCAATCATATCAGCATCTGCATGCAGACACCTTACTAATATAGCGCATTACATTCATTGAACTTCTTTAATCTAATTCAAAAAAAAGTTGGTGTCAAGCAATATCAGAAAAAAGAGAAAAGAATTGAAGAAAAAAGAGAGTAGAACATGTTTTTTTATTTATACAAGAGATACCAAGTAGATATATTACAAAAGGATAGCACATTCTCTTTTAAGGATATGCAGCTATATGAAAAAATTTTTTTAGCAATGTGGATTATTGGTTCAATGCTCATACTTGCGTTTGCTTTATTGGGATATATGATAGGTATATTTGGATCCTCTGCAATACTTATTATTGCTTTTTTGATTTTGATTATCGGTGGAAGTAATAAATTGGAACAAAAGAGAATATTAAATGAAAAAATCGGGCCTGCTGCTGAGAAAAGAATGAATGAGATGGTTAATTTATTAAGGTCTTTTCATATTGATGTACATAATAAAAAGCAGTTGGACGAGATTATCGTAATGGCTAGAAAGGAGGAAGAATTGTATGATACATGGAAAGGATTTAGGGGATTATTTAAAGGGATGTCAACATACATCTTGCTTCCTATAATCTCTATTTTATTAGCTGAGTATTTTAAAGATGTTGCATGGCCAATACTTATTACTAGAGCTATTGTATTAATGCTTTTCTGTCTCAGTATGGTAATGATGATTTTCGTCTTTTCTATGGGGATTACGGACATTTTGAATCCAGAGATTAGAGATTTAAGACGTTTGATTCGTGATATCGAAGATATAAAAGTATTTTTTAGAGATGGAGATTCTTCACTTTCTCTTTTGAAAAATGACAAGTGAATTTGGAAAAAGTTACGACAAGAGTAATTTACGAAATATGCACAGTGTTTATTCTACAATTATAATTCAGGACGCACTGAATCCTGAATTAAGCTGGACTCATTATCGATTTCTAATGAAATTTTCTGATGAAAAAAGATATTATCACTTCATTTGTTGCATAAGCAACAAATTCATTTTCTTTTTAAATGATAATTAGATTATGCTAACAAGAATCATAGTATACTTAGCAGACTATTATCGTAAAAATCGAGCTGATTTTATCCGGCAAGTGAAATAACTAAACCTGCCTTATAGATTATCATAAGAAATCAGTGGAATGAGAAGGAGAAGAAAATGGATAAGATTTTGGATTTGGATAAAAGTGTTGCATCCCTTGTAAAGGAGTATCCGGAAGTTGCCGACATCATGGTTGAATTAGGATTCACGGAAATTAAAAATCCTGCCATGCTGGCTTCTGTAGGTCGGATTATGAATCTGAAGAAAGGATCTCAGATGAAGAAGATTCCTATGGAGGAGATTGTTCGTGCATTCCGGGAAAAGGGATTTGAGATAAGGGATGGAGGGAAGCCCTTTTCTACTGAGTCTGCTGATTCAGCTGAGGAAGCCAAGATAGCTAAGGCATCTGAGGAGACTAAGATAGCTGACGCATCTGAGGCGACCAAAGCCCCGGCAGATCGTGCAGAAGCCCTGCGTTCGCTTTTGGATCGTCTGTCCGAGGGGGAGGATCTGGAGTCTGTTCGTGCAGATTTTGTACGGGATTTTAAGGATGTGGATCCTGCGGAAATCATGAGGGCAGAGCAGGGACTAATGGAGTCCGGCATGCCTCTTTCGAAAGTACAGAAGCTTTGTGATGTGCATTCGGCTCTCTTCCATGGAGATAGCCGGGAAGAGCAGATTGCCAATGCGGAAAGAGCCGTTAAGGCTTCTTTAAAGAATCAGACAGGGAAAGAGCAGAAAAACTACATCAATAAAAGTGAAGAGGCGGATGCCTTGATTCAGATTCCCGGACATCCTCTTTCTACATTTACAAAGGAAAATCAGGCTCTTGGAAAGTATTTAGAAAACACGAAGGAAAGATGGGAAAGCTTGGTAGAGAGCCTTTCCGGAAAAGCCGGCGGAAAAAATAAAGCAGAAAAAGCAGAAAGAATACAAGGAGCACAAGGCGCAGAAGGAGTAGAAGACGCACAAGGGGCGCCGGATTGGGAAGCTTTGCTGGCTGCATTTTCAGAGGAACTGGCAAAACTCCGTTCCTTTACCGTGCACTATGCGAAGAAGGGAGACCTTCTCTATCCGCTTTTAAAAGTGAAATACGACATTTCCGGTCCTTCTCAAGTCATGTGGACAGTAGATGATGAGATTCGTGATACTCTGGGAGAACTGAAAAGAGAGCTTACTGAGAAGAGCAAGGGCGTGAGAGCGCTCAAGAATACCGGGGAAGATCCGGATGATGAGGAAGAAGAGTACATTAGAAGCAAAGCGGAGATTGCGGAAAGTATCCTAAACAGCTTTTTCTTAAAAAATTATCTTGCTGTACGAAACCGTATGGAGGAGATGATTTATAAGGAGGAAAATATTCTCTTCCCCATGTGCGCCCTGCAATTTCAAAAAGAAGAGTGGATACAGATTTACTTCGATTCCAAAGACTATGAAGCTTGTTTTTCCGTTGAAAATGCAACTTGGAAGGAAGCGGAAGAATGCGGTAATACTCCGG
This sequence comes from Oribacterium sinus, assembly GCF_014202695.1. Lineage (GTDB taxonomy): Bacteria > Bacillota > Clostridia > Lachnospirales > Lachnospiraceae > Oribacterium > Oribacterium sinus. Next base: position 420,737 of record NZ_JACHHH010000001.1, read on the forward strand.
AAAAGTGGAGGGCAGTCGAAGCTGCAGGAGAATCGGAAAGAGAGAAATCCGGGAAAGAAACTTCTGAGGAGCATTCCGGAGATTTTCATAATGCTGAACTTCCTCAGGGTGCCGGAAAAATGCTAGAGGACCTGCTTCGTAGAGTAGAATCACTGGAAGGGAAATCCGGAAATAGAGAAGAGTCCCCTTCTGCAAGCGATGGAGAAATCATCATGCCCGGTGGACATTTAAAGAAAAATGATCTGATCGCCATGTTAAATACCCTTCCGGTGGAGATTACTTTCGTGGATAAGGACAATATCAATCGTTTCTTTAATGAAGGGCCAAAGGTTTTTAAACGCCCGCAAATGGCCATTGACCGGGAAGTATTTTCCTGCCATCCGCCCAAAGTAGAACCTATGGTGCGTATGATTATCGGAAACTTCCGGGATGGAAAGGAAGATGAAGTTCCTATCTGGATGGAGAAAGGCGGAAAGCCCTTCTTGGTTCGCTATATGGCGGTTCGGGACAAGGAGCAGAACTATGTGGGAACCCTGGAAGCGGTAACGGATATGACAGAGGTAAAAGAACATTTCCGCCAGTATTTTAAGAGTCATCCGGAGGAACTGTAAAATTGAGGCTGTACAAAATCAAAATAATTTTCTAAGCAATATAGGTTTGAATTTGGGGCACGCTCTCGCTAGCTTCGCCACGTAGCGGTACTAACTTCAAGCTTCGTCTTACTCGCTTTCAGTAAGTACCGACGGGCTCAGACTACCCCTTCATTAAGACCTATATTGCAGAAAATTAGTTCTTTTATTTTGATTTTAACAGCCTAGTTATGAGCACAAAAATAGAAAAAATGCCTGCACGGAAAAGTGCAGACATTTTTTTAAAACCGATTTTTTCTGCTGTAAAACCATTGAAAATACGGTACTTTAACCGTGTGAGGACCAAATCCAGGACGCGCTGCGTCCTGAATTGAGCTAGTTTATATCTATAGCTATATTTTGAAGTGCTTTAATTTCATTAATTTGAAACTTGACAATATGCCTCTTTTAGCTTATTAACTCTTGCCTTAAACTTTCGCAGATTTCTGCCATTTCCAGTATATCTTCTTGCGGGACGAGTTCGCAAATGTCATACGCAAGTGGATTACTTGAAAAGTCGCTAAGGACTCTATCCAAAAGTTCATAGTCTTCCGGTGTTGCAATAATTTTTATTCTATGTGAAGCGGTATCAAAAGGTTCTAAATCATGTAAATCAACATCACCGTTTACTTTACATTCTAATAAAATCGCCGCAAGGTCGGTTAGTACATCAATAGCAAAATGAATATCAACATAAATTCCAATAGAATTAGTAAATCCTAAAGGGCTAACAGTTTTTCTAAAGTTCTCACCTTGTTTATGAAGTCCTATTTGTTTTAGTATTTCTGAAAAAGAGATGGTATTATCAGCTTGATCTTCTAAAAAAGCAATAAGATTAAGACTATCATCGCTATCTCCAATGTAGTTATTCCAATATTTATTTTTGATATACATTCTAAGCTCCTCCACAACTCATGATTTGAACGGTTCTATTTAATATAAAGCGTTCCGAGTCATAATTCCGGAATCCTTCTATGCTATGCAAAAAATGATTATTTTTCTATGGTTATTTAAAATCCGGAAATTCTACATCCTCTGTCTTTACCAGCTTTGCCTTTCCGTTCTTATCTTTTGCAATGTAAAGGAGAACATAGCTTGTTTTGGCATCTTTTCCTTTTGACTTCTTGGCGGTGAAAATCACGTCTTCTTCGGACTTTCCTTCCTGGCTGTGCTTTCCGATATAGGCTAGGGGAATATAGGATACATTTTCGTCATCCGGTACGGCTTCTTCAAAGGCATTTTGGATTGCCGGAATATTTTCCGGGAGAAAGGAGCCGGTATTGTCAATGTAATCTTCTCCCTCCTCTCTGGATTCTTCTGTGGGAAAGAGAATGGCACTTCCCACAACCTGGGACTTTCCGGAAAGGTCCTGATAAATCTGTAAAAGTACAAAGGAGACATTTTCCTGATAATCCGTCCAAGTACTCTTACATAGGTAAAGGTAGTTTGTGCCGGAAACAACTTGGGTGCCCAGCAGGGCTATGGGCTCATAATGGGTATAGTTATAGCCATTTGGAAATGCCGCTTCAAATGCATTCATGGCATCCGGGTTATCCTTCAAAGAGAAGCTTACGAGATTCGTGTTATAGGCTCCTACGAGTGGGGCATCGGAATTGTTTTCAGCCTGTTCCTTTTCTTTTGTTGCTCCGGATTCTGTAGGCTTCGGAGCACTACTTTCTTTTTCTGTTTCGATGGAATCGGCATTATTGCTTTCTTTCTTTGCGTCACTGGGATTTGCGGAACTGTTTTCTTTTACGGCTTCCGTGGGACTCACTATGCTACTTTCCTTTGCCGTTTTTCCGGCGCAGGCGGTAATGGTTAGAGCGGATAGTGCTGCGATGACCAGTGTATGATTTAAAAGATTCTTTTTCATTTTCTCTCCCTCTTATATTTCTAGCTTTTGTCTCCCTCTTGTACTTCTAGCTTTTTCCTATGTATTATAAATCGAAAAATAAAAACTGCTTCTTACAAAACAGAGTCAATCTTGGATTCAATTCAATCGAAAAGCAAATTTATCGACTTTTTTCAGCCGTAAATTCAAACGTAAAATTTTACGATTGAATTTACGGCTGTTTTCAATTATTATTGTTCTAACTACAAGGAGGTAATGGGGATGAAAGAGACTAGACAGCTGGAATTTAAATCAGATATTTCCAATACATTTTTAAAAACAGTGAGTGCATTTGCTAACTATGATGGTGGACAGATTTTATTTGGTGTAGGAGATACAGGTGAAATAATAGGGCTAAAGGATCCGGCGGAGACCTGCCTTGCCATAGAGAATAAAATTAATGATGCCATTCGCCCCCAGCCTCAGTATGAACTATCGGTAAATGAGAAAGATAAAACCGTAACTCTTACAGTGGAGGCAGGAAGGGCTAAACCTTATACCTATAAATCCAAAGCCTATCGCAGAAATGATACCGCGACTATTGAAGTGGATGAACTGGAGCTAAGCAGATTGATTCTGCAGGGCAGAAATATTTACTATGAAGAGCTTCCTGCGGATACACAAGAGCTTTCCTTTTTGGAGTTGGAACGTAGAGCTAAACAGGAAATTGGAATAAAATCTTTAAATAAAGACATTTTGAAGACCTTGAATTTATATAATGATGGAGAAGGCTATAACCATGCGGCAGAGCTCCTTGCGGATCATAACCATTTTCCCGGAATTGATATAGCCAGATTTGGAGAAGATATCAGCATTATTTTAAAGCGTGCGGTATTGGAAAAGGAGTCCATACTTTATGAACTGGAGAAAGCAGTTGAGCTCTATCGCGATTATTATCAGTACGAAGAAATCCGGGGAATGGATAGAGTAAAGGTAGAAAAGATTCCTGAGGAAGCATTCAGAGAAACAATTGCCAATGCCTTGATTCACAGAACCTGGGATGTTAATGCACAGATCCGCGTGCTGATGTTTGAAGATAGAATTGAAGTCAGCTCCCCGGGAGGATTACCGGCAGGACTTTCAGAGGAAGAGTATTTAAAGGGAAATATTTCTATGCTCAGAAATCCTATTTTAGGCAATGTATTTTATCGCCTGCATATTGTGGAAATTCTCGGCACCGGAATTATTAGAATTAAAGAAGCTTATAAAGAAAGTCAAAAGAAGCCGGTATTTGAGGTCTTTGAGAATTCCATTAAAGTTACATTGCCGGTTATCAGCAGTATAAATCTAAATGCAGATGAGGCTGTTGTATATGCTGTATTAAGGAAAAACTATCCGAAATCCATTAGCGAGATTATGGAAGAAGTACCATTTGGAAAATCTAAGACAGCAGCGCTGTTAAAGAGAATGGTTGAAAATCATTACGTTACGATTGTAGGCAGTGGAAGAGGAACGAAGTATAAGATTTAGAAAAAGATTAGAGAATGCCTATTCATTACAGAATTTTTCTATGGCGGGTATTAAGGAATCTTTGTGAGGGCTTAGGCTATGCACGAAAAAGACGGTCGCGAGGCTTCCGTAGGGAGCTGCACTCTAGCAACGAAGGCGGGCGCATGTTTGAGCCCGAAGGGCGAGTTTGCGCAGGAGCCTGAGTGAAAAAGCGAGTGCAGCGAGTAGGAAACGTAGTGTGTCTTTGAGGCAGAGCCTAAACCGAAGCAAGACATTCATAAGTCTGTATGATAGAGTTGCCAACAATTACTTGACAGTAACGGCAAGAGTCTATTTTGCTAAATTGAAAAAGTAAATTCCAGTGCAGAGGTAAATTCTACCTAGCTTTAAAAAATCCCTAAAATCAGGCAGTTTGAAATTTCATTTCTGCCTGATTTTGCTATAATAGTGCATAACAACCTCAAAAAAATCTCTTTCCGGACATGGGAAATAAGCCACAGGACAAGTCGTGTGTAGGACTAAATTCCATTGGCTATATCGAAAAATGTAAAAGTTTTTGCCCTGTCTGACAGCAGATCTGTTTTGGGTTGTTAGGTTACTTAAAGCGAATCAGCTTGGGCCTCAGACAAACCTCGTCAGGATGAATGGGTCCGAGCTGAAGTGCTTTTAAGACATCTTCTCCATATCGGTTTAGTGCCCTTTGATAAGGAGTATCTCCATTTAAGCTTTCCCTTGGCGTGGAATTGATGTGGTTTACAATCCGATTCACATCCCATTGTGTAAGAAAAGCAAAAGAAGAGCCTTTTGGGAGAATCATGCGGAGCATGGTGTGGGCTTGCTCTAAGCCCCCTTTTTGTCCACTACGCATAGGATCACAATAATAAATGCTGCTACGTTGTATCCCATTGGGATTTGTTTCTAAAGCGACAGGATCCCCAAACTCCGATCCTCGGTCTGTAAGGATATATTCAAAGATAGATTGAAAGTCAAAGACATCTTCAAAGCGTCTCTCTAAACGGTCAAAGACTGCTTTGACAGCCCCCTTTGTACATCGATTTAACAGATAAGCCAGGAAAAGTTTTTCCTCTGTAAAGAAAAAGGTCAGTAGAGTTTTTTGTGAATCTCTACAGGAATGAACGGTATCCATCTCTACAAAAGCATTTAATCCAAGCTTCAAGAAGTCCTCATAGCTTCGACCATGAAATATTTCACGGTTTGAAATCTGTGTTTTATGGCATTTCCTTGGTTTGAATGTGACTTTTCGTTTTAAATCGATATTTTTGGAAGTAAAAATTCCTTGGTCAATGTAAGAGTACATGGTGCGAACAGACATCTGTAATTCCGGATGATTCACCAATATCTGGTAAGGGGATTGTCCCTTTGCAATCAGGGGAGTAATGATGCAGTCCTTTTCTCTTGCTTCCTTTTCGGAAAGATTTATACCTCGACGAGAGTCTTTAAGGGTTTCCCTATATTTTCTATCAGCAAATCTGGCATCATAGGTATATTTATGTGCAATGCTGCATTGATGAAGCTTTTGCGAGCAGCCATTACAAACGTAGGGAGCCTTCATTAGACGATTACAGCATTCCTTTTCAAAGTCCTTGCAGGTCTGATTACAGCTAGGACAAGAAGT
>NZ_JACHHH010000002.1 GCF_014202695.1 Oribacterium sinus
CTTCCCATAGCCCAAAATGAAAGCCAGCGCCTTTAGACGCTGGCCAGTAGCAGGGGCTTATAGCCCCGAGCAAACCACCCGTTTGACGGGTGGTAATGATTTTTCAGCCAACTCTAAAACATCTCTATGGGATTTATGAAACATTTTAGTTGCGTCTTCAAGAGAAGTATTTTGATGTTTCTTCCAAAAATCTATATTCATATCTCCATAAGTTTTCCAATTGTACGGCTCAGGCAAAAACGGTTTTTCTTCTCCCTTTTGGTTGGAATGTACCCAATTCAAAATAAGCTGATGCCATTCATAGAGATGGATTAAAACATCTCTTAGATTCTTATCTCTTTTCCAGTGGGTTTCTTATTTCTTTTCATCTTTTGAAAAGTCAAATGGTGTATTTAACTCTTCCTCAGTCATCTTTGAGATAAATAAATTTAACTTTTCATAGTTTTCCTTAGCAACAATCATTAAATCATTTTTTGTCGTTGGGCTTGGCATAATTTTTTACTCCTTCCATCTCTTTAGAGTTGGGAAAAACTCCATCATCATTTTTCTTGCACTATCTTCATTCATATCTTTATTGGCTTCGACTACATAAGGAACGCATATCTCAATCATTTCCTCCATTGTTCCCTGTTTCTTACGATATAAATGCTTGGATAGTCACTTACTAATTAGCTTATTCTTTATAAAAAACCATTTTGACCTCAGCCCCGGAAATCCCTCTACCATAATTATTTAAATATAAGTTTCCATTATTTGCCATGACAATATTTTTCACCACCCATAAGCCTAAACCATGTTTATCGCACTTATCTTTTACTTTGCCGGAAATAAATTTATCTGTAAGTAAAGGTAATAAGTCTTTATCAAAACCTGTTCCTTCATCTCTGACGATCAAAACAAACTCTCCGGGCTCATCTTTAAACTCTACCGATATTACAGAATCTTTTTTAGAATATTCGACAGAATTAGTAACTATATTTTGCAGTGCTACAGCCACTTCCTCTTTATCTAACCTAATATTACTGCTTTCACTTTTTATTACTTTTAATTTCAAGCCATTTAACCTACATATACTGGACATTACCTCAATCCAATATAAAATCACCTCATTACTGACAACATCTTTTTTCCCTTCCATCGTATAAGAAAAATTTTTTAATTTTCCAATATATTTTTCCAGTCTATCAATACCATTGAAAATATCCGAAAATCGATCGGAAGATAAACCGGGATTCTCTTCTTTTAATAATTCTAAATTACCTTTAATCAATGTGATTGGCGTTCTTATGTCATGCGTAAGTTGTTCCACCAACTCTTTTTGCTTAACTTGCATGTCCCATTGTTCACCAAGAGATTTTTTTAGATTTTTAGCCAATACATCAATCGAACAAAGTACTCCATCTATTTCTTTATACTTGGAATACTCTCTCTCATAATCTAAATCCATCCGACTGATGTTAGCATTTGCAATAGCAATTTTGTCAATTTCCCTCTTTAATATATTTGAAGAACGAATAAGAAGCAAAGCAAATCCCAAAAACCAAATCGTCAGTATAAAAACAATATACCCCCACTCGAAATTTTCAAAGAGTTTATAAAGCTTTTTATTGGTAAATATAGCATTGACTTTATACCTTATTACCAATTGTCTATTTCCCATAGTATAAGTCTTAAAAATATTTGAGCCTATAATTTCATCACTTGTTGCTTTTCCATTTTTTTGGGCTTCCTGTACTAAATTATCATATTTTTTATCAATAGTATTTTCTATTATTTTTCCATCTTTCAAATATAAAAAATCATAATAAAATGGAATTTCGGCAGGTGTCCAATCTTCTTTTTTAAAACCTTCCTCCACTTTTTCCGACTGAATATCCGCATAGTTGGCAGGGTGGATTACCCCGGTATTTAACAATACATTTAATCCTACATAAAATAATACAACGATAAAAAAACTATATACTAACTCTATAATTGCATATTTGCTGATTAAATATCTTAAACTCTTTTTATTTCCCACTGATAACCAACTCCCCAAACTGTTTTTATAGGATTTATGCGATAGGGCTCAAATTTACTTCTTATTAATTTGATTCGTTCGGTAATCGTTGTAGAACTATCACCCTCCTTATCATAACCATAAATTGCCGTATAAATTTTTTCTTTAGAAAAAACTTGGTTTTTATTTTTTAATAAAAACTCGCAGATTTCATATTCGCTATTTGTGAAACTGATTTCTTCATCATCAAAATAGAATTTTTTTGAAAGCAGATCGCAAGATATCGGATAATCTATAAGTTTTGAATGCTTTTCTCTATTTTCTCTTCTGATATGTGCAGCCACCCTTGCTCTAATTTCAGCAATAGAAAATGGTTTAGTTACATAATCATCTGCGCCCAATGCAAACCCTTCGACTTTATCTTTTTCGAAGTCTTTAGCGGTAAGTAAAATAATAGGAATATCTAAGATATTTCTGTATTTGATTAAAAAATCAAAACCGGACATTTCTTTCATCATGATATCTAAAATGATTAAGTCATATTTACATAAATCACTCGGCTCAACTTTGAGTGCCGAATCGCAAATAACGACATTATATTCTTTCTCAAAGGTCAACTGTAATAATTTCAGCAAATCTTTATCATCATCTATTATGAGAAGGTTCATGCCTTTTATTCCTCCATTTTACTGATTCCATCCCATTGATTATACCAAAATGAACATATACCCACACTTACAAATGAAATAAAAAAAGATAGAAAAAGATAAAAAACAATAGTGTTTAAATTGAAAGAGCGACAAACATAACCATATAGAAGTCGTATTGGATAAACAAATGGGAAGTAATACCATATGCCACTTCCTAAATCTGTTGTGCCTAAAAGAACGGCAGCCAAAGTAAAAATAGTACCTGGCAAAATAGAACCGGTATAATCAAATTTTAAACTTAAAAATTGATAAAACGGCACCATATTAATCAAGCCTACAGACCCGATCATCGTATAAACTTCCAAATCGGATATTTGAATCTTGATTCCATGAAAATATAAAAACAATAAAAAGGGTAATAGTGCTATCCCCTCAATAGTAATTAGTAATATAAAGATAAATAAATATTTGGCAAAAAACAATTTTTTTCGACAAATGCCTATTCTCAAATCATTGGCATAGCTCCCGGCTTTTTTATCGCTTTCATATAACATGGGAACAAAAAAACTGATAGAAAAGCCTGCCAAGGTCGTATAAGCTCCAAAGAAGTAGGCAAGCTCTACTCCTTTTAAGCTTGTGGAACTTAGAAGATATACAATAAAAAGACCGGTAAATAGTAAAGGGCACATATTAATTACCATTCTGGACGGCGTTCTTTTGGTTCTTATCCAATAAGACTTTAAAATATTAAACATGACTTTTTCCTCTTTCCATTCCTATATTTAGAACTGTTATTAGGATATACACCATGACGCTTAACGCTAATCCGACAAACACGGCGTTCATAGATGTTAACGGCGATGATTTTTCTAAAAAAGTTCCATTGGGATGAACCTCAATAATCGGACATAGTATCCGCAAATTGTAATCCCAAGGGAAAAATTTCCAATAGGATGTTACAGCAATCATTGCCGATGGAAAGGTAAATACGAAATTAATTAAAATCACTAAATACTTTTTGTTAAATAAATTATAAATAAAAAAAGATAAAGCAATTATAGGCAAACTTCCAATAAACAAACAACAAGTGGCTAAGAACATGATTTTCAGACTAATTTCCTCTTGTAAGAAGAATCTTCCTACTAAATAAATTCCAATCGATGACAATATCAAAATTACAAATAATTCAAGAATAACCATTTCATTCTTGGCGATTAAAATCTTTTCCACACTTAGATTCAGTCTTCGTTGAAAAGTAAGATGCTCTTCTTTCTCTTTACTGACAATATTAACGACCAGTAGACTTAATACAATAGGTAAAATCAGAACAGGATACCAGTTAAATGCTGTAGCCATTAAATAACTTCTTCCTTCAGGGCTTTGTCCCATGAGATTAACCATAAAAAGATTAAATAGCAGAAAAATAACGGGGACTATATATTTTAGTGTTGAATTAGCAGCTCTCTTTTCTTTAATCCATTCTACTTTAAGCATCTTAATCATTATTCATCACATCTTTCCTAACAATTTCCATAAATAAATTTTCCAGCTTAGACGGATTGGTATTTTGTCCTTCATAGCGTAAAATTCCCTTATTAATAATACCAATTCTATCCGCAATCTGTCCCACTTCACTCAAAATATGACTTGACAAGATTATTGTAATCCCTTGACCTGAAAGCATTTTTATCAGTTCTCTTAATTCTTGTATTCCCAACGGATCTAGCCCATTTGTCGGTTCATCAAGAATAAGTAATGACGGACTGTTAATTAGTGCCATGGCAATGCCGAGTCTCTGCTGCATACCTAAAGAGAACTCTTTTGCTAACTTTTTGCCGGTATTCGTCAATGAAACCATCATAAGTACTTCATCAATTTTCTTCCTATCAATATTTAGTAAAGTGGTAATAACCTCTAAATTCTCATAAGCTGTTAAATTAGGATAAATAGCCGGATGCTCAATAATCGCTCCAATATTCTTTACATCATTTGCGTTTAATGGATGATTTTCAAATATCACTTCACCTGAGCTTTTTGGAATTGATCTTGTAATAATTTTTAATAATGTGGATTTTCCGGCACCGTTAGGACCCAACAGACCATAAACTGTACCTTTTTCCACTTGAATTGAAACATGATTTAGCGCAATCCCATTTTTATATTTTTTTGTCAGTCCTTTTGTTTCTAATAGGATACTCATATGATTAACCTCCATCCTTTTGATGATATCGTTATAAAAAATAAAAATAACTGGATTATAACAATGAGGGAAAGTCGATAGAGATTTTGGAGAAGAAATAATTGCCGGCGAGGCGGAGCGTTTCTTGTAAAATAAAAACAAGGCGAAGGTAACCTGCTAAGTAAAAATGCAAGAGCGTAATATGCAAAAGTATATTATTGCATATTACGCTCTTGCATTTTATAATGTCTCTAGAGAGTATCATGAGTATACGCGATATCCCGTTTTCAGGAGGTGATTTTATGCGCTTTATAGGAAGAGCATTTGAGTTAAAAGAATTAGAAGTAGAATACGGGAAAGGCAATTTCGCTTTATCGGTTATTTACGGCAGAAGACGAGTAGGGAAAACTTACCTGATTAAAGAATTTTTAAAAAGAAAAAGAGGCTATTATTTTGTGGCATTGGAATCCAATGCACTGATTAATCTGAGTCTTTTGTCACAAGCCATCTATGAAGCTTGCGGGAATCTAAAGGGGCTTCCGGATTTTCAGGATTTTGAGGCGGCTCTTCGCTATTTGTTTGCCTACGCGGAAGAGCATAGAATTGTTTTTGTCATCGATGAGTATCCCTATTTAGCCCAAAGTGCGGAGCATATTTCTTCCCTATTACAAAAACTGATTGATGAGTATAGGGAGAAGAGCAAGCTCTTCTTGATTTTGTGCGGCTCATCCATGAGTTTTATGGAAAATCAGGTACTGGGATACAAAAGTCCGCTTTACGGACGACGGACAAGCCAGTTAAAAGTTCAGCCCTTTGGCTATTTGGAAGCGGCAGAGTTTGTCGCTTCCTATAGCGATAGAGATAAGGCCATTGTCTATGGAATCACCGGAGGAATTGCGGAATACTTAAGCTTTTTTGATGAAAATGTAGATTTGAAAACCAACATTATTCGTAATTTTCTGAAGCCTAACGGAAGGCTGTTTGAAGAGCCTGATAATCTCTTAAAGCAAGAATTGAGACAGCCCAAACTTTACAATGATATTCTTTTTGTGATTTCGGCAGGGGCAAGCAAGCTAAATGAAATGGCAACGAAATTGAATATGCAAAGCGGGGGACTAAGTCATTATCTGAATTCCTTATTGGAGCTTGGAATCATTGAGAAGAAAACACCGGTTTTAGATCGTAAAAGTAAGCGCCCTATTTATCGGATCAAGGATACGATGTTTCGCTTTTGGTACTGTTTCGTACAGAAAAATATGAACTTACTTAATATGGATTTGGGAGAGCTTGTATACGAGAAGCAGATCGAGCCAAAACTCAATGAATATATGGGGGCTATATTTGAACAGATTGTCATAGAGTATTTTGAACAAAGGCTGCGAAAAGGAGAATTGGACTTCCTACCGGAAGATTATGGGAACTGGTGGGGAACGGACAAGATCAGAAAGAAGGAATCCGAAATTGATTTACTTGCTTTTGATGGCAAAGACAGCTATTTATTTGCCGAGGTAAAGTGGAGAAATCAAAAAATAGATGCGGTGGTTTACCAAGAATTATTGGAAAAAGCAAAGCCATTTCCTGCGAAGAATAAAAGCTATTGGATGGTCAGCCTTTCCGGATTTGAAGACTTTCCTGTTGAGAAAAACACGGAGCGAATTACTTTAGAGCAAATTTATGAGATAGGACGACAAAGTATTGACTCCTTCTATTCAGAAAGCAATATGAGTTCACTGAAAAAATCTATAAAGGAATTGCGTGAGGGCAAGGGAAAAGCGCATGAGCTTATAGAGGTAGAGGATGAGATAAGAATACAAGGGGATAAGCAATGACTTCGATTAATATTACCAAGGCAAGAGCAAAGCTTAATCAGATTGTTTCAGAAGTAAATGAATTTTCTCAGCCAATTACGATTATCAATAATAGAGGTAAAAATGCGGTATTGATTGGAGAGGAGGATTGGAAAGCCATTCAGGAAACGTTGTACTTGAATAGTATTCCCGGTATGAGCCAAAGTAATTTGGCGTCAAAGGAAAAAGAAATTTCCGATCAACCATCTTTTCAATGAATAGGAGAAATCATGAAACAATCATTAGAAGAAAAACAGTCACTAGCCATGGAAGGCTTAGCGGCAGGGAAAAATTGCGGACAGCTGGTGCTACTTGCCTATCAAGAGGAATTAAATCTGCCAGAGGAGCTTCTGCTTCCTCTCTCTGCAGGGCTTATTGAGGGCTTAGGAACCTTAGAGGGGACCTGCGGAGCCCTGATTGGAGCGAACCTTGTTTTAGCTATGAAAAATAAAGGAAATCCTATGGTACAGGTGGAGGCCGCCCATCTTTTTCAGGATTTTGTTGAGCGCTGCGGAGCCAGCATTTGCAAGGATTTAAGAGGCATAGGCAAAGAAAAGCCTCTTTGCAGCTGCGAAGATTGCATCAAAGAGGCGATTGCTTTACTATATTAAGTTTTAGGGAAGTTCATTAAAACTGATCCACAATTTCCACGCTATCCGGTAAGAGCTCCAGATTCACAATGGAGTTTCCGGATAGCTTTACTTTTTTCAGATTGGGTAAATTCCGTAATGCGCTGATATCGGTAATATAGTTATCAGAAATGTCCAGCTCTTCCAGAGTGCTGAGTCCCTCTATACAATCCAGATTCTCCAGCTTGTTTCCACGAAGTCCAAGCCTTTTTAACGCTTTAAAATGGGAAAGAAAGGCTTTGGCATTGACCGTGAAATTATCAGAATCATCATCCAGGTTTTTGATTTCTGCCTGGTTGAGAATCAAGGTCTCCGTAGCGTTGTTATCTTCCATCTTACTAAGGGATAGGGAAATATCAGGCGTTTCAGGTGGACCAATAAGATTTTCGTCAAAAATCAGTTCTTTTACTTTAATGCCGGAAAAAAGTCCATGATAGTCTTTTAGGAGGTCTAAAGATTCTCCCAGAATGCTCATTTTTTCAAGGTTTGGTAAGCCTGCTAAAACATTTTCCCAGTCGTTAGAAATATAATCCAAGGAACCGGAAACTACTAGAGTGTTTAATGAGTTCATACCGCGAAGGGACTCGGCGCTAATATTCCATCCATTCAAAACACAATAGAGGCTCTTAATCGAAGGCATATGAGCAAAATGCTTGAGATCACTCGATCCGCAAAACACGTCTTCCAAGGCGGTTAAATTTTGCAAATCCGGTATGTAACAGCCATGCCCGCGACCGCCAAGGTGCAGGCTTTGTAAAGCGCTGAGACCGGCAATAGCCTTTCCGTCCGTTAATTCATAGCAGTCATCAATGAAAAGCGTGTTTAATGAGGGGTGATTGGCTAAACCGTCTAAAGAGAGTATCGGTACGCTCTCGAGCTCCAGAGACTTTAAATTAGGCATATTTTGGGTAAAGTTTAAATCCTTTAAGGACATAACATCGTGTAATCTGAGATGTTCCATTTGGGGCATACCGGATAGAACGGAGATATTTTCTAAGGGTTTATCATAGGGACCAGACAGACTTAGATTTTTACAATTGCTTAAAGTAGCTAAAGGAGCTAAATCTGCAGAGGTATCAAGGGTTAAACTCTCTAAGTTAGGAAAGTGTCTTAAAAAAAGTAGTCCCCCTTCATATTTATAGTTTACCCTGATGGAAAGGCTTTTCAGGGAAGAAAAGGGTGTGAAAATATCCGTGATATCTTTTGTTTTGTCAGAGGAAATGCTGTAGGGAACAACGTCATCACGGAGGTAAATACCGCTAAGACCGAGTATCTGTTCCGGTTTTGCCAAGATTAACAAAAGCTCTCTAAAGCCTTCCGAATTGTTTCCTATAGCAGAAAAGTATTTTAACTCTTTTAGATTTTTTAAATCCTGATTGTCTTGACTGTCGCTATCGAAGTCCAGGTCTTTTCCCAGTGCCAGATTTTCCAAACCGGTGAAGGGCTGAATCTCCTGCCGGGGAATGTTTTCCGTAGCAGGAAAATAAAGAGTCTTTTCTTCCACGGGATTTCCCTCTTCATTCAGTTTCTCGGCATAAGAAAAACACCAGTTTTCTTCATCTAAATCTTTTGAGATGGACAGGAATTTTAAGGAATTATAGTCTTCCATTGTGATTTGAGAAAGATTCTTGGAAAATGCTTTTTCTACAAAGGAAATCACTACCGGATCCTGCACTGTGCTACGATATTGGTCGGTGGGAAGCTCTATTCCGCTAGGAGAAAAGACTGTTTTTAGTAAAATAAACAGAAGGATTGACATCACCACTACTACAGAGCCCACTGCACAGCTTTGCAAAAGGTATTTGCCTCGTACGTTGTTTGGAACAGTTCTTTCCTTGTTATAATTCACATTTTTGATGGTGATATTTTGGGTGATATCCGGCTTATGAGGTTCCAAATAGACCTTGGTATTACAGAATTCACACTGCACAAAGCCTTCCTTCATTCCTTCGGGAACGGATAATTGACCTTGACAGTTTGGGCATTGGATTTTGGTAATCTTCATGGATTTTCCTCTTGCTATTTTTAACTTATATTTTGTAAAATAAATATTATTTTATAAATAAATTAAGTTTACAAAATGTCTAAGAGATATGCAAGATAAGATTAGGAGGAAAAACAATGAGAAGTGTTTTGGGAGATCGTACAGCGGTGTTTGATGATGGAGGACGGAAGTTAAGCATTACGAAAGATGGAATATCCGTAGAGGGGAAGAAGCCCTTTACCCTTTCTTTTTCCGAGGTGGGAGCTATTCTTCCCATGCGATATTGTAACTCCAATATGCTGTATTCTCTGATTTTTAGGGATCTTCAGGGGAAAAATATGAGTCTTCCGGATTTAGAGACAGATACCAAGGCAAATGGTAGAGGGCATAATATCGCGGAAACCAAGACGCTCTTACTTGCATTTGCAAGAAATAAGCTGGGGGCTGAATTTCCCAATAGCATCGATAGCTTGGATCTTCCTATCGGCTTTAATTTAAAGGAAAAGGAGATTCGCCTTTCCGGAGGATGTATTACCGGAGCAAAGCATAGTATTCCTTTAACTGCGATTAGACGAGTGAAAATGGTGACCAACGGCACCATTTCCAACTTAGGCATTTATACCAAGGAAAAGGGCGGCTTCTTTGATTTTCCGGATATGAGCATTCCTGCAAATGAATTGACCCTTCCTATCTTGGAGGCGGCCATGACCAGAAATACAGGAGTCGGCATTGACTTTAGTAGGGGAGACGGATTTGCACAAAAAACTTCCGAGTTTATGATTATTCGTTTCTTAAGTGCCGATTTTTTCATTAATGAAGATGGCAGTTTCTCTGCTGAATGGCAAGAGAGGGTCTGTGACAGAATTTCTGCCTATGGATATGAGGAGGATACCTTGCTGGAGCAAGCTATATTGCTTTAGTAAGAAAATGTCTCCTCCACCTCTTGATAAGGATAAGCCCTGCGGAGTGCCTGATAACAGGGGCAGTCTTCTTCGTGGTCGTTAATAAGACCGCAGGCTTGTAAAAATGAATAGACAATGACGGGGCCGGTATATTGAAAGCCCCGTTTTTTTAATTCCTTACTAATTGTTTCGGAAAGAGCATTTTTGGAAGGCATTTCTCCTTTTTCATGTCCTTGATAACAAAGGCTCTTTCCATCGGAAAACTTCCAAAGATAGCTATCAAAGCTGCCCTCTTCCTTTTGCAGGGCTAAAAATGCCTTGGCGTTTTGAATCATAGCTCTGATTTTTCGCTCCGACCTAATCATATTTTCCGTATGCATGATTCTTTCAATATCTTCTTCTGTGAATGCTGCGACCTTTTCCGGGGAAAAGTTTGCAAAACAGCTTCGAAGGATTTCTCTTTTTCGAAGAATCAAGGCCCAGCTAAGCCCGGCCTGCATGGATTCCAAAAGCAAATACTCAAAGAGCTTTTGATCCTCATGGGTGGGGACGCCCCATTCTTTATCGTGGTAGGAAATCATTTCCGCACTGCTGTTTTTCCATTGACAAGCCATAAAGCCTCCTTTTTAAAGCATTATAACAGAATTTATTTAGAGTTGATAATAAATAAGCAGTGTAGTATAATGTACTACATATAAGGTTTGTGTATTCTTTGCTTGAATAGTACAGCAAATTATTTTTGAAATAGAGGTAAAATCATGGCATTTTCAATTCGAATGAGCGAGGAAGAAAAAGCACTTGCAGAAAGCTATGCAAAGCTTCATGCAATGTCTTTAGGAGAGGCTTTCAAAAGGGCTTTATTTGAACGTATTGAAGAGGAGTATGATATCAGTCTTGCCAATGAAGCCTATCAGGAATATAAGAATAATGGATGTAAGTCCAGACCCATTGAGGAACTCTGGAAGGAACTTAATCTATGAGCTATCATGTGGAAACAACTGCTCGATTCGATAAAGAGTTCAAAAAACTGGACAAATACACACAACAGATGATTAAATCCTGGATTGTAAAATATTTGCAAAATTGTGAAGATCCGAGAGCTCATGGAAAGGGACTTACCGCTAACAAAAGTGGACAATGGCGGTATAGAATCGGAGATTATCGCTTACTCTGTCTTATACAAGATCAAGAGCTGATTATACTTGCATTGACTGTTGGTCACAGAAGAGATATCTACAGCACTTAGGGGAACAGTAAGTCTCTATAACTGTGAAGTGGTAGATTACGGCCTATTTTAGACCTACTTTCAATGTTGCTTTCTCCGCTTCTTTTTTCGTAAACCCTTCATTCATCAGAACATCTATTAAATCCTCTTTGGAGCTAACGCCGTCCTCCATGTATTCTTTTGCAACAATCTTTGCTTGCTCTATCCAGTTCACGTGAATGTGGCTTAGGGCAAAATCCGCTTCTTCTTCTGTGAAGTGGTCGAAGAGCAACTGGGCTTTTAATTTTACTTTGGAGAAGCCGATTTTATGCTTGCAATATTCTTTGGCTTTCTTCCGTGCCTCTTGATTCCAATCTATATCAAGATACTCCAGGGCAAATTCTGCATCCTCCAAATTGATATTTTCCACGGTAAGCATTTGCAGTAATTCTGTTTGGGATAAGGGCATAGTATCAAGATAGCCTTCAGCAGTTTGGATGGCCTGTACTTGATTTTCGCTTAAGCTTTCCAATGGGGGCTTGGTAGTTTCTTCGCTTAATGATTCCTTACCTGCCGAGACACTATCCTTGATCCTTTCGTTCGTATCCGCAGAGCTATTCTCCGGGTAAATTTTTTTGGAATCTACCGAACTGTTCTCTATGCTTTCTGAAGAGAGCTTCGAAGAACTTTCTATAGCATTCCCTTCTTGATTTTGCTTTGTACAGGACATTATAAAGAAGAGAAAGAAAATGGCAGTAAGCCGGGTAAAGTATCTGGAAGCATGACTCATTTTTGTAACTCCTTTCGTGGGAGAGAATGGAGAGATTTCTTCATTTTCATAAAAAAAGCTATAACAACTACGGTATAATGTCTTTATAGTAATCTTTGCTTTCTTATTAGGCAAGAACTAGTGCAGTTTAAGAAAAGAGTTTTGAAAGAAATGGAGAAACAATGGAAGAATTTAAAACAATGAGACGGTTTAAGCAGGAAATTTCTAAAGAAGAGTGTATTCAAGTTTTACGGGAAGCTCCCAGAGGGGTAATGGCTTTTCATGGGGAAAATGACTATCCCTATGCTATTCCTTTAAACCAGTTTTATGATGAGGAAGATGGAAAACTTTATTTTCACGGTGCGAAAGAGGGATTGAAATTGGATCTGCTTGCTAAAAACAATAAGGTCTGCTTTACCATCATGGACTCGGGATTCAAAAAGGAAGGAGAATGGCCTTGGTATATTCGTTCCGTACTTTGCCTTGGAAGGGTGGAAGCTGTAGAGAATCAGGAGAAGGTGATAGAACAATGCAGAAAACTGGCGGAAAAATTCTATCCGACGAAGGAGTCTATAGAGAAAGAAATAGAAAAAGCCGGGGCAAGAGTCAATATGCTTTGCATGACGATTGACAGAATGACAGGAAAGCTGGTGAAGGAATCCTAAGTCCGGTTTGATTTTCATGGAAGGAGGAGAAAATGAGTCGAAAGGAAGAAATCCAAAATGCCTATCAATCCGTTGGCAGCCATACCGGCTTTTATGATGGGATGATGACCTATGGGAATTTTGCGGGAAAGCTTTTATGTCGTTTGGTGTGGAACATGGATAGGGGGAAAAATCTCTATTATCGGGAAAAGGTCTTATCGTCCATACCGAAGGACTTTTCCGGAAAGCTTTTGGAAATTCCTGTGGGGACGGGAATTATGACACTTCCTCGATACAAAGAACTGCCAAAGGCGGAAATTGTCTGTATGGACTATGCAGCGGAAATGATGGAGCCGGCAAAGGAGAGGGCAGCTTTAGCAGGTATCGAAAATATTCATTTTCAACAGGGAGATGTGGGTGCTCTTCCTTTCCCGGAGGAAAGCTTTGATATCGTCTTGTCCATGAATGGCTTCCATGTTTTTCCGGATAAAGAAGCGGCTTATCAAGAGGTATTTCGTGTATTGAAATCGGGAGGAATTTTCTGCGGCTGTTTCTATGTGGAAGGGGGCGTTAAGAGAGCGGATTGGTTTGCAAAGCATATCTATGTGCCGAAAGGACTATTTACACCGCCCTTTGAAACGGAAGAGAGCTTAAGAAAGCGGCTTATGGAAAGCTACAAAGAGGTTTCCGTGGAGAGGGTGGAAACGGTGGCCTGCTTTTCCTGTGTAAAAAAATAAATTCATGATTGTGACCTTTCCGTTCTATTCTCCGTCTTGATGGAAGAAGGCGAAAGAAAAAAGAATAGGGAACAAAATTAAGTATTGTTACAGTTTATGAGAATCTTGACGGCAAGGCGGAAATTTTGTCTACAGAAGATGTGGATTTTGGCGTATAATGGGGAGGTGTAAAAATTGTTTTGTCCTATCGCCGGAAGAGCATAGGAGAAGTCGGGAAAAATTAAGTTTGTCTCAAAGCATGTCTCAAAGAATGTCTCAAAGAATGGAGAATAGCAAAAAGAATTCCTGATCGTTAGAGTAGAAATAGGGGAAACTATGCTTGTTACAAAAAAGCTAAGCAACAATAATACATGGATTAATATTAACTCGGATGAAATCACCAAGCATTCCAAAGTCTATGAGGAATATGATATTGACCCGAAAACTTTGGAGTATGCTTTGGATGAAAATGAGCATGCCCACATGGACTATGATCGGGAGGACGGAACTGTTACCTTCATTTACAGTGTCTTGGATCTGGAAAAGGATAAGGAATATTATGAGACGGTTCCATTGACGTTTATTGTGCAAAAAAATCGACTGGTGACCATCAGCAATGAAGACAATGTATATATCATTCAGAAGATGTGTGATTATGTGGATGGAAAAGAGAATCTTTCGATTTA
The DNA here is from genome assembly GCF_014202695.1 of Oribacterium sinus. GTDB lineage: Bacteria > Bacillota > Clostridia > Lachnospirales > Lachnospiraceae > Oribacterium > Oribacterium sinus. Next base: position 14,210 of record NZ_JACHHH010000002.1, read on the forward strand.
TACCTTACTCTTTGCAAGTTTGGAAATGATTTCCAATGCCTATTATCCTATTATTGAGCGTTTGGATAAGCAGAAGGATGAGATTAACCATTTGCTTCGGCAGAAAACCACGAAGAAAAATCTTTATGCTCTTTCCGACTTGGAGGTGGGCATGATTTATTTACGATCCGCCGCTACGCAAAATCGTCTTTTGCTGGAGCATATCCAGGCTCATGCCATTTATCGTAGCTTTAATGAAGAGGAGTCTGCGCAGTTTGATGATGCCATGGTGGAGGCCAGACAGCTGGTGTCCATGACGGACTTACTTTCCAGCGTTGCCCGCCAACTGTTGGATTCTTACAACAATGTTTTAAATAATGACTTAAATAACAACCTGAGTACTTTAACTATTTTTGAGATTTTACTCAGTGTTCTTGCGGTTATCACCGGATTCTTCGGCATGAATGTGCCTCTGCCTTTTATGAATGAACAAAGAGCGTGGATTATGATTTGTGCTGTCAGTGCACTGCTATGGGTGATTTTAACTTGGGTAATGCGCTGGATTATAAGACGCAGATAAATGAATGGATAGAAAGTAAGGAATAAAACGTATTTGAAGCCGAGATTGGGAAATGAAGCATTTGGAATATAGCTTTAGGAACGTAAAATCATAGATAAGGATTCAGAAGGATGGAAGACCAAAAGATTATCGCCCTATATTTTCAAAGGGCGGAGACTGCGATTTCAGAAACCAAAAATAAATACAGCCGCTTACTCCTTTCTATTTCCTATGGTATTTTAAAAATCATGGCGGATGCAGAGGAGTGTGAGAATGACACTTATTTAAAGACCTGGAACGCCATTCCACCGAAACAGCCGGACAATCTGCCGGCTTTTTTATCGAAGATTGTTCGGAATCTTTCTTTAGACCGTTACGACAGTTTGCACGCGGAAAAGCGTGGGGGAGGAGAAGTTCCGGTGGTACTGGAAGAGCTGTCGGAAGTTCTTCCCGATAAGGGATCTATTCCCGGAGAAGAAAATGAGCTGTCGGAGCTTATGGACTCTTTTTTGGCTAGCTTGAAACCGGAGAGCAGAAATATTTTCATGAGAAGATATTGGTTTATGGATTCCGTATCCGAGATTGCGGAGGAATCCGGTTTTGGTCTTAGTAAGGTGAAAATGAGTTTAAGCCGTACAAGGGAGCAGCTTAAGCTTTTCTTAGAGCAGGAGGGATATCGTTTATGAAAGAGGACAGCAAGCGACTGCTTCGGGGAATGACAGAGGTAAGTGACCAATATATTCTGGAAGCGGAGGCATTTTACCAAAAGAAAGAGGAGCAGGACTTAGTAAGTAAAAACCGGGAAAGCCTCGAAAGAGAACGTGTAGAAAAAGAAAAAAAGATCATCAAAATGCAGGAAGCTAAGAAGAGGAAATTTATTACCCTTCCTCGGGTTTTAGGCTTTACAGCTTCCATAGCTGCGGCCTGCTTTGTTTGCTATGTCGGAGTATTCATGTTTTTCGCTCCCAGAGCAGCCAAACCAAGCTCTGTAATGCTGGAGGGAGCACAAGGGGAGGACTCCGGTGGAACACAGGATAAAGCGGAAGAATTTGCTGCAGAGGGTGGAGAACTGAAAGAGAACTCTGGCGGAATCACGGCTAAGGGACGGAGCGTAGAAGAAGTTGCGTCAATGCAGCAGGCTACAGAACTTACCGGTTTTACCATGCGTATTCCTGAGGGCAAAGCTCCTTATACCGAAAAAACCATCAGCGTAATCGGAGAGGATATGATTGAAGTGGCCTATTCTAAGGAAGAGCCCTTTGCGGTTGGATACTCCATCCGAAAAGCAAGAGCTGAAGGAGACATTAGCGGAGATTATACGGAGTATACAGAAAGTAAAGAAGTGGATTCCGAGGGAAGAAAAGTCACTTTAAAGGGTGAAGACGGAACATATTCTCTGGCATTATGGGAAGAAAATGGCTTCAGCTATGCGGTAAAAGCACAGGAGAAGCCAATGACGGAAGAGGAGATTTTAGAAATTGTAAAGGCGGTGGAGTAAGAGACTCGTCCAGGCAATGGAGGAGCGTAAAAAATCGGACGGTAAATATGCACCGTCCGATTTTTTATGAAATATTATAGAAGCTGAATGCTTCCTATAGCAATATCGTCCTTGAGGCTATATTGCTTTTGATATTACATTGTTCTTGAAGTTATAATGCTCTTAATATTGCTCTTGATATTTTGGAACTATCATTAGCCCCAGAAGTAATGTCCGGTAATTAAAGAATAAATGCCCATAACTGCTACAACGGCACAAGCTATAATTTGCAATGGACGAATGCGGACACTGGTTCCGTTTTCATGAGCTTGTTTAATCATAAGAATCTGCCCTACGCACATTACTAAGCAGACAAGAGTAACGATAATGGTCATGGTTTGCTGGTTCATTTTGTTCCCCCCTAAAAATCAAAGTGATTTGTTTATTCCCTTAAAAAAGAAAATATTAATTTTAATCCTTAAGAATTGTAGGCGGAATATTAATGCCTGTCAAGAAAAATATTAATCTTTTACGGAAGCAGATTGACTTCCTGGACAGTGAATTTATAATGGTTTTGCATGTATAGGATAGAGATTTTTTCCTATCCCGTAAGTGAGATTATGGAGAAGAAGTAAACGTTACTATTTATCAATATTTGTAGCAGCTTTCAGGAGGAAAACAAGATGAATCAGACTATTATGATTGTAGCCGGTGTGGTAGTTGTGTGGGCAGTTTTATTTGTTGTCATGATGAGCTTTCAAAAAAAGCGTAAGGCAGGGGAGCAGCAATTTAATGCGGATAATGCGTATAAGGCACTCATACATTTGTACTGTGATCACATTGCTATTGATGGAAACAGCCTTTCCACATTTTCTCATACTAAGGGAGAATATATGCAGACAATCGTAGCTTTGGAGCCGGGACAGCATAGATTGGAAGGCGTTTTCCGTTCTACAGAGGCAGGCGTTACAGGCAATAAGAATTTGGTTAGCGAAAAGCTTAGTATTGATATCGATTTGGAAGCAGGGCATGTTTATTCTGCAGCAATGTATTTTTATTCCGCTGAAGATAGAAACGAATATTATAAGGGACAGACCGGAAAGGCTATTGCAGAAGTTCCTCTTTCCATTGTGAAGGGCAGCGACCAGGTTAAGGCCTATGTCATTGTGTATGAAGAGCAATAAAAGTAGCTAGAGAAAGTGGTGGATTCATGTGGAAAATAAAGTCAAATACTTATTTGGATGAAAATGGATCCTGCCACTGGCAAATTAGGTACTACTCGCCCAATCCGATTTTTTCTTTCTTTGGTCTTCTTTTCTTACTGGGAATATTTTTTCTGAGTTATAGGCAAGTAGGCTTAGATAAGAGTGTGTGGCTTCTGTATGGACTGCTCACTATGTATTCCGCCTTTTGCGTATGGGATATCTACAAATATTTCTTTCTTACTTATATTGTGGAAGCAATTCTGTATGAGGAAGAGATTGTACTTCTTTACAACAAGGGGGAAAGCCGGAGGATTCCCTATACGGAAATAGGATTTGTGGATTTTCAACTCCATGAGGGTGTGGGAAGTAAGATACGTTTTTCGCCCCACTTTAGCCTTTACAAGAAGAACAGCACATCTAAGATTCTGGATTCCGTGCTGTATAAAAATGAGTATTTGCTTTTTACAGGAGAAGTAGAGCTTCTGGAGGATTATCTTAGGATTAAAGAAATTCTGGCGGAAAAGGGAAAACATTGTGTGGAACCCAGGGAAACCGAAGAGTGCTTTCGAAGAGGAAGGCTTAGCAGGCAAGCTAGAAGAGATATTGGGAAATGAATAAATATATATAAAAATGCAATTTCATACATTTTATACATTTCATACACAAGCTGAACATAAATTTCTGTGATAGTAGGGCGTGTAAAGAGCAACCCAATCACAGAAAAGAGGACAGTATGAAAAAGAATAAAAATAAAATGAGTATATGGCTGGCGGCAATGGCGATGAGTATGGCCATCGTAGGATGTTCCAATGCAAAGACCGCTACAACAGCGGCAGCAACGACCGCCCAGAGCACAGAGGCGGTGGCAACGAACACTTCCACAAAAACAACGGCAAGTTATTCTGAGGAAGACTTAAATACTTCTTATTCCGACTCGGATACCACGATTGAGTTGAGTAGCGGAAACGCCAAGATTACCGGAGAGGGCGCAAGCTACACGGATGGCAATATTGTCATTACCAAGGCCGGAACCTATGTCTTTAGCGGAGAGTTCAATGGACAGATCATTACGGAGGTGGGAGACGAAGACCTGGTACACATCGTTTTCAACGGCGTAAATATCACAAATACGACTTCCTCCGTCATTAACGCAGCTACAGGACGTAAGATTGTGTTGACCTTAGTGGATGGCACCACCAACACTATCACTGACGGCACAACATATAATTATGCAGAGGGAGAGGATGAGCCGGATGCGACCCTCTTTGTAAAGCAGGATTTGACCATTAACGGAAACGGAACTTTGAATATCAGCTCCAACTATGCAACAGCCCTTAAGGCAAAGGACAATCTCATTATCTTAGGTGGAAAGCTGAATATCGAATCGGTAGGAAAGGCCATCAAGGGAACCGATTCCGTTACCATTGAAAATGCGGATATCACCATCAATGTAGAGGATGACGGTATTACCACAGACGGAGCCTTGGTCATCAACAGCGGAACTATTAAGATGGAGAAGGTTGGAGAAGGTCTGGAGGCTGTTACCATAGATATTAACGGCGGAAGCATTGACATCGTGGCGAGCGATGACGGTATCAACGCCCGTGGACTGATTGACGATAGCGCTAGCGATGAGGAAAAGGAAGCTTACGGAGAGGAAAATCAGGCGGATACCTATTTCCGTATTACAGGCGGTACGGTAAATGTGACAGCCGGCGGAGACGGAATCGACTCCAACGGTCAGGTCTATATCGAAGGCGGCACCTTAAATGTTTCCGGACCTGCTTCCGGGCCGGATGTGGCTTTAGACTTTAACGGAAAGGCAACCATTACCGGCGGAACCTTTATCAGCACCGGTGTGCAGGAAATGTTTGAATCCTTTGACAGCAGTTCCCCCCAGAACTTTATCAACGTGTTCTACTCTACTGCAGTAAGCGGGGGAACAGAGGTGAAGGTGACAGACAAGAGTGGAAATGTGGTACTTAGCTACACACCAACCAACGACTTTACGGCAGTGATTCTTTCCTCTGAGAAGCTTGTAACAGGGGAGACCTATACCGTAAGTGCAGGAAGTAATAGCGAAGAAATCACGATTTCTGCAGGAGAGAATACCATAGGGGAGCAAAGCAGCGGCATGGGCTTTGGCGGTGGAAACGGTACTCCTCCAAGCGGAGCTCCCGGGGAAAATGTCGGTACACCTAGCGGAAACGGCTCTATGGGACAGCCACCTGAGAAGCCGACAGATGCTAATGGGAATGAGTTGGCTATGCCGGAGCCACCCAGCGGTCAGGGAAGTAATAGTGAAAGCAACTAATATCGTTTAGGGAAATTTTGAAGAAATAATGAAATAGCTATTAGTAGATAGAAAATAGGGAAGGGCTTTGACTCTTTCCTATTTTTATATGAAAATATATTTTACAAACATATCTTTGATACAGCTCCTTACCCACTTCATTTCCGTTTAATCTCTATCTATCTTATATCATACAATATAAAAACATATTCAAGTCTTATATAAATATGATGTATTCATTATAAAATTTAATAGATAAAGCTATAGTAAGATTTAACATTTTCTTTTAAGATAAGGAGGGGATTATAGCTATTTTATACAATATTTTTAAGCATCAAAGGAGAGGACATGAAAAAAGCAAAACGATTACTGGCAAGTACTATGCTTTGTACCTTGGCTTTACAAAGTGTGGCTTTTGCCACAGGCAGTGGGGCGACAGCTTCTACAGTTGCTTTAGAGAGCACAGCGACCAATGGTAGTGTTACGGAGGAAAATAGGGGTAGTATCACTCGTGTGTTTTTTGGAGATGATTTAAATCAGGATAGTAGCACTCTTCCTGCAGAAGGAGGAAAGCTAAAAATCGGCCTAATGCTGGGAATCAACAATCGTCCTGATGGATATGAAACGCTTCGGGTCAAGGCGGAATTTAAAACAAGTGATGGACTGGTTTCGGAAAAACTTCTGCCCCTTGAAGAGGAAGATTTATCTTTAAAGAAGGGAAAGAGAAGTTTTTCTGTAAGTATTCCGGAAAATGAAGATAAGAGCGAAAGAACGATAACTCTCTACTTTAACTGCTGGGGAGATGAAGAAAAATTCCAAGACGCTCCGATTCTTACAATTACCCAAGAGGCCGGAAGAAAAAAAGTCGTAAAGGCGGAAATTACGAAGCTTAGTGCCAATAAAACAGAATTGGCTAAAGGCGGAGAAATTTTACTGCATGTTAAGGGAAAAAACCTTACAGAGGACAATCTTTTCGGAAAGGTATATAGGGAAGAAAAGGGAGAGTATCTTGAAGATGAAGGTTTAAGTGAAAGCTTAAAAGGCGGATGGGAAGGCCTGGAAAACAATAGAACCAAAGCTTTGAGCCTTCCGGATGCAGAGGGAGGCATTCAGAAATATAAAGTTCAAGTAGGGACGATGGATGCCCCGGAGGATTTGTTTTCCGATGCATTGGAAATTTCTGTAGGGGGAGAAGAAAGTAAGAAAAAGGTACAATTTATGCCTCGCCTGGTTAGTCTTTCCGATGATGGACAGAAAATTACCGTATATTTTTACGAGAAGGTTTCTGCGGCAAAGGACATGGATTTTCTGAAGAAAAGCATTTTCCTGAAAACAAAGGAAGAGGAGGGCTATGCTCCTTTAGAGGTAGAGGATGAGCTGGAATTTGTAGATGACCATACTTTGGAAATCCGTTTGCACGCTGCCAAGAACTTTAAAAATACTGCAAAGATTAAAGTGGAAGAGCGGAGCATTTTAGATATCAATCGACAGGTGGAAAATAATCCCTTTGAGAGCTTCTTGCAACAGTCCGGTGTTATCAGTGAAGTAAAGATTGAAGAGGGGACTGTTCTTTCCTCAGAAGGAGGACAGGTTCGCCTTCGAATTAAGGGACAGAATCTTTCCAAGGAAAAGTTCCGCATGAAAGTGCTTCCGAACAAGGCTTTTAGCGGAAAAGAAGAGGATAATATTTTTGAGCCGGCAGACCTTAAAATAGAGGCAGATACTGGTTTTTCAGCGAATGCAGAGGAAGCAGAAAAGGAAGGCTTAGTTGTCAGCTTCTCCGTTCCGAAAAACGAAAGCAAGGAGATGAAGAGTTTTACTTTGCGTTTATCTGCTGACGGTGGAATGAGTTTTAAGAACCGTTTTTCCAAGCAGGCACTTCCTAATGAGAAGCTGGTGTTAACTCAGCTTTATGAGGGACAGGAGGAAGGTATTCCTGCGATTTCCTTTGCATCCATTCAATCCTATGGAACTTCCGGAGGAGGAACGGAGGTGGTGGACAATACCCACACCGTCAGTCCCACAGGACAAGGCAGTAAGAAGACTCTCGTGCATCTTTACGGCATTAACCTGGATGAAAAGAAGAGTAAGATTAAAATTGTGGATGAAAATGACATTACCTGGTATCCGGTGAATGATGCAACATCTGATAGTTCCAGCAACTTCATTATGATTGCCTTTAACCATACCGGAATCACCGGAAATGGAAACAGTCAGGTGATGGAAGTCATTTGTCCTAATAATTTCAAAGGCGACAGAACTTTTACTTATTATATTGCCCCGGACGGAGTGCATTATGATATGCAACACAAGGTTACAGCTACAGTGTTGGACGACAAGACTCCGAATAAGCTGGAGCTTTCCGGAAAGAACATTCGTGCAGTGAAAGTAAGCTATGTGGATGTGGAAGGGAATATTTTAGAGGATCCGGAATATATACAGGGCTATAGCTTTGCTAAGGTGATGTCATTCGGTATCGCTCCTAAAGACATTTCCGGCTACAAGGCAAAGGTTTATCGCTACGGTAGTATTCAGAATAAGAAAATGCAGTGGACGGAAGGGGACATTCGTATTTTAGATAACCTGAATATTAAAGATATGGCAGAAATCCAGTTTGTCTATGAGAAGGACAATACAGGAAAAGAAGAAAATCCTAATCCCTCTGAAAATACCGAAGCTTCTCATGAAAAGCAAGAGACCGGCAGAACTTTTGGGGGTGGTTCCGGAAATGGAAACTATCGTTCCTTTTCCAGTAGAAGTTCCGTTGCTTCCGCTATAGTTAAAGTGGGAGCGGTACTTGGAGAGAGCCGTGATACTACTCTTTCCGGAACTTGGCAAACGGATGATAAGGGCTGGTGGCTATCTGCAACTGATGGAACTTATCCAAAATCTCGATGGGCGGAAGTACATTACGAAGGAAGACCTCAGTGGTTTTACTTCGGAGAAGAAGGCTACATGGCCACCGACTGGATTTTCGTGAATGGAAAATGGTATTATCTAAATCCATTAACAGGTGCTATGCATGAGGGCTGGCTCCTTTGGAAGAATCAGTGGTATTACTTAAGCAACGGTTCAGGAGAAATGAAAACCGGAGAGGCAAAAATAGGAGAACAAAGCTATAACTTTGATGAGAAGAGCGGAGCCTTAAAGTAAGAGAAAAATACTTTCCATAAGATAGATGCTCTTTTGCAGGAATAAGAAAAAGGGACTGGAAACAAAATAGTAAATTGTTTTTTCCGGCCCCTTTTGCATTTTCCTAAGAGGAAAAACTAAATTTTAGTTCTAAAGGAATTGACAATGCCGCGTATTGCGCCATAGCCCACTCCGGCTACTGGCCAAATAATCCAGCTGATATCCCAACGCCGTGTAATAAAGCTGTAGGCCAGATAGATAGCCGTTACCGAGCACCAGTAAATTTGCCCGATGGTTTCATTTTTATGCTCATCCATCTTTTTCTCCCTTCTATAATCCCCTTGCTCTAAAAGCATGTTCAAGGCATCCCAAATAATATTCGTTTTGACAATCTGAAACACGCCAACGGCCACAAAAAGCAGAAGGAAAGGCACGGCAAGAGCGGTATGGAGATCATCTTCTCCGAAAATAATCATACTGATAAAGATGGGACTTACCGCAATGATGCAAAGAAAAATGCCTAAAATCATCTGAGAAGTATAAGTTCCCTGGTAACGGGATTTTTTCTCCTGCACCATACCGTTTACCCCGTAAGCGGTATTCAGAAGCTCTTTTTCCATATAATGGAATCGGTCTCCTTCAATGGAGTTCTTGATAAATAAAGCTACTCCTACTCCTGCCAAAAGGAAGAGGAAGAGCACACCGATACCTACGGCTTTTCCCTCTGAGAGAGGAAGAAGAGAACTTTCCTGAAGAGTGCTTAAAGCAATCAATAGGCTGGGGGAGAGAATACAAAGCAATACGCCCAGAGCAATTTGGGAAGCTGCTTGATTCTTGTGCGCGAGAAAGGCATTGGCTTCCTCTATGGAAACAGGAACTTCCTTTAGGGAGGATTCCGTATCAATCTTTGGAGCTTCTCCCGGGCTGTCCAGCTCTATCTCATCCTTTAAGAGGTAATCCGTACTGACGGAAAAGACCTCGGACAACTTCAAAATCTTATTCATATCCGGAATGGACTGGGCGCCCTCCCATTTGGAAATGGACTGTCTGCTGACCTCCAGCTTCTCCGCCAGATCCTCCTGAGACCAACCGTTTTTCTTTCTTAATTCTATAATCTTGTCTGCCAGTATCATACTCTACTCCTTTTATGATTTTCAGTGTTTACCGGATTTTCCTTCTTTGGAAAATGTCTTTGCTCACTCCGTCTTTACGTCTCCCATACTAGTGAAAAATGCGGTTGCAGGGAAGAAAGAGGGCTTGTCAATTTGACAACCGACGGTTGCAAAGCCTTGATTTTCCATGGAAAAATAATATTTCGAAGAAAAGTTTCAGAACGGAGAAGTGTGATGAGTGAATTGAAACAACAGTTTCGGGAAAACGAGAATCGATATGCGCTTGTCGGGGATTATTATATCCCGAACTTGACTTTAGTGGAAGAAGAAAGATAGAGTACAGTCTTTGAACTCTTGCTTGCATGAGTTTGTAATTCACTTGAATTATCGAGAAAAATATAGTACGATTGCATTACAAACAAATGCAGATTTCAATGGAGGTGTAAGCATGGCAAATGGATTACTTCAGCTTCGTATAGACGACAATCTTCGGAAGGAAGCTTCCGATGTATATTCTCAGCTCGGCCTTGACCTGCCCACGGCAATCCGCATGTTCCTGACTCGTTCTGTGCAGGTGCGCGGTATCCCATTCAGCATGATTTTGCCAGAAGAGAACTATAAGGCGACGGCAGCTGTTGCAGCCATGAAGCGCATGAGCAGTGATGCGGAGAATGCCGGTGTAGCCGACATGACACTGGATGAAATCAATGCGGAGATTGAAGCTGTAAGGAATGGGAAATAACGTATGAAGCTATATGCTGTGATAGATACCAACGTACTGGTTTCCGCTCTTCTTCGCTGGGATTCCGTGCCCGGAGCGGTTCTGGAACAGGCTCTTGTGGGAAGCATTGTTCCTCTCCTTAGCGATGAAATCATGACTGAATACGAAGAGGTACTGCGGCGGAAGAAATTCCCCTTTAAGGAAGAGGATATCCAAGCTGTGACGGATGGGATTCGTATGCGTGGTGTGTTCCTTGTCCCGGAGAAGCGGGAGGAAAACCTGCCCGACCCGAAGGATGTAATATTCTATGCGGTCACTATGGAAGCCAGAAAAGATAGTGACGCTTATCTGGTGACTGGAAACATCAAACATTTCCCGCTGAAGCCCTATGTGGTGACGCCGAGGGAAATGCTGACGATCCTAGAGAACGGCGAAAAGTTACTCCCGGAGGAAGCAAATAGTGATGAATGATGCGCTTATCCAAGGTTTTTGTAGACACTGTCTGCAAAATTGGAGAGATGACGTAATATCCTTGGAAGAGACCTGCTCATTTTTGTTTTGCTGAGCTTGAACTATCTCATTACTCGTCTTGCTCCAAAGAACTTCATTTTCTCAATATCTTCATTCTCTGAATCTCTACATTTCCAAAACCGATTCAATGCTGAGACGCAAGGCGATTTCCCGGGAACCAATACCGAAGGAACGCATATCGTGTTCCTCTACATTTGCCAAAGAATCTCCGGTGTAGAGCAGACTACCCCATTGAATATCCCGCATCTTTGCCACGGCTGCCAGGGCGGAACACTCCATTTCCACAACGGTACAACCTTCCGACTTTCTATATTCCACCTTTTCTTTGGTTTCCCGGAAAAATCCGTCGGTGGACCAGGTAATTACTTCTTCATAGGGCAAATGATGGGAGCGCAGAACCTTTTCGATAGCCTTTCTTGGGGCTTCCTCTATGTTCACGAAGCGGGAGGGAGGAAGATAATGGTAGGAGGTGCCTTCGTCCCGCAGTGCTTTTTTCGGAACCAGAAAAACGCCTTCCTCCTTATGAACCAATACACCGCAGGAACCGCTGCTGATGACTTTTTTAACGCCATGGGCAATGAGCCAATCCAGAATCTGTGCGGCAGGGGCGGCACCTACAGGAGCCTGCACCAAGAGGAAGGGAATTCCATTTTCCTCCAATAAAAAAATGGGATATTGCATGGTGGCGGAGAGAAATTGGGTCAGTACCTTTCCGCCATGCTGTAAGGCATATTTTTCTATTGTGTCCTGTAAAAAGGCAAAAACGGCTCTCTCCGGAAAATGCACATCCAGTGCTTCGTGACCCGGCTCTAAAACAGCACTGGGATCGGAATCAAATTCTAAGATGGGAATTTCGTGTTTTTGAATACTCATTTTGGCCTCTATTTTTCTCTTTTTAAAAGGGTTTTATGGTAAAATAATAGCAATATTTTTTTATAAAGTCTTAGTATACATGGGAAAATAAGAGATTCGCAAGAAGGAAAATGCTAAGGGAATTTAAATATTTAAATTGTAATGGAAGCATACGTGTCTTGGATAGAAAAATATTTATCCGACTATAATACGGACTTTTATTATCAGTCTCGAGAGTATATTGCTTTGTGCTATAGAGAAGGGGAAATTGTGGAGTAGAAAAGGCTGTAGAGCGGAAAAGCTGTAGAGTAGAGGAGTGGGATAATATGAAAGTACTGGTCATACCGGATGTGCATTTAAAAACTTGGATATTTGATAAGGCGGAAAATGTCTTAAAGTCGGGTAAGGCAGATAGGGCAGTCTGTCTTATGGATATGCCTGATGATTGGGATATGGAATTTCAGATTGATCGATACAGAGCAATCTACGACAGGGCTATTGCATTTGCCAAGGACTATCCGGATACCCTTTGGTGCTACGGAAACCATGACCTAAGCTATCCCTAGGGACGACTGGAAAGCGGCTATTCTCCTTATGCAGAGCGGACGGTGATGGAAAAACTGGAAGTGTTGGAAAACAGCCTGAAAAATTCCTCTCAGATAAACATTATGCATAGGATAGATCGAGTTTTGTTCTCCCATGCAGGCCTTAGCACGGAATTTGTAAAAAGCTTAAACAAGAAGCTTTTGGATGGGAATATAGACGAGGTTCTCCATTCGGTAAATACTGCTTCTCAGGATAAGCTATGGAATGATGAATCGCCCCTTTGGCTAAGAGCATTGGATGTACGGAGAAAGGCATTTCGAGGGGAAAAGTACAAGCAAGTTGTGGGTCATACTCCGGTGGAAAAAATTATGGAGCAGGGGGGAATGATCTTTACAGATGTTTTCTCTACGGATAGGGAAGGTACGCAGATTGGGGAATCTACCATGGTGGTGATAGATTCCGAGACGGGGGAGTATGAGGTGGCAGAGGTCTAAGAAAAGGGCTATGAAAAATCAATACATGATGGATTTTTGACAATATAGTTCTGAAAGGGAGGCAATCTGAGCCCGCGGGTACTTGCGAAAAACAAAGGTACTGCAGTTTTTCGCTTAGTAACCCTACCCGTTGGGCGAGCTTAGCGAGAGCGTGCCTCAATTTCAGACCTATATTGTGAAGAAAATCAGTATGATTTTCATAGTATTTTCTTATCCGATGAGTACCTTGCCGGTTTGTTTTAAATACTTTTCCGGAATTGGTGTTTCCAACTGCCAGATAATACTCATGGGCTTACTGCCGGTATGAGAGATATACCGGGCTGGGCCAAGAAAGGTATAGGCTTCTGCCCCAAGGGCGTTTTTTTTCCATTCGCGAACGAATAAAAAGACATTTGTCCCCAGCGTTTTGTGCTGAATATAGCGCTTTCCGGTTTCGGAAGTATCGGAAGTGGCATTCTGGCTCTGCCAGTGAAAGAGCCTTTCGTTAAGGGAGTAGTCTTGGTACATGGTACTGGGAGAATACTCTTTATCAGATTTATTCAAAGTCACAAAAAGAAGATCCAGCTTTTTCTCCGGAAGCCATTTCACGCCCTCTCGAACCGTATTGGGCTTTTCAAAGTCTAAAGCCAATAAGATCTGATCTCTTGAATAGCTACAATGCACATCCAGTGGACAGTCCGGTATACATGACAGGCTTTGATCCACAAAATCTATACTGTCTAAATTGAAGGAAAGTAAATCCAGTAACTCTCGAAGCATTGTGGGCGATTTCTGCAAATTGATTAAGTTCTCTTTATCCTCCGGGCTTTCCCAATCTATAAGCCTTTGAAATAAGGAGAAATAGAACATTCGGAAAAATCTGGCTTGCAGTTTAGGTAAAGATAAGAGGTAGTCAAAGCAATCTTCAGATGTTTTTTCCAAAAACATGGACAGAAATTCTTGTAAAAAATGAATCCAACGTCTGGAGTTTATGCTGCAAAGCTTTGGCAAGGCTTTCGTAATTAATTCTTCTAATGGTTCGGAAAAATTTGCCCATTGCTCTGCCTCTACGCAAAGTCTGGAAAAGGAGATTTTTCGGAGATAAATGTCTTTAGGGCTTAGATGAAAATGCTTTAAAAAATTGTCGTAGCTTAAAGGAAGTCCCGTATCTTCGCTGAAGGATTTTAATCTAAAGAGAAAACCATCTTTTCTATCAAAGTTTGCCCTTATATTCTCCAAGATGATTTTGCTGGCTACTTTCTCCAGTTGGATATAACAGTTTTGGGGAAGCGCAGTAAAGCCCTTCTGGATTTCCTGACTAAGGTTATTCCTGTGATGAGACAGCAAGGCGGAAAACTTTTCTTCAAAGTTATATTTTTTATTGGCTTGTCCAATAAAGTCTAAAACAGTAAGACACTCTTTACCCGTGGAAAGACGCAGTCCACGTCCTAACTGCTGTAAGAAGACGGTTAAGGACTCTGTAGGACGGAGAAATAGAATCGTATCCACCTCCGGAATATCGATTCCTTCATTATATAAATCCACAACAAAAATAAATTGAATTTCGCCGGAAATCAAACGGCTTTTTGCAGTGTTACGTTCTTCTGTACCGGAACTTTTGGTTAAGGACAGACAGGCAATTCCATTCTTTTTAAAGTGACTTTCCATGAATTTTGCATGCTCTACTGAAACGCAAAAGCCAAGTCCATGAACCGCGTGAATATCATTCACATAGCGATTAATACTGTTGATAATATGATTTGCTCTTTTTTCTGCACTACTGCTTTGTAGGGAGAAAATGTTACTAAGCTCTGTTTTATCATAGCCCCCTCTTACCCAATGCACATTGGATAAATCGATCTCATCAGAGATTCCGAAATACTGGAAGGGGCAGAGTAAGCCACGGTTAATTGCTTCCGGAAGACGGATTTCAGCCGTGATTTTATTGTTAAAGTACTTTAAAATATCCTTTCCATCCATACGCTCCGGCGTGGCGGTAAGACCTAGAAGAACTTTGGGTTGAAAATAACTTAATAAGTCCTGATAGCTGGGAGCTGCAGCATGGTGAAATTCATCCACGACAATATAATCATAATAATTAGGGGGCACTGCTTCTGTAAAGTTCTTCGAAGAAAAGGTTTGTATAGAGATAAAAAGATGATCTAAGGAATCCGGCATAAACTGCCCTACAAATAATGCCCCAAAATTAGAATCCTTTAATACGTGCCGAAAGACAGCTAAGCTTTGCTTTAGGATTTCTTCTCTATGCACTACAAATAAAAGTCTGGGCTTTCTTGCGTCCTGCTTATTCCAAAAACGTCTATAGTCAAAGGCTGAAATCAAGGTTTTACCGGTACCTGTCGCAGAGACAATGAGGTTCTTATAATTTCCTCGAACTTCTCTTTCTGCATTAATTTGATCTAAGATTTCCAGCTGGTGGGGATAAGGATTTAAGTCAAAGAGAAAGCTGTCATCAGAAAAGGAAGACTGCCCTGTTTTTCCTAATTGAAGTGCGGCTTTTAACTTTTTCTTATCTTCTTCGTTATTAGTATAGGAAATAAAACTTGCATTATTCCAATAGCTGTCAAAAATTGTCTCCATCTTCTTGAGAATAAAAGGCATATCTTTGGCGGTCAGTTTGACGTTCCATTCTAAACCTTCATCAAGAGCCGCAGAGGATAGATTGGAGGATCCTATATAGGCGGTTGTAAAGCCGCTTTCTCTGTAAAAGATATAAGACTTTGCATGTAGTCGTTTTCTTTCAATATCATAAGAAATTCTTATTTCCGTATTTGGTAAGTTACAAAGCTGTTCAATAGCCTTGGCATCACTGGCTCCCATATAGGAAGTGGTGATAATGCGAAGCTTTCCTCCATTTTCCGTAAACTCTCGTAAAGTATCCCGAATTAGATTTAAACCGCTCATTTTGATAAAAGAAACCAAGAAATCAATTCGGTCAGCTGATGCAATTTCCTTTTTTAATTCGGAAAAAAGGGAAGGCTCATTTTGTGAGCCGGTAAAAAGACTGCTCTGGGAAATCGGACTTTCAGGACGAAGTAGATCCTTTGCACTTTTCATACCAAGCTTTAGAAGCGGATTTTCGGAATGGGTAGCGGAAAGTACGGCAAGGAGCTGTTCTCCTTCCGTACCAACAGACAATGGAGAAATATCCTCTCCCTCTGCGGAAAGGAGCGCAATGATTTTATTAATCACTTGAATTTTAGCAGTAGTATTCTGATCTGATAGCTGCTCCAGGTTGCTTCGAATAATATCACTACAGTACTGTGCGAGTATAGTGGAGGCTTCCGCTTCATCGATTTTCACAATGTTCTTTTCTGCTTCAGAAAGATCAGATAATTCTTTTTGAATGGCTAAGTTGATTAGTTGTTCATAAATTCCGGGCTTCAGCATAAGTTCATCCTCTTGAATTAAGTACTTGTATTCTTAACGAGTATCCCTCATGAAGCATGTGGGATTCCGTTTTGTTTGTATTTTTTACAGAATGAGATCATTATGGCAGCTTCTTTAGAGGAAGTAAATAAGTTATGGGAGGATTTTGAAAAACTAAAGAATCATTCTAAATCCTTTAAAATATAAAGTATCTATGCTTTGCTCATAAAGCTTAATACAGTCCGTTCTTGCAATTTAAATTTACCTTCAAGGTAAATTTAAATTGACCAAGCTGTTTATTTATAGTAATATAAATTTACCTAAAAGGTTAATTGCAAGGAAGAGGTGATGCCTTGGAAGTTACGTACAAAACAAATAAAATAAAGAAAATTTGTACGGATGCTAAAGTTTCAGATCGAACTTATGGAAATGAAATGTCTGAAAAAATACAGATGCGTATAGCGGAAATAGAAGCTGCAGACACTGTGGAAGAGATGATTAAATTCCATATTGGTAGATGCCATCCATTGACGAATAACCGCAAAGGGCAATATGCAGTAGATTTAGTCCATCCGTATAGAATGGTATTTGAAAAACACGGTAATAAGATACAGGTAGCCCATATTATGGAAATAGTGGATTACCATTAGAAAAGTAAAATGGAATAGGGGGTAGCACTATGGTGAGAAGTCGTAGCATTATTGCAACACCACCTGGAGCGACAATTAAGGAACAGCTCAATGACAGAGGAATGAGTCAGAAAGAGTTTGCTGTAAGAATGGATATGTCTGAAAAGCATATCAGTAAGCTTATAAATGGGGAGGTACAGTTGACTCCGGAGGTTGCTGTTAGGTTGGAGGTGGTGCTTGGAGCACCTGCAAAGTTTTGGAATAGTTTAGAGGCGATATACAGGGAAAAATTAATCAAAGCTGAAGCTGAAAATGCTGTGGATAAGGATGAAGAGATAGCTAAAAAATTGCCTTATAATGAGATGGCTAAATATGAATGGGTTCCAGAAACGAGAGTATTAAAGGAAAAAGTATTAAATCTTAGAAAATTTTTTGAGGTTGTGGAACTTTCACTGCTAGAAAATATTCAGATAACAAGAATTGCATGTAGAAGGTTGGCGATAACAGAAAAGAGTGATTTAGCCTTGTTGGCTTGGGCGCAAGAAGCAAGGATAGAGGCCAGAGATATTGAAACGGCCCTCATTAATGTTAAGGGTCTAGTGAATATTATTCCTAAAATCAGATTGATGACAGTTATGAAAGCGAAAGATTTCTGTCCAAAGCTTAAAAGTATGCTTGCAGAGTGCGGAATTGCACTTGTTTTTTTGCCGCATTTACAAGGCTCATTTTTACAAGGAGCTTCCTTTATGGACGGGAAGAAGATTGTTGTAGGATTAACTGCGAGAGGAAAAGACGCGGATAAGTTTTGGTTCAGTCTATTTCATGAACTAGCGCATATCGTTTTAGGACATATAAGTCAATTGAATGGAACATCAGAGGATGATGAGAAAGCTGCAAATTCTTGGGCCAGCGATACATTAATTCCGAACAAAGAATTTGATGAATTTGTTGACCATAAGAGCTTTTCAGTATTAAGCATACGCGAGTTTGCTAAGAAGCAAGGCATTGCACCCGGGATTGTGGTTGGAAGATTACAAAACGAAGGATGCATTAAGCATAATATGTTGAATGAATTAAAGAATCATTATAAAGTCGTTGTATAGTTTTTAAGAGAAGGCTATAAAATTCCTTCTCGGGATTATACTTTTAATAAAATACTATTGTCGGGTATTGTGGAAGAAAATAGGTATGCGGAGGGAAATATGACAACAGCAAACCTTTGGAATCGAAATTTCAGCTTGGTGATTCTTGCGTCTACGATGGGTACTATCGGGGGAATTGCAGGAGGTTTTGCGCTGGCATTCCTGGTTTTCGATGAAACCGGGAGCACTTTGGCATCCGCTCTGATTCTCGCAATACAGCTTCTTCCCTTCCTGTTTATTCCTATCGTCATTGCGCCTATTATGGATCGGCTTCCGAGAAAGACTTTTCTGGTCATGGGAGATGTTGCAAATTCCTTTTTGATTTTCGGCATGGGACTATGGCTATTGTTTTTTGACTTTTCCTACATTGGGTATCTCGCGCTGTCTTTGCTTCTGGCCTGTCTCGGATCGGTAGACGAGTTGGCCTTCACCAGTATTTATCCGGAGCTTATCCCGAAGGGCGCGGAGCAAAAGGGTTACGCGGTATCTTCCATGCTTTATCCGGTTTTAACGGTGATTATGACCCCGTTTGCTGCGGTACTTTTGGACACGTTCGGTGTGGCATGGATTCTGATTGCGCAGGGCGGACTATCGCTTCTTGCCGCTATTACGGAGAGTTTTATTCGTTTGGATGAAACGGAACGGCATCATTCCGAACCCTATTCTCTTAAGGCATGGGGCTCGGACATACGGGAGGCGGTACAGTATTTAAAGAAAGAACGCGGCCTTTTGAGTCTTTATGAATATATGGCGGTGAGCAATGGTGTTACCTGTGCCTATTCTCCCCTTCTCATCGCTTTTTTCCGTACTTTTCCGGGATTCACGGCGGCAATGTATGCCGCATTTTCCGTGGTGGAGTTTATAGGAAGGTCCATCGGCAGTGCATTACAATATCGAATTAAAATTCCGGATAAGAAAAAGTTCGGTTTCGTGTTTTTTGTCTATCAAACATATTCCGCGATGGACATGTGTTTGCTCTGGCTTCCTTATCCTTTGATGCTTGTGAATAGAGGAATATGCGGTTTTCTCGGGAGCAACAGCGCCATCATAAGAAATGCAGCCGTACAGAGGTATATTCCGGAGAGACTCCGGTCTCGAGTCAATGCTTTCGAAGGAGTTCTGGTTACAGCCGGCTGCAGTGCATTTTCTTTGGTGATGGGCTTTCTCGGAGAGATTCTGGATTATCGGTGGTGCATTACGATTGGCGGAACGTTCACCTTACTGGCCGGTTTTGTTCTGATTTTAGTCAGGCAAAAAGAGGTTCGCAGGCTCTATGAGCCGGATATCAGTGAGGGGACTGGAAATTAGGGACGTTTTAAATTCGGCCCAAAGCAATTTCCAATAAGGCTACAAATTGTAATTTCAAGTGCTCTTCTTGAAGAATTCTCTTGTTATCATACATCACCAACCTTCAGCTCGATGTTCGTTTTATTTTGAAGGAATTCCCGTAGTTCTCTTTCTTTGTTTCTGCGTCGTGCGTACCGAAACATTTTTACTTGATCGACTTCGTATAATGAAAAAATAGCCTCCAAAGCCGCCGGATAATCTCCGAAAGAGAGCATGTCCTTTAGCCGCTTGTTAGCAAATAAATCAACTATCAGTTTTTCAATTGCCAGTTGATGCTGATTATTCCTTCCTTTTGGAGATTCACTAATTAGGCGATTGATGATTATGCTGTTATCGATGCCATAGCGAAGAATCTGTTTTAAATCAGGTTTTAGAAGTACTTTTCCCGCAAATTCAGATACTATTCGCTCGAATACAAATTCGCATCCGTCCTTTTCTACCTCAAGGAAGATGTAATTGCGGCCAATCTGATGATTGAGAAATTCATTCAGCCAGCTGAATTCCCAAATTCTGTATTCAATCAAAGGAAATTCCTCATCCATAATAGAAATTATTTGCAAGGAAATATCGGAGTATTGATTTTCATATTTTATCGTATTCGCTGAATCTATGACTTTTCTATATTGGTTTCGTCCGATATGTTCGAGTTTTGAATTTTCAATCATGTATGAAAGTAATCCTTTAAGTTGCCCTTCACGAAAAAGAGGATCGCTTTTTTGTGCCAGCTTTAAGATATCCTGTCTTGAAATGGTATAGTCAGGCAACGTATCCCTAAGTAAATAATCCTTCATTCAGACCTCTTTTCTATAGCGGCAAATTCTTGTTTTTTTGCCGTTATGATTCACTATATAATATATCGTTAACGAGTGAGAACACAATACCATATCGGCAAATTTTGTTTTTTTTGCCGATATGGCTAAAGCTGATTTTTTTCTTCTTTTTCAGCTTCATTTCAGTTTTTTTTCCTATACTCCAGTCATGAAAGGAATTGAAGCAAGTGCTTCCAACTTTCATTCAGGAAACTAAAGCAGACAAGGAGGGATAAGCATGAAAAAGAGGATTGCCTTAATACCGGCTTATAAACCCAATATACAGTTATTGGAATTTGTAAAAGGAATTGAAGAAAATGGAATGGATTGCCTGATTGTAAATGACGGTTCGGGAGAGGAGTATTTGTCTCTCTTTCATAAGATAGAACGGGAAACGGAGGCCAGAGTGCTGTCCTTCCCGGAAAATAGAGGAAAGGGTGCCGCTTTAAAGGCGGGACTGGAATATTTGCAGAAGGAAAATGTGGGATTGCAAGGGGATTTCACAATTATCACATTGGACGCGGACGGACAGCATTTGCTGAAAGACGCCCTCAATCTACTTTCTGTAGCAGAGGAGAAAAAAGATACTCTGATTCTTGGCAGCAGAACCCAGTCCAAGGATTCTCCTCTTCGTTCCAGAATCGGAAACGGCATTACCAAGGAGGTGTTTCATCTTTGCACCGGCGTGGAAGTGAAGGATACCCAGACAGGGATGCGGGCATTTTCCGGTAAGATGATTCCGAAAATGCTGACGATTCCGGGGGAACGTTATGAGTACGAAATGAATGTGCTTTTGTATTTGGCAAAGGAAGGAGTGCCTATGGAAGAAGTACCGATTGAAACAGTATATATCAATGACAATGCGGAAAGCCATTTTGATACGGTGAAGGATTCCTATCGGATCTACAAGCAGATTTTAAAATTCTCTGCCAGCTCCTTAGTATCCTTCCTGGCGGATTTCTTGCTCTACAGTTTCTTCTTCCTGATTACAGGAGGACTGTTTGTATCGAATTTCCTGGCAAGAGTCATTTCCCTACACCTAAATTTCTTCTTAAACAAGACCATGGTATTTTCCACGGATGGAGAGAAGGAAGATATTGCAGAAAGCAAAAAGAGGATGGAAAACGCTAGAGTGCAGAAGGGAACTAAGTGGAATCTATCCGCATTAAAGAGCTTTAAGAAGGAAGAGTACCTTTCCTATCTAGGATTGGCAGCATTTATCTTCTTAATTAACAGCTTCATCCTATCGGGAATTGTAGGAAGCTTGGGAATGAATCCTTACCTGGCGAAGATTTTAACGGAAGGCCTGTTGTTCTGCCTGTCCTACTTCGTGCAAAAGAAATGGATTTTCGGAAAGAAAAACAGCAAGAATGAAGCGGTGAAGGAGAAAGAGCTTATGAGGTCCCGTGGATTAACAAAGACAGAAGCTTCTATGGCATTTTCCGGAAAAATGGATGAGGAATTAGCGGTTTTTGAAGAAGCCTTAAAAGAGAAAAACAAGCAGATTATGCAGGTACAGGCATAAGGAAAGGATAGAAATATGAGAAAGTTTAACGGAAAAAAAGCAGGAATTATATGTGGTGTGGCATTGGCTTCATTTACCTCCTATGCCCTCCTGGATACCTTCGTAATCCCCCACCCCATGCAGACGGTGTCGGGACAGAACTTAGATTCCAACGGGCTGTCTATAAATGAAGAGGAGAGTACAGAGGCGGAAAATGCCTATGCAGCTAATCAGGATCAGGACGGTTTAAGTTCCAATAACTCCGGACGAAGTGGCTTCAATCAAGATGATTCCGGGCAAAATGGATTTAAGCAAGACGGCTATCATCAGGATGGTGAGAATAACGACAATTACGATGAAAACAGCTCTGATCAGAGCTTTGGCGGAAATGGTGGATTCGATAATGGACAGGGCTTCGGTGGTCCCGGAAATGGCGGCTCCGGCGGACATGGTCAAGGCGGCCCGGGACGGGGAGGACAGGGTAGCTCCGGTAGTACAAGCAGCACAAGTTCCGGAACGGTAATCGGCACGTACTCTGATAGTAAGAGCAAAATTACCGTAACTCAGTATAGAGCCTATGATAGTAATATTTATGTGGCAGATGTGGAGGTAACAGACGGAACAAGTATTCTTTCCGCATTTGCAAACAATACCTATGGAAGAAACATTACCGACACTACTTCCGATATGGCGGAGGAAAACAATGCGGTTTTAGCTATTAACGGAGACTACTACGGGGCAAGACAAAGTGGCTATGTCATTCGAAACGGTGTGGTATACAGAAACCAGGGAAGTAACGGAGAAGATATGGTGATTTCCAAGGATGGAAGCCTTTCCTTCATTTCCGAATCCGACACCACTACAGACTCTCTGATACAGAAGCAGGCTTGGCAGGTTCTTTCCTTTGGGCCGGTTCTTGTAGAGAACGGAGAGGTAGCCGTTACGGAAAATGATGAGGTAGGTATGGCTATGGCCAGCAATCCAAGAACAGCTATCGGTACTGTAGCCAAGAACCATTATCTCTTTGTGGTGTCTGACGGAAGAACTTCTGAAAGTGCGGGATTAAGCCTTTACGAGTTGGCAAACTTTATGAAGTCTTTAGGGGCGACAAATGTCTATAACTTGGATGGGGGAGGATCCTCTACCATGGTGTTCCAGGGAGAGGTGGTAAATAACCCCACTACCAATGGAAACAAAATTTCCGAGCGAGCAGTCAGCGATATTTTGTATATCGGAAAGAATTCATAATACTAATAATAAAGGAAAAAACATGGAAAAGAATCAAGTTATTTATTATCATTCGGCAAGTCATCAGAACAATGCTGAAGAAAGGATGGAGAAAATGGAGAAGCTTTATGAAACAAAAGAGGGGCAACTGTCCTGGAAGTCTCTTCTCCCCATTGGCTTGACAACGATCTTTGTCTTTGCTTTTGCGCAGATTTACGGACTTTTCTCCCACGGCGTGTACTCAGCTTTTATGAGCTATGCCTTTTTACTCCCATTAACCCTCATTTTCCTTCCAAAGTTTATCAACCTATGCACAGGCAATCGCCTTTGGAATCTTTCTTTGGAAAATGGGGATGAGGCAGGGGAAAAGAAGCTATTCTTCACCTCTTTGGCATTCTTCCTTTGGAAGAGCGGTGTGGCGGTACTTACGGTAGGCTCCATCTATAAAGGAGTACTGGAGATTTACGGAACCAGCGGCACTTTTGAATGGATTTACTTGGTAGTGGGAATTTTGGCATTAGTATCCGGAGGAATCGCTGCTTTATTGGCAAAGAAAGAATAAGCTATAAGGGAAAATGGAAAAGGGCTTGTCGTGTAAGATAAGCTCTTTTTTCGCGTTGGAATTGTGGTTTAAGACTATAATAATGGAGTGGTGTTTATAAGTCTATGCAATAAAACTGATAATTTATAAAATAATCCAATTTCTCTCCTGTGGTTCTCTGGCGTATACTCTTCTTCGTTACAGCTTAAAAGAGTGGCTTAAGGAGGAAAAAATGAGAAAAAGCTTAAAGTTCGTGTTGCTCTTGGGAACAGTGGGGGTACTAATGGCTGCCTGCGGAAATAAGGCATCAAGCAATGTGGAGAGTAGTGCAAAGGGTACCGAGCAAAGTACGGAATCTGTTGCCGCTACAGAGAAGAGCACAGAGAAGGCAACAGAAAAGGCAGAGGTTTCCGAAAAGAAGATGGTAGAGGGAACGGTAAACAATACCGTTGACTTATCCAAGTATGAAAAAGGAAAGAAGGTTCGCCTTTGGATTCCTGTGCCGCAAAGCAGTGAGTATCAGACTGTTGAGGACGTAAAGTATGATGCCGGAAATGCTAAGGCGGAAATGAATACAGACGACTGGGGCAATCAGATGCTTTATGTGGAATGGGACGAAAATGCCGAGCCCGCCGATAGAGTGGTTAAGCTGGATTTACAGGTAAAGAGAGAAGAAATTGTAAGCCCTGAATTAAAGGAGGATGAGAAGGCGGAGCTTCCGGAGGATGTGAAGAAGTATCTGGAGCCTTCCAAGAACCTTCCCTTAAATGACCAGGTGAAGAACAAGGCCGCAGAAGTAACCGAAGGAAAGACTACAGATTTAGAGAAGGCAAGAACTATCTATGACTGGGTTATTGCCAATATGAATCGGGATGAGAGCGTGAAGGGTTGTGGAGAAGGCGATGTTTGTGCCCTTTTAGACACAACTATGTCCGGAAAATGTACCGATATCAACTCCATGTTTGTAGCCCTTTGCCGTGCATCCGGAATTCCTGCCAGAGAACATTTCGGAATCCGTATCAATGCGGAGGATATTACGAAGAATCAGCACTGCTGGGCAGAATTTTATTTAAAGGGAACAGGTTGGGTCTCCGCAGATCCCGCCGATGTGTTAAAGGCTGTTTTAAAGAATAATTGGACAAAAGACCAGACAGAAACCAAGGAAAAGCAAGAGTACTACTTCGGAAACTGCGATGCAGAGCGTATGATTTTGTCTGATGGAAGAGACCTCACTTTAAGTCCTGCTCAGGATGGAGAGGCTTTAAATGATTTCGGCTATCCATACGCAGAGGTTGACGGATTAAAGCTTGATAACTACACTCCGGATCAATTCGTTTATACCTACAGCTTTGCGAAGAAAGCATAATGTAGAAAAGAAGGCATAATGTAGTAAAGAAGAGCGTACAAATCAGAATGCTTCTACTGAAAAGCTTCTACTGAAACACTTCTATTGAAACAGGCTACTAAATAGTATCAAAAACATGTAAAAAAGCATTTCCATTTTCTTCCTGTATAGAGGTTTTGGAGATGCTTTTTTCTTTTTAGAAAAGTCTTGGAAGAGATACCTTTCTTTCAGAAAGTGAATATCAATAGAGTAAAGATTTTTTCAGTTGATAAAGAAATAAAAAAAGAGTAATCAATACCCCTTCGTGAACATTCGCAGGTCTTTTTTCCGCTACAATAGAGTGCTATACTGGTAGCAGAATTCCAAAGGGGGACGGCAAAATGAATACAGCGCTTTCTGCAAAAGTGAAGGATATTATCATGGTGAATGTGGGCATAGTCATAGTGGCTGCCGCAGTCTTTTTCTTTCAAGTGCCCAGTCATGTGGCAGTATCTTCAATTTCCGGTCTGGCCATTGTGCTTCATCATTTTCTACCCTTTTCTGTGGCGACTTTAGTAATGGCGATGAATATCTTCTTGTTAATTATATCTTATTTTTTTGTAAGCCATCAATTTGCCTATAAAACAGCATACGGTACCATCATGTTGCCTGCGGTTATGCTCCTCTTTGAAAAGCTTTTTCCCAATAATCAATCTTTAACAGGAGATGTCTTTTTGGATGTGGTAGCCTATATCTTCTTTGTCAGCATTGGACTTTCTATTCTTTTTAACCGAAATACCTGCTCCGGTGGACTGGATGTAGTGGCCAAGATGATGCAAAAGTATCTCCACATGGATGTGGGACAAGCCATGGGACTTGCGGGGATTTGTATTTCTATCCTATCCATCTTTGCCTTTGATGCAAAAAGTGTAATTTTATCGGTGCTAGGCACCTACTTTAATGGCATCCTTTTGGACCATTTTATCTTTGGACAGACCATTAAAAAGAGAGTTTGCGTGATTACCACCGAGGAAAAGGCGGCTATTCTTACAGAATTTATTTTGAATCGCATCCATAGCGGTATGAGTATCTATGACATTATGGGAGCCTACAGTCATGAGATGAAGAAGGAAATTGTGGCGGTAGTGGATCGGCAGGAATATCAGAAGCTGATGGCCTTTTTGGAGAAGGAAGATCCGAAGGCGTTTATTACCGTTTATAATGTGGCGGAGATTCACTATACGCCGAAGAAGTGGTAGGAGAAATACATAGAATACTTGTCGTTGACAGATAAGAAAGAGAAATCTGTAAATATGGAGTAGTATATAGATGATATTTGCTAAAGAAAGAATTGTGAAAATATGAATGAATTAATTTATTCCAATACAAATAATATCACTGTGGATGCCTGCGAAATTATAGATAGTGCTCAAACAGCAGCGTATCGTGCAGTTAATACCACACTAACTATTCGCAATTGGTTATTGGGGAAGCGTATTTCAGAGGAAATATTGAGGGAATCGGACAGAGCTGAATATGGTAAAGAAGTGATTAAAGAACTTTCAAATACGCTAACTAAGAAATATGGGAAAGGCTTTAACTTAAGAACTCTGTATAAATGCCAGCAGTTCTATAGGTATTTTCCGGAGATTGTGCGGTCATTGGCCGCACAATCAGATGGAGTTTTAATTGTGCGGCCAATGACCGCACAATTGTTGTCGTGGAGTCATTATGAGAAGCTGTTACAGGTTAATGATGAAGTTGCAAGAAACTGGTATGCAAAGGAAGCTTATGAGCAAACATGGAATGTAAGAACATTACAAAGAAATATTTCATCACAGTATTACTATCGAATGCTTAAAGCACAAGATAAACATGTGATTGAAAAAGAAATGAAAGAATTGACATTAGCATACCAAGATAAGCTTGAATTTATAAAGAATCCTATTATTGCTGAATTCTTAGGAATGCAAGAAGATACATCTTATTTAGAATCAGATTTAGAGCAATGCATTATTGATAACTTGCAAAAGTTTCTTATGGAACTTGGAAAAGGCTATGCATTTGTGGCAAGACAGCAGCATATTCATACGGAAAAGGAAGACTATTATATTGATCTTGTTTTTTATAATTATATTCTTAAATGCTTTGTGTTGATTGATTTAAAAACAAAAAAGATTACACATCAAGATGTTGGACAGATGGATATGTATATCCGTATGTATGATGAACTGAAGAAAGGATCTGATGACAATCCTACATTAGGAATTGTTTTATGTTCGGATACAGATGAGGATATAGCAAAATACTCTATATTACATGATCATGAGCAATTATTTGCTTCAAAGTATAAGCTATACCTTCCAACAGAAGAAGAACTTAAGGCTGAGATTGAGACACAGAAGGAAATGTTCTATTTAACTAATCAAGAACTCGAATAGCCGTAAGATTGGGAAACATTCTTGCTAACAAAGCATTAAGAATAAAGGAGTAAATAAAGTACTATGCAAAAAATCTGCTTCGTCTGCCATGGCAATATCTGCCGTAGTCCCATGGCGGAATTTCTATTTAAAAGAATCTTGGAGGAGCATGGGAGAACAGAAGACTTTCAAGTATCTTCCAAAGCAACCTCTTCGGAGGAAATTTATCGTGGACAGGGGAATCCTGTCTATCCTCCGGTACGGGAAATTCTGGAAGGCCTGGGAATTGATTGCAGTAAAAAAAGAGCCTGCCAATTGCAAAAAGAAGACTATGAAAATTACGATTATTTCATAGGGATGGATGAAAGAAATCGGGAGAATATGAGGCGGATTTTAGGCGGAGACCCCAATGGCAAGGTTTCCCTCCTTGGAGATTATACCGACCATCCTCATCCCATTGCCGACCCTTGGTATAGCGGGGAATTTCAGGCCTGTTATGAAGATATCCTAGAGGGATGTAGGGGACTATGGGAACAGATTAAAGAGAAGTAAAAGAGGGGCTGTAAAAAAATCAAAATAGTTTTCTAAGCAATATAGGTCTAAATTTGGGGCACGCTCTCGCTAGCTTCGCCTGACTGAGCAGTGGTTTTGTTAACCACTGCTCACTTTGCTTCGCAAAGCAAATTCCTTCGGAAGTTGGTCTGTTACAGGACGACTTTTCTGATGAAAAGTCTGTCCTTGTGGATACTAAGCGAAAAACTTCGATTCTCTTGTTTTTCGCAAGTACCGACGGGCTCAGACTACCCCTCATTTAGACCTATATTGCCGAAAATCTATTTCTTATTTTGATTTTTTACAACCCCTTTTCTTCTGTTTAAATATGTGCGAAATGTGTTTGTTTGTGTGTTTTGCCTAAAATACATGGCAATATTTTGTGTTTTTGCTTATTGATAACTTATATAAGTAGGGTATAATGCAGATAGTTATTTGTTCAGAATATACAAGAAAGATGGGAGGAAAACAATGAAAAAGAGAGTTTTATCCGCAGTGTTGGCCCTTTCCTTAGGGGCATCTTTGCTGGCGTGCGGAGCAAAGACAGAGGGCAATACCGGAGATGCATCTGCTAAGGCGGAGGAGGGAAAGTCCGAAGCCGCTGCGGGAGAAGAGAAGGCAAAGGGCAGTGGAGAAACCTTGACTGTTCTTTATATGTCCGGCGTTTATGCAGATGCGGCTAAGTCTATGGTGGATGAATTTGAAGAGAAAACCGGTGCTAAGGTGGAAGTTATCGATATGCCATACACCGAGCTTCACCAGAAAATGCTTTTAGATTTCACCAGTGGAGCAGGAACCTATGATGTAATTGATGTAGCCAGCCAGTGGGATGGAGAATTTGCTCCTTACCTTACTGATTTGCAGCCTTATATGGAGAAGGACGATGTAAAGGCGGAGGACTTCATTGACAATGTGATTGCAAACTCCGGAAAGTGGCAGGATAAGTACATTGGAATTCCCAATGCTTCCACACCACAGCTTTTTGCTTACCGTACCGACATTTTCCCGAACGGACTTCCGGATACTTGGGAAGCGTACAGAGAAGAGCTAAAGAAGGTAACCAAGAAGGATGAAGGTTTCTACGGTGCTTCCATTTCCGGTATCACCGGACAGCTTGGCGGCGTGTTTGACTATGTACTTTGGTCTAACGGTGGTGCATGGGCGGATGAAGATTGGAAGGTTACTATAGACTCTCCTGAAACCAGAAAAGCTTTAGAGCATTTGAATGCTTTACAGGAGTCCCTGGATCCTAACTGGCTAAACTGGGGAACCGATCAGTCTATTCAGGCATTCTTAAACGGAGATGCAGCGGTTTGTGAAACCTGGCCTACATTGGGCTTGGTACAGGATGCCGACAACCCTGAAAAGTCCAAGGTAGTTGGAAAATGGGCATTGTCCGTAATTCCAAAGGAGAAGACCGGAATCACCCTGCTTTCCGCATGGGACTGCGCTATTCCGGAAGGCTCCAAGAACAAGGATTTGGCTTGGGAGTGGATCAAGATGTATACCAGCCTGGATAAGCAGAAGGAATTCTACGACAACCATGGCATTCTCTCTCCGAGAAAGGCTTTCTGGGAAGAGGATGGCATTAAGGGTACATACATGGATACCGTTCGTGAGGCACTGGACACCGCAAATATGTGGTGGAGAGTGGCGGCCTCCACACAGGTGGACACCAGCTTTAACACTTTGATTTCCGCATATCTTTCCGGACAAAGTGACTTGGATACTACCGTGAAGGAAATGAAGGCTGCTGTGGAAGAAGCATTACAGCAGGCTCCTCCTGAAGAGGGAACCAAGAACTATAATCATTAATCTATTTTGTAGAGAAGTATTTTTGCTTATCTCAAAAAACAGTTTTAAAAAGAATATGCTAGAAAGTTAGAGGAATACAGTATGAATGGCACAGAAATAAGAAAAGGAAATAGAGGTAGAGGAGAAAGGCTGTGGTCCTGGCTTTTCCTGCTTCCTACCATTTTATTCTTAGGCTTTACGGCCTTGTTACCCCTACTGTATTCCCTCTATCTCAGTTTATTTCAATACAAAATCAATCTTCCCAATGCCGTTCCCAAGTTCATCGGCATTGGGAATTATCTTCGGATGCTTCAAGACAAAAACTTGGGTGTAAGTGTGGGGAACACGGTTCTTTTTGCGGTGGTTTCCGTATCTTTAGAGTTGGTTTTAGGGCTTTTGGCGGCTATGATGCTTTGCGGCACCAAAAGAATTTACCGCATTTTTACTTCTTTGCTCTTGATTCCCATGATTATGGCTCCTGTAGCCATTGGTACGCTGTTTCGTATGATGTTGGACGGCAGTACGGGAATCATCAATTATCTCTTGCATTTTGTGGGTGTACCCCAAATGAACTGGCTGAGTAATCCAAAAACGGCTATGCCGGCAGTAATTTTTGTAAATGTCTGGCAGTTGATTCCCTGGGTATGCATCATTACCATGGCAGGGCTTAAGTCCCTTCCACAGGATGCGCTGGAAGCGGCCCGGGTGGATGGGGCGAAAAATCGCCATATCTTTTTCCAAATCGTGCTTCCCATGATTAGTCCCTTACTGATTATTGTTTTAATGCTACGTTTCGTGGATGCTTTCAAGGTGTTTGACACCATCTATACTATGACCAACGGCGGTCCGGGAAATGCTACGGAAATGTTGCCGAACTATATTTACAAGCAAGGCTTAAAGTTCTTTGATGCCGGCTATACGGCGGCTCTGGCCATGGCCTTCGTTTTCTCTATGACCATTGTAAGTTTCCTTTTCCTTCGCTGGAGAAAAGCGGTGGAGGAGCGAGTTTTGTAGTGCATAGGGATAGCAAGATAACTTGTATCATGAAGTCGATTGCTCCTATAGAAACAGTTTTTATGGAAATATGAATGTGAACACAATCTGCGAAAGCAGTGTATCAATATAATTTTACTTGGTGATTTATCAAAGGGTTTAAAGGAAGAAAATGATGGCTAAGAAACATAGAATAGATGCAAATGATTCCATGGTGCATGAAATATTGGGAAATGTGTGGGGAAGCCCTTTTCGTATAGTGTTTACCGCTGTGCTGATGTTGCTGGTTTTGTTTCCCTTATACTGGCTTTTTTCCAGTGCTTTTAAAATTAGGGCGGAGTATTTGGCGAATCCTCCTCTTTTGATTCCCCATGTTTTCACCATGGAAAATATCAAAACAGTGTTGTCTATGAATGGTCTTGGACGGCAGTTTATGAATTCCATGATTGTAAGTCTTAGCTCCACTGCCATTTCCCTGCTTTTTGGCTCTATGGCCGCTTATAGTCTGGTGCGAGGAAAGTTCTCTAACCTTACCAGACAGATTTTCGGTCTATGGTTTATGATTCAGAAAATGTATCCGGCCATTGCAACAGCAATTCCTATTTACCTTGTGATGCGGAAGCTACAGCTGATTGATACCTTGCCTGCTTTGATTATTATGAATACCAGCTTTAACCTGCCATTAGTAATCTGGTTAATGATGGGCTTCTTTGCTCAGGTACCTATTGAAATGGAGGAGTCCGCCAGAATTGACGGTTGCCATTTCCTAAGCCGCTTCTTCTATGTGGTTTTTCCGGTAACAAAGTCCGGAATTGTGGCAGCAGGAATCCTGGCATTCGTGGGAGCATGGAACGAATTCCTCTTTGCGGTTATTTTAAGTATCAATAAATCTAAGACATTGCCTGTAGTTATTGCGGGATTTATCACTGATAAGGGCTTGGATTGGGGACCAATGGCGGCGACTTCTCTGATCAGCTTGCTACCGGTTTTGGTACTGGTATACCTTTGCCAGAAGCAGTTCGTGGAAGGACTGGCTATGGGAGCGGTGAAGGGGTAGAAGAAGGTGAATCATAATACGAGCGGGCAATAAGGTGGATATTCTTTATGAGAACTAATAGTCGAACAGTGATGATTAAATATTTTTGTGCATTAATGATTTTGACTATTTTATTTCTTTATCTTATTTGCTATCGATTTTCTGTACAAAGGACTTATTCAAAAAAAGTCATTGTTCTCCTCTCCGGTTCTGAGGAGGACATGAGTTGGAACAAGGCAAATATTGATGGTATTAAACTCTATAATGCAAAAAATGATCAGCGAATAGAATATATCGAGAACATAGCAGAGAAAGATTTTGAACGTAAGATTTTACAATATGCTGATCAGGGATATGGTCTCATTATTGGGGCAGGTGCACAATTTAATGACGTTATAGAAGCTACAGCGCCTAAATATAAAAATACCTTGTTTTGTATTATCAATGGTTCGTTTTTAAATCAAAAGAATATAGTCTCTGTTCAAATTAAAGAAGAGGAAGTAGCTTATATCGCTTCCTGTATAGCCGGGAAACTAACGAAAACAGGAGTGTTTGCAAATATTGCAGGATTTCCGAATGAGCCAATGAAGAAAATGTTGGACATTTATGAGAAAAATGCTGTTCGCGTTGCCCGGGAAAGAGGGCTTGGTCAGGCGCACTGTCTAAGGGCATATACCAACAGTTGGGATAATATTGACTTAGGATATAAAATTACAGAACAAGTGTTAGAAGAAAATGCAGACATTGTTCTGGTATATGCTAATAAGGTTTGGCAAGGAAGCCTTAAGGCGCTTCAAGAAGAACCGGGCAAGGCAAGTATGATTGGAATTGCTACGAATCAGTGCTCTATAGATGAGAACATTGTTTTGGCATCTGTTATATTTGATTTTGATAAAGTTTACACATGTATTATGGACGAATATAAAAAGGGACATCTTGGCAAGCAAAGGGTATATCCACTGGGAATGAGCCAGGATCTTTTTCACGTGCAATATAGTAAGAAAATACGAGGACAAGTAATAGAGGAAATTGATACTGTACAAAAAGACTTGAAAGCAGGACGGATTAACTTGGGCAAGGAGTAACAAATGAGTCTTTGGAAAAAAATGTCATTCACAATTATTGCGGTTATTGTACTTATTACCGGGCTTTGTGGAGTGATTTCTTACAGAACGGTACAAAGTGTAATTATTCAAAATAAAAAAGAAGAAATGGGAAATATGCTGAACCTTATTGATATGAATATAACGCAGCATATAGAAACATTAGATAGATTGATTGACGTTATTAGTGATTTGGTGTTTGCCCCCAATAAAATGATTAATGAGACAGGAGTAAAGATATTTGGAGAAACGGAGCTTTTTATTTTAGAACAGGAAATTAATGTTTTTCCTTCGGTTAAAAATTTATATGCTTTGAATCAACAAGATGAAATTTTTTACCAATATAAGATGAGTCAAATTTCTTTAGAAGAACTTTTCGTTCAATTGGGTGAGGATAAAGTAAAGCAAAATAAAAATATATGGATAAGCCTAGAGGACGGATCCATCTTTTTACTTAGAACGATATGGGTGGAAGGGGAAAAGAAGGGATCAATTGTTCTGGAGTTTAACCCCGAAATATTTATGCAATTACTGATTAATAATTTAAGTACTTTCCATCATCAAATTACTCTTATTACGGATAAAAATGGGAAGGTGATTTGTTCGAATACCAGTGTGCCGGCAGAGTATCTTAATATAGTAAAAGAACGATATGATACCGGAGAACATACCTTTCAATTTAACTGGAGCAACGTTAGCTATTTTGCTTGTGGTCAATACAATGGCGTTACCGGATGGAGACTATTTTCTATTGTTGCTACGAAAGACATTTTTCCGCAATTACAACTGTTAAAAAATAGAGTAATCACAATTACTGCTTTATCCGTGCTTATGGGATTTCTAATCAGCTTTCTTCTTGCATGGACGATAACTAAGCCATTGAAAGAGCTTTCCAAGGCTATGGAGAAAGCACAAAATGGTAACTTTGACATTCAGGTTCATACGAATCAAAAGGATGAAATTGGAAGCTTAATTCAATCCTACAATTTTATGCTGGGTGAAATTAAAAGGCTTATTCATGTGGTTACGGAAGAAAAGATGGCGCAGAAGACAGCAGAATTAAATGCTTTGCAAGCGCAAATCAATCCTCATTTTTTGTACAATACTTTAGATACTATCAATTGGATGCTTTTAGCAAGAGGAGAGGACGATATTAGCGATTTAATTGTTCGTTTGGGAGAATTGTTAAAGTACTCTATATCAGGCGCAAATACATTAGTGCCTTTGCAAGAAGAAGTAAGATACATTAGAAATTATTTAGAAATTCAGAAGTGTAGAATGGAGGAACGTTTGGAATACGCTATTTCCATAGAGGAATCATGCAATGCGTATCCTTGTCCTAAGCTTCTCCTGCAGCCTCTTGTGGAAAATGCAATAAAACATGGTTTAGAACCTTTGGTTCGAGGAGGTAAAGTTTGCATTGTTGCCGTAATAGATCAAGGAGAGTTGAAAATTTCTGTTATTGATGATGGGCAAGGAATGGAAGCAGAAAAGATACAAGATATACTTTTGGATAAGCGTGTTGGCCTTAATAATGTGGAGAAACGAATCAAATTAATTTACGGACAGAGCTATGGTTTGAGAATTCATTCTCAAAAGAATAATGGGACCACAGTGGAAATTCATCTGCCGTTAATAGTAGAGGAGATTTTTCATGAAGATTATGATTGTAGATGATGAACCTAAAATTAGACAGGGACTCAGGACTTTACTTTCCGGTCAAGAAGGAATGGAAGTAGTGGGGGCTTATGAAAGTGCTATTTCTGCATTACTCGCCATTTCGGAGAAAAACCCTGATGTTCTCATTACAGATATAAGAATGCCTGAGTGTAATGGATTGGATTTTATAGAAAAAATAAGAGAGAAAGATAAGCGCATAAAGATTATTATACTTAGTGGCTATAGCGAGTTTTCTTATGCACAGCGGGCTATTAAATATGGGGTATATAGATATCTCACAAAGCCGACTAATCCAAGAGAACTTCTTATGGCTTTAAGAGAGCTTGGTTTTAATACACGAAAGAATGATGGAGAAACAGTTGGAAAAAATGTATTTTCAGAAAATTTTGAGGTGGGAAATTATTT
The DNA here is from genome assembly GCF_014202695.1 of Oribacterium sinus. GTDB lineage: Bacteria > Bacillota > Clostridia > Lachnospirales > Lachnospiraceae > Oribacterium > Oribacterium sinus. Next base: position 48,986 of record NZ_JACHHH010000002.1, read on the forward strand.
AGTTAGAGAAGCGATGAATTATATTGAAGTGCATTATGCAGAAAAAATAGGACTCAAGAGTATAGCAGATGTTTTGCATATTTCTCCAAACTATTTATCGGACTTGTTTCGCTTACATTTGAAAGATAATTTTTCAGATTATCTTTTGGCTTTTCGATTAAAAAAAGCTTGTTTGTTTTTGGAGTTGCCACAATATAAAGTGGCAGATGTTTCTCAAATGGTTGGGTTTAAAGACGCGACTTATTTTAGTACAGTATTTAAAAAAGCATACAATGCTACTCCATTGGAGTACAAAAATACTGCAAAAAAACTATATTAATGATATATTTTTCGAAAAATGTATACATAATATATGTAAAATAAATAAAAGTGATAAAATATATGTAGAAAACAAATAAAATCAGTAACTTATCATATATTCAATAAAAAACAAAATAGATATACTGTTCATAAATACAAGTACAGAAAAAAAGGAGGGTTACCTTATGAAAAAGAATCGTTTGTTTTTTTCTGCAACCTTAGCATTATTGGCATCTATGATGGTTGCTTGCGGCGGTGGAGCTGCAAAATCTGAGTCGAAGGTCGAGAATGGTGAACAACAGAATGCCGAGAAGACAGATTCGGAATATTCTGGCATGAAGATTGTTTTAATTCTTCCCGGAAGCATAGATGATCAGAGCTGGAATGCCAGCAATAATGCCGGAGCAAAACAATGCGATAAGGAACTGGGAACCAAAATTGAGGTAGTTGAGTCTGTCCCTGTAGAGGAATTTGAGCAGACCTTTACAGAATACGGGGAAAAGGGATACGATCTGGTAATGGCTGCCGGAAGTCAGTTTGATGAAGCTTGTGCAGCAGTAGCGCCTCAATATGAAAAGACAGTTTACACCATTATCAATGGAACCAAGAGTGAGTCGGATAATATGGTTCCGGTTTTCCCAAAAGAATATGAAGGTTCCTATATTGCGGGAGTCATTGCCGGATACACTACGGAGAACGGAAACTTTGCAACAATGGGCGGAGAATCTAATCTGGCCATGGTACACCTTTTGGATACTTATGAAGGGATAGCTGTGGCAACCGCAAAAGAAAGGGGATTAGCTGATGCAAAGGCAAATCGTTCATTCTTGAATACCTGGACCGATGTATCAATCGGAAAGGCAATGGCTTCACAAATGATTGATAATGGCGCTGATACAGTGTTCTGCTACTCCAACGAGGCGACTTCCGGTGCAATTCAGGCAACAGCTGAAAAAAAGGCAAAATTCGTAGGATTTGCAGCGAACAAGAATGAGGAAAGTGATTGTGTAGTGGCATCCGTAAGCATGAATTGGGCCAATGTATATCCTTGGATTATTAAGGGCATCAAAAGTGGAGAATTAAAAGGTGCTCAAGAGGTGGGGGTAAAAGAAGGTGTGTTTGAAACTATCTTTACTGACCAGTGCTCTGAGGAATGTAAGAAGGCAGTTGAGAAAGCTACAGAAGAAATTACAAATGGAAAAATAGACTTTAAGCAGTATTTTTCTGAATAGATTTATAAAAAGGCAGTGTTAATCTAACGCTGCCTTTTTCATAAAAATCCTTAGGAGATGCATTATATGGGAAAAAATATTATTGTTGAATTAAAACATATCAACAAACGTTTTGCCAAGGTTTTGGCAAATGATGATGTATCTATGGTGATTAAAGAGGGAGAAGTAGTTGCTCTCTTAGGGGAGAATGGTGCCGGAAAAAGTACCATCATGAAAATCTTATACGGACTTTACCATGCCACAGAAGGAGAGATTTTCATTAATCAGAAAAAGGTAGAAATTCGCTCTCCTAAAGAGGCGATGGCTTGTGGAATTGCTATGATTCAACAGCACTTTTCCTTGGTAGAGGCACATACGGTTACCGAGAATATCATATTGGGGCACTGCAAAGGTAAGATTGATTTCACAGAAAAAGAAAAAGAGATTCAAGCCCTTGCTGACCAATATCACTTTGACGTTCCTGCAGGGGAATTGGTGAAGAATTTGACGGTTGGTGCACAGCAAAAAGTTGAAATTTTAAAGGCGCTCTACCTAAATGCAAAAATTATTATTATGGATGAACCCACAGCAGTACTTACACCCCAGGAAGCGGATGTGTTAATGGGATTTGTCCGAGACTATGTAGCGAAGGGAAATTCGATAGTATTTATTACCCATAAGATGAAAGAAGTTTTAGAAGTATCGGATCGAATCATTGTACTGCGAAATGGAAAAATAAGTGGGACGATAGAAGAAGGGGAGATTCGGACGGTTAAAGAGTCAGAGTTAGTCAATCTGATGATTGGACATGACTTGGAAATTATAAAAGCGCCATCAATGACGGGGACAGATAATCGGAAAAATAGATTAGAGGTAGAACATGTATCTTTAAGATCTAAAGATAATATTCCATTACTGGATAATGTTTCATTTTCGATTAAAGAAGGAGAAATTCTTGGCTTTGCAGGTGTTTCCGGAAATGGACAGCAGGAACTTTGCGAAGCGATTTATGGTGCAAGAAAACTTCATGCAGGAAAGGTGATTCTTGACGGAGAAGAGATTAGCCAATTAGCGGTAAAAGAAAGAATCGAAAAGGGAATAGGATACTTAGCGTCGGATCGTTACAGGTATGGGATGATTTCCGGAATGACACTCTCTGAGAATATTCTTTTAAAAGCCAGTTATCTTAAAAACTGGGTTAAAAATGGAATCATAAAATGGAAAGAATTGAACAATTATACGGAGAATATTATTCAGGAATATAAGGTTAAGGCTCCTGACCATGAAGTTGTGATTGGTAGCTTGTCTGGGGGGAATCAACAAAAAGTTGTCGTGGCCAGAGAAGTGGATAGAGGAGAAAAGTTGATTATATTTGATCAACCTACAAGAGGCTTAGACCTTGGAGCGATTAACTATGTACACAAAACCATTATGAGAGAAAAGAGTAAGGGAAAGAGCATTTTACTGGTATCTACAGAGCTATCGGAAATCTTTGCTCTTTCCGATAGGATTGCTATTTTATACAAAGGGAAAATCATGGGGATTTTTCAAAATGGAGAGCTTAGCACAGAACAGATAGGATTGTTAATGGCAGGCTATGAATTGAAGGAGGCGTAAATGAAAAAGAAAGAGATTCTTTGTGATTTTTTACTTTGGATTCTTTTCGCAATCCTTTTAGGTCTGACAATCAGCTTTAGTTTTTTACCTTTATTATCAGTGAATCCTTTTCAGGCTCTTACGGTAATGTTTTCAGAAACATTTTCCAGCACATATAATATGGGAAATATTCTGATTAAAACGGCTCCTCTTATTTTAACCGGTTTGGCTTTTACGTTCACCTATAAAGCGAATCTGTATAATATTGGAGCGCAGGGGCAGTTCTATTCCGGCTGCATTTGTGCATCGGCAGTATCTTTAGCACTGGGAGGGAAACTTCCAGGACCAATTGTAATTCTTTTGGCAGGAATGGCTGCTATTTTGGGCGGTGCTGTTGTTGGATTTATAATTGGATTTTTAAAGGCAAAATTCAATGCTAATGAATTTTTGATTAGTATGATGTCCACCTATGTTATCCAATATGTTATGCAGTTATTGCTCAGAACCAGTTTACAGGAATCAAAACATGAGTATTTGAAAACAGACTATTTGGATAAAAGCACCTGGCTGCCAAAAATCATCCCGGGCACCTCTGTTTCCTTGGGAATTGTGATTTCTTTGCTGGTTGCGGTATTGGTTTGGTATGTACTTTATAAGACTTCTTTAGGATTTAGAATTCGGGCAACCGGTTTAAATCAGGATGCTGCCAGAATGTCCGGAATCAGTCCTCAACATCAATATATGCTTGCCTTCGCCATTAGTGGTGCTATTGCAGGACTTGCAGGACTGGTGGAAATCAATGGAATGCAGCATATGCTTCTTACCGGTTTTGATACGCAGATAGGATCTTACGGAATCGGAATCGCTATTTTAGCCAATGCTCACCCACTTGCGGTTGTACCGGCTTCTCTACTATTTGGCTTTTTGCAAGTTGGAGGAACGGCATTGGGACATTCAACGGATGCTCCTGCCAGTGTAATTGATCTGCTACAGGGTTTTGTAATGCTCTTCGTGCTTATGTCTTTCTACTTTAGAAGAAAGGCTGAATTAAATAAGCTTAAGAAAAAGAGAATCGTGACAGAGGAGGCCTAGAATGAACAATATAACAAGCCTTTTGGCAAGAGCATTTTTTATGAGTACCCCTCTTATTCTTGGTGCGCTTGGAGAGGTGATTGCAGAGAGAACAGGAATGATGGTTACCGCTGTAGAGGGAATATTTCTCATAGGAGCATGGGGAGGATTCATAGGAGCATACATTAGTGGGAATCTATATCTTGGTTTTTTGCTGGCTATGGTGTGTGGCCTCATGGTTGCGCTTCTCTATGCTTTAACCACTGTATATATGAACCAGCATCAAATTGTAATGGGAACAGCAATTTCCATTTTGGTAACAGGGTTTTGTACTTTTTTCTATCGAGTTATTTTTGGCATTCAAACCACCCCTTTGAAAGTAGAGGTGCTTTCCACAATACAGATCCCTATACTAAGTCAAATCCCTTTTGTTGGTAAAATTCTATTTTCTCAAAATATTATTACCTATCTGGCATATCTATTGATTCCGATTATTTTATTTGTGATGAATCATACAGCATTGGGGCTTACCCTTAGATCCTGTGGAGAGAATCCGGAAGCCGTTGATACCGCAGGAATAGATATATTAAAGATTCGTTTTGCGGCAGTAGCCGTCGCCGGTTGTTTGGGAGGAATTGCAGGTGCGTACTACTCTTTATGTAATGTGGGGATGTATACATCTGAAATCATTAGTGGGCGCGGTTGGATTGCTTTTGGAATTTGCTTTTTAGGAAACTGGAACCCGGTAGGAGCACTGATTTTCGGTACTGTATTTGGCGTATCAGAGGCTATTGGAGTTTATGTAAAATCTTTGGGGATGAGCACCATGCCCAGTGAACTCTTTAGTGCACTGCCTTATGTTTTAGTGATTGTTCTAACGGTTTGTAGGAAAGATCTCAGAGCGCCAAATAAGCTGGGACAGAATTATGTGAAAGAGAATTAGTGTATAGAGTTTTGGCATCCATACCAAGCATTTGCTTGGTACAACAATATTTTCATAACAAAGGAGGATATGGTATGAAAAGAAAAGAACGTCTATTTCTAAGCCTTTCACTTGTGGCAGGAATGGCATTGTCCGCATGTGGAGGAGCTGCACAAGAGGCCAAAGACTCTGCTTCACAAGCTCAGATGGAGACAAAAGCTGAAGAAGCAGGGAAAACAGAAGAGACAACAAATGGAACCGGAACAGTGGATAACCCTGAAGAGGTTACTGTTCCTGCGGGTACTTTAAGCTTTTGGTCTTTATTTACCGGGGGAGATGGAGATTGGTTTAAACAAATAAAAGACCAATATAATCAAACTAATCCTAAAAATCCGGTGGAGATTATTACGCTTGTCTGGGATGATTATTATACGAAATTACAGACTGCTGTAGCTGCGGGAAAAGGTCCTGATATTGGTATCTCTCATGTTTCTAAACTATATGAGCTTTCCCAGAGTGGTGTTGCGGAGCCATTAGATGATTATTTGAAGAAACTGAACATTGATTTATCAAAGGACTATCAGAAATCCAGTCTTGACTCCGTAAGCATTGATGGAAAAATCTATGCCATTCCTTTGGATACTCATGCTGAGGTAATGTATTACAACACCAGCCTTCTGGAAGAAGCGGGAGTTACGGAAGAGGAACTTCTTAATGTGAAGGATATGGAGGGATTTAAGGATATTTTAAAGCGATGCAAAGAAAAATTACCTGCTGAAATATCTCCATTAGGATTAACACAGTCCGGAGATGATCCCTTTAGAACTTGGTATGCAATTTATTTCCAAATGGGTGGAAAGGATTTCATCAATGCAGAAGGAAAGAATACAATAGATGTAGAAGTTGGTAAAAAAGCGCTGGAGGAATTAGAAGTACTTTATAAAGAGGGCTATATTCTTCCAGGTATTGATGATAGCCAGGCTTTATTCCAATCCGGTAAAGCGGCTATACTTTTTGGCGGCACTTGGTTAACCGGAGCGTACGAGCAGACGGAAAATCTTAAGTTCAATAACACAACTTTTCCACAATTATTTGGCGATAAGCCATATTGTTGGGCAGATTCCCATACTTTGATTCTTCCCAAAAAAGAAAAAAGAACAGAAGAAGAGACTTTGTCTGCAGTTCAATTTATGGTATATGCGTCAAAAGACGGAGGTATCGTTTGGGCAGGATCCGGACAAATTCCCTCTGCAAATGAAGCTAACCAGAGTGAAGAATATAAAAAACTCAAAGGATATAATGTGATTTCTGAGTTAGAGTATGCGAAATATGCACCAAAGAGTGAACATTATTATGGCGGAATGAAAAAAGATTTGATGGATGCGGTAGGTGCATATTTAACAGGCAACAGTTCCTTGGACGAAGCCGGAACTGCTCTTAAAGAGGCTGTGGAAAATAATTTGGATTAAACGTAAACCATCAAAGAATAGTAGGTAAACTATGAATAGATTGCTATCTGCTCCATATAACAAACATAAAATAGGGAAAAAGCAAGCTGTGGCAATATTATTTATTATGCCTTTCTTCGTGCTCTATTCTATCTTTACAATCTTCCCTGTTTTTCAAGGGATATATGTCAGTTTATGCAATTGGAATTTGATGGGAAAGGCCAGTTTTGTTGGTATAGAAAATTATAAAAAGATGATGCAGGATAAGAATTTCTACTTATCCTGCATCCACACTGTAAAATTTGTGATTTTTTCTGTACCATTCTTGGTTATTTTATCATTTATCCTTGCATTATTGGCAAACAGAGCCGTTTGCTTCCGACGCTTTTTAAGGACGGCATATTACTTACCCGGAGTGCTATCAGTTTCTGTTGCCTCTTATTTGGCCAGTTTTGTTTTTGCACCTTACCGTGGCTTACTAAATGGCCTTTTGCGGTCTTTTCATTTCTTGAATGGTCAGAAGGAGATTTTATGGTTACAAGATTCTAATAAAGTGTGGTTTAGCTTAGTAGCTATGACTTTATGGTGGACTATAGGTTTTTCTATGTTGCTATACTTAGCTGCTTTACAGGATATACCGGAGGTTTTGTATGATGCTGCAAAAGTAGATGGTGCGGCACCGCTCCAAATATTTTGGAAGATTACTGTACCACTGTTAAAACCGACAATTTTCCTTGTGATGATGCTCCAAATTATTGCCAGCTTTAAAGTTTTTGGACAAATTCATTTAATGACAGGTGGAGGACCGGCTAATACTACGCGTTCTTTAATACAATACATATATCAACAAGCATTTGAAAAGAATAAATTAGGCTATGCTTCTGCAATGTCGTATTTCTTATTTGTTGTTTTATGTCTATTGGTATTTATTCAAAGACGTTTTGGAAGACAAGAGGAAGGTTAAGTATGAGAAATAGAACGAAAACAATACAAAGCAATCTTATTTCTGCACTTTCCTTACTTATCGCTTTAATTATGCTTTCTCCGATTATTTGGGGGCTGTTTTGTTCCATTCAATACGAAGGAAAGCAATTTCATAATGTGTTTTCTTGGTTTACACCGCCCTATACATTACAAAATTATCCTCAGGTTTTATTGAAAACAGGAGTGTTTCGATGGTTCTGTAATAGCCTGATTGTCGCTGTGGTGACTACTGCATTGTCTGTTCTTGTGTCTACATTAGCGGCGTATAGCATAGCTCATATTTCCTTTAAAGGAAGTGGCTTTTTCTATTTTTATTTCCTTATTGGAATTCTGGTTCCCAGTGAGGCAACGATTATTCCTTTATTTGTATTAATGAGCAAATTAAAGCTAATTGATAGCTATAGCGGTTTGATTTTGCCATCTGTGGCCAGTTCTATGAATTTTGTAATCACTTATAGCTTTTTTAGGTCACTACCAAGAGAACTTTTTGAGGCAGTACGAATCGATGGAGGTGGGGAATGGATAATTTACACTAAAGTCGTCCTTCCGCTTTCAAGACCAATCATTGCGACAATTGCTATCATGAGTTTCATCGCAAGTTGGAATAATTATATTTGGCCACTACTTTGTGTATTTAGCGAAAAACTATATACGCTACCTATCGGGATTCCGACGTTGATTAAGATAGAGAGGCCCGATTTTGTCATTCCAATGTGTATAAACATGGTGGCTTCTTTGCCGATGATTATTTTATATCTAATATTTGAAAAGCAAATTGTTCAAGGAATTAGTACAGGTGGTATCAAAGGATAAAGGAAAAGGAGAATAGCATGAAACATATTGAAAATTATCCCAGACCACAATTAGTAAGAGACTCGTGGATAGAACTAAATGGGGAATGGGACTTTGCTTTTGACAATGAAAAAACCGGAGAAAAAAGCCATTGGGAGATGGGGATACCGCTAGCGGAAAAGAGAAAAATTTTAGTTCCCTTTAGTCCGGAAACAAAAGAAAGTGGAGTACATATTCAGAATCATTCCGGATATTTATGGTATCAGAGAATGCTGCCTGTTAATAAGAAGGAGCTGGAGGGAAAACGATTTATTCTGCATTTTGAGGGCGTAGATTATTTGAGCAAGGTTTATATTAATGGAAAGCAAGTTGGGCAGCATTGCGGTGGCTATTCTCGCTTTTCTGTTGATGTGACAGAGTACATTGAAGATAAAGAGAATATATTGACTGTTTTGGCTATTGACTCTTCGAATATGGAACAACCTAGGGGAAAGCAAAGATGGGAACAGTATAGTTATGCTTGTTGGTATATACAAACTTCCGGAATTTGGAAAAGCGTTTGGGGAGAAGTTGTTAATCAAAGATATATTAAAGATGTTAAAATCACACCACAGCTATATGAACATACAGTAGAAATAGAAGGGCTTGTTGAAGATGCTTGCTTGCTTTCTGTTGAAACAAAGCCATCTAAATGTCCATTGTTTGCCAATCTGAAAGTGAAGTATCAGAATATAGATGTGACAGAGGTTCAGGCGATAGTTCAAGAAGGAAGATTTAAGTTAAAAGTCTATTTGGATAATCCTGCTATAGATCCATTTTTGGTGAAGAGATGGAGTCCTCAGGAGCCTAATCTGTACGATTTGGAGATTAAAATCAAGGAAGAAGATGGAATGTTAGACTCCGTTTTCAGCTATTTTGGGCTCCGAGAAATAAGGATAGAAGAGGGGAAGTTCCTACTAAATGGCTGTCCATTATATCAAAGGTTGATATTGGATCAGGGTTATTGGAAGGATACAGGATTAACACCAAAGGACGAAGAGGCTTTATTGCATGACTTGCAAAAGATTAAAGAAATGGGCTTCAATGGAGTCAGAAAACACCAGAAGATAGAGGATGAGAGATTCCTTTACTTATGCGATACTATGGGTATATTGGTATGGAGTGAATTCCCATCAAATTATCGCTTCAATCAAGAAAGCATTATGGCTTTTACTAAAGAATGGATGGAGGCAGTAAAACAAAATTATAATCATCCCTCTATCATTGCTTGGACGCCTTTCAACGAATCATGGGGAGTATTTGAAATTGAAAAAGAAAAAGCGGAACAGTATTTGACAGAAGGGATATACTATTTGACAAAATCTTTGGATCCATATAGGCCTGTAATCTCTAATGATGGTTGGGAGCACACCAAAACGGATTTGTTGACACTTCATGACTATACGGAAAGGGGGGAAGATTTCTTCAATCGATACAGTACTTTTATGGAGCAAATGAAGACTACGGAAGAATATCATTGTGGATTTAAATCGGCTTTTTCCAATGGGTATCAATATGATAAGCAACCAATATTACTTACTGAGTATGGTGGGATAGCATTTTCCACAAAGGAAAAAGAACAGTGGGGATATGGCAATACTGTAGAAACAGAAGAAGCATTTTTAGAAAGATATGAATCCATAACAAAGGCCATAATAGAACTTCCGTTCTTCCAAGGTTTTTGTTATACACAGTTAACGGATGTGGAGCAGGAAGTAAATGGACTGTTGGATGAAAACCATGAATATAAAGTGTCCCCTGAGGCGATTAGAAAAATTAATCTTACCGGGCCATCTGACGGAAGGTTAATTCATTTATTCGACTAAGATATAAGAATGTTGGAGGCTAAAAAAGCACATTTACCAAGAGGTAAGTGTGCTTTTTTGATAGCATACAAAATATTTATTATTCCAAAATCTCCGGCTCTTCCGTTGCTATATAAGCTTCCAAGCTGTTCTTATCCACTAGGGAGGGGGCGGCTCCTTCTCTTGTGACACTTAGTGCTGCTGCATAGCTTGCAATACGGATAGCCTGCTCCATAGGAAAGTCCAGAAGAATATAAGAGGCTAGGGCACTGATAAAGGCATCGGCTGCTCCGGTGGTATCGATTGCTTTAACTTCCTTAGCGGGATACAGCCCTAATATGCCTTTTCCTTTTGCAAAAAGTCCTTGTTTTCCCAGGGTTATAATCACCATATTTGCCCCTTTTTTTAGAAAGTAATCGGCACACTGTTCTAAAAGTGCTTTATCGCAAGCTTCTTTAGCCTGCATTTTCTGTAGCTTTTTGGAAAGCTGGGATTCTTCCGTAGATAAAAGAATCTGTGCTTCCTCTAAATTGGGGAGGAAGATATCTGTTAAGGCAAGGATTTCCGGGTCTATTTGCCTTATGGAGGAAGGCTTCAATAGGACAGGGAGCTTGTGGCTTTTTGCTAAACGACAAGCGGTCAAGATCGTATCCTGCGGAACTTCAGTATTTAGAAGGCATAGATGACTGTCTTTGAAGATGGGAAGTGCCTCTTCAACATGTTTCTTACTGACACACTCATTGGCCCCGGAAAGGATGGAGACGATGGAATCTCCGCTGTTGTTTAAGAAAATATATCCTTTGCCGGTTAATTCTCCGTGGACACGCTTCAAATAGGCGGTATTGATCCCTGCTTGCTTTGCACTTTCGTAAATGGTATCTGCTTCCAAATCATCCCCGACAAGCCCTATAATGCTGGCGTGATGTCCCAATTTGCTCACTCCGATGGCTTGGTTCATCCCTTTTCCGCCTAAATAGTTGGAAGAACGACTGGTCTTGGCTGCCATTCCCGGGCTGGGAAGCTCTCGGAAAAATAGGTAGGAATCAATATTTACACTTCCCAAAACAAGAACTTTTTTTCTTTTAGTCATAGCGGGGGCGGAAATAGATTTAGTGTGGTTTAAATGATAGTCCGGCTGAAAATGCTTTCGCTCCTGTTCTGTATTTTCAGAATGCTCAAGATGCTTGATCAGGCAGGAGCCAAGATATTCTCCAAATTCTTCAAAGGGGATTAGCAGGGCTGATATTTCGGAGAAGTTATTAATATTGCTTTGGTGTTTACATAAGGTAAGCAAGGAAAAGTCATTGGGAATATGCAAATGACGGCTTAGTAATCTTTGATAGATTTGAAAGCTACTTTGGAAGTGCAGAGTTAGTACAGCACTAATACTCCCGCAGGAAATATGGCGGTAAAATTTTTCGTTATCTTTACTGAAAATGAATTCTTCCGTAAAAGAAATGGCATTTTGATACAGACAGCTTTTGAAACCTTCAATAAATTCATTTCGAATAGGACTTTCCTTTTCTGCCACAAGGGCGATTTTGGAATGTCCTGCTTGAACCAGATTTTGGGTCAAGAATTCCGCCATACTTTTATAGGAAATGGTAGGCAGAAAATCCGGACCGGGAATATCTTCTTCTGTACTGAAAAGAAAGTAGGGTTTTTTACTTTGCTTCAGCTGTGCATAGACTTCAGAAGATGGCTTGGAATTGATAGGATTAAACAGAATGCCGTCAACATTGCTTGAAGTAAGCAAGGATAGGTTTTTTAATTCTTGCGTTTTGTTTAAATGGCTTTCCAGCACTGTTATGCCATAACCGTAGGAACGGGCAACATTCATTAAACCTTTCAGGAGTCTGTCGTCGGGAATACAGTCTCGAAAGATAACCCCGAAAATACTGGTTTTTTCGGGATATTGTGTTCTCACAAAAGAGTAAGGTTTATAATTATGAATCTTTGCAAGGGAAAGGACATGCTCTCTTGTTTGGGGGCTGATATTTGCGTCTTTATGATTCAAAATTTTGGAAACGGTTGATACAGACACACCGGCTAATTGAGCAAATTCTTTAATGGTCATACTTTTTCTCCTACTTTAACACTTGTGCTTATCATATAATAAACTTAAGGAATTTAGAACCTTTGTTTTCGTTTTCAGGTGGAGCCTAATATTTTGGAACTTGTTATAATTGTAAGAAACAGACAAAAAAATAAGAGGGAATTGGAAGAAAGCAAAAAATAATCTTTTGACGAAAGAGATATGCAGTGCGAAACATGTGCATATTGTATATAAATAATATTGCATTTAGTTGAAAACAGATAAAATTGTCGACAGAAATATATTGATATTGACACAAATCTGGCGGATGATATATCTTATGAATAAGAAAATAAGTATAGGAAAACAGTTTCCTGTACAAATAATCTAGGTGATGCAAAAAGCGTATATTTGTGAAGGAGGAAAAAAGAGAATGAAAAAATGTCTGAGTGTAATTCTGGCAAGCTTGTTAAGTTGTTCCTTATTGCTGGGATGCGGAAAGTCTGCAAATGAGGTGGCAGAGTCCAATGCGAACAAAACCGAGGCTGCACAGGCTGATTCTAAGGAGGAAAAGTCTTCTGATAAGTCTGATTCCAAAGAGAAAAAGGGTGTTCGTGTTTGTATCGTTTACACAGGTAACTTAGGCGATAAGTCCTACAATGACTCTTGCAATGCCGGTGCGAAGAAGGCAGTTGAGGATTTCGGTATTGAATTAAAGTCTCTTGAAGGCACTACGGCACAGGAATGGGAAGCGAATTTAGTGGCTGCCTGCGAAGAAGGTTATGACCTTATCATCGGTGCATCTTCCAATATCGCTGATTACATTACAGAGCATGCTCCTAACTATCCGGATGTTAAGTTTGCGGTAATTGATACAACCGTTGATCTTGATAACGTGGAATCCATCAGCTTTGCCCAGAATCAGGGTTCTTTCCTTGCCGGTGCTGCAGCAGCTATGTTTACACAGAAAACTGATATTCCTAATGTAAATGATGCACATGTAATCGGATGGGTTGGCGGAATGGATATTCCTGTACTCCATGATTTCTATACAGGATATGAGCAGGGCGCAAAGTACATCGATCCGGATGTTACTATTTTGCAGGCTTTTGCAGGTTCTTGGACAGATCCGTTAAAGGGAAAAGAATTAACTCTTGCACAGTATGAGCAGGGAGCTGATATTGTTATGAATGTGGCTTCCGGAACAGGAACAGGAATTTTGGAAGCGGCAAAGGAAGCGGATAAGTATGCTATCGGCGTAGACTTAAACCAGGATGCTGACCAGCCCGGACATGTGGTAACTTCCATGGTAAAGAGAGTAGATAATGCGTGCTACCTTGTTATTCAGTCTGTTGTTGAGGGAACATTTAAGGGTGGTTCCACCCAGTATCTGTCTTTGGCAGAGGGCGGTGTAAGCTTAACCGATTTCGCAGAAATCAAGAAGTCTTTAGGAGAGAAGTTCCCACAGGATATTGTAGATAAGTGCGAAGAACTGTCCAAGAAGATTATCTCCGGTGAGATTGTAGTGGAAAATTATGAAGGTTTCGGTCCGAAAGCATAAAGCCTGAAACTTTGTGTCGGGCATGGGACTCTTTAGGGCTCCCATGCCCTTTCTTTATCAGTTAAATGAGGGAGAGTAATGAGTGAATTTGTTGTAGAAATGAAAAACATCGTAAAATCCTTTGGAGAAGTGCATGCCGTAAAAGATGGACAATTCAACCTGATTAAGGGAGAAATTCATTCATTAATCGGAGAAAACGGAGCAGGAAAGTCTACTATGATGAAACTGCTTTACGGTATGTACCCCATAGATTCCGGTGAGATTATTGTTAAGGGACAGTCCATGGGCAAGTTAGATCCCAAGTTGGCCATTCAACATGGGATTGGAATGGTTCATCAGGAATTTATGCTCGTCAATGATTTGACTGTGTTGGAAAATGTTATTTTAGGTTTTGAGCCTAAAAAGGGACTACAGATTGACTTCGATAAGGCAAGAAAAGAGATTCAACACTTTATTGACCAATACAACATGGAGATTCAGCTGGACAAAAAGGTTAGCCAGATTTCCGTGGGAGAAGCACAGCGTGTAGAAATTATCAAAACCCTGATGAGAGGGGCGGATATTATCATCTTGGATGAGCCTACTGCTGTTTTGACTCCTCAAGAAACTAAAAAGCTTTTTGAGATATTAAATAATTTAAAGAAAGAGCAAAAATCTCTGGTGTTTATTTCTCATAAGCTAAACGAAGTTATGGAAATTTCGGATCGTATTTCTGTTATGCGACAGGGGTTGCATATGGGAATTGTGTCTAAAGAAGAAACTTCTCCTCTGGATTTAACCAAGAAAATGATTGGCCGAGAAGTGTTCCTACATATTGATAAGACATATGAAAAAGCAGGAAAGAAAATTTTGGATGTACAAGATGTCTGGATTCCCAGTCAAAAGGAAAGCTCCAAAATTCGAGGCCTGTCCTTACATGTGAATGAGGGAGAAATTGTGGGCATTGCCGGTATAGACGGAAATGGGCAATCAGAACTGATTGAGGCAATCACCGGTCTACGTCCTGTGGAGAGAGGGCATATCTTCCTGGACGGAAAGGAAATCACCAACCTTTCTCCGAAAAAAGTACGAGAAGTGGGATTGGCACATATTCCGGAGGATAGAAATACCCGGGGACTGAATAGAACCATGAGTATTGAAGAAAATCTAGTTGCGGTGGAAGTGGACAAAGCACCCTTCAGCAGGGGGATGGTCATGAATACAGCTGCTATGGACCGGCATTCTGAAGAAATGGTGAAGCGCTTTGATATTCGCCCCACAGACTATAAGCTACCCACATCCTCTCTTTCCGGAGGAAATGCACAGAAGGTAGTAGTAGCAAGAGAAGTTTCCATGAATAAGAAGCTACTGGTGGCGGCTCAGCCTACCAGAGGAGTGGATATCGGTGCCATAGAGTCTATTCAAAAGACTTTGGAGGAGGCGAAGAAGAACGGTGCAGGAGTATTGCTGGTTTCTACGGAGTTGGAAGAAATCACATCCCTTTCCGATCGCATCATTGTTATTCACGAAGGAACGATTACCGGAGAGCTTAGTGCCGGAGAAGCCAATGAAAATAACCTGGGACTTCTGATGATGGGAGGTACGGTGGACCATCAGGTAAAAGAAGATATGACAAAGCAACAGCCTAAAGTTGATGTAGAAGACCATCAGGCAAAAGAAGGCGTGACGGAACATCAGTTACAGGAAGGAGGAAATGGAGATGAATAAGTCTTTGAACAGCTTTTTGAAAATATTGTTTACCTTTTTCCTGGCGATTTTGGTGGGCGCCATTTTTATTCTTGCCATTGGGGAAAATCCTATTGATGCTTATCTGGCATTGTTAAAAGGCGCCTTGGGAACAAAACTGGGAAGAGGAAATGTTATTGCAGGATTTACTCCTTTACTGTTGACGGCAACAGCATTTGCAGTGGCGGCTAAGGCCGGAGCATTTAACGTCGGAGTAGAGGGAGAAGTAATTTTAGGAGGCATTACTGCTGCTTATATCGGTATCAATTGGGGATTTTTATCTGTACCTCTTTTATATCTTGCCTGCTTTACCGGGGCCATTGTGGTAGCCATGCTATGGGGCTTGATTCCGGCGATTTTGAAGGCTTATTTTAATGTATCGGAAGTCTGTGTAACGATTTTGATGAATACGGTAGCGCTGTATATTGGTTCCTATCTGGTTAGTGGACCCATGAGCGCAGGAGTGGCTACTCCTCAGTCCAAGCCTGTGCTGGTAACGATTCCGAAAATCATGAAGCCTTCTTCGGCAAATATGGGGGTTTTTATTGCTATCCTTGTGGTATTGGCAGTCATTTGGATGACTTATAAGACAAAGTGGGGATATAAGATTAGAACGGTGGGAACCAACCCTGCCCATGCGGATTATGCCGGTATTAATTCTAAAAAAGTCTTTATCGGTGCGATGTTACTTTCTGCAGCCCTTGGTGGAGTTGCAGGATGCATAGAAGTTCTTGGTGTACATGGATACTATCTGGACGGTTTTGCAAGGGATTTAGGAACGAATGGTATGTTGGCGGCATTAATTGTGAAGTCAAACATGCTCTTTACTCCGTTTGTGGCTTTTTTCTTGGCGGTACTAAAGGCAGGGGCTATGGCTATGCAGCAGGCTACCAGCGTACCGAAGTCTATTGTAGATACTATCTCTGCAGTGTTTATTATTATCGCAACCATGGATTTTGTCATTAGTCTTCGGCAGCGGAGAAAGCTGGAAAAGGAATTAAAAACAGAGATAGCTTCGAATCAGAAAGAGAAAGGAGGGGATAAATAATGTCAGAGAATTTAGGAAAAATCTTTAATCTATCACTGATTTATGCAACCTTCCGTGCATCTACTCCCATTATCTATGCGGCTCTGTGTGCAGCGATAACGCAGCAGGCAAATATTTTAAATATCGGTACTGAGGGAATTATGCTGGTGGGAGCCTTTACAGCGGTGGCTGTGAGCTATTTTACCGGTAGCTGGATGCTGGGAATTCTGGCGGCTATGCTTGGTGGAGCTCTCATTGCCATGATTATGGCTGTCAGTCATATTAAGTACAATTCTGAAATTTGTGCCATCGGTATGGGAATAAATCTTTTGGCTATTGCATTAACCAAGTTTATGCTTCAGGTGTTTTTCCATACCAGCGGAAGCTTTTCCAATCCCTCAATCGTTCCTATTCCAAAATTGCATATGACATTTTTGGAAAATGTTCCGGTCTTAAACAGCTTGTTTAATGACTGGCGCTTTACGGAATGGTTTGTAATTATTTTTATTATTCTTTTGCAGTTTATCTTCTATAAGACGGTATGGGGATTACGCCTTCGTGCTGTAGGACAATTTCCTATGGCTGCTGAAACTGCGGGAATTCAAGCTAATGCAGTTAAATATCAAGCTATGTTGATATCCGGTTTAATCGGTGGATTGGCGGGAGCCCATTTATCTTTGGGCTATAGTACACAGTTTGTGGAAAATATGACCAACAGCCGTGGTTTTATGGGAGTTGCGGCAATGTACTTCGGAGGTGCAAATCCGGTGCTGACAGCGATGGGGTGTTTGCTTTTCGGATTTTCCGATTCTGTTGGAGCCAGATTACAGGCCTACGGTATTCCTGCTCAATTTATTTTGATGATGCCCTATATTGTGACCATTGTAGTACTGGCTATTTCCATGGCGGTAAAGATTCAGGCTACCAAGAAAAAGCAATCTTCATTAATTACGAATTAGAGAATGTTATTTGAAATTGAGTTTAGGATTAAGAAAATGGAAGGAATGTTAAAAGAATGAATAAAAGAAAAATTATATTAGATTGTGATCCGGGACATGATGATGCAGTGGCGATAATTCTTGCGGCAAAGAATCCTAATTTGGAACTTTTGGGGATTACTGTTGTTGCAGGAAACCAGACTTTGGAAAATACCCAGAGAAATGCTTTACGTCTAGTACAGCATTTAGATCTGAATATTCCGGTTTATGCAGGTTGTGGTCAACCTATGGTGAGAGATAAGGTGATTGCCGGAGACATCCACGGGGAAACCGGTTTAGATGGTCCTGTATTTGAGGAATTAAATCGGGAAATTGAGGCGGATCATGCCGTTAACTACATCATTAAGACTTTGATGAATTCTCCGGAAAAAATCACTATGGTTACCACCGGCCCTATGACTAATTTGGGTATGGCTCTTCGTATGGAGTCGAAAATTTTGGATAAGATTCAAGAAATTGTTTTTATGGGTGGTTCCTACGCCAATGGAAATGTAACTCCTGCTGCGGAGTTTAATATATTGGCGGATGCGGAAGCGGCTCATGTTTGCATTTCCTCCGGACTTCCTATCACCATGGTGGGACTGGATGTAACCAGAAAGGCTCTTTGTTATCCGGAAATTGTGGAGCGGATGCGTAAGGTTGGCAACAAGGCTTCGGACTTATTTACGGATCTAATGGCATTTTTCTGTAAAACGCAAAAAGAGGTATATGGTTGGGAGGGTGGCCCTTTGCACGATCCCATTACCATTGCTTACCTGATTGACTCTACGGTTCTGACTACAAAGCCCATGAATGTGACAGTGGACACATCCAGTTCTCAGTCCTATGGCAGAACCAACTGTGATTTCTTTGGCTATATGAAGAAGGAGCCAAATGTCAATGTAGGTATTGATATTGATGTGGAAAAGTTTTGGGACATTGTAGAAGATGGCTTAAAACTATACGACTAATGTGGAAAAGATAGTCGGCAATGCGTATCTCCGGGAGGAATACAGTGGAAGCTTTAAAAAAGGTTTTAGAAAAAAACAAACAGAAATATATTGATCGCCTATCTGAGCTCGTGGCGATAGATACTCATGATTTGGGGCATGGGATTGATGGCGGCCTGGAAAAACAAGGACAGGATTATATGGCGGAGCTCTTTAGAAAGATGGGGGCAGAAGTCACTTTGGATTCCATGAAGGAAGAGGATATTGAAAAATGCTTCTCCCTTTATCAAGAGGGAAACCTGGGGCACCAGCAGACAGACCGATATAATGTTTACGCTCAATTTAACGGAGAAAAGCCCGGTAAAACCCTGATGTTTAACGGTCATATAGACGTAATGCCTGCGGATGAAGTGGAGGAATGGACCACGCCTCCCTTTAGCCCTACGATAAGGGACGGAAAGCTTTACGGAAGAGGTACTGCAGATATGAAGGGGGGGCTGATGGCTGCAACTATGGCGGTAAAGCTTTTGCAGGATGCAGGAATTCCCTTCTTCGGTTCTGTGAAAATCACTTCAGTCTGTGATGAAGAAGGCGGCGGAAACGGCTCCATGCAGGCGATTATGAGCGGGCAGAGGGCGGATGGCGTTGTGGTATGTGAGGGCACCAGCGATGAGCTAATTTTGGCGCATATGGGTTTTGTCTTTTTCAGGGTAAAATTTGCCGGGAAAGCATGTCATTCCGGCGCCAAGCAGAATGGTGTCAGCGCCATAGAAAAAGCAATTAAGGTGATTCAGGCTTTAAACGAGAAGGAGCATGAGTGGCTTTTACATTACAAGCATCCTCTTTTACCGGCTCCAAATTTAAACGTAGGCCTTATCCATGGAGGAACTGCCGGTTCCACTGTGGCGGAGGATTGTATGTTTGAGGTTTGTGTGCATTATCTTCCCAATCAGATGAGTCACAATCAGGTGGTAAAAGAATTCCAAGAAGTAGTGGAAAGAGTTGCTAAATCGGATGCTTGGCTGGAAGAGCATTTACCGGAAATACAGATTACACAATTTGGCGGCGGTTTTGAGATGGAGGAGCATTCTCCCTTTGTGGGCAGCTTTAAGAGGGCTTATTCCGAAGCCAGAGGAAAGGCTGTTAAGGTGGTAGGATCTCCGGCGGGTTGTGATTCTCGATTATGGAGAAATATCGCGGAATGCCCCACCATACAGTTTGGACCGGGAAATCTTGCCCAGTGTCATGCTGTGGATGAATGGCTGGATTTAGAGGCTTACTTACAGTCTATCTTGATTTATGCAGAACTGATATTGGACTTTTGTCAGGCTTAATACAGTGCTCTTAAAAGGAATACAAAGCTTTTAAGAACAAATAGTGAAAAGAAAAGGAGAATAAAAACATGGCAAAGAAAGTTTTATTGGCAGGGGAATCATGGATGAGTTATACCACTCACGTGAAAGGATTTGACAGCTTTTATACTTCTGTTTACGAGACAGGAGAGAAGTATATTAAGAGAGCTTTTGAAGAGGGGGGATATGAGTTTACATTTCTTCCAAATCATTTGGCAACAGAAGAATTTCCTTTCAGCTTGGAAGAATTAAAGCAGTATGATTTGATTATTTTATCAGATATCGGAGCTAATACTCTGCTTTTACCCGGAGCAACCTTTACTCGCAGCGAAATCATGCCGAACCGTTGTAACTTACTTCGAGACTATGTCTTGGACGGAGGTGCTCTCTTAATGGTAGGGGGATACTTGACCTTCTCCGGCGTGGATGCCAAGGGAAAGTGGCAGGACACTGCTGTGCAGGAGGTTTTACCGGTACAGGTACTTGCTACAGATGATCGTATGGAGCATTGTGAAGGAGTTCGCCCTGTTTCTGTGAAGGAGCATGCTATCCTTGAGGGATTAGAAAAGACCTGGCCAAGAGTTTTAGGCTACAACAAGACTATCTTAAAACCAGAGGCAGAACTTTTAGCAACAGTATGTGATGATCCCTTTATCGCTTTGGGAGAATACGGTAAGGGAAGATCCGCTGTGTTCACCACGGACTGTGCTCCCCACTGGGCACCACCTGAGTTCTGTGAGTGGAAGGATTATAACCGCCTGTTCCAAAACCTTGCGCGTTGGCTGACAAAGGAAGCATAACGGGAGAAGCTATGAAGGTTTTAAATTTTGGTTCTTTAAACATTGACTATGTTTACAGTCTGGACCATTTTGTTCAAAAAGGAGAAACGATTTCCTCTGATGCTTTAAACATATTTCCGGGGGGCAAAGGCTTAAATCAGTCTCTGGCTTTGGGGAGAGCCGGTGTTTCTACTATTCATGCCGGAGCTGTAGGAAAGGACGGAGAGTTTCTTCTAAAACTACTTCAGGAATCAGGCGTGAATATTGACTATGTGCAGTCCTTGGATAGCGTACAAACAGGAACGGCGATTATTCAAAAGGATAAAGAGGGGGATAATTGTATTATTCTCTATAGCGGTGCAAATCATAAAATCAGCAAGGCACAGGTGCAGAAGACTATCGCAAATTTTGCCGAAGGAGATTTTCTTCTATTGCAAAATGAAATCAATGAGATAGACAGTATTATGAAACTGGCTCATGAAAGAGGAATGAAGATTGTGCTGAATCCTTCTCCTATGAATGAAGCCATCTTAGCTTTACCTTTGGAATATGTGGATTATTTTCTTTTGAATGAAGTGGAGGCAGCGCAGATCTTAGGACAGGATAGTGCCGACCGAGAGAGCGAAGAAGTGATTAGAGCCTTACATCTTCAGTATCCTACAGCGAAAATCGTTTTAACCCTTGGTGGGGAAGGAGCTCTTTACTTTGACGGGGAAAGCCTTTATCGCCAAAGATCCTATAAAACGGAAATTGTGGATACCACTGCTGCGGGAGATACCTTTACCGGATACTTTATTGCAGGTATTTTAAATGGAGAAACGGTTCCAAAAGCCATGGATTTGGCAGCCAGAGCTGCAGGAATTGCCATTTCCCGATTTGGTGCGGCTCCATCCATTCCCTTGAAGGAAGAAGTATTATCTTTTTCCTTTAGTTAAAAGAAAAATAGTGATCATAAAAAACCGTACGCAAGTGCGGTTTTTTTGTGTGATAGGAGTTTTTGGAGGAGGTTTTATATGGCTTTGCTTTGAGGATAAAGCCTTCTATTTAGTTCTGTGAAGAAAGTTTTGTGGATGGAGGGGATTTTCTACAAAACCGGTAGTTTATTTTATCTAAATTAACAAATCTGTTTATTTTCGTGTGGATTTTATTGACAGTTCTGTTAGATATGTTTATATTCTCATTAAATAAACATAAAAGAACATATATTAACATATGCTAAGATGTATGAATGTATATCCGTTATGGGAGATTTATACGAATACCCATGTGTACTTATCAAGATAAAGGAACACATAGGAACATCCATTAAGAACTATCAACAAGCGGAGGAGAAGAATGCCAAAGTGTATTGTCATCGCAGATGATTTAACCGGAGCAAATGCCACGGGAGTTTTACTGAAAAAGATGAATTACAGCGCCTATACGGTTTTGAATGCTGAGCGTTTAGAGCTGTCTATGCTGGAGCAGTGTGACTGCGTTTTATATCCTACGGACAGTAGAGGGATTGATCAGGATCTGGCGTATAGAAGAGTTTCCAATGTTTGTAATCTACTGAAGAACGAAGATACCAAGGTTTACGGCAAACGAATTGACAGTACTTTACGAGGAAACCTGGGAGCGGAAGTGGATGCCATGCTGGAATCCCTTGGAGAAGACTATGTGGCTATTGTGGTGGCTTGCTTCCCCACATCCTCCCGTATAGTTCTCGGAGGCTATATGTTGGTGGAGGGGCTTCCGCTTCATAAGACGGATATTGCCATTGATCCGAAAACGCCGGTGAATAATCCTGAGGTGGCAGAGCTGTTCCGGAAGCAGAGTAAATATCCCATTGCCTCCATTTTGATGAAGGATTTACTGCACGGAAAGCATTATCTGGCGGATTGCATGAAAAAGCTGGCGGAGGAGGGAAACCGCATTATTGTGGTGGACTGTGTAAGCCAGGAAGACATTGATTTGATTGCGGATGCGGTGGAAACCTCTAAGCTAAAGGTCTTGGCGGTGGATCCCGGTGTGTTTACCGCAAGTCTTGTGAGAAAGAGAATTCCTCCCACAGAAAAGAAGGAGAAAAACAAGGTTTTGGCTGTGGTAGGTAGTGTAAATCCGCATACCAGATTGCAGCTGGAAGAGCTGTGGCTTTCTCAAAGATGCAAGAACGTTTTTGTGGAAACCAAGGCGCTTTTGGAAGGGGAAGAGCTGTGGGAGCAGGAGGTTCAAAGAGTGGTGGATGCCATTCTGAAGGATGTGGATAAGGATAGAGTCTTCACGGTGACGGGGGACGGCATCTATCCGGAAAATCGTGTGGATCTTGGAAAGCTTGCGGAAAGCAGGGCCTGCCAAATCGAAGAAATCAGCAATAAGATGAATCTGGCTTTTGCGGAGATTGCTCATCGAATCTGTGAGCGGGAAAAGAGCTTTAAGGGAATATACAGTAGCGGAGGAGATGTGACGGTATCTATTTGCAAGCGCTTTCAAACCGCAGGTCTTAGCTTAAAGGAAGAGGTTTTACCCTTGGCAGCTCACGGGGAAATGCTTCTGGGAGATTTCCCGGGAATGCATATGGTTACAAAGGGCGGCAGCCAGGGAGGAAGAGATGCCATTATTCGTTGTATTTCCTTCCTGAAGGAAAAGCTCTTTGTATAAGGCGGTGGAAGAGTCGGTCTCAAAAATAAAAATGATGAAAAGAAGGAGGATAAAATGAAGAAAGCAGTAATTGCAGTACCTATGGGGGATCCTGCGGGAATCGGTCCGGAGATTGTGGTGAAGGCCGTTTCCAAAAAGGAAATCCAGGACATTGCAAAGGTAGTGGTTATCGGAGACGGAAAGATTTTGGAAAAGGCGGTGGAAATCTGTAAAGTTCCCATTCGCCTGCAAAAGATTGAAAAGGTAGAGGAGTGCGGAGAGGAGAAGGACAGCCTTTACTATATGCAGGAGGGCGAAATTTCCATGGCGGATTTTGCCTATGGAAAGGTCAGCGCGATGTGCGGAAAGGCTGCATTTTCCTATATTAAGAAATCTATCGAGCTGGCCAATGAAAGACTGGTGGATGCGGTGGCTACCACACCCATCAACAAGGAATCTTTAAAGGCGGCAGAGGTGCCCTTTATCGGTCACACGGAGATTTTTGGTTCATTAACCAATACGGAAGATCCTTTGACCATGTTTGAGTGTAACGGCATGAGAGTGTTCTTCTTAACCAGACACGTTTCTCTTCGGAAAATGCTGGATATGATTACCAAGGAGCGCATTAAGGACTATGTGAAGCGTTGTCTGGAGGCTTTGAAAAAGCTGGGGGTTACAGACGGAAAAATGGCCATTGCCGGCCTGAATCCGCACTGCGGAGAGCATGGCTTATTCGGAGACGAGGAAGTGAAGGAGATTATGCCGGCGGTGGAAGAGCTGCAGAAGGAAGGCTATCCTGTGGTTGGACCTATTGGGGCAGACTCTGTTTTCCATCAGGCAGCACAGGGAAGATACAACTCCGTACTGTCTCTCTACCATGACCAGGGGCATATCGCTACCAAGACCTTGGATTTTGATAGAACTATCGCTATTACCAACGGTATGCCGATTTTAAGAACTTCTGTGGATCATGGAACTGCATTTGACATTGCCGGAACCGGCATTGCAGACAGCATCAGTATGGAAGAAGCGATTCGACTTGCGGCAAAGTATGCAGAGGCTTTTAAGCACTAAGAAGAACTGTGCAAAAGTACTTAGTTCTATAAAAAGATAAAAAAAGGAAATGCATAAGAAAGTTAAACCACATAAAATAGTGAATCACATAAATGAGTTGAAACACATAAAAAACCGGCTTGTGCAAATGAGCAATTGACAACGAAGGGGAAAAGAAAAGTATTTTTCTAAAGAGGAGGAAAGTATGGTTAATGGTTTACATGGAGAGCAAATGCTCCTGGGATTGGCAATCGGTATTGTGTTACTGATTTTCATGGTATTAAAGACAAAGATTCAGGCCTTTTTGGCTCTGATTATCACTACCGTAGTGATTGGTGTAATTGGCGGAATGCCTTTGAATACCATCACCTTGGAAAATGGAACGAAGTTCGGTATTTTGCAGTCTATTACCAGCGGATTTGGAAATACCTTATCCAGCATTGGTATTATTATTGGTTTCGGCGTTATGCTGGGAGCAATCTTTGAGGAAACAGGAGCAGCAAAGCGAATGGCTCTTTGCTTCTTAAAGGTATTTGGAAAGAATAAGGAAGAGGAGGCTTTGGCTTTTACCGGTTTCCTGGTTTCTATTCCTATCTTCTGTGACTCCGGCTTCATTATCCTGTCCCCTATCGCAAAGGCGATTTCCAAGGTTACAAAGAAATCTCTGATTTCTTTGGGGGTAGCTCTTGCAGCAGGTCTCGTAATTACCCATACCATGGTTCCTCCTACACCTGGCCCCTTGGGCGTGTGCGGAATCTTCGGCGTGGATGTAGGACAGTTTATTTTATTGGCGCTGGTACTTTCTATCCCAATGACCATTGTGGCGATTCTTTATGCCAGAAAGTATATTGCTAAGAAGTTAAACTGGGTTATTAATGAAAATGATGAGCTTGTGGAGGCACAGGCCGGTAGTGTAGAGCTTGGAAAAGAAATCAATTTAGGTTCAGAAAATCTTCCCTCTACATTTTCTTCCTTCCTTCCCATTGTTTTACCTGTCATCTTGATTTTAATGAATACCGTATTTACGGCAATGAAGCTTATGGACGGATTTTTCCATATTCTGATTTTCCTGGGACAGCCTATTGTTGCTGTAGGAATCGGCTTATTGACTGCTATTTTCATTCTTGGGAAAAATATGAGCCGTAAGGATATCCTTTCTTCCATGGAAAAGGGAATGATGTCTGCAGGAATCATTATGCTGGTAACCGGTGGCGGTGGAGCTTTAGGACAAATCATCAAGGATTCCGGACTGGGAACCTATATGGCGGAGGGAATTACCGCTATGAACGTACCTATTATCCTGCTTCCTATCGTTATTTCCACTGTAATGCGTTTTATCCAGGGATCCGGAACGGTAGCCATGACTACTGCGGCAAGTATTTCCGCACCGATTATCCTGGCTACCGGAGCTAATCCTGTGGTTTCCGCTTTGGCTTGTTGCGTAGGCTCCTGCTTCTTCAGTTATTTCAATGATAGCTACTTCTGGGTAGTAAACAGAACGCTTGGCGTAAGTGAGGCAAAGGATCAGATTCGTGTTTGGTCCATTACCACAACCATTATCTGGGCAGTAGGATGTTTGGAAGTAATTATCCTTAGCTTTATTATGCACTAATTTTCCGAGGATAAATGTTTGAGGATAAATGGCTTGGTTTCTTTCGGGAAGCTAAGCCATTTTTTTATAAAATATGCTAAGATATTTTCGGAGAAAAGGACCGGAATGCGCTAGGGGAGAAATCATGAAAAAAGAAAAGGTGTTATCAGGAGAACGGCAGCAAAGCATTTTATCCATTTTGGAGAAGGATGGTTCCGTTTCCGTAGATGAACTGGCTAAGCAATTTTCTGTCAGCGGAATGACCATTCGGAGAGATTTAAAATATCTGGAAGAAAAGAACCGGATAGAGCGTTTCCATGGAGGAGCAATCTTGCGAGATGAGGTGCTGTATCAGGAGAAGGAAGTGCAGAATATTGAGGCAAAAAAGCGTATTGCCCAAAGGGCTTTGGAACTTATTAAAGATGCCAAGGTGATTTTCTTGGATGCGGGAACCACCAATAGAGAACTGGCTCTATTATTAAAAGAACGTGAGGGTTTGTCTGTGGTCACCACGGACTTAATGGTTGCCGGCGTTTTACAAAGCGGAAAGGGACGTCTCTTTTTCTGCGGAGGAGAAATCCAGAAAAGTACCGGCTCTGCCCTGGGGAGCTATACAGTAAATCAATTGAAGGATTATTCCTTTGATATCGCCTTCTTAGGGGCTTCTTCCATTAATGAAAAGCTGGAGCTGAGTACGCCTACATTGGAAAAAGTGGCTTTGAAAAAGGCTATTTTGCAGCAGGCAAAGCAGGCTGTTTTGTTGGCAGATGCCAGTAAGTTTGAGAAGCAGGCGATGATGAAGATATGCTCCATTCAGGAATTTGATATTCTGGTAACGGATAAGACATTTTCTGAGAAAGAAAAAAAGGAAGTGGAAAAGCTGGGAGTGAAAGTTGAAGGAGTCGTATGAAGCAAATATCAAATAAAATATCAAAGAAATTATCCCTTGCCCGTTCTTTTGAAAAGGCACATTTTTCGGAGATTCAAAGACAGGAGCGTCCCGGCTTTCATTTAAGCCCTGCGCTAGGCTGGCTCAATGACCCAAATGGTTTCTCCTTCTACAAGGAGGAATACCATCTTTTTTATCAGTATAATCCCTATAGCACCAGATGGGATGCGATGCATTGGGGGCATTGGACTTCCAAGGATTTACTCCACTGGGACTATCAAGAGGCAAGTCTTGCGCCGGATGAAGATTATGAAACCGGTGTTTTTTCCGGTACCGCTATAGCGGATAAGGATGGCTCTCATCTTATTATGTATACGGCGGATTATTCTACGGATTTATCAGGGAAAAATGGGGTTCGAAGAGAAACCCAGTGTATCGCCAGGGGGGATGGGAGAGAGTATCAAAAGTTCCGGGGAAATCCGGTGCTTTCAGAAAAGGACTTGCCGGAAGAATTTACGATGGAAGATTTCCGGGATCCAAAACTTTGGATTGGAAAAGACGGAAAATACTATGCGGTAACCGTGGCCAGAAAGAAGAGAGACAATCTTGGAGCGGCTTTGCTTTTTTCTTCGGAAAATTCGGTGGAATGGCAGTATTTGGACACGATTAGGGAAAATGACGGAAGCTTCGGCGGGATGTGGGAGTGTCCGGATTTCTTTTTTCTGGAAGGTCGTCCTGTGCTTTCAATTTCGGTCATGAATATGAAAAATACAAGCCCCCTGTTTAGGAATGGAAATTGTACCGTTGTGTTTGTGGGGGATACCATAGAGAAAGAAAAAGGTATTTTGCCGGAGTCGCAAAAGGGAAAGGAAGAGAACAGAACAGAAGAGTTTTTGGGAAATTGGATACAGCAGACCATGGAACAGGCGAAGCCCCAGGCTTTGGATTTAGGTTTTGATTTTTATGCGCCACAGACCATGGAAAGAGATGGACGAAGGATTATGGTAGGCTGGATGCAGGCTCCGGAGGGGGGAAGCAATGCTCCGGAGAATGCTAAGTGGTATGGGCAAATGTCTTTTCCCAGAGAACTGTTTTTCCGGGGAGACAGGCTTTGTCAGCGCCCCATTCCGGAGATTCAGAAGCTTTATAAGGATACGGTCGAGTTGGAAATTTTCTGCGAAAAAGAAGAGAAGAGCTATGCAGAATTAGAGGGCAAAGTTCTGGACCTTAGTCTACGAATTTCGTCTTCCAAGGATTGCCTAAAATATCAAGAATGTTCTGAACAGAAAGTAGTTTCTGAACGACAAGAAGTTTTCCAAATGAAATTTGCAAAGCAGGGAGAGAACTATGTCCTCTGTACTTATGATTTTGTAACGGGATTTTTGACTGTGGATAGAAGTCATGCAGGAAGGTCTGCCAGTATTTGTGAAGTAAGAAGGATTTATGTGGGAAGTTCGGAAGAGCTTTCGCTAAGACTTTTGCTGGATCGTTTTTCCTTTGAGATCTTTATAAATGATGGGGAGCAGGCTCTCTCCGGTACTCTTTATGAACTTCCGGCAGAGGCTAAGGAAATCAGCTTCCAAGGAGAAGGGCTGCGTTTACTGGTAGAAAAACACAGCTTAAGGGAGATTGAGCTTGGGGCACTGTAAAGCATGCTTAACAGTGGAACTGCCTCTACATTAAGTTCAGTTCACGGAAGAGTTTTTTTCTGTAGCGTTTATCCCTGGAAGCTTTTTTGATATCTTCCAGTCTGCCACTTTCCGCTAAAATACCCATTAATTGTGCTAACTTTTCACTGCCTTCTTCTCTGCCTTCTTCTCTGCCTTCTTCTAAGGCAGCTTGGCGATA
Source organism: Oribacterium sinus (assembly GCF_014202695.1). Lineage (GTDB taxonomy): Bacteria > Bacillota > Clostridia > Lachnospirales > Lachnospiraceae > Oribacterium > Oribacterium sinus. Next base: position 77,560 of record NZ_JACHHH010000002.1, read on the forward strand.
ACGTTCTAAAAGAATATTCATATTTTTGTCTCCCTTCTGCATAAAGTCTGTAGATTTAAGTTTTGCTACTCTTTTGGATAGTATTGTAGAATGCATTTGCTTGGGATCGTTGGTATGAAAATCTTCTGCCAGTCTTCCCAAGCTATTATTTTCTATTTTCGAGGTATTAAAGTATATAATATAAGAGCCATCATCAAAGGGCTGGCCATTTTCTTTAATGATTCTTTCAATATGATAGGCTTGTAATTCTTGTTTGAAAATATCTTTAGCTGTAATAAATATAACATAAGTTTTGGGTAATTGCTTGAAATTTTGTCCTTTCTTTAGAGAATGAATATCTATCAGACTGGCGTGAAATCTGGCTCGCTTAGGGATTGCTTCTTGAGAATCATTTTGGATTTCAATGTTATATAGATTGTGATCTTTGTCCTCGCAGTAGCAATCCAAGACAAGAGAATGTCCATGAATATTGGGAGTGTCCTTCTGAACATATTGTTCTTTCAAACGTAAAGAATCATTTTCCATAATAACTTGTAAAATAAATTCAGTACATCGCTTATCCTGCAATACTATTTTGATAAAGATATCATCCATAAGAGTTAGGGATGATATTATAGCTTGTTTTACTTCTAACTGAGAGCTTGATTTTTGTAATGTGTGTTTCTCTTTTGAATTTTCAGGATTGTTTGCTTGAAATTGTGACATGAGATTCTCCTTTTAGAAATAGGAATAAGAAAAGTCTTAGGAAAAATGAGAAGAATAGACAGGATTATGTAGTGCTATTATTGTAAAGGAGTCAATATAAATATACTAGACTCCATATTCGGATAATATCCGTTAATGGATAAGGTGTGCAATAAAATATCTCCTCTCATCCAGGGATAATGGACGAGAAGAGATAGTGGAATTTTTATTCACTTCTTTTTTTATCTTTAAGATTGTATCAGAGCAGGCATGAGTGGTCATTAGCCAAGATTAGCCAACATACAGCATTCCCCTAAAGAGTTCATTTTCGTCTTTTCCATTGATATATAAAGTCCAATTCTGTGTATCTCTTTCAACCGGTACTCGGTAGCAAGTTCCGTTATATTGGAATTGACTAAAATCATTTAGGTTAAAAATGCTGAAGTCCTCATTTCCTTCATTATCTATATATTTTTCATCAATAATTCGCATATCCATGTAAGAGGCATTATCCGTGTACATCAGTAGGAGATAGGAACCGGCGGGGATAGTTCCCTCTTTTAGCACATTTCCATTTACATCTACTTCCTGAACCGGAACATCTTGAATAGCCTGGATAACATGATTGCTGCTTATTTTGTATCGGTTTCCATCCGGTTTCGGATAAGCTTCCGCATCAATCAACCAGTCTATTTCTACAGTATTGGTACTGAGAAAGCCGTTGTCTTCTGCTCCGCAAAACCCTTTAGCATCCGTAAAATTTTCCTTGAGAAGATGCGTGTATTCGATATTGCCTACATTTTTAAAGTAGTATTCTCTAGCAGATAGGTCGACAGACCAGTTTTCCTCCGGTTTTAATTCCATGGTAGAAAGGTCGATTCGATAGAGTAAAGTTACCCCGTCTTCTTCATACTTAAAGAGGTAAATGTAGTATTTTCCGGACTTTTTGAGAAGATAAGGAGTTCCGTCAATGCCTTCCACAGCTCCACTTTCTCTACTGCCGGAAACGACGGAAATATCCAAATAAAACATTCCCTCTTCTTCCTGTTTTTTCAGATAAACGGGCTCCCGTTTTCCGCTTCCGTCCACATCTACATCCAGATACATATTGTCAAAAAGTGGGATTACATAGTCCTCTTCCTTTTTAGTATATTCTTCGACGAATAGATTCTCCCCTTCATCAAAATATACGGTAAGAACCTTGGGGGACTTAAGAGACCGGCCGGTAAGATCGATATCGGAATATATAGAAACGCCCTCCGCATTTACCGTCCAAGTAAGTGCATCTCCCTTTTCTTTTATATCCTGTATAAGTGCAGGAGGAAATTCCACAGCTGTACCCGCGGATTCCTGCGCTCTTTTTTCAGCCAAAGCAAAGAAGCTGTCCCTGTCTTTTACCACATCGGAAAAAGCCAGTCGTTTTCCGCTTACACTATCAAAATTTACAGAATAGTGCTGATACTCGCTTCCACCTCCCGTGTAATCTATGGATTTGGAATTTAAAATACTGACGATGCTTTTGTCTGCTCGGATAACATCGCTATTGGTCTTCACTTCAGGAGTATTTCCTAAGTAGTTCGCCACATTTCTTTTGGCCTCTTCTGAAGTATTAGCGATATTTACCAGCTCTGCAAAATCCTTTTGATAGAGCTCTTCTACTTCCTTGTTATAGTCTTCAAAGGCCTTTCTCAGGGCATTAAATTCTGCCCCCTCCTCCTTCAGCTGTAACTTAGTGCTGTCTATGCTGTAAAGATAATGATAGTTTGCATCCGTGTGCCTTTCTCCGATTTCTTCTAAAAGGATATGGGGCATTCCCATATCTATGCTTTTAGCTTGCGCTTCTTTTTCTTCCCTGCTGTCCTTCTGCTTCTCCTGTGAATCACCGGATTCCGCCCCTCTTTTGTCCGTCCCGCCGGCTTCTTTTTCTGCCTTTGCACAAGACAGGAAAACAAAGCTAAGAAGAAGGAATAATACTAAAAGTAGTTGTTTTTTTGCTTTCATTTCGTCCTCCTTGCCTTTTCTCTTTAAGAGAGTTTAGTTATCCTCTCTGTTTTTGTTCCGTACTATTTAAACATTAATTTTTACTATTTTATCATACTTTGTTTTCGTTTCAATCTGATTTGAAGAGTAGATGGAACGTCAGAACGTATAGGAACTGGAGGGAACTTAGTTGCGCCGGCAACTAAGGCAAGGAAGATGGTTTTTTATATATATTTTTTCAGTTCCCCATACCCCTCTTTTTCCATTTCCTCATAGGGAATAAAGCGGACAGAAGAGGAGTTAATGCAGTAGCGGAGGCCGCCCAGTTCTCTTGGACCGTCATGAAAGACATGACCCAGATGGTAGTCTCCCCCTTGGGAACGGACTTCTATTCTACGCATTCCCAGACTGTTGTCTTCCAGGTAGCGGATTACTTCTCCGGCAATGGGCTTTGCAAAGCTGGGCCATCCGCAAGAGGAGTGAAATTTGTCTTTGGAGGAAAATAACGGTTCTCCGGTGGCTCTATCCACATAAAGCCCTTTAGCATTTGTATCCCAATAAACATTTTCAAAGGGACGGTCTGTGGCGCTATGCACCAGAACATTGTATTCCTCTTTTGTCAGCTTTTCCTGTAGTTCTTTTTCGGAAAGAGGCTGATATTGCTCTGAATCAATCAATGGCTCATCCGCTAGGGCAAGGGAGATGTGGCAGTAGCCTCCCGGATTTTTATTCAGATAATCCTGATGATATTCTTCCGCCGAGTCAAAGGCTTCCAAGGGAAGCACTTCCACCACCAAAGGAGAGCTGTACTGCTCTTGCTCTTTTTTTAGAGCCTCCTGAATGATCTCTTTGTCCTCTTCTTCTACATAGTAGATACCGGTGCGGTATTGGGTGCCCACATCATTTCCCTGCTTATTTAAGCTGGTAGGATCAATAATCCGAAAATAATAGCGCAAAAGATTTTTTAAAGGCAGGCGCTCCGGGTCATAGTCGATTTTTACGGTTTCCGCATGGCCGGTATTGTTGTGACAAACCTCTTTATAGCTGGGATTTCTGCTGTTTCCGTTGGCGTAACCGCAAGAGGTAGAGAGCACTCCCGGAATTCTTTGAAAATAGGCTTCTACCCCCCAAAAGCAACCGCCTGCAAGATATATGGTTTTCTGCATAGTAACTCCTTTCCGATGAAATTGATTTATAATGAAACGGTTCTGTAGCATTGTAGTTTATAGCTATAACATTTGCTGAAAAAATCCTTAGTTTGATAACCAATAGCTTTACTTTAGCACAAATGAGCTGGCAATCTACAAAAATCCCCGGGATTTCCGATTTTTTTAGATTTGTATTCCGAAAAGGAAAACAATGCTATAGTATAGAAAATATCCAGAGCATGATGCTTTGATAAATGCAGCAGCCGGATGTGTATGGACCAGAGATACAGAGGGGCCGGCGCTACAGAAGCAGCGATGTAGGAACTATGGATACAGAAGCAGCGATGTAGAAACCATGGATAAAGAAACTATGGATACAGAAACTATGGATACAGAAACTATGGATACAGAAACTATGGATACAGAAACCGGATTTGTTGGAAGCAGAGATGGAAAAAATAGGAATGGAGAATATAGGAATGGAAAAAGAGCTGAAAATATCGTCCTTTTCCGTAGAGGGAAAGAAAGCGACACTGTATCAACCGCTTGAAAGTGTGGTGGAGAAGAAATTAAATCATGCGAATACAAATACCAGTCTGAACACAAATGGTCAGACTATGGAAGCAAAAGCTTTGGGAGGGAAATTATCAGAAGTCAAATTATCTTCTCCGCTACTGATTCTTCATTGCTTTTCCGAAGAGGAAGAGGCGGTGGTAAAGCTTTTGCAGGGGCAGGAGTACTTTACATTTCCGCTTCTTTGTATCAACAACTTAAACTGGCAGAAGGACATGTGCCCCTGGGATAGTCCTGCTCTTATTAAAAATGAGAAGGATTTTATTGGCGGAGCGGATGAATATTTGTTCCTTTTAGAAAAGGAAATTATCCCGAGGGCGGTAGAAATTCTTGGAGAAGAGCCTACATACTATGCTTTGGCCGGATATTCCTTGGCCGGTCTTTTTGCCCTATATGCCGGCTACCGAAGTTCTTTATTTTCTCGGATTGCTTCTGTCTCCGGCTCCCTTTGGTATCCGGACTTCGTTTCTTTTGCCAAGGAGAAGAAAATGCTGAGCAGAGCGGAGAGGCTCTATCTTTCTTTAGGAACAGAGGAAGCGAGAACCATGCATGCCGTCCTGTCCACCATAGAAAGAAAAACCCGAGAACTGGTAGAGCACTACCAATCCTCGGGATACTGTGTGAATTTTGAGCAAAATCCCGGAAACCATTTTTGTGAAGTGGAGCAAAGAATCGAAAAGGGGATTCGGTGGATCATGGAAGAGTGATTATCTTTTTATCCGATAATTTCTGAAAGCTTTACCTTTCTGTCTTCCATTCTGGACTTCGTGCAGGCATCCGCTGTGGCAATAGCAGCTCTTGCGGCTTCTCCGGTAAGAAGGGGCTTATATTCGTCACTTACTTCCTTGCCGTGCATTACACCATTGAGGAAGGCCATTTCCTTCTTCATAATGCCCTGTAGCCATAGTGGTGGCTTTCTGCCGGGTTTGCCGTATTGAATGGCGCCATCCATTTCCGTACCATGGTAAATGCGGGTTCTGTCCTCGTCTTCCTCTTTGCTTTCATGAAGAAGGAAATGGCTTTCTTTTCCGTCTACCTTCAGAGTGCCGCCGGCATCAAACATATCCAGCTTGATGGCTCCCTCTGTACCCTGAATCAGAAGGTAATGCTCCGGCCAACGGAAGGCGGAACCCCATTCCATCACAGCATAACGGCCATCCTTAAAACGGGCGGTTATGAAAATCATATCATCCTCATCACCAAAGGCTTCGCCTTGGTGAGCCACATTTCCGGCTTCCATAGTAACTTCTTCCGGCATCCCTCCCATGAGGAACTGAACACAATCCAGCTCATGGATGTGGTGATAAAGGTGCCCCCCGGATTTTTCACGAATTTTCTTCCAGGATACGGACTCCTGCACATCTTCCCAGCCGTTTCTGGCAGAGTGGCAATAAAGAACCTTTCCGATTTTTCCTTCGTTAATCAGTTCCTTTGCATGGTGTACACCATTGAAGAAGTTCATGATGTGTCCTGCCATGAAAATCACGTGATTTTCTTCACAGGACTTTACCATTTCGTCACAGTCTGCGTAGGAGAGGGCGATAGGCTTTTCACAAAAAACATTTTTTCCGTGTTTTGCAGCCAAAATTACTGGCTCTTTGTGCAAATAATTTGGAGATGCTACAATCACGCAATTTACATCCGGTCTGGAAACAAGGGATTCCAAGCTTGCTTCTGCATCGCAGGATAATTCTTTCGCAATAGTCTCTCCATTTTCCGGATCATAAACAGCAACGACTTGTGCATCTTCTTGTTCTTTCATGATGCGGGCTAATTCTGCACCGAAATAGCCCACACCCACTACGGCATAATTTATCATGTTTAACTCCTAACTTTTCACGATTTAGGGCTAAATATTCATTTCTTTACTTCTCTTAGTCCCAATCCTCGTTTTTTATTTTCGTTTTTTAAAAGTTGATATAGCTTCTACACTAATTTACTTTACAGCTCCTTCGGAAAGTCCTCCTGCAATCTTATTCTGAATCAGGCAGAAGAAGATAATGGAAGGAACTACTACTAATGTGGAAGCCGCCATCATATCGCCCCAGTCCAATATTTCTGAACCGTTTAGAGAGCGAAGGGCAACAGCCACAGTCATCTTGGAAGTATCATTGATTAGGATTAAAGAGTACAAAAACTCATTCCAAACATTGATAAAGGTATAAATAGCGGTGGCTACGATTCCCGGTGCCACCAGAGGAACCACTACCTGCATAAACACCTGAATTTTGTTTGCTCCGTCTATCTTTGCGGCTTCTTCTATTCCTATGGGAACTGTTTTGAAAAATCCCACCAAAAGCCAAACCGCATAGGGAATACTGAAGGAAAGATACACCAGTACCAATCCGATTCTAGTATTGGTCAGTCCCAGCTTTGCCATTACGATGGAATAAGGAATGGCTAAAAGGATGGGAGGGAAAATGTAGGTGGTCACCAAAACCTTCGATAGTACCGTTCCGATTTTAGGGAAGAATCGAACAATGCCATAGGCAGCCAAGGCAGAAATTGTAATAGCTATTCCTGTTGTGGCTAAGGAAATAATGACACTGTTTCGGATATTTACAATGAAACCCAAATCAAAAATCACATGGCGATAATATTCCAAAGTTACTACTTTTGGAAGAAAGGCTGTGGGATTCCCGGTTAATTCGCCCTTTCCTTTAATGGAGGAAATAATAATCCATAGCAAGGGGAAAACAGCGAAGAAACAGAGGAGCAAGAGGTAGATGTGGCTGATTAAGCTCGCAAAATATTTCTTTCTCATTTATTTTCCTCCCTTTCCCAGCAATTCATAATGGTGAAGTAGATAATGCAAACACTCATTAGGAAAATAAACAGCAGTACTGTTACAGCAGAGGATTTTCCCAGCAGCTTGGTTCCCCATCCCATTTCATAGGCATAAAGGGGAACGGTTTGTGTGCTTCCGGCAGGCCCTCCACCGGTAATCAGATAGATTAAGTCGAAGTTATTGAAAATCCAAACCGTTCTTAGAACCACCAAAAGTCCCATAACCAGTTTGATGTGGGGAATGGTGATGTGTTGAAAAGACTGCAAGGCACTGGCACCATCAATTTTTGCGGCTTCATACTGGTCCTGTGGTACAGTTTGTAAAGCAGATAAGACATTGACCATAATCATCGGTGCTCCGAACCAAATGTTGATGAGTACCAGTACGATAAAAGCCAGATTCTTTTCTGTGAGAAACTGTGGAGCGGTTTCGTAAATTTTCCATTTCACCAAAAGATTCGGCAAAATGCCATAGACTCCGTTTAATATCCAAGTCCAAGAGAAGGCGATAACGATGGAAGGGAAGGCCCAGGGGATAATCAGTAGAGTTTTATACATCCCTTTAAAGAGCTTTACCCGATTTAAGGCCAGAGCAGCAGTGAAGCCCACCAATATCTGTCCCAACAAGGAATATACAGTCCATTTTAAAGAGTTCAAAAAGGCTGCCCAAAATTTGGGATCACTTAGAATATCTTTATAGTTTTTCAGTCCCAGAAAACTGTATCTTGGTCGAATAAGATTCTTACTGGTCATACTGAAAAAGAGACTGGAAAAAATGGGATAGATAAAAAGGGCGGCTACGACAATGACGGCAGGAAGTACAAACAACCATTTCGTATAAGATCTTGTCTTCATTTTCTGACCTACCTTTCTAGTTTGGAGAGGCTGCAAGAAGAAATCTTCTTGCAGCCTCTTCCGAGAAGAAAAAGATTATTGCGTAGCAGCTTCCATTAAGCTGTTTAATTTATCTTCAGCTTCTTTAGCGGCTGTCTTTACATCTGTTCCGTTGGTAATAATATCTTGGAACATTTCTTCAATTACGTGCTGGTTAGTAAGGATTCCTGCCTGTACGCTTGGACCATGCTCAAATCCGATAGCAGTTCCGCCGGGAATCTGAGAAGAAATCACTTCCTCTGCATGGGCAAATTTCTGAATAGTGGGATCCTCTTTATAAGCTTCGGAATCCTCTATGCCCTTAATTGCCGGAAGCATTCCGACAGGAACGGAATGGAGGAATTTCACATAGGTGTCTTCTTCATATAAGGTTTTGATAAAAGCTTCACAAATTTCAGGGTGTTTGGAATTCTTCCAAATGACCAACGGCTGGTTAGAAGTGGTAATGCCCTTCTGCTCTGTACCCTTAATGGTGGGGATGGGATAGCAGTCTACATAATCCAGTAAATCCGGAGAGTTTGCCGCTACACCGGAGATTTGGAATCCGGAGTTAAAGTCAAAAGCGGTTTTCCCCTGATAGTAGAGTGTAGCCTGATCCAATACATTGTAGTTGATAGAATCCTTTGGAGAGCAATCCTTATAGACTTTCAGCCAATAGTTGATTCCTTCTATAGCCAAATCACTGGTAAGGTTAGCCTTTAAATCATCAGTCAGCAAGCTTCCTCCGGCACCCTTAACATAGAAGTTCAGGAAATTGGTGGCTTGGAAGTCCGTAGAGCCACAAGGAAAAGAGAGACCGTAAATACCGTCTTTGGTTAGCGCTTTGGCTTCTTCATAAAGCTCATCCCATGTCTTTGGCACCTCTAAGTTGTTTTTTTCCAGTAAATCCTTGCGAACCCACATCACCATGGCGTGAGAATAGAGAGGAACAGCATAGTTGTTACCGTCTACGGAAAGCTCATTTAATGCGTTTTCATAGAACTTATCCCGTCCGATATCATCAATTAATCCATTCAGCGGAATGATAGCGTCGGAATTAATCATTTCGGAAACCTGACCAACCAGGGCGGTACTCATATCCGGCACATTGCCTGAAGCAAGTCCTGTGGTCCACTTGGTGTAAAAGTCATTCCAGGAAAAGGTTTCAATTTTGATAGTAACCTTTGGATGTTCCTCCATGAACTTATCCGCAGCCTCCTGAATGGTTTCTAATCTTGGCCCCTGGGTAAAGGAATGCCAGAAAGTAATATCTCCCTCCAATTCAGCATTAGCTTCCGCCTTTTCCTCACTGCCCCTGGCTTCGCTGCTGTTTTGCTCAGGAGCTTTGCTTTCTTCCTTTGCGGCACTGCTGCCGCATCCGCTCAGAGCTGTACAAAGCATTGTCAGGCTCAGCATAGCGCTTAAAATCTTTTTTCTCATAAATCTCCTCCTTAGTAGTATGCAAGTGCTATAGGGGAATCCTAGGCATCTTGTTCGCAAGTTTCTTTTGGGACTTGCGATATTTATTTGTGTATAATAACTGATTAATCTGTATAATATAGGAATAAATTAGACGATTCCATAGAAAATAGACCTAATAATAGCATTTTACACTCATAAAACAATGTTTTTACTGTTAATAAGATTTATCCTCTATATTAAATGATAAATAAGAAATATTTTTTATTCTTTTGCAATATGACGATACTGATTTGGCGTACAGCCAAAAGCTCGTTTAAATTCACGGATAAAGTAATTGCTATCTTCATAGCCCAGTTCATAGGCAATATCGTTGATGTGAAGGTTGGAAACCAGTAATTTTCTGGCAGCAGTGGTAAGCTTCAGCTCTTTGACATAGACCATGGGAGACTTTCCCAGCTGGGAACTGAATAAGGAAGTAAATCTTTGCTTACTTAATTCTGCCATTTCCGCTAAACGGCTTGGAGAATATTTTTCATTGGGGTGTAAGAGAATATAATCCACTACCCCCTGGATACGAGAATCCATAGCGGTACCGGATTTTTTGATTTGAGTTCTGATTTTGTCTAAGTCCATTTCATCTCCGTCCTTTTTCCCCTTATTTGTGGTAGGAAGAATACGAGAAGAAAAATCAGAAGCATTTTCTGATTTTTTTTCTATGGACTTTTGGGAATTCAAAGTGTCAAAAGGAAGTTCATTCTGATTTGTTTCGGGATTTACCTTGGCAATGAGAGAGGCAATCAAAAGCTCTAAATATCCCCTGACAAAGAACATCTTTGCAGGGCTCTCTTTTTTTACCCATTGATAGATTTCATCAAAATAAAAGCTTTCTCCCTTGCCCTCCATAATCTTCGGCAAATGATAATAATCCCCCAGTAAGTCCCCTCCTTCAAAGAAAACAGAGCTGGTAAAACGAATACTGGTGAAGGAAAAATGGCTGCTGGTGGCAAAGCAGGAGAGCTGACTTCCCTTGGGGATATAGATGATTTGATCCTTTTTTACAGAATACTCCTGAGAATCTATAAAGAAGCTGGCGGTTCCGGATTCAATGTAGCGGAGCATATTGTAGGGAATACTGCTTTCCGGAAAAATCCAATTTCGCCCAAAGGAATAGCGATCAATATATAAAAAGTGAAAATGAATATTATCAATAGCGCTGTACATAGGATGCCGTCAAACTTTCTGTATATTTTCTATAGGAATAGAAGCTGTCTTATTTAAGTGTTTTCAGTATAAAGGCTTTATAGGAGAAAAGGAATAGAGAGTTTATAAGGGGGGATTAAAATGAGGATATATTGGTAGGAATTATAGATGGACTAGACTGGCTGTTTTATTCTATCTTCGTTATAATAAGACAGTATATTTAGTTTAGAAAGCAGAGTAGTGTAAATGAAAGAAGAAATCAGATTAGAAAAAGAGCGTAAAATAAAGGGAATCATTTCCATAATCCTTTCTGCGGCAAGCTTTGCGGGAATGGCTTTTTTTGTAAAGCTTTCCGGAGATCTGCCTACCATGCAGAAAGCAATGTTTCGAAATTGTGTGGCGGCTTTGATTGCCTTTGTGATGATGCGGCAGCAGGGATTGCATTATTCTGTCCCTAAGGAGCTTAGGATTCCTCTACTTCTTCGTTGTTGTTTTGGAACCTTGGGGATTCTTTGTAACTTTTGGTCAATTACGTATCTGAAGCTGGGGGATGCCAGTATTTTACAGAAAATGGCGCCTTTCTTTGCTATTGTAATGTCTATTTTTATTTTGGGAGAAAAGCCCAATAAGATGGCGATTGTTTCCGTGCTCTTAGCTTTGCTGGGAGCAGCCTTTGTGGTGAAGCCCGGGCAGGGAATCGTGGGACTTCCCGCACTGGTGGCACTTTTTGGCGGATTTTCGGCGGGAACCGCCTATACCTTTGTTCGCAAGGTAGGCTTAGGTGGCGTGAAAGGACCGGTAGTGGTCTTTTCTTTTTCGATGTTTTCCGTTTTGGTATTGCTTCCATTTTTTCTTTTGCAATACAAGCCAATGACTGCACAACAGACTATCTTTTTAATTTTGGCAGGATGTAGTGCGGCGGTGGGTCAGATCTTTGTGACAAAAGCTTATGCCTATGCCCCTGCAAAGGAGATTTCCGTCTTTGACTATTCTCAGGTACTCTTTGCGGCTGTTTTGGGCTTTGTGGTCTTTGGGGAAATTCCGGACGTTTATAGCTTCGTGGGCTATGCCCTCATTTTCGGAACGGCTCTTTGGAAATGGAAGCAGACCGGATCAGAAAATGCAAGTCCTTTGGAAAGAAGAGTTGCAGATATGAGAGCAGGGAAGAACATCCATGAGCATGAGCTACTTGAGGAAGAGGAATAAAATGCAGCCCTTGAATACTTTGTGAAAAAGAGTTATCTTTGATAAAATGTTGCATTTGCAACAAACATATCTTTTATATTGTATACAATAGACTTTGTAAGAAGGATTTAAAGATGCAAGCCCTTTATAAATCTAAAGTTTAAAGCGTTTCTAGGGCAGAACTTTTTAGAGCTTAAAGAGACTTCAAAAACAATGTTTTTAAAGCCTAAAGCATTTTCAAAATCAAAGTCCTTCAGTAAAGAAAGGAGGCTTATGAAAGAAAAAGTCGGAGAAGTGTTTTCCATAGCAAGAGAGAATCCACCGGTACGGGGATGTACCGTCTCCAAGCAGATTCATTCGAGAGAAAACGCCGTTATTTATTTTTCCATGGCGGAGAGGACGGATATTAGTGCAGAGCTTTATCCCTATCATAAGTTACTTTTCGTAGCTGAGGGGGAGATAGAAGTTTACGGAACAGGAGAAGGGAAGTTCCTATCAAAAGGACAGGCCATTCTCACCCCGGTGGAGAAACCGGTGGGAATCCGTAGTGAAAAGGGCGCAGTATACACAGAAATTTCCATAAGGAGGGAAGATTTTATGAATGAAGCAGTAAAAGCAGGTGAGGTTTTTCGTTTGGCAGACTTACTTCCATACCAGGAGGGTAAGATTGTAAACATGGATTTGATGCACAATGAGAAAATGAAGTTTGTGCTGATGTCTTTTTCAGAGGGAACCGGTCTTTCCGAGCATGCAGCGCCGGGAGAGGCTATGGTATTTGCTCTGGAAGGGGAGGCAGTGATTCAGTATGAGGGCGTTGATCATGTGATTCATGCGGGAGAAGAGTTCCATTTTGCCAAGGCAGGTCGACATGCAGTAACAGCAAAGGGAAATTTCAAAATGGCTTTGTTGATTAGTTTGGCGTAAAAGAATATTTAGCATACATAAGAGGATTCTTTAGGAGGAAAAGATGAGAAAAGCGGTAAAGGGAAATGTCAGTTGGATAGGCTATATCGACTGGGAACTACAGCATTTTCATGGAGATGATTATTCTATCATCAACGGTTCCAGCCAAAATGCCTATCTCATCGAGGAAGAGAAGACGGTTTTGATGGATACGGTTTGGACACCCCACCGTTTTGACTTCGTGGAGAATCTGAAAAAGGAAATTGATTTAAAAAAGATTGATTTTATTGTGGCAAATCATGGGGAGTGTGATCATTCCGGCTCCCTTACCACTATTTTGGAAGAGATTCCCGATGTGCCGATTTATTGTACGGAAAATGCGGTAAAAAGCATTGAAGGACAGTATGGCAAGAGGGGCTGGAATTTCCACGTGGTTAAGACCGGGGATTCCTTGGATATCGGAAATGGAAAGAAGCTTATTTTCCTGGAAATGCGGATGCTCCACTGGCCGGATTCCATGGCGACTTTCTTAACCGGAGACAATATTCTTTTCTCCATGGATGCCTTCGGACAGCATTATGCGGTAGAGGAGCTTTTTAACGACAAGGCAAATCAATGCGTTCTCATGAAGGAAGCCATGAAGTACTATGCCAATATCCTGGCCCCCTTCGCTCCGATTTTACGGAAAAAACTGGAAGAGATTACGGCTTTGAATCTGCCTATTGAAATGATTGCTCCTTCCCATGGAGCCATCTGGCGGGAAAACCCCATGCAGATTGTGGAAAAATATGCGGAGTGGGCACAGGATTATCAGGAAGATCAGGTGACGATTGCCTTTGATACCATGTGGGAGGGCACCACAAAGATTGCCTACAGCATTGCGGAGGAGATTCATCGGCAAAGTCCGGATACGGTGGTGAAGGTCTTTAATATTTCCAAGTCGGATAAAAATGAAGTAATGACGGAGGTCTTTAAGTCAAAAGCCATTGCAGTAGGTTCTCCTACGGTGGCAAATTCTATTTTGTCTCCTGTGGCAGGCTGGCTGGAGTTTTTAAAGCAGCTGAAGTTTAAGAAGAAAAAGGCAGCGGCCTTTGGCTGTTATGGCTGGAGCGGAGAGTCCGTGAAGGTTTTGCAGGAGTCCTTAAAGGGGGCAGGATTTTCTGTGATTCCCGAGAATATTCGGGCGGAATGGGTTGCCAAGGAAGAGGATTTTGCGGCGATTCCGGCATTGGTAAGCGCATTGTTAAAAGCAGAGTAGGAGAGGGAAGTATGGCTACATACTGTCGAGATATTGCAGAGGACGAAGAATTTGAGAAAACGAAAACCATGCTTCGTCTTATGTGTGAACTAAATGAAGGAAGGCACTCCGGGGAAGAAGAGGGATATTTATCTGCGGAGGATGTAAGGGCATATTTTCGTAGTAAGCGGAAATGAAATACGTTATGGAGTAGAGGGAGAGGAAGTGACATCCTCTCCCTTGCTTTTTATAAAAAACTTTCTATACTAGGAAGGGTGTTTTCTTCTACTAAAAATAGAGAAGAAGTCGGCGCAAAGCTTGGTAACAATAATAAATTTCGTAATAGCTATAAATGCTGAAGGAAAACGAAAGAAATAAATTCTAATAAGAAAGGCTGCTGGAAGAAAAAGCATGACAGACGCAATCCTACATCGTAAATCACATCGTATTTTCACTCCTGCCCCTCTGTCCGAGGAGGAAATGGCGGCGATTCAAAATAAAATTTCTGAGATCAATCTGGAAACAGGACTTACGATAGAGTTTGAAGAAGACGGCAGTAGAGCATTTCAGGATTTTCGGAAAAGCTACGGACTTTTCAAAAATGTTCGCAGTTTAATTCTCTTAAAGGGAAATGCGGGACTTGCCCATTTTCGGGAGAAAATCGGTTTCTATGGGGAAGAGCTGGTGCTGTTTGTGGAAGAGCTGGGAATAGGAAGCTGCTGGGTTGGAGGAACCTTTGACCGGGAAAGCTTCTGCTATCCGGAGGATGAGCATATTCAGGCGGTAATTGCGCTTGGACACAGCGGAGAAGAGGGAATCGGTAGAAAACTGATTGGCAGTTTATTCCCTATGAAGAAAAAGCCTTGGCATGAACGCATTTCCGGACAGGATTCTTATCCTCATTGGATTCAGGAGGGGATGGAGGCGGTAGCCTTAGCCCCCAGTGCTTTAAATAAGCAAAAGCCGAAGTTCTTTTATGAGCATGGGGAACTTCGGGCTTCGGTACCGGATAATTACGACATGGACATGGTGGATTTGGGGATTGCCAAGTATCATTTTCTGAAAGGGGTGGGAGAGGGAACTTTCCCCTTTGGAAATGGTGCAAAGTATCAAAAAGAAGAGAATTCTTGACATTCTTAATAGCTTAGGGCAAAATAGCATAACAAAGGAAAAACAGCTCCTGCTTTGCGGGAGTTTTTTCTTTGCCCGGTAGTATTAGGGTAAGAAAGTAAGATAGATCTGCATAAAGCAATCGTAAAGCGATCATAAAGCAACTACAAAACAGTAGTATAGGAAGCCAATTAGTAAGAGTGGATATTGTAGAGTAAAGGAGTAGTAGGGATGCCATTACAAAGTATTGCATTGATTTTGTTTATTCTCATGTATGTAGTGATGATTGTGAAGCAGGAATGGAGACTGTATGCCATTTGGGCGGTGGCCCTCCTTTTTGTGGGATTAGGGATATTACAGAGAAATCCCCTCTACCTCCTGTCTGTCATTAACTGGAACGTGATAATGATGATCGGCGGAACTATGGTCATCGTATATTACTTTATTGAATCCAAGATGCCCAACCGTCTGGCGGAGATTATATTGGATAAATGTTCCAATGTGATGTGGGTTATTATTTTGATGTCCTTATTTGCAGGCTCGGTATCCGCCTTTATCGACAATGTGGCAACGGTTTTGATGATTGCTCCTGTGGGACTTGCTATTTGTAAGAAAATCAAAATCAGCCCGATTCCCATGCTTTTATCCATTGCGGTATCCTCCAACTTACAAGGAGCGGCCACCCTAGTAGGGGACACCACTTCCATTATGTTGGGAGGCTATGCCAAGATGAACTTCATGGAGTTTTTCTTTATGAAGGGAAGACCCGGAATGTTCTTTTCCGTAGAGCTGGGAGCCATGGCGACGGTACCGATTATGATGTTTCTATTTAGAAAATTCCGTCAGCCGGTGGAGGCTACGGAAAAAACCGAGGTAGAGGGATATTTTCCCAGTATTGCCTTGATTGGAGTGGTGGTTTCTTTGATTGTGGCTTCCTTTATTCCCAACACTCCCGGAATTATTAACGGTTTGATTTGCTGTGTTATCGCTGTCATCTGTATGGCGGTGGATTTTCATGTGAAGAAAATGCCGGAAAATCTCAAGAAGTCTTTGCTTTCTGTGGATAGAGAGACTCTCTTGATTTTAATGGGGCTTTTCCTTGTGATTCAGGGGATCACGGATGTGGGCTTAATAGACCTTGCGGCGGAGAGTATTGTGAAAATGGGAGGAAATAATCTCTTCCTCTTATACAGCATTATCGTGTGGGGCTCTGTGATATTTTCTGCCTTTATTGACAATATTCCCTATGTAGCAACCATGCTTCCCATCATTACCGGCATTTGCCAGCTCTTACAGATTGAACCCTATCTTCTGTATTTTGGACTCTTGACCGGTGCAACTTTGGGAGGAAATATCACCCCCATCGGAGCCAGTGCCAATATCACAGCAGTAGGCATGTTAAAGCAGGAGGGCTACAAGGTAGGATTCGGCGAATTTATGAAAATCGGAATTCCCTTTACCTTGGCAGCAGCAGGAACCGGCTACCTCTTCGTTTGGTTTATTTGGAGATAAAAAGCAGCTGTAAAAAATCAAAATAATTTTCTATGCAATATAGGTCTGAATTGGGGCACGCTCTTGCTAGCTTCGCCACGTAGCGGATACTAAGCGAAAAACTGCGATTCTCTTGTTTTTCGCAAGTACCGACGGGCTCAGACTACCCCTCATTCAGACCTATATTGCCGAAAATCTCTTTATATTTTGATTTTTTGTAGCTCCTTTTTGCTTCAAGGAAGATATTTCTGAACTTCTGCCTTCATCTCCGTCCATTTCTTTTCCATATCCTTCACCAGGGCAATCTGGGTTCTGGCACGATCCAGGTTATGTCCCGGTCTTTTCACATGGAAGTAGCTGTCCCCCTGCAAATAGTCGGTGAGGAAGCGCATGCCGCATTCTAAAGTCATAATCTTTGCGCCTTCCGGTAGGGAAAGAATCTCTTTCTCCCAAAGAGAGCTTCCGCAGGCCTCTAAAAAGCCCTTGGTATAGAGGGAAAAGAGGGGGAGAGACAGAGAAATTTTGCTCAAATCCTCTTCGTCCTCCGCTCCGGTGTTGGCACCAAAGCGGATGGCATCTCCAAAATCAAAGATGGAAAGTCCCGGCATGACAGTATCCAAGTCAATGATGCAAAGAGCCTTCTCCGTATTGGCATCAAAGAGTACATTGTTTAACTTGGTGTCGTTGTGGCTTACCCGTAGCGGCAATTCTCCCTTTTTTAAAAGCGCCAAAGCATAGGATAAGTCTATCTCATGGGAGAGGAAAAACTGAATTTCCTCTTCACAATCTTTTTTTCTATCGTATTTATCCTCTTCTACAGCCTTCAGAAAATGCTGAAAACGCTGTGGGCTGTCATGGAAGTGGGGGATGGTCTCATGCAATTTTTCTGCGGGAAAGTCTGAAAGCAGCTTTTGAAAATGTCCAAAGGCATAGGCGCTTTCATAAAAGTGTTCCGGTTTTTCTACAAGGTCGAAGGCCTTACAGTCGGTAATATAGAGATACATTCGGAAAAAATTCTTCATCTCGTCTTCGTAATAGAGGCTTCCGTCCTTGGTTTTGATAATCTGCAAGCTTTCCCGTTCCGGATTTCCGCCCTGTTTCTTGATTTCTTCCGTCATAAAGCGGCAGACCAGGTCTACATTTTCCATCAACTCCCTGGGTTTTGTGAAGATTTCACTGTTGATTCGTTGCAGAATATATTTTCTGCCGGCTTCCACCAAAAAGGTATCATTGATATGCCCCGAACCGTAGGGGCTACAGGATTTTACCTCTCCCTCCAAAGTGAATCGGGAAAGGGCATTTTGCAATTCTTCGTTTGTTAATTTGTTTTTCATAGGACTTCCTTTTCAAAAAATGGCATGAGGAAAAAACTGCAGCTTTGCACTGCAAATATTTACGCTTTTTATCCCTTTACACCGCCTCCGGTTACTCCGGCAATAATTCGCTCGGAAAGGAAGAGGTAGAGTACAAAGGTGGGTAAGAAGACAATGATGACAGAGGCAAACATTCCTGCCCAGTCTCCGGTATATTTCATGGAGTTAATCATGGAGTAGAGTCCAACCGCCACAGAACGCACCTGGTCGGAGTTTCCGAAAATCAGGGAAATGAAGTACTCGTTCCAGACATTGATAAAGTTAAAAATGCTGACAGTGATAATGCCCGGTTGTGCCATAGGCAGCATAATCTGCCAAAAGCATTTTCCGGGAGGACAACCGTCGATGGCGGCCGCTTCTTCAAAGGCTCTGGAAATATTGGCAAAAAATCCCATCAGAAAAATCGTGGTGTAAGGTACATTGATGCCCACATAGAGGAAAATCAGGGTAAGTTTGTTGGGGATTACATGATTTAAAATGTCCAGTCCTGCCACCATGGCAAAGAGGGGTAGAACAATCATGACCACCGGTACACCCATGGATGCCACAAAGGCATTTTGCATGAGCTGATTTCCCCTAAAGGAAAAGCGGGAAAGGGCATAGGCTGCCGGTGCACAGACCAAAACCAAAAGAAAAACGGAGCTCAGAGAATAAAAGAGAGAGTTAAAAAAGATGGTGGATACATCGGAATTGACCCAGGCCTTCTCGTAATTCTCCCAGTGGAAACCGGAGGAAAGCAAGTTGTTGGCAAAGATTTCCTTGGTGGTGGAAAAGCTGGCCAAAACCACCCAACCCAGCAAAACCACTGTGAAGAAAATCCAAATCAAAAGTAGCAGATAAGCAGGGGCTAAACGCAACTCCTTCTGCCAACGTATGGGATCTCTATAAGTTTTTTCTTTGGAAAAGAATGACATATTGTTTCTCCTTCTTGTTTATGTTCCTATTCTATCTTTTATACAGACCGGCTTTACGGACTTTTAAAAAATGATTTAGCCATCCTAGACTTGGTAATATGATTTTTCATAATGGAAAATACTTTAGAATCTTAGTTATAGTATTTTCAGCAATTCTAGAACTCCAAATCCTTGTCCTTGAAGAGTCGATTGCAAAGCTGGAAGATTAGGACTACACAAAGGCTTAAGCAAACCCCTACCGCGGCTCCGATTCCCGCATTTCGCTCCGTAACACTGTTTCCTGCTCCGAAAATCTGCATATACATATAGACCATGGGGGTGATGGTCTGGGTGTCCGCCGTTACCGTGGAGAAAAGCTGGGACCAGACGAAGAAGCCTACGCTGCTGACAGACCACATGGTGATATTGGTATGGAACATTCCCTTTAAAAGAGGAAGGGTAATATGTCGGAATTGCTGGAGTCTATTGGCGCCGTCTAAGGTGGCAGCTTCAAAGTAGTCTCCACTGATTCTCTCGATGCCGCTGGCAAAAATCAACATGTGATAGCCCACCATGCCGAAGCAATAGGCAATCAAAAGAGCCATAAACTTATGGTCATTGCTGAGCCATTGAATCCTGGCCAGCTTATCCAGATGTATCATGGTGAAAAAGCTCTTCAGTAAGCCGAATTTCGGGCTGTAAACATACTGAAGCCACATGGTGGCTAAGGCCACTGCAGAAACAATATTGGGAAGATAAATCATGGCACGGAAAAAGCTTTTGCCACGGATTCCGGAGGTTATAATTACTGCAAAAAGAAGGGAAAGGCTGAGCACCAGGATTCCCCCAAAAGCCCAAATCCGGAAGAGATTTCCCATAGAAATCCGGAAAAGGGTGGTGCTTAATAGCTTTTGATAGTTTTCCAATCCCACAAACTGCCATTTGGAAAAGGCATCCGTTACCCCGTCAATCTTAAAGAAGCTCATACACAAGGTTCTCAGGATGGGATAAAGAAACACCAAAAGAAAGAGAATTGCCGCAGGACTGACAAAGGCAAATAGTATAGCAGAATTCTTTTTCACTGTAGCCTCCTAAAAAATTGGCTGTGAAAAAAGAAGTTTGAAGGGATTCCCCTCCCCATTTTTGGGGAGGACCCTGATTTCCTTTTTTCACAGCGTCAAATGTCGTTTTACTATTTCATTACTTCTGTAAATTCTTTACAAACTCCTCAGCAGTGATGCTGCCGCCGCAAAGCTTTGTGAAGTTCTCCTTTAAGATAGGAGTCATATCAGCATTATCTTCTGCGGAAGCTGCCCAAGGATAACGAGTCTTTAAGCTCTCCATAACAGGCTTTACAGAGGATAAAATCTCAGGCCATTCCTTATTGTCGCTGTCTGCAGGAATTCCCAAAGACATCTCGGAAAGCTTCTGGTCGTACTTACCCTTGGTGAAGTAGGTGATTAACTTGAATGCATCTTCAGCATGCTTGGAATTCTTGTTGATTGCCAATACCTGTGCTCCGAAGTTCGCTGCTTCAATGCCATCTACTCCGTTTTCTACTGCAGGATAGCTAAAGCATCCCCACTGGAAGTCGTCACCGGCAATATCTTTCACTTCGTTTGGAAGCCAAGAACCGTTTAAGTAGATTGCAGCAGTTCCTGCAGCCAATTCCTGGTTCTGCCCTGCAGGCCAAACATTGGAAGCAATGCTCTCGGAGAAATAGCCTTTCTTGGCAAAGTCTTCGTAAGCCTTAGCCACTGCAAGAACGGAAGGATCATCCCACTTTCCATCTTTTACAATAGAAGAAGCTTTCTCATAACCGTTGATTCTGGACAGGTGATATCCGAAGCTACTTAAGATATAAGCATCATCGCTGGTGATAGGAGCATAGCCCTTCTCCTTGATTAAAGCACAAGCCTTATCCAGTTCCTCCCAGGTCTTTGGTACTTCTTTTACACCTGCTTCTTCAAAGATTGCCTTATTGTAGAAGAAAGCAAATACATTTGGCTGGTAAGGAATAGACTTTAAAGTTCCTCCGCCTACTTCTCTACAAGCTGCAATCAAACCGGCATTTGCCGTCTTCTCATAGTCATTTGCCTTTGCCAATTCTTCTAAATCTAAAAGGTAAGCAGACCAGGTCTTGTTTACACGGTCGATATCCTCATCGAAAAGGTCAATGTTGGTTCCGGCATCCAGTGCGGGCTGTAATCCTTCACGGATTCCGGTTCTTCCCTTAAACTGTACATCTACGGCGATGCCGGTATCCTTGGTGAAAGCATCAATCGCTTCTTTCAAAGCCTGTCCCTGTGGCTCTGTAGCCTCCCACATGGACCAGTATACTAATCCGTCTCCACTCTGTGCGGAAGCATCAGCCTTTTCCGCTTTGCTGCCTGCTTCTGCCTTGCTTTCGCTTTTCTCATCTTTTGCGCTTTCCTTTGTCTGGCTGCCGCCGCATGCTGTAAGCGCAAGAGCTAATGATGCCATTACGGCGATGGGATACAATAATTTTCTTTTCATATTTTCCTCCGTTTTCCAGAAAATTCCCTTGCTTACTGTAGGGGATTTCCTCTCTTTGTCCTGCTTCTTCTTATTTTTTATGAATTATATAGAAGAAACAAAAACCTCTGTTATTTTCTTCTAAGTATAGGGAGAATTTCCTAAATAATCTTTATACGATTGTGTAAAGCATTTATCCTTTTAACCTCGTGCTATTTTGGCTTATCATGCCATGTACTTTTCTGCCCTATGCTTCTTTATGCCACTGCATTTCCCCGGCTTCCAAATGGATTTCCTGTAGCCTTCCCTTTCCGTCATAATAGCCGGTATCTTGAGGCACTTGACTATTGTTTAAAACCGCAAGTAGCCCTTTTTCCGGATAGGCGTGAACTTCACAGCTGGGGTTTGTGGCCTGGTAGAGAGCATATTCATTTTCCTTACCGCAACTGTATAAAAGAGCCCGTAAAAGAAGTCTGGTGTTTTTCGGAGAGTAGGGAAGTCCTGCCATATAGATGCCTCGACCCTTTCCGAAAGCATGGGAAGAAAGGTGCACAGAACCGTCGCTATATTCCAAAATCTCTGTATCTTTATCTGTTGCGTAAATGTTTTTCTTGCTCTCTCCAAAGGAAAGCTCTTCTTTGGAAAAGTCCTCCAGTAAGAAGTGGGCGGTCTTTTCCGTTTTAAAATACTTGTCTGTAGACAGGCTGAAGCCCAGCTCCTTCTCTACACCCAGCACATCGGAAAGCTGGAAGAAGCTACCTTGATACGGCGTAGCGCAGGGTTCTCCCACACCGATAAAGCCGCCACCCTCATAGACGAATTGCCGAATCATGGTGCAAAGCTTTTCATTTTGCCAGATTTCTCCACCGGACCAGGAGGTACCTGCATCTCCTGCGTTCAGGATGACATCAATGTCTTTTGGAATTCCATTTTCCAAAAGATCGGTAAAGGAGAGGAATTCCACCTCCACCGCCATACCGGACAGGGCTTCCAAAATACCGAAATAGCTGTAAATCTGCTGATAATACAGGGCGTGCGCCACCATGTAAGCCTGCCAGGAACGAATTTTTCCCCAGGCATTCAGGATGGCTACCTTACATTTGTTGTAGGCTTTCTGACCCTTTACTTCCTGATGAATTTCTCTAAATTCCTCCGCCACCTTTTCCATGCTGTCCAAAAAGGCGGGGAACTTGTAGGCAAGGCTCAAATATCCGCCGTAACCGATGCGGTCAATGGGACTTCTGAAAATGGCCCGTCTTGCGCTAATCCAGTTTTCTATGGCTTCCTTTTCGGGATGCATACCGGGGGAGAAGCTGTCCGGGAAGAAGTAGGGAAGGAAACGCCCTTCGGTATAACGGACTCCGGGAATGTCGGAAATCAGACGAAGAGTAGCCCCTCCTCCCACGCTTCCCACCACGCTGTCTAAGCCGATGGAGGGAAAATATTTTCCATAGGGCTCTGTACCGATCCAGTTATCCCCCAGGAACATCATGGCTTCTCTGCCTTCCTTATGGCAAAGCTCCACCAGCTCCTTGGCTTCCTTGGCCACGAAGCGCTGGATAAAATCCATGTAATCCAGATAAGCCTTGCTGGGAATACGGAAGGTACTGTTGAAATATCCCTCGTCCACCAAATCCTCCGGCCGAAGAGCATAGCCGTATTCCTCTTCAAAGGCCTCTAAAGCATCTGTGGAAACGGTGTTTCCATAGCCAAACCAATCCACATATTTTTCCTTTTCTTCATGATTGAAAAGGAGGGTAAAATGGTAGAAAAAGGTGGTGAAGCGCACCACATCCGTATCCGGGTGTTCTGCCAACCACTGACTAAGACAGGATTTTGCAAAGGCTTTACTGTGGGGCTTCCGAATGTCAAAAGGGATGTCTCCGGGCTTATCCCCCCATTGGTTGGTAATGTGGTTATAAAGCTCTGTGGGATCCCAAAGGGCATAGGCCAAAAAGCTTAGGGTATAACGGTGGAAGGGAAGAGCATCTTCCAGAATCAGGAGATACTGATTTCCCTCTTCCGTCTTTTCTGTCTTTAGGCTCCAAAGGGAGGACTCTACCACTTCCCCTGTACTACGGTCTATAAGCTCCCACCATTTTTTCGGATCATGGTCAAAGTCCGGACTTACCTGCTTTGGAAAGAAGCCTTCCATATAGGGGATTTCCAAGTGGGAGGAATAGGCGGTTAGAGGCTTTGACATCAGATAAAATTGCTGACACTCCTCCGGATGCTTTTCTGCAAATTCATTGTGCCCTCTGGCTACAAAATAAGTGCTGTAAATTTTTACCGGCAGAGTTTTGCTTTTTGGATCCAAGTGCGTGCCGTCACTGTCTCTGATGGCATCAGCTCCTAAACGCTCCACCAGTTCCTTGGTTTCTTCAAAAAAATTCTCTTCTCCGGGAAGAGTTAATTGTCCTGTTCTTTTTCCCATAATGCTGCCTCTCTATTCCTTGG
This sequence comes from Oribacterium sinus, assembly GCF_014202695.1. Taxonomy (GTDB): domain Bacteria; phylum Bacillota; class Clostridia; order Lachnospirales; family Lachnospiraceae; genus Oribacterium; species Oribacterium sinus. The sequence goes on from NZ_JACHHH010000002.1 coordinate 101,372, forward strand.
TATTTTCTGTTTTCCCTATTGCGAAATTCATCTGCATTTCTTGCTTTGCACTGAGACCATTTCCTATGACTGCTATTTAAGCCCGGTTTTGCTTTATAGCCATGATTGGTGTTAAAAGTGAAAATAAATCCACCCCGTATTTTAGTGCAAAAAGCATAAAAAATGGGAATATATATTTGCATGATTAGCGATTTAATTGGTATAATCGAATAGTATAGCGATGCTGGAGGACAAGAAGGAAAAACAGCTTATTAAGCTTCCATAGCGTTTTAAGTACGTTTTAAGTGCATTTTAAGTGCATATTAACTGCTGAAAATACAACAAATGTATCGGTATTGGGGGTAAAGGCAAGTTTAGGGAGGGAAGAATGGATTACGAAAGCGTGTATTTGCAGGATTCTATAGAGATTTTGGAACTGGTATCTCTTCATTATTTTCAATATCATAAAGATTTTGCCTTTCCCGGAGAGGCTCATCCCTTTTGGGAATTTGTTTGTGTGGATTCCGGAGAAATCACCGCTATTGCGGGAGAGAAGGAGATTCCCCTGAAAAAGGGAGAAATACTCTTTCATGAACCCAATGAGTTTCATAATGTCTTAACCAACGGAAAGAGTGCGCCCAGCCTTGTGGTCATCAGTTTTTACTGCCACAGTCCCGCCCTCTGGCATTTTCGTAGAAAATGTCTTTCCGTTACGGAGCAGGAAAAGCGGATTTTATCGAAAATTATTCAAGAAGGCAGCAATGTTTTCAGCGGAAGAATGGATCAGCCCTACCAAAAGAAGCTGCTTTTCTCTCCGGAGCAAAATTTCGGCGGGCAACAGCTGATTCGGCAGTATTTGGCGGAGTTTTTGATTTCCTTATACAGACGGTATTTTTCTTTACCCTTACCGGGGAGAAGTACGGAGTATTTTGTGGAAAAGGGAAATCGGAAACGGGAGCTTTATAACAGCGTGGTAGAGTATCTGGAAAGAAGAATTCAGGAGAAGCTTACTATAGAGGAAATCTGTCGAGATATGCTTTTGGGACGCTCTCATTTGCAAAAGCTTTTTCAGGAAGTGGGAAGCATGGGAGTGATGGAACTCTTCCATAAGATGAAGATTGATACCGCAAAGCGGATGATTCGAGAGGGGCAGTTAAACTTTACCCAGATTGCAGACCAGCTGGGCTATTCCTCCATTCATTATTTTTCCCGGCAGTTTAAAAAAGAGTGTGACATGTCTCCTTCGGAGTATGCTCAGTCCATAAGGTCGTTGGCGGAGGAAGCATAAGGGTAAGACAGTTATAGGTATATAGAATAGAAATATCAGCTTAAGGAGAGTGGATGCACTCTCTTTTTTGCTAAGGAGACTCATAAAAAATGCGCATATTTAAATTCTCTATAAATATAAGAAATTATAAGTTTTCAGAATTTGTCATGCTATGCATTTTCGTTTATCCTATAAAAGAAAAATTTTCTTTTTGACACGAATTTTAAGGCTTGTATAGAGGAAAGTGGATAGCGCAATGTTTGATGTTTCTTATTTTTTTTCTGTGGTTCCCAAGATTTTCCTAAAGGTTCCCGTAACTCTGGAAATCGCTTTAATCGCAACATTTTTCTCCCTGATTTTAGGCATTTTGATTGCCATTATTTCTTATTATCAGGTTCCGATTTTAAACCCCTTATGTAAATTTTTGGTTTCCTTTATGCGGGGAACCCCCATCGTTGCCCAGCTTTATTTCTTTTATTTCGGCTTGGCGGTTTACAGTGTTCTTGTAAGAGACATGACACCGATTTCCGCAGTAGCCTTTGTGCTGAGTGTCAATGTTGGAGCATTTATGTCAGAAAGCATCCGAGGAGCCCTTATGTCTGTAGAAGAAGGACAGAAAGAAGCGGCTCTGTCTTTAGGGATGACTCACTTTCAGGTGGTATACCGCATTGTCTTACCTCAGGCAATTCGTGTGGCTATACCCCCCCTCTTTAATGACTTTATCAATCTAATCAAATCCAGTTCCCTAGCCTTTATGCTGGGGGTTCCAGATATCATGGGAGCAGCCAGAACGGAAGGCTCCCAAAGCTACCGTTATTTTGAAGTTTATGGGGCAGTGATGCTGGTGTACTGGGTTGTGATTAGTTTCTTTGATTTTTTCCGGAAAATAGTGGAGAAGCGTCTAAAGGAAGCTTACTAAAGGAAAGAAATGCTGTAGGCGTATTTGGCTTATCGACAGCGCTCTGGGATAAAGCTTTCCTGATGAAAGAGCTTTTATACGGAAATTCAAAGAACACCGGCTACTGCTTGGAAAAGCGAAACTTTTGTGTAGGGAGGAAGAAAAATGAAGAAAAAGAATTTATGGATTGCTTTGGCCTTGGCTGCATTGGCATTAAATGCCTGCGGAGGAGCCAAGACTGCAACAACTGCGGCAGGAAGCGAAAATGCCAGTGAGAAGGCTACTGAGGTAGCTTCTGAGAAAGCCGAGGAGAAGGCGGGAGAAAGTGAGAAAGCTACAGAGAAGGCAGGCAGTGATAGTGCCAAGGTGGAAATCACAAAAGGAAGAACCGTCCATGTAGCTACCAGCGGTGGAGGAGAGCCCTACAGCTTGATTGATGAGAAGGGCAACTGGACCGGTATTGATGCGGAAATCTGGAAAGAAATAGGAAACAGAACCGGTTGGACCATTGACGTCATGCAGGCTACCGGCTCCGGAGCAACCTTCGGACAGGTGGATGCGAAGAGAGCGGATGTGGCTGCAAACTGTTATGCGGTAAATGCTGACAGAGTGCAGAAGTATTTGGTCTCCGTACCTTACTATGGAGATGCACAGTGCGTAGTGGTAAAGGAAGACAGTGCCATTAAGACCTTCGATGATTTAAAGGATAAGAAGGTTGGAGTATTAAACGGACAGGCTGCCCAGCAGACCATTGAAAGAATGGGACAGGAAAAGGGCTTTACTGTAACCCTGTATGAGGGAGAGAACGGTTCCGCAGGATATCAGGATGTTCTTTTGGGAAGACTGGATGCCTTTGCTTCCACAGACTCCGCAGTCTATAAGTGGGAAAATGCCAGCAACAATAAGCTTCGTTTCTTGGATGAGCGACTTTATGCCAACGATGTTGCTTACTACTTTGCCAAAACTGATGAGGGTAAGGCTTTAAGAAATGAGGTAAATGTGGTTCTTTCCGAAATGCTGGAGGACGGAACTGTAGCAAAGATTGTAGAGAAATATATGTATTCCGATATGACCAAGAACATTATTCCTTACAGTGAGCTTGGCTTTACCGTGGAATAAGAAATAAGCGGAAGAGTATAAGAAGAGTATTCATACAGCAGTACATATTGAAGTATGCAAAGAATTATGTAAAGAATTATGTAAAGAAGTATGTAAAGGATTATGCATAGAAGTAGGGAGGACAATCCGTGGCAAAAGAAGTGCTCATAGAAATTGAACATTTGTCCAAAAGCTTTCCGGGAGGAACAGAGGTTTTAAAGGATATTTCCTTGGAGATTCATAAAGGAGATATTGTAGCCATCATTGGTCCTTCCGGAACGGGAAAGTCCACCCTGCTTCGTTGTTTAAATTATCTTACGGTACCCAGCGAAGGAAAGATTCGCATCGGGGAATGTACAGTGGACGTAAAGTCCCACACAAAGGAAGAAGTTTATGCTTTACGGCGGAAATCTTCCATGGTTTTTCAGCAGTTCAACCTGTTTAAAAACAAAACTGCCTTGGAAAATGTTATGGAAGCCTTAACGAAGGTGCAAAAGATGCCCAAAGCGGAGGCGGAAGAAATTTCCAAGCATTTATTAGAGCAAGTAGGGATGGGGGATAGAATGGACTTCTATCCGTCCAAGCTGTCCGGAGGACAGCAGCAAAGAGTGGGCATTGCCAGAGCATTGGCGGTAAACCCCGAGGTGATTTTATTCGATGAACCCACCTCGGCTCTGGATCCGGAGTGGGTAAAGGAAGTCTTGGCTACCATACAAGAGGTAGCGAAAGAGGGGCGCACCATGCTTATCGTCACCCATGAAATTTCCTTTGCCAGACAGGTGGCAAACCGAATTTTATTTATGGAAGAAGGAAAGATTCAGGTGGATGCCCCACCGGAGGAGTTTTTCTCCGATACCAAACAGGAAAGGTTACAACAGTTTCTCTCCTTTGTCAGGAGGGAAGAGGAGCTGTAGCACAATATATTCTACTTGCGTCTATTTTGGAAAGGAGACAAACATGCAACTTGTACAGGATTTGCCGGAGATTTTTGAGAGTTTTGCGGAGCAGAGAAAGAAGTCCTTCCTGATGGTGAAGGAATGGAAGGATCAGGGGAAGCCCATTGTAGGATCCTATTGTACTTATTTTCCGAAGGAAATCGCTATGGCGGCAGGAGCAGCCAGCGTTTCTCTTTGCTCCACTTCCGATGAAACCATTGCAGAGGCGGAGAAGGATTTACCCAAGAATCTCTGCCCTTTGATTAAGTCAAGCTATGGTTTTGCAAAAACCGACAAGTGTCCCTTCTTCTATTTTTCCGACGTGGTTGTGGGAGAAAGCACCTGTGACGGAAAGAAGAAGATGTACGAACTGATGAGCGAGTTTAAGGACGTTTTCTTCCTGCGGCTGCCCCATGAGCAGACAGAATTGGCTGTTCAGCTGTATCGAAACGAAATCATTCGTTTAAAGGACTATCTGTCCGAGAAGTTCCAGGTGGATATTACCGATGAAATGGTTAGAGAAGCCACCAGAGTCAACAATAGAGCCAATCAGGCATTAAAGGATTTCTACGGACTCATGAAGCACGATCCTACACCGATTTCCGGATATGATGTTTTTAAGGTACTCTACGGCTCTACCTTTAAGTTTGATAGAGCGGCATTGGCGGAGGAAATCATCGCCTTAAAGCAGAAGACAGAAGAGGAATATAAGGCAGGAAAACATTTTGAGAAGCGCCCCCGTATACTGATTACAGGCTGCCCTATCGGAGGAGCTACCGAGAAGGTCATTCGTGCGGTAGAGGAAAATGGCGGTGTAGTAGTAGGATATGAAAACTGTACAGGAGAAAAGGCTATCGGTATTCAGGTGGATGAAAATGCTGAAGATATCTACGAGGCAATTTCCAGAAGATACCTGGCTATTGGCTGCTCTGTAATGACACCGAATAATAACCGTTTCCAGACTTTGGGCGATATGATCAGTGAGTATCATGCGGATGGTGTTTTGGATATGACCTTGCAGGCCTGCCATACCTATGCTATTGAGACCAATAAGATTCGCCGCTTTGTAAATGAAGAAAAGGGCATTCCTTATCTTAATGTAGAGACTGACTACTCTCAGTCCGATGTGGGACAGTTAAATACCCGTGTGGCAGCATTTATCGAGATGCTGTAATTCCTTTTTAGTCTTTTTGTAGGGAAGGAAAGATGGAGAGAAAATATTTAGGAATTGATATAGGCTCCACAGCGGGAAAGGCGGTGGTTTTAGACGGGAAAGGCGAGATTCTTCAAGCCTTTTCCGTGCCTACCGGCTGGAGTAGCTTTGAGGCCCTAAAGTCCATTGGGGAAAGATTGGAAGAACCCATGGATGAAGAACATTATGCCTGCATTGCCACGGGTTACGGTAGAAACGCGGTGGCCTTTGCGGGAAAAACCATGACGGAAATCACCTGCCATGCCAAAGGGGCCATGGCTCTTTTTGGGAATGAAGCCATGAATGTGATTGATGTGGGCGGTCAGGATACCAAGGTCATTACCTGTAAGGGGAGAACCGTGGAAGAATTTTTTATGAACGACAAATGCTCCGCAGGAACAGGGAAGTTTTTGGAGGTTATGGCAAACCGTTTAAACATTTCCATGGAGGACTTGAATTCTCTTGCCAAGGAGCATACCGAAGAAGTAAAAATCAGCTCTATGTGTACGGTTTTTGCGGAATCAGAGGTAATTTCCTTGGTGGGACAGGGGATTGAACGAGCCAATATTGCTTACGGCATCCTGCAATCCGTTGCAGGAAAGGTGGTGCAAATGTTGGGAAGGCTCAGAGATCAAAGCCCGGAGGTCTATCTTACCGGAGGGCTCTGTGAAGCGGCCTATTTTCAGGAGATTTTATCGGAGAAAATCGGAAAGCCTATTCACTCCCATAAAAATGCCCGCTATGCCGGAGCATTAGGTGCTGCGGTACTGGCAAAGGAGCAGGTAGAAAAGGGTAGAATGTAGGGGGCTTTGGAGCTATTAAGCTTCCAAAGCCTTCAATGCCTCATCCATATCCAAGAACTTTCTTCCGTCCGGAAGAATCATGCAAGGAATGCCCAGTCTGCCATTTTCAGGATAATCAGACTGAAGGGCCTGCTTCCGAATCTCCGCATAGCAGTCCTCCTGCTCCCGTAACATCAGATAATATTTCAGAGAGTGAAAATCCTCAAAAATATTTACAAAATCCACATCTACATTTCTTTTCTTCATTTCTTCCAGAATTTCTACGCATCCCGGACACATGTGACTACCAACGATTTGAACCTTCATATTTCCTCCTTTTTAGTGAATTTCTTTTCCTTTATCACTATACGAAAATATAGTACGGAGTCAAGCGGAAATCCCATTTGACAGGGGGAGGCTTTTTGCTATATAGTTCCCTTTGCAAGTGCATAGTGTAGAGATGAGGCGTTCTCTTTGCGAATGCATAGTGTAGGGCCAAGGCAGCCCCTTTAGGCGTGCAGGTCTTACAGCTTGAATCCCCTCTTGGGAAAAATTCCATTACAAGGAGTAAAGGATGTTTGAAAATTTAGAAGAAGTAAAAAAGCATTACGAAGAAATTATGCATAACCTGACGATTCCGGAGGTGGTTTCCGACATTAGTCAGTATAAAAAGTTGATTTTGGAGCAGACCAGCCTGGAGCCGATTTATAAGGCTTATTTGGCTTTCCGAAAGGCGGAGCAAAGTGAAGAGGAGGCTCTTTCCCTTTTGGACAATGAAAAGGATAAGGAAATTCTGGAGATGGCCAAGGAAGAATTGCAGCAGGCCAAGGAAGACCAAGAGAGACTTACCAAGGAGATTCAGCTTCTCCTCTTACCTAAGGATGAAAATGATGATAAGAACATCGTAATGGAAATCCGTGGCGGTGCAGGGGGAGAGGAAGCGGCTTTATTTGCCGGATCTCTTTATAGAATGTACACTAGCTATGCGGAAAAAAGAGGCTGGAAGACAGAGCTTGTTTCCTTTAATGAAACCGGCCTTGGGGGGTTAAAGGAAGTAGTCTTTATTGTAGACGGTCACGGTGCTTACTCCCGTTTAAAATATGAGTCCGGGGTACACAGAGTACAGCGTGTTCCGGAGACGGAAAGTGGCGGAAGAATTCATACCTCCACTGCAACTGTGGCGGTTATGCCGGAGGTAGAGGATGTGCAGGTAGAAATCAATCCTGCGGATGTGCGTATGGAGGTTTTCCGTTCCTCCGGAGCAGGTGGACAGCATATCAACAAGACTTCTTCTGCGGTTCGACTGATTCATGAGCCTACAGGTCTTGTGGCAGAGTGTCAGGAAGAGCGTTCTCAGGTGCAAAACCGAGAGAAGGCTATGAGACTTTTGAGAGCAAGACTTTATGAAATCGAGTTGGAAAAGCAGCAGTCGGAAAATGCGGCGGAAAAGCGTTCTCAGCTGGGAACGGGAGACCGTTCCGAGAAGATTCGTACTTATAACTTCCCTCAGGGAAGAGTAACAGATCATAGAATTAAGCTTACTCTTTACAATATTGATGCAGTGCTTTCCGGGGATCTGGACCTTTTAATCGATCCTTTGATTACCGAGGATCAGGCAGAGAAACTGGCTCGTTTGGAAGAGAAGAATTAAGGAAAATGCCTCCTTTTCTTAATGGGGAAAAGGGGGGATTTTTGTATAATAAAATAGTTTCCATATAGAGTGTTAAGGAAATTTTCAAGTCTTTCCCACGGTGTTATAAGAAAAAAGAAAAGGATTAAGATGCAAAACAAAAGGGACATAGGACTTGGAATAGTGAATTTAAAAAGTTTAGAAGGGGTAAGGAATGGAAGAACAAAGAGAAAGACAGAGCAGAAAAAGGGGGAAGAGTGAGGGAAAGAGCCTGCTTCCTTTTTTTCTGATCTTTTTTTGCTTCATTTTGCTTTTTGCCGGGGCAGGGCTTTTTTACTATGTGAAGAAATATATGCCTACCAAAGCTAGAGCGGATTTAAATAGCTATTTTTCCGTATCCGGAGACAATGTGGAGCTGTATTTAAACCATGAAAAGCAGGTGGAAGATTCTGTACTGACTCTGGGAAGAATGCAGGACGGAGAGGTGTATCTTCCCTATGGCTTTGTGGTGAAGCAATTAAATATTCGTTTTTACTATGACGATGATGAGAAAACCCTTCGCTATGCTTTGCCGGATTCTGTGGAAATCTATCAGCCGGGAGAAAAGGGAAAGGATGGAAAGCTTCCCTATTTTGTGGATGGGAAAAACATTTTCCTCAGCCTCTCTCTGATTCAGTCCCATACCGCTTTGGAAGTGGAGAACTTTACGGATACGGAGCATAAGAGAGTCTTCCTCTACAATGCTTTTGGTAAGGAAAAGCAGGCTACTTTAACGGCTAAAGAGGCGGTTCGTGTACAGGGGGGAGTGAAAAGCCCTATCCTTACCGACTTGGAAAAGGGAGATAAGGTTCTTGTTTTGGAGAAAATGGAGAAGTGGTCCAAGGTGGAAACCAAGGACGGCTTTATCGGTTATCTTCGAAACAGTCGTTTAGGGGATGAGGTGGAGATTGAAAAGAGCTCCGACTTCCAAGCTCCGGTTTATTCTCATAAAAGTATGGGGGAAGGAGTCCATCCGACTTTGGCCTTCCACCAGATTACTACCCGGGAAGCCAATAATACTTTGGATACTTTGCTTCCCAATGCAGCTGAGGCAAATATTGTGGCGCCTACCTGGTATGTGCTTTCCGACAATGCCGGGAACTTTATTTCTTATAGTGATGCCAACTATGTAGCCAAGGCTCATGCAGCAGGAAAGAAGGTATTTGCCACCCTGAATAACTTTGATGCGGGAAAGGTGGATGCCAAGGCGCTTTTTTCTGCGGCAAAGCATCGAAGTGCTTTAATTGAAAATCTGGTCAAGGATTTAAAGGAAAAGCAGGTTGACGGTATCAATGTGGACATTGAGCTTTTACCGGAAAGCGCAGCCAGAGATTATCTGGAATTCATGCGGGAGCTGTCCATTGCCTGCCGTACCGAGGAGCTCTTTTTGAGCGTGGATTGCTATGTTCCCTATTCTTATAATGCTTACTACAATATCAAGGAGCTGGGAGAAATTTGCGACTATGTGGTTATTATGTGCTATGACGAGCATTATGCAGGATCCGAGGAAGCAGGCTCCGTGTCCTCTTTAAGCTATGTGGAGAGGGGAATTGACGAAAGTGCTGCGAAGATGGATAAGAACAGGGTGATTATCGCCCTTCCTTTCTATACCAGAGTGTGGATTACCGATGCAAACGGAAAGCTCCGTTCCGAGGCTCTTTCCATCACAAAGGCCAAGGAATGGATTACAGAGAAAAATGTTCCTTTAGAGTGGAAAGAGGATATTGGTCAATACTACGGTGTGATTCAGGATGGAAATGAGAAAAAGGAAATCTGGATGGAGGATGAAAAGTCCATGGAAGCAAAGATGAGCCTGCTTCGGGAAAAGGGCATTCAAGGTGTTGCGGCTTGGAAGCTGGGACAGGAGCCTCAGGGCTTTTGGTCTATTCTGAATTTAGAAGAAAAGACTTCATAAAACAGCATGATTAAGCGGCATCAGACCGGCATTAAACCAGTATTAAACCGGCATTTTAACGAAGCATGATTAACCGGCATCAAAACAGCATTTTAACAAAGCGTGATTATATCGTAAAAGCATTATAGAAACATCTTAAATTAGAGGCGTCAGGATGAAGACAAAAATCTTTGGAAAAGAAGGGATTTCAGAGGCCGCTGAGATTCTAAAGGGGGGAGGCTTAGTGGCTTTCCCTACGGAAACTGTATACGGCTTAGGAGGGAACGGTTTGGATAAGGAGGCGGCAAAAAAGATTTACGCCGCTAAGGGTAGACCCTCCGACAATCCTTTGATTTTGCACGTTTCCTCTATAGAAGAGGTCTATCCTTTGGTGAAGGCTTTACCGGAAAAGGCAAAGAAGCTGATGGAAGCCTTTTGGCCGGGACCCTTGACGCTGGTACTGCCAAAGTCCGACTTGGTGCCCAAAGAAAGTACGGGAGGACTGGAAACGGTGGCTCTCCGTTCTCCGGAAAATGCCTTAACCCTCGACCTGATTCGCGCCTGCGGCTTTCCCATTGCAGGACCTTCCGCCAATCTTTCCGGGCGACCCAGTCCCACAGAGGCTTCCCATGTATTTGAAGATTTGGGAGGGAGAATTGAGGGGATTTTAGAGGATGGAGCAGTAGGCATCGGGGTGGAATCCACCATTGTGGACTTAAGTGAAAACTGTCCCACCCTGCTTCGTCCGGGAGCTATTACGATAGAGGATTTGGAAGAGGTTTTAGGGGAAAAGGTGGCCATTGACCCGACTTTATTGGGAAAGAGCATGGCAGAGGGCTTTACCCCAAAGGCTCCCGGCATGAAGTACCGGCATTATGCGCCTAAGGCGGAGATGATACTCTTTAAGAAAAAGGAAGAAGATGAGACAAGGTCAGGGCAAGAGGACATCACAAAATTTATCCTTTCTTATGGGGGAAAGGAACTTTCTGATTGCCCGGAGCAAGAGGCGAAAAAGTCTGTAGCAAAAGCCATCCTTTCCTATGGGGAGAAGGAACTCTCAGTATCTTCGGAGAAAAGGATTTGGATTCTTTGCGGAGAGGATACTGCGTCCTTATATGAGGGGGATGGTCGTTTTACAGTGCAAATTTTAGGTAGGCGAGAGGAGCCCCTATCCATGACCCATAATTTGTTTCGACTGCTTCGGCAGGCGGATGAAGAGGGAGCGGAATTGATTTTGGGAGAGTGCTATTCCGAAGAAGGAGTAGGATTTGCCTTAATGAATCGCTTAAAGAAGGCAGCGGGACAAAGGATTTTCTATGTCTAAATGTGAAATAAAGGGATTTCATAGAAATAATAAGTTTCCATGCAGTATAGGTCTAAAATAGGGGCACGCTCCCGCTAACCTCGCCCTGCATCGGTACTAAGCGAAAAACTACAGTATCTTTGTTTTTCGCAAGTACCGGCGGGCTCAGATTGCCCCTATTCAGACCTATACTGCATGAAAACTATATATACTTTTTGGTTTACAGTCCTTTCATTTCTTGAATTTCATAGACATAGAAAATCCATGAAAATGTATTTTGGAATAATATGAAAAATAATTTAAACCTTTAGTGGGATTGCAAAAAACTTTTATGCTCTAAAGTGTAGAAATCCCATACTCTTGGGTGTATCCTAAAGCTAGAAAGATAGCCTTTTCGGTATAGAAATATTCTCCGGCAATAAGGCTTGGAGAATTATAGAGCGTGGGACGGCGACCTACAGAGAGGGGTGGCTATGAAAGTACTGAAGGAGGACAGAAATATTCACTTGAAGGAACAGATGTTGTTCTCGGAAATATTGGAAGGTTTGAAAGAAATCGAAAAAATTGAAAAGGGTGACAAGAAGGAAGGGGCAGCAGAGCGATTTTGCAGCCTCTTTTCTGCACTAGAGGAGGAACTTCATTTCGCAGAGGAAGAAGTTCTGGAGGAGAGGAATCCTGCTTTTGATGAAAGCATTTTGCCGAGGGAAGGGGAGCTTCTGGCGGAGGGAGAAAGCCTTTGTTTGCTGGGAATTGCAGAGGAAGATAGGGAGGATTATATGGAGGTGGAATATGATACTTCCTTCTTTAAGGCGGCCTTTTCCGATCAAAGATTTTTAAAGAATCTTTGGAACAGCTTCCATTATAGGAATAGAGCCTATTACAGTATATTTTCTTTTAATGGACTATTCTTAGGCTATTGTGGAATCCGAAATCTACAGGCAAACCCTTGGGAATTGTGCATTTCCTTGAAAAAACAATATCAAGGACGGGGAATCGGTACAGAAAGCTTAAGACTTTTGATGAAGGCCTTAAAGCGCCGTACCGGAGAGTCTGTCTATAGAGGACGGGTGGATGCGGACAATGAAGCTTCTATCGGTATGATGCGGAAGTTAGGGGCAAAGGCCAATGGAATCAGTGAAAGCTTTCTCCACGGAGAGCGATTAATGCATTACCAAAGGCAAAGTAAGTATTTGATCGATGAACGTTTGCAGGAGCTTGCAGAGGAATTCGCTGTACCGGCGGAGGAGCTTTTAGGGCATCTTTTGGAGTTTAGGATTGAAGCATGATTTTTTTGACAGGTTTAATGCATAGTGTTGGAGTTTCGTTTAGGATGAAAAAAGGAATTAAGTTTCATAGTATTTATTATCGCTACTATTTGTTTATCGTTGTGATCCTTCCTCTTCTTTTCCTTTGGACTATTACCGAGAAGAGTGGTGAGAAACTGGAGCTTTTTCAAGGGATGGTTAGTATTGGTCAGGAGGAGATAAACTATATCCTTTCGGGAATCAGTCTCTTTCTCATTTTATTATTTTCTTTTATAGGCTGGAAATGTAGCATTGGTGAGGAGGGGATTTACCTTTGTAAAATAGATTTACTTGTGCCCTGGACGGAAATTACTGCTGTAAGCCATGTATGGATTAATGAAGCCCATTATGTAAGAAAAAAGTTTTTGTTTTATAATCGAAAAACACTGGTAGTTTATAGGAAAGATTATAAGCCGATTTGTATTTACAACATTTCTTTACTTGGCCTATATGCAGTAAAATTTTATCATCCCGAAATACGGACGAATCTAATGACTGCTAGTTTGGCCACAACATTTAATTTGATTCTGAATTCTACTTTACTGTATGGAGTTGTAACGAAATCTTACCAATTCGAAAACACTGTGATTTGGACAATTCTGTATTTCATTAAGGCTTTTATACTTCCTGTGCTAATGCTTGTAGGCCAAAATAAGAAATATGGGAATGCTTTGAAGCATGCTACAATTTATTCTATAAATGCATCCGATGCGATTCATGTATAGGACAAGGAAATGTAAAATAGAAGTACTCATGCAGTACGCAAATCCCCCAGGAACGGCAACTTCTGGGGCGGATAATATTCTCCATCGAAAAGATATACAGTACATGAAGTTGGTTGTGGATTTTGCTAATAGCAAAGGATGTCACCAATAATGTCCACAATGACACCTAATTTTATATAATCTTTAAACGCTACATTATTTCATTACACCATTTCTTGATTTTTTGTCTGCTTATGCTATACTTAGAAACGTAAAAAAGACAGAAGTACTCATGTAGTACGCAAATCCCCCAGGAGCGGCAACTCCTGGGGGATTTTATTCCGTTGTGGCAAGGTGGATTAGACCTTAGGTTGACTACCGCTTACTGATCTCCGTCCAACCATTTGCAGATAAAGTGGCAAACAATACCCGCCAAAACAGAGATTAAAAAAGACAAAAATATCCCCATGTAGCACACCCCCTTTCCGTACCCGTTTAGGGGTGGTAGCGTAATATATCATATCATAAAAAACATAAATTTTATCCTTAATTTAAGTAATGACATGATTATTATTTTTTATCATTAACATATTCTACAAAAATAAACTCCCTATAGCCTCACCCTTGGCAATATGATAAAATAATCAGACAGAACTATATCTAAAAGGAGGTTCAATTATGGAACAGGAAAGCAGAATTGCGGTAATGGCGATTATTGTGGAGAATCGCGAGTCCGTGGATACGCTGAATCATCTTCTTCATGAATATGGGGACTATATCGTAGGGAGAATGGGATTGCCCTATGAGAAGAAGGGAGTAAACATTGTATCCATCGCTCTGGATGCCCCCAACGACACGATTTCCGCTTTGGCGGGAAAGATTGGGAACATCCCGGAAATCAGTGTAAAAACTGCCTATGCCAGCAAGTAAAGTAGCAGATTTGCTTCGTCAGCTACAAAAAACCCATCATTTGTCTTTGGGAGAATATGAGCTGATTCTTTCGAATAGGACGAAAGAGGATGAGGAGCTGGCGAAGAACCTGGCGAAGGAGTGTACCGAAGTATACTATGGCAATGGGGTGTATACCAGAGGATTAATCGAGTTCACCAACTATTGCAAGAACGGCTGTCACTACTGCGGGATTCAGAGGGAAAACCAGGAGGTGGAGCGCTATCGCCTGACAAAGGAAGAGATTTTGGATTGCTGTCGGGAAGGACATCAACTGGGATTTCGTACCTTTGTTTTACAGGGAGGGGAAGATCCCTACTTTACGGATGAGCGGATTGTAGAGATTGTAAAGGCGATCAAAGAAGAGTTTCCGGATTGCGCGGTCACCCTTTCCATTGGGGAAAAATCCAAAGAATCCTATGAAAAGTATTTTCGGGCCGGAGCAGACCGCTATCTTCTTCGGCATGAGACCGCGGATGAAGTCCATTATCAAAAGCTTCACCCAAAGGAATTATCTTTTCAAAACAGGATGCGTTGTCTTCAGGATCTAAAGGATATCGGCTTTCAGGTAGGCTGTGGTTTCATGGTAGGTTCTCCGGGGCAGAGCAGTAAAAGTTTGGCAAAGGATCTGTACTTTATACAGGAATTTAAGCCGGATATGTGCGGGATTGGCCCATTCATTCCCCAGCACAGCACCATTTTCGCAAAGGAAAAGCAGGGCAGTTTGGAGGACACTCTCTTTCTCCTATCCATGCTTCGTTTGATTCAACCGAATCTTTTGATTCCCGCCACCACAGCTCTGGGAACCATTGATAAACGAGGAAGAGAACTGGGAATTTTAGCAGGGGCAAATGTCTTAATGCCCAATCTGTCTCCCACGGCAGTGCGAAAAAAATATCTTCTCTATGACAACAAAATCTGTACCGGTGATGAGGCGGCTCAGTGTCGTGCCTGCTTAAGCCGAAGAATGGAGTCTGTAGGAGCCAAGCTTCTGGTGGATAGAGGAGATGCGAAGAAAGCAAAAGAAGCAAGATATGAAAAAGCATAGAAGTACCGCTTTGTCGCAAAGATGAGAAAGTCGGTATTTGGCGAATTATGCGAAGAGTGAAACACGAACAAAAAATCTAAGAGTCTATTAATCAGGTGAAAGCATTTATGCCTTCCAATCTGAACGGAACGTTAACACATTTTCCTAAAGAGGAATTCGAACCGGAAGAAGGGAGTATTATGAGTACAATCTATAATCCAAAATCGTCTAAAGCAGAAGAATTTATTTCCCACGAAGAAATCCTGGAAACCTTGGCATTTGCCGATGAACATAAGAATGACCGGGCCTATATTGAGTCTATCTTGGAAAAGGCAAGGCCGGTGTATGATGAGATGGGAAGAGTCCATTGCGATGGTTTGAGCCATCGGGAGGCCTCCGTCTTATTGGCTTGCGAATTACCGGATTTAAACGAGAAAATGTTTAAATTGGCGGAGGAGATTAAGCTGGCCTTTTATGGGAATCGTATCGTGCTTTTTGCGCCATTATACCTTTCCAATTACTGCGTAAATGGTTGTGTTTACTGTCCTTATCATGCGAAGAACAAGGACATTGCCAGAAGAAAGCTTAGCCAAGAGGAGATTCGTAAAGAGGTCATTGCCCTTCAGGATATGGGACACAAGCGTCTGGCTTTAGAGGCGGGAGAGGATCCTGTTCATAACCCCATTGAGTATATTTTGGAGAGTATTAAAACCATTTACAGTATCCATCATAAAAATGGAGACATTCGCCGTGTCAATGTGAACATTGCGGCAACCACCGTGGAAAATTATCGAAAGCTTAAAGAAGCCGGTATCGGTACCTATATCTTGTTCCAGGAAACCTACCATAAGGAAAGCTATGAACAGCTTCACCCTACCGGACCGAAGCATGACTATCGTTATCATACGGAAGCTATGGACAGAGCCATGGAGGGCGGTATTGATGACGTAGGTATTGGCGTACTCTTCGGTTTGGACAAGTACCGCTATGAGTTTGCAGGGCTTCTGATGCATGCAGAGCATTTGGAGGCAGTTCATGGTGTTGGGCCTCATACCATTTCTGTGCCCAGACTGAAAAGGGCCTCCGATATTGATCCCAGCCAGTTTGACAATGGTATTGATGATGAGATTTTTGAAAAAATTATTGCCTGCATTCGGATTGCCGTGCCCTATACCGGTATGATTATCTCTACCAGAGAGTCCGAGAAGGTAAGGGGAAGAGCCCTGTCTATCGGTATTTCTCAGATTTCCGGAGCATCCAGAACCTCTGTAGGCGGTTATTCCGAAGAGGAGCGTCCCCATGATACGGAGCAGTTCGATGTTTCCGACCAGAGAAGCCTGGATGAGGTGGTAAAATGGCTGATGGATCTTGGTTATCTGCCTTCCTTCTGTACTGCTTGTTATCGGGAGGGAAGAACTGGAGATCGATTTATGGCACTGTGTAAATCCGGACAGATTCAAAACTGTTGTCATCCCAATGCGCTTATGACCTTGGCGGAGTTCCTCACCGACTATGCCAGTGATGGTACCAAGAAGTGCGGAGAAGACTTAATCGAGAAAGAGCTTCTTACCATCCCCAATGAAAAACGACGGAACATTGCCAAGGATCACATCAGTAATATTTACGAGTCCAATAAGAGAGACTTTTATTTCTAAAGCAATATAGAATCTAAGTTAAGCGATATAGGTCTGAATGCAGGGGAGTCTGAGAAGGTACCCCCAATTTCAGACCTATATTGCTTAGAAAATTTTTTTGATTCATAACGAGTATCATGCGCAAAGCGTGCGATATCTCGTTTTATACAGCCCCATGCATAGAGGATGATTTTTTAGCGCTTACGGCTATAGCCCAGGCTTTTTACTATAGGAGGAAAAGATGAGTCTACAGGACACCCCTCAGGGGGAGCGGATTCATATCGCATTTTTCGGGAGGAGAAATGCGGGAAAATCCAGTTTTTTTAATGCCATTGCCGGACAGAAGCTGTCCCTTACTTCGGAGACTTTGGGTACTACTACCGATCCGGTGCGAAAATCCATGGAAATTCTTCCTCTGGGGCCGGTGCTCCTGATTGATACCCCGGGCTTTGATGATGAGGGGGAGCTGGGAAGCATGAGGGTGGAAAGAACCAAAGAGGTGCTTCGGGAAACGGATATTGCCCTCTTATTTCTTCCCGCAAAGGACCTTCTTCCCGCAGAGGACTTTCTTTTCGCCAAAGACGTTCTGCCTGCAAGGAAAGAGGAGCAGGGGGAAGGCTTTTTCTTGTCAGATATAGAGGGGCAGGAGGAAGTCCTTTTCTTGCCGGAGAAGGAGGCCTCCTACCTTAGACTTTTTCAGGAAAATAAGATTCCCTCCTTCCTTTTGCTTAGTCAGTCAGATAAACTTTCTTCCGAAGAAAGACGGCAGATTGAGGACTGGATTTCTCGGAAAAAGTATACGCCATTTCAGGGGATATTTTTAGTGTCTTCCGAAACCAAGGAGGGAGTAGAAGCAGTAAAGAATGCCTTTGCCCCATTGGCAAGTCTTCAGGAAGAGAAAAAGCGGCTCTTTCACGGTCTGGTGGAGCCGGGAGATTTTGTGGTACTGGTGACGCCCATTGATGAATCCGCTCCGAAAGGAAGACTGATTTTACCGCAACAAATGGCGATTCGGGACATTTTAGATTATAATGGAATTCCTCTGGTCTGCCAGGTGGAGGAGCTTCCAAAGATTCTGGAAAATTTAGGTGAAAAAATCAAGCTGGTGGTTACGGACTCTCAGGCATTTTCCAAGGTGAATCAAACACTTCCTAAGACTATGCCATTGACCTCCTTTTCCATCCTTATGGCCAGATACAAGGGATTTCTAAGCTATGCCTTGGAGGGCTGTGCTACGCTTTCCACCTTGGAGGATGGGGACAGAGTCTATATTGCAGAGGGTTGTAGCCATCATCGGCAATGTGGGGACATCGGTACGGTAAAGCTTCCTCGAATGTTGGAAAAATATACCGGAAAGAAGCTTCAGTTTGTATATTCGGAGGGCAAGGGATTTTTACCGGAGGAGGAACAGGAGCGGGTGAAGATAATGATTCACTGCGGGGCCTGCATGCTTAGTGAAAAAGAAGTGGAGAGTCGTTATCAGGACTTTCTTCGAAAGAAGATTCCCATTTGTAATTACGGACTGGCTATGGCGAAGATGACAGGCATTTTGGAACGCTCCATTGAGATGCTATAATAGAATGCATAACGAGTAGATTAATAAAGAAATCACTAAAGAAGTCACTAAAGAAGTCAATAACGAAGTCAGTAGATTAATAAATGATAAGCTTCATATCGATAATCGATGCATTGCAGTAGTTAAGAAAGAAGGAATTCCCCTATGGTTAAACTCATTCATACCGCAGATTTGCATTTGGACAGTGCATTTCGCTCCCGCTTCACCAAGGAAGAGGCGGAAAATAGGAGACAAAAGCAGCTTATGGCTTGGAAGGAGCTGCTGTCCTTTGCTGTAGAAAAAAAGGTACAGGGAATCTTGATTGCCGGTGATCTTTTTGATAGTCCGGTGGTTTCTCATGGAACAATGGACTTTTTCCTATCCACTATTTCGGAGCATCCGGAGATTTCCTTCTTCTATTTAAGAGGAAACCATGATACGGAAAATACCTTCCGCTATCAGGAAAATCTGCCGAAGAATCTCTTTCTCTTTTCGGAAAAGGGGAAGAAATACCGTTTAAACGATAGATTACTTTTGGCGGGGGTGGAGTATGGTACGGAGGAGGAATCCAAGTTTCTAAAGCTAAAAGAGGAGGACTGCAATATCCTCCTGCTTCATGGTGCCCTGTATCAGGGAACGCCCAAAGGAGAGGCTGTTCAGGGAGAGGAAGGCATTTTCCTGAAAAATCTTGAAAAGCTTCCCCTATCCTATATCGCCCTAGGGCACATCCATAAGGGGGGAGAAGGCAAGTTAAATAATGGCGCCCTTTGGGCCTATCCCGGTTGCCTGCAAGGAAGAGGCTTTGACGAGGAAGGGGAAAGGGGATTTCTGTATCTGAAGGTAGAGGAAGAGAAGAAGGAAATCCGAAAGGAATTTATCCCCATTAAGCAGGGGGAGTTCCGGATTTTGGAGATTGAGCTTTTGGAAGATGAGGGAACTTTGGCCTGTCTGAAAAAGATAGAGGTGGAAATGGAGAAGGCCGGCATTGCCAAAGAGGACAGCCTTCGCATTATTTTAAAGGGAAAGAAGGGATTGGAGCAGGAGAGAAATCTTCGTTACCTGCAATTACAGCTTCAGGACAGCGTATTTTTCTTGGAAATCCGGGATGAGTGCGAGCTTAGTTGGAACCGGGAAGAAGCCATGAAGGAAAAGAGCCTGAAGGGAGAATTCCTGCGGGTGTTGGCCGCTGCGGATAATCTTTCCAAGGAAGAGCAGGAAGAAATCATTGCCTTAGGAATGGGGCTTTTGCAGGGAGGAGAACTATGATTATAGAAGCATGCCACATTGCCCAATTCGGAAAATGGAAGGATGCGGATTTTTCCTTTTCTCCCGGAAAGAACAGTTTCCTCTGGGATAACGGTTATGGAAAAACCAGCTTTATCTACTTTTTTAAGCTGATGTTCTATGGGGTTTCCGGGGATAGAAAACAGGACTTGGAGGAAAATGAACGAAAGCATTACATGCCCTTCCAAGGAGCATCCTTTGGAGGACGGATCATTTTCCGTATCGGAGAGAAGCGTTATCGCTTGGAAAGAAGCTTCGGGCTAAAGAAGTCTGAGGACAGCTTCCGACTTTTTGATGAGGACAGCGGAAAGGAATCCAAGGATTATTCGGAAAATATCGGAGAAGAGCTTTTTTCTTTGGACGCAGAGTCTTTCCAAAGAGTTTGCATGATTAGCCATGAGGATCTTCATTTTTCCATGAATTCCCGTATGCATGCCAAGCTTGGCAATGTGGCGGAGGATCAGGAGGATATGAAGAAGTTCCAGCAGGTGCAGACGATTCTTAAGGATGGCATCAATGCCCTGTCTCCGAACCGTCGCACCGGAAACATTTTCAAATTAAAGATGCAGGAAGAGGAATTGTCCTCCGGACTTTACGGAAAAGAAGCTTTGGAAAATGCAGTTCTTTCTATAGAGAAGGAAGTGCTTTCCCTTACGGAAAAGGAGGCCCGGCGAAAGGAAGAGGGAAAGGCATTGGAGGCGGAACTTAGTCAAAGGATTTCGGAAAAGGATTCTTTGGGGAAGTGGATGTCCTATGCCCAGAAGAAGGAAGAATGGGAAAAGGCGGAGTATCGTTATGAAAATGCTTTAAAGTGGTACTATCAGGATCGCTTTTCCGAAATTCCCGAGGAGAAGAAAGCACTCCTTTGGAAGGAGGAAATGCAGTCTCTTCAGGAGCAGATTCATTCTATAAAGAAGGAAATTGAAAAGGTATCGGAAGTCAGCGGGGAGAATGTCGATGTAGAGGTAGAAAAAGAAGGGGGAATAGTGCTGCCCCTTGAAGAAGCAAGTGTTCCCGGTGCCAGTCGTGCAAAGAAAGATACTTCGAAGAACGAGACCTTTGGGAATGGGACAAAGGAAATGGGACAGTATGGTACTTCTCCTGTAGTGCTTTTCGCTTTAGTAGGACTGGGACTGCTCTTTGTTCTTCTTTTCTTCGGAAAGCTTTTCGGTATGCCATTGGGACTTCCATCAGCCCTATTCCTATTGCTGGGGATTCTTTCCCTTAGTCTTTGCTTCTTCCTTTGGTGGAGCGGAGAACAGAAAAAGCGGACATGGAAAGAAAAGCAGGAAGAGGAAGAGGCCAGACAAAGAAAGCAACAGGCAATACGCTTTGCTTCCTTGGAAGAGCTTCTTTCCCGTTTTCATAAGCTGGAAGATATGCAGGATTTAGAAATGGAAGCAGCAGGTCGAAAAGAAGAGTTCCTCCGCTTCGTGGAAGAGGAAGGAGGAGAGCAGGCCTTTTCTTTATTGGAAGAGAAACAGAAGGAATGGGAGGAAGGCCCTTCCTTAGAGGAGAGTAGGAGAAAGCTGGAAGCTTTCCGAAAAGAGGAAGAAGAAAGAAGGGAAGAGATTCGGAAGAAACGGGCGGAAAGAGAAGCGAAGGTTCGGGATTTGGAGTTCTTGGAAGAACAGGAAAGACTTCTGGAACAGAAAAAAGAAGAGCGGGAGGCCTTGGAAAAGCGCTACAATCTTTTACAAAAGACCAAAGCCTACCTGGAAATGGCCAAGGAACGTTTTGCCCTGCAATATAAGGAGCCTATTCTGGAAGCTTTTCAGAAGTATTTTCAGAGCATCTGTACAGAGCCCCTACAATTCCAGATGAGTGAGGACCTGGAGCTTAGCTTTGTGGACAGAGGATTAAGCCGGGAGCAGGGCTATCTAAGTGAGGGATTGCAGGATCTTTGCCGTTTCTGTCAAAAGCTGGCCATTTTTGATGCCATGTTCCGGGAGGAAAAAGCCTTCTTATTACTGGATGATCCCTTCAGTCATTTGGATGAGAAAAACGGAGCAAGAGCAAGAGCTTTGCTGGAGGAGCTTGCCAAGAGTCGTCAGATTTTCTACTTTACCTGTAGCGAGGAACGAAAGTCATAAGCAAAAGCCATAAGCAAAAGCCATAAGCAAAAGCCATAAACAAAAGCCATAAACAAAAGCCGTTATCGAGAGATAGCGGCTTTTTTCGTGCATTTATAGGTCTTTTGTGGCAAAAAACTTATAAAGAAAAATTATTTTGCAAAAGTAGAATATTTTTTGATTTTTTGCTTATATATTAAAAAAATAACGCGATATACATACATAGCAAAATAATTTAAGAAAAAAAGGAGCTATAAAAATGAGGAAGATAAGAAATAGAGGAATTAGAGAAAAGCCCCCGAAGAGGGGAGAGAAAGGCGGAAAAGCACCGCCGGCGGGAAGAGCTTAAGAGGGTAGCTGCAATACACTCTACTCTTTCGAAAATACGGTAAGAGGACCGGGGAACACCCGTGGGAGCACAGAATATACGGCAAAGAGAGTTCAGCACTATTTATGCCTGAACCGAGGGCGCTGAGAAAAAGAAGAGCCCGTGGTGAGATTCCCCCGTCCCCTTAAAACTTTATAAAAGCATAGCTCCTTTTTCTAAGGAGAAAGAGAAGAATTTCTTCTTAGTAAGAAAATAAACGAAAGCAAACGAAAACAAAAAGAGTATGAAAAAAATTGTCTGCATAGACATTTTTTATAAAGAACGCAAAGTGAGGGATAATTAATGATGAAGAAGAACATGAACAGATTAGCAACATTGGCATTAAGCGGAATGATGGTGCTTTCCACCGCCGCACCGGTATTCGCATCCAGCACCAATATCAACAAGACTGATCCGAACTTAAATACATATTATGGAAAGGAAGAAGCTAACGTAGGTAAGAGTGTAAACAACAATAAGCTGGAAGCGTTAGGAAATACCGTTTCCTTTGATAAGGTAATCCGTGTTGAAACGGACAACAATGAAATGGTAGACAAGCCGGATGTGGTATGGAATTATACGGTTAAAGGAGTAGTAAACGGTCAGAAGATTAATGATGATGGAACACCCACATCCGCAGTATCAGCACCTTTCACTGCAGGAACTACTACAATTTCGGACGGTACTCAAACAATGATTGTTTTAGCCGGACAGGATTCCCAGATTGATACGGCAAACAGTGATTTAAAGGCGGAGTTTAAGGCAGATAGCTATGATCTTACTGGTAAAACTTTAGAGGATTTTAGAGATGGGGTAAAGATCGGCTTTAAGCCGGGTGCCTTTGCTACTCCGGGAGTATATCGTTTCGTAGTAACAGAAGGACCTGCAGATGGAGCCAACAAAGGAGACGTGGAAGCTATGAAGGTTACCGTGGATGGTGCGGCAAAGTCTTACCAGACTCAGCGTTTCCTGGATGTGTATGTACGTCTGAAGGAAGGTAGTACCACAGGAGAAAAAGAAATTTACGGCTACGTTCTCCACAGTGGAGATACTCAGGTTACCAGCAATGCAACAGGAAATAAGCATACCGGAGACAAGAACAGCGGCTTTGACGGTGACAAAGGAAAGGGCGGTAAGAAGGATACCCCCCAGGGATATACCCGTTACACTCCGAGAAAGCTGAAGGTGGATAAGAAAATCAGCGGAATGATTGACAAGAATAACCTCTTTCCCTTCACAGTCAACCTTTTTCATAACAAAGCAGGAGCAGTCAACTTTGACAACGCGAATTTGCAGGTTAAGGTAAAGATGCCGGGAGCAAGCGCTTATACCGTAAAGAAGGCCAGTGAAATCCCCGGATTAGGAGCAACATTAAAGGATGGACAATCCCTGGAAATCATCGGTTTGCCAAAAACCACTACCTATAATGTAAAGGAGACCAACAATACTGCTTTAACCATTAAGTCTGATGTGCGCTTCTCCGAGGATGTGGCAAATCCGGTTCCGGATACTGCGGCGGTATCAACTGAAACAGTGGCTCCTACAGCAAGCTCCACAGAAAAAGGAGGAGATAAGAATTTGTTGCTGAACGATAGCCATGTGGCTTACCACAACCACATTGATGAAATCACACCAACCGGTGTAGTACTGACTGTAGCTCCTTATGCCATGATGTTGGCAGTGGCAGGAAGCATGGGCTTCATGTTCTTTAACCGGAAGAAGGAAGAGGAATAAGTCGTCTATCCCTACTTAGGATAGAGGAGACGGGAAAAGGAAAGCCTTAGGGTTTTTCTTTTCCCCGGATTCTTCCTCATCCCTTTTTTCCCAATCCATCCCGGTCATCCCGGATAGATGCGAGATTTTCGGGAACAAAAGTATTGCATGTATCCCGGGATACAAGAGTAGAGAGGCAAATATGAACATTGCGGTGAGAGCGGCAAGGCTGGGAGATCGCATGATTACCATCTTAGCTGCCATTCTAATGATTCTACTCATGAGCTACGGGGGATTTTCCCTTTGGTACACCTATATGACCATGCAAGAAGGATTTTTAAACAATGACTTAATGTCCTTAAAACCAGTAGTAAGTGAGGATGGCAGTCTAAGCTTTGAGGAACTCTTAGCCTTAAACAAAGATACCAGAGCTTGGATTACCCTGGACGGAACCAATATCGACTACCCTATGGTACAGGGAAAGGATGATATGGAATACGTCAATAAGGATGTGGAGGGAAACTTTTCCTTATCCGGATCCATTTTTATGAGCTATCACAATGCGCCGGATTTTTCCGACCCCTATATTCTGACCTATGGACATCATATGGACAACGGCGGAATGTACGGAGATGTGATGGAGTTCATCGATAACAGTTATTTTGAAGAACATAAGACAGGAACTTTGTATTTGCCCGGAAAGGCAAGGCAGTTAGAGATATTTGCCTGTATGGAGGGAGATGCCTATGACCCCTATATCTATAATGTTATGGATAAACAGGGGAATATGCAGGAGTTTCTGGATTACATCAAAAATAATGCACAGCAGTATAGAGATATTGGGATGAAAGACACGGATCAGGTAATCAGCTTATCCACCTGTGTATCCGCATCCACCAACGGTAGGATGATTGTCTTTGCCAGAATAAACCCATAAGGGGGGTGAGGGAATTTGTTTCGAAAAAAATGTCAAAAAATCTTAGCGGGACTATGTGCCCTCCTCTTAATGGGGACGGGGAAGTCCACGGTACTGGTCTCCAGTGCCAGTGAACAGAAGAAAAATTTCGGCTTGGAGAAGCCTGCAGAAGTGCAGATTCCCTTTGCCATCTCTGTTTCAGGAGAAGAGGTTCCCCAGTCAGAGTTCCGCGTCTATATAGAAAGAGCTGTGGAAAGCCCCAATGCGCCGCTACCCACCCCCTACATTATGGATCTCCACATGGACTCCGGGGAAGAGCAGTTCAGCTTTGGAAAGATGCAGTTTTTAAGTGAGGGTGAGTATCATTATCGTGTTCGTCAGGAACAGCGAAATCATGAAGGCTTTACCTATGACACCACGGTATATTCCGTTGTGATTGAAGTACACAGTAAGAACAAGGACTACAATGGAAATGAAGTATCTCCTTATCTTTATGCCATTGTCCTTGCGGAGAAAGAAGGAGAAGAGGATAAGTCCGGTGAGCTTTTGTTTAAAAACAGCTACTATCGAGACCCCTCCACGCCGGCTCCCGGACCGAGGCCGAAAGGAGGAAATGAAAATCCTCCCGGTAGTCCGCCCAAGAATCCCGGTGTTTTGGGAGTGGGCAGAGAAATCCTAAAACCCATCGAGGGAATCATCAGTCAGGTACCTGCTGTATTGGGTGTGGCCAGAAAGATTGCCACAGGAGATGACAGTGATATGGTATTCTATGGACTATCAGCCTTGCTGGCCATGGGAAGCTTCGGTTTTTGGAGCTACCAGGTGAAGAAGCGTAGTGAGGATGATGAAAATCCCGAAACAGAAGAGTAAAGAGCCGTTCCCTTTCTTGGTTTAGGAGAGAAAGAACGGGAAAGGTTAAAGAAAAACACCTTGGAAAAGAGCTTGCCGAAAGGCGTAAGGGGGCTCCTTCCAAGGCGTTTTTTTATGCTTCACAAGTATTGTCGAAAGGATTGCGGGAAATCCATTTTCTTGCTCTATCTTTTCCTGATTTCTTGCTTTATTTCTTGCTTTATTTCTTACCGGCTTCTTCCTGCTCATTCAGGTTTTTGGAAACCGTCATTTCCTGATTATCGATATGCTCCTTCATCAGAGCCTTTGCACGGATAATGTCACGAATACGGATAGCTTCCAGAATCTTCTCATGTTCGTTGATAAGGGTTCCTCTTTGAGCCTCATCTTTAATATATTCTAAACGATAGCGGTACATCTGCTCCCGAAGATTGTTAATCATCTGAATCAAACGTTTATTGCCGGTGGCATTGTAAATGATGTCATGGTAGGTCTCATCCGCCTCTGCAATTTCCATTTCCGTGCCGGTGGCTACGGCCTTCTTAAAAGAATCCTCCGCCTTATGTAGGGCTGCAAGCTGCTCTTCGTCGATTCTCTGGCAGGCAAGGTCTGTAGCCAGCTCTTCCAAAGCACCCCGAACCTCCAGCACATCCTGCAAAGACTTGTGGGAAATCTTCGCTACCTCTGCCCCTCGTCTGGGAATCATCAGAACCAAACCTTCCAGCTCCAGCTTTCGGATTGCCTCACGAATAGGGGTTCTGGAAACGCCAAGTTTTTCAGCCAGTTGAATCTCCATAAGCCTTTCGCCGGGCTTCAGTTCTCCCTTTAGAATTGCCTGTCTCAGGGTGTTGAACACCAAATCCCGTAGGGGAAGATACTCGTTCATATTAATGGTAAAATCACTACTCATCTATACCTCCTTCTTCTGCCCATGGCTCTGTAAGATATACCTGCTGTGCTAAATGTCGATCCTCGCCATAGCGAAGCGCCTGATAGGCTTTTTCCGCCCGGACTTTATGCTCCAAAGGAAAAAGAGCGAAGACCGTAGGACCGGAACCGCTCATTAAGGCTACTTCCGCTCCGTAAGACAGGAGACGCTCCTTAAGAACTTGTATTTCCGGTCGCATGGCAATACTGACTTTTTCCAAAATATTCCCCATAAGAGGAGTGATTTCCGATAAATCTCCTTTTTTCAGAAAATACAGAAACTTTTCCACATCCGGATGCTCTTCTTTAGGAATGGCACTTACGTTCAAGGCTTCATAAACAGCCTTTGTAGACAGGGAAAATGCCGGTTTGGCCAAGAGAAGAATACAAGCCGGTAAGTTGGGAAGGGGTGTAAGAATTTCTCCGATGCCCTCCGAAAGATAGCAACCTCTGTGTAGACAGAAGGGAACGTCCGCTCCCAGCTTTACTCCTCTTTTCTCTAAATCCTTTACACTAAGTCCCAGAGCATAAACCTGATTCATCAAATGCAATACAGCGGCGGCATCCGTGGAGCCTCCGGCCATTCCTCCGGAAACCGGAATACGCTTTTCCAGTCGGAAGGATAAGCCCTCCTTTATGGAAAATTCTTCTGCCAAAAGCTTTGCGGCTTTTACCATCAGATTATCCTCGCCGGTGGGGAGAAAGTCCAAATTACTGCTTAAGCGAATGCCGGGAGTCTTCTCCCTTGTCAGAAAAATCCGGTCATGAAGCTTAACGGTCTGCATGACCATGCATACATCATGATATCCATCCGGCCTTTTTCTTTTAACATCCAGGGATAGATTAATCTTTCCGTAAGCCTGAATTTGCTGTTCTTCCATGCTTCTTCCTTCTAAAAAATCCTGTATACAAACGCCACTTTATTGTAAAGGTTAAATTGCATTTTTGCAAGTGCAATCCTCTGTGTTACTAAAGTAGATAAAAATAAAAAACTTCTTGACAGGGTGACAAGCTGTCACTATACTGGGCTGGTAAAAATAGTGACAAGCTGTCACCGGTCTACGTTCAAGTAAAAGCTGACAGCCTGCCATTGATAAGAAAGTATAAATCATCACAGAATGTATTGAGGGGAAAGATGCCTACATTAAGATTTTTGAATTTGGAAGAAGAAAAACGAAGGCGAATTTTGGAAGCGGCAAAAAAAGAATTTTCTTCCTATGATTATGACAAAGTATCCATTAATCGCATTATTCAGGAAAGTGAGATTTCCAGAGGAGCTTTTTATACCTATTTCCCGGATAAGGATGATTTGCTGGTGTATCTTTTTGAAGCGGAAGAAGATAAGGCAGTAGGGCATTTCATGGAAATCATGGCACGCAATAATGGGAATTTTTTCCAAAGTATTCAGGAGTGGGTCATCGAAATCGTGAAGATTCGAAAAAAACAAATTGTTCAGGACAGTTTTGCCATGTTCTATCGCTCCGGCTTTTTAAAGAATCTTTCTTTGGCCAGTATGAAAAGTCACATGGACAGGGGAAGACGGGATAATATAGATGTGGTATTAGAAGCAATTCCCAAGGATTATTTTCCCAAGACATTATCGGAGGAGGAAAAGGGCATTGGGATTCAAACCGCATTTTCTCTGGCGTCCTTAAGTCTTTTGCAGTCCTTTTCCATAGAAAAAAGAAAAGAGGGATTATCCGATCCGGAGGATGATAAGGAACAGGAAGCCTTTATTGAACAAATTCTTTATGTATTCCAAAAGCAGATTCAGCTCTTGGAAAAAGCGTTAGGAGGAAAAGAGTAGAGATGAAAAAAGGGGTAAAAATTGTAATCGTGTTGCTTATCCTTTTGGGAGTGGCATTTTTGGTAGGAAGGCGTTTATTAAAGCCGAAGGAGGAAGTAGAGGTCACCCAGCTTCCTTTGGCCACCGGCATTTCCGTGGAAAAGGGTGACCTGTTTATTACAGAGTCTTTGGTGGGTACCATTGAGGCCAGTGAGCAGTATGCGTTGGCTTCCAAGGTTTCCGGAGAGGTTTTGGAAATCTATGCGGAAAATGGTGCGGAGCTGAAAAAAGGAGATAAAATTGCCCGCTTAGACAATCAAAAGCAGATTGATGCAGCAAAATATACTTTGGAGCAGGCTGAGGCCCAGGCGAAGGCGGCATCAGACACCAGAAATCGTTTGGCAAGCCTCCAAGCCTCGGGGGATATTTCCACCCAGGATTTTGAAGCGGCGGATGCCCAGGCAAAGGCTGCGGAAGCTCAGGTAAAGGCGGCGAAGCTGAACTATGATACCCAGGTGGAGTTTGCCACCATTACCGCTCCTGCAGACGGCGTATTGCAAAACAGCATTTTGGTGAAGGATGCCATGATTCCGCAGGGAACTCAAATTGCCAGTCTTATGGGGAAGGGAAAACAGCAGCTTGTGTTTTCCGCAACTGAGGAACTGATGAAGAACCTGTCTTTAGGCCAGGAAGTAAAGGTGGAAAAGGGACAAGAGCAGTATATAGGCTCCATTACCGAGATTTCCGGAGTGATGAATGCCCAGACCGGCCTCTTCACCGTGAAAGCGAATTTAGAGAATTCCGCCCTTCCTGAGGGAAGTCGGGTGAAATTAACTGTAACGAAGGATAGTAGGAAACAAGTAAATCTTCTTCCTTTATCCGTTATTTACTATGACAACGGTTCTCCCTACGTTTATCTTTTGGAAAAGGGAGAGGGTGAGAATGGAAGCATTAAAAAGCGGTTTGTAGAGCTTGGCTTGCAGGGAGAGGAAAAGGTGGAAATACTTTCCGGCCTTACGGAGAAGGATTTGATCCTCAGCTCCTGGAATAATGAGATGTATGACGGCGCAAAGGTAAGACTGAATAGCTCGGAAACAGCGTCTTCTTCTGATGGAAAGACGGCAGGAGAAACAGATAGCAGTACTGGGGCAGTTACTTCTACCGCTACGGAAACCGGAAAGGAGGGCTAAGGATGCTTTCCATGACGAAATTCGTCTTAAGACGACCGGTTACTACCTTTCTTGTGGTAATCACCCTCATTTTCTTCGGTTTTATGAGCTTTACTACCATGAAAATGGAGTTGCTCCCCAATATGAACTTCCCCTACCTCATCGTGACCACCACCTATCCCGGAGCCTCTCCGGAGGATGTGGACGAGCTTGTCACCAAGCCTGTTGAGGAGGAGGTTTCCCTGCTTTCCGATGTAAAGCAGGTCAGATCCCAATCCAATGAAAACTTTTCCATGGTTATTGTTCGTTACAATTACGGTACGAACATGACCAAGGCCTATGACAGTCTGAAGAAAAAGATGGACGCCATTAAATCTTCTCTGCCGGAGGACGCCAAGGACATCAGCATTATGGAAGTGGATATTAATGCCAGACCGGGAATGGTTCTCTCCATCAACAATAAAAACGAGAGTCAGCTTTATAATTATGTAGAGAATAACATTAGGCCGGAGTTTGAAAAATTATCCACCGTGGCTTCCCTTTCTCTTTCCGGAGGACAGGAAAGCTATGTAAGAGTGGAGCTTTCCCCGGAAAAACTGCAACAGTATCATTTGACTATGGAACAGGTGGTGGGAATGATACAGGCTGCAAAGTTCACCTATCCTGCAGGAAGTACAAAGGTGGGAGATCAGGAATTATCCATCAGTACCGCTCAGGACTATTCCACCATTGAGGAATTACGAAAGCTTCCTATTACTACCGGAACAGGAAATACTTTGACCCTTTCGGATTTGGCTACAGTGGGTTCCGCCCTTTCGGATAAAAGCAGTATAGGACGATATAACGGCGAAGAGACCATTACCTTAAGCTTAAATAAGCTGCAGAGTAAGTCGGACATTGCCATGAGTAAGGATGTGAACACCTTAATCAAGAAATTGGAAGGGAAGAATCCCAATCTGGAAATTCATGTGATTTCCGATTCTGCGGATAGCATTAAGAGCTCCCTGTCCAGCGTATTTCAGACTATGATTATGGCTGTCGTGATTTCCATGCTGATTATCTTCCTTTTCTTTGGAGACATAAAGGCCTCCCTAATCGTAGGTTCCTCCATTCCCTTGGCGATCCTGGGAGCCGTCGTCTTTATGGGCGCAATGGGCTATAGCCTGAATATGCTGACCCTTTCCGCCCTGGTTTTGGGCGTGGGTATGATGGTGGACAACTCCATCGTAGTATTGGAGGCCTGCTTCCGAGCCATGGACGATTACGGAGAGCAGCAAAGAAGTCTGAGGGAAGCTGCTATCGATTCTGTCAGGGTAGTGGGAGCCTCAGTTTTTGGAGGTACTCTTACCACCTGTGTAGTATTCCTTCCCCTGGGTTTTTTACAGGGAATTTCCGGACAGTACTTTAAGCCCCTTGGCTTTACCATTGTCTTCTGTATGGTGGCCTCTTTGATTTCCGCAGTTACCATTGTGCCTCTTTGCTTTACCCTTTATAAGCCTAAGGAGAACAGTAAGGCGGTAGCTTACCGTGGAGTTCGGCTTTTACAGGATGTCTATAGAAACACCATCAGTAAATTTCTACGACATAAAAAAGTAGTGCTTGTAGCTACAGCCGGTATTTTAGTTATTTCTCTCTTCCTGGCGACACAGCTCAGAACAGAGCTGATGGCGGATATTGATACCGGAACCGTTGAAATCGGCATTACCCAAAAGCCCGGTCTTTCCATAGAAGAAAAGGAAAGGGTAATAAAAGAGCTGGAGGAGCTGGTGGCGAAGGATCCGGATACGGACCGTTATACCGCAACGGCGGGAGGCTCCGCTCTTTCCGCTCTGTACGGAGGAAGCACTGATCCTACGATTACGGTATATCTGAAAAAGGATCGTTCCATGAAAACTAAGGAAAAGGTAAAGGCATGGAAGAAGGCCTTGGAAAACCGGTCTCAAGAGGTTTTAAGCATAAAGTCCGTAAGTGATACCAGTATGAGCGGAGGAGATTACAGCCTCGGCAACAACTATGAAATTATTATTCAGGGATCGGATTTGGAAGAACTGCAAAGAAAGAGTAATGAACTTCTTTCTTTATTACAAAAGCAGAGCAGCCTCACCGGCATTCATTCCAGCCTGGAAAATGCAGCTCCCCTCTTGCAGGTGAAGGTAGACCCCATTAAGGCGGCGGCGGAAGGCTTAAGTCCTATTCAGATTGCCCAGTCCTTAAATACCGATCTTACCGGAAAAAAAGCAATGAAAATGACGGTGGAGGGGCAAAAGGTAGATGTGTGGGTGAATTATCCCAAAGATCAATTCGATAGCTTGGAAAAAGTGAAGTCCATTCGTTTTACCACGCCCACAGGAGCGCAGGTTTCCCTGGAAAGTTTGGCTACTGTAAAGTATGCGGATTCTCCGGCCAGCATTGAACGAGAAGATAAAAAATATCAGGCGACGATTACGGCAAATTATACGGATAGTGCTACCAGCAATACCAAGGCAGAGATTGATGAATTGGTGGGTAAGAATTTAGGAGAAAATATTTCCGTTGTGGCCAATTCTCAAACCCAAAGCATGAATGAAGAGTTTGCGGACCTGTTCCGTGCCATAGCCATTGCGGTCTTCCTGGTCTTTGTGGTGATGGCGGCCCAGTTTGAATCCACCCGATTCAGCTTTATGGTTATGACCACTATCCCCTTCTCCTTAATTGGTTCCTTCGGACTCTTGTGGCTCTTTGATGCCACCCTGTCCATGACCTCCCTTTTGGGATTTTTGATGCTGGTGGGAACTGTAGTAAACAACGGAATCCTTTATGTGGATACGGTAAACCAGTACCGTCAGGAAATGCCTTTGGAGAAAGCTTTGACAGAGTCCGGTGCCACCCGACTTCGTCCTATTTTGATGACCACGCTGACTACGGTATTGTCTATGATTCCCATGGCTTTGGGCTTCGGGGATAATGGCGCCCTGATGCAGGGGCTGGCCTTGGTAAATGTAGGAGGATTGGTGGCATCCACCTTGCTGGCATTGCTTCTACTTCCGGTGTACTACATGATTATCTATGGCAGGAAAAAACATATGATAAAAGTTTAAAGCCGACGGCGCAGCTTTGGTGCATAGCGTAAGGCGATATTTGGCAGGATAGTTGAAACTTATTTAGGAAAAAGAACACCAAAAGTTCACAGGATTGACGATTTTCGTTAAGAAATTCCGAGGAATATTATGTTATAGTAGAGAAGACTCCTTTTCTCTTAGTAGGGGCTGTAAGGAATAAATCATTCACTTTCTGCAGTACAGGGCTAAAATTGGGGCGGGCTCAGATTGCCCCCATCTTAGCCCCGTACTGCATAAAGGTAATTTGAATTTTATAAACCTTGCAGCCCCATGCTTAGAGAATCAGAGATTTTTTTTAGGAGAAGAAAATGAGAAAAAAGGGATATCCTATTAGTATAGCAATTGTTTTAGCGAGCCTGTCCTTTACCATGCCTGCCATGGCACAGAAGGTACCGGGCTTTTCCGATAATGTTTCCGTGGATCAGATGCAGACTTCCTTTGAACGGCAGCGTTCCGAGGAGGAGTGGGCAAAGCTTCGGGACAATGTGATTTCCTGGGAAGAAATCGGGGACTTGGTACACGAGTACAACCCTACCGTATCCAGTCTTTGGAGAAACTTCCGGGAAAGTGACAGCAAGGGCAGCTACAATGTCAATGTAGAGGATGCCAGAAATCAGGTGGAAGAAGCCTATGAAAAGGCATTGTCCGCAGCAGACGGAAACAGTGTGGCGGAGGCTCTGGCAGAAATGCAGTATCAGACCGACAGCAGCAATTTTTCCGCAGACACCGTGGCACAGAACGCAGACCGGGAGATTGCCAAGCTTTCCGTGGAGCAAACCGAGCAGAATACTATTGAGACCATTAAAAAGTCCTTCATTAGCAGAGAAAGCACCGGACTTCAAAAGCAAATCGATGCCTTATCTTTAGCAGATGCGAAAAGTGCACAGGAAAGCACCGAGAGAAAGAAAGCTATCGGAAAGGCCACCCAGATTGATGTGCTGACTGCTAAGGAAGCCTATGACCAGGCGAATCTGAGTCTTACGAAGAACAATTCCGCCTTTGATAAGATGACGGAGCTTTTACGGGTGAACCTGGGCTGGAAAGCTAGTGACACTCCGGAGATGCCTGTAATTCCAAGCCTTAGTGCGGAGCAGCTGGCGACAGTGAATTTAGAGGAAGATAGTAAGACGGCTTTACAGAATAACTATAGTCTTCGGATTTTAGAAAGAAAGCTAAACCTTTCCACAGGAGATGCCAACCGACAGAATCTGACAAGAAGCATTTCCGCAGCAAAGGAAAAGATTCAGTCCGATATGCTTTCCCGCTACCAAAGCTTAAAGCAGGCAGAGGAGGCGAAAAGACAGGCGGAGCTGCAGGCTTCCAACGCACAGCAGGCTTACCAAAAGGCAGAGCGTGGATATAAGCTGGGAAGTGTAAGCCGAGTGGATTTTGAAAAGGCGAAAAATGCTGCCGATACTGCAAGTCTTCAAAAGCAGCAGGCGGATTTGAAGCTTTATGAAGAATATTTGGATTATCAGGCCGGAAAGAATGGTTTGGCGACGGCAGAGTAAGAGAAAGGATACATTGAATCTTTTATGGAGAAGAAAAAGAATAAGATAAAATCCGCATTTGCTCTGGCTTTGAGCCTAGGGCTTCTCTGTCAAAGCTTCCCTGCTTTCGCAGAGGAGAAGCCTTGGGATGTGAATGACAACATCATTTCCTTCAGAGAAATCCCGGATCTTGTGGACCAATTCAGTACCGTGGCCAAGATGGAGCAGGATGCTTTGGCGCAAAGCACCGGCGGTATGGCTTCCGTACAAAAGGCGGTAAAGGACGAAAAGGCTGATATACTGGCGAATTTGCAGGAGAGCATTGACAGCTTAAAGGAGCAGAAGCAGGATACTACAGACCCTACGACCAAGGCTTTTTTGCAAAGCCAGATCAATCAGTTAGAAAAGGTAAAGAACAGCAAGAAGATTTTACCGGATATAGACAGCAGTCTGGCAGAGGTGAATCAAGGCCTGGTGCAGCTTTCCGAGACGGAAAAAAATATGAAGAAGGCGGAAGCCAAGACGGAAAAGGCGGTGAAGTCCGGATTTTATACCGGAAAAAAGCTCTTAAGTGACGGTATGCAAAATCTTTATTTCAGTGCCATTTCCTTGGAAAACAATAAGACGATGCTGGAAAAAAGAGTGGCCATGTTACAGGCAGGCTTAGAAAAGACGGAAAGACAGGCGCGCCTCGGACAGGCTACGGCAAATGATGTGAGCGCGGCAAAGCTTGCTTTGGACGGTGCGCAGTCAGATTTGCAAAAGGCTAAGGACGGTCTGGAAAGCATGAAGAGAAATATGGGGCTGAGCCTTGGATGGAGTATGAATACTTACTCTGCCATTCAGTTCGAAGCCATTCCCGACTATCCAAGAAATTATCTGTCAACAAGAGACTGGGGAAAGGACATTGATTCCGCCCTAAGTCATAACAGTGAACTGGGCAGTATTCTCCGCGTAAAGGATAATAACATTACCGGCTGGACGGAGAAGAAACAGAGTCAAAAGGAAAAAGAGCAGCAGATTCGAGTTTCCATGGAGGAGCTCAGACGGAATATTAGCGAAGCGGAAGCGGCATTAAATGCGGCAGAATCCGTTTCAGAGCTTGCCCGTTTACAAAAGGAAAAAGCAGAGCGGATGAATGCTCTGGGGCTTTTGGGAAGGGCGGATTTCCAAGGCTTATCCTTAGAAGCCTTATCCAAGGAAAATGCAGCAACCCAGGCAAAACTGGATTATAATCAGGCGGTCTTCCAATACGAAGAAGCGGTCGAGAGAGGGATACTTTCCACGGGGGAGTAATCCCTCTCTTTTTTTGGACAGCAGATATAGGAATCTCATGAAAATCCTTATGTGCAGAAGGCCTTATATTTCAGGAGGGATGAAACGTATTTTTTAAGAAAAGCTTATCCGAATGTGGAGTATAGGAGATTGAAGCGTTTTGTGTTATAACGGAAGAAACTGAAGAAAAATTCCAATAGCCAGAATGTATGTTCTGTGATATAATCTCTCGGCAAGCAGAAAACTAAGAAATAAAGGGAAAGAACAGTAGTCGGTAAGAAGCTAAAACCGATACAAGTAAGAATACAAAAAGTAAAGGAAGAAAATCATGGCAAACAAAGTAAGCAAGGCTCCTGTGGTAGCATTGGAAGATAGGGATGAAAAGTTAAAGGCGCTGGATGCGGCTCTAAGCAAGATTGAAAAGGACTGCGGAAAGGGTTCCGTAATGAAGCTGGGAGATTCCGGAGTGAATAAGGACATCTCTGTAGTGCCCACCGGTTCCTTATCTGTGGACATTGCTCTTGGAGCGGGCGGTTTCCCAAGGGGACGTATTATCGAGATCTACGGACCGGAATCCTCCGGTAAGACCACTCTCGCCCTTCATGCAGTGGCAGAAGTACAAAAGCGCGGAGGAATTGCTGCCTTTATTGATGCGGAGCATGCTTTGGATCCCCGCTATGCTCAGGCTATCGGTGTGGACATTGATAACCTCTATGTGGCACAGCCGGATTCCGGAGAGCAGGCCTTAGATATTGTGGAGACCATGGTTCGTTCCGGAGCGATGGACATTTTGGTTGTGGACTCCGTGGCGGCACTGGTACCGAAGGCGGAGATTGACGGAGAGATGGGAGACAGTCATGTGGGCTTACAGGCTCGTTTGATGTCCATGGCTTTAAGAAAGCTCACCGCTATTATTGCCAAGTCCAACTGTATCCTTATCTTTATCAACCAGTTAAGAGAAAAGGTCGGTGTGATGTTCGGTAATCCGGAAACTACTACCGGCGGACGTGCCTTGAAGTTCTATGCCTCTGTTCGTGTAGATATTAGAAAGGGAGAAAGCATTAAGACCGGAGACGGAGATTTCAGCGGAGCCCGTACCAAGGTGAAGATTTCCAAGAATAAGATTGCCCCTCCCTTTAAGAATGCGGAGTTTGATATTAGCTTCGGTTCCGGAATTTCCAAGGAAGGAGAAATTCTGGACCTGGCAGTAGAAAAGAAGATGATTGAGAAGAGCGGTGCATGGTTTGCCTACAACGGAGATAAGATTGGACAGGGCCGTGAGAATGCCAAGGCCTTTTTAAAGAGTCATCCCAGAATTATGGCGGATCTGGAAATTCAGCTTCGTAAGGAATACGGCTTAAAGGAAGACCCTTATTTGGAAGAGGTTTTAGCTTTTGTTCCGGAGGATGAGGATATGGATCTTACGGTTAGCCTGGCAGAGGAAACTGAGGAATAAGATTTGTTTTATGGGGGAGTGCGTAAGGCAGTCCCCTTTTTTATCAAAAGATATTTATTCTATATAGAAAAATTTTATAAAAAGTTATTGTATAAAAGGATGTGCCATAAAAAGAAATACAACATTTGTGGACGCTTGTGTAATAGGAGGCAAAGGGTGAAGGAATGGAATCCGGAGGAATTTCTTCGGGAACAGGCAGCAAGAAAACAAAAGGATAAAAAAGAAAGAAAGGAAAGAAAGGAAGGGAAAGCGGAAGAAGAACAATGGGAAGAAGTGGAAGCGGAAAACAGAGCGCCGACTTCCGTTATTTTTTCTTTGAAGGATACTGAGCCTGCTGAAATCGTCCTGAACCCCTTACGAAGAGAAAGTCTATCCGAAGAGGAAAGGCTTTATCAGCGTTGTAAGGAAAGAAGCCTCTATCTCTTAACAGGGGCGGCTAAGACGGAACGGAGACTTCGGGAAAAACTGCAAAAGTCCGAGCATTATACGGAAGAAATCATTGAAAGAACTCTTTCTTTCCTAAAGGAATACGACTATATCAACGACTACCGCTATTGTATGCAATATTTGGAGGAAAATGCCCATCGCCGTTCCGCAAAGGATATGCAGAGTAAGCTCTATGGTAGGGGCGTTGACGGTACTGTGATTCGAGAAGCCTTGGAAGATTTTCAAAGAAAGCATAGAGAAGAGGGAGTGGAGAACTCCTTCGAAGAGCAAGAAGAAACTAATCCGGAAAGAATTGCTTTAAGGCGCTGGCTGGAGAAGAAAAGTAGAAACATGGATTTATCGGATTGGAAGGAGAGGCAGAAGCTTACAGCCTCCCTGCTTCGAAAAGGATTTTCTTACAGTATGATTCAGGAATATTTGCAGGAGGAGTAGAAAACTATAAACAATAGAGGATATATTTTCCAAACCTAAGTGAGAAGTTATCACTTGGGTAATACAGATAAAGTATATCGGAAGGGGAAGTTTATGGAGGAATCAAAAGAAAAAAATATTGTAATAGATAAAAATACAATTAAAGAAAAGGTTTTCAAGATTAGACATCAAAAGGTTATGCTTGATTTTGAACTGGCTGAAATATATGGTTATTCTACAAAGAGATTTAATGAACAAGTGAAAAACAATGCTGACAAGTTTGATGAAGATTTTATGTTTCAACTATCAAAGGATGAGTGGGAAATTTTGAGGTCGAAAAATTCGACCTCAAATTCAGAGCAGGGATCCGGCGGTAGAAGATATCTCCCCTACGCTTTTACAGAGCAAGGAATTTATATGCTAATGACTGTGTTAAAAGGGGAACTTGCCACAAAACAAAGCAAGGCATTGATACGAATGTTTAAGCAGATGAAGGATTTCCTTGTTGAAAACAGTGAGTTTATCGATGCCAAAGCGTTTATACAAGTAGCAGCACAGACGACACAGAATACCAGAGATATAGCAACACTTAATAATAAGATAAGCACTTTGGCATCAAAGGAAGACTTTAAAAAAGTAATGGATAACTTTATAGATCCGAATAGCTATAAACATTTTCTGCTGATGAACGGAGAGAAGATTGAAGCTGATCTTGCCTATACTACAGTATATAAGTCTGCAAAGAAAAGCATTTTCTTAATTGATAACTACATAGGTCTAAAAACACTGGAATTATTGAGAGCTGCTAAGGATAATGTTGAAATTATAGTCTTTAGCGAAAATTTGAAAAACAAGGATATGCTCACGCGGAGTATTTTAAATGACTTTAAACAAGATTATCCCAACATCCAATTGAAAATAAAAAACGCAGGAACAATGTATCATGATAGATATCTTGCTATTGACTATGGTACAAATCATGAAGCTTTTTATTTTTGTGGAGCATCTTCGAAAGATGCAGGAAATAAAATATCTACAATATCCAAAATAGAAGAGTCTTTAAGAGATATGTATCATGACCTGTTTAAAGGAATGCTAAATAATGCAGACTTACAAATTTAATGCTATACAGGAGGATATTCTGTACTTTATAAACTCTTTAGAAATGGAAACTTGACATATCCTATTTAATTGCGTACAATCAAACCTGTAAAGAAAATCAATAATCACTTTTATAATTGTTTAAGGAGGAATGAATATGTCAGCACCAAATATTACTGCAGCAGAGTTTGAAGAGAAGGTACTACAGTCCAAGGAGCCGGTATTAGTGGATTTCTGGGCAGAATGGTGTGGACCTTGTAAGATGCTTTCTCCAATTATCGGAGAGATTGCAGCTGAGGCACAGGGCTTTAAGGTATACGCGGTTAATGCCGATGAAGAGCAGGATTTGATGGCTCGCTACGGTGTTCGTGCTATCCCAACCTTAATCGTATTTAAGGATGGCCAGGTCTACAAGCAGAATACAGGATTTATTCAGAAGGAACAGGTTTTAGATCTTTTAAAGTAATTTAACGGAGCATATTTTCTTTAAAGAAGGAAAGCAGTCTATTCTTTAGGGAAGATGAGTAGTTTGGGTCATAAGATATATCCTCTATAAGGAGGGGAAGAAGAGGGTGACTGCGGTCGCCCTTTTCTTGTAGAAAAGCAGAGTCATAGAAAGGAAAGAAAAACAATGCATGATATTATCATTGTAGGGGCGGGAACAGCGGGATTATCCGCTGCTATTTACGGACTGAGAGCCGGAAAAAGCGTATTGGTTTTAGAGCAGGCTTCATACGGCGGTCAGATTATCAACACTCCGGAAATTGAAAACTATCCGGCTATCCAGAAGATTTCCGGCTTTGAATTTGCTACAAACCTTTATAATCAGGCGAAAAATCTGGGAGCGGAGTTTGCTTTTGAAAAGGTTGAGGGAATCGAAGACAAGGGACAGTTTAAGGAAGTAAAGACCAAGGACAAGAGCTACGAAGGAAAAACCGTAATCCTTGCTACCGGTGCCAAGAACAGAAGCCTTGGCGTGGAAAAGGAAGAGGAGCTGGTGGGAAAGGGCATTTCCTACTGTGCAACCTGTGACGGAATGTTCTACCGTGGCAAGGTGGTAGCAGTAAACGGCGGTGGAAACACAGCAGTAGAGGATGCTACCTTCCTTTCCGATTATGTGCAGAAGGTTTATGTGATTCACCGAAGAGACGAATTCAGAGCGGACAAGGCGGAAGTAGATCGTTTGGTTGCAAAGCCCAATGTGGAACTGGTTTTGAATTCCACCGTAAAGAAGCTGGAAAGTGATGCTTCCGGCTTAACCGGTGTTGTAGTAGAGAATAAGAACGGAGAGGAAAGAACCCTGAAGGTGGACGGTTTATTTGTGGCCATTGGACAGGCACCGGACAATCAGGCTTTCTCTGAACTGGTAGAATTAGACGGTAAGGGATACATTTCTGCAGGAGAAAGTACCTTGACCAAGACTCCCGGCATTTTCACCGCAGGAGATTGCAGAACCAAGGCAATCCGCCAGCTGGCAACAGCAGCTTCCGACGGTGCCGTAGCAGGACTTGCAGCAGTAAGCTATATCAACGAAAAAGGACTATAAATGAAAGTAGATCGCGACTTAAGTTTGAGACTGGAAAATCAGCTTTGTTTTCCTCTTTATGCTTGTGCCAAGGAGGTCACAAGAAAATATAAGCCATTTCTGGATCCCTTGGATCTGACCTATACCCAATATATTGCCATGATGGTGCTTTGGGAGAAAAAAGAAGTGCGGGTAAAGGATTTGGGAGAAGCCCTATATCTGGATTCCGGAACCTTGACACCCCTTTTAAAAAGATTGGAGCAAAAAGGATTGCTTACACGCTCTCGCAATCAGGAGGATGAGAGAGCCCTTTGTGTACGCATTAGTGCAGAGGGAGAGGCACTAAAGCAGAAAGCCCTGTCCATTCCGGAGGGAATGCGGTCATGCATTTCTCTAAGCGATGAAGAGATGCAGGTATTGAAGAAATTATTGCATAGAACTTTAGAGGGATTGGAGGAGGACTAAGGTCCTCCTTTCTTTTTGTTTTTCCGCTATCGTTCTTCTGAAAGCTTTGGTAAAATAGGGAACAGTGTAAAGTTCGAGACAAGATTGGAGGAATAGATGGCAGAGTTTGATTATCTGGTAGTGGGTGCGGGACTTTTTGGCGCTGTTTTTGCTAGAGAGGCAAAGGAACGGGGGAAGAAGGTCCTGGTCATTGACAAAAGGAATCATATCGGGGGAAATGTTTACAGCTACGAGAAAAATGGCATCATGGTTCACCACTATGGGGCCCACATTTTCCATACCAACAATGAAGAGGTCTGGCAGTATGTGAATCGCTTTTCGGAGTTTAACCGCTTTACCAATTCCCCTATAGCCAATTATAAGGGGGAGATTTATTCCCTGCCCTTTAACATGTATACCTTCAATCGGATGTGGGGGGTAATCCGCCCGGAGGAAGCGAAAGAGAAAATCGAGGCGGAGCGAAAGGCGGCAGGAATCACCGAACCGAAGAACCTGGAAGAACAGGCCATTTCTTTGGTAGGAAGAGAAATCTATGAAAAACTGATTAAGGGCTATACCAAGAAGCAGTGGGGGAGAGATTGTAAGGAGCTTCCGGCTTCCATTATCAAAAGACTTCCGGTACGTCTAACCTATGATAACAACTACTTTAATGCCCTATACCAGGGAATTCCCAAGGCGGGCTACACCAAGCTGGTGGAAAATATGCTCTCCGATATCCCGGTGGAACTGTCTCAAAACTTCTTTGAGCATAGGGAAATGTGGATGGAAAAGGCGGAGAAAATTGTATTTACCGGTCCTATTGACGCTTTCTACGAGTATTCCTTGGGAGAGTTGGAATACAGGAAGGTGGATTTTGTGGTGGAAGAGCTTCCTATAGAGAATTATCAGGGAAATGCCGCGGTGAATTACACCGATGAAGAAAGTCCCTATACTCGAATTATTGAGCATAAGTGGTTTACCTTCGGAAAGAATCAGGAGGGAAAGGACATTCCCACCACCATCATTTCCAAAGAATACAGTGCAGAGTGGAAGAAGGGGGAGGAACCTTACTACCCGGTAAATGATGAGAAAAACCAGGCTTTGTATCAGCAGTACAAGGCCCTTTCCGAGAAGGAAGAAAAGGTGCTTTTCGGCGGCCGCTTGGGAGAGTACAAGTACTACGACATGGATATGGTAATTGCCTCCGCCTTGGACTTTTCCCAAAAGCATATAGGATGAGTGCTGGATCTGCGAAGTTTCATTAGATAAGGCTTGGAAAAGAGCAGAATAGATTAGCGGATATAAGCATAAATAGTCTTTATATCACAAGTAGCCTGTATCATAAGTAGTCAAGAATATAAAAGCTATTATCGGAAAGGAGGAGACTATGAAACCCATAGGACTTATGGGACGTGTGGCGGTAGGATTTGTGGTAACCACCCTTTTGCCTATTCTTTTATTTTATCTCTCCTTTCTGAAAATTATTCGTATCGGACAGGGGATTTTTATCCTGATTTTTGCGGGATTGTTTTTTATCGCTTGGATTTATAATGGTATTGTA
This sequence comes from Oribacterium sinus, assembly GCF_014202695.1. GTDB lineage: Bacteria > Bacillota > Clostridia > Lachnospirales > Lachnospiraceae > Oribacterium > Oribacterium sinus. Next base: position 143,452 of record NZ_JACHHH010000002.1, read on the forward strand.
AAGCCTGTGGATGAACTGAAAAATGCGGCGAAGCGTATCGGAGACGGAGACCTGGACTTCAGTTTGGAGGCAGAAAGTCACGATGAGTTCGGAGAGCTGACGCAGGCCTTTGAGAAAATGCGGATTCGCCTAAAGCAAAATCAAGAGGAAAAGCTAAAGGACGAGCAGGAAAACCGGGAGCTTGTCACCAATATTGCCCACGACTTAAAGACGCCCATTACCTCTATCAAGGGATATGCGGAGGGAATCCTGGACGGGGTAGCCTCCACCGAGGAGAAAAAACGAAAATACATCCAAACCATTTATCATAAGGCGGTGGAGATGAATCGCCTGATTGATGAGTTGAATTACTACGCCAAGATAGAAACCAATAGGATTCCCTATCATTTTTGCCAGTTGCCCGCCTTGGAATATTTTCAGGATTTCAGCGTAGAGGTGGCCATGGACCTGGATGCTATGGGCTATCAGTTTGAAACGGACTTTCTGGTGGAAGAATCCGTGGAGGTGATTGCGGATCCGGAGCAGCTTAGAAAGGTACTGAACAATATCATTTCCAATGCCATTAAATATATGGACAAGAAGGATCCGAAGATTCGCTTCGTACTTTCCGATGCGGGAGATTTTGTGGAGGTGGAGATTTCCGATAACGGAAAGGGAATCGAGAAAAAAGATTTACCCAATATTTTTGAAAGATTTTTCCGAACAGATGCCGCCAGAAATACGGAAACCGGCGGTTCCGGCATTGGCCTTTCTATCGTGAAGAAGATTATAGAAGACAGCGGCGGCAGAATCTGGGCGGAGAGCGAATTGGGAGAGGGAACAAGCATTCATTTTGTTCTACGAAAATGCTTTCCCCAGACAAGAATCCATTAAGACGGAGAAACTCTTTCAAAAAATAGAAGAAAAAAGAGGACAAGAAAAATTCGCAGAGTATCCATCGATGGATGAAGAGAAGCAAAGACAAAGTAAATAGAGAAGCAAGAAAGGAAAGTTTATGGAAGAGAAGAAGAAAATATTGATTGTGGAGGACGAAGCCTCCATTGCAGAACTGGAAAAGGATTACTTGGAGCTGTCCGGGTTTCAGGTGGAGACGGAGGGAGATGGAGAAAAGGGCTTAAAGAAGGCTTTGGAAGGGAATTATGACCTTTTGATTCTGGATTTGATGCTGCCGGGAAGAGACGGCTTCTCCATTACCCAGGAAGTACGAAGCAAGAAGGACATCCCTATTTTGCTGGTTTCCGCAAGAAGAGATGATATTGATAAGATTCGTGGTTTAGGCCTTGGAGCGGATGACTATATGACCAAGCCCTTCTCCGCAAGTGAGCTGGTAGCCAGAGTGAAGGCCCATTTGGCAAGATATACAAGACTTCGGGACAGCGGTAAGGAAGAGAATGAAATCATTGAAATCCGGGGCTTAAAGATTGATACCACTGCCAGAAGAGTATTTGTAAACGGAGAAGAGGTGCCCTTTACCTCCAGAGAGTTTGACCTTCTGGCCTTTCTTGCGGCTCATCCAAACCGGGTATACACCAAGGAAGAGCTGTTCCAGGAAATCTGGAAAATGGAGTCCATCGGAGATATTGCCACCGTTACCGTACATATCAAGAAGCTTCGAGAGAAGATTGAGATGGAAAATGCAGTGAAACCCCAATACATTGAAACAATCTGGGGTGTGGGATATCGTTTTAAAGCATAGAAAATAGAAAAAAGAGTCGTTAAATAGAGAATCCGTAAGAGTCAAGAGCACTTTCCGACATAGTCACTTTGCTCACAGGGCACGCTCCCGCTAAGCTCGCCTTCGCAGGGGTACTAAGCGAAAAACTGCAGTACCTTTGTTTTTCGCAAGTACCCGCGGGCTCACATTGCCCTGTATCGCAAAATAACTATGCGGAAAGTAAGCAATGAATTTATAAATTCTCTATTTAACGGCTCTTTTTTTCTTGTTTATTTCCTATACTTTTAAAGCGATTTTTGTCTTTGTGTAGTGGTTTGTGAGGAATCTCTGAATTTAGCTGAATTTACCTGAATTTACCTGTTTCCTCCCTTTACTATCATTTTATTCTTGTTTATAATGACGGAGTATGATTTTCGTATTTTATCACGAACAATCTGACAACTACTTCAAATGACGGGGATGGAAAAAATTTTTTTCATTTTTCGTAATCTATTAAGGAGGATTCAAAATGGCAAGAAAATGGGTTTACCTTTTCAAAGAAGGTGATGCAGGCATGCGTGAGCTTTTGGGTGGTAAGGGAGCTAACTTGGCGGAGATGACCAAGATCGGTTTACCGGTTCCTCAGGGATTTACCATTACTACCGAGGCTTGTACACAGTACTATGAGGATGGCAAGACGATCAATGACGAGATTCGTGAGCAGATTGATGCGCATATCCTGAAGATGGAAGAGATTACAGGAAAGAAGTTTGGAGATCATGAGAATCCATTGTTAGTGTCCGTTCGTTCCGGAGCGAGAGCTTCCATGCCCGGTATGATGGATACCATCTTGAACCTTGGTTTAAATGAAGATGTTGTTAGAGTTTTGGCTGAGAAGTCCAACAACCCAAGATGGGCATGGGACTGCTACAGAAGATTTATCCAGATGTACTCCGATGTAGTTATGGAAGTAGGAAAGAAGTACTTCGAAGAGCTTATCGACGAGATGAAGGCTAAGAAGGGCGTTACCCAGGACGTTGACCTTACTGCAGAGGACTTACACGAGCTGGCTGAGCAGTTTAAGGCAGAGTACAAGTCCAAGATCGGTTCCGATTTCCCCTCCGATCCTAAGGAGCAGCTCTACGGCGCTATTATGGCGGTATTCAGAAGCTGGGATAACCCAAGAGCCAACGTTTACCGTAGAGACAACGACATCCCATACTCTTGGGGTACCGCTGTAAACGTTCAGTCCATGGCTTTCGGAAACATGGGTGACGATTGCGGAACCGGTGTAGCATTTACCAGAGATCCCGGAACAGGAGCAAAGGGATTATTCGGTGAGTTCTTAACTAATGCACAGGGAGAGGACGTAGTAGCCGGTGTTCGTACGCCTATGCACATCAATGAGATGGAGCAGAAGTTCCCTGAGGCTTTCAAGCAGTTTACAGAAGTTTGTCAGATTTTAGAGAAGCACTATAGAGATATGCAGGATATGGAGTTTACCGTAGAGCACGGAAAGCTGTATATGTTGCAGACCAGAAATGGTAAGAGAACCGCTCAGGCAGCGTTAAAGATTGCTTGTGATTTAGTAGATGAAGGAATGCGTACCGAGGAAGAGGCAGTTGCTATGATTGATCCTCGTAACTTGGACACCCTTCTTCACCCACAGTTTGATCAGAAGGCATTAAAGGCAGCTACTCCTCTTGGAAAGGGACTTGGCGCATCTCCCGGAGCTGCTTGCGGTAAGGTTGTTTTCACTGCTGACGACGCGGAAGTTTGGGCAGCACGCGGAGAAAAGGTAATCCTGGTTCGTTTGGAGACTTCTCCTGAGGATATCACCGGAATGAAGGTGGCTCAGGGTATCCTGACCGTTCGTGGCGGTATGACCTCTCACGCAGCCGTAGTTGCAAGAGGAATGGGAACCTGCTGCGTATCCGGACTTGGCGACATTGTCATGGACGAGGCAAATAAGAAGTTTACTTTAGGCGGAAAGACCTTCCACGAGGGAGATTTCATCTCCTTAGACGGTTCTACCGGAAATGTTTATGACGGCGTTATTCCTACCGTGGACGCTTCCATTGCCGGAGAGTTCGGAAGAATTATGGCTTGGGCTGACAAGTACAGAAAGCTTGCCGTTCGTACCAATGCAGATACTCCACAGGATGCTAAGAAGGCAAGAGAGCTTGGTGCAGAGGGAATCGGACTTTGCCGTACAGAGCATATGTTCTTCGATCCGGAGAGAATCTTCGCTTTCCGTGAGATGATCGTATCCGACACCAAGGAAGAGAGAGAAGAAGCATTAGAGAAGATTCTTCCCTACCAGCAGGGAGACTTCGAGGCACTCTATGAGGCACTTGAGGGCAATCCTGTTACCATCCGTTTCTTAGACCCGCCTCTTCACGAGTTCGTTCCACAGGAGGAAGAGGAAATCGAGAAGCTTGCTAAGGCAAAGAACAAGAGCGTACAAGAAATCAAGGATATCATCACTTCCCTGCACGAGTTCAACCCCATGATGGGACACAGAGGACTTCGTCTTGCTGTTACCTATCCTGAAATTGCCGTTATGCAGACCAAGGCTGTTATCCGTGCGGCAATCAACGTACAGAAGAAGCATCCTGATTGGAAGATGAATCCGGAAATCATGATTCCTCTTACTTCCGAAGTGAAGGAGTTCAATGTTGTTAAGAAGGTGGTTGTAGAGACTGCTGACGAGGAAATCAAGAAGGCCGGCGTAAATCTTGCATACCAGGTAGGAACCATGGTGGAGATTCCAAGAGCCTGCCTTACTGCGGATGAGATTGCGAAGAATGCAGACTTCTTCTGCTTCGGAACCAATGACTTAACCCAGATGACCTTCGGCTTCTCCAGAGATGACGCAGGAAAGTTCCTGAATGCTTATTATGACAACAAGATTTTTGAGTCTGACCCATTTGCAAAGCTTGATCAGGTCGGTGTAGGAAAGCTGATGAAGATGGCTATCGAATTAGGAAAGCCTGTAAATCCGCACTTACACGTAGGAATCTGTGGTGAGCACGGTGGAGATCCTTCTTCCGTTGAGTTCTGCCACGATATCGGACTGGATTATGTTTCCTGTTCTCCATTCCGTGTGCCTGTAGCACGTCTTGCTGCAGCACAGGCGCAGATTAAGAATCCAAGAAAGTAATCGGATATTCGGTTTAAGACTTAGATAAAGTCAGTACAACACAGTGTTAAGACTGTTTGTACTTTCCGAAGAATGAAGTATAGAAAAGGCGTATCTTTTAAGGGATACGTCTTTTTTATTACGGGGGAAAAGAAAAACTTAAATTCAAGATTTAAGGAAAATGTGATAGGATAGTTTAGAAAATAAAGCTTCTAAATCAAAAATAATTATTGCAAAGAGTTGTTCATATATAAGTGAAAAATATTTTGAAGTGTGTGGTAAGGTGTAGAAATCGCTTTTTTGCAGGCTTACTTTAGGAGGAAGTACTTTGTTAAAGATTTTTTTTGGAGAAATGGAAAATGCAATTTATACGCCCTCGATATACTTTAACAATCAATATGAGGATGAGTGGCTGGAAGAGGACTTGGCAAAGGCAATGATAGAAGATGTGGATCAATCCAAGGTGGTCAGTAGCCATTTAATTGAGAGTCCGGTATTGGGCCCCATTCCCCCTGAAAGGCTTTCCGGGGGAGTAAAGACCCTTTTGCTGATGGCTTTTGATGATAGCGGTCATGTTTTTAATGGTTCAGCTTGCGGAGATAATTGTGCCAAGTGGATTTCGACCATTGGAACTCATAAAGATTTGACAATCAACCTTCATCACATCATGGATTTTAGTATGGTGGAAGGATTTTCTGCATTTATCTTAAATACCGGAAAAATGGCAGAGAGCTATGAGGCATATTTAGAGGAGGCTATTAAAATTCCTTTGGAGGACTTCTAAAATGAAGGGAATGCACCACATTGTTATACAAAATAAGCGGATTCGCTTTGCATTTTCTATAAAACGAAATATTACCATTATTCGAGGGGATAGTGCTACAGGAAAAACAACGCTTTTCTCAATGAATGAAGAATATGGAAATCTTGGCAAGGATTCGGGGGTGCAGATTCAATGCGATAAGGCCTGTGTAGCGCTATCCGGAAAATACTGGCAGGAGACGCTGGAAAATATTCATGATTCCATAGTCTTTGTTGACGAGGACAGCAGGTTTTTAAAAACTAAGGATTTTGCAAAAAAAATTCGAAATTCCAATAATTATTATGTGTTGATTACCAGGGAAAATTTACCGGCCTTGCCCTATTCTGTGGAAGAAATATACGGGATTCATTGCTCAGGAAGATATATGGATACAAGGCAGATATATAACCTGTTTTATAAGATTTATTCGGAGACAAATCCTGGAAAGGTTTTGATAAAGGCTTTAGTGACAGAGGATTCTCAAGCAGGATTTACCTTTTTTTCTCAAGTTTCCAAGACAAGGGGAATTTGCTGCGAAAGCGCAGGGGGAAAATCTAATATTCTAGGGATTTTACAAGAAAAACTGCTTGATAAAGAGCAGAAGGAAACTTTGGTGATAGCGGATGGAGCAGCATTTGGGCCGGAAATGGCTCATATTTCTCAATTACTTAGGGGGAATGTAAATATCAAACTCTATCTTCCGGAATCTTTTGAATGGCTTTTATTGTATGCGGATATTTTAAATAAACCGTCCATTAGACAAAAGCTTGAAGAAGCGGAAAATTATATTGAAAGTGAAAAATATTTTAGCTGGGAAAGATATTTTACAGATTTACTAATGGAAGAAACAGAAGATTCCCCTTATCCCTATGACAAGTCGAATCTGAAGGATTTTTATCTTCAAGATAAGATTGTTCAAAAAGTGTTAGAGGCAATGGCGCCAATCTGCTTGGCTAAAGAATAGATGTATCAGTATAATAGTGCTCTTATAAAGTCTCTAAAATAAGAGAATGTGATTCATAAAAAATTGCTAAAAAGTCTGTTCAATGCTATACTGCTTTAGCATATAAGATGTGAGAGAATATATAGGAAAATTAATTTTTAAGGAGAAGTCATGTTGAGAACAAGAGGATTTTTACTATGCCTTCTGGCATTATTTTTTCTGGTATCCTGTAAACCCAAGTATGGAGTGAATTCTGCTCCTGTTATGACTACGGCAGCGGCAGATCAAGTCATTCTTATCGATTTCGACCAGATTTCTGACGATGTGATAGAGAGCATGGATCCTGAGGATTTCCCTTTTGTAAAGAATTTGACGATTTCCGGAAGTAATGATACCCATATGGTGGAAGTTCATGCAGAGATAGTGGATAATGTCAGCAATGAAGCACTGACCATTTTCCTGGATCAGCTGATGCGGGAGATTTCCAATGCGGCAGCGGTACAGGATTTCCGTTATAGTAAGTCCACAGACGACAGCTATGGAAGCTTCTTCCAAAAATACGGTGTACACTATGTAATCACCAAGGGAGAAGAGACTGTGGAGGATGTTACCGTGCAGCCCGGAGAGAGCTTTCCCTTCACTGCGTAGGAAGAAAGAATCAGAATTTACCGGAGCGGGAAGAAATACCTAGAGCAAGAAACAAAGGTTTTCGTCTCATCGCCCGAGAAAATATAGCGGCAGAACTTTTTAACAACAAGTACAAGGACTGTAGCAATAGGAGAAATCATTCTTCATGGAAAATACTAAGGACAAGATGTCTAACGAAAATATAGACAATCAAGATAGGGGAAAAGTACCCCAACGAGAAAAGAGAGGGCAGGGTTTTCAATTAGAGCATTGGCATATCATTGCTTTGGGACTGATGCTTTATGATTCCCTTGCCCTCAGCTTTTCTTATTTGATTGCCCTTTGGCTACGTTATGATTTGCGCTACAGCACCATTGACACGATATATATAGAACGTTGGAAAGCGTTTCTTCCCTTCTACATTCTAGGGTCACTGGCGGTTTTTTGGTTTTTAAAGCTTTATAAAAGCATCTGGCGCTTTGCCAGTTACTCCGAGCTCCTTCGAGTAAGTATGGCCACCGTCATTTGCTCCGTATTTCATATCATCGGCATCACGCTCTTGTGGGGAAGAATGCCCATTTCCTACTACGTCATCGGGGCGATTTTACAGTATCTGGCGGTACTGGGCATTCGCTTTTCCTATCGCTTTATCCTGCTTCTCCGAAAGGTCAATAACAAGAAAAGCCATCATCGGATTATGGTGATTGGGGCAGGAGCCGCAGGGCAAATGCTGATTCGTGATATTCAACGCTCCGGAGAAGTGGACGGGGCGGTAGTTTGTATTATCGATGACAACAAAAACAAATGGGGAAGACTCATTGACAATATCCCCGTGGTGGGAGGAAGAGAAAGTATTTTGGAGGCGGTAGAAAAATTTGCCGTGGATAAAATCTTCTTAGCAATTCCTTCCGCTACGGTTTCTCAAAGAAGAGATATTCTGCAAATCTGTAACGAAACCACCTGTGAGCTGAAGAACCTTCCGGGAATGTACCAGTTGGTTACCGGACAGGTCAGTGCCAGTGCCATGCGGAAGGTTTCCGTGGAGGATTTACTGGGAAGAGATCCGATTAAGGTGGATCTTAGGGAAGTGTTCTCTTTTATTAACGGAAAAACGGTATTGGTTACCGGTGGGGGCGGCAGCATTGGTTCGGAGCTTTGCCGGCAGATTGCAGGCCACAGCCCTAAGAAACTGATTATCTTCGATATCTATGAGAACAATGCCTACAATATCCAATTAGAGTTACGGGAAAATTTTCCGGAGCTGGATTTACTGGTGTTGATTGGCTCCGTACGAGACTCTCGGAGAATGTTCCAGATTTTTAAGGAGTACAGACCGGAAATCGTTTATCATGCGGCGGCTCATAAGCATGTGCCCTTGATGGAGGACAGCCCCTGTGAAAGCATTAAGAACAATGCCTTAGGAACTTACAAGACTGCCTATGCGGCTATGGTAAACGGTTGCAAGCGCTTTGTGCTGATTTCCACGGATAAGGCGGTGAATCCTGCCAATATCATGGGAGCAAGCAAACGACTTTGCGAAATGATTATCCAGGCTTTTGACAGCAAGATTAAGGCGGGACGGGTGCAGGATATTCCCCAGCTCTTCACCCATAAGGGAATGGAGAATGCGGACAAGGACGGCACGGGGGCAGTATTCCAGGATATTCAGACAGAATTTGTGGCAGTACGCTTCGGAAATGTATTGGGATCCAACGGATCCGTCATTCCCATCTTCAAAAAGCAAATCGAAAAGGGCGGGCCGGTCACGGTAACCCATCCGGATATCATTCGTTACTTTATGACCATTCCGGAGGCGGTAAGCCTTGTGTTAGAGGCGGGAACCTTTGCCAAGGGAGGAGAAATCTTTGTCTTGGATATGGGAAGCCCGGTAAAGATTGACACCTTGGCCAGAAACCTGATTCGCCTTTCCGGATTTAAGCCGGATATCGATATCAAGGTACAATACAGCGGACTCCGCCCGGGAGAAAAGCTTTACGAAGAGAAGCTGATGGCGGAAGAGGGCTTGCAGAACACCGCCAACGAGCGTATTCATATCGGAAAGCCCCTAAGTTTCGATATTGATGCCTTCCTTGGAAAGGTGGACGAGCTGATGGAAGCGGCCTATAAGAACAAGGATGATATCCGGGAAATGGTGAAGGATATTGTGGGGACTTATAAGCCGGCGGAATAAGGAAAAGTTTTAGGCAATACCTATGTTCTTGTGAAAAAAAGCAGAATGCTAAGTGGAATGCTAAGAAGAAATAAGTTTGTAGAATGAGAAGTTGGGAAATAGGAATCTAAAAAACAGGCTCAAAGCAATGGAGACTGTAAACAAGAGAGTGGAGGAGTTATGCGGAACCATAAAGATAGCAATCAGAAAGCTTGGATAGCGCTTATTCTGGGAGGATGTCTGGCAGGCCTTACTCTCTTACTTTCCCTATGGAAAAAGAAGTCTTGTTCCTCAGAACTTTCCGGAAAAGAAAAGAAGCTTTGCTTAGAAAATAAAAAGGCTTCTATTTTCCAAAATAAGAAACGAGAAAATCAATCTTCCGAATACTGGAATCCCTTTGAGGGAAAGAAGGTTATTTTCGTGGAAAACCCTTTTGAAGCGGAAAATGCAGACGGGGTAAGAGGGCATCTGGAAGCGGTAGGAGACAGTGACTATATTCCTAATTTCTATACAAGAGTTATTAAAAGGGGAGGAGATACCATCCTCTCCGCTTTTGCTTTGATTTTACTGTCTCCGGTTTTTCTTTTCCTCTCTGTTGCTATATTTTTGGATGATCCGGGGCCCATCTTTTTCACCCAAAAGCGTCTAGGGAAGAACAAGCGATATTTTCCCCTGCATAAGTTCCGCAGCATGAAGATGTGCACTCCCCATGACACCCCGACCCATATGTTGGAGAATCCGGAGCAGTATATTACTCGCATGGGTAAATTCCTTCGGGCTCATTCTTTAGACGAGCTTCCCCAGATTTGGGATATTTTTGTAGGGAATATGTCTATCATCGGGCCAAGACCGGGTCTATGGAATCAGGATTTGCTTACCGCAGAGCGAGATAAATATAATGCCAACGATATCCAGCCGGGACTTAGTGGCTGGGCGCAAATTAACGGCAGAGACTCCATAGAGATTCCGGATAAGGCTAAGCTGGACGGAGAATATGTGGAGAAAATCGGATTTCTTATGGATCTGCGTTGTTTCTTCGGAACTATATTTTCCGTGCTACGAAAGGACGGCGTGGTAGAAGGGGGAACGGGACAGTTGAAGCAGGCAGGACCTGTTGATAAGGGCAAAGACGGGTCAGAAGTAGAATGTGATTTGAAAGGTAAGCAAGATAAGCAAGCCATTCGTATTTTAATCACCGGCGCTCATTCCTATGTAGGAGAACATGTCGAGCAATATTTAGAAGAGTATAATCAAAAGCTATTTCCCGATTATCCTGCATCAAGACGATATTTAATAGACACGATTAGTTTATTTGGAGAAGAATGGAAAAAGATATATTTTTCTTCCTACGATGTGGTTTTTCATGTGGCAGGGATAGCGCATCAGGATGATGACACAAAGGGAGTAAAAAAAGTAGCTCATGGAAAAGACTCAAAGGATAAGGAAAATAGTCCGGAGGCAAAGTATTATGCAGTAAATCGTGATCTTGCGATTGCATGTGCAAAAAAAGCAAAAGCAGAAGGTGTTAAACAATTTATTTTTATGAGTTCCATGATTGTATATTCAGGGATAGAGCAAGATTGTATTACCTTAAAGACTCCGATGAAGGCTCAAAATTATTATGGAGATTCAAAGCTGCAGGCCGATTTGACTTTACAGGAAATGCAATCAGATCAATTCAATGTTGTTATTCTTCGTCCACCTATGATTTATGGAGAGAGATGTAAGGGAAATTATCCGAAGATGGTCAAATTAGCCAAGATGCTACCATTTTTTCCGGTAGTAGGGAATAGGCGCTCAATGCTTTATATTGGAAATTTGGCCGAGTTTATAAGACTCATGATTGAAAATAAGGAAAGAGGGATATTTTTCCCACAAAACAAAGAGTATGTTGATACAGGGGAGATGATTCGGGAAATTGCAAGAGTACATCACTGGACATGTTTCTCCGTACCGGGAACAAAAACACTTATTCATGCATTACAATTCGTGCCGGGAAAGATTGGTACTTTAGGGAAAAAGGCATTTTCTTCCAGATATTATCGAGAAGATTGTTCCCGGTATATAGAAGATTATCAAGTCTTTTCTTTTAAGGAGTCTATTCGAAGAACAGAGGGAAGATAGATTTATGGAAAAAAGAGTCTTAATATTAGCTTCTGTTGCATCAATGATAGGACAGTTTAATAGAGACAATATATCTCTTCTACAGGAAATGGGATATAAAATTGATGTTGCATGTAATTTTAAAAACGGAAGTACCTTTTCCGAGGAAAGTGCTAAACAGCTAAAAAAGGAGTTAATAGAACAAGGTGTAAGGTGTTTTCATGTAGATTTTTCTCGTTCTCCGGTTCAAATAGGAAAGCATGTTCAATGCTATCGTACAGTGAAACGACTGATGATTGAAAACCAATACCTATTTTGCCATTGTCACAGTCCAATTGGTGGAGCGATTGCAAGAATTGCCGGGCATGCAACAAAAACAAAAATAATTTATACAGCTCATGGATTTCATTTTTTTAAGGGAGCAAGTATTTTAAACTGGGCTATTTATTATCCAATAGAGTTACTTTTGTCTTATTGGACCAACTGTCTTATTACCATTAATAAAGAAGACTATTACCGTGCAAAATATAAATTTCATGCAAAGAAAACAGTATATATTCCGGGAGTAGGAATAGATAGTAACAGATTCCAAAATTTAGGCATTTCCAGGGAACAGAAGAGGCAGGAGCTGGGACTTTCCAAGGAAAATATCTTTATCCTATCTGTTGGGGAATTAAATAAAAATAAGAATCATGAAGTTGTAGTGCGGGCCTTAGCCGGATTGAAGGGACAAAACATTGTCTATATGATTGCCGGCGAAGGCAATCAAAAAGAGCATTTAAGAACATTGGCAGAGGAAAATGGCGTTTCCCTCCGCTTACTTGGTTTCAGAGAGGATATCTGCTCTCTTTTGGAGGCTGCTGATGTATTTGCATTTCCATCTAAAAGAGAAGGACTTTCCGTTTCAGTGATGGAAGCCATGTTTATGAAAAAACCTGTAATTGCGTCCAAGATAAGAGGAAATACAGATTTGATTAAAGATGGTGAAAATGGTTTATTGGTATATCCAAATACGGCGAAAGCATGGGAGCAAGGCTTATATGAAATGCTGAATACTATGAATTCTTATCGTTTAGGAGAAAAAAAGAGATTGGAACCGTTAGAAAAGAATAGTATTCATGAAAAGATGATATGCATATACCAAAAAGTAAATAATAATTGAATCACTTTCAAAATAGTGGAAGTAAAAAATGATTATGGTATTAGATAATAGAGGTAACATGGAATTAAAAGGAGTAAAAATGAAAGGTAATTATAAATTTGTCTTTATAGGGCTGGATTCTATAGAAAATAAATATTTATATGGAGGCTTTGATGACCATAGTTATTCCACTGCTATCTTTTTACCAAATTTCTGTAGGAAGGTAGCAAAGGCCTGGACAATATATGGGAATAATCAGTCTAAGATAAAAAAAACAATATCCTTTTTATATTTTGATCGATTTATAAAGACTAAAATCAATAAATTGGGATGGAAAGTTGATGACAACATTATTTTTATTATTTACAGTTGGGATTATGATAGCTATGGGCACGTATTAACACAATATTTAAGAAGTCGTTTTTCCAATGGCAAATTAGTTTGTTATTTTATTGACTTGATTAAACGCCACAATTTGATAATAGAAGAAGTAAGAAAACAGTTTGACTTGTTGGTAACATTCGATGAAGTAGAAGCGGAAAAATATGGAATGTCATATTGCTTGGAACCATTTTCAATGCATTTATTGAAAGAATTTCCAAGAAATAAGGAGTTTAAATGGGATATAACACTTGTTGCTTCTGCTAAAGATAGGTATGAACAAATTATAAAAGCATTTGAGCTGTTTACTAGCAAGGGATTTATTTGTGACTTCCACATAACTCAAGTTCCTGAGAGGAAAAGAATATACTCAGACAAGATACATTATGGGAGTTTAGCGTTTGAAGAAGTACTATCTCATGTAGTTCAATCTAGGTGTGTATTAGAATTGATACAAAATAATGCATATTCGCCCACAACTAGATTTTCAGAGGCAATGCTTTTAAATCGAAAATTACTTACAAATGCTCCATATTTTAAAGAAAAAAAAGATATATTCCCGAATGTTATATTTTTTGAAAATTTAGAAGAAATTCCTTTTGAACGAGTGGAAAATAAATTAAATAATATTAGTAAAAATTATGAAGATTTTTTTTCTGAAAAAACGATGATGGAAACTATTTTGAGCAATTTACCCTAGGGGGAAAAAAGTTATCTTTGGAGGAAATAGTGCAATGAAAGTGTTATTAGGGATTGTACTAGTTGTTATATTAGTTAGTGGTATTATTAGAGCAAAAAACACCGGGGATATTTTTAATCCTAAAATTATTTTTGCTTTTCCCATTTTTGTTTCATTTTGTGTGAATTTGGTGTTTTATGATTCAAAAATGTCTATTTCTGAAGATGCATATTTTATATATATGACGAGTGTAGCTTGTTTTTGCATTGGATTGTACTTAGGTGAGCATTTAAAGCTATTTAGAAGTGAGGCTGTAGGTTATTCATTAGATATAAAATATAATCGGAATTTATTTAGATTGTACTTTACTATCGCTATAATTGGGTTATTTTTTGCAGTTCAACACATTATAAGAGGTGTGACATACAAAATATATGGTAATCATTATCTAGATAATTTGAGACATTATTCTACTTATGTACATATGGTAAGTGGGCTTGGAAAATATGGTCCTGTATTTGCTAATATTATTATGTTGATGATGTCTTACAAGGTATTTATTTTAAATAATAGACGCAATAAAGATAAACTCTTACTATGTCTTAGTTATTTAATCTATTTTATTTATATGGCAATGGATTTATCGAGAACAGTAATATTATTTGCATTTTTGACTATTCTATTTATTTATTCAATAGGGATGCAAAAAAGGAAAAAATTTAATAATAGGCTTAAGATTATAACATGCATTGCTATAGTGATGCTGTTTCTATGTTTTGACTTTATTGCCAAGCAAACTAATCGAGCTATTGTTGCGAATGGAGATTCATGGTGGGTCTTTTATTTTGGAAGTCAGTTTTATGTGTTAGATTATATTATTCCATTTAAAGGGAGACTATATGGTATAAAAAGTCTAGGTATTATAGGAAGGGCTTTAGCAAAGGCTGGTTTGTTACCAAGTGGCGGAAGAGATGAATTGCAGGTGTTTTTAAATTCTATGGGATCTCCTGTGTCTTCATTTGTATCAGGTCCTTATCTTGACTTTGGAATTATTGGTTCGGTGCTGGTTATGATATTTTATGGCATATGTATTGGCTATATTTATAAGAGATATAGAAGATCTGGTGGCCTTTGGATTATTGCATATGCAACGTGCGTGTATCAATGTGTCCTAGCATTTTACGCATTTTGTTTTGGAGATAGTATGCAAATATATATATTTGTTTTATTATTTTTGATGTGTAATACTAAAATAAATGGATTTTCGTACATGACCTATACCTCCAAAAGTTCTATGTGAGTTTTAGAGGGGAGTTTATTTCAAAATGAAAGGAAAATAAAGATGATTAATGTGATGCAACCTACTCTTGGAAAGGAAGAACTAGATGCTATTAAATCTGTATTTGATTCAAATTGGCTTGGAAAAGGAGAAATTGTCGCCAATTTTGAAAAAATGTATGCAGAACATCTTGGAACTTCGGTAAATCATGTATTATCAACAAATTGTTGTAGTGAGGGACTATTTAGTTCGATGTATCTTTGTGGAATTCAGCCAGGTGACGAAGTAATAGTACCAACTTTGAGTTTTGTTGGAGCGGGGAATGCGGTTTGTGTCAATGGTGCAAAATTGGTTCTTTGCGATGTTGATCCACGAACATTGAATGCTAGGGCAGAGGATATTGAAAAGGTAATAACTCCTAAGACCAAAGCAATACTGTTACTTCATTTTGGGGGTGTTCCATGTGATATGGATAAGATTATGCCTTTAGCTAAGGCATATGGGTTAAAAGTTATTGAGGATTGTGCTGCTGGGGTATGTTCTAAATACAGAGGCCATGCGCTGGGGACAGATGGAGATATGGCTATGTGGTCATTTGACGCAATGAAGATTTTAGTGTGCGGAGATGGAGCAATGCTGCATTTTAAGGATCCAGAAATGAGAGAAAAAGCAGACAAATGGCTTTATTTTGGTCTAGAATCTAAAAGTGGCTATGAAAATAGCGTTGCACAAAAATGGTGGGAATTTGATATTTCATCTTATGGTCATAGAGCAATCATGAATAATATAACTGCTGCAATGGCTATAGAACAATTAAAAAAATTACCATTATTTATGGAAAAAAGAGAAGCTGTACATAATGCATATAATGATGGACTTGGTGATTTAAATTGGCTAGATATACCGTTGCCTTTAGAAGAAGGGAGCCGTTCTTCTTTTTATTTTTATCATATTCAATTAAAAAATGGGAAACGAGATGAACTTGCAAGATACCTTCGAGAAAAAGGTATCTATACAACTTATAGATATTTTCCTTTGCACAGGGTACCTTATTATGGAGTAGAGGGGACATTTCCTAATGCAGATTATGCGACGGATAATACTCTTTGTTTGCCTTTGCATCAGAGTTTAAAATCATCTGAGATGGAACAGATTATTGAAGAAATAAGGAAATTCGGTAAAATATATGGTTAAAGAAAGTGCTTATAAGAAAGATGCAAGAGTTGGGGATATGGGTGACGTATATGTGACCGTCTATGTGCTTTGTTATAACTCTGAAAAAACAATAACTGATACATTGGATAGCATTTATTCACAGACTTATAAATATATAGATTTGCTCATTAGTGATGATGCATCTACTGATGAATCCTTGGATATTATTAATGATTGGATTAAGCATTATTCTGAAAGATTTAGGACAGTCAGAGTGCTAAAAAATATCAAAAATGAAGGAATTAGTAAAACTTTTGATAGTTGTGTAAAAAGTTGCAATACTGAATGGCTGAAGGTAATTGCTGCAGACGATATTTTGATGCCTGAATGTATAAGCAAAAATATAAGATATGTAAAAGAACATTCTATTAATTCGCTTTTATATTCTCAAGATTTAGTTTTTGTTAAGGATATCAAAACTGCTAAAAGGAGAGAAAAATATGAGCAAATGTATATAAAAAAATTAAGTACTTTGCCTCCAAAGCAGCAGTTCAGACATCTTCTGCATAGAGAGATTATGTTTGCCCCTACAACGTTTATAAATGCTGAAACCTATAAATTAATAGGAGGTATTTCGACAAAGGTCAAAAATATTGAGGATTCACCTTTAGCTTTGAGTTTTACTAATTCAGGATATTCTATAAACTTTATGGATGAAGATACTGTATATTATAGACAAGGTGAATCAGTTTCTAGAAGCTTAGGATATATTTATAATAGAAATCATATCCAGCAAATTATGGTATTAAAACGAGAGTTAATATATCCTTTTATTTACTGGTATGATTTGCCATTTTGGTATGATGAGCTTATTACAAATTTAAGGTATAAATTTGTTTTAGATATTTTAGGGAATAAAGACAGTTATATAAATCGTATAATAAACTATATACTGATGGGATTGACATTCTCCGGATGGAAGAAAATTTTTTTAAAATGGTTATATAGATAAAAAATGACTTATTACTTAATCTACAAGAAGAAGGAATTCATATGAATATTAGAGAATTAAAATTAAAAGATGCACCGCTAATGCTTGAGTGGATGCATGACGAAAGTGTTGTGAAAGAATTGAAAGAACAGTTTTCATCGAAAACACTTGCTGATTGTGAAGCTTTTATACAAAATAGTTTTTTCTCTAAGAATAATATTCATATGGCTATTGTTTCTGATGCAGATGAATATATGGGGACAGTTAGTTTGAAGAATATTGAGTGCCAAACTGCTGAGTTCGCAATAGTAGTCAGGAAGTCTGCCATGCATAAAGGGTATGCATGGAGAGGGATGGAATTGATTATAAAGAAAGCATTTGAAGACTTTGGCTTAGAAAGCTTATATTGGTGTGTTTCAAGAGAAAACACAAGAGCAATTAAGTTTTATGATAAACATAATTTTAAGGAGGCATTGGATATACCAAATGAAATTCGTAGACGATATCAAGGGATGGATCATCTAAAATGGTATTCAATTTTAAAGGGTGATGATATTAATGTAAGAGAGTCTGTCGCCGGTTGCAAAATTATGAGGATACCAACTATTCCAACAATTAATTCTGGAGAGTTATCATTTTTTGAAGGGAATAGAACGATTCCTTTTGAAATAAAGAGGATTTATTTTATATCTAAAGTACCAAAGGGTGTGAAAAGAGGATACCATTCTCATAAGTCGCTTCAACAATTTATTTATTGCCCTTATGGCTGTGTTCGTTTGATATTAGAAAATGAAAATGGTAGAGATGAAATCGAACTTAGAGATCCTTCGATTGGTGTACTAATAGACAAACCTACTTGGAGAGAGATGCAATGGATGGTCGAAGAGTCTGTTTTATGTGTAGCTGCTTCAGACTATTATTCTCCAGACGATTATATAAGAGACTATGATGAATTTAGAAATTATATAAAAGTGCAAGGTGAATTTAGTAAAAGCGATTTTGAGAGTAAATAGAAAGGGTAGAAAAAATAGTGAAGGGATTTTTAAGCCTGAGGTCTGCTAACATAGAAGCCAAAGCATCTTTGGCATATTTGATATGCAATATTATCCAAAAGTCAATCACGTTCCTTACATTACCACTCTTTACAAGACTATTAACAACAACACAGTATGGGCAGTATAATATTTACACGTCCTGGTCTGCTATACTATCTATTTTTACTACATTAAATCTGCCATATGGAACATTTGGAAGAGCAATGGTAAAGTTTGATAATGATAGGGATGGATATATTTGTGCAGTACAAACACTTTGTACTGTACTTAGCTTATTATTCATTCTCATATATTTCCCATTTAATGGATATTTAGTTAAAATTGTTAAATTGCCCATGAGCATTATTCTGATTATGGTAGGAGAAATTTTATTTTCTACATCTATTCAGTTTTGGTTTGGAAAAAATAGGTTTGAATTTCAATATAAAAATGTTGTTCTAGTTACTATTTCTATGGCATTAATTTCTCCTATTTGTGGATTGATTTTTGTGCTTAATTCCGAGGAAAAAGGATATGCTAGAATTATAGGATTTGCAGTTATTACAATGATGTTTGGTTTAGTGATTTACATAAGAAATTATATACATGGGAGAATCGTATATAAGCAAGAATATATTCGTTATGCAATAGGGTTTAATGTGCCATTAATAGTTTACTATTTATCTCAAGTACTTTTTGGTCAATGCGATCGTCTAATGATAGACTATTTTTGTGGGACAGATAAAGCGGGAATATATGGTGTTGCCCAACAATTAGCATTGGCACTAAATTTTGTATTAACATCTATCAATGGAGCATATACTCCATGGATGTATGGGAAGATAAAGGAAAAACAATATAAAGACAATGTGAATATATCTCTGATAATTGCTGTGTTAATGTCATCTCTACTATTAGGCATAATTTGGATGGCTCCTGAAATAATTATGATTCTTGGAGGTATTCGATATATAGAGGCAATCTGGGTGGTTCCTCCAATCGCAATGAGCTTACTTCTTTTATTTTATGCACAATTGTTTATTAATCTTCAGTTTTATATGGAAAGAAAATCTGAGCTGATTGTAGGATCGATTTTGGCTGCAGCATTAAATGTCATTCTTAATCAATTGTATATACCGCGTTTTGGTTATTTTGTGGCAGGATATACTACATTCTTTTCGTATTGTATTTTTGCATTATGTAATTATTATTTTGCTCGAAAATCATGTACTAGTAGCCCGGAAGTTATGGAACTCTTCAATATTAAAGCCCTATTAATTATATTACTATTATTCATTGTATTTGGATTTTTAGGAATGATTTTATTTCCATATAGGTATATCCGGTATACTGCAATAATAGTGATTTCATTGTTACTTTTTATTAAGAGAAAAATAATCATTTTAGAGTTACGTCCAATTTTAAAGAAAAAGTAGGAGGAAGTGAAATGATATTATTGAGGAATATAAAAGGAGAGTTAAAAAAAAATAAATGGATATATAAATTCTACACTATTTTAAAGCAAAGATATTGTGGTGTGCGAAATATTATTCTTAATAAGTATGCAATAAGAGTATTAGAAAAACAAAAGAAAATACATTATAAGGCTCCTGTTAAAATTGTTTTTATTTTACAAGATTTAAATGTATGGGATAAAACGAAACCTATCTTTGAAGAGATTAGAGAGGATACAAATTTTTCAATAATGCTACTTTGCGTACCTTCCTGGTATGGTGATGACAAAGTAAGAAGAACTAGTTTGAAAAATGATACCTTTGATCTGATTAATGCATGTTCTTACCAAGGCGTAAAAGTTATAGACTCGTATATTGATGGAAAATCTTGGTATAATGTTAAAAGTTTTAATCCATTATATGTATTTTATACTAGACCATATGATGAATATTTGCCTCAACTTTATCGCTCTTATGTTGTTTCTAGCTATAGTTGTGTATGTTACACCAGTTATATAGGAGGGTTAACTTTATCCCATGATTTTTTTTGTTTAAGTAGCGATTTTCGAAGATTTTGTGGAATATTCTTTGCTACAAGTAATGAGGAAGCAGATAATCAGAAGCATGAGTTTTCTGAAATATTTAACAGAAACCTTGCTAAAACAGTTGTTGTAGGCTGTCCTGCTTTTGCTAATTTTTTTCGAAAAAAAGATCTTGTAACTGAGGTGTGGTCGTTTTCAAAAAACAATTTTAGAGTTGTTTGGACCCCCAGATGGACTTTGGATCCAGGTGTGGGAGGTACAAACTTTCTTAGATATAAAAAACAGTTTGTTGAACTTATAAAGAGTAGAACGGATATTGACTTTGTTGTAAGACCACATCAATTAATGTTTGGAAACTTAATTAATATTGGAGCCATAAAAGAAGAAGAGGTATGTTCATTTCAGTCTTTTCTAAATAATGCTACAAATGCTTTACTTGATGAGAATAAAAACTATGAAGGTACTCTATGGGGAAGTGATGTACTGGTTACAGACTATTCTTCGTTAATTTCATTATATTTTTTGACTGGAAAGCCAATAATATATTGTTCATCTGAAAAATCTACACTTACAGAAACAAAGGTTTTCAAGAGAATTCTAGAAGTTAATTATACAGCTAATTCTTTTGAGGAAATAGTAGAAATTATTAACCTTTTGAAGGGTGGAAAAGATCAAAAAAGAAATGAACGAATTAAAGCACAAGAAGAAATAATTGGGAAGGATTATATTGATAGTGTAAAAAAAGTCAAAGCAGAACTTCTGAAGGATTTTAGGGAAAGATGTATTTTTGATTAATAGCAAAATGAATTTATTAGTTATATAATTTAGATTATATATTTAGTAAGCGAATGAAAGGAGATACAAAGAGTGAAAATTAGTTTGCGACCAGTAACACGAGAAGACGGGAAATTGATAGTTGAGTGGAGAAATTCAAAGAGCGTATCCAGTCATTGTTTTGATAAAAGACCGATAACTCTAGAATCAAATGAGTACTTTTTTGAACATTTTGTGGAGACTGGGAAATATAGACAATTTATTGTAGAAAGAATGGATGAAGACTTCGGGGCCTTCTCGTATCCAATTGCTACAGTTTATTTAAAGGATTTTGATGATGTCAATAAGAGATGTGAGCTATGTATTTTTACGTCAAATGATCAAGAGTGGAATACTGAAAGTCAAAAGATTGCAATTCGTAAATTATTAGAGATTTCTTTTATAGAATATAAAATGCATAAAATATATACATTTGTTTTTGAAAAAAATATTGACGAGATAGAACTTATGAAACAGGCAGGATTTCAAGTTGAAGCTATTTTAAAAGATGAGGCGCTTAATCATTACGGAGACTATGTTAATGTACTTCGAATGGTGGTGTTTGCTAATGCTTAGATATCTGAGAATACTATTGTAGAAGGGAAATATGATGATTGAGTGCATTAATGTTAAAGAAAACTATAATCTTTTTGCGAAAGAGTATGAAGAAGCAATATTTCATAGTGTAGATTCTGGACAATATATTTTGGGTTCAGAGTTAGAGAAATTTGAAAAGAATTTTGCTGCCTATCTAGGAGTTAAACATTGTGTGGGGTTAAATTCCGGAACGGATGCTTTGCTCTTTGCTATAAGAGCATTGAATATACATGAGGGAGATGAGGTTATTCTTCCTGCAAGTACATATATTGCCTCGACTTTGGGGATTACAGAGAATGGTGCTACTCCTGTTTATGTTGATTCAACGGAAGATACCTATCTGATAGATGTTAATCAAATTGAGAAAAGAATTACAAACAGAACAAAGGCGATTCTTCCAGTGCATTTATATGGGCAGTCATGCGATATGGATACAATAGAAAAAATTGCAAAAAAATATGGACTGTATATTATTGAAGATTGTGCGCAAAGTCATGGAAGCTGCTGGAATCAGCACTATACTGGTACACAAGGAACTATTGGATGTTTTTCGTTTTATCCAACAAAGCCTCTTGGAGCCCTAGGAGATGCGGGAGCAATTGTGACTAATGATGAGGATTTAGCAGATAAAATCAGAATGTTACGCAACTATGGATCCAAAGTAAAGTACTATAATGAGAGTATAGGAAGAAATAGCAGACTTGATGAAATACAAGCAGCCATCTTATCTGTAGGCTTAAAGCACTTAGATGAGTCTAATGAAAATAGGCAAGCTATTGCAAAACGTTATTTATTGGAGATAAAAAATGATAAAGTGCGTTTGCCATATATAGCTGCAAAAGCATCTCATGTTTTTCATCTTTTTCCATTACTGGTAGATGACCAAAAAAGATTTAACGCTTATATGTTAAGCAAAGGAATAAGGACGCAAGTCCATTATCCAATACCACCATTTATGGCAGAATGTTTTTCGGCACAAGGTCATGAATGGGAGGAGTTTCCAAATGCTTCTAACCTATCTAAACATGAGGTTAGTATTCCTATTTATTCTGGAATGAAGATGGAGTATGTTGATTTTGTCATAAAAGTGATAAATGAGTATTAATCATTGGATTAAAGAGTTATAAGTTTGAATTGAGTATTATTTGTCTGAGTGTACTTATGGCTGATGAAAGTTTACATCATGAAGTTTCTTGCCTTTCCGGCAAGGAATCAAATTGCTTAGAGCATAGAATTTGTAAGATAAAAGGAGCAAGAAATGAAAGCATTAATTTTAAATTCTGGTAAAGGAAGTCGTATGGGAGATTTGACTAGTAAACATCCCAAATGTATGACTGAGATAGCCAGTATGGAAACCATTATCAGTAGGCAACTTAGGCAGGTTGAAGAATCTGGTATCAAAGAGGTTGTGATTACTACCGGCCCGTTCGAAGATAAGTTGATAAATTATGTGGAAAGCCTTGGCTTGGATTTAGATATTAGCTTTGTGTGCAATCCCTTGTATGAGGATACCAATTACATTTATTCTATCTATCTTGCAAGAGCATTTTTAAATGATACTGATCTCTTACTCATGCATGGCGACCTTGTTATAGAAAACGCTGTGTTTTTTAGTTTTTTAGAGCAGGAAGGATCGCTTATGGCAGGGAGTACTACGAAGGAACTTCCCGAAAAGGATTTTAAAGCTGAAATACTTGATGGGTACATTAGTAAGGTCGGTATTTCTGGCTTTAACTATTCATATAGTGTTGAGCCATTTTACAAACTTACAAAGGAAGATTGGGAGATTTGGCTTTCTGCTATTATAGATTTCTGTGAACGAAGAGATGATGGTGATGAGGAGCAAGGTAGAAAAGAGAAAGAAAACTTAGATGGAAGAGAGCCTCTGGGACATAATGCTAGGTTTGTGACTTTTTGGCAAAAACAATATGCTGAAGAAGCCCTAAATACTGTACTTTCAAAAATGAATCTTAAATTTTATGATATAGATAACCAATTATGTCAAGAAGTAGATAATCCTGAGGATCTTGCAGTAGTCGTACATCTTCTTTCTAGAGTTAAAAATCGAACGGTTTATCTTTGTTTTTCATCGGACATTTTATATAATGCACATTTTGAGTTACTTCGCCAAGCAAGAAGAATAGGTAAGGTGATTGTAGGAGTGCTTACGGATGAAGTGGTTTCTTCCTATAAACGGTATCCACTTCTTTCTTTTTCACAACGAAAAGAAATGTTTGAAAATATTGCAGGAGTAGATAGGGTTGTTGAACAGGATAGCCTTTCTTATCGGAAGAACCTTGAGTACTTTAAACCAGATTTTGTTATACACGGAGATGATTGGCAGCACGATTTCCAAAAACCGATTAGGGATGAGGTATGTAGTGTATTGGCAGAGTACGGCGGTAAACTAGTGGAATTTCCATATGTTAGGGATGAGAAGTATAGGGATTTAGAAAAACGAAGTAAGGCAGAGCTTGCCATGCCAGATTTTCGTAGAGGACGTCTTCGTAGAGAGCTCAATATGAAGGGGTTTGTGAGGGTAATGGAAGCGCATGACGGCCTAACTGGGTTGATTGTTGAGAATACTAAGGTATATAAAGAAGGTGCAGCCCACCAGTTCGATGCCATGTGGATAAGTTCTCTTTGTGATTCTACTGCAAAGGGAAAACCTGATATTGAGCTCGTGGATATGAGTTCTCGTTTTAGAACAATCGAAGATATTACAGAAATAACTACAAAGCCTATAATTTTTGATGGAGATACAGGTGGAATCAAGGAACATTTTGTGTACACTGTACGATCCTTGGAGCGACTTGGAGTCTCCATGGTAATTATTGAGGATAAAAAGGGCTTAAAGAAAAATTCCCTTTTTGGAACTGAAGTGGAACAGACACAGGACTCGATTGAAAGTTTTTCAGAGAAAATTCGTGCCGGAAAGAATGCGCAGCGAACAAAGGAGTTTATGATTTGTGCTCGTATAGAAAGCTTAATTTTGGAAAAGGGTATGGATGATGCTTTGGATAGAGCTTTCGCTTTTGTAGACGCAGGAGCAGATGCTATTATGATTCATAGTAGAAAGAAAGAACCAGCTGAGATTTTTACTTTTGTAGAACGCTTCCGTACAGTAGATAAAGAAACCTACATTGTAGTTGTGCCAACTAGTTTCAATACAGTAAAAGAAGAAGACTTTAAAGCTCGAGGTGTAAATGTTGTGATATATGCGAATCAGTTAATGCGCGCATCAGTTCCTGCAATGGAAAATGCAGCGAAGACTATACTTGTAAATGAAAGAGCAGAAGAGTGTGATAAACTACTTATGCCATTTAGTGAAATTATCCGTTTGATTCCAGAGGAAAATTGAGGAGGGAAATCAAAAAGTAGACGACTCTTTTGCAAAGCATGACCTCTCAAGAAATTTCTACTTCTACTGGATTAGAAGGAGGTAAAGGAAGCCGCCCATATGCAGAGTGGATTTTAGGCTCTCTTTATGGAAAGTTCGGCAGCAACAGGAAATTCCCCCTGCTATCATCTCCTAAGTTAAAAGCATCTATAAAGGACATAGTCTTATGGATTGATGAAATACACTGATGTATTTGCTGGTAAATGTTCTAAGAGTATTGAAAAATGCTTAACGATACTTTTATTTTTTAACACATATACCTCTGTACAGGATATATAGCTTTGACAATAGAACATTTGGTTGCTATAAGGATTTGTAATGAGAACATTCACCCTAATCATCCGGGTGTCCTTTTATTAGGAGGTGTAAGAAAATGAATGTTACAAGTATTGCTATATCAATAGGCACTTTTATTCTTGGTTTTGCTGCAAATAAGTTATTAGACTGGATTACAGGAGTAGCTTCTAAGCAGTTAAAAAAACGAACGATAGATTGTGATTATCATGACTTTTATAATGGGGCACACCGGGATGTAGTCATTACTTCCAGTGGTTTTCCCTTTTTTTCTCCTTTTAATATTAAAGCAAGCCTTAATTCAGGAAAGACATTTTTGTTGGCGATGCCTGTGGGCGTAGACAGAGAAGATAAAGAAATGGCGTGTTTTTCCCCTGTGGATAGATGGACGGAATCATTTGATAGCTTCATTAAAGGCAATTCGTTATCTGAAACATTAGAAGAAATACGTAGGGAAGTGTTTCAATCCTTTTGTGATAAAACACAAGGTAACTATTTTAATGGAAAGACATTGGGCGTAAATCATATAGATGGCCTATCAAGAACGACGGATAATAGAGAACAACCAATATTATCTATAGATTTTTTTGAAACAGATTATTATACACATAAAATTATTGGGAGATTACTCGATAAAATTCAATTTGATAGTAGTCTTGTTCAAAAGGATATGGCAGGAGTATATAGTTGGTCAAGAAACTCATTTGGAATTAGTCTGATATTAATTATTCCCAAGGACAATATGATTCTCTTAACTAAGAGATCAAAAAAAGCAGCATTTACGGAAGATAAAGAATGGATATATGTTTCTGTTACAGAAGCTCTATCAGAGACGGATTTTGATGAAGAGACTGGGGCTCCGGACATATCGAAAGCGGTATTTCGAGGTATACAGGAAGAGTTAGGGATAAAAGAGATACAATTAAAAAGTGATACTTTGCGTTTTTATGAATCTTTTTATGAAACCAAATTTCATCAAGATAATATAGTGGCTTCCATTGAGCTGTCAGAAACACTCAGCTTTAAGGATATCGCCGAGCTATTGGCAAAAGATAAATTCATGGAAATAAAGGAGGTTATTCCGCTCCCCAAGAATAAAAAAGAAATTGCTACCTTTATTGAAAATAATGAAGAGCAGATGCGGTCTCAAACGATCTTTACTTTAGAAAGCTTTATGGCAAGACTGGAGGAATGATTAGAGTTGTATAAAAATAATTAATTATTTACGCTCTTAAATTCTTTTGGATTTTGCCGCTTTATTATAGAAATGATCTTTTATTGTAGTTGAACAATATGTAAAAGGGACGTTTATGGTAGAAAATGAACAGGATTATAAGGATAAGATGTTTGAGTTTATTAAGCTCGAATATAATGCTATGCGAGAAGAAATTAATAGTGCTCATTCTCACATATTTACAACTATGGATATAGCCTCAGTGGCAGCTGGTGCACTATCTTCTATAATATATAACTATAAAAATGAATTAATTATAATACAATTCTTCTTACTACTATTATTTCCATGGATTAGCGTATATGCGGTTCTTACGATTTTGGCAGAGTCACAACGATTAAAAAGAGCTGGGGATTATATCTGTTTTTTAGAAGAAAAGGTAAGACTTTTATGTACAACGACTGACTCATTGCAGAAGCAGTATATTGAGGAGTGGGATAATAAGCAGAAGGTTATAGAAGATTGGTTGAAAATAGAGCATTCAAATCTTAAACTGTCATCTCCTCTTTGCTTTGAACGCTGGATAAGAGATTTAGGAATGCTGAAGTCTTCTTATGGAAGATCTAATGTTTTTTTTATTGCAAGGTTCGCTTGTATTTATATTGCTATTCCTGTTTTTTCCAATATTGTATCGCTATTTATCCAATTTCGTGAACCAATTATTAATTGGGTCGTTTATGGTGCTATAATTGTAATAGAATTAGTGATTTTTAGCATACTGGGGTACAAGTCTTATAAGATATGTATGGAGAATAGAGTTGCCTATAAAATTGAAAAAAGAATGATTATTCCGTGGTGGCAGAGCCACCGATTCCGATAAAATAGAGCCACTGCATCTGATATTCAGAGCCGGCAGTCCGCAGTTGGGAGCCACCCAAAGGTAAATGGTAAATAACCCGTCATCTTTTTTCTCTCCTCAAAAATTGAGATAATCGTGAAAAGTGTGAAAAGTTGAACGCACTTTTTCCACTTTGCACACTATCTTAGGGAGGAATTCAAGATGAACACAAAACTCGCTACAAGCAGGATGCGAACAGGGCAATTGGCTGACATTATTAAAGATTGTATGACTAACTATTAATAGTCAAGCATAAGATTAAGATTTTTAGAATAAAATACGGAAACGTATTTTAGATAGATTAGTACATTGAAAACTGTATGACGAATAGAGCATCAGCGATGATGCTCTCAGAAAAGATTATGAGCTAATTTAACTTATAAAGGCTGATATGACGTATGGGTTATTTCCATCCGAAAGATGGTTCTGACAAGCTTTTTAATCACATGGCTTATTGCGACATAGTAGTGCTTGCCCTCTGCCCGCTTTTTTGACAGATAGAGCCTGAATCGCTCGTCCCATCCAGAAACATATATAGCAGCATTGAAAAGTGCGTAACGCAGATACTTAGAGCCACGTTTTTCCATGCGAGCATAAGAAGATATTAGTTTTCCGGACTGGTACGTAGACGGAGATAGTCCTGCATAAGCAAGAACCTGATCTGCATTGCTAAAGCGTGTAAAGTCTCCAATCTCTGCTAGAATCATTGCCCCCATACGATACTTGATGCCGGGAATAGTTGTAATTGGAGAACCACACTCATCCATGATTTTCTGAATGGACTGCTCGACTTCTTTAATATCGGAAGTCAGTGTGTCAATTCGATGGATTGTCTGCCTGAGTTCCATTGATTTAGCAGGCATAAGTGATCCGATAGAAGATTTTGCAGTCTCTCTGATTTCGATGGTCTTTTCACGACCATAGTGCCCTTTTGAAGCATCAGCAAGTAGAGCTTTCAGATGGGTGAGATTGGAACTTGCGATAAAATATGCTCCCGGCAGTTCCTGAAGAAGACGGTATACCGAGTTCATGTGCAGAGTCGGAACAAGAGACTCAAGTTCCGGGAACAGGATGTTTACAAGCCTAGATACTGAAGTTTTCAGTTTCGCCCGTTCTTTGACAAGCTCAAAACGATAACGAGTTAATGACTTAAGCTCCTCGCTGTGGTAGGATGTACCTGTATAGGGCTTGAGTGTCTTATCAGTCACAAGCATTTCAGCAATGGAGCGGGCATCGACTTTATCCGTTTTCGTCTTTCTAAGGCTTTGACCTTTTCTGTAAAGATTTGTATGTAACGGATTGATGACAAAGGTGTGGTAGCCATGGTCAAGAAGTGATCCCAGGATGTTGTAGGAATAGTGACCGGTAGCCTCGAGTCCTATTTTTATCTGAGATTTGTCCTTGGAGACTGACTCAATCTTGTGGAATAATTCTCCATAGCCATCGCTATTGTTCCGTATCGTAAAGACTTGGAAAAGTTCTTCGGTATCTGGCCCAAGGATACAACAGTCATGCTTATCCTTAGCAACATCAATTCCAACGTAAATCATTTAGTAAATCCTCCTGTAATAAGTATTTGATGCTGTTATCGACCCACAGGGCTCTTTGCTGATTGTATCCTCGTTCTACATAAACCGTCATGCGGTATCTAACTGATCAACAATGTAACAAAGAGGCTGTGGTTGGAGCCTTTCGAAAACCGTCGTGCGGTAGGAGTTAGAAACCAATCCACAGCATCAGATAACAATAGTAGCTGATTACCAAGAACAGGTAAAGAAAAGCTATAACTTAATAATACGAGACTAACTATGGAAGAGAAAGAAGAGAGCAATCTTTCAGATGTGGCATTTATGTCTCTTCCGGCTATTAAACTTGGTAAGCTTGCAATAAATAAAGAATTAAGTTTGCAATAATCCGCTTGTCCTGTTCGCATCCTGCTTGTAGCAAGTTTTGTGTTCATCTTGAATTCCTCCCTGAGATAGTGTGCAAAGTGGAAAAAGTTTGTAAAGTGGAAAAAGTGCGTTCAACTTTTCACACTTTTCACGATTGTCTCCAATTTTGTGGAGAGAAAAAAGATGACAGGATATATACCATTTACATCGGTTTCCTATTCAGGACAGGCAGTTTCCACTTTTCCGAAATAGCGATTTCTCCGCATCAAAATATGTAAGTCGGCAAAAAATACAAAATTTGCCGACTTACAGTTGACTTATATAACTATCATTATATACTATAACTATAAAACGGCAAAAAATATAAAATTTGCCGACTTGAAGAACATAGAGATGGGACAAAGAATAATATGGTACATAATCTTTCGCATCAAAAAAACTTTTCCAGAGAAGACTTTATTACTGCCTTTCAGAAAGAAAATAAAAATAAAAGGAAAGACTCAGGAAGATATAATTTTCAGAAGTTATTGGAGAATGGGGATATTTATCGCGTAGGTAGAAATAGCTATCACATAGCAGAGGATTCGAAGAGAAATTACTCTTATCAGTATTCGGAGTTATCGTTAGAACTTGCAAAAAAGATTGAGGAACAATATCCGGAACTTGATTTTCGCGTTTTTGAACTGGTCCAATTAAATGAATTCGTAAATCATCAGATTGCCCATAATGTGATATTTGTTTCAGTGGAATCAGGACTGGGAACTTATGTTTTTGATTCCTTGAAAGAACGATATACCGGTAAGATTCTCTTGAATCCTTCCGTGGAAACATTTCATCAGTATTGGTCAGATGATATGATTATTATAAAAAAATTGGTGTCTGAATCCCCGAAGGGTGCAAGAGCTGTCTGGGAAACAAAGCTTGAAAAGATGCTGGTAGATCTTGTGGTAGATAAGCTTCTCTTATCCTGTGTCAGTAGGGGGGAGTATGATGATATTTTTCATCAGGCGTTTCGGGATTTTTATATTGATGAGAGTAAGTTGTTTCGATATGCAAGCAGGAGGAATGCAAAGAGCAAGGTGTTGCTACATATAGATAAAACGGATTTAAGAATGGGATTGTGATATGCTGACAAAAAATAATTTTACAGAAGAACATATCAGAAACTTGCAGACAGAGAGTAGACGAGATCCACTTCTGTTAGAACGCTGCGTGTATGCATTTGGTCTCCTTGAAGCAATTACAACCGTTGGAATGCCATTTGTATTTAAGGGTGGAACCAGCCTCATGCTGTTATTAGAGCATCCATTAAGACTGTCAACAGACATTGATATTATTGTAAAGCCGGGGACTAATGTAGATGAATACATCGAGAAGGCATCTAAGATTTTCCCCTTTGTTTCCGTTGAAGAACAAAGGAGAGTAGGAAAAAATAGTATTGAAAAAAGACATTTTAAGTTTATCTATGAATCACCCATTAATCACAGGAATATTTATATTTTGCTAGATATTTTATTCGAAGAACCTGGGTATACAGAGATTATTAAGAGACCAATAAAGAGTGACTTGATTAAAGTAGAAGAGCCGCAATTACAGGTTATGATTCCAAGCGTTGAGTGCATACTGGGAGATAAGTTGACTGCTTTTGCACCCCATACGATAGGTATTCCTCTTCATGAAAATAAGGAGATGGAAATCATCAAGCAGTTTTACGACGTATTGACATTAATTGATGTCGCAAAAGATTATTCACTGGTCAGAGACACCTACTACCGGTTGGCGCCGAATGAGATTGCATACCGGGGAATTGATATTACTCCGGAAGATGCACTAATGGACACTTTTATGACTGCGGCAAGTATTTCGTCCAGAGGAAAAATAGAAAAGGAAGATTATACTTTTTATCTACAGGGAATCCGGGATATTCGAAACCATATTTATTATGACGATTTTTCTGCAGAGACTGCTTCTCAAAAGGCTCCTATTGTGATGTATTTGGCAGCATGTTTGTTGAAAAATCAGCCGTTTGTAAAGGAAATAGACTCGTCTGAATATAAAACAATGACTTTCTTGAATGAAAATCTCAAGGCATTGAAAGAGCAGAAGAAAATCAATCCAATCGGTTACGCATATGCGATTAAGGCAGATAGGATTTTGTTTACAGATGAGATGGAATTTCTCCCCTGACTTTTCCTCAGTTTCGAATAGGCATAGTGTAGCTGTCAATGCTGCTTTTTTAGTGTTTAGCAGTGTTTGACTTCGTGACGATTACTATGAATAAATAATTAAATGGATTTCCTTTTGTGAAAACTGTTTATTATTTTTGCAATTTTGCCGAAACTGTATGTAGTATAGTATATCTTCAATCTTCTGTACTATGTACGATTTTTATTTTGCATTTTTGCAAAATTAGTTTAAGCGATGCCCATTCCTAAGAAATATGATTGGAAGAAGATTGTTAGTTTCTATCCTAGGAAAATGGGCTCGCTTTTAGAAGGAGAAGCATTATGGGATGGGATCAGGATAGTCAAGTCATGGACGGCTTGACAGAACATAGAGCTTATAATACAGCTGAAAGGCATTCACAGAAGCTTGTGCGGAAACATATACAAAAGTATAGTGATAAAACTATAGGAGCAAGAAAGAACGGAGGCCATCCCTTATCTGTTTTTTCTCGCTCCTTTATGCTGTCAATTCCTTTGGCTCTGACCCTTCCGTTCTTTTCCCTAACGGCCCAAGCAGAGGGAAAATGGGTGCAGGCAGAGGGACAGTGGCAGTATCAGGTGGAAGGGCAGAATCAGAAGGGCTGGAAGGAGATTTCCGGAAGCTGGTATTATTTTGATCCTCTTACCGGGAAGATGCAGGATGGCTGGATTCTGGCAGACGGAAAATGGTATTTTTTGAAGACGGATACCGCGAACTGGGGAAAGATGGCTCAGGGCTGGACCTGGGTGGACGGCTATTGTTATTTTCTAAAGGACAATGGAACAATGGCTACAGAGGAGAAGACTCCGGACGGATACAGCATTTCCGCAAATGGACAGTGGGTTCAGGATGGCAAGCCGGTACATGAAGAAGGGAAAGGCGTTTCTTCCCGGCGTTCTGCACAGGTAGAAAAGGAAGCTAAGGCGGGAACTGCGGATGGCCAGCAGATAAATGCAAATGGAGAAGTACAAAATACCGTGATTAAGGGGATTGCCGGCTCCGGTGGAAGCAGTGGATCCGGTGGCGGAGGCGGCTTTAGCGGCGGTTCAGGTTCCGGCGGTGGAGGCGGTTTTAGTGGCGGCTCCGGTTCCGGCGGTGGCTCAAGTTCCGGTGGTAGTTCAAGCTCTGGAGACTTCGGTTCCGGTAGCGGTTCGAGTTTCGCCAGTGCTTCCGATTCTGCTTCAAGTTCTGTTGGCGGAGGCTTCCATTCAGGCGCCGATAACAGCTCCGCTACGGTTGAGACCGACTCAAATCAAAGCAAGCTTTTTGGTGATGGCCAATCCGGTTCTGTAAGCAATACCGAAGAAAATACAGGATTTTCCTCTGAAGTAAAGGATGAAGAAAATACATTTTCCGAAGATGAGTTGGCAAGAAGGGCAGAAAAGCAAAGAAAGCAGGCGGAAAAAGAGCTTGCCAAGCGAAAGAAGCTTTTAGAAAAAATTGAAAATGGACAAAACAACAATATAGTAGAATATGAAACAGAGGAGGGAGAAAAGCGGACTGTCCTTTTTGTAAAAGGGGTTAAGGCTCCAAAATTGGGAGAAAATGGTGATTTTCGTAAGACGGAGGATCATGGCTACATTGATTACAAAGCTCCCTTTGAGGAGAGACAGGGCTATTTTGATGTGAACAAAGCCCCCTTTGGAACGAATAAAGAGATTGATCGAAATCTTTGCTTTGCGGCAGCAGCCAGCAACACCCTGCATTGGTATTTGCAGCAGAATAAAAAAGAAATCAAGGACTATATCGAAGATAACGGGGATGTTATTAGAACGGTAGGCGCCAATACATATAGCTTAAAGGACATGCTGAATCAGGATGTGGAGCAACAGGGAAGCCTGATTTATCAGTATTTTAAGGAAATGTATGGCAATAATGAGACGGGCTATTATACGGTTCCGCTTATGGATCTTTTCCTAAATGGCTATACTCCTAAGGAAGACCGAAAAACCAATATAGAGGATAAGAATTTGCAGCCGGATGCAAGAGGCGGATTTTTATATGGAATTATAGGAACTAAACCGCAAACCGGTATGCAGTTTGTAAATAGCTTGAGTGATTTGGGGAATAGTTTGCAGCATTACCTATCCAATAACTTCGTTGTTTGCCTGTCTTATACGACTTTCAGTTATAATCATGTGGTTACCCTCTGGGGAGCGGAATATGATGAGAGCGGTCTTCTCCGTGCCGTGTATGTGACGGACTCAGACGACCAGGATGAAACCGGCGTGGAAACGGATGTGGCCATGAAGCGCTATGTCGTAAAGGGCAATGGAAACCTCAGCTATCTCAGTAATGCCATCAGTGAAGAGGTGAAAGGTGCGAGAATAAATAGTTTGCAGTATCTGCGTTTCGGTGGTGAGGAAGACTTGGAAGATTAAGAAGGAATATAAGGAGCAATCTCCTGCAGGCTTTGCGAGGATTATTGCTTTGAACAGGAAGAGGAGGGAGATTAGCCCTCCTCTTTTCCGTAAAAATCTTGATCCGATAATTCACGCCATGTTAAATACATTTCTTTGTAATTCTTTTTTATGAAATTTTGAATAAGGCGGATGTCTCTTTGGGAGAGGATACCGCTATGTGCTACTAGAGTGCCTCCACTTTCTTTTTATCCTGTAGCTTCACGGATTTTCACCTCCTTAATATGAGATAGAAAGGAATCGACATCATAAGAAAGATCTTCCAGAATAGGAACTAAATCAATATATTCTTCCATTTCTGCTAAGTCCTTATATTTCGCAATTACAACCAAATAGCCTGCATCCCATTCTAGAACTTTCTGATATTTTTCTAATCGAGGAGAGGTCATAAAGCGTATAACATCGTCCTGAAATTGGAAAATGCTATAGCTACCGGAATTGCTTAGAAATGCCATATCTTTTCTTTCTTCCATTCTTTTCTCCTTGTGCTTTCTACAGTTTACATATTTTATCACAAAAAATTATAGAGAGTAATAGCCTGATAGAAAAGATGCTATGGCAAAGTTAAATGAAAAGAGAATAATTGTTTTGTGATTGCTTTATTCCTATATTTTCTGAAAAGATAAGATTTCTTCAGAGGAAATACCTTGCAAAGGAAAGGATTCTCCTTTACTCTTAACGATAGCTTTCTTGCGATGGTTTTACTGCTGTTTACGGTACTTCCAACAGCAAAAGCTAATAAAACGTATAGTATCATCAGAAAAGTTTGAGTTTAAACCAAGAAATAAAGGAGACTAACTATAAATGAAGAATTGGAAAAATGAAGCGGAGGCCAGGGAAGAGATTAAGGCATTGGTGGCGGAGTATTACCATAGCTTTAAGGAGCAGAAGAAGCCCTTTGAGCCGGGGGACAGAGTGAGCTATGCATCCCGTGTGTTTGATGAGAAGGAAATGCTGTCCTTAACGGATGCCACTTTGGACTTTTGGCTAACCACCGGACGCTTTGCGGATGAGTTTGAGAAGAAGTTTGCGGAGTGGATCGGGGTGAAGCATGCCTATTTGGTAAATTCCGGATCTTCTGCCAATTTACTGGCTTTTATGATCTTGACCGCACCGGAGCTTGGAGAGCGGCAGATTAAGCGGGGAGATGAAATCATTACCGTAGCCTGCGGCTTCCCCACCACGGTAACGCCTGCTTTGCAGTATGGGGCTGTGCCTGTTTTTGTAGATGTGACCGTGCCCCAGTACAACATTGATGTTCGCCATTTGGAGGAGGCTTTGTCCGAGAAAACCAAGGCGGTGATGATTGCCCATACCTTGGGAAATCCCTTTGATTTATCGGCGGTAAAGGCATTTTGCGACAAGCATTCTCTTTGGCTTGTGGAGGACAACTGCGATGCTTTAGGCAGTCGTTACACCATTAACGGAGAAACAAAGTTTACAGGGACCTGGGGAGATATCGGAACCAGCTCCTTCTATCCCCCTCATCACATGACCATGGGAGAGGGTGGAGCAGTATATACCAACAATGCTCAGCTGTCCAAGTTGATTTTGTCCTTTAGAGATTGGGGAAGGGACTGCATTTGCCCCTCCGGACAGGATAATTTCTGTAAGCACCGCTTCCTGGGGCAGTACGGGGAGCTTCCCAAGGGCTATGACCACAAATACACCTACAGCCACTTCGGTTATAATCTGAAGGTTACGGATATGCAGGCGGCGGTTGGTGTAGAGCAGCTGAAGAAATTCCCAAGTTTTATTGAAAGGCGTAAGGAAAATTGGACTTTCTTACGGGAACAGTTAAGCTCTCTTTCCGAGGACTTGATTCTTCCGGAGTCTGCGGAAAATGCGGATCCTTCCTGGTTTGGCTTCTTGATTTCCGTGAAGAAGGATTCTCCGGTAAAGAGAAATGCTTTGACCGCCTATTTGGAGGAAAGAAATATCCAGACTCGATTGCTGTTCTCCGGCAACCTGATTAAGCACCCCTGCTTTAACCAGATTCGAAACACCGATGCGTATCGGGTGGTGGGCGATTTAACGGAAACCGACTATATTATGGAGCATACCTTCTGGATTGGCGTTTACCCCGGAATGACCAAGGAAATGCTAAGCTATATGGCAGAGCAGATTTCCGCAGGGGTAAAAGCGCTAAAGGAGCAGTAAAACAAGGTTTAAATAGAACAATGCAGTATAGGTCTAAAACAGGGGTAGTCTGAGCCCACGGGTTCTTGGCTTTTGTCTTGTAAAAGCTTAGAACCCTTGTAGGGCGAGGCTAGCGGGAGCGTGCCCCGTTTTAGACCTATACTGTATAATGTTCTTCTCTGGTTTTACTGCTCCTTTATTCTTTTCCCAATTCCGACCGATAATCTATAGGAATAATGATTCAGTAGAAGCAATGATTCCATAGGAACATTAATCCATCAGAAACAATAATCTAATGGAAATAATGCTCTAATAGAAATAATGTTTGAATAAAAAAATAATCCAAGGAATAGGGGAAAGAATATATCATGAAGAGGAATCCATATCAAAGAAGAGAAGAATATAGAATCTTAACAGAGAAAATGCAGCAGGCTCATAAGCCCTATGCCATTAGCAAGGCGCGCGTTATTTTTGATGAGAAAAATTCGGAATTTTATGGAAAAGGCGAAGAGTTGAAAAGTGGAGACAATCTCCTCCCTATTCCTGCTTTACGTGGCTTGGCCTGCCTGTTTCTTTTGTTTTTATGTCTGTTTTGCAGTATTTTGGTTCATGCGGAGGAAAGAGAGCAGGGCGTTTGGGTTTATGAAAACAAAGAGTGGGGCTATCACACCAAAGCCGGAACGCCTTTAACCGGCTGGATTTCGGATAAGGAGGACTGGTACTACATCAGTCCCCAAAGAGAAAAGCTGCTGATCGGTTGGTTAAAGGATGGGGAGCGGTGGTATTTTCTCAATAACAGAGAGAAGAATCTTGGGAAAATGATGAAGGGCTGGGCTGTGATTGACGGCTACGCCTATTATTTTTCGGAAAACGGCAGTATGGCGGTAAATACCAAGGTGGATGGCCAATATCCTGTCAATGCTCAGGGGCAGTTCCTTGGATCAAATGGTCAGCCTACGTATTTTTCCAAAAGCACCTATAGAACAAAGCCCAGTATTGTGCTGGATGAGCTTTTGGCTAAGGCGGAGGCAGAACTGAAAGAAAATTCCGTTCCCAGAATCACCGCTCTTCCCAACGGAACCTTTCAGGCTCACTATGGCAATACTATGATGGGAATTTATGTCCCTGGCCCGGTAAACCCTTGGCAGGAAAAGGTGGAAGTGGACATGGAACAGTACGATTTAAAAGAAGAAGACCCCATTGAAGTCCCGGATGAAGAACAGCCGGAGGACGAAGGCGAAAATGACAACGAAGAAGAGGAAGTAGACGAAGACGCGGATGTAGCGAAATAAGGATGCTGTTTAACTGTTTTTTGGGTGGCTAAGCAAAGGGATTTTTTGAATGGTTACTTGGAGAAATTTTGAGTAGCTAATTGGAGGAATTCTATTGTAAAATGGCTTTGGTGGGAGTACACTGAATAGACAAACCATGAGAGAGGAGGAGATTATATGGCTCAGTTATTAGCAGTTGCGAAATACTTGAATAAACTATATGAGGAAAAGCATCATTGTGGCATGGACCAGATGAGAATGCACAAGATGATGTACTTTTCGCAGAGGGAGTCTCTTATGATTTCCGGAAAACCTCTTTTTAATGGGGATTTTGAAGCGTGGAAATATGGACCGGTACTTAAAGCGGTTAGAACCGAGTATTCTAGAGGAGACATGTTTTCCGGAGAATATGGAGAACTGAGCGAAGAAGATGCTAAATTGCTTCGTGAAGTTTTTGAACGTTATGATGAGTATGATTCATGGAAATTGAGTACTTTGTCCCATGCAGAAAGCTCTTGGGTAAAAGCACGTGAAGGATTAGAGCCGGATGCGCCGGGAAATAAGAAGATGAGCTTAAGTGCAATCACTGTTGATGCGACAAAAGAGAAGTTACGGAGAAAGGGCGTTGTATTTGCATAGTGAATAGACCTACAGGTATTGCCTGTGGGTCTATTTTGTATGGTTAGGAGGACTACTTTGACTATTGATGAACAGAAAAGATACCTCTTTAATAGACTGGAATTAGAAAGTCTACGTTTTTCGGAACACAACAAGGAAGAAATATTAGCCTTTGAACAGGCAACAAGTGGTAGCAATATTTCGAATTACTTAAAGAATGAGGCATGGCGGGATGACGAAGCGGGAGACACTAAAGTCTATCTGGTTAGAGATAAAGTGGAAAATGTGATTGTAAGCTTTTTTGCTCTAAATTGTGGGATTCTTTATAGTGATCTTGAAGGTGTTTCTCTTAACGAAGAAGAAAAAGAGCCCTTTGAAAGACTTGTCAAGGCCTATCAAATGAACTATAGAAGGAATCTTTCTGATATTCAGCAAGAGCAAGCGGACAAAGAGTACGTCGATGCCTTGAATGCATTATATACGGTAATAGAATCACCTGATCGGGTATCTTACTTAATCAATCAAGCAGAAATCAAAGCAGCAAGTAAGGAAACGGAAAGAGATCTGTTTCTTGATACGGAGGAGAAGGAGCATACGACGAATGTGCATCAAACCTTTCCGGCTATTGATATAAAGTTCTTGTGTAAAAATAAGCGCTATATCCCGAAAATCAGTCTTGATTTTAGATTGGGCGTATATATTTTCTGGGAGCTGATTGTGCCTCATTTATTAAAGACAGCTGAATTGGTGGGCTGTAAATATATATATTTATTCGCTGCTGATAATACGGATAGAACTGTGATTAAAACCAAGAAACCAATTATGATTACTCCTGACTATGATCCATATGAGGATGAAAAGGAAGAAGAGCCAACAGTAGTATTAAAATTGGTGGAATATTATAAGAATGAACTAAAGTTCAACTACGTTACAAAATATAAAGTCTTAAAACCACGTTTTGAAAGGACGTGTTTTACTTTAGTTCAGGAAGTTAATAAGCTGGAAGAAAACCGAAGGAATATTTGGATATCTCATAGTTCGGAAGATGTTGAAGAGAAAAGTAAGGTGGACTGATAGTTCGCATTTTTACAGGCCTCTATTTCCAAGATAGTTCCAGTTTACGATTATTTTTCACACAATCCTTTAGATATAGGTTAATTAAAGTCTGATACGGAATCCCTGTGTTTTCTGCTTTGTTCTTAAAAAAGAGAATTACTTCT
Organism: Oribacterium sinus; assembly: GCF_014202695.1. Lineage (GTDB taxonomy): Bacteria > Bacillota > Clostridia > Lachnospirales > Lachnospiraceae > Oribacterium > Oribacterium sinus. Next base: position 182,490 of record NZ_JACHHH010000002.1, read on the forward strand.
TCGTCAAGGTTAATGGTTATCTGCTTTTTCGGAGCCTTAGTATACGGATTTTTTATAGCCTTGCTAAAATCAAATTCGTTTTCTAAAAATTCATCTCTATCTTTCATCACCTTACACTCCTTTCATAGCTTGCTTTTTCACTTTCAGTGCCTTCCTTGATGAGATAATACGGATTGCTTGAATTACAGATGAAATACGACTCTATAAAAAGTAGAATAATTATGAAATAATTATATTGCAAGCGAAATATAGCTTTTTATACGGTGCTCTAGAAAGGCAATGCGGTGATTAGTTGTTAGCGTCTTTTTTATGGAGTTGAGGTAAAATGGTCTGATTATAGCCGAATTTTCAGCCTTGAAATTCTTTGCCAGGCAAACGGAGGATGTAAAAAACCAAGCGAATGGAATAGATTTTCGACAATATAGGTCTGAAAGAAGGGGTAGTCTGAGCCCGCGGGTTCTTAGCTTTTGTTTTGTAAAAGCTTAGAACCCCTGCAGGGCGAGGCTAGCGGGAGCGTGCCCCTGATTTCAGGCCTATATTGCGTAGAAAACGATTTTTCTTTTCCTTTTTTCTGTTTTTATGGTAAAATTTCCAAAAGATTGTTGTTATTTATGGGAGGTCTTCATGGAAGAACAAAGAGCATATAGAGTGGAAGAACAGGATCAGGATAGTTTTGGAGAGGTAATCATTGCGGATGAGGTCATTTCCATCATTGCCGGCATTGCGGCCACAGAGGTAGATGGTGTGGACTCCATGGATGGAGGCTGGTCCGGTGCGCTGGTTTCCCGTATGGGAATCAAGGATCTGGCTCGCGGTGTCAAGGTGGAGATTTCCGGTGAGGAAGTGGCTGTGGATTTGCGTTTAAACATTTGCTATGGCTATGCGATTCCCGAGGTTTCCAAGGCTGTACAGGAGAGAGTAGTTTCCAGCATTAACAGTATGACCGGTTTAACGGTTAGAGAGGTCAATGTTAAGATTTCCGGAGTGGTGAATAAAGAGAATGAATAAGAGAGAAGAAAGAGACCATAAATTCAAACTCTTGTTTTCCACCTTATTTTACCCGGAGGAGGGAAAGCGGGAGCAGCTGAGCCATTATTCCTATAGCAAGGAAGAGGATGAGGATTTTTTACTTCCGGAGAAGGAAGAAGCGCATCTTTCTGAAGAGGAAGAAGCATTTTTGTCTCAGGAAGTTATGAAGATTCTGGACTTGCTTCCTCATTTGGATGAGCGAATCAACGCGGTAACAGAGGGCTGGACCACCAGCCGTATGTCAAAAACAGACTTAACCGTTCTTCGTTTGGCCTTGTACGAGCTGGAGTATCAGGAAGAAACCCCGGATAAGGTGGTTTTTAACGAGGCGGTGGAGATTGCGAAGAAGTACGGGGGAGCGGATTCCGGCTCCTTTGTCAATGGTGTCCTGGCTCGTATCACCGGAAAGCAGGGTGAGGGAGAAGAGAAGGGCAAGTCTTCTAAGAGCAAATCCGGAAAGGCGGAGAAAAAGTCTTTCCATATCGTAAAATCAAAAGCTAAAGAGGAAAAAGCGCCAAAGAGAGGATAGTGGGATATCAACAGTAGCCTATGGCAAATAAAGAATATACGGTTAGTCAGGTAAATCGCTATCTGGCACGATTGATGCAGGAAGACTTCTTCCTTTCCCACATTACCGTCAGTGGGGAAATTTCCAACTTGAAAATGCATCCTTCTGGACATATTTACTTCACCTTAAAGGACCAGGCTTCGCAGCTTTCCGGCATTATGTTTGCGGGAAAGAGGGCGGGGCTTGCTTTTCCGTTGGAAAATGGAATGAAGGTACTGTGTTCCGGCCGTATCGGTGTTTATGAGGCAGGAGGCAGCTATCAGATTTATGCGGATTCCTTCCAAAGAGCCGGACAGGGAGACCTCTATCTTCGCTTTGAGGCCCTGAAGAAGGAATTACAGGAAATGGGGCTTTTTGACGCTATGTATAAAAAGCCGATTCCCAAATATGCCAGAAAAATCGGTATTGTTACCGCAAGCTCCGGAGCGGCGGTAAGAGACATTATCCAAATCGCAAAGCGGAGAAATCCTTTTGTGGAGCTTTTCCTCTATCCGGCTTTGGTACAGGGTGAGGGGGCTGTGGCTTCCATTTGCAAGGGGATTGCCCGTCTGGACCAGATGGGCTTGGATGTGCTGATAGTAGGGCGTGGCGGCGGTTCTATAGAGGATCTTTGGGCCTTTAACGAAGAGGCGGTGGCTAAGGCTATTTTCAATGCGGACACCCCCATCATTTCCGCTGTGGGACATGAAACGGATACCACCATTGCGGACTTTGTATCGGATTTGCGAGCACCCACCCCCTCTGCGGCAGCGGAGCTTGCGGTTTTCGACTATATGCAGTTTGTGGATGATTTGGCAAGCTATACCTATAGCTTCCATCAAAGGATGGAGCGGATTATTCAGAAAATGCGTCAAAGGGTTAAGGAGGAGGAGCTACGTTTTTCCGTCCTTCACCCAAGGAACATTTTACAGGGAAAACAGCATAGAATTTTGGATTTGGAAAGTCGTTTTCAAAGGCAGATGGAACTATGTATTCAGGAAAATAAATCGGCGCTTCTTCCTTACCGGGTATTCCCTCAGTGGATGGAAAGAAAGCTTACAAATGCCAAGGACAGGATGGGAGAGTATCAGGTCTTTCCCCACAAGATGAAGGAAAAAATTCTTCTTGCGAAAAACAAAGAGGAGCGGTATCGACATTTTCCAAGGCTCATGGAAGGGAAGCTGGAAAAGAAGAAGCATCAGTTAGCTATCCTTTCCGATCAATTCGATGCCCTTTCCCCCCTGCGCCTGCTGTCCAAGGGATTTTCCTATGTGCAAAGGGAAGACGGTAAGCGGATGAGTAGTGTGGAGCAGGTGAAAATGGGAGAGATTTTACAGATTCATTTCACGGACGGCACTGCCAAGGCCAAGGTTTTGGAAAAGCAAAAGGAAGAGCGGCTTGGGCCGGAGAAGTCGAAGAAATAGAGGCTTGGATTGGAAAAGCCGAAGGAATAGAGGTTTGGGCCGGAAAAGTCGAAGCAATAGCGGATATGCATGGAAAAAGCTCGCGAAATAGAGCTTAAGTATAAAAGCCGGAGCAATAGCAGTTTGGTATAGAATAGGAGAAACGCCTAGAGAAAGGAGCCTGTATGGGAACAGAGGAAAAGAAAGTCGAAGAGCAGAAGCTGAAGAAGGCGGAGAAAGAGCAGAAGGAAAAGAAGGATTTAAACGAGATTTTTGAAAATTTAGACGGCCTGCTGGAGAAGATGGAGGGCGAGGATAGCTTGGAAAAAAGCTTTGCCATTTACCAGAAGGCGGTTTCTTTGCTGAAGGAAGCTAATGAAAGCATTGACCAGATTGAAAAGCAGGTGAAGCTTTTAGACAGCGAGCAAAAGGGTGGCTTGGATGCTTAAGGAGAATCAGGTGTTCGAAAATGCAGAGAGGAACTCTTCAAGAGATGGCATAGAATCTGAAAAGGTCGGCTTATGGGGAATGAAATCCATTGAGAATGGTGCTAATGCTGCTCTAAATCCGTATTCCGTGGAAGAGGGATTTCAAAAGAGAAGGCAGGAAGTGGAAGCCATTCTGACCGCATTTTTGCCGGAGGAAAAGGGGCCTGCGAAGACCGGAATAGAAGCCATGAACTACAGCCTTATGGTAGGAGGAAAACGGATTCGGCCCATCCTGCTTCGAGAGGCCTTTTTGCTTTTCGCCGGGGAGAAGAGACAGAAGCTTTTCCTACCCTTGGCTGAAGCTTTTATGGTGGCCATGGAGATGATTCATAGCTTTTCCCTTTGTCATGATGACCTGCCTGCCATGGATAATGACAAGTATCGTAGAGGAAAGGAAGCTACCTGGTACCGTTTTACGGAGGCCCAGGGGATACTGGCAGGAGATTCTTTGAGCCTTTACGCCTTTCAGTGGGTACTGGAAGTTTTGGAAAGGGAAGGGAAAAAGGGCGACAGTGTAGAGCTTCTTTCCCCTACCATGCAAGGCCTTAAGATTTTGGCCAAGTCTGCCGGGATAGAGGGCATGATTGGGGGACAGGTGCTGGATATTGAAAAAACAGGACAGCCCTTAACGGAGGAAGAGCTTTTCTTTATTTACCGAAAGAAAACCGCAGCTCTCCTTTCCGCCTCTTTAGAAATTGGGGCTTTACTGGGAGGGGCCAATTTGGAAGAGCAGGAGAAGCTGGCTTCCTTTGGAGAGAAAATCGGCCTGGCCTTCCAGATTCGGGATGATATTTTGGATGAGATTTCCAGCTTTTCCGAGCTGGGAAAGCCTATCCACTCTGATGCGGAGCAGGAGAAAACCACGGCTCTCAGCCTTTATGGCATGGAGAAGGCGGAGGCCATGGTGGAGCAGTATACGGAAGAGGGCAGAAGCCTCTTACAAAGCTTGGATCGAAATGTAGTAGATGGGGAAGCATTGGATTTTCTTCTTTCCTTTAGTCAGTATCTTTGTTCCAGAAGGAGCTAGAAGGAAGGCAGTTTTGCTTTACTAGGAGCTTTCGAAAAGGAAATCTGTTTTCTTAATAAGGAGCGATGGAGAAAGTCTGTTGGAAGAAGCGATAGTTTCTCTTTGTTGAAAGAATTAGGAGATTTTTCATGATATTAGAGTCAATTCATGGGGCGGAGGATGTAAAGAGGCTGTCCCTTTCCGAACAAAAGGCCTTGGCCAAGGAGCTGAGACGCTTTATTTTGGAAAAAACCTCCATGCATGGGGGGCATTTGGCCTCCAATCTGGGGGTGGTGGAGCTTACCATCGCTCTTTTTCATAGCCTGAATCTGCCCCAGGATAAGCTGGTGTGGGACGTGGGACACCAGTGCTATACCCATAAGATTCTCTCCGGAAGAATGGACGACTTCGACGGGCTTCGACAGCTGGGGGGAATCAGCGGTTTTCCCAAGCGGGAGGAAAGTCCCTATGACTGCTTTAATACCGGCCACAGCTCCACCTCCATTTCCGCAGCTTTGGGAATAGCCCAGGCCAGGGATATTTTGGGAGGGAAGGAAACGGTGGTAGCGGTCATTGGAGATGGAGCCCTTACCGGAGGCATGGCCTATGAGGCTTTAAACAATGCTTCGAAAATGAAGAAGAACTTCATTATCATTTTAAATGATAACGAAATGTCCATTGCCAAGAATGTGGGGGGGATTTCCACCTACCTAAACGGTATTCGCTCTCATGAGAATTACACCCATTTCAAAGAGAATTTTGCGGCAGGACTTTCCAGGGTGCCTATCCTTGGGCCAAGTCTTGTGGATCGTTTGAAAAATACCAAAAACTCCATTAAACAGCTTTTTGTTCGAGGCATGTTTTTTGAAAACATGGGCATTACCTATCTGGGGCCTGTGGATGGACATGATCTTAAGGCTTTGGAGACGGTGTTACAGGAAGCGAAGAGGGTGGATCATGCGGTTTTAATCCATGTGGTCACCAAAAAGGGAAAGGGCTATGTGCCGGCGGAGAAGTCTCCAAGCCATTACCATGGGGTGAGTCCCTTCCATTTGTCCACCGGAAAGGACAAGGCGGAAAGTACCGACATCAGCTATACCAAGGTCTTTTCCCAGACCATGGTGGAAGAGGGCCGGAAGAATCGGAATATTGTAGCCATTACCGCGGCGATGCCGGACGGTACCGGATTGGATGCCTTTGAAAAGGCCTTCCCCAGACGCTTCTTTGATGTGGGGATTGCGGAGGCCCACGGGGTAACCTCTGCGGCGGGCATGGCCAGCATGGGCTTAAAGCCGGTGATGGCGGTGTATTCCAGCTTTCTGCAAAGAGGCTTTGACCAGTTGGTGCATGATGTATGCCTACAGAAGCTGCCGGTGGTCTTTGCCGTTGACCGGGCAGGACTGGTTGGGGCGGATGGAGAAACCCACCAGGGGATTTTTGACCTGTCCTACCTTCGCCTGATGCCAAACATGACGGTGATGGCACCGAAAAATGCTCGGGAGCTGCAGGAAATGCTTCGTTTTGCCCTAGCCTTTTCCGCTCCGATCTGCCTTCGCTATCCAAGAGGTGTAGCTTATCAGGGATTTTCAGAGCAGCAGGAGGAAATCCTTCTGGGAAAGGCGGAGCTTCTGAAAAAGGGAGAGGGAATTGCCCTTTTGGCTCTTGGTTCCATGGTGTCCACCGGAGCCCATATTGCGGAAAAGATGGAGAAGAAGGGCTATCACTTAACTCTTGTGAATGCCCGTTTTGCCAAGCCCATTGATACGGAAATTTTGGACAGGCTGGTGGAAGAGGGACATCACACTATCATTAGCTTAGAGGAAAATGTGCGAAATGGCGGCTTCGGTGAAGCTGTCCTGGAATATATGAATGCCCGTCACCCGGAGATAAGGGTGGAAATTGTGGCTCTTCCGGATGCCTATGTGGAGCACGGAAGCGTTTCCGCCCTTCGGGAAATCTTAGGCATTGACTCTGACAGCATTATCAGGAGCATGCAGGAGAAGGGGATATTTAAGGAATAAAGGGAAATGTATGGGCGCAGTAAAAATTAACTTGGAATCTAAGAAAGGATAAAGCATGGCTGGAAAGAAGGAACGGCTGGATGTTCTTTTGGTGGAAAGAGGGCTTATGGAAAGCCGGGAAAAGGCTAAGCGGGCCATTATGGCAGGGCTGGTCTTTGTAAATGGAGAAAAGGAAGATAAGGCCGGCAGCAGCTTTCCGGAGGATGCGGAGATTCTTGTGAAGGGAAAGGCTCTTCCCTATGTGTCCAGAGGGGGCTTAAAATTAGAGAAGGCTCTAAAATCTTTCCCGATTTCTTTGGAAAACAGAGTTTGTATGGATATCGGTGCTTCCACCGGGGGCTTTACGGATTGTATGCTGCAAAACGGAGCGGTGGAGGTTTATGCTGTAGATGTAGGCCACGGACAGCTGGATTGGAAGTTGCGAAATGATGAAAGAGTGCACTCCCTGGAGAAGTGCAATATTCGTTATGTGGAGGAAGAGGACATTTTAGCGCTGGGAGAAAAGCCCTCCTTCTTTTCCATTGATGTTTCCTTTATCAGCTTGACCTTAGTGCTTCCTGTGGTGAAGAAGCTGGGAAAGCTTCCTTCTCAGGTGGTTTGCCTGATTAAGCCTCAGTTTGAGGCGGGAAGAGAGCAGGTAGGAAAGAAAGGCGTGGTACGGGACATTTCCGTGCATCAGGAAGTGATTCGAAAGGTACTGTCCTTTGCTTCTTCCATCGGATTCTTAGTACAGGGACTGGATTTTTCTCCTATTAAGGGGCCGGAAGGAAATATTGAGTACCTCTGCTTTTTGGAGGATAGGGGAAATGCCGAGGAGGCATTATCGGAGGCTTGGGAAGCCGAGCTTATGCGTATTACGGAAGATTCCCACAGGGACTTATAGATAAGTAAGTTGACAGCAAGAATTAAAGCTAAAATAAAATTCATTGCAGGAATTAAAGTTAAAATAAAATTCATCGCAAGACTCAGAGTTAAAATAAAATTCATCACAAGACTTATAGTTTAAGCAAGCTAACGGAAGATATGCTATACTAGAGAGGAAAGAAATTCATGAATTTGGCACTCATTGTGAATCAAACAAAGCCAGAGGCAGAGAGCTTCCAGAAAATCATAGAAGAAGAATTAGCGAAGAAAGGCATTCGTCCCAAGATTTTTTTGAATAAGGATTTTTCCAGAGAGGATTTTGTGGGGATGGATTGCCTGATTACCTTGGGAGGAGACGGCACGATTCTCCATACCACCGGAGTTTTACAGGGAATGCCGGTTCCGATTTTAGGAATCAATGCGGGACATCTTGGTTACCTTACGGAAATTCGCCAGAGAAGAAGAATTGCGGAAGCTATAGAACGGCTTGTGGCCGGGGATTATGTGGAGGATCGAAGAGCTATGCTTTCCGGCAGCATTTTCCGACAGGGAAAGGAGATATTTTCAAGGTCTGCCTTGAATGAGCTTTTACTCTCCAGAGTGCGAGGGGTGTCCATACATCATTTTCAGGTCTTTTGCGACGGGATGGAAATGGTTCACTATTCCGCAGACGGAATCATCATTTCCACGCCTACAGGTTCCACCGCCTATAATCTTTCTGCGGGAGGCCCCATCATTTCCCCGGAAGCGCCGGTATATATCATGAATCCTATCTGCGCCCATTCCTTAAATGCCAGAGCAGTGGTTTTGGATAATCGGAGAACCCTGGAGATTGTGATGGAGGGGGGAGATCAGGTGCTGTCCTTTGACGGAGAGGCTCCTATCGAACTTTTGGCCGGAGATGTGGTACGAATCAGGAAGGCCAAGGAAGAAACGGTTTTGATTAAATTTTCCAAGGAAAGTTTTCTTCATACTTTGCGAGAGAAGATGGCAAACTTATAAGAGAGGTTTTTGATGAAAAAGACAAGACAGGATAGAATTCTTTCTTTAATCGAAGAACAGGATATTGAAACCCAGGAGGAGCTGGCTAAGCAGTTACAGTTGGAGGGATACTCTGTAACCCAAGCTACCGTTTCTCGGGACATTAAGTCTTTGCAGCTTACGAAAATGCAAAAACACGGCAAGATGGTTTACCAGAGCCTTTTAAAGGAGTCTCCAGAGAGAGATTTGGAGAAATTTGTCCGGGTTATGCGGGACGGCACGGTATCCATGGCGGTGGCAGGTAATATTTTGGTCATCAAAACCCTTTCCGGTATGGCAAATGGAGTGGCTATGGCCATTGACCAGCATCATTTTTCGGAGATCGTGGGAAGTCTTGCAGGAGATGATACCATCTTCTGTGTAACTTCCGGTGAGAAGGATAGTCAGGCTTTAAAGGATAGCATTGAAAGCCTGATGAGAGGCTAGCACATAAGGAGGAAGGCATGCTGGATCGACTGCTGGTAAAAGATTTGGCCTTGATAGAGAAATCCGTTGTAGAGTTTTCCGGCGGCTTAAATGTCTTAACCGGAGAAACCGGAGCGGGAAAGTCTATTTTGCTTGGCTCCATTCAGCTGGCTCTGGGGCAAAAGGCCAATAAAGACCTGATTCGTCATGGAAAGGAACAGGCCATTGTGGAGCTGGACTTTTCTCTGACAGAGGAGGAAGTGCGCCGGATTCAAGCCTTGGAAGAGGATTTAGAGCTGGAAGAGGAAAGACTCTTGATTCGCAGGAAGATTTCTGAAAAGAAGTCCGATATTCGGGTCAATGATTTAGGGCTTACCCTGGCTAAGCTTCGGGAAATTACCGGCGGTCTTTTAGATTTGCATGGACAGCATGAGCATCAAAGCCTGCTTCGGGAAGGCTCCCATTTGGAGATTATCGACGGCTTTCGGAAAAAGCAGGGGGGAAAGCTTTTAGAGGAAGTGGCGGATGCTTACCATTTGCTACAGGAAAAAAAGAGAGCCTTGCAGAAATTTTCCCTAAAGGAAGAGGAAAGAACAAGGGAGCTGGATTTTCTGGATTTTGAGATTCAGGAGCTTGCGGATGCCCATCTTTCCGCGGGGGAAGAGGCGGAACTTACTAAGGAATACAGCCTTTATGAAAATATGGACAGGCTGAAGAGCCTGCTTCTTTCCGCAAAGGAAAGTCTGGAGGAAATGGATTTTCACCGTCCCATTCAGGCGGTGGAAGAGGCCAAGGATTTTGATGAAAGCTTAAAGGGGCTTTCCGACAGCCTTTATGACTTGGAGGCGGTGGGAGAGGATTGTCTCCGCTCTTTAGACCATTATCTGGACCATGCGGAGGTGGATGAGGAAAAGCTCTTTACCTTGGGAGAACGGCTGGAACAGATTCGCAGAGTCATGATGAAGCATGGAGGCACGGAAGCTAAGGCTCTGGCTGCATTGGCCAAGAAAGAGGAAAGAAGAACTTTTCTTTTAGACTATGAGAAGGACGAAGAGAAGGCAAAGAAGGCCATAGTGGAACAGGAAAAGCTCCTACGAGAGAAGGCAGTGCTGCTTTCCAAGGAACGGCAGGAGGATGCCAAGGTCTTAGCCAAGCAAATCCAAGGGGAAATGCAGGAAATGGGATTCCTGGACACCAAATTCGAATTCCATTTTCAGGAGAAGAAGGAGCCGACGGAAAAGGGCTTGGACGAGGTGGAAGCCTATGTGAGCCTAAACCCGGGAGAGCCTCTTCGCCCTCTTCGGGAGGTAGGCTCAGGAGGAGAGATTTCTCGAATTATGCTGTCTATTAAGACGGTGTTGGCAGATACAGAGGGTGTTTCTACATTAATCTTTGATGAGATTGACAGCGGAATTTCCGGAAGAACCGCGGAGAAGGTGGGAGAAAAGCTTCAGAAGATTGCGAAGAATCACCAAGTGATTTTGATAACCCACCTGCCCCAGATTGCGGCAAAGGCAGACCATCATTTTCTCATTGAAAAGACGGTGGAGAATGGAGTCACCCACACAGGGATTCATCCCTTAACGGAGAAGGAATCCATAGAAGAGCTGGCAAGGCTTCTTGGGGGAGATGAGCTTTCGGAGGCTTCCTTGGAAAATGCAAGAGAGCTGAAGACAAAGTCCAAGGCAAAGAAGGCTAAGGCTTCCAATGCATAGAATATGGAAGAAGTGTCTAAGCTTTCGCATCAAAAGCTTCATAGAGATCTACTTTGTTTCGAAATGACAGAAAAAGCAAATATAAGCAGCTTCTACGGAAGGATAAGCAGTTTAGGATTTACGGAAAACAGGCGATATTTTGGAAGGAGGATAGGATGAAAAACATTTTATTTCTTGCATCAGAGGCAGTTCCCTTTATCAAAACAGGAGGTTTGGCGGATGTGTGCGGTTCTTTACCCAAAGCTCTGGATTCCAATTACTTTGATTGTAGGGTGATGATTCCCAAATACATGTGTATTCCTGAAGAGAAAAGGAATGAACTAAAATACAAGACGCACTTCTATATGGACTATTTAGGACAGTCCCGCTACGTAGGAGTCTTAGAACAGGAAGTAGACGGGATTCTCTACTACTTTATTGACAATGAATATTATTTTTCCGGAAACAAACCCTATGGAAACTGGTACTGGGACTTGGAGAAATTCTGTTTCTTCTGTTATGCGGCTTTATCAGCCCTTCCTCTTTTGGATTTTCATCCGGATGTGCTGCATTGTCATGACTGGCAGACCGGATTGGCACCGGTTTTATTAAAGGATCGTTTTGCGGGAAGTGAATTTTTCCGTTCCATTCGTTCCGTATTTACCATTCATAATCTTCGCTTCCAAGGGGTGTGGGATATTAAGACCATTAAGCGTTTTACCGAGCTGTCGGATTATTATTTCACACCGGATAAGCTGGAATGCGATAAAAACGGTAATCTTTTAAAGGGCGGTTTGGTTTATGCGGATGCCATTACCACCGTCAGTAAAACCTATGCCAGAGAGATTCAGTATCCCTTCTTCGGGGAGGGCTTGGAAGGCCTTTTACAGGCCAGAGACCATGACCTTCGGGGAATTGTAAACGGGATTGACTATGAGGAATGGAATCCGAAGCGAGATCCTTTCTTGCCTGCCCACTACGACTCTGCTTCCTTCAGAATGGGAAAGCCGGAGGTGAAGAAAGCCTTACAGGAGGAGCTGGGCTTGGAGCCTGATCCGAATTGTATGCTGATCGGAATGGTTAGCCGACTAACGGACCAAAAGGGTCTGGATCTTTTAGTAAGAGTTTTTGATGAAATCTGCCAAGATAAGATTCAGTTTGTGGTTTTGGGTACAGGCGAGGACGGATATGAGAATTTCTTCCGTCATTACGCATGGAAGTATCCTAAGAAAGTTTCTGCCCAGATTTACTATTCCGAAGAGAAGAGTCATAAAATCTATGCAGGCTGTGATGCCTTGCTGATGCCCTCTCTGTTTGAGCCCTGCGGTCTTTCCCAGTTGATTGCCCTGCGCTACGGTACGGTTCCCATTGTCCGGGAAACCGGAGGCTTGAAGGATACGGTAGAGCCCTACAATGAATATGAAGGAAGGGGAACAGGCTTTTCCTTTGCCAATTACAATGCCCATGAAATGATGGCAAGCATCCGTTATGCGGAGCAGGTGTATTATGACCATCGGGAGGCTTGGGAAGAAATGATTGCCAGGGGCATGGAACAGGATTATTCTTGGAAGAGTTCCGCTCTTCAGTATCAGGAGCTTTATGACTGGCTGGTAGAAAGATAAATACTTTCAGCGAAAGGTAAAGTGCTAAAAATAAAGCTGAAACTGCTATATCCAAAGTGTAGAGAAGGTATTAAAACGTAGTAGGCTTATTGATAAATGAAAAGCCGAAGAAAGGAAACAAAGAAAAGGCATGACGTTTCAAGAGCAACTTTTAGACAATTATTTATTGATCTCAGCTCTGCTCTCCTGGTTTGTTGCCCAGGTTTGTAAGACAGCGATTGATGCTTATTTTAATAAGGGAATAAATTGGGAGAGAATGACCGGTTCGGGAGGAATGCCCTCCAGCCATTCCTCTACGGTGGTGGCTTTAGCCACGGCGGCCGGGATTTCATACGGAGTGGATAGCGCTATTTTTGCGGTGGCTCTGGTTTTTGCTGTTGTGGTAATGTATGATGCCACCGGAGTCAGAAGAGAAACCGGAAAGCAGGCAGTGATTTTGAATCGTCTCTTACTGGATAATCCCTTTGCCTGGACCGGTAAGGAATTTGAAAAAAAGCTAAAGGAATATGTGGGGCATAGTCCCCTGCAGGTTTTAATGGGAGCCATTTTGGGTCTTGCCATTGCAGTAGGAATGGGGTATGTCTATGGCTATTTTGGATAAGAAGAAAAGGATAAGGCGGTTTTTCTGCCTTATCCTTTCCCTGCTTTTTCTTCTAAGCTCCTGTAAAGGAATTGCCATCAGCGGAAAAACGGAGAATATCCCCGGTTATACTGAGGCACAGGCTATGATTGTGGTGGGATCTGAGCGAAATCGGATTCAAAATGTGATGGGGAAGGAAGTTTGGGATCTCCCTGTAGCCGGACAGGTGGAAAAAACTTACGGAGAATATTTCCTGGCAAAAACCAAGGAATTTCTGCAGGATATCCGTACTTTGAATCTAATGGCGGAGGAAAAGGGAATTATCGCCAATGGAACGGAGATGGAAAGTATTCGAGCTGCGGCCAATGCCTTTTATCAAAGTCTCAGCGAAGAGGACAAGGCCTTCTTTGGAAACTGCAGTCTGAAGGACGTGGTGGATATGTATGTGGCCTACTTTGTGGCGGAAAAGACGGCAAAGTCCCTTTTGGCCAACGTGGATACGGAATTAAGTGCGGCGGAAGCCAAGGTGATTTCTGTGGAACAGATTGTGGTACAGGATGAAGCCCTAGCGAAGGAGCTGGAAGAAAAGGTAAAGCTTGCCGGAGCCAATTTCTCCTATTATGCCAGACAGTATTCCGAGGATCCGGAATTGCAGAAGAACTTGGCCTATGGAGAAAGGGAGGATGAATACGCGAAGGTGGCCTTTTCCTTAGAGGACAATGAAATCTCCTCCGTGTTTTCTCAGGATGGAAAGTACTACATTTTAAAATGTCTAAGCTCCTATGATGAGGAAGCTACCAAGGAACGAAAGGAGAGGTTGGAAACCGCTATTCGGTCCCTACATTTTCAGGAAAGCTACGAGGCTTATCAAAAAGAGCATATTGTCCGCTTCCGGGAACCCTTCTGGAAGGAAATCGACCTTCATAGTCATGAGGGAAGCACTGCGGATTACTTCTTTTCCTATTATCAGGAGAAGGTGGCGGAGGCGAAATAATGGATGGGTTACTTACTCAAATAAAAATATTTGAGACTTATAGTATGAAAATATATTTTTGCGACTTTTCAAGGGATAAGAATAGTGATAGCCTTAAGGAGACGAAAAATAATTAAGTATAGCTAGAGGAGAAAAATATGATTATCACAAGTGAGAAAAAATTCAAAAATAATTTCGATGACTATATTAAGTCCTTAGATACAAATCGTGAGATAGCAGTAACAAGAGATGAGGGAGAGAATTTCTTTGTGGTTTCGGAGAGTTACCTGAATAGCTTAAAGGAATCTCTTTATATCGAGAGCATTCCCAATTTAAAAGAAAAAATATTGGAAGGAATCAATGAGCCAATCGACGAATGTTTGTCCCGTGAGGAGCTTAGAAAACAATGTATGAGCTAAAGTTTACTAAACAAGCATCAAAGGACTATAAAAAAGCACTCCAGTCAAATGTAAAGGATATTTTTGAAAAAATTTTAGACGAGTTGGAGCAAAATCCTTATCAGCCACCTACTGAAAAATTACTGGGATATCCAATTCCTACATTTTCAAAGAGAGTAAATATAAAACATAGAATTGTCTATAATGTTGATAATGAAAACAACGTGGTTAAAATACTATCGATGTGGTCTCATTATGAAACAATATAAAAGGAAAATAGTTCTCATGGAGCGATTTAATCATACTCCATGAGAACTATTTTGCTTGTACCTATACTATGAATGTTAAATAATCGTTGTGTTTTCCAAAGCTTTTACTTAAAGTGCAGCAACAATTCCCTGATCGTTGGCGTAAATGGTGGCTACACCGGCGGCATTGGTCACCACAATTTCTTTATAGCTTCCTTCCTTCAGGAAGTCTTCTTTTACCTGTTCTGCCCGCTCAGGAGCATTGACATGGGTGATTACCAGTCGTTTGTCTTTTACCGCTTCCGCACCCCCGGCACGCTCAACAGCTAACTGCACCATTCTCTTTAAGGCCTTCTGCATACCTCTTTGCTGGTCCAACTTTACAATGGTACCGTTTACCGCACCCATAACGGGCTTAATGTTTAAGGCGGAAGCCAAGAAGGATTTTACGGCGGAAAGCCTACCGTTCTTCCGTAAGGTTTCCAGGGACTCCAGTACGAAAACCGTTACGATGTCGTTACATTTTTTCTCGATAATATCTACTACTTCTACAAAACCGAGACCGGCTTCCTTACATTCTCGAATATCCAGGCAAAGCTTACACTCACCGGCGGAAGCGGACTTGGAGTTAAACAAATGAATCTTCTTGGGAGAATCTTCATGGGACTCCGTATAGAGATCAATGCCGATTTTGGCTGCCTGATAGGTTCCGGAAAGCTGGTCGGAAAGGGTTACAATATATACCTCATCCGCATCGGATTCCTCAATGGCCTTCTGAAAGGCCTCCGGAGAAGGACAGGCGGTCTTCGCTCCGATGGAAGATGCAGCCATTCTTTTGATAAAATCTGCCTGATCAAAAGTTTCATCATCCATGATTCTATATTCCCCGATTTCCAAGCTTAGGGGAACCATACGAAAATGAGGATCTGCCTTCATTTCCGGTGTAAAATCTCCACAGCTGTCACAAATAATCTGATATTTCATAGGGTTTTCCCTTTCTAAGTAGTTTTCAATACTACATCCATTATAGGGCAATGCGGAGTACTGTCAAGGTATAGCCGGATTCCGGCCTTTGATTACTCTCGTTTTGTTTTTTATCTACTGACAAAATCTTTACTTTTATCCACTGGCAAAATCTTTACTTTATTTACATTCTTTGAATTTCCGCCTGAATCATTTTTCCCATTAGCTCGGAAAAATGCTCTAAAGACTGGACCTTCACAAAATTTCTGCCGAAAATCTTCTGGGCATTGGGAACATCCTTGTCCTTTCCGGTGTAGGCCAGTAGTACATAGATGTTTTCCATGTGGGCTTTATGCACCATTTCCTGAATGTCGGAAATGGCCAGATCTCCGGAATAGTTTCTGGCTTTGTTCCTTACCTCCAAAAGATCGTTGGGAGTTAAATCCGTAAGCCAGATTAGCAGGCGATGGGAGGCAGTATTTTCCTTTAACTGCTCCAAAACAGCGGAAAGTGCCAGTCCGTCCCGGTTCGCACCGGTGGTGAAGTAACGGAAAATTTCCTTGTTCTTATTCCGTTCCGTATAATCCCGATAACGATTCAAAATCGTATAGCCGCTCATGGAGGAGTAGCCGAAAACCCGAACCGGAATTCGGCAGTTGTCCAAAGCCTTTGCCAGAATATAGCCCTGTTGGGACACGGTTTCCATCCGATGAATCTGGGAGGAAGAGGCATCCAGCAGTAAATCCACCGTGAGAGAGCCTTGACTGTCTGCAATTTCCTTTTGGAAAATTTTATTGTGGCCCTTTAGATATAGGGGTTTCCACAAAAGAGAAGGAATCAATTTGCCCTGATTGGAAAGGACAGGACTTGGCTCCAAGCTGCTAAGAAGCGCATTTTTCAACATCTGACTTAGTCTGAAAATCTGCGTCTGGTTATAGCTTTCTTCTTTTTCATAGGCCTGTTCATTTTTCTTTCGCTGGGCTTCCATTTCCTTTCGCATCTTCGCCGCGAAGCCCTTCAGATTTTCTTCCTCCTTGCCGTTGGTAAAATACAGCCTTGCCCCCTGATGGTTTCCAATGCAGCAGGCTTTTTCCATGGCTTCGGATTTTTTCTTATCGAAGAGAGGCTGTCCGAAATAGCTTTGAATGTATTTTCGAAGACCCTCCTCGGTGATTTTTTGGTATTTTTCGGAGGCGGTTTCCACTTCCCTGCTATCCGCCCCTCCCTTGCTTCGTTCTAAAAGCCCTAAAACCAGCTTTTTTGGTGCTCCGGAAGAAGTACCGTTCTCGTCCTTTAGCCAAAAGAAAAGGTGGGGAATCTTGAATTCCCGCTTTTTCTTCTGCATGGCAGCCGGAAGACCGGGGAGATAGGTAAAATATTTTTGTAAGGTCTTGGAAAGACTTTGAATCCATTCTTCGGTATTCAGCTCCCCGGAAATTTCCACTTCTTTTAGAAGCTTTCGATCCACCAGATTCGGCAGACCGCAGTCCTCTCCCAAGGCTGTCTTATAATGTCCTTCTAAGATCCAGCCTTCTCGGCTTTCCGCAATACTGGGAATAAATTCCTGAAGCTTCCGTTTGCAATATTCTCTACGAAGGAGAGCCAGACTTTCTCTTAGAGGACTTTCCTTTTCGAAGGTGGCATTTTCCAAAGCCAGCCAAAAGAGCGTTTCGTAGGTTTCCTGCCCCAGAGTTTCGTGAAAGGTGCTGTAGAATGCCGTTAATTTCTTCCAGTCAAAATGCGTATAGCTGGCACCAATGATGGTATTCCAATACAGGTCTGCCTTGCCTTCGTAGTCATACATACGGTAGCCGGGAGAGACCTTATAGTTATGGGCACCGTTCCAAATCATATTGGCAGCCCGTTTTTTTTCAAATTCTGTCAGCATCATAGGAAAATACGCTCTCCGGAAAGCTCTTTAGGAATTCTGGCATCCAGTAAATCCTGTACCAACTGTCTTTCGTAAAGGTCAAAGGACTTATTTACCAGTCCCATTTCCAAAGCCTTGGATACGGATAAGCCCTTCTGCATTGCTTTAATAGAAGAAATTAAACCTCTAAGGTCTAAGCTCCTGCTGGAAATTTCACCCCCAGAAACCTTTTCCTGAATTTCAGAAAAGAGGAGGGCAAACTGCTTTCTGTATTCCTCCGATAAGTTCGGAAATTGGTGCATTAAAAGCTTATCCAGATTCTCCGCGCTGATCACCGGCATGTGGAGAACCAGAAAACGGGAAGCTAAGGCCTCATTTACCTCTCTGGTTCCTGCATAACCGTAATTCATGGTGCCGATAAAGCGGGTAGCTTCATGCAGGGGGAACTGGCCGTAGCCCGGCAGGTCGATGCTGTGACGGAAGTCCAGGGTAGCGTGCAGTACCGCCAAGGATTCATTTTTCGCCATATTGATTTCGTCTAAGATGCCGAAGCCCCCACGAAGGGCACACTCCAGAATCGGTCCCTTACGAAGCTTCACTTCTCCTTGGGAAAAGGTATCGCTACCCACCAGGGAGGAGGCGTCTGAATTGACATAAAGGGAAATATCCCATTCCGGACGGGAAAATGCCAGAGCCAGTCCCTGGGCTAAAACGTTTTTGCCCGTGGCCTTAGGACCGTCCAAAAGCAGGTTTGCTCCGGAAAGCAGGGCGGCAATGGCGGCTTCCCAGATTTCCTTTCCGTAGTACAAATACTCCATTTTCGGCAAACGCTTCTCGTCCTCTTCTTCCAGCTTGTAAAAGGAACGGAAGGAGCGCAGCTCCTCTAAAAGCTTCTCCGAAATACCTTCTTCTTCTAAAAATGTCAAAATATCCTTCATTTTCTATCCCCTATCTACTTTTATTATTCTTTCTGACGGCTATTTTACCGCAGTTTAGTACAGAAATCTAAAAATTCCTAATCTTTTATGTGAATAGCACAAAAAAATGAAAAAACTATCCTTTGATTTTAGAGGATAATATATGTGTACAAAATACAAAATTGCTATTTATTTAACAGATTATCGCCAATAGAAAGGAAATTTAGGCAAATAAACTATAATAAAGTACTTATTGATTTTGAAATAAATAGATAAAATATTGAAATTTCTGTGAACAAGGTGTATTTTTAGTTTTGCTAAAGATTGAGAAAAGAAGGGGAGGATTACTTATGGTTACCTTTATGATCGGCCTTGTGATTCTCATCGTCGGCGGAATGGCTATGGGTCGCCTTTGCGATCATGTATTCCAGCCGGACGACAGAGAGACACCGGCTTACGCCAAGCAGGATGGTGTGGATTATGTTCCGATGCCTACTTGGAAAAATGCTTTAATTAACTTACTGAACATTGCCGGAACAGGACCTATTCTTGGACCGATTCAGGGTATTTTGTTCGGACCGATTGCACTGCTTACCATTCCTATCGGAAATGTTATTGGCGGAGCGGTACATGACTACTTTGCAGGAATGATTTGTACCCGTGACGGCGGAGCCCAGATGCCGGAGATGGTAAGACGTTATACCAACAAGGCAGTGTTCTGGATTTATGATGTGTTTGTATGTGTGCTTTTACTCTTGGTAGGAACCGTTTTCATTTACACACCCGGAGACATTACCGCAACCCAGGTATTCGGCTTCAGCGGTGCGCCTACAGAGGCTTCCACCTGGATTATCTACGGTATTATTTTCGCATACTACTTAATTGCTACTGTATTCCCCATCGATAAGATTATCGGAAGAATCTATCCTATCTTCGGTGCAATCCTGGTATTCTCCGCAGTAGGTGTATTTGCTGTAATGGTAATTTTCCATTACCCGTTAGTAGAGATTTTCGGAAACTGGAATACTCCTTCCTTTAACTATGGAGATTATTTCTGGACACAGAACTTTTTCCCGATTTTCTTCGTAACCGTAGCCTGCGGAATTCTTTCCGGATTCCACTCTTCCCAGACTGCTCTTGTAGCAAGAACCATTAAGAGTGAGAAGGACGGAAGAATGACTTTCTATAACATGATGGCTGTAGAAGGCTTCATCGCCATGGTATGGGCGGCAGGAACAATGGCATTGATTCAGTTCACTGCAGACCAGGGCGGAATCAGCATGGTATTTAACGAGAAGGCAGGAACCTTCCAGTACATGATTCAGAAGGCGGGAGAGTTGGTTGCTATTTCTCCAACCTCTGTAGTCGGTGTAGTTTGTAGAAGAGCTTTAGGACCTGTTGGCGGAGCAATAGCACTTATCGGTATTATCATTCTTCCCATTACGTCCGGAGATACTGCACTTCGTGCATTACGTCTTACCATTGCAGATACCTTCCACATTAAGCAGGACAACAATTTCAGAAGATTAAGCCTTGCCATTCCAATCTTTATCCTGGTAGCAGGAATCCTGGTTTGGGCAAAGTTTGATCCTAAGGGATTCTTGGTTCTTTGGAGATACTTCGCATGGTCCAACCAGACTATGGCATTATTTCCCTTGGCTGCGGCAGGTGTTTATCTCATGATTAACGGAAAAGCAAAATGGGCATGGATGCCACTGCTTCCCGGTACCTTCTACACCTTCGTCTGCGCAAGCTATATCTTAAATGCAAAGCTGGGCTTTGGTTTAGGCTGGCCAATCGCCTATGTGGGCGGTGTAGTTGTGGCTGCAATTTACCTTGTTCTTACTATCATTAGAGGTAAGAAGGGCGGCACCACTCCTGAGCCTACCGTAAAATAATGGCTGAAAGTGTTCCATATTTGGAACAGGCAAGTCCTTTTTGATAAGGGATAGTCGTTTAGATGAACCGTGTCTGAAAATGATTATATAAGGATGAATTGAAAGATTGATTGCTTCGGAAGAGGCAGTCAATCTTTTTTTATACATTTTTTATAAATTAAAAATTAAGTATTTATTGATTTTCTCTTAGGATATGGAGTATATTTACTTTGGATTTTAATAATCATCTGTAGGCAGGATGGGAATCGGAGGGAGAAGACGATTCCCTGTATTTAGTCCGGTCTAGTCGTACCATAGCAGAAATCAGGGAAGAGAGTTGTAGCTACTATGGGACAAAAAAATTACCTAGTAAGGGAGAATGAAAAATGAAGAAAAAGAAACTGAAAGTACAAGTAGCTGCACTCGCCATGACAGGAGCCATTGCAGCTGCACCATTGACCGTAAGAGCGGAAGAAGCAAGCACGACAGCACCGGCGACTGCGAGCACAAGCAGTACAGAAGCATCTGCCACTGCCGCAGCTCCTGCAACAAGTACAGCGACAACGCCTGCGGTAAGCGGGACAACTGGCGGAGCAAGTACAGCAACAGCAAGTACTCCTGCAACAGGCACAGCGGCGACCGCCGGTACAAGCACAGCAACAGCTACTACGGAAGCGTCAGCCCCGGCAGCCGTAGCAGCCCCGGTTACCGTAGCAGAGGCACCGGCAGACCCTGCCACCACTGTTCCCAACAATGTGGATACCGTAGTACCGGACGATAATAAGCAGGGAACGGATATTAGTCTTCAAGTAGGAAGTCGCAAAAAGGAAGTTACAATTTCTGCTGAGGATGCAAAAAAAGAAGGAACTCTTGTAGAGAAAAGTCCTTCTTTACAGGCAATACCATCTATTGGCAAGCTACAGAATAAAGATGTTGTATTGCAGGGAGATCTTTCTATTGCAAAGGATGATAGTACAGCTTTTGACAGTACCAGTGATGCGGCACATGAGGTGAATAAAGAGGATAGCTATACCTTAAAGGCCGACTTAGATGTTAATGCTGTTAATAATGCAATCAATGCATCAGCGAAATTCAATTCACTAATGAGCGAAGTTGATGTTGATAGAATGGAAACAGGTCTTCGTTCCACATTTATGATGGGAAATGACTTAGATGGTAGTTTTCATCTCCCTACTGACTTGGAAGATGCTAAGAAGCACTATGAGCTAAGCTCTGCTGATGGAAGTCCCATGATGTATCGTATTAATTATGGTAATTCTTCCTTCGCCAAGGATAAAGTAAGTATTGCTATGGACTTGGATTTAAGTAAGTATGATAAGCCAAAGGAAGAGATTAGTACCTTTGGCGCCTTAAATAATTTGATTAACAAGTCTGCAAAGAAGATACAGTTAATCATGAAGGGTATTAAGTTTAATGCGACACACGGCAATGTGGAAGAAAAAGAAACTGCTACAGAGAAAAGCACAACTGCGGAGGGAACTATTCGGGGAACCTTAGTAGGTTATATGAAGGCAGATGTAAGTTTCTTATTTGTGAAAGGAAATACATCCTATGTTTGGGGCGCTATTCAGAATGAGGAAGGCCGTGACTTTGTAGCAGGCCGTGACAGAGTAGCCGGAAATGATAACGGCAATAATAAGGTGGATCTTACCGTAAAAATGACTACTACTGAAAGCAAGGTAAAGCCCGTTGAGCCTGTACAGCCTGAGGAACTGGTAAAGCCGGAAACTCCTGAAGTACCTGTTCAGCCCGCACAGCCTGTGACCCCAGTAGCGCCAAGTAACGGCGGCGGAAGAACCGGAGTTACACCTGCTACACCGAGTAGAACGACTATCCCCGGAACCGTTTTGGGAGAGAACCGTCCTACCGCTTCTACTCCTACAGCTCCTGTTGGAGAAGTTTTAGGAGAGAATCGTGTGGCTCCTGTAGCAGAAGCTGCTGAGGAAAAGAAGGGTGTGGTTCTCGGAGAATCCCGTCCAAGTGTTAAGGGTGTATCTGACCGTGCATCTGTTGCAACCGGAGACTACAATTTCACAGGACTTTGGGCTTCCCTTTTCGGAATTTCCTTAGCTTCTTTGGCAGGATTTGTGGTACTGAGCAAGAAGGAACAGCAGTAATTATTAAGCCGGAGTAACAGTAAATACCAAGCCGAATAATTTATAAAACAGTAACAGTTTTATACCGTTGTAGAGCAGATAGAATATCGCTTCTACAACGGTTTTTTTATAAAATATGATTTGACATATTCTTATTAATTTCTTATTATAATTCTCATTGTTATATAGATTTTTTGAAGTAAATACGGAGAGAAGCAGGAGTATATTGTAGAAAATTTTGCCTATGATATGTACGGTTTTTATGTAAAAGCGTTGAGAAAGCAGAGTATTCTTATAAAAAATATCTAAAATAAAGGAGAATTGTAATGAAGAAGAAAAACTTAAAAGTACAAGTAGCGGCATTGGCTATGACGGGAGCAATTGCAGCAATTCCAATGACTGCCATGGCGGAGGAAACAAACACTACTGTTGCTCCAACGGAAGTGGCTGTGACGAATACCGGAGGCAATGAGGCAGCAGCTCTAACTAGTGGCGAAGCTCCTGTAGTAGCTGTCGCGGAGGCAGTAATTCCTGCTGCTGCGGAAGCGGAAACAGTTACAGTAGAGGAAGCGGCAGTGGATCCCGGTACCACTGCACCGAACAATGTGAATACCGTGCTGTCGGAGAATCAAAAGCAGGGAACAGACATTTCCACACATGCAGATATTACCCGTGGAGGGCAAGCTAGACCTGTGATTCACTTGGATACCACTGTGACAGCAGAAGATGCCAAGGGAGAGAAGACCATTGCGGAAAGCCATCCCGGAGTCGAAGATAATGTAATTACCAGGCTTAAAAACAAAGATGTAGTTCTCCAAGGGGATCTTTCCATCAAAAAGGATGAGAGTACAGAAGCTTATGACAGTACCAATACTGCAGCACATCCGGTGAATAAGGAAGATAGCTATTCTCTGAAGGCGGATTTGGATGTGTCTCCAGTGACTAACGCCATTAATGCATCTGCCGGAATTATACCGGGGTCAAATGATATTTTTGTAAACAATTTAGAGACAGGGCTTCGTTCCACATTTACTTTGGGAGATGACCTGGAGGGAAGCTTCCATCTCCCAACGGACTTAGAGGATGCCAAGAAGCACTATGAGCTAAGTTCTGCGGATGGAAATCCCATGATTTATCGCATTAATTATGGAAAATCTTCTTTTTCCAAGAAGAAAGTAAGCCTTGTTATGGATTTAGATTTAACCCAGATGAAACCGTTGGCGAAGCAAGGCTCTGATGAAAATGCGGCTAACGAAAGAATCTACGGCAAAGATCCTGTTACCAGTAAAGCATACCCTATTGAAAACTTTAATCCCTCTCCTGCTACAGGAAGACATGCAACTACAAGTGTTTTTGGAAATTTGCAGGAGCTTATTAACAATTCTGCCCAAAAGATTCAGCTGGTAATGAAAGGATTAAAAATCAATGCCACCTCTTCCAATAGAGTAGAAACGGAAACGGAGACAGAAAAGAACATTAGCACAGAAGGAAGTATTGCCGGAACTTTAGTAGGATATATGAAGTCTGATTTATGGTATGTTTATTCTTCCGGTAATACCTCTTATGTTTGGGGGGCAGTGCAAAATGATGCCGGTAGAGACAAGGTATCCGGTCAAGGAAATGACAAGGTTCTTCTTACCGTAAAAATGAACACAGTAGAGCCGAAGAGCAATCCGGTGCAGCCTGTAAACCCTGCACAACCGGTAAATCCCGTTAACCCGGAGCAGCCAGCACAGCCGGTAATTCCCGTAACTCCTGAAACTCCTGCTGTACCAGCTCCTCCTACGAATCCTAGTATTGGCGGAACAAGCAATGGCGGCGGTGGAAGAAGCAGTTCAAGAGTGACTGTAAGCACTGTCAGCAATGCACCTTCCAATCCCGGAATCGTTTTGGGAGAAAGCCGTCCAACAGCTTCTACACCAGGCGGTGAAGTTTTAGGAGAAAATCGTGAAACACCTGTAGCGGAAACCGTTGAGAAAAAGCAGGGAACTGTATTGGGAGAATCCCGTCCAAGCGTAAAGGGCGTATCCGACCGAGCATCCGTAGCAACCGGAGATTATAACTTTACAGGCCTTTGGGCTTCCCTTTTTGGAATTTCCTTAGCATCCTTGGCAGGCTTTGTGGTTTTGAGCAAGAAGGAGCAGCAGTAAATAACAAGCCGAAAAATATATAAAACAGCAATAAATGATTACCGTAGTAGAGCAGGTAAAGTGCCGGTTCTACTACGGTTTTCTGAATTCAGCTGTGCTTTCTTTATATTTTTCCTTAGCGAAGAGAAGGACTGTGAAAACAATAAGTGGAAGCGATATGCAATATAGGCATGAAAGAGGATAATCTGAGATTGCAAGAACTAGCGAGCTCGGAGAAGCGAAGGACTGTAAAAGCCAATAAGCTGAAGCGACAGATGCAGTATAGGCATGAAAGAGGATAATCTGAGATTGCAAGAACTAGCGAGCTCAGCGAAGCGAAGGACTGTGAAAACAATAAGTGGAAGCGACAGATGCAGTATAGGTATGAAAGAGAGCAATCTGAGCCCGCCGGTACTTACCGAAATCCGGCGAAGTGAAGGACTGTAAAAACCAATAAGTTGAAGCGACAGATGCAGTATAGCATGAAAGAGGGGCAATCTGAGCCCGTCAGTACTTACTGAAAGCAAGCAAAGCGAAGCTTGAAGTTAGTACTGCTACGAAGGCGAGGTTAGCGGGAGCGTGCCCCGATTTCATGCTGTACTGCATCGGAGCGTCTCTCATCAATGAATACAGTCCTTCACTTCTACAAAGGCGAAGTTAGCGGGAACGTGCTCCGATTACATGCCTATACTGCATGGTCGCGCATCCTTATCATTTTCTCAGACCTTCACCTCATCCCCCTTCTTGACAGCGCCTGCCTATTGCACTAAGATTTTCCTATGTTGTTAGAAGAAAGAGGAAAGCAAATGGCAGAGAAAAAATCAAAGATTCCACACAATACAGAAAGGCCGGTTCTGATTACAGGCCACAAGAATCCGGATACGGATTCCATTTGTGCGGCGATTTCTTATTCCCGTTTGAAGAATAAGATTAACAATACAGACCGGTATATCCCTTGTAGAGCCGGAAATCCCAATGCGGAAACCAGCTTTGTTTTAGAGCATTTTAAGGTGGACGCTCCTCTTTTATTGGACAATGTAAAAACTCAGGTTTCCGATATTGCCTATCGGAAGACTCCGGGAGTTTCTAAAAATATGTCCTTAAAGCAGGCCTATCAGATGATGAGAGACGGTCATGTGGTTACCCTTCCGGCGGTAAACCAAAACGGCATTTTGGAAGGTCTCATTACCATGTCCGATATTGCCAAGTCCTATATGAATGTATATGATTCTGCCATCATTTCCACGGCAGAGACTCCTTTTAAAAATATCCTGGAAACCTTGGAAGCAACTCTGATTACCGGAGATGCCAACCGAAATTGTCAGGACGGAAAGGTGTTGATTGCGGCAGCCAATCCGGAAATGATGAACTACTATATTGAACCCCATGACATTGTCATCCTGGGAAATAGAGCAGAGAGCCAGCTTTCCGCCTTGGACAATGGTGCGGATTGTATCATCATTTGCGAAGGCGCCAATGCCTCCCCCACGATTAAAGCCCTGGCGGAGCAAAACGGCATGATTATCATGGTAACCTCCTATGATGCTTATACGGCGGCAAGACTGATTAACCAGTCCATCCCCATCAGCTTCTTTATGACGAAGGAAGGCATTTTAAGCTTCGAAGAAGAGGATACGGTAGATGAAATTAAGGATGTGATGGCGAAGAAGCGGCACAGAGATTTCCCGGTTATCAGTAAGGACGGTCGATATCTGGGTATGCTTTCCCGTAGAAATCTTTTAGGTGCCAGTGGAAAACAGGTCATTATGGTGGATCATAATGAGCTGGGACAGGCATTGGACGGTATGGAAAATGCGGAGATTCTGGAAATCATCGATCATCACAGACTGGGAACCATTCAGACCTTGGGACCGGTGTATTTTAGAAATCAACCTCTGGGTTGTACCAGCACAATTGTGTACCTGATGTATCAGGAAAATAAAGTGGAAATCGATCCACAAACCGCAGGCTTGATGATGTCCGCCATCATTTCCGATACCCTCCTTTTCCGTTCTCCTACCTGCACCAAGACCGATGAGATGGCAGGAAGAGCGTTGGCGGAGATTGCCGGAGTGGATATTGAAAAGTATGCCATGGAAATGTTTTCCGCCGCCTCCGATTTAAAGCAGAAGACGGATCGGGAGATTTTCTATCAGGACTTTAAGACCTTTACTGCAGGGGATATTCATTTTGGCGTCAGTCAGGTAAGCTCCTTAAATGAAGAAGAGCTTCTTTCCTTAAAGCCCAGACTCTTCCATTTTGCGAAGGAGGCTTTAGGAGAAGAAAATCTGGACATGGCCTTTGTGATGCTCACCAACATTTTAAAACAGGATACTCTGCTTCTGGCTGTTGGTCATAGAGCGGATACCCTGATTCAAAATGCCTTTTTGCTGGAGCCCAAGAAGGAAAGTTTTGAATTTTCCGGAGAAGAGATAGAGGGCTTTACCGCTGTGCTGGAAAATGTGGTTTCCAGAAAGAAACAGCTTATTCCGCCCCTTAGCCTTTATGGGGAGCAGATGTAAGAGAAAAGCCGGACTTTCAGAACGGAAAGTGGACGAGAGAAAAGCCGGACTTGCAGAACGGAAAATGGACGAGAGAAAAGCCGGACTTGCAGAATGGAAAGTAGGCGAGAGAAAAGCCGGACTTTATGGAAGAAGACCGGAGTAGAAAAAGTGGACTTAAAGTAGGAACATCAAAAAGCGGAAAGGATAGTCTTATGAATATTTGTTTAATCGGAATGCCCTCCAGCGGGAAAAGCGTCTTAGGGGTATTGCTGGCGAAAAAATTAGGCATGTCCTTTCTGGATATGGATTTGGTGATTCAGGAAAAGACCGGACAGTTGCTTCGGGAAATCATTGCGGAGCGGGGAAGGGAGGGCTTTCTCCTTTTGGAAGAGGAAGTGGGAGCAGCGCTCTCCATGAACAATACGGTTCTTGCTCCGGGCGGCTCTATTTGCTACGGAAAGAGAGCTATGGAGCATTTACGGGAGACTTCTTTGGTGATTTTCTTGGATGTGCCTTTTTCCGAGGTGGAAAAAAGAATCGGTGACCCGGTGAAAAGAGGGGTGGCGATTCCCGATGGCTTTACCCTGAAAGACCTATATAACGAAAGAAAGGCCCTCTACCTTCAATGTGCCCATGAAATTCTGAATGAAGAGGGCTTAAATCCGGAGGAATGTGTAGAAGCTTTGGTTCGTATTGCCAAGAAACACAAACAGTAGATTCCTCATAAAACAGGTTTTTGGGAGAAGCTCAGAAAGCTTCTTTGACAAAAGGTTCAGAAAGCTTCTTTGACCAAAAGCCTAAGAATATAAAAGAATTGGCGGAAACAGAGGTTCGTATGGAAAATATCGTACTTGCTTTGCTGGCCCATGTGGACAGAGGAAAGACCAGTCTTTCGGAGGCTCTTCTCTATGAAAGCGGGAGAATTTCGGAAAAGGGCAGGGTAGACCATGGAGATAGTGTTTTAGACAAGGACAGTCTGGAACGAAAAAAAGGAATTACGATTTATGCGAAAAGCGTTTATTTTACCAAGGAAAATAAGCGTTTTTTTCTTTTGGATACTCCCGGACATCAGGAGTTTTCCTCGGAGATGGAGCGTTGTCTTGCGGTTATGGACTACGGTATCCTGCTGATTGACGGAAATGACGGTATTCAAAAGCGAGAGTTGCAACTCTTTGAAAGAGCGCGAGAGAAGGGAATTCCTCTTTTTTTGGTGGTAAATAAAATGGACCTTTTCCAAGGGGATAGAGAAGCTTTGTTAAGAGAAATCCAAGAGGCCTTTTCCTGTGAGGGGATTATCAACTTTTCTCCCTATACTTTTTCCGACTTGGCAAGATTTTTACAGGAAGAGGATTTTGCCCGGATAGTAGCTTCCAAGGAGAATGCAGCTTTAGAACAAAAGGAAGCTCCGGAGAAGAAGGAGGCTATAGGACAGAAGGCAGTTCCTTCAGAGGATTGTCAGGTTTTTCTGGAAAATCTTGCCGTATTATCCGAAGAGGGAACCGCGAAGTATCTGGAAAATGGACGGCTTCCCCTTAGCTTTTTGCAGGAAAATATACAGGAGAGAAAGCTTTTTCCTCTTTTCTTCACCTCTGCATTAAAGCAGGAGGGAATCACCGAACTTTTTTCCTGGATTTTTGCTCTTTGTCAAATGCCGGCCTATAGCGAGGAATTGCGGGGAATTTTATATAAGATTAGCAAAAGTCCGGAAGGAAGAAGAATCGGAAGAGCGAAGCTTTTGGGGGGAAGCCTTTCCTTACGGCAGGAATGGCGTCCTTCCGAAAAGGCTTTGGAGTTACATTTGGAAGGGGTAGAAGAGGAGGCTGTAGAGAGCGTAGAGCCGGGAATGCTTTTTACCATGCCGATTTCGGAAAATGCGGGTCTTGGCTATTTCCCGGTGGATGAGCATAGTGAGAAAGAGAAGGAAGGTTATTTTCCTACCCTTTTATCTCTTGAAGGAGAGGAGATTCTTTTCTATCGAAAGGATTTGGAGGAGCTGCAAAAGGAATTTCCGGAGTGGGGGATTACCATTTCTTTGGCAGAAAAGCAGGTCACTGCCCAGCTGTCCGGAAATCTGCAAAAAGAACTTCTGACGGATTTGTTTGCCAAGAGGCTGGGGAAGAAACTGCATTTTTCCAAACCGAAGCTTCGTTATGGGGAAAGTCCCCGTAGAGAAGCCTATGGAAGGGGAGCTGTGCTGGAACCCGGTCACAGGATTTCTCTGCTTCTTCGCTTAATTCCCAAGGAAGTAGAATTCTTTGGGGAGCAGCAGGAGGCGGGAAAGGGCGAAAAGGATTGTGAGAATAGCAGAAATCCGGAAAAGAAAAGCATTTTTTCCATAGAGAAAAGAGGAGAGCTACCGGAGGAATGGGTTTCCCGCTTGGAAACTGAGTGGGCAGAGGAGCATTTTCCGGGACCGCTCCTTTCCGGCCCCTATGAGAACTATGCTTTGGAAATTTCCAACTTAAGCTTTTCTCGAGGCTCCGCTTATTATGTGGACTTTCAGGAGGCGGTGTATCAGGCCTTTCGCATGGCTCAAGCTACAGCAGGGGTTCGGCTGTTAATGCCGTATTTTTCCTATGAAATCTCAGCTTCTCAGGAGAAGCTTGGAAAGATTTTGCAGGAGATTGAAAGACAAAAGGGAAAGCAGGAGGAGCTGCTTTCCGAGGGAGAAAACTATCAGCTACTGGGAAAGATTCCCGGGATAAGCCTTTCGGAGCTGCAAAGTTTTGTGCAGGGAGAGGGAGAAAGTTTTTCTTTCTCATTTTCCTCTTATCGGGAAATGGAAGAGGAACAAGCCTTAGCAGTATTGGAGGAACGTTTCGGGATTCCGTCGGAGGAGCTTCCCCTCACTACTGCAGGAAAACTTTACTATGGGGAAGAGCTTGTTTCCGAGGCGACTTTAGGGCAGGATGGATGGGAGGAAAATACTTCCGGCGGAAAATCGGGAGATTCCTCTTCGAAGCTTAACGGTTCCGCTTCTTTACAGCTTAAGAACATAGGGGAGCACTCGGAGAAAAAGAAAAAGGGCGAAGAAGGTATTTCCTTAGAGGAGGAGCTGAATGCGATTTTTGAAAGAACCTTCGGCCCCTTAAAAAATCGGGGACAGGAAGCTATTCGTACCGAGCAAAAATTGTTTTTATCCAAGGAGAAGGAAGCTCGCTTGGAGGAAGCCAGAGCCCAGTATGCCAAGAAGGGTAAGAAAAATAAGCGGAAAAAATTTTTGGTGGACGGCTACAACTTTCTTTTTGCCAAGGAAGAATGGAAGGCACTGGCCCAAATGGATTTGATGGCGGGAAGAGAGCAGATTCTTCCCCTGCTTTCCGAATATGCGGCATACCATGACGTGGATTTATATTTGATTTTTGATGCCTATCGGGTGAAGAGCAATCCGGGAAAAACTTTGCAGCTGGATTCCCGAATGCAGGTAATCTTTACGAAGGAAGGAGAATCGGCAGACTTTGCCCTAAGTAGAATGGCCAATGATTTTTCTCAATCTGGCTACCCGGTAGTGGTAGTCAGCTCTGACCAGGCCGTGCAGATTCAAGGCTTTTCCGGAAAAGGCGCCATTGTGTATTCTTCCAAAGAATTTGCTTTCCAAGTAGAGGAGATGAAGAAGCGTATTTCCGACTCTCTAT
This sequence comes from Oribacterium sinus, assembly GCF_014202695.1. Classification (GTDB taxonomy): domain Bacteria; phylum Bacillota; class Clostridia; order Lachnospirales; family Lachnospiraceae; genus Oribacterium; species Oribacterium sinus. The sequence goes on from NZ_JACHHH010000002.1 coordinate 212,821, forward strand.
AATGGAGAAGCCTATTTCTGATTCTATGTAAATTAATAAGTAGATGGGGGAGATAGAATTTGATTTTGTGAGATAAATTTATGCAGTATAGGTCTGAAATAAGGGGCAGTCTGAGCCCACGGGTTCTTAGCTTTTGTCTTGTAAAAGCTTAGAACCCTTGTAGGGCGAGGCTAGCGGGAGCGTGCCCCAATTTCAGACCTATACTGCATAAATAGTTTTAAGTAACTCGATTCTATCTCCCTCATCTACTTATTTTTTATACACTCATTGACGAAATACTATTCAGATTTAAGAATTTGAATAGTATAGAGAAATGAGGGTAAAGGATGAAATGGGATAGGAACTGTTCTTTTCAGAAGGATAGGACAGAAATAGAAAAAATAGAAAAGAGCAGCTTGGAAAGAGAGGATTGGGGATCCTGCAGCGATTCAGCCCCCTTTTTTCGCCGAGCGTTTTGGGCCTTGCTCCTGATTTTTTCCTTTTTCTTTTTGACGGCATGTTCCGGTACAGGACATCCCGCCATTATGAAAAGCAAGAGTAATAAGATTGTATTAACTTACGGCTTATTGGCGAACAATGATGATTACACTTTGCAGATGACCAAGCGTTTTGCCAAAGAAGTGAAGGAAAAAAGCCGTGGGAGGATAGAGATTAAGATTCTTAGCCCCAAGGACAAGGATAACGACCTGGCTTTGTTGGAACGGTTTCGTTCCGGTAATCTGGACATGGTAAGACTGCCCCTACCTTCCGCAAAGAAGCTTTCTGCAAAGCTCTCTCTCATGGAGCTTCCCTATCTTTTTGACAGCGAAGAGGAAATGTGGAATGTTTTAGATGGAGACAAGGGTGCTATTTTTCAAGAGGATTTTCAAAGCAAGGGAATGGAGCTTTTGGTGTGGCATTGTCTTGGCTTTCGGGATTTTTATACCGTGGAAAAGCCACTGACCTCTGTAGCGGATTTTGACGGATTGATTTTAGGAGTGGAGGAGGAGTCTCGCATGGGAAGAGCTTTGCAGCTTCTTTTCGGAAAAACCAGAGAGCTTCCGCAAGATAAAATCTATAAGGCGTTGCAAAGCGGAATTGTGGAGGGCAGTGAAAATACCATAGAGGAATTTGCCCGGCAGGAACACAATCTTTCCGCCAAGTATTTTTTAGAGGATGATCACAGCCCCGTTTTAGATTTACAAATTCTTTCTTCCAGAGCAAGAGAGAATCTGTCGGAAGAAGATCTGGCTTTGCTTAGGGATGTGTCTTTTTCCATGGCTTTACAGGAAAGAGCTTACGTGAAAAAAATGCGGGTGGAGCTAAGAAATAAATTAAGTAAAAGAGGAGTACTCTTCTCTCATTTTTCCAAAGAAGAGAAAGCCAAGATTGAAGAGCTTTTAGCACCCCTTTATCAGGAATCCACAGAATCGGATTTTTTGCGAAAGCTGGGAAAAATAGATTAAATAAAGAATGATAAGTGTTTAATATAAGAGGATTGACAAGTTTCCTCTCCTCTGTCATAATACTGCCTTGAAAGATAGATGCAACTAACTAAAAGCTTTTTATTATCTATCTAAAGGGCTGCGATGTTAGCGTGAGCATCAGCCTATTCTCGATAGGAGGGTGCTTTTTGCGTGTTAAACAACTCTCCCTTGGATAAGGGCTAAGATACCTTACGGTACTGTTGTTCTCCTGTGAGGAATACTACAAAGCGAAGCAGTAATGCGTAGAAGAAAGGGGTATTATGAGAAAACATTGGATTCTTGGCGCTTCCGCCATCATTTTAGCATCCTCCGTAATGGCTTGCGGAAAGAAGCAGGATACTGCCACCACAGCTGCAGGATCGGAGAAGGCTGCGGAAAGCACTGCAGCTCAGGCAGAGAAGTCTGATTATGTCTTTGTAAAGATGACCGTTCCCTATGCGGACTTTTATTACGGAGAATTAAAGGATATTGCTCCTGAAGAGGGGAAGGATTTGAAGGCACAGCTGGATGTGGAGGATAAGGTAACAAAGGACGGTTTCCGGGAGACAGGAATGTATGACAGTGCCAGCTCTCCTACTAAGGAAAAGGTGGAGAAGTTCGTGATGGCGGACGGTGCCGTAGAGGGAGAGGGCTCTGTCTATAAGGGAATTAAGCACGTGAACGTTGCGATTCCGAAGTCCCTCTATGAGGATGCCAAGAAGGCATTGGAGGAGAAGAAGGAAAGCAAGAATGCTCTTCTTACTTTGATGGGGGCTATTGAAAGTGAAGTCAGCACTGAGCCTAAGGAGTATAAGGTATTAAACTCCGACGGAACTCTTTCCAAGACGCAGGGAACTACAAATGAAGCGAAGGACACCGAAGCGGATATTACCACCACTTCCTCCTACGGAAATTATGAAATCGAAGTCAGCGGTTTGGATATTGACTCTGAAATCGTACAGGCTGCGATTCTGGAAACCAAAGACGGCGCAAAGTACGGCTTAAAGCATGAGGACAATATCTGGGTAAAGCCGGAGGAGCTGGCATTTTCCGCTGTGGCTTTCGAGGACACCAACCATAAGGCTCAGAAAGAGTTTAAGCGTTTTGAAGATATTCAGGACAAGGACATTGTAAAGATTACCTACTTCTTAATGGACGAGGATGATGTGGAGGTTCCCGTAAACCTTCATGTGAAGAAGATTGCTCCTGCTGAGTACAAGGTTAGCGGAGATGAGAAGGTAAGCTACAGTCCGGAAGGCACCAAAGTGAATTATCAGCTTTCCACCGGAGAAGACAGCTACGCTCTTGGCAAGGTTATCAGTAGGAAGAGTGAGGTAAAGGGAGAGGTTAATACAGACACCGCCGGTGTTTTGGTACTGCCTAAGGAAATGACTCCCGGAAAGTACCAGCTGGTATTCTCTAACGACAAGCTTACCGATGTATCCTTTAAGGTACTGGTAGAATCCGGCTTAAAGGCAGAGGACTTCCATTTTGAAAATAACAAGTTAAGCCTTGCGGAAAACGCAGATCAGCTGACTATCGCAAACTACATTGCTTCTACGAGCTCCGCAACCATCGGAGAGCAGGAGTTTAAGGGCGGTTCCGGAAGAAGATTCGGAAAGAACATTTTCAATGAAGACGGTAGCGTAAATACTGAGGCGAGCTACAAGAAGGACGGTCAGGAAGTAAAGTACTTTGACGGCCCCGGAACCTATCCTGTAACCATCAAGGCTGACGGATATCCTGAAGTGAAATTCGAGGTAGTCGTACAATGATTGTGATTCTTGCTTTAATATGCAGTTTAGCATTTTTCCATTTCTTTGGAAAAGCATTAAAGAAGAAGCCGGCAGTATTGTATGGGATTTGTATCCTCCTTTCCTTGGTAAGTATTTTTTATCCAAGGGAGGGAGGACTTCCCTTTTTGGACTTCTTTTTTAAGAAAATCATGCAAAGGGGTGTACTGGCAGGCTCTCTCTTTATCTGGGTGATGCTGGCACCGGTGCTTCCCAAGAGCTTTTCCGGAAGAAAGACCATCTATCTTCTTCGAGGGGAAATGGCTATTTGCGCCTCTTTGATTACTTTGGCCCATAATCTGGCCTTTGGCGGAAAATACTTTGGTGCCTTATTCCTTGGACAGGGGCATATCAGCCTGATGGAACTTCATGCAGCCATTGTGTCCTGTCTGATGATTCTCTTATTAATTCCCCTGACCGTCACTTCCTTTCAGGCTGTTCGGCGGAAAATGCAGGGAAAGACCTGGAAAAAATTACAAAACTGGTCCTATCTTTTTTACCTGCTTTTGTATTTACACATTTTCTTTATTTATCAAGGGGCGCTGATTCGGGGAAAGGGAGACTATTTCTTTACCCTGATGATTTACAGCTTCATTTTTGGATTCTACGGATTCTTACGGATTAGGCAGTATAGAATACAAAAGGAAGGCAAGGAGAAAAAGACATTTCCTTTGCTTCGTATTGGGGGGATTTTGCCCATTGTTTGTATTTTTCTAAGCGGCTTTTACAGTGCCGGGAAATATCGCGCCGCACTGGAGGCAAATGTAGATAAAATCAGAGCACAGGAAAGCGTAGCGGAAAGTAAGGAAAGTGCGGACAATGCAGCGGAAAATAAAGGAAGTGTGGAAAGCATCGGAAACGGGGAGGAGAAAAGTGATTCTTCTGAAAAGGCATTAGAAGCTAGCGGAGATAAAGCCTCTACGAATTCTTCGGATGCTTCCTCCGATTCCCAAGCTGCTGATGAGGATAGCATATCCGGAGCTTATAAAGACGGAGAATGCTTTGGAAAGGCTTCCGCCTACAATGGCAATGTGGAAGTGAAGGTCACCATTTCCGGGGGAAAGATTACTGCCATCGACATTGTGAAAACCAAGGACGATGAAGAATATTTCTTTGACGCACAGAAGAAGGTGATTCCGGAAATTCTGGAAAAGCAGAGTACTGACGTGGATGCGGTGGCAGGAGCCACCACCAGTAGCGAGGGCATTTGCCATGCGGTGGAGAAGGCCTTGGAGGAAGCAAAGAAGTAGTCAAAAAGTCTTCTTGTAAATCTTGTAAAAACAGCATTTTCTTATATAATGAGTTCTGTATTCATTCTTAAAAATAGAAGAATACAGAACTTTTTTATTCTTAACAAGTGGCGCAGGCGAAGCCTGAGACGTCTTGTTCATAACGAGATATCCCTCGCAGAGCGTGCGATATCTCGTTGAATGTCTTTTGCGGAGCATGTGTTTTCTAATATTTTCCAAAGGGAAGCTTAGGAGAGTGCTACGCCGCTGTAGAGGATGCCTTTTTGGGGGAACATATATGAAAAAAGCTATGCTTTGTATCAGTATCTTGACTATAATTTTCAGTCTTTCTGCCTGCGATGATATTAAGATGGTACAAAATTCTTTTCAGAAAGAGAAGACAAGAAACACAGAGCAGTTGGGAGACCAACCTATGGATGTATTTAAAAAGGGAGATCTTAAAATGGAATATGGAGAGTACAATACCTATATGTACTTCAGTAATTTTCTGGCTGCTCGTTATCACTACATTTCAGTATTTTATTTTCAGGGAGTTCGTAATGAACCGGAGTTTCATTTGGTGGAGGGGGAGGAGTATCTTAAGGAAGGCTTTACCCCGGAAGAGTTTGACTTTATCCGACATGTTATGAAAATAGCGAATGGAGGGACGCATTTCCCTGAGGTGGATAAGCCGGTGAAAACCCTGGCTCCTTTAATCTTAAAGACTATGGAAATTTATAACGAGGCAGCAGCTTATGGACAGGCGGAGACCTATAAAAAGGATCACTATGAAGGGGCAAAGGAAATTCACAGCCGTCTTTTCCCTTTGATAGAGAGTTCTAAAGCTCCATTGTCGGAATATAAGCGGGCTATTGATGAGCTTTCTTCAAAAAAAATGGAAGAGGAAATCCAGACAATGAAAGAACGGGGCTACATTATCCGTTATAACATGTTAAAGCTATTCTCTCTACGAGATCAAATTATGCATGAAATAAAAAATCAGAATCTTGTCCAGGAAGAGATGATGAAGCTGGATTTATCTAAAATTCGTCCTGCCTATGAGGAATTTCTGGCTACCCTATCGGATTTCGAAAAAATGATAGGAAACCGGAAAGCAATTGATGCGGAATTGTTTACTGACCCCAGCATTTTTGAAGATTTGTCGGAATTTGTCAATGATTCCAAAGAGTTTGCAAAACAGATTCAGGAAATGATTCGTAGGATAGATGAAAATGAGCCATTTACAGAGAAGGAATATGGGCAGACAAATGTAGATGGCAGCTTTTTAAAGATAGATTTGGCATATATAAAAATGGTTCAAAGCTACAGCAAAATCATAAGCTAAATAAAGCTTTTGTTTTTTGTGAAATCTTTTCTATTTCTTGTAAAAAATTTAAATTTTTGTATAATTAGTTCTGTATCTTCTCTTAAAATAAAGGAAGATACAGAACTTTTTTTGATGAGGAGAAAATGTATGAAAAAAATCGTTTTAGGACTTGGCGCAATTGCCTTAGCCCTCAGTCTTTCCGCCTGTGAAGACTTAAAGATGGCGCAGAACGCTATTAAGCAGGAAAAAAGCGGAGAGAGCGGCGGGGACAGCAGTGAATCCGGGGATAACCCCTTGGATGCTTTGAAAAAGAACCTTTCCGCGGATTCCGGGGAAAGCGACGATGAGCTGACACAATACAACAATTACGTGGATTTCAGCAATTTCCTAACCGGTAATTTTGAAGATAATATCGGCAGATATTTTGAGGGAGTAGAGCCGGAGACAGAGTTCAAGGTAATAGAAGGCGGACATTATACTACGGTCAGCTTTAGCGATTATGACATGGAGCAAGTACAGAGCTATCTGGATCAGGCCAATGCCGGAACCAATTTCCCCGACTTGGATGAGCAGGTAAAAACTTTGGCTCCTATTGTCTTGGAAACCATGAAGGTTTATAACGAGGCGGCCAGCTATGGAGATTTGCAGGCCTATAAGGATGATCAGTATGCCAAGGCCCAGGAAATTCATAGCAGACTTTTCCCCTTGGTACAAAGCTATATCGATCCGGCAGATACTTATACTGCAGCCATTCACAGCCTTTCTGTGGAAAGACAGCAAGAAGAAATGCAGAGAATGAAGGACAACGGCTTAACGATTCGCTATGATATGCTGAGAATCATGGATCTGAAAAATCAAATTATTGATGCCTTTTCTGAGCAGCCCAATGTAGCGGAAGCCAATATTGCCGACCTTGATTTGACAAAGATACGTCCTGCGTATGACGAGCTGGCTACCCTGCTTTTGGAATTTGTGCCTCTTTCCAAGGATAAAGATGCTGCGGAGAAGGAAGGCTTTGATAACAACTATTATGTTACTACCTTTGCAGATGCTGCCGGAGATTTTAAGAAGCAGCTTCAGGAGATGATTGACCGGAAAGAAAGCGGAAAAGGATTTTCCGAGAATGAATTGCAAATTTTATGGGCTACCGATGGAAGCTTCCAGAAAATCAGTGAGGCCGCTTCCCAGATGACGGAAACCTATAACAGAGCAGTCGGTTAAAGATTCCTAAAGATATCAGTTCAATAAATTTATAAAAACGTCGCTTAAATAAATTTATAAAAAGACCTTGACGAGAAAAGTCAAGTTGTGTTAAATATTAGAACTATAAAACCGTTGAGGTGGAGATAACGTTAAGTATGAGCTCACAGAGAGTCCGGGAAGGTGAGAGCCGGGCAGAACACAGCTTAGCAAATGGACCACTGAGGGCATGGTCAAAGGAGCAATCCGAGTATTCCATGACGCGTAGGAATGCGTTAGTTTCCGGAGGTATGTTAGTACCTTGCTAAGAGCACGAGTGAATCGTGAACTAGGGTGGCACCGCGAACTTTAATTTTCGTCCCTAGCAGAATTTTTATTCTGCTGGGGTTTTTTTATTTTCAAAAATGGATTTTGGAAATGCTAAAGACAGAGTTTAAGTGAAAGCCAAAAGTATGTCAAAGCGTTTATTTCTAAAATGAAGAAGCCAATCCCATGCAGAGCGTAGAGAAAGGAAGAAAATGATGATTAGACCAAGTCTTGTGGAAATGGAAGCCTACCGGAAGGATGAAAGCCTTCGCCTGCTTCCCGTCATGAAGGAGATTTTTTCAGATTTCATTACTCCCATTACCGCATTGTCCATTTTGAAAAATATTTCGCAAAATGTCTTTTTACTGGAGTCCATGGAGGATAGAGAAAAATGGGGGAGATATACCTTTCTGGGCTATGATCCGAAGCAAAGCATTTCCTGTAAAAACGGAATCGTAGAAAGCTCCGGCTTAAAGCTTCCCACCAAGGATCCCAAGGCTCTAATCCGGCAAATCCTTCAAGAGCACAAGGCTCCCAAGGTACCCGGGGCTCCTTCCTTTACCGGAGGACTGGTTGGATACTTCGCTTATGACTTTATCCAGTATGAGGAGAACAGCCTTCATTTTTCCGGAAAGGATGAGGAGGACTTCCAGGATTTGGACCTGATGCTCTTTGACAAGATAATCTGTTTTGACCACTTCCTGCAAAAGATTTTCCTGATTGTGAATATGTCCCTTTCCGAGGGCGAGGCGGGCTATAAGAGAGCGGTTTTGGAATTGGAAAATATGCACAGACTCTTAAAAAGCGGGGAGCAGAAGAAGGAAGAGCCCGGCAGATGCCTAAGCGACTTCCGCCTCCTCCACAGCAAGGAAGAATATATGCAAATGGTGAAGAAGGCAAAGAGACATTTGAAGGATGGAGACATTTTCCAAATCGTCCTCTCCAACAGGCTGGAAGCGGACTATGAGGGAAGTCTTTTGGAAAGCTATAGGCACCTTCGTTGCTTAAATCCCTCCCCCTACCTTTTCTACTTTTCCAGTAAGGACTTGGAGCTGGCAGGAGCAAGCCCGGAAACTCTGGTGAAGCTTGAGGAGGGCGTTTTACAGACCTTCCCTCTGGCAGGAACCAGAAAGAGGGGAGTAACAGAGGAAGAGGATAAGCGAATCGCCATGGAGCTTTTGCAGGATGAAAAGGAAGTTTCCGAGCACGATATGCTGGTAGATTTAGGCAGAAACGATATCGGGAAAATCGCCAAGGTAGGCACCGTGAAGGTGGAAAAGTACCACGAGATTCAGCGCTATTCCCATGTGATGCATATCGGCTCCACGGTAATGGGAGAGCTTAAGGAAGGTTATGACGCGCTGGACTGCGTTTCCGCTGTGCTTCCTGCCGGAACCCTAAGCGGAGCACCGAAGATTCGGGCCATGCAGCTGATTGACGATATAGAGCAAAACCGCCGGGGTATTTATGGTGGGGGAATCGGATACATTGATTTCAACGGAAATCTGGACCTCTGTATTGCGATCCGCTTTGCCTATAAGAAAAACGGAAAGGTGGGGATTCGCTCCGGAGCCGGCATCGTGGTGGACTCCTCCGAGGAAAAGGAATTTGAGGAGTGTAAGAATAAGGCCCAGGCCATGGTGGAAGCCATTCGAAGAGGGGAGGAGGCAGAATGATTCTTTTAATTGATAACTATGACAGCTTTACCTTTAACCTGTATCAGATGCTGTCCCAATACGAGAGGGTGGAAGTGATTCGAAACGACGGGAAAACGGTGGAAGAAATCGAGGCCATGAAGCCGGCAGGAATCGTTCTTTCTCCCGGACCGGGCAGACCGGAAAATTCCGGCATTTGCCCCCAAGTCATTCGTTCTCTTCGAGGAAAAATCCCTATTCTTGGGGTTTGTCTTGGAGAACAGGCCATCTGTCAGGTCTATGGAGGCACAGTAAGCCACGCCATAAAACCCATGCACGGCAGACAGTCCGAGGTGGACATTGTGGAAGACTCGGAGCTTTTTAAAGGTCTTGGCCGGAAAATGAAGGTGGCTCGCTACCATAGCCTGATTGCCGAGGAGGAAAGTCTGGAGGGCACAGAGCTTCGGATTACCGGAAAAACCAAGCAAGAGGAAGTGATGGCGGTGGAAGACAGGGAGCGGAAGGTTTACGGCGTACAGTTCCATCCGGAAAGTATCATGACTAAGGACGGAGCGAAGATTTTGGAAAACTTTGCAAGGATTTGTAAGGGAGCATAAGGGTAGAAGCAAATGAGCATTTTAGAAGAAATTGCAAGGGAAAGAAGAAAGGCTGTGGAAGAAGAGAAAAAGCTGCTTTCTCTTTTGGAACTGGAAAGGCTTTTGGAGGAGCGGGAGAGCAAAGGCAAAAGCTTTTACCAGGCCTTAGCCAAGGAGGGCTTATCCATTATCGGAGAGGTGAAGAAGGCTTCTCCCTCCAAGGGCATTATCGCAGAAAACTTTCCCTATTTGCAGATTGCAAAGGACTATGAAGCTGCCGGCATAGACGCCATTTCCTGCTTGACGGAGCCTAAGTATTTTCTGGGGAAGGATCAATATTTACAAGAAATCGCACAAGCTGTTTCGGTACCGGTGCTTCGGAAGGATTTTCTGATTGACCCCTACCAAATCTATCAGGCCAAGCTTTTAGGAGCGAAAGCGATTCTCCTGATTGTTTCTCTTCTCGGAGAAAGGGAACTGAAGGAATTTCTAAGCATAGCCGGAAAGCTGGGACTGGATACCTTGGTGGAATGCCATGATGAGGAAGAAATCCGCTGTGCCCTCTCTGTGGGAGCGGAGATTATCGGAGTCAACAACAGAAACCTGAAGACCTTTTCCGTAAACATGGAAAACAGCCTATCTTTAAGAAATTTGGTGCCAAAGGGACAGCTTTTCGTGGCGGAAAGCGGAATGTCCAAGCCGGAAGAACTAAGGCTTTTAGAGGAAGCCGGGGTAGATGGGGTTCTGATTGGAGAAAGCCTGATGCGGGCAGAGAGCAAGAAGGAAAAACTTCAGGAATTACGGAGCCTATTGAAATAAGAAATAATCTACAAAAAAGGAATTATGCGTAAAAAAGTAGAAAAGCCGGATTTGTTTAAAAGATAGTTTTTGCCAAAAAGAGGATTTAAAAGGAACAGAAGTAAGGGAAAGAAAGGAGCGGGTATGCTGCAAGAATGTATCAAAAAACTGGTGTTGGGAGAGGATTTAAGCTTTCAGGAAAGCTACGAAAGCATGAATGAAATTCTGGACGGGAAAAGCTCTCCGGTGCAAAATACCGCCTTTCTTACGGCTCTGGCCTGCAGAAAGCAAGAGGAAGAAAATATCACGGAAATTACCGCATTTGCCAAGGCGATGCGGGAGCATGCCACAGAGGTAAAGCATGAGGGCATGGAGGTTTTGGAAATCGTAGGAACCGGTGGAGACCACAGCAACAGCTACAACATTTCCACCACCTCCGCCTTGGTAGTAGCTTCTTTAGGGGTAAAGGTGGCAAAGCATGGAAACCGGGCAGCCTCCTCCAAGTCCGGCACCGCGGATTGTCAGGAAGCCTTAGGCATTAACATTGTGCAGGACAAGGAAAAGGCGGAGGAAATGCTGAGAAATACCGGCCTTTGCTTCCTCTTTGCCCAGCACTACCATACCGCCATGAAGTATGTGGGAGCCATTCGAAAGGAACTGGGCTTTCGGACCATTTTCAATATCCTTGGGCCGCTAACCAATCCTGCAAGGCCGGATGCCATGCTTCTTGGGGTATATCAGGAAAGACTTTTAGAGCCTATGGCGGCGGTGCTGCATCACTTAGGACTTAAGCGGGCTTTGGTGGTATACGGAGAGGACGGTATGGATGAGATTTCCGTTTCCGACAAGACTTTAGTTTGCGAATTAAGGGATGGACAAAGCCGAATCTTTGAGATTGCTCCGGAGGACTTCCATTTGGAAAGAGGGAAAAAAGAGGAGCTTGTGGGGGGAGATGCGGCGGAAAATGCGGCAATTACCAAGGGACTTTTGGCCAATGAGATTCAGGGCAGCAAGAAAACGGCTCTTTTGTTAAATGCGGGAGCAGCCCTCTTTATCGCCGGAAAGGCGGAAAGCATTGAGGAAGGTATTCGCCTGGCAGAGGAAGCCATCAGCAGCGGAAAGGCATTGGCCTTCTTGGAAGAGTACAGAAAAGCTTCCCAAAATTAAGCCGGGACAAGTGCTATAGCCTGTGAGGTGCATCATAAAGCATCGAGGGCTGAAAGGAGTTGGCGTGAAGGTCAAGTACTGAAAGGAGTTGGCATGGTCGTCAAGTACTGCGGTATCACAAAGGAAGAGGAAATCCAGTATTTGCAAAAGCTTCCCATAGATTATGTGGGCTTTGTCTTCTATAAGAAAAGCAAACGCTTTGTGGACAAGGAGCAGGCAAGGCGTCTTAGGGAAAAGTTGAATCCTTCCATTCCCGCGGTGGGAGTCTTTGTAGAGGAAGAGATTCCGAAGATTCTGGAGCTTTTGCAGGAGGGAATTATCCAAGGGGTTCAGCTCCATGGAGAAGAAGAGGAGTCCTATGTTCTTACGCTTAAGGAGAAAATGAAGCAACTTAGGGGGGATTCCTTTCTCTGGCAGGCCTTTATCTTAAAAGAAGAAAAGGATATAGAACGGGCAAATGCCTCTCCGGTGGACCTGATTCTTCTGGATGGAGGGAAGGGGGAAGGCAAAGAGGCGGAGGCAGGACTTTTACAAAAGATTCATCGCCCCTATATCTTGGCAGGAGGACTTTCCCCGGAAAATGTAGTAGAGAAAATCAAAGCATTTTCCCCCTATGGATTGGATGTCAGCTCCGGAATCGAGGAGCAGGGGGAAGATGGTGTCCGGAAAAGCCCGGAGAAGATGGAGAGTTTTATTCGCTTGGTAAAAGAAAGGAGTAGTATGGCAGAGAATATCGGACGTTTTGGGATTCACGGAGGACAGTACATTCCGGAAACCCTGATGCAGGCAATAGAAGAATTGGATAAGGCCTATACAGAGGCTAAGGCGGATCCTGCATTTCAGAAGGAGTTAAGCCGTTACTTAAATGACTATGCAGGACGGCCCTCCCGCCTGTATTATGCGGAAAAGATGACGAAGGATCTTGGAGGAGCCAAGATTTACTTAAAAAGAGAGGATTTAAACCACACCGGTGCCCACAAGATCAACAATGTTTTGGGGCAGGCTTTGCTGGCAAAGCGCATGGGAAAGACCAGGCTGATTGCGGAAACCGGAGCAGGACAACACGGTGTGGCAACGGCAACGGCAGCAGCCCTTTTCGGCATGGAATGTGTGGTCTTCATGGGGCAGGAGGACATTGAGCGTCAGGCCTTAAATGTTTACAAGATGCGTCTTTTGGGAGCGGAGGTGGTTTCCGTAAAGACCGGAACTGCCACCTTAAAGGATGCGGTGTCCGAGGCCATGAGAGAGTGGACCAAGAGAATTTCCGATACCCACTACTGCCTCGGTTCCGTTATGGGACCTCACCCCTTCCCCACCATGGTCAGGGATTTTCAGGCGGTGATTTCCAAGGAGATTCGAGAAGAGATTTTGGAAAAGGAAGGAAAGCTTCCTGCAGCAGTATTGGCCTGCGTGGGAGGCGGCTCCAATGCCATCGGAACCTTCTATCATTTTATCCCGGATGAGGGGGTAGAGCTGATTGGCTGTGAGGCAGCAGGACGAGGGGTGGATACGGAGGAAACTGCGGCCACCATTGCGGTAGGAAAGCTGGGCATTTTCCACGGCATGAAGTCCTACTTCTGTCAGGATGAATTTGGACAGATTGCCCCGGTATACTCCATTTCCGCAGGACTGGATTATCCCGGAATCGGACCGGAGCACGCAGCACTCCATGACAGCGGACGGGCAAAGTATGTGCCGGTAACGGATTTGGAGGCGGTAGAGGCCTTTGAGTATCTTTCGAAAATGGAGGGAATCATCCCGGCCATTGAATCCGCCCATGCCATTTCCTATGGCATGAAGGTGGCGAAGGAGAAGAGTAAGGAGGAAAGCATTGTTATCTGCATCTCCGGAAGAGGGGATAAGGACTGTGTTTCCGTAGCACGTTTTAGAGGGGAGGACCTGGTAGAATGAGAAGCATAAAAGACGCATTTGCAAAGGGAAAGGCATTTATTCCCTTTATCACCTGTGGAGATCCGGATTTGGAAAGCACCAAGAAGCTGGTAAAGAGCATGGTGGAAAATGGAGCGGACCTGATTGAGTTGGGGATTCCCTTCTCCGACCCCACCGCAGAGGGACCGGTGATTATGGAGGCGGACCTTCGGGCCTTGCAAGGAGGATGCACCACAGAGCAGGTTTTTCAAATGACCAAGGAGCTTCGGCAGGAAGTGGATGTGCCCTTTGTGTATATGACCTATGCCAATGTGGTTTTCTCCTACGGCAGCAGAAAGTTCATGGAAAAGGCCAAGGAAGCAGGGGTTTCCGGACTGATTCTTCCGGATGTGCCCTATGAAGAGCGGGAAGAGTTTTTGCAGGATTGTAGGGACTTCGGCATTGCCCTCATTTCCATGGTAGCCCCCACCTCCGAGGATCGTATCGCAAAGATTGCAAAAGATGCGGAAGGATTTTTGTATATCGTGTCCTCCCTTGGAGTTACGGGAGAGCGAAAGGAAATTACCACGGATCTGTCTTCTCTTCTGAAAATGGTGAAGAGCCACACTGACATTCCCTGTGCCGTCGGTTTTGGCATCTCCACCAAGGAGCAGGCAAAGGAAGTGGCACAATATGCGGACGGCGTGATTGTAGGTTCCGCCATTATGAAGAAAATCCATGAGAATCCGGGGAAGGAAGAGGCAGTACTGGGAGAGTATGTGGCGTCAATGAAGTCAGTGTTATAACGCCACCGTCCTACAATGAGTTTCTTTCTTCAGAAATAGTGCCACCGTCCTACAATGAAGTTTCTTTCTTCAGACACGTTCTCACTAACCTCGCCATGACTGAGCAGTGGTTTCTGTTAACCACTGCTCACTTTGCTTCGCAAAGCAAATTCCTTCGGAAGTTGGTCTACGCACAGGAGATGTTATTCTGATGAATAACATCTCCTTAGTAGTACTAAGCTGAAAGCTTCGCTCACTCGCTTTCAGCAAGTACTGGTGGGCTCAGATTGTCTTCAGAAAGAAACTTCTTGCCGGACGGTGGGGCACTTTACCGGGTTGAAGAGAAATAATTTAAATAGAGACTGTAAAAAATCAAAATAATAAATAGATTTTCGGCAATATAGGTCTGAATGCATGGGGGGCTTAGCCCAATACTTGCGAAAGACCGGCGAAGTGAAGGACTGTAAAAATCAATAATTGAAGCGAATGATACAGTGTGGGTCTATAATAGGGGCAATCTGAGCCCGTCAGTACTTACTGAAAGCAAGCAAAGCGAAGCTTGAAGTTAGTACTGCTACGAAGGCGAGGTTAGCGGGAGCGTGCCCCGATTATAGACCCATACTGCATCGGAGCACCTTCTTATCGTGAGCGCAGTCCTTCACTGAGCAAGGCGAAGCTAGCGAGAGCGTACCCCAAATTTAGACCTATATTGCTTAGAAAACTATTATTTTGATTTTTTACAGCTTCTTATTGTTTCCATATTTTTATAGGAGTAAGATATATTGTATACAAAAAATCGGTAGTTTTTAGAAAGGAAGGTATGATATGTATTATTCCAGCGGAAATTATGAGGCATTTGCCCGTCCGGAAAAGCCGGAGGGGATTGAGAACAAGTCGGCCTATTTAATTGGTAGTGGTTTAGCTTCTCTCGCAGCTGCCTGCTTTTTGGTACGGGATGCACAGATGGAAGGGAAGAGAATTCATATTCTGGAAAAGGAATCTCATCCGGGCGGAGCTTTGGATGGGGATAAAATTTCTGCGGGTTATGTCATGCGTGGCGGCAGAGAGATGGATAACCATTTCGAATGTATGTGGGATCTGTTTCATTCTATTCCCTCTATAGAGACGGAGGGAGTCAGCGTTCTGGATGAGTATTACTGGTTAAATAAAAAGGATCCAAATTATTCTTTATGCCGTGCTACCAAAAATCGGGGAGAAAATGCCAAAACCGGCGATAAGTTCGGTCTTTCCGATAAGGGAAGCATGGAAATCATGAAGCTCTTTATGACAACGGATGAAGATCTGGCCAATGTGAAAATGACGGAAATTTTTGACGATGAAGTCTTTAAGACCAATTTCTGGATGTATTGGCGTACCATGTTTGCCTTTAAGGATGATCAAAGTGCTCTGGAAATGAAGCGTTATATGCAAAGATTCATTCATCATATCGGGGGATTGCCGGACTTTAAGGCATTACGTTTTACCAGATACAATCAGTATGAGTCCATGGTGCTACCGATGGTGAAGTATCTGGAAGAACATGGTGTTGTGTTTCATTACGGTGTCAGCGTGACAAATGTGCTTTTTGATATTTCTGCCGGAAAGAAGCAGGCAAAACGGATTGAGCTTTTGCGAGACGGTAAAGAGGACAGCATTGACCTAACGGAAAATGATTTGCTTTTCTATACGAATGGAAGTAACGTGGAAAATTCCACTTATGGCAGTCAGACAGAAGCTACAGGCATGGATAGTGAGATTCATCCGGGAGGCTCCTTTGACTTATGGAGAAAAATTGCGGCACAGGATCCATCTTTCGGAAAACCGGACAAATTCTGTACAAACCCTGAGGATAGTAACTGGGTAAGTGCAACGGTAAATACCTTGGATGAGAAGATTCTTCCTTATATCAAAAACATTTGCAAAAGAGACCCTCTCTCCGGAAAGGTAGTAACCGGCGGTATTGTAACCGTAACGGATTCCTCTTGGCTTCTAAGCTGGACCATTAATCGTCAACCCCAGTACAGAAATCAGCCGAAGGGACAGGTTCTGGTATGGCTTTACGGTATGTTTTCCGATAAGCCCGGAGATTTTATTAAGAAATCCATGCGGGAATGTACCGGACAGGAAATCTGTGAAGAATGGCTTTATCACTTAGGTGTTCCGGTGGAGGAAATTTCGGAACTGGCAGCTCATAGCGCCAATACCGTTCCGGTGATGATGCCCTTTGCCAGTGCTTATTTCCAACCACGAGAAGCCGGAGACCGTCCTTTAGTGGTACCGGAGGGCTCTGTAAACTTTGCTTTTATCGGAAACTTTGCGGAAACGCCCAGAGATACCGTTTTTACTACAGAGTATTCCATTCGAACAGCTATGGAGGCCGTGTACACCCTGGCAAATGTGGATAGAGGCGTTCCGGAGGTCTGGGGCAGCGTATTCGACCTTCGAGATCTGTTAAATGCTACGGTTGCCCTTCGAGACGGAAAGAAGATTACAGACTTACATCTTGGATTTATTCAGGATATTGTGCTGAAGACAGCCCTGAAGCGTGTACAAGGAACAGAAATTGAGAAGCTGATGAAGAATTGCCGGATGCTGTAAGGGATATAGGGATTTTTTCTTCGGAAGTGTAGTCACCGTCCGGCAATGAGTTTCTTTCTGAAGACAATCTGAGCCCACCAGTACTTGCTGAAAGCGAGTGAGCTAAGCTTTCAGCTTAGTACTGCTGTGAGGCGAGGTTAGTGAGAACGTGTCTGAAGAAAGAAACTCATTGCATAGGACGGTGAGCTGTATTTCCGGGCTGGAGAAAAAGCTCTCTATATCTTGGGGGAGTCTAACCCTCTTCAAAGAAGCCTAAAATTAAGATTCCTAAAACCGCCAGTCCAATGGCAAAATACTGGGCTTTGCTGAGCTTTTCTTTTAGGAAGATTCTGGCCCAGATTACGGAGAAGAGGCAGTAGCTGGAAATCAAGGGTGCGGAGGCAACAGCATTTGCTCCAATGGCATAGATATAGGTGAACTGGCCTATTGTTTCACAGACGGCAGCTAAAAATTTCGGTCCTTCTGTAGGAAGGCTGAACTTGGTCTTTTTTACAAAAACCAAATAGAAGAAGAGGCAGACTGCCAGAGTACAGAAGGTGTATTCATAGGCTACATTTGCAGAGGCTTCCGGAATTTTTTCCAGAACCACCGCGTCTAAAAATGTGCCCAGTCCGTCAATGATGCAGTAAAAGATGGGGAAGAAAATGGCGATAAAGCTGTTTACATATTTATCCTCCACCTTTTCCTGCATCTTTTTTCGTTCCGCATCCTCATGCTTTTTTTGCAGATAGGAAAGCAGGTAAATGGCAAAAAGAATCAAAAGAATGGCAAAAAGCTGGGGTAGTGCCAAGACCTGCTTTAGAAAAATAAAGGAAAGTAGAGCAGCCACTGCACCGGAGGTATTGCAAATGGGGGAGGAGACGGAAAGCTCAATATAGCGCAATCCTATATAACCCAAAAGCATGGAGGAAATGTAAAGGAAGGAAACCGGCAAATAAGCAATGAGAATTTCCTTGGTAAAGCTTACACCTTGAAACAAAACCTGACTGGTGGCGTGGGCACCCATAACCAATCCCACCACCATAAGCATTTTCAAATGACTGTCTTTATCCTTGGCAGGGGAGCCCAGCTTGGAAAAGAAATCCGAACCGGACCAGAAAAAGATGGAAATTAATGATAAAATAAACCACATATTGACTCCTTTTTAAAGAATTTTCATGTTTTTTTCGTCACTTTTATATCGAAAACCGATAAATAAATATTCTAAAAATTAAACTAAGAAGTTTTTTAATTCCTAGTAAAACAATAGGAATAATAGCATAAAAGCCTTGTTCTGTATAGAGATTTTTAGCTTCTATAGCGTAAAGTTTTGGATAGTTCAAAATATTATTTATTTAAATAACGCATAAATAAACAAAAATATTTGAAAAAAATATATAGATATACAGCATACTGACTAAGTATTATGATGCTAAACGAGTGTCGTAACAAAGCTGTGCGACCTCTCCTTGTAAGCACAGTCGTTTTTTTATGGAGGTACAATGATGTCAATTTATTGTGAGGCTAGAAATTTTGCAGAGAAATTCATTGATCCTTGTAGCAAAAAGGTAGATGAAGAAGGAGTATTTCCTGTAGAAGCGTTTGCAGAGATTAAAAAATCGGATTTTTTAACTCTGCTCATTCCTAAGGAGCAGGGAGGCTTAGGTTTAGGAATTCAAGAGCATGTAGAGGTTTGTAGAGCTTTTGCCAAAAGTGATGCGACAACCGGACTATGCTATATGATGCATAATGTGGCTTTGACAGTGGTTTTATCTCGAGGAAGTGAAGAGATGAAGAAGAGAATTGTCAAAGAAGTGGTAGAAGAGAGAAAGCTTCTGGCTCTGGCATACAGTGAGCTGGGAACAGGAACCCATTTTTATATTTCCGATTTGAAGGCGGAAAATGATGGAGACAAGAAACTCCTAAGCGGTGTAAAAAGCATGGTTACCTCCGCAGAACAGGCTTCCTATTATCTGGTTTTAGCGCCCTCCGATGTGGAAGGAGCTATTGATAACTGGTTAGTTCCGCTGGAGACACCGGGACTTAAGTTTGAACAGAATACCTGGCATGGTCTTGGTATGAGAGGAAATGCTTCTTGCCAGATGCACTTAAACAAGGCGGCTGTTTCCGTAAGCAATAGAATCGGCGAGGAGGGTGCCGGACCGGAACATGTATTTAACGTTGTAGCACCTTTCTTTATTGCAGGACTTGCAGGAGTCTATTCCGGACTTGGGGAGCACATGTTAGAGGAAAGCATTGCCCATGCAAAAGAAAGAAAATACACTTCCGGAACTTCCCTGGCAGAAATCGAAACTGTTCAGATTCACTTGGCGAAGATGTACAATCTGGTGAATTCCTCCGTTTGCGCGGCAAAGGAAGCGACCAGAAGTGCTGCAGCAGGAGAAGAGGATGCTTTGGCAAAGATTTTGTCCGCTCGTATCATTGCCTGCGAAATGGTTATTGAAGCCGGAAGACTGGGCATGAGAGTCGGAGGCGGAAAGGCTTACAACAAGGCCGGCTGCATGGAAAGACTCTTAAGAGATGCTTATGCAGGACAGATTATGGCGCCCAGTGCAGACGTACTTACCGTTTGGCTCGGAAAAGCCATTACAGGCTTGCCCTTGGTATAAGCTTTAAGGATGAAGAAAGGGAGGGAGGAAATATCTCTTCCTTTCTTTGATTATTTGCGGGATGATATAAAGAAAAGAGGATAAAATGGAAAAGATAAAGTTAGGGGCAGTTATTTACGCGCCAAAGGTAACCGTTATTTGGGGAATCATTCAGGAGTTTTTCGAGAAGGAAAATTGTCCGATTGAGCCGGTTTTTTATAAGGATTATAAGAGTCAGGTGGACGGACTGATGAGCGGGGAAATCGATATTGCCTGGAACTCTCCTCTGGCTTGGCTGGACAGTTATTTACGGACTAAGGGAGAATGCTTAAACGGCTCCATGCGTGATACGGACCAGGATCGCAAGAGTTATCTTGTGGTAAGAAAGGACAAGGGATATCAGACTATTTCGGATATCAAGGGAAAGACTATCGGATTTGGTGCCTATGACTCTCCTCAGGCGCGTTTAATTCCCATATATCATTTGCATAAGAATGGATTGGAGTTTGAAAAGGACTATACGGAAAAGCGTTTTGATATCGGACTTGGCCTTCATGGAGATCATGTAGGAGGAGAGTTGGATGCGGCAAAGTCCATGCTATCCGGTGAAGTAGACGGAAGCTGGATGCTGGATTTAAACTACAAGGCTTGGATTTTAGATGGAACCCTGGATGAAGCGCAGGTACAGATTTTGTCCGAGACAGATTTCTTTGACCATTGCATTTTTACCGGAAGAGCGGATTTTTCCAAGGAAGCCTTTGCTCATTTTACAGAGGTTCTGCATAAGATGGATTATAAGAATCCTGCTCATAAGGAAATGATGGACATGGAAGGATTGAAGGCTTGGGTGCCGGGAAGAACCAAGAATTTTGAGCAGATTAAGAAGGCTAATGAATACCTGCATTTTTTTGAGAAGGAGAATGCATGAGTAAGCATTTTCTCCCCTTTACCAGCTCCCTTATAGGCAGTATGCCCAGAACGAAGGACTTGCTTTCCGGAAAACGTCGCCTGCAAAACGGACAGCTTTCCCGGGAGGACTATGAGGCCATGCTTCTTAGAGAAACGGAAGAAGTGATTCGTTTGCAGGAAAGAAACGGAATAGATATTCTTACCGGGGGAGAGTTAAGCCGGGACAACTATGTTTCTTTTGTGGCGGAAAAGTTGGAAGGTGCTACCATGATGAGCATGGCGGATATGCTACCCTACATGGAAGATAAGCAGGGCTTTGAAGAAATTCTGGATACCCTGGATGTACCCGCAGTCAGTATCAAAAATGCCATTTGCACCGGGAAAATCAAAAGAAAGGAAAGCCTTTTAAAGGAAGAAATCCTTAGAATCCGACAGTTTTCGGATAAAGAGATTAAGGCGACTCTTCCCGGCCCTTACCTGATGACCCGTTCCATGTGGCTTCCGGCTCTTTCTTCTAAGGCTTATGACAGCAAAGAAGAGTTGGGGAAAGATGTAGTGGCTCTTTTAAAAGAAGAGATTGAAGAGCTTAGGCAAATGGGGGTATCGGTCATTCAGTTGGATGAGCCGGTACTTACGGAGGTAGTCTTTAGCAAGGGAAAAACCAGATCCTTTATGTGTGCCGCCTTGTCGGAGAAGAAAGACCCTACAGAGGAGTTGGAGTTTGCCACTTCTTTATTGAAGGAAGTGGTAGATTTTATGAAGGAAAAGGAGCTTTGTAGCGTTCTTCATGTTTGCAGGGGCAACTGGAGTAAGAACGAGGGAATCCTTTTAACCGGCTCCTACACGCCGTTGGTTCCTCTGTTTGCCAAGGTACTTCCTTCGGTTCTGGCTCTGGAATACTCCACCAAGAGGGCAGGAGACTTATCCTCTCTTTTGGAAAATGAAGTAATTAGGGAGAATTGTATTTTGGGATTAGGTGTGATAAATCCGAGAATTGATTTGGTAGAATCCGGGGAAAGTATAGTACAACGGGCAAAAGAGGCTTTGCAATATTTGCCAAAGGAAAGAGTATGGTTGAATCCGGACTGCGGCTTTGCTACATTTGCCAATCGTCCTGTCAATGAATTTCCCTGTATTGAGGCTAAATTAAAGGAGTTGCACAAAGCTCAGGAATTTTTACGGAAAAGGTATTAGGAGGAAGCTTGTGGAGAGCCATGAATATGAAATGTATCATCAAGACTTACGCTATCGAGGGATTGTAAGGCAGGATGGTCAGGTTCAGGTCTATATGCAAAATCATTGTATAGATTCTTCTAAGGAAATGGAATTTGACAGCAAAAAAGATACCGATACCTCCGTGAATCTTTTCTGTGCCGGATTGCTTTCCGGAATTCTTCATGGCATTTGCAGTTTTATGAAGAAGGACGGGAATCCTCTGGAGGATGTGGAAGCAAAGGCGAGGGCGGTTTTAGACCACCCTCTATCCTACTTAGGGGTAAAGGGCTACGAGGAAACACCCAGAATCTCTAAAATCACCATTGACCTGTATTTCTATAGCTTTTTGGAAGAGGAAGAGGCGATAGAACGGTGTAAGAAAGCCTTGAAAAAGAATATTTTGTATCAAACAATCCTTCCGGCAATGGAGATAGAGCTTCGTTACCATAGTTCTCTTTAAAGAAATTCCATTGTAGTGTTACGATTTTTGACACAATCCGAGTAATGCAATTTTTGCTATGGTCAGAGTAATGTGATTTTTGTCATGGTAAGAGTAATGTGTTTTTGTCATAATCCGGGTATTAGGATTTTTTACAAAACTTGTGCAGTTTAGGCCTCTATGTTAAAATGGCAAAGGAAAGGGAGGTCTATTTCCATGAGTGATTATAGAGAAAAGAAGAATGCCCGCCTGCTAATGGCGATACACGGTTTACAGGCTGAGCCTAATCAGCAGTGGGAAGACCGTCTGATGGATGCGTTGAATCATCATACAGAATTTTATGTGCCCATGCGTACAGTGGGAGAAGGTCAGGAAAGAAAGCCTGCCTTTGCCGTGGTAGAGGATAAGGACCACAATCATTTTTATGTTTTGTTTACTTCACAAGAGAAGGCAAAGCATTGGACCAAAGGTCTGGAAACCCATGCTGTTTTAAGCTTCCACCAGGTAGCTTCCATGGCTTTGGGGGATCCCCGAATCTCCGGCTTTGTAATTAATATGAATACCGAAAACTTTATCCTGTGGCGTCAGTTTATCGTAAATTGCTTCCATCAGAATCAAGCGCATTTGATGGGACAGGATCCGGTGCAGGTTTCCGATGCTATTGAGTTTTCCGACCCGGTGGGAGACACCAAGGAATTGGAAGAGGCTCTGGCAGAGTATATGCGGGATGACCAGAATGTTATGGCTGCATACTTGGTGGGAGCTCGTCAAAATGATAAGGAGTTTAATGTTTGCATCGTTAGTCATGTAGGCAGTATTCAGCCAAGCTTCTCCAACATTTCCGTATTGGGAAGAGATTTTGGCGGAAATACGCCTCTGGCGGTAATGTCTTATCAGAATAAGAAGGCGGAAGACGCTGTAAAGGATAGAATGCCTTTCTACAGAAGACCCTTCGTGCTATAAGCCGGGAAAAGATCCTATATATGATAGAAGATAGAGGAGAAGCAGATATAAAAGTATTCTTGAATATAAGTATTATGTAATATAGGGTTATCAGACAAAACAGAATAAACATCAGAAATAGAAGAAAAGCCAATCAGGAGTCCGTTTTTTCGGACTCTTTTTTTGTTAGCATAAAGCGGTATTAGATAAAACGAATAAAATAGAACAAAAATAAAAACAAACATTTATTCGAGAATATCTATTTACAAAACAAATGTACTGTTTTATAATATGGAAAAGCTAATCCGAAAGGAAGCGAGGAGGAGAAAATGATGAAGATTACGTTAAAAACCTTTGAGATATTTGTTGCTTGTATGCTGGGATTCGGTCTGGTGGGAATGCTGTCTATCCTTCCTCAGGTAAGATGGATGGCGTATTTTGCCGTTGTAGCTTCTCTGTTCTTTTTATGGCAGATTGAGGAAGAAAAGAAGAGAAGAAAGAAAAAAGTACAGTTCTATAAGAAGATGGGAAAGATTATTGCTCGTAGGCTCCATGAAAGTGCCTAGATAGAGGGAGCAGATATAAGCTTAGCCTTTGAATAATGCGTGATACTTTGCTTTAAATAAGTAAGCATGAGAAATATCGAAATGTATATAGAGATTTTTTAAAGCGAAAAAGCTCTTGGAAGGTCTTTGATAAAAGAAAAAAGTTGCTCGAAGGAGCAACTTTTTTTGAACTCTTATTCATAATGACTGCCCTGCGATACGCAAGACATCTTGATTATTCAGCTGCGATTGCTCCGGTTGGGCATGGCTCTTCGCAAGCGCCGCAATCGATGCAAGTATCTGGATCTACAACATACTTTGTTGGGCCCTCAGAAATTGCCTCTACTGGACATACTGCTGCACATGCTCCACAGCTTACGCACTCATCACTAACTACGTGTGCCATAATGGTTCCTCCTTTTTAATGATAAATAGACTAAGTGTAACTTCACCTCCCAGTAAAGTCCTCTATATTCTAAAGCATTTGCGGAATATTGACAAGAATTTCTCAGAATTCCCTTGTTCAAAATAAAAACCAGCGGAAAGTACCTGTACTACTTTGCAATGTTCTTAATATCTATCTCGCTTCTTTTTATTCGTATGTTTTAAAAAATATAGTAAGGAGATTTAGATAATATTCTATAAAGCTGAAAAGAGAATCTGTATTTCTTGGAGAGAGTGATAGACTCTGCTATTCGTTTCCTCGTTCTTGTTGGATTGGAGCTATCTCTGAATGATGATCTGCCTGAAAGCTATGACAAAGCATCCTTTGATTCTAAGGTATATCTGCTTATGAACCATTTTGTGGATATGGCAGTTCAGGGATATGGGTGGATCGGGGTTGCATAGTCCTTGGCAGAGATGATGTGATGAGAATTGTTGAAACTGAGTAATAAAAAGACATGGTAAGGACAAAGAAGAAGTTTTAGTACATTTGAGAATCCTTTCGCAAGATATATAAAATGCGACACATTGTGTAGCAAATTAATAGAGGTGAAAACATGCAAAAGCAGCCATTTTTAGAACATACCAAGGAGATTTACTACCATTGATTATTTGCACCAAATATTATATAATATTTGGTGCAAAGGAGGTGGCATATCAAGTGAATTATAAGCAAAAAATATTAAGTAGGATAGAAAATTTTGACTCCAATCAGGTTTTCATCGCCAATGATTTTTTTGATATTGCAGGATATGAAACAGTTCGCAGTACATTAAATCGTCTAGTACAAGATGAAGAGATTATCCGTATTATGAAAGGCATCTACTATAAGCCGAAATATATAGAACTGATTGGAGAGTATGAAGCACCTTCCGTGAATGAAGTTGCGAATGCAATTGCCAGAAAATATAATTGGACGATTGCTCCATCGGGCAATACGGCTTTAAATTTATTAGGCTTGTCTACGCAAGTCCCGGCAAAGTGGACATACATCTCAGACGGAAGATATGTCAGTTTCAGTTTCGGTAATGCAACAATCGAATTTAAGCGTAGAAATAATGGAGATGTTTCCAAAATGTCAACACTTACTGCAATGGTTATACAATCTATTAAGGCAATCGGAAAAGATAAAATCACTTCAAAGCAGATTGATTATCTACGAGAAAAATTATCCGAAAAAGAAAAATCGGAACTACTTGCGGATAGTAAAACCACAAGTGCCTGGGTATACGGCGTTATTAAGAAAATTTCAAAGGTGTAGAAATGTTTGAATACAAAAAGATGTCAAAAAATGAATTGGAGCAAGTTATCAAAAATGCTTCCTTGAAAATAGGTGTAAATGAGGTAATTCTTGAAAAAGATTATTGGGTATGCTTTGTTTTGAATTATCTCTTCTCAAAGTGTAAGTGGAAAGAGGCTTTTACTTTTAAGGGTGGCACAAGCCTTTCAAAGTGCTTTAATTTAATTCACAGATTTTCTGAAGATATTGACTTAATACTAGATTGGAGAGTAATCGGGTATAGCTTTGATGAACCGTGGCAAGAACGCTCCAACACAAATCAAGATAAATTTAATAAAGACTCCAATCACAAGACAGAAGACTTTCTAAAAATTGAATTTCTTCCTCAGTTAGAAAGTGATTTTAGAGATATGCTTAATGAGGAATTTCATATAAGAATAGATGAAAGCGATCTGCAGACAGTATTGTTTGAATATCCGAAAGTATTTAAGTCTTCGTATGTAACACAAGTAGTAAGACTTGAGATTGGAACACTGGCAGCATGGACACCATCGGAA
This sequence comes from Oribacterium sinus, assembly GCF_014202695.1. Lineage (GTDB taxonomy): Bacteria > Bacillota > Clostridia > Lachnospirales > Lachnospiraceae > Oribacterium > Oribacterium sinus. The sequence continues at coordinate 238,447 of NZ_JACHHH010000002.1, forward strand.
GCAGTTCATATTGTGCCTGATATACAAAAAATATATCCTATGCTCTTTGAGGGAGATTTCATAGAAGTAAGAACCGTTCTTCCTGAAAGAACATTCTGGGAGAAAGCGACTATCCTTCATCATGAAGCAAACAGACCTGAAGAGCTTGCAATACCGAAAAGATATGCAAGACACTATTATGATTTAGTTTGTATTGCAAATTCGAGGTATAAAGACAGAGCTTTTAAGAGCCATGAGCTCCTTGAAAAAGTTGTTCAGTTTAAACAGAAATTTTATCCGAGAAAATGGGCAAAATATGAAGAAGCTACAACCGAAACAATCAGACTTATGCCTGATGAGTATCGCCTAAGGGATATTAAAGAAGATTATAAAAATATGACTGAGATGTTCTTTGGCGAGTATCCGAGTTTTGAAGAACTAATGAATTCAGTGCTTGAACTGGAAAAAGAAATTCACGAAATTAAATAATGCACCAAAAATAATATAATATTTGGTGCAAAGCGTGGAGGGAGAGTAAAATCTTTCGCTCTTTTTTATTGAAAACAGGAGGAAAAAACCATAGCCGAAAGTTAGGGAATCCAGTATACTAAAGCCTATGATTTTAAATATCTCTAATCTAAGTAAGTCCTATGTAGGACAATCAGTTTTAAAGGAAGTATCTTTTCATCTTGAGGAAAAGGAAAAGGCAGCCATTGTGGGAATCAATGGTTCCGGAAAGACTACGTTACTCCGCTGTATTCTGGGAATTGAGGAGGCAGATGAGGGGGGGATTGCATTTTCCAAAGATAAAAAGATGGCTTACCTTGCGCAGCAGCATGCGGATATGGAGCAGGAGGACGAAGAATACGAGTCTCTTTCCGGAGGGCAGAAGACCAAGAAAAGATTGGAAGAAATCCTTATGGAGAAGCCCGACCTCTTGATTTTGGACGAGCCTACCAACCACTTGGATATCGGCTCTATTCAGTGGCTGGAAAAGGTCCTAAAACGATATGACGGGGCTGTTCTTTTGGTGTCCCATGACCGATACTTTTTAGATAAAATCGTAACGAAAGTAATTGACCTGGAACGGGGAAAGGCCCGAATGTATCTGGGAAATTACACCGCCTATGCGGAAAAGAAGAAAATGATTCGGGAGGCGGAAAGAAAGGCCTACGAGAATCAACAGGCGGAAATCAAACATCAGGAAGCGGTTATCGAAAAGCTAAAGCAGTTCAACAGGGAAAAAAGCATTAAGAGGGCAGAGTCTCGAGAAAAGCTTCTGTCCAAGGTGGAGCGACTGGAGCAACCGGAGGATTTGCAGAATGAGATGCGACTTTTGTTTATGCCAAGGGAAGCCTCCGGAAATGACGTCTTGATTGCGAAAGATCTAGGAAAAAGTTTTGATGGGAAAAGGCTGTTCTCCCATGGGACTTTTTCCATTCAAAGAGGAGAGCATGTAGCAGTAATCGGAGATAACGGTACCGGAAAGACTACGCTTTTAAAGATTTTAAATGGCCTGATTCAGGCGGATGAAGGGGAGTTTCGTCTGGGATCCAAAGTGAAGATTGCCTACTATGATCAGGAGCATGCCGTTCTTCATATGGAAAAAACCCTGTTTGATGAAATTCAGGACACTTATCCTGATATGAACAACACCCGGGTTCGTAATGTACTGGCGGCCTTTCTATTTACAGGAGATGATGTATATAAAAAAGTGGGGGACCTTTCCGGTGGAGAAAGGGGTAGAGTGAGCTTGGCAAAGCTTATGCTTTCCGATGCCAACTTCCTGATTTTGGACGAGCCTACCAACCACTTGGATATTCAGGGAAAAGAAGTTCTGGAAGAAGCTATCCGTAACTATGAGGGAACGGTTTTATATGTTTCCCATGACCGATATTTTATCAACCAAACAGCCACAAGAATCATGGAGCTTTTTTCCAATCGTTTTGATAATTATATCGGAAATTACGACTATTATCTGGAAAAGAAGGAAGACGTCAGAAGCTACGGTGACAGCCTTCAAAAGGATACAATGCAAAACACTTGGGTAGACCCTGAGGAAATAAAGAAGGCGCAGGAGAAAGAGGCTGCCAAGCAGGATTGGGCTTCGCAAAAGGAATTTGCCGCAAAGAAAAGAAAATGGGAGACCAGCCTGAAAAAGGCAGAGGAAGAAATTGCCCGCTTGGAAGAAAAAATCACGGAACTTTCTACTGCCATGGAAGAGGTGGGAAGTGATGCAGGCAGGTTGATGGAGCTCCATAAAGAGCAGGAAGCCGCAGAAGCTTCCCTACAGGAGCAATATGCCATCTGGGAAGAAAGCTCCTTGGCATTGGAAGAGCTGGAAGAGGGATAAAAAAAGGGCTGTAAAATCAAAATATTTTCTAAGCAATATAGGTCTGAAATGGGGGTAGGGTACGCTTTCGCTAGCCTCGCCACGTAGCGGATACTAAGCGAAAAACTTCATGCTATTCGTTTTTGCGAGAGTATGAAGAAGTTTCACATTGTATTGTATTTGCTTGCACAAAGTGATATTATCCCTATAAGAAAGCAGGGAGGTGAAAACCATGGCAAAAACGGCGAATATCAATGTCCGTATTGATCCGGAAACAAAAGCGAGTGCAGAACAGTTATTTTCAAGCTTTGGAATTACCGTAACCGATGCCATCAATATTTTTCTTCATAAATCACTGATGGAGGGAGGACTTCCTTTTGAAATGAAACAGCCTCGTTTCAACTTGGAAACGGAAATGGCGATGGAGGAAGCAAAGCTCATTATGGCAGGAAAAATTCCCGCCAAGCGTTATGCCTCGGTACACGAATTATTGGATAAGCTGGAAACGGACGGTGAATAATGTTAGAGCTTGTAACCACAGGTGTCTTTCGCAAGGATTTGAAACTTGCAAAAAAACGAGGCTATGATCTATCTTTGCTTGAAACGGTACTAAATGCTCTTTTAGAAGAAAAAACCTTGGATCAGCGTTATCACGACCATGCTTTAACCGGAAATTATATCGGGTTTCGAGAATGTCATATCCTGCCGGATTGGCTGCTTATTTATGCAGTAAATAAATCACAGCTGATCCTCACAGCTTCAAGGACGGGAACGCACTCCGATTTGTTTGGGAGATAGGGTACATCTGTTTTAGCAGATGTACCTTTTATATTATTCCCCCTTACTCTACATCCTTCATACTTAAGGAAATCTTCTTCCTGGCCACATCCACAGACAAGACCTTCACCTTCACTATATCCCCAAGCTTAACCACATCCAAAGGATGCTTCACAAATTTCTTGGACAGGGCGGAAATATGCACAAGGCCGTCCTGATGCACCCCGATATCCACAAAGGCACCGAAGTCAATGACATTTCTTACGGTTCCCTGTAGAACCATGCCTTCTTTTAAATCTTCCAGTTCCAGCACATCTTCTCGAAGAATGGGGGCGGGAACATCTTCTCTTGGGTCTCTTCCCGGCTTTGCCAAAGCTTCAATAATATCCTTTAAGGTATATTCTCCTACGGAAAGTTTCTGCTCTACGCCCTTTAATCCACCGGGGAGAGAAGAAAGGATTTTTCCCATTTCCTTGCCTTTTCCGAAGAGGAGTTCATTTTCCGCAATCCCTGCTAATGCCAGCATTTCCTTCGCTACGCTGTAGGACTCGGGATGTACGGAGGTCATATCCAAAAGCTCTTTTCCCCCACGGATTCTGAGGAATCCGGCACTTTGCTCAAAGGCCTTGGGTCCTAACTTGGCCACCTTTAAAAGCTCTTTTCGAGACTTGAAGGCACCGTTTTCTTCTCGGAAAGCCACAATATTTTTGGCAATAGTCTTGCTGATTCCGGAAATGTAGGATAGGAGAGAGGCGGAGGCGGTGTTTAAGTCTACCCCTACCTTATTTACACAGTCCTCCACCACCTTGTTTAACTGCTCTGTAAGCTTACTTTGGTTCATGTCATGCTGATATTGTCCCACACCGATGGACTTGGGATCGATCTTCACAAGCTCCGCCAAGGGGTCTTGCAAACGCCTTGCCATGGAGGTGGAGCTTCTTTCTCCCACATCAAAATTGGGGAATTCTTCTGTGGCAAGCTTGCTGGCAGAATAGACAGAGGCCCCTGCTTCATTGACAATCACATATTTCACAGGGCTCTTTTGCTCCTTTAAATAGTCGGAAATCACCTTTTCCGATTCTCTGGAGGCGGTTCCATTCCCCAAAGCGATAATATCCACATGGTGCTTTTGAATCAGCTGGTGGATTTTTGCCATAGACTCCTTCACCTGATTTTTAGGGGGAGTGGGGTAAATGACGGTGGTATCCAGTACCTTTCCGGTGGCATCCACCACGGCAATTTTACAGCCGGTACGAAAGCCCGGATCCCAGCCTAAAACTACCTTTCCGGTAATGGGTGCCTGCATCAAAAGCTGCTTTAAGTTATCGGAGAAGACTAGGATGGCTCCGTCCTCCGCCTTTTCTGTCAAAATGCTTCGGATTTCCGTCTCAATAGAGGGGGCAATCAGACGCTTGTAGGAGTCGGCAATGGTTTCCTCCAGATAAGGTCTGCATTTTCCTTTCTTACTGACTTGCATCTGCTCCTCTATATAATGAAGGATTTCTTCTTCAGGAAAACGGAGCTTTACGCTGAGAATTTTTTCCTTTTCCCCACGATTCAAGGCCAAAATACGGTGTCCCGGAATGGATTGCACTTTTTCCTCGTAGGAGAAGTAATTTTCATAGGTCTTACTTTCCGGCGTTTCCTCCTTTTCCTTTAGAGAGGAGCAAATGAAGCCCTCCTTCAGGCTCTTGCTTCGAATCCATTCTCTTAAGCGGGCATCCTCGGAGAAGTCCTCCGCCAAAATATCCTTGGCGTAGTTTAAGGCATCGGTAGCAGTCAGCACTTCTTTTTCCGAAGAAATATACTTTTCCGCCTCGGCTTCCGGATTAGCACAGGGGAGAAGAAGAGCCTTAGCCAGTTCTTCCAGCCCCTTTTCTCTGGCAATCATGCCTCTGGTTCTCCGCTTGGGCTTATAGGGAAGGTACAGATCCTCCAGACGAACGGCGGTATCTGCGGCCAGGATTTCCTTTTTCAATTCCTCTGTTAACTTTCCCTGCTCCAAAATACTATGGAGAATACTTTCTCTTCGCTCCTCCAGCTTCCGAAGATATTGCAGTTTTTCCTCCAGATTTCGAAGCTCTTCATCATTTAAACCGGAGGTCAGCTCCTTACGATAGCGGGCAATAAAGGGGACGGTGTTTCCTTCATCCAAAAGCTGTACCGCTGCCTCTACCTGTTTTTTCTTTAAGGACAAATCCTCGCTGATTTTCTGAATAATATCCATTTTTTTTGCTCTTCTCCTTTTTTTGATTTCTTCCTTGTAGGATGCTGTCATAAACTTGAAAAACGCATTTCTTTTATTAAGGAAGAAATAGCTTTTTTATGTTTCCAAAACTGCTTCAAAAAGTCTGCCTAAGTATACAATAGCTTTGTTTTTTCCGAAAGAGAATCGCCGAGATTTTCCCGAAGAAGCCTGGAATCGCCGAGATTTTTCCGAAGAAACAAGTGTTTTCCAAGGTAAACGATATTACGGGCTTTTTCCTGTGTACGATAGAAAAAAACTGTTCACAGCGTTATACTGTAAAAGAAAACCGTGCACAGCGTTATACTGTAAAAGAAAACTGTTCAGAGCGTTATACTGTAAAAGAAAACTAATCACAGTGTTATACTGTAAGGAAAACTAATCACAGTGATATACTGGATTGGAAAACTATTTACAGAGTTACGCGCAAAGACAAGTTGAGTTTGAGCGAAGAGAAAGGAGATTCTATGGAGTTTCGTAAAATCGGAGAGGATTATGTGGTACGTTTAGACAGGGGAGAGGAAGTGATGGAATGCCTGACAAGCCTTTGTGAGAAGGAAGGCATTGCCTTAGCAAGTATTTCCGGTATCGGTGCTTCCGATTGTATGGAAGTGGGACTTTATAATGTGCACGAGAAGAAATACTATCCCAAGGAGTTTACCGGGGAAATGGAGATTACTTCCCTCCTTGGCTCTGTTACGGAAAAGGACGGAAAGCCCTATTTGCACATCCATGCCAATGCCTGTGACGAAGAGCTTCGTGGCATCGGAGGACATTTGAAAAAATGCAGAATCTCCGGAACGGGAGAAATCTTCCTGCATACCCTGCCCGGCAAGGTGGGAAGACAGGAAGATTTAAAGGGACAGACAGGACTGAATGTTTTTGCCTTTGAATAAACTGTTCCGGCTTGGCATTCGGACAGAATAGCTCGTGGATAAAGTTTCGGAAAATGTCTCGCCACGCCAGGACTCGATTTACTGTATCGGAAGAAAAACAGTCTGAAATGCTGTTAGAATTGACTAACCTCGTGCTTTTATGGGAAACTCCTTAAGAGCAGTGAGGGAGTAGCATACGCGAAAGCGCAACAAGTCAACATACTGGCGGGAAGCCTGGCTTGTTTTAAAATGCGAGACTCATGTATAACGCAAGCTATACATGGAGTCTGTTATAGGATTTTTAAGGTATAGCGAGCAATCGTTATACCTTTTTGTTTTTTAGCGAGTACCGCTAATGTATCGCGGGGAATCTCATTTTTCCTGCGTGTTAGCGCTGAAGTGCGGGAGTTCTCCTTGTGTAGGAGTAGTGTAGAAGAATCGATAAACAGGATTCGACTTGGGCTTAGAATCAGAAATCAAAAGTCAGGAGCGTTATGAAGTTTATTATCAATAGTTTTTTATTGGGAGCAGGTTTGGCTATGGATGCGGTTACAGTTTCCATGGCAAACGGTCTTGCGGAAAAAGGAATGCAGGAAAAGAAACGGTGGTCTATTGCAGGAGTATACGGCTTTTTCCAGTTTTTGATGCCCCTTTTGGGGTGGATTATGGTACATTGTTTGTTGCAGTATTTTCATAAATTGGAAAGTCTGATTCCCTGGATTTCTCTAGGACTCCTGCTTTATATCGGCGGGAAAATGCTGATTGCCGGAATACAAAAGAAGGAGGAAGAGGCGGAATCTATTCTGACAAAAAGGGATTTACTGCTTCAGGGAATCGCCACCTCTATCGATGCTCTCTCTCTGGGCTTTACCATCGCCCATTTTACTTTGATGGAGGCGGTTCTGGCTTCTTTGATTATCGGAGGGGAAACCCTCATCCTTTGCTACTTTGCCATCGGTATCGGGAAAAAATGCGGAACGATTCTTTCCAATAAGGCGGAAATCCTAGGTGGCGTTATATTGATTTTGATTGGATTGGAAATATTTTTCTTTTAAAGAGGTTTAATAAATGGAAGAAGCGAAGATGAAAGAGAAAAGACAGTTTAGCGGAGGGGAGGATCCCTTTGCGAAAGCGCTTCTTTCCTGGTATAACGAAAATAGGAGGATTCTTCCTTGGCGAGAAGATCCGGGACCTTATCACACCTGGCTGTCCGAAATTATGTTGCAGCAGACCAGAGTGGAGGCGGTGAAGGGCTATTATTCCCGCTTTTTATCGGCACTTCCGGAAATTGCGGATCTTGCAAATGCGGAGGAGGAGAAGGTTTTAAAGCTCTGGGAGGGACTGGGCTATTATTCCCGGGCAAGAAATCTGCAAAAGGCGGCGAAGACAATTATGACGGAATACGCCGGAGAAATGCCGAAAACTTTTCAGGAATTAAAGAAGCTTCCCGGCATCGGAGAGTATACCGCCGCAGCCATTGCCTCCATTGTTTATAAGGAAGAAATTCCGGCACTGGATGGAAATCTGCTTCGGATTTTTGCTCGTTTAACAAGCTATCCCAAGGTGGTATTGGAGCCGGAGGGAAAGAAGCTTGCTTTTTCGTATTTTCAGGAGAAAATGCAGGGCATTGACCCGGGGGATTTTAACCAGGCTTTAATGGATCTTGGCTCCGGAGTCTGCCTTCCCAAGGGGGAGATTGGCTGTAAGACCTGTCCTTTGAAAGCGTTTTGCAGCAGTGCCAAGGCGGGGAATCCTATGGACTACCCCAAGCTTCCGGAGAAAAAGAAAAGAAAAGTGGAGCAGTACAGCATTTTCCTGATACGACATCGGGAGGAGCTTATGCTGAAGAAACGGGAAAATAAAGGCCTTTTGGCAGGGCTTTACGAGTTTTATAAGTTGGAAGGGCATTGTTCGGAAAAGGAAGCCTTGGAAGCGGTGGAAAACTTAGGCTTACGTTCCTTGCGAATCAAAGCTTTAGGTGAGGCAAAACACATTTTCACCCACAAGGAGTGGGAAATGATAGGCTATGAGGTTTATTGCGGAGACTTTCAGGAGGAAGGACGGCAAGAGGAAAGACAGAAAGAAGAAAAGGCCGTCATTTTAAGAGAACGTTTTCTCCCGGAGGAGAGCGGTAAAGCTAAGAAGACTTGGGAAAAGCAGGGCTATCGTTTCTATAGTAAGGAAGAAATCCACGGAGAACTCAGTATTCCCTCTGCATTTGCCTACTATAAGCAGTTTTTATAAATTTGGCAGAGTAAAATTCAGCTACGAAAAAGTGATTTAGGAGCTTACAGCCAAAGAAAGGAGGGAAGGGTGAAAAAGTACATGGAGCTTTACCGGGAAATGCGGCAGGATATTGTGGAAGGCCGCTACGGCTTCTCGGAACGCCTTCCCTCCAAGCGCTATCTTTCCGAGGAACGGGGCATTTCCCTGATTACAGTGGAACATGCGCTGGCACTTTTGGAGGAGGAAGGGTATATTGAGGGGAAGGAACGAAGCGGTTACTTTGTTTCCTACCAGGAGGGAGATGTCTTTCCTGTTACCGATAAGGAAGAGAAAGCCGGTTTTATCGATTTTTTCAAGAGGAAAACGGCTGTTTCCCGGGAGCAAATGTCCTATCCCACCATTGCCAAAGCGGTGCGGAGAGCCATGAGCAAGTATCAGGAGGAGATTTTGGAAGCCTCCGAAATGCAGGGGAAGTTTTTTTTAAGAAGGGCATTGAAGGAATATTTGCGAAGAGGACGGGGAATCTTTGTGGAGGAAGAGCAAATGATTCTGGGCGCCGGTGCAGAGAATCTCTATGCTCTCCTCGCACAAATTCTGGGAGAAGAAAAGCGCTTTGCAGTGGAATCCCCATCCTATGATAAGATGCAAAGGATTTATGAAAGCCATGGCATACAGCTGGAGCTCCTTCCCATGGGAAAGAACGGCATTGAAAGCGCCGCTCTGCAAAAGGCAAAGACCAAGGTGCTTCATGTGACTCCCTTCCACAGCTATCCTACAGGCATCACGGCGGATGCGTCCAAAAGGCGGGAGTATCTGGATTTTGCCCATAGAAACGGGGCGGTCATCATTGAGGATGATTATGATTCCGAATTTTCTCCTTTGGGAAAGCCGGAGGATTGTCTCTTTTCCATGGAAGCCGGGGAAAATGTCTTTTACATGAACAGCTTTTCCAAAACCATCGGTCCGGCCTTTCGTATGGCCTATCTTTTGTTGCCGAAGAAGAATTTGAAAGAAAATCTGGAGAAAATTGCCTTTTATTCCTGCTCCGTGCCGGTATTGGAGCAGTGTATTCTTACGGAGCTTTTGGAAAGCGGGGAGTTTGAACGGCATATCAACAGGGTAAGAAGAAGCAGAAGAATGACGAAGGTATAGAGAGTAAGAAGGTAAATATTATAAAAAGGATTTAGGGTGAAAAAATGGGAAAACACGGAGTTTTATTACGGATATTTAAGCAGTATCATATCGAATGGATTTGGTATCTCAGTAAGGAAATGCGTTATTTAATCTTTTTTGCGGCAGGCATTTTTGCCCTTGACCAGCTTTTTAAACATGCCATAGACGAGGAGCCAAAAGAAAACTTTCCCAGAGATTTACCCGGATCAAAAGGTCTTGTGCAGATACGAAGAGCCCATAATCCGGGATTTTCCATGGGAAGACTGGAGAAATATCCGAAGCTGGTAAAGACCTTGTCCTTGCTTGCTACCCTCTTCCTGATTTTTGCCTTGCCCTATATGAGCATTCTTCTGGGGGACGGTTTCTTTTTGCAAAAATGGGGTACCGCCATGGTAATCGGCGGGGCCTCCTCCAATACCTATGACCGCCTGATTAAAGGAAAGGTGACAGACTATATCAATGTCCGTGTTCCCTTTTTGAAAAACGCCATCATTAACATAGGGGATATTGCCATTTACTTGGGAGGAATGCTCTACGGGATAGGTGTGATTATTGATTTACTGAAGAATAAATAAGAAGAGATTTTTTGGCAAAGACTATTTATTTAAAAATATAAAAACAAATTGTACGAAAAGAAAAGCATAAATAATAGTGGAATAAATTTCTTTTTTAAAAATAATAGTAGAAAAAACCTAATCACTTTGTTAAAATGGGAAAACAGCAGGAGAAAATCCATGAGTTTTTGACAAAATTTATGGTTTCACGAGGGAGGAAAATATGAATACTATGTTTATGCTGGTGCCCGTATTGGGCGTATTGGGTCTTTTGTTCGCTTTTTTTCAGGCACAGAAGATTCAGAAGGAAGATTCCGGTAACGAGAGGATGAAGGAAATTGCCCATGCGATTGCAGAGGGTGCACAGGCCTTTCTCTTCGCGGAATACAAGATTCTTCTTTTTTTTGTTTGTAGCCTTTTTCTTTGCATCGGTTTAGGAACAAGAAGCTGGCTTAGCGGAGCGGCTTTTGTCTTCGGTGCTTTGCTTTCCACATTGGCAGGATATTTCGGAATGCGTTCCGCAACCGCAGCCAATGTTCGTACTGCAGAGGCGGCAAGACAGTCCGGAATGAAGAAGGCTTTATCCATTGCCTTTTCCGGCGGTTCCGTAATGGGAATGTCCGTAGCAGGCTTTGGTATTTTCGGCTTGGGACTTTTCTACTACTTCACTAAGGATGTAGGTGTGCTTTCCGGATTCTCCCTGGGAGCTTCCAGCATTGCCCTTTTCGCCCGTGTAGGTGGAGGAATCTATACCAAGGCAGCCGACGTTGGAGCAGACCTTGTGGGTAAGGTTGAGGCGGGAATCCCTGAGGATGACCCCAGAAACCCTGCGGTTATTGCGGACAATGTAGGAGATAACGTAGGTGACGTTGCCGGAATGGGAGCTGACCTTTTCGAGTCCTATGTAGGTGCTTTGGTTTCTGCTATGACTTTAGGCGCACTGGCTTTTCAGGATAAGGGAATTGCCTTTCCTCTGCTTCTTGCAGGATTATCCTTACTGGCTTGTATCTTAGGAAGCTTTTCCGTAGTTATGATTGGTGGAGAGGATCCCAGTAAGGTATTAAAGACTGCCAGCTACTCTGCTGCAGTGGCAGTTATTGTATTTGCCTTTGGTCTTTCCAACTATTTCTTCGGAGACTTCCATGCAGCTTTGGCCGTTACGGCAGGATTGATTGCAGGATTATGTATCGGTGCCATTACCGAGTATTACACATCCTCCAGCTATGCTCCTGTAAAGGAAATTGCGAAGCAGTCTGAAACCGGATCTGCTACCAATATTATTTCCGGTATGGCTATCGGAATGCGTTCTACAGCTATTCCTATTTTGTTGATTTCTGTAGCGATTTTTGTATCCTTCAGTCTTTTAGGACTTTACGGTATTGCTTTATCCGCTGTAGGTATGCTTTCCACAACAGCAATCACCGTTGCGGTAGATGCTTACGGCCCCATCGCGGACAATGCCGGCGGTATTGCGGAGATGGCAGGTCTGGAAGAAGGTGTTCGTAAGATTACCGACCAGTTGGATGCAGTAGGAAATACAACAGCAGCTATGGGTAAGGGATTTGCAATCGGTTCCGCAGCCTTAACAGCCCTTGCATTATTTGCATCCTATGCGGAAGCTGTACAGTTAAAGAGCATCAATGTTTTGGACAGTAGGGTATGTATCGGACTCTTTATCGGCGCTATGCTTCCCTTCCTCTTCTCTGCATTTACCATGAGTTCTGTAAGTAAGGCAGCATTTGCCATGATTTCCGAGGTTAGAAGACAGTTTAAAGAAAAGCCGGGCATTATGGCAGGAACAGAGAAGCCTGACTACAGAACCTGTGTAAGTATCTCTACTCATGCGGCATTAAAGGAAATGATTGTTCCCGGTGTGCTGGCAGTTATTGCACCGTTGGCTATCGGCTTACTCCTTGGTGCTGAGGCTCTTGGCGGACTTCTGGCAGGATCTTTGGTTTCCGGTGTTATGATGGCAATCTTTATGTCCAACTCCGGTGGAGCTTGGGACAATGCTAAAAAGTACATTGAAGAAGGTCACAACGGCGGAAAAGGATCTGAAACCCATAAGGCTGCGGTTGTAGGAGATACTGTAGGAGATCCTTTCAAGGATACCTCCGGACCTTCCATCAACATTTTGATTAAGTTGATGACCGTAATTGCATTGGTATTTGCTCCGCTCATTATGACTCTTGGCGGAATTTTATAAAAGTGCTATACTATGAGGAGTATTCTTTATAAGTTGTTTATAAAGATAGGACAAAGTGGCTAAAATACTCCGACATTTAAATAAATTTTTGTAAAAAAATAAAGCAATCTGTATATCCTCTTTGGAGAAGATGAGGAACAGAGTCTTTGGTAAATTCAAAAATTGTCAGATTAGAAAAGCCATTTATCCGAATTCGGATAGGTGGCTTTTGCTTTTAAAGAGTGGCTTTGGATGCAGGAGGATATTTTAGCAAAGCAGAAGAGGAGGCTTCGTATGAAAATCAAAATTGGCTTAGTGCCAAGACTGATCATTGCCATCATTTTGGGTATTCTTGTTGGTCAGTTTTTCCCGTTGTGGTTCTGTAGAGGTATCGTTACTCTTTCAGGCGTGTTTAGTAGCTTTTTAAAGTTCGTTATTCCCTTGATGATTCTTGCTTATGTTACCATGGGAATTGCAGACCTGTCTCAAGGAGCAGGGAAGCTCCTCCTGATTACCGTTTGTCTGGCTTACGGCTCTACCTTGGTTGCAGGAACTGCATCCTATGTGGTATCCAGTAACCTTTTCCCCAGCTTTATGTCTCCGGACGCTTTGGATCAGATTGCAAAGACTGCGGATAATTCCGTTTCCGGATACTTTAGCATTGCTCTTCCCCCATTATTAGATACCCTTTCTGCAGTGGTATTGGCCTTTATCATGGGACTTTGCCTTTCTTCCATGAAGGGGAAGGAAATTGGAAATGACCTTTACAATACCATGAAGGATTTTTCCGGCATTATTGATAAGGTACTGCATACCGCTATTATCCCTCTGCTTCCTTTATATATCATGGGAACCTTTGTGGATATGACCTACTCCGGAAAGACCTTCGCAATTTTGAGCATTTTGTGGAAGGTATTCTTAACCGTAATCTGCATGCACTTAATCTACATCACTGTGCAGTTCTTTATTGCAGGAACCGTTGCCAAGAAGAACCCGATTACTTTAATCAAGAATCAGATTCCGGGATATACAACCGCTTTGGGAACCCAGTCCTCTGCGGCAACCATTCCTGTAAACCTGGAGTGTGCAAAGAAGGATGGAGTATCTGAGCAGATTCGTAACTTCGTGGTACCTCTCTGTGCCAACATTCATATGTGCGGATCCATGATTACCATCACAGCCTGTGCAACTGCAGTATGTCTGATGAACAACCTTCCAATTTCCATCGGAACCGTTGTACCTTTCATTATGACTCTTGGTATTGCGATGGTGGCAAGCCCCGGTGCTCCCGGCGGATCCATCATGACAGCACTTCCTTTCCTCTACATGATTTTCGGTAAGGAAGCAGGAGATCCCAACGGCCCCATCTGTGCCATCATGGTGGCTTTATACATCACCCAGGATTCCTTCGGAACCGCTTGTAACGTATCCGGAGACAATGCCATCGGTGTTGTAGTCAATGAGATTAACGAAAGACTCTTTGCAAAGAAGGCGTAAAGAATTAACCGCCTGCGAAAGCAAATCCCGAAATGCAGAGCTTTTTTGGATTTGGAAATATTTACAAAGATATTATAAACAAAACATAAGAAATTGAAGAAAAAGGGAGTGTGCTTGCTATACTCCCTTTTTTTCTACTTTTATTTATGGTATATTTTACTAGGAAATAAAACGATTTTTAGATAGATTTTGTCGTTTGGAATAAGCGGGGGAGAAGTATTGCCCGTTGTTCCCGGATGGAAGAAAATACCGTGTTAAGTTGAAGCTATCATAAAACACAAAGGAGAGCTTATGAACGTTTTTAACATTATCGGTCCGATTATGATCGGGCCAAGCAGTTCCCATACCGCAGGTGCTGTTCGTCTGGGAAGAGTAGTAAACAAGGTGGCAGGCTCGGATGACTTTAAGGAGTTGGATATCGAGCTGTCCGGTTCTTTTGCCAGAACCTACAGAGGGCATGGTACGGACAGAGCCTTACTTGCCGGCATTATGGGCTATCACAGCTATTCCGAAGAGATTCGGGATGCTTTGCAGATTGCCAAGGATAGGGGGATTGATTATCGTTTCATTGAAAATGATATTCCCGGAGCTCACCCCAATACCGCCCGCATCCATTATGTTCTTCGGAACGGACAGGAGGGTACGGTGGAAGGTGCCAGTATCGGTGGAGGAAACATCCGGGTAGATGTGATTAACGGTTTACGGGTGGACTTTACCGGAGAAAGCAATACCATTCTGGTGCTGCATCGGGATAAGCCTGGCATGATTGCGCTGGTTACCCAGATTATGTACGATAAATATAAGGATTTGAATATCGGCAACTTCCGTTTAAGCCGTCCGGAAAAGGGTGGAATCGCCTTAATGACTATCGAAATAGACCAGATGCCGCCGGAAGAACTGATGGACGAAATCAATAAGCTTCCCAATGTGGAGAATGCCTTACTGATTCGTGCAATTTAGTGTTCATTAGAGCTTATTTACTATAGAGCATTTATTGTGGAGAATTGATTAGATAAAGCATTTATTATAGAGCATTTATTATAGAGCATTGATTAGATAGAGCATTCATTAGATAAGCTGCGAGACTATTTGGCGGTGCATTGGCTACCAAAGAAAGGTCTACGGCAGGAGGAAAAAATGATTAAATACGATACAATTAAAGAAATATGTGATAAGGCAGAGGCACGGGGAATCAAGATCAGTGAACTTTGCCTGGAAGACCAGTCAGAGCAGATGGGGCTTCCTAAAGAGGAAATCTACGAAATGATGGAGAAGAATTTCGATGTGATGGTGGACTCCGTTGGAAAGGGTGGGGATAAGAATCTCCGTTCCACTTCCGGTCTTACCGGAGGAGAGGGAGCAACCATGCTGGAATATTCTCAGAAAGCTCAAGGCGGTTTGATGGGAGAATTTATGACCAAGGCTATCGGCAGGGCGATGTGCGTGTCCAACTGTAATGCAGCTATGGGTAGAATTGTGGCAACCCCTACTGCCGGATCCTGCGGAATCTTGCCCGGATGCCTGGTTTCCATGTATCAGGACAAGGGCTATAACAAGAAAGACATTGTAATGTCTATATTTACTGCAGCGGCTTTTGGAATGGTCATTGCCAAGCAGGCCTCCATTGCCGGCGCTGAGGGAGGATGTCAGGCAGAGTGCGGTTCCGCTTCCGGTATGGCAGCAGCATCTTTGGTGGAGCTTATGGGAGGGAGTCCCAAGGCTTGCGGAGATGCTTTAGGAATGTCCTTGGTGAACCAGATGGGCCTGGTTTGTGATCCGGTGGCAGGCCTTGTGGAAATTCCCTGTGTTAAAAGAAACGTATCCGGAGTAGTGATTGCCTTTTCCTCTGCGGATATGGCTCTGGCAGGAGTAGAGTTGAAGATTCCTGTAGATGAATGTATTGCGGCGATGAAGTCGGTAGGAGACAGCATGTCCAGCGCCTTGAAGGAAACCGCCATGGGCGGCTTGGCAGCAAGCCCCACAGGAATTCGTTTAAGAAAAGAAGTCTTCGGAGAATAAGCAATAGGGGCTATAAAATTCAAATTTAAATACAGTTTATGCAGTATAGGTCTGAAAAGGGGTAGTCTGAGCCCACCGGTACTTGCGAAAAACGAAGGCACTGATGTTTTTCGCTTAGTACCGCAAGGACAGACTTTTCATCAGAAAAGTCGTCCTGTTGCAGACCAACTTCCGAAGGAATTTGCTTTGCGAAGCAAAGTGAGCAGTAGACAACAAGTCTACTGCTCAGTCAGGGCGAGGCTAGCGAGAGCGTACCCCAACTTCAGACCTATACTGCATAAATAGATATTATTATCGCCGCCATTGCTTTTCTTTATGGAGATTTCTTTTTTCTTAAGACTTATTCCTTTCTACTTTTCTGACTAGCCAAGGGGAGGTCTAGGGCGTACAATAGGAGGCACTAAGATAAAGAGAGGAAAATGAGGACATGGCGATAAATGCACAGAAGAAAATACTACCGACAGCAACAAAGCAGACAGGAAGAAGGGAAAGAAGCTTAAAAAGCAATTATTTTCAAAAGATTGCCCTTGGGCTTCTTTTTTCCGGAATTCTGACATTTTCTCAGGCAGGGAAAGGCTTTGCGCTGGATCGTTTCCTGGCGGGAACCCATGGAAACGGCATTCCCATCGGAGGCAAGACTGTAGAGGAGGCCAAGGCCTATCTGGAAGGAGCATATAGTCAGAATTATGTCCTTTATCTTATAGGAAGAGAAAAAACGGAGGAGATTTCCGGACAGGATATCGGCTATCATTTACAGGCAGCCACCAATCTTCCGGAAATTTTACAGAAGGAAGCGGAAAGTGGAGCCCAGGGAAGCCCGGACCAAAGAATCGATTATTCTTTGGAAGGCAGTACCGCAAGCTATGACACCGTAAAATTGAAGGAAAAGCTGGAAGCGCTTTCCATGGTCAAGGATGCCAAAGAGACCAGAACTGCCAGCGTGGTGAAGGAAAACGGAGTATACACCATTATTCCGGAGCAGGAAGGAAATTCTCTGAATTGGGACAGACTTTGGGCAAGGGTGGAAAGAGCTCTGCAAAGAGGAGAGAATACGATTCAGCTGTCAGATGACGGAATCTATGATGCCATCACCCAGAGAAAGGCGGATTTAGAGGGCAAGGTTGATGCCATGAATAAGCTTTCCTCTGTGACGATTGTTACCAACATTTTAGGAAATAAGGAAAGCTTGACGGGAGAGCAGCTACAGGAGATGGTTACCGGCGTGAATGCTTCCGGACTAAGCTTCGATGAAGAGAAGCTTCTGGCTTATGCCCAGTCTTTGGAAAATAAGTACGGAAATCTTGGAAATACCGTGTCCTTCCATTCTGCCAGCGGAAAAGACATTGCCATGAATACCCCCTATGGCTTACACATCAACGTGGCGGCGGAAAGGGATGCGTTACGGGCTGCCATTTCTTCCCTGCAAAGCCAGGAGAGAGAGCCGGTTTATGCTTATAGGCCTGCACAGTATGCCCAGCCCCAGTTTGGAAATACTTTCCTGGAGATTGATCTGGGATTGCAGCATGTGTATTACTATGAAAATGGCGCATTGACCTGGGAGAGCCCTACGGTAACCGGGATGCTTACCGAGGATCGTGCTACCCCTAGTGGTGTATTCTTCCTAAAAGGAAAGGAAACCAACAGAACTCTGAAGGGAAAGATGGTGGACGGAAAGCCGGAATATGAGGCTCCTGTGTCCTATTGGATGCCCTTTAACGGAAACATCGGTTTACATGATGCGACTTGGCGTTCCAAGTTCGGTGGAAACATTTATGTGAAGAATGGTTCCCACGGCTGCATCAATCTGCCGAAGAACAAGGCGGCAGAGCTTTTTGCCAAAATCCAGAAGGGATGCCCGATAGTGGTTCATCCATAAGAGAAAGAAAGTAAGAAAGTAAGGAAGAGTGTAGTTATCGGAGGCTTAAGGCTTTCGTTAACTACACTTTTTTTAATTATCGGTACAGTTGTCAAAAGAACAATGTTCCTGCAAGCAATCCTGTATTGCACTTTGAGTTGTTGGGCTTAAGATCAAAAGAAAAAAATAATAAAAAGTCTGGATAATAAAAGGAAAATGGTTTAAGATAATGTCCTTACAAGAAAACTCAGCACAGTATGAAATACAGAATATAGAGTGGTATAGAAAAGGGGTGGCTATGCAAACAAAGAATATTATGGTGAGAAGGTATATCGGAATGCTTTTGGGTGTGCTGGTGATTTCCATCGGTATCGCCCTGTTTAAGGAGTCTCATTTGGGAAATGACCCGATTTCCGCCTTAAATATGCGTTTGGCAGAAATCTTCGGGATTTCATTGGGACAGCAGAATATGATAGCCAATGTGCTGTTTTTCATGGTTCAGCTTGCTTTCGGACGAAAGTATATCGGTGCGGGAACCTTTGCCAACGGCATCTTGGTAGGCTATATCGTGACTTTCTTCTATGATATATTTACAAAGCACTTCGGCTATGCGGAGGAGCACGGCTTGGTAGTACAGTTGATTTGGGTAAGCCTTGCGGTGGTGGTGACTTCCTTCGGCGTTTCTCTATACCAGACAGCGGATCTGGGGGTTGCACCCTACGATTACCTTTCCTTGGGCTTAAGAGATAAGACTAAGAAGCATTATTACGGATGCAGAATGTTAACAGACGGTTTGGCGGCTCTTGGCACTTTTCTTACCGGAGGACTGGTAGGAATCGGAACCTTGGTTTCCGCCCTTTTCCTGGGACCGATTATTCATTTCTTCGACGTGCATTTTTCCGAGAAGTGGATTGGTTATACTCCCGGCGGTGAAAAGGCGGAAGAAGAGCGGGATTTAGAGAAGGAAAGCAAAGAATAAAGAGAGAAGAAAAGAAAAGTTTAAGAGAGATAAAAAGTAAGGAATAAAAAAAGAGAAAAGCATGGAATCAAAGAAAAGAAAAATGTTAAGAAGAGAATTTTCTTATGACTAAAAAAATAGAACTATTTTACCAAAGAAGCGTAAAATTGCTTCCAAAATAAGGAAATGTCAGAATTTCGTAAAAAACACGGGATGAAAATGTAAAAACACTAGGCAGTTTTGTAAGAATGCGTTAGTGAATCTTCATCTTGTGTTTTTATTTTCGCCACATTTTCTCCCTAAAATGGCAAACTGTAACACAAACCAAAAAGGAGAGTTTATGCAGGACGCGAATTTTACAGTAAAGAACAATAAAACAGAAGAGGGAAATTCCGTAAACGGGAATTTAGGAAAAGCGAATCGGAAAGTAATGAGAAGAAGCGCTCTTAAATTTGGGAAGAAAGGCTTAGCCCTTGCCCTTGCTCTGATGAGTTTGAGCGTGAGCACTGCTTTCACTGCTTCCGCAAGTCCAAAGGAAGAGGAGCTTTTGGTATTTTCCGAGGAGGGTGCTATCATTTCTCAGGAGGATCAGTCCACTACTTTATTTTCCGACGATGTTTTGGTGGGAGATACTGTCAGCAGAAGTCAGCAGATTGTAGATTATGCAACCCAGTATATCGGCAGACCTTATCGCTACGGCGGAGTAAGCCTTCTTCACGGATCGGACTGTTCCGGCTTCTTAATGGGAATCTTCGGACACTTCGGCATCGGCCTTCCCCATTCCTCAGCAGAGATTGGAACCTTGGGAACCAATGTAGGTTCTTTGGCAAATGCGATTCCCGGTGATGTTTTGGCTTATGCAGGTCATGTAGGAATCTATTTAGGAAACGGAAGAATGCTTTTCGCATTAAATTCCCGCTCCGGTGTAACCATTGAATCTGCAACCTATAAGCCTATTAAATCCATTAGAAGGTTCGTATAAAAATATTTTTCTTTAAAAAATAAGAAAATCGCTTATACTCTATATCATACCGCCGATATTACTATCACAAGGATAAAATTCCTAAGAAAATTATCCCCTCAAATAGTTATCAGGTTCTCCTAGTAGAATGTGTGTGATAAAAAAGTCCACGAAAGTGGCAAATGCGGCAAAAAGCCCCGGAATGCTGAGCTTATCAGCGTCCCGGGGCTTTTTGTATCCGGATATTTTCGGAAAGTCTTACTGAATTCTGAAAAACTCTTACAGTTCTCTGGACGGTATTGCATTTGCCCTTGAAAAGCTGATAAGCTAGCGAAGTTAAAGATGATGGAGGAAGTATGGAATTTCAGAAGAAAGGGCGAAGAGTCGCCGTCCTGACTGTCTTGTCTTTGAGCCTTATTTGCGGACAGAGTGTAAGCTATGCCGCAGGCCCCGGGGACAGTTTGGGAAAAAATGCAGGGAACAGCACAGGAAGCAGTACAACGAGCAGCACGCAGAGCAGTACGAGCCAGAGTAGCACCACTTCGGGGGCTTTGGACTACTCCGGTTGGTACGGTTATACCAATGCGGACGGCTCCGATTTAAAGTATCTGGAAAAGGGAACCGAGGTTTCCAAGTTTCAGAATGAAAACGGCCCCATTGACTGGGATGCGGCGAAGAAGGACGGATTGGACTTTGTCATGATTCGAATCGCCTACGGCACCAAGGAAGACGCCTATTTCGATGAGAATGTAAAGGGCGCCCAGAAGGCCGGTATTAAGGTGGGAGCCTACCTTTGCTCCACCGCGAAAAATATGGACGACGCCTTGGCAGAGGCCAAGCTTACCGTAAAGAAGATTAAGCCCTATAAGTTTGAATATCCGGTGGCCTATGACCTGGAGGTCGGCTCCATGCTTTCCGACGGCCTTACGAAGGAAGGGCTTACCGCCATGACCAACGCCTACTGTAAGAGGGTGAAGGATGCGGGATTTATTCCTATGGTCTATGCCAATAAAACCTGGCTGACCAAGCACATGAATTTATCGGATTTGCCCTATGATGTGTGGTTTGCGGCCTATCCCTTGGATCGGGTGTATCGTCCGGTAGAGGGAAGTACCACCACCATTTGGCAGTCCAGTGAAAAGGGTGTGGTGCGAGGCATCAAAGGACTGGTTACCACGGAATTTTCCTGGAAGGCTTACGGCGGAGGCAATCCTTCCGAGAAAAATGCCGGAAAGTCCGGCAGTGCTTCCGGGAACAGCTCCAACAATGGCGGAAATTCTTCTAATAATTCCTCCGATAATGGAAAAAACAGCAATAATTCCAATAACGGAAATTCCGGAAAGAATGGCGGCAATAAAAACGGCAACAATTCCGGCGGTGCTTCCGGAAATAACTCTTCCGGAAACAACTCTTCCAATGGGGGAAACACAAGCCTGAATAAGGAAGAAAACAGTACCATCAGTACCGGCGGGCCCACAGCAGAGTCTCAGGCCGCTGTGGAAAACGGCTGGGTACAAAGCACTCCCGGAAAGTGGCAGTATAAGGAAAATGGAAAGGCTGTCACCGGCTGGAAAAAGGTATCGGATAAGTGGTACTTTATGAATTCCGACGGAAATATGCAGACCGGCTGGGTGAAGGATCAAAACAGCTGGTATTTCTTAGATGACCAGGGGGTAATGCGAAGCGGCTGGATCAAAGATAACGGAAACTGGTACTTCCTGAAGGACAGCGGGGCAATGGCCAAGAACTGGCAGAAGGTCTCCGGAAAATGGTATTGGCTTTCCGAGGACGGCGCAATGCGAACAGGCTGGAGAAACCTCAATAATGTATGGTATTATATGGAGGATTCCGGCGCGATGGTAGCGGATACCACGAGAAACATTAACGGAGTGGACTATCGTTTTGACGCCTCCGGTGCCTGGCTTCCTTAAGAAGACAAAGCTTCCGGTGAGCAGTTTACAAAGGATAGAATAAAGCTTCCGGCGAGCGGTTCACGAAGGATAGAATAAAGCTTCCAATGGGCGGTTCACGAAGGATAGAATAAAGCTTCCAATGGGCGGTTTTTCTAAAGATAATACAATGTCCTACTATCGCCGATGAAGATAAGGGAAAGTAAGGCTTCTCTTAAGGAAATAAGACGCTTGAAGAAAGGGTGTATCATCCGAAAAGGAATTAAGATGCTGGAAGAAAAAGCGTAAAATTCGAAAGAGAATGAAAAATAAGAAAGAGGAGAATACTATGCTAAAGAAAAAAGAAAGCATTTTCAAAACAGCAGGAAAGAAGGCTCTGGTTTTGGGGCTGGCAATGTGTGCTTTGTGGAGCATTCCTGCATTTGCAGAGGATAAGCCGGTAAGCCGTGTGCAAATCGACATCAGCCCCAGTGAGGATTTGGAGCTGGAGTCCGGTAAAACCTATGCCAAGCCTGAGGCTGTGGCTATGGACAGCGGCTACGAGGTTTCCGGATTTTCCATTGACGGAAAGAATCAGGGCTCTCCCAAGAAGCCCTATACCTATACCATTTCCGTGAAGGCGGAGGGGGGAAATGTCTTTGATGACAATACCGTGGTAGAGGTTCGAGGTGCCTATGAGATGGCGGTAACCGAGAAATCCAAGAGCAGCATTAAGCTTAAGGCAAATGCCTATCCCTTCACTATTTTGAAGGAACCGACAAACTTTACCCAGGACGGAACTTTGATTCGTTGGGGAAAGGTGGATTACGCTTCCGGCTATGATGTAGTGATTTACTACACCACCAAAAACGGAGACGACAAGGTAGCGAAGAAGTCCGTAAACGGTACCAGCATTAACGTGAAGTCCTATTCCGAAAACGGAAAGGAATTTGATCATATTGCCGTAAGAGCAAAATACGACAAGAAGGACGATTTGGCTCAGTATATTGCGGATTCTCAGTATGTGGAGCCCTCCGGAGATGTGGACGGAGAGTATTCCGATGACGGCTACATTTTCAACCTGATTACCTTGAAAGCAAAGGGTATCAGCAAGGGTAGCTTCAAAGAGTACAGTGCCAAGAAAAAGAAGAAGACTGCGGCAGAGAAGGCTCAGGACAATAAGAAGAGGCCTTCCAATGATTACTATGGAAATAACGAGGACAGCAGTAATGCTTCCGGCGGCCCCTCCGGTGCGGTTTTAGGCTGGAGACAGAACGGAGAAGACTGGTATTTTGAGGAGAACGGTCAGCTTTCCAAGGGCTGGAAGCAGATTAAAGACCAGTGGTATTTCTTCGATGAGGATGGAAAAATGCTTACCGGCTGGAGAAAGATTGGTGAGCAGTGGTACTATCTGGATCAAAATGCAGCAAGTGCCGGTGCGATGCTTAGCGGATGGGCATTTTTAAATAATCAGTGGTATTATTTGGAGCCAAAGGCCGAGGGACAGGGAAAGATGCTCAGCGGTTGGCAGGAAATCAACGGACAGTGGTACTATTTCCAACCGGAGAACGGTGCAATGCTTAGCGGATGGCAGAATATCGGAGATAAGTGGTACTTCTTGAATGTGAATAAGGAAGGTGTTCCTGCAGGCGCTATGCTGAAGGATACCGTGCAGGATGGCTACACTATCAACGCAGAAGGTGTTCGGCAGTAAACAAAGCGGTTTTAGAAGTATGCTGTTTGAGACAGATAGGGAAAATTCTTGCTTTCTATGAGGAAGGATTTGTAACCTTTGGGAGAGATAATCTGTCTTCGTAAAAGAGACTATTTTCGATATGTTTGCGGCCCTTATTGCAAAAGAGTATAGCTTGACTGTGGCAGCAAAGGAGAATTCAAGTTTTTCATGGCAAAGGAGTTAAAATGAAGAAAAAAGCTTTAGCAGTGGCATTGTTATTAAGTGGAACTTTGGCTTTCCACGGACAGGCTTTTGCGGATGAGTACAGTAACGGTACCATTCAGGGAGAAGCGCTTCCCAACGTGGTTCATGGCGTAAATCAGCAGGCTTCCGGAAGCCCCAAGGCGCCTTGGCAGGATGCTTCCTTAACCCAGGCGGCTAACAACGGTTCTACAGTTAGCAACAGTACAGCAAGTAACGGTACAGCAAGCAATAGCGCGGCTAATGCAGGAAGCTCCTCCGAGAGCAGTACCCAGGGCGCTACTACAAGCAATGCTCCTTTAAATGTGCAAAACGGTAGCACTACCCCAACTTATACCGACAGTACCATCGGTTTGGGCGGCGCCAGCATTACCATGATTAAGGGAGAACAAAGCGGACAGCAGATTTCCATTGTAATTGAGAGCAATGACGGCAGCTTAATCGTAGTGGACGGTGGTTTAAAGACCAATGCTCCCTACCTTGCAAAATACATTAAGGACAGAGGGGGAAAGGTAGCAGCTTGGCTCCTTACCCATCCTCATGAAGACCATGTAGGCGCTCTTGCAGTAATTCTTGAGCAGCAGAAGAAGGAAGGTCATCCGGATTATTACAACATTGACCCGGGACAGATTTACTACGGTTTTCTGCCATTGGCTTACTATGAGCAGTATGAGCCTGCTCACCGTATTCCCATGATGAAGGAAATTATGGAAGACCTGGCCCAGTACGACAGTGCAAAGCGCCATGAAAGCTCCCCTGCAGGAACCAGCTTCACCTATGGCAATGTGGCAGTAGAGGTTTTGAACACCCCTTATTCCATTCCTATCGACACAGGAAACAACAGCTCCGTTTGCTATATGATTACCATTAACGGAAAGAAGCTTCTGATTACCGGAGACCTTCCCTATGAAGCGGCAGGGAAACTGATGGAAGAAAGAGGCGCCGATAAGCTTAAGGCGGATATCGTGCAGATGGCTCATCACGGACAGCACGGCGGATCCTTTGCCTTCTATAGTGCGGTACATCCCAGATACGCTTTATGGCCCAGCTCTCAGGAGCTTTGGAACAAACGTAAGGATGCCTTCACGGAAGACCAGGAAAGCTATACCGTAGCTTTGACCAAATTCTGGATGAATAAGCTGGGTGTGGAGAAGAACTTCGTTATGGCGGATGGAAACTGGGTACTGAAGTAAGGTGGAAAAGCCCTGTGCCCATAAAGAAAAAATGCTGTATCCTACAGAAATAGTTTTGTATCGTTGAAGAGAAAAAGCCTCCTATCCTTAGAGAAGACTTGCTTTTTTACCCAAGAATCTTTATACTTAAGAGAAAGTTTTTGGGGAAAGGATAAAAATATGGAACAGTGGAATGTAGAAGCTTTCAGAGATAGAGCAAAGAAGTTCACAGAAGATGCAAGAGCATTAAGCAATGATTTTCAATATGCCATTGGCTTAAGAGAGAAGCAGAAAGAAGGAGAAGATATGAAGAAAAAGATTTGTACCGTACTGGCCATCATCGGTGGAATCATCGCTTTTTGCGGATTGGCTTACGGTGTATATCGTTTGCTTGCTCCGGATTATCTGGAGGATTATGAAGACTACGATGATTTAGAGGATGAAGATTATCTGGAAGAGGAATAATCTTATTGCATAGTGCTTTGAGCGAAAGAAAAAGAGGCAGTAGCCTCTTTTTTTATGGGAGAGAGTAGAGGATAGTTTCTTTCAGAAAGGGTCAGGAGAAATGGAAAAAAATACTTTGGATATGAAGTCACAGGAAAATGCAGCTTCAATAGAGCAAGAAGCAGGAAGAGTGGAGGAAGCTAGCATCCCACAGGAAAAACACTGGTGCCAAAATCAGGATCGTTGCGGTGGCTGCTTTTATCAGGAAATTCCCTATGAAGAGGAAGTGGCGAAAAAGGAGCAGGAGATTCGAGACTTATTTAATCCGGTGATTCAGGGAGACTATCTTTTTGAGGGTATCATTTCCTCTCCAAAGAAGGAGGCCTATCGGAATAAGATGGAATTTTCCTTTGGGGATCAGGAAAAGGATGGTCCCCTTTGCTTGGGATTGCACCAAAAAAGAAGCTTTTTTAACATTTTAAATACGGAAGACTGCCGCCTGCCCCATCCGGATATGGGAGAGATTTTACTGGCTACAAGACTGTATTTTCAGGAAAAAGGTCTGAGATACTACCATAAAAAGCGCCATGAGGGCTATCTTCGCCATCTCTTAATCAGAAGGGCGGAGAAGACGGGAGAGATTTTACTCTCTCTGGTGCATAGTACCCAGCTTCCTGCCGAAGAGGAAGAAAAGATTTTAAGCGGCTGGAGAGATAGGCTTCTTTCCTTGGAAAAGGAAGGAAAGTTGGAAGGTAGCTATGCGGGCATTTTACATACGAAAAATGACAGCTTGGCGGATGCAGTAATTAACGACGGAACAGAGACTCTCTTCGGAAAAGACTATTTTTACGAGGAGCTACTTGGTTTAAACTTTAAAATTACGCCTTTTTCCTTCTTCCAAACCAATACTCTGGGTGCAGAAAAGCTCTATGCCAAGGTACAGGAGTATTCCAGCTTTTCCGAAAATGCAGAGGAGAAGCCTGTGATTTACGACCTTTATTCCGGAACCGGCACCATTACCCAGCTGATGAGTAAGGTGGCAAAGCAGGCCATCGGGGTGGAAATCGTGGAAGAGGCAGTGGAAGCCGCCAAGGAAAATGCCAAGGAAAATAAGGTGGAGAACTGTATCTTCTATGCCGGAGATGTGCTGAAGGTGCTGGAGGCAGGGCAGGGAGCGACTGAGCTTCCCTATCCGGACTTTATTATTGTGGATCCTCCAAGAGACGGAATGCATAAGAAGGCCTTGGAAAAAATCATTTCCTACGGAGTGAAGCGACTGGTCTATGTGGCTTGTAAGCCAAAGAGCCTGGCAAGAGACTTGGAAGCTTTACAAAATGCCGGATATAAGGTACAAAAGTTATGTGCTGTAGATATGTTTCCCAGAACCAATAATTGCGAGGTGGTGGCGTTGTTGGAGAAAGAGGAATCGTAGTTTGTATATATAGTAGTAAGGAGAGAAAAGGTGTTAAAAAGAATTTTAAATATTTCATTGGCTTATGTTGGAGTTGTTATCGGTGCCGGATTATCCTCCGGTCAGGACTTGATGCAATACTTTGTCAGTTTTGGTAAGTGGGGGATTATAGGAACCATTGTTCTTGGTATCATAAGTGTAGTTTTTGGTAAAATTATCATTACGCTAGGCAGTTATTTCCGATCTAATGATCACTCTGAAGTTCTTTCACAAATAGCCGGACCGATTACGAATAAAATCCTTGATATAGCTTTAATCGTTTCTTGCTTTGTAGTCGGTTTAGTTATGATTGCCGGAGCCGGTTCAAACCTTAATCAGCAGTTCGGTCTCCCATTTTGGGCAGGAGGATTGTTGTGTGCTACACTAATAATCATTGTCAGCTTTCTTGATTTCGAAAAAATTACTGGTGTACTTGGGATATTTACACCCATAGTTTTTATCATGATTATAATTATTGCAGTCCACACTTTTACAAATCGGAGCTTTGATTTCGATGAATTAGAAGCAATTTCAGCCACAATCCCTAGTCCAATGCCAAATGTATGGATTTCTTTACTAAATTATTTTGCACTTGCGGTAATGACGGCAGTCCCCATGGCTTTTGTACTAGGCGGATCCATTATGAGGATTGGTGTGGCAGAGAAAAGCGGTATTTTGGGCGGTCTTGGTGTTAGCATTATTATTACTGTTGTAACTTGTGTCTTATATGCAAATGTTAAACTAGCTTCTACAGTTGATATGCCCATGTTAGCAATCGCTGAACAGATTCACCCCATTTTTTCGCTAATATATGCTTTTGTCATCTATGGGCTAATTTTTAATACAGCTTTCAGCTTATTCTATGCATTGGCAAAACGCTTCTCTTCCGACAATCCTAAGCGTTTCTATCCCATTTTGATTGGTACTGTAGTAATAGGATATGCGTTATCCTTTATGGGCTTTAAAGAATTAGTGTCTATTATGTATCCAATTTTGGGATATATTGGCTTTGTGATGCTTGCGATATTAACTATTGCATGGATAAAAGAAAAATCAAATATAAAAGGCGAGAAATTTTTAAGACGTAAAATGATACGATTGATTACTAAGAAATATGATGATAATCAAGATTATACAATTAAAGATAAAGAAAAATTTCATCAGCTGGGCGAAGATTCAATTGTTGATACGCAGAGTATTAAGAGTGATATTAAGGATCTTGTTAAAGAGAAATTTAACGATGATACAAGATAAATGATGGATGGTTTTGTGCATTGAGGATAGTTTTTTCTTAGATCAATATAATATTCATACACTTTGTCCATAAACTTTGTTATACTAGAATCATAAATTAGTTTTTTCATACCATAGTAATAGCCAAGGAGAAATAGAGCTTGACTTAAATCTACAGTATGAGAAAAAGAACACTTGAGTGATTGAGACATCTAAAGGAGGATTTATGTTTGAACAGGTAAAATTAGACTATGCTTTTGATGCTTTGGAGCCCCACATTGATACATTAACTATGGAGACTCATTATGGAAAACACCATGCAGCATATACGAAGAACTTTAATGAAGCAGTGGATAAAGCAGGTCTTAGCAATAAATCCGTAGAGGACATTCTATCTTCTCTATCCTCTGTATCTGATGAAGCCTTAAGAAACACTTTACAGAACAATGGTGGCGGGTATTACAATCATAATTTGTATTTTTCTATTTTGAGCCCTAAGAAAGATACAAAGCCCAGTCCGGCGTTGGAAGAAGCTATTAAGAGAGATTTCGGTTCTCTTGATAAGCTGATAGAGACTTTGCAGAATCTTGCTTTAGGACAGTTTGGATCAGGCTGGGCATTCCTTTCCGTAGATAAGGAAGGAAAGCTATATGCCACCAAGGCAGCAAATCAGAATAATCCCTTTATGGAAGAGGGAAAGCATACCCCAATATTAGCTTTAGATGTATGGGAACATGCCTATTATCTAAAGTATAAGAATTTGAGAGGAGATTATGTAAAGAATTTCTTTGAAGTTTTGGATTGGGAGAAGGTAAGCAAAAATTACGAAAATAGCAGAGCCGAGTAAATCAGGCATTCTCCTTTGAGATGTAGCTCTAAGCCCTTTTTGAAAGACGATAGAACTTTAACTCTATCGTCTTTTTTGTAGTTAAAAAAGGAAGAAAACAATCCGGAGAACAGGGAGCGATTACTTCTGTTCAAGTCTCCCTTTGGGCAATAAAAAAGTCTTCTATGATTTGTTTTTATCATAGAAGACCTTTAATTCTTAACAAGTGATGCAGGCGAAGCCTGAGACATATTGTTTAAATTTATTGAATATCTATCCGGGCTACTTCTGGTCTTTGTTTACAACATTTTTGACACCTTCAATGGTTCCGTCAATGGCATCTTTAACATCTTCAGCAACTTCTTTTATTTTAGAGGTTACCTTTTCAGCAGCACCTTCTTTTTCTATTTTTTTGTCGCCGCTTACTTTACCTAAACCTTCTTTTAATGCGCCTTTTGCTTGATCAATTTTATCTTCTAATGACATAGTTATTTCTCCTTTCGAATCATTTATTCAAATTCATCTTCTACACTGTTTTTAACACCGTCAACCGCTCCGTCTATAGCGTGTTTAACATTTCTAGCAACGCCACGCACTTTAGCAAATACTTTTTTAGTCGCTCCTCTTGTTTGGAGTCTATTGTTACCGATTCCTTTTCCGATACCTTCTTCTAATGTTCCTACAGCCTGATCGATTTTTAATTCCACTTTATGGAAAAAAACAAAGAAGACTGAAACAACAACTAGTGCAGATATAATAGAAGATATCAATGAAATTACAGCTATATTCTTGCTACTAATTCCTTTATCTACTCCCTCCTTTAATGTTGTTATAGCTTGGTCAATTTTTTCTTCTATTGACATATGCACCTCCTTCTTTTGCGTAAATTTCATCAAAAAAGATAAAATCTCAGATACGATTAGTTATATTTGCCAGTATAACACACAAAGAACGTCTATTTTCTAAAAAGATTATGAATGTTTTTTACCAAAGAAAAATGATACGACGGCAATAACACATACAGCTCCAATGATAGAGGGTACTAATGACATTCCAGCTAGAGTTGGACCCCATGTGCCAAACAGTGTTTGACCAACGGATGAACCTATCAAACCTGCAAGGATGTTGGCAATTAGCCCCATTGCTCCACCTTTTCCTGTAATAATTCCTGCAATAAAACCTATAAAGCCTCCTGCAATAATTGACCAAATCATATTTTTGTCCTTTCTAGTTATCCTATACATTTGTTATTAAATTCAAAGTATAAGATGCTTTTATTCATAACGAGTATCGCTCGCAAAGCGTGTGATATCTCATTGTAGTTATGCATTATTATACAGCATTTATGTAAACAATAAAAATAAATTATATTTGATACTAGATAAAAAATATTTATACATCAAGTTAAAAAGAGTGCAAGTAAATAGCTGTATCAACGCACAGTATTGACATTTGTTCTAGACAACCTATAATGAAAAATAAACAACGGGGAGCTCATTGAGAGCTGAGAGTGGATTGAACAATCCTGACCCATAACCTGATTTGGATAATGCCAACGTAGGGAAATAGTCCGCTAAGGGACAGGTACTTATGATTCTTCATTCTGCATCTCATGAGACCATGAATTCTACGCTATCCTTTTTGGGGATGGCGTTTTTTATTCTTAACAAGTGTCGCTCGCGTAGTGTGCGGTATCTCGTTCCACTTTATTCTGCTTATATTTCTCTCCTAAAGTGTGTGAGACCTCATATGTCAGGAAATAGGAGGTCTTGCCTATCAGGAAATATAAGGTCTCGTCCATTAAGAAGCCGGCAAAGAAGTTTACAGAAAGAAAGGAGCTAAAAAGTGAAGGAATGTTTGGAAAATGTCAGAAGGAAAGCCCCATTGGTGCATAATATTACAAATTATGTAACGGTAAATGATGTGGCAAATGTAATCCTGGCCATAGGTGCCAGTCCGATTATGGCGGATGATAGGGAAGAGGTGGAAGAGATTACTTCCTTATGCGAGGGGCTAAACATCAATATCGGAACCCTGAACCAAAGAACTATAGAGGCCATGCATTTGGCAGGAAAGAAAGCCAATGCTCTTCAACATAAAATTCTCTTGGATCCTGTGGGAGCCGGAGCTTCCGCTCTTAGGACGAAAACAGCCCTTTCCTTAATGAAGGAAGTGCATTTTGATGTGATTCGGGGAAATGTCTCCGAAGTGAAAGCTTTGGCATTGGGAAGCCAATCCACAAAGGGCGTGGATGCGGATGCTGTGGATGTGGTGAGAGAGGAAAATCTTCAAAAGATGCTATTCTTTGCGAAAAAATATGCACAAAGTTTTGGTACTATCCTTGCCATTACAGGGGCAATCGATCTGGTGACGGATGGGGAAAAGGCTTATGTTATTCGGAATGGTTGCCAAGAAATGAGTAGGATTACCGGTACAGGTTGCCAGCTCTCCGGATTGATTAGCGCATTTCTAGCGGCAAATCCGGAGAATGCCTTGGAAGCAGTTGCAGCAGCCACCTGCGCTATGGGGCTTGCCGGAGAAATCGGGAAGGCCCATTTGCTGGAAGGGGAGGGAAATGCCACTTATCGGAATCGCATTATAGACGCTGTCAGCCTGATGACAGGGGAGGAGCTGGAAAAAGGAGCGAAGTATGAAATTCGATAAAGACTCCCTTTTACTGTATGCGGTGACGGATCGACATTGGCTTAAAGGAAGAAGCTTAAAAGAAGATGTGGAGTCTGCCTTAAAGGGTGGTGCAAGCTTTATCCAGCTACGGGAAAAGGAAGACATGGCTTTAGACCACGATGCCTATCTTCAGGAAGCCTTGGAAATAGGACGGCTGTGCAGAAGCTATGGGGTTCCCTTTGTTTTGGATGATGAGGTGGAACTGGCTATAGAAGCGGATGCGGACGGTGTTCATGTGGGGCAGGAAGACATGGAAGCGGGGATGGTTCGAGAAAAACTGGGAAAAGAGAAAATCTTGGGGGTATCGGTACAGACCGTGGAGGAAGCTATTCTTGCAAGGGAAAGAGGGGCGGACTATCTGGGCGTGGGGGCAGTGTTCACTACAGGCTCCAAAAAAGATGCGGTGGATGTGAGTTTTGAAACCCTAAAAGCCATCTGTGAGGCGGTGGATCTTCCGGTGGTAGCCATCGGCGGTATTAGCAGAGAGAATGTGATGGAATTAAAGGATAGCGGTATTGCAGGGATAGCCGTGATTTCTGCAATTTTTGCAAAGCCGGATATAGAGGGGGCTACGGCGGATTTACGAAAGCAGTGCCTAAAGGCGCTATTTCCGGAAAAGGAGCGATAGGAGATTAAAGCTTTCTGTTGGCTGGAAGAATGATAGAGCATAAACCGACTCTCAATCAGGAAAATTTAGGGTGGCAAGGTACTCTTAAAAGAAAGAAGGTAGGAAAATGAGAACAGCATTAAGTATTGCAGGAAGTGACTCCAGTGGCGGTGCGGGCATTCAGGCGGATATCAAAACCATGACCATGAACGGCGTTTATGCCATGACAGCCATTACCGCCTTAACGGCACAGAACACCTGTGGCGTGAGGGGGATTGTGGAAACAAGTCCGGATTTTCTGGGACAGCAGTTGGATGCGGTTTTTGAAGATATTTTCCCGGATGCAGTAAAGATTGGGATGGTCTCCTCAAAGGCACTGATTGAAGTGATTGCGGAAAAATTGAAATTCTATGGGGCTAAGCATGTTGTTGTGGATCCGGTAATGGTGGCAACCAGCGGCGCAAGACTTATAGAGGATGGGGCCCTTGATGCCTTAAAAAGGAAGCTTCTTCCTTTGGCTACGGTCATTACCCCAAACATTCCGGAGGCGGAAATCCTGACGGATAGCAGTATTAAAGATGCCGTTGGGATGGAGCAGGCAGCTCGCAGTCTTTCAGAAAAATACGGATGCTCAACCCTGGTAAAGGGAGGACACAGTATTAATGAAGCCAATGATGTGCTGTTTACTATAGGGACAAGTAAAGAAATCTGGTTTCAAGGGAAAAGAATTTCAAATCCCAATACCCACGGTACCGGCTGTACCCTATCCAGCGCCATTGCTGCCAACCTTGCCAAGGGCATGGAATTGGAAGAGGCCATAGAGAATGCCAAGGCTTATCTTTCCGCTGCTCTGGCAGCCATGCTGGATTTAGGGAAGGGTTCAGGCCCCTTGGCACATAATTACAAAATTTTAAGTGAATCGTAAAGATGAAAAGGAGAGTATAGTAATGGAAAAGACAAGAAAACAAAAATTTGACGGATTTGCCAATCTTTATGACGAGTGGTTTATGAAGAACGAAAATCTGTTTACCAGTGAACTGAGACTTTTTGAAAAGGCTCTAGGAGACATTCAGGGAAAGAAGATCCTGTCCGTAGGATGCGGAAGCGGACTTTTTGAGAGTTACATAGACAGTTCCCATATTGAAGGTGTTGAACCATCAGAAGATATGGGGAAGATTGCGGAGAAGCGGGGCGTGAAGATTCTTCAGTATGGCCTGATTGAGGATGTGGAACTAAAGGAGGAGAGCTATGACATCATCTATTTTAACGGAAGCTCCAGTTATATAGAAGATTTAAGTCCTGCTTACGGAAAATGCCTGAAGGCTTTAAAGAAAGAGGGAAAATTGATTCTGTTGGACGTTCCCAAGGAGAGTGCCTTCGGATTTATGTATCTTCTGGCCAAGAGTGTAAATAGCTATGAGCATGAATACTTGAAAGGTACTATGCCGGACTTGCCTTATCCCCTTGGCTTGGTATCCACGGGAGTGTGGCATACCACGGAAGAGAAAATTAAGGTTTTGAAAAACCTGGGCATTCAAAACTTTTCCTTCTACCAGACCCTTTTGAAAAATCCCATGTATACCAATGAGGAGCCGGAGGAAGTAGTAGAGGGCTATCAAAGCGGAGGATATGTTGCCATTATTGCGGAAAAGTAAGGGTGAACTGAGATGAAACTATCGGAACTTCTCTATGAGAAGACAGAGAGCCTCTGGCTTTCCTCTACGGAAGAGCCTTTTTTGATAAAAATGGCGGAAGGGATTCTGGATCAGAGTCTTTTCCGCAACTACATGCTACAGGATTATTTCTATATTCTGGAGTATATCAAGATTCTTAAAGAACTGCGTTCTCTTGCGAAAAAGCCTGCCATGCAGCGTTTTATGGAGGAGATTATTTCTGTTACCGAGAAGGAGTGCTTCTTGGTTCATATTCCGGAAATGAAGAAGCTGGGCATAGGGGATGAAGAGATAGAAAAGACTAGGGCTTGTCAGGTAGTCTGGGACTATACTTCTTATATCCATAAACAAGTCAAGGAGGAAGGATTTTTGGCAGGACTTACGGCATTGCTACAGTGCTCCTGGAGCTATGCCTATATAGGGCAGAAAATGACGGAAAAATACGGGAGTACCATACCATTATCTCCGTATAAAGCATGGTTTGAAGCCTACTCTGCCAAAGAGTATGTAGAGGCCAATCAACTGTGGATAGACAGTTTGGACAGTGAATGGGAAACCGTGAAATCTGAGAATATAAGGCAAGAAGTGGAAACTACAGAGAAACTTTGCAGGATTTTTCAAAGCTGCGCAGAATATGAACTTTTGCTATGGCAGAGCCTATATCAAGGCATTACGAAAATGAAAGGTATAGGAGGTGGAAATTGATTAAGGGAGTCATATTTGATATAGACGGAACCCTGCTGGATTCCATGCCTGTATGGAATCATTTGGGAGAGCGCTATCTTCAGAAAATGGGTTTCAAAGAAGAGGAGACAGAGGGGCTTAGCCAAAGAATTTCTACCATGCCCTTTACAGAGGGGTTTCGATATATAAAGAAGGAATATTCTCTGGACATTGCGGAAGAGAAGATTCGAGAACAGCTTCAGGAAATGATCGCAGGGGCTTACTGCGATGAGATAGCCTTAAAAGCGGGAGCCAAAGAATATTTACAATTTCTGAAGGAACGTGGAATTCCTTGCATCCTTGCAACAGCAGGAGACGCTTCTTTGGTTACCGCTGCCCTAAAACGGCTTAAGGTATGGGAGGAGTTCCAAGGACTTTTGCTTTGCGAAGAATTTAATACCTCCAAGCGGGAGGCAAAGATTTATCAATTGGCTATGGAACGACTTTCCTTATCTCGACCGGAGGAGGTATTGGTTTGTGAAGATGTGCTCCATGCCGTCAAAAGCGCAAAACAGGCAGGATTTCAGGTTTGCGGAATCCTGGATGAAGCGAATAGGGAAGATTGGGAGAAGATTAAGAAGATGGCAGACTTTACGGCTAAGGGTTTTTATGAACTTGTCTTCTTTTCTTGACTGAAGTGGGTAATATAATAGAGTAAAGATTTTGTCAGTTGATAAAGAAATAAAAAGAGGGTAATATAATACATCTTGAAAGAATATTACTTGGGAAGTATAATTTATGTAAATAAAGGATTGACATTAATTAGAATAGTTGGTACCTTGATTGATGAAGTTTGGTGATTCTCCGCCATTTTAAAGAGAGAGACGATAAGGTTTGGTGATTCTCAGCCGATAAGTGGGAAGCGATAAGGTTTGGTGATCAGCGACCATGATAGCTGATGATAAAGGAAGGGAGGCCTCTTGGCCTCCCTCTTTTTGTGAGGAGGTAAAATTGAACTTTAAAGAATATCGTTTTGTATTCATAGATACAGCTTATTTGAAATATTTACATAATTATGATTCTGAAATATTTTTTTCGGCAGATACAGACTATTCTAAAAAGCCACACTTAGGAATTTTAATTAATTGTCATGGTAGAAAATATGTAATTCCTCTTACTTCTGCAAAGCGAAAACATAGTGGATGGAGAGATGTGACAGCAACAAATTATCGTATATATGAAGAGATTGATATAAGGACAACTGTGACTGATAGATACGATGTTATTGTTGACCAAACCGATATTAATAAGTTACGGCAGAACGGTATTCCGGAAGAAGAGTTTGCTTATCATAAGAAAAGAATTCTTTCTGTAATTAGAAATTAAAAAGATGTTACCGGTAGTAGAAGGGGTATATTCTTATGCAGAATTAAGCACAAGATCAACTGAAATTGAAGACGAACAAAGAAGAAACTTAATGATAAAAGAGTATTTCTTCTGTAAAAAAATAAAAACCCAGATTGAAAGCAAGGCTAAAAAAATTTATGAAAGGCAAATAATGTCCGGTGTGGTTGCACCGTATCATTGCAATTATAAGCTTTTAGAATCTGTAGCAGATGCGTATAAAAATGAATGAGTTTTGAATTAGTAAATATTTCCTCAAAACATTCTCATTAAATCATTATCTTGTGGCAAAATTGATGCTTTTATGGTAAAATTCCAGATACAATTAAACATTTTGTACAGGAGGAATTTTATGAAGAAAAAATTATGTACCATGGCAGTATCACTGATGGTAGGACTTTCCCTGGTGGCATGCGGGGGAAATGCAAAGCAGGCTGAGTCAGCGAAGGGCTCTGAGGCTGAGACAACGGCGGCAGAGGAGAAAGGAAGCGATTCTTCTGAGAAGGCTGAGGATGTGAAGGGCTCCGGAGAAGTTGTAGTGTATTCTCCCAACTCCGACAGTGAGATTGCAGCGGTTGTACCTCTCTTTGAAGAGAAGACCGGCATTAAGGTAATCATTCAGTCTATGGGAACAGGAGATGTTCTGGCGAGACTGGAAGCGGAGAAGGATAACCCTCAGGCAGACGTAAACTGGGGAGCCATTAATATGTCTTTCTGGATGGGACAGCAGGATTTGTACGAGAAGTATGTTTCTCCCAATGATGCGAAGTTACCAAAGGAATATCAGAATCCTAACGGATATTTTGAGTATACAAAGCTTTCCGGTTCCGCAGCGCTTCTTTTAAACAAGGATGTTTTTAAAGAGCTGGGACTGGATGCGGAGAAGTTTAATTCCTACGAGGATTTGTTGGAGCCGAAGTTAAAGGGACATATTGCTATGGGGGATCCTACAAACTCTTCCAGTGCCTGGGCAGAGCTCACCAATATGCTTTTGGTAAAAGGTAAAGAACCTTATGATGATGCCGCTTGGGATTGGGTAGCAAAATTTGTGGATCAGCTGGATGGCACCATTCTTTCCTCTTCTTCCCAGATTTACAAGGGAACTGCTGATGGGGAGTATGCAGTGGGTGTTTCTTATGAGGACCCCTGCGTAAGCTTGCTGGAAGACGGCGCAGAGAACTTAAGAGTTGTTTATCCTTCTGAAGGTGCTGTATGGTTACCTGCCGGTGTAGCTATCGTAAAGGGTGCTAAGAACGAAGAAAATGCCAAGAAGTTTATCGATTTCTTAATTTCCGAAGAAGGACAGGAAGCTCTGAAGGATACCACCATTCGTCCGGTTATGACCTCCGTGGAAAATACCTCCGAGTTTATGCCTCCATTCTCCAAGATTAAAGTAGCTTATGAAGACATTAAGCTGGTAGCGGAGAAGAAGGAAGAGTGGCAGAACCGTTGGCAGGAGTTGGTAAAGAAGTAAAGAGTTAGAATAGGGGCTGTAAAAAATAGTTTCAATATTCTATTTTTTACAGCCCTTTTTATAAAGGGGAAGATTTTATGAGCGTGAATATTCGAATTCAAAATGCGGTAAAGAAATATGGGGACAATGTAGTGATTCCGGATTTGTCCTTAGACATTAAAGAAGGAGAGTTTTTTACTCTCTTAGGACCTTCAGGTTGCGGAAAAACCACTCTGCTTCGTATGATTGCAGGCTTTAATTCCATTGAGGGTGGGGATTTTTATTTTGGAGATAGAAGAATCAATGATTTAGACCCTTCCAAGAGAAATATCGGAATGGTTTTCCAAAACTATGCGATTTTCCCGAACATGACCGTGGAAAAAAATGTGGAGTTCGGTTTAAAGAATAGAAATGTTTCCAAGGAAGACAGAGCGGTAGAAGTTAAGAAGTTTCTTAAGCTGATGCAGATAGAAGACTTTGCGGAGCGTATGCCGGAGAAGCTTTCCGGCGGGCAGCAGCAAAGAGTAGCTTTGGCAAGAGCTTTGGTGATTAAGCCGGATGTGCTTTTGATGGATGAGCCCTTGTCCAATCTGGATGCCAAGTTAAGAATCGAGATGCGTACCGCCATCAAACAATTACAAAACAGTATCGGCATTACCACGGTTTATGTTACTCACGACCAGGAAGAGGCAATGGCGGTATCCGACAGAATTGCGGTATTTAACCATGGCGTGATTCAGCAAATCGGAACCCCCAAGGCCTTGTATCAAAGACCGGCCAACCTCTTTGTGGCGAACTTTATCGGTCACAGTAATGAGCTGGAAGGAAGCTTGACAAAGGAAAACGGTCAAATGGTGGTTTCCGTTTGTGATGATTATTCCTTTGTTTTAAACAATGTGAAGGAAGAGCATTGTCAAGATGGAGTGCTTCCTGTGAAGCTTGCGGTAAGACCGGAGGAGTGGATTATTCAGGAAGAAACAGAGGCGGGTATGGAAGGAACGATTATCGACAGCATTTTCTTAGGCTTAAATACCCACTATCTGATTCAGTTAAGTAACGGTAAAGAAGTGGAGGCGGTGAAAGAATCCGAAATTGACTCTATTTTGCCAAAGGGAAAGAATGTAAAGCTGCAGATTAAGAGCCATAAAGTCAATGTTTTCTTGGAAGGCGGCAGTGAAAATATTCTTCAGGGCGTGCTGTAGGGGGAGGAGAGAACGGATGAAAACAAACAAAAAATGGGAAATCTGGACCTTCATCTCTATGACCATCTTAATCGTTTACCTGATTTTTATGATCTATCCCCTGTCTACCCTCCTTCGAAATTCTATGATTTTAAAGGATGGCGGCGTAGGCTTTGCAAACTTTCAGAGCTTTTTTGCCAAAAGCTATAACTTGCAAACGATTTATCATTCCTTTGCCGTGAGCTTTTGTGCCACCATTATTACTTTGATTGTAGGAATTCCCCTAGGCTATTTCCATAGCTTTTATAAAATCAAGGGACAGAAGATTCTACAGGTTTTTATCATTTTATGCGGTATGTCTGCCCCCTTTATCGGCGCTTATTCCTGGATTCTTTTAATGGGAAGAAACGGTTTGGTTACCCAGCTCTTTAAAAACCTCTTCGGGATTAAGCTACCTACCATTTACGGTTTCCGAGGCATTATGATTGTAGAGTGTATGCAGTTATATCCTCTGGTGTTCCTATATTTTTCTGCGGCTTTAAAGAATATTGACAATACCCTTTTGGAAGCTTCCGAAAATATGGGCTGTTCCGGTTGGAAACGCTTCCTTACCTTGGTCATTCCTCTCTGCGCACCTTCCATTATTGCGGCAACCTTAATGGTATTTATGCGGGCCTTTGCAGACTTTGGTACACCGCTGTTTATCGGAGAAGGATATAAGACCTTCCCTGTGGAAATCTATAACTCCTTTATGAGTGAGACGGGATCGGATAAGCACTACGCTTCTGCGGTGGCGGTGATTGCTATTGTGATTACCACCATCATTTTCCTGATTCAAAGATTTATTAACAGCCGTTTTTCCTTTTCCATGAATGCCCTGCATCCTATCGAAAAGAAGCCGGCAAAGGGAATCAAAGGGGTATTGATTCACCTGTATTGCTATTTGGTGGTGATTATCGCCTACGCCCCTCAGGTTTATGTGATGTATACCTCCTTCCTGAAAACCAAAGGCAAGAGATTCCTGAAGGAATTTTCCGTACAAAGCTATATTGATGCCTGGAAGTTCCTGGACAATGCCATTCCCAATACCTTTATTATTGCCGGAACATCTTTGATTTTGATTATTGTCCTGAGTATCATGGTAGCTTATCTGGTGGTAAGAAGAAATAATTTTGCCAACAAGTTGATTGATACCTTGTCCATGATTCCTTATGTTATTCCCGGATCGGTTGTGGGTATTTCTCTGGTACTTGCCTTTAGCAGAAAGCCAATTGTGCTGGTGGGAACCTTTGCCATTATGATTGTGGCTCTGGTGATTCGAAGGAACTCCTATACTATACGTTCCTCCATCGCTATTTTACAGCAAATCCCCATGTCCATAGAGGAGGCAGCGATTTCTCTAGGAAGCAGTAAAATGAAGGCATTCTTTGCGGTAACCATGCCCATGATGATTAACGGTATTCTTTCCGGAGCCCTGCTTTCCTGGATCAGTATTATTACGGAGCTGTCTTCCGGTATCATCCTGTATAACTATAGGACTACAACGTTGACGATTCAGATCTATACCTATGTTTCCAGAGGTTCTTACGGTATTGCGGCGGCAATGGCCACCATCTTGAGCCTGATGACCAGTATATCTTTGATTGGACTGATGTTGTTCTCAAAGAATAAAAATGTGATGTTCTAAAGGGGGCTGTAAAAAAATCAAAATAGTTTTCTAAGCAATATAGGTCTAAATTTGGGGCACGCTTTCGCTAGCTTCGCCTGACTGAGCAGTGGTTTTGTTAACCACTGCTCACTTTGCTTTTACAGCCCCTTTTTTTGTAGAACGAAGGCAGGAAAATGGAAAGTCCCTTGAAAAAGTTGCCACTTGCGAAGAAAAGTCCCTTGAAAAAGTTGAGAAAATTGAAAAAAGTCCCTTGAAAAATATGTGAAAATCCGAAAAAGTCCCTTGAAAAAGTTGTGATATGGAAAACCATCATCTTTGAAAAGGAATCTACGGAAGAAAAATGTTGAAAAAGAGTGTTTGCTAAGAGGTAAACATCTAAGAGGTAAATAACTAAGAAACTCAAGTTACTAGGAAATATATAAAGCATGGAAAAAAGAAAGAGAGTCTGAAACAGTTGAAAACGTAATGAAACAACTGAAACAATATTGACTATATTTAAACACTATATACAATAAAATCTATAAATTACAATTATTATTTACATATAATACACTAGAAAGTGGAGATAAGTTATTGCATGGCAAATGATAGTCCAAAAGAAATTTCAGCAACAATTAGAGACGTTGCCAAAGCTGCAGGTGTTTCTCCGGCTACTGTTTCAAGATACTATTCAGGAAGTAGTGTAGTAGGAACAGAGCTGAGTAATCAAATTGAAAATGCGGCAGAAAAGCTTGGCTATATTCATAAATATAGAAAAAGAAAGGATAGAGGGGTTATTGCTCTGTTGCTCTCGGATTTAGAGCTATCATTTTATGGAGATGTAGTAAAAGAAATTTTAGAACAGCTATCAAGGTATAGGTTTCGTTTGATTATCATTCCTTATTCCAATGAAGAAAGTGACTATAAGCATTTTATTACGGAAATGAATATCGAAGGTGTTATTTATTTAGATGAAAATATTAACCCGGATATTTTAAAGTATATTCATTCAAAAAACATAAAAACCATTATGTGTGGCGGTGTTTCCCAAAATGATAAGGTGGAATCGGTACATGTTAATGATTTGCTTGCGGCCTACGAAGGGATGAAATATCTTATCAAGTTAAAACATGAAAAGATACTGGTTCTTTCTGACTTTGAAAATAAAATGGGCTCTACTTTTCAAAGACTAATGGGATGTAGGAAAGCCTTAGAAGAGTATTCTCTTCAAGGTCAAGAGGAACTTATTGCTTACGGGAAAATGACCTATGAAATGGGGTATCGTTTGACTGAAAAAATGCTTAAAGCAAAAAAAGATTTTACCGCAGTATTTGCATTTAGTGACGAGATGGCAATGGGTGCAATTAAAGCATTAATTGCAAACGGCTTAGAGGTTCCAAGGGATATTTCGGTTTTGGGCTTTGATGATATAGCTTTTGCAGAAAAATACAATCCGCCATTGACTACGATTCACCAACCTATTAAAGCCTTTGTTACACAGTGTTTGGATTTTTTTATGAATGAAACAGAACATAAAACTTTAGATATTATGTTCCCCTTTAGAATAATAGAGAGGAGCACATGTGCGGAAAATAAAAGGGTATAGATATAAAAGAAATGAATCCAAGAGAAAGGAGAAAATAAATGCCGAACTACCAACGAATACTTCTTCTTAGAACAATAAAGATTATTTTATTAGCTGTTTTCACTCTAATATCGATTGCTCCTTTGGCATGGATTTTACTTTCTTCTTTTAAAACAAATCGAGAAATCATGCTTTCTGCATTTTCGCTTCCTTCGAGCTTTGATTTTAAAGGATACCGAGTTGCGCTGGAGGTGTCTCCAATACTTCGGTTTTATGGAAACAGCCTAATCATTGCTACTGCAAGTACAATATTAAATCTTTTGTTTGTATCCATGACCGCATATGTATTTGCAAGGTTCGAATTTAAAGGAAGAGCCCTTATGGCGTTAATGATTTCTTCTTCCCTATTAATTCCAAGCTCTGCACTCCTTATGCCGATTTATAGGATCATGGTGAGTATTCATCTGTTTGATACGATTATCGGATTGATTTTGGTTCACACTGCCTTGGGATTACCAACATCCTTCTTTGTTATTCGAAGTTACTTTCAAAGTATTCCGAAGGAATTGGAAGAGGCTGCATATATTGATGGCTGTGGATATATGAAAACATTTTTTGTAATCGTACTTCCGTTGGCTAAGTCAGGACTGTCTACCGTTGCGGTTCTACAGTTTTTAATGTCATGGAATGAATTTATGTTTGCCCTGGTTTTGACAAAGTCAGAAAAAGTAAGAACATTACCCTTAGCGCTAAATTATTTTACTACGCAGTTTTCGTTTAACTACACGGCTCTTTTTGCAGCCCTTACGATGGTGATTCTTCCCAGCATTATTATTTACATCATCTTACAAGAACAAGTGACGCAAAGTATGGTCACCGGAGCAATAAAAGGTTAAGGAAGGAGAAATTATGAAAAAAGTAGTTAGGAAGTCATTGTCTATGCTATTAGCAGGAGTGGTATGTTTTGGGGGGCTGACAGCTTGCTCTCCTTCTTCAAAAGGAGCATCCGGCACCGAAGCAAAGGGGCAAGAGGCAAGCAAAGAAGGTCAAGTAGAAATCACCTTTGCCACATCCTGGGTTGGGGTTAGCTCGTCAAAGGAATGGTTTCATAATAGACTTGAGGCCTTCAACAAAGAATA
Source organism: Oribacterium sinus (assembly GCF_014202695.1). GTDB lineage: Bacteria > Bacillota > Clostridia > Lachnospirales > Lachnospiraceae > Oribacterium > Oribacterium sinus. The sequence continues at coordinate 281,071 of NZ_JACHHH010000002.1, forward strand.
TGGCAGTGAAATCAAAGTGAATGTTGAGGAAATTGCCGGAGATCAGGCTTATGTAGATAAGATGAAAGTCTTATATAGTTCGGATGCATTGCCGGATGTGATTGCGGCAGGAGGCTATAATTTAATTGATACTATGCAGGATAAGTTTGTGGATTTAACACCTTACATCGATGAAGAATGGAAAAATTCTATTGATGAAAAATGTTGGGAAGTCAATTCCCGTGATGGAAAGATTTACGGTGCCCCCATTTCCAAACAGGTTATAGGCTATTTTTATAATAAAGATTTGTTTAAAAAGGCGGGTATAGAAAAACCTGCAAGCACTTGGGAAGAGTTTTTCCAGAACTGCGATAAATTAAAGGCTGCCGGAATTACTCCTTTATCTATGGATACGGCAGATTCCGGATGGGTAACTTCTCTTATGCTTGGTGCTATAGTGGGACAGACAGAGGAAGGGGAAAAGTTTATGAATACAAGCCTTCCCAAGGATTATAATCAAGAATATTTTGTAAATGCGGTTTCCGATATTCAAAAGATGTTTAACGAGTATACCTCTACAGATGCCATTGGCGGTGCTTATGAGAATGCAGCCGGAAATTTCTTTACGGAGCAAACTGCTATCATAGCGAATGGACCTTGGATGGTGGGGGATTTTTATGACACGGATAAGGTGGAAGAGGGCTTTGCAGACAAGATTGGCGTAGCTGCTTTTCCCGGAGATGTTATGTATGATGCCGGAAAGATTGGTTTTAATGTAGCGGCTAAGACAGAAGAAAAAAGAAAGGCAGCAGCTACTTTTGTGAAGTTTATGACCAATGAAGACAGTCAAAAAGCTAATGTGGAAATTACCGGTGAAATTCCCTGCTTAAAGAAAGAAGTAGACTCTAAGGTATATCCGTTGGTTCAGGAAACCATCCACTTGGCCAATACAGCAAAGAGACATATCAATGACTTTCAGTCTTTATGGTTTGCCAATGTAGTGGATGAAGTGAGTGTGGAATATCCTTTATTGGCCCAAAACAAAATTACTGCAGAAGAATTTGCAAAAAAATTAACGGAAGCAGCCCAGAAGAATCAGTAAAATTATAGGCTAATTGATGATGCTAAGACTGTTTCCAGCAATAGGAAGGTGAGGAATACTATGCAATCAAGGAACAAGAAATGGATGATTATACTTTTTTCTCTACCGACAATGATACTATTTATGATGTTGTATCTTGTTCCTATGCTCATCGTGTTTATAACTTCCTTTTTTGAATGGAAATCCGGCGGTGTATTTCACCCTGTGGGACTCAAAAACTACTTTCTTGGATTTACGGCGGATCCAAGAATGATTCAATCTATCTTTAACACAGTGATTTGGACTATATTGCAAGGCATTTTTCATGTTTTTATAGGAACAGTTTTAGCATTGATATTAGCCAAGCGTTTCCGCGGGTGGAAGATTTTTAGAACTATTTTTATGATTCCCAATGTAATCTCTTCTGCGGCGTTAGCAGTTATCTTTTTAAATGTTTTTAATGCAAAATATGGACTGGTGAATTCTTTTTTGTCATCAATACTAGGTAAGCCAATTACGAAAAACTGGTTTTTTGATCCGAATAGTGCCTTTTTAACAGTTACCAGTATGTGGTTACTCTATTCAGGTATGATTGTCATTATTGTTCTTGCAGGGCTGTTTTCTATTCCTGAGGATATTTATGAGGCGGCGAAAATAGACGGTGCATCTGATTTTGTTATGGATATTAGTATTAGATTGCCTTTAATTCGCCCAGTTCTCGGAACTGCAGTGATTATTGCGGCTACAAGTATGTTGAGAGAATTTGAATTGATTTTCTTGACGACCAATGGAGGCCCGGGAGATTTAACTTTAAACTTGCCGCTATATTTGTATAAAACAAGTCTGAAAGAAAGTAATTATGGTTATGCCAATATGATGGGCGTTGTATTGATCATCACCGGAGTTCTCTGTGTATTCTTTATCAATAAAATATTTAAGATGAATGAAACAGATATGTAATAGTTTGCAAAGGAAGGAGTTTTGTCATGAAAATAGCGGTTATAGGCGGTGGAGGAGTCAGATCCATCTTTTTGGCAAAAAGCCTTATGCAGCAGGCAAAAAGATTAGGGATTAAGCACATAGTTTTCATGGATAACGATTCCAGAAAGCTCAATATCTTTGGGAAAATGTCTGCTAAGATTGCCAAGTTAATTGACCCGGACATAGAATTTGAAATCACAAGCAATCCGGAACTTGCCATTAAAGATGCAGATTACATGATCACTACTATACGAGTTGGTGGTGATGAGATGCGAGTTCGTGATGAGAGAGAAGCTTTATCTCTGGGAATCTTAGGGCAGGAGACAACCGGAGCAGCAGGGTTGTCCTTTGCCATGCGTTCCATCCCTGCCTTACAGGAGTATTGTGAACTGGCGAGAAAAATAGCCTCTCCGGAGGTTAAGATATTTAATTTTACGAATCCGGCAGGGGTGGTATCTCAGACTTTAAGGGACTTGGGATATGATTTTACTTTTGGCATCTGTGATGCTCCCAGTGGCTTGTTGAGATCTTTTGCTAAATTATATGATGTGAGCCCGGAGAGAATTACAGGAGACTGCTACGGCTTAAATCATCTTTCCTACTTTAATAGTATAAAATTGGATGGAAAGGAGATCTTACCTGAGCTCCTTAAGAATCCGGATCTATATAAAAAAACGGATATGCGTGTATTTAAGCCTGACCTTGTAAATCACTTCTCCTGTGTACTAAATGAATATTTGTATTACTTTTATTACAGAGAGGAAGCGGTAGAGAATATTCTTAGAGCAGGAATTACCAGAGGAGAGGTAATCAGAGATATCAACGAACAGATGCTTCTGGAACTGGAAAAAATGAATGTGGATCAAGACTTTGAAGCTTGCCTGAAAGTTTTTGAAAAATGGTATGGTAAAAGAGAATTGGCCTATATGTCAAATGAAACAGGTGTAAAGAGAGAAGAGTCAGAATACCATTTTGATATTTACTCTCCTGATGAAGGGGGATATGCCGGGGTAGCGCTTCGGTATATAGAGGCTGTAGGTGAACAGCAGGATAAAGAAATGATTCTCTGTGCGCCAAATAAGGGAGCTATTCCGGGATTGCGGGATGATGATGTTGTGGAACTTACATGTACTATTCATAAGGGGAATATCTTGACACATAAGGTTAGTCCTGATCCGATTCCTATGACCTTGATTCGACAAGTGAAAGAATATGAGAGACTGGCATCCTATGCGATAAGAAATCGAAGCATCTCTACGGCGATAGATGCACTAATGGTGCATCCACTGGTAAACTCCTATTCTTATGCTAAAAAGCTTGTGAATAGATACATTGATCTTAATCAGGACTATATTGGAGGGTGGCACTAATGAGCTTTGTGGCAGGTGTTGGAGTTTCCAATTTGGATATGATTTATACCGGAATAGGACGCCTTCCGGAAGAGGGAGAAGAAGTCTTTTCGAATGATTTTCGTCTTTGTTTAGGCGGTGGAGTTCCCGCTACCATCATCAATTTACATCGTTTAGGAGTTCCTTCTAAATTTGCTACTTTCCTCGGAAAAAATATGTTTTCCCGCTATGTTGAAGAGCAATTCAAACAATACGGCGTAAGCTATACCAATCTTTATCATGGGGATAAAAATCCTATATGTATTACTACTTCCATGGTAACAGAAAGAGATAGAACGTTTATGTCCTATAGGGAGGAAGTAGAATTTGATGAAGAATTACAAGCACAGATTTTTGAGTATTTAAAGGATGCAAAAATCGTAACGATGCATTTTGGGCTTTATGATGTATACAAGAAGCTAAAAGAAATTGGTTGCACTTTAGTTCTGGATAGTGGTTGGGATGATAATATGTCCTTGGAGCAGTATCAGGATTACCTTAGGTTAGCGGATTATTATCTTCCTAATAGAAAAGAGGCATTGAAAATAACCGGAAAATCCACTATAGAAGAAGCGGCTAAAGTACTTAGTGATTTCTTCGAAGATGTAACGATAAAATTAGATCGGGATGGTTGCTACCATTTTAATAGAATAGACAAAAGTTCTCGGCTGATCCATACCATTCCGGTGAAAAAAGCGGTGGACTCTACTGGGGCAGGGGATGCATTTTTAAGCGGATTTCTTTATGGCTTGGTAAAAGGGGAGAGTATTTCAAAATGTATTAGCTATGGAAATGTCATGGGAAGTGCTTGTGTGCAGGAAGTTGGCTGTTTGGGAGCCAGTGTGAGTGAGAAGGAACTGGTAGAGTTATCAAGATATAATGAATCTAATTGATTTTGAAAAAACCCATTATGGAAGATGAGATAGTTTGAGGCGGTATTTGCCGCCTCTTTTTGATTTCGTATTAGTGAAAATTGGAGCAGGGAAGAGATAGTTTTGCTTTATGTAAATTATATAAATTGAACGAAGAAAGGTGGCTTAGATAGTTGGACAATTGTCCTTGTAATGCTCTTTTAAATAGGATATCATTAGTTCGGATAAAGCGAAATAATGAAAGGAGACTTTGACATGATCGTATTAGACTTTGAGCTAAAGGGAATTTATGGATTCAATGATTTTCATATCAATTTCAGTTATCCCAAAAAGATTGTCAATTCGATTATCGATCAGGAATATCTGAAAGGAAGAGAGCGGTTTCGCTATAAAAAGGCTGTAATTCTTATGGGTGCAAATGCTACAGGAAAGACCAGCCTTGGAAAGGCTTTGCTTCGTATTTTCGGATATATGACTGATGGAAATCCAACACCGTTGTATGAGATGGTTTCAGGCGATAAGGGATACTTCAGTATTGATTTTGTAAATGGTGATTACCGCCTGCAGCGGTTGTCAGCTCAGATTGATGCTTCTAATCAGGAGATTGACATTCAGTATCAGACCGCAGACATTGATACGATGGATTCGTATGAAAAATGTGTAAAAAAGCTGAAAGATCAAACAATAGAGGCCACCAGAACCGCTACAGCACTTAAGAAGCTGGTAGGTGCTGTTCGATATCGTTTTGCATATCCTGAAATAGAAAAATCTTTGAAACTTACAGGTGCAAATAAAAGCAGTTTGTTGAAGACACTGCGTGCTGTTATTGGAACGCTTGATCCTACATTGCAGGACGTTAGTTTATCAAGAGATTTGAAGGATACCTTTATTATTCGGCGCGGTGGAACGGAAATCATCATTCAGGAAGGTAAACTGCTGAATCGGGAGATACTGTCCAGTGGTACAGCAGAAGGGATAGATGTCGCAATGTTCCTTGCTGCAATGGCGACAAAAGAAAGCAGTTTCTATTATTGTGATGAACATTTTTCTTATATTCAGAGCGATATTGAAAAACGGATTTTCGGTATTATGCTGGAGCGTATCGGAGACGATGAACAGTTGATTTTTACAACGCATAATACAGATATGCTGGATTTGAACCTGCCGAAACATAGTTATGTGTTTTTGCGTAAGCATCTGGAGGAAGGTGTATATCAGGTTTCTGCTGTTTCTGCATCGGATGTACTGAAACGAAATACAGACTCTTTACGCTGTGCGGTCGAGAATGATGTGTTTGCCTCGCTTCCGCAGGATTCCTTTTTGGACGAGTTGGAAATGGGGTGGGAAGATGAACAATAAATGCATCTATTATGTAGAAGGCCCCTGCGAACAACAAATGATTGCGGCCTTAAAAGAAGCACCGGAAAGATTGATTCCGGGGAAGATAAAGGTCTTCAATGTGGTGCAGAATTTGATTCCAAAATCACAGATGTTGTCTATTCAGGCGGGAACGACTGTCGTTTTGGTATTTGATACTGATGTGCCACAGACATCAAACCTAAAAAAGAACTTGGAACTTCTCACCAGGTACTGCGGAAAGCTGAAAATCATTTTTCTTCCACAAGTTCTGAATTTGGAGGATGAGTTAGTTCGGTGTACAGATGTGCAAACTGCGATGGAACTGACCAAAAGTGGAAGTGTTAAAAATTTCAAGACGGACTTTTGTAAAATGAAAATAAAAGATTGTCGTTCCATGCTTGAGCGTCATAAGCTGGATTATGCACGATTGTGGATGACAAAAACGCCTGAAGCATTTAGTTTTGTGGAGAATAATAGTTCTCAAATTAAAACACTATAATCTTTGATGCCTCGTTGGGAAACCAACGGGGTATTCATCAGTGAATTTTCCGCACTTTTTTATTCTTCCACCTCTCCAATAATATACATAGTCATTCGGGCGGTACAGAAGAGCTTATCCTCCTCGTCTTTCACCGTTACGTCCTGCACTACCGTGGTTTTACCTTTGTGAAGAGCGTTACATTCCACAAAGAGCTTCATGGCTCCCGCCGGGCGGACGTAATTGATGTTGCCGGAGAGGGTGACATTTTTCACCCCGTAAGCATAGGCGGCCATGCCGGAGGCAATATCACAGAGGGTATAAAGAGCCCCCCCGTGGACAGCGCCATAATGATTCAACATTTTCTCCGTAGCTTCAATGCTGTAAAGGCAGTGTCCCGGCTCAATTTCTAAAAGCTCTATCTTGTCAAAGCCGGATAATTCCTGAATATGGGCACGAACGCCCTCCATTACTTTTTCTCTCATTTTCATCCCCTTTTTAAATCCCTATATGCGGAAGAATTCAATAGATGATTTTTCTATGCACCGGATTTATCTATACAACAGAATTGTTTTGTGAAATCCATAGCGAATACAGCTTTCCATGAAAATGCTGAACGTGCTTTAGCTGTTTCGGGCATTTAGTATAGCATTTCTTTTCCTTAGTTAAAATGCCTAATTGGGCGATTCCTATTTTTAATACTTGCTTGAGTCACGGGGAAAGTTTAGCTTATTTTACTTTCGCATGGAAACTATACGAAAAACTCTAATTTTTTGCAAAAATTCTATAAACTTAAGAAAAATTCCTTTTCAAGAAAACGAAACTACAGTAGTATGTGAACTGGAAAAAGCTCTATTTTTTTGAAAGGAGAATGATTATGAAGAAGCCGGACAAAAACAAGATGGGAAGAATCGGGAAGATGCTTGTCTTAGGAACAGCTTTACTAAGCATGGCAACACCCATGGCTGCTTTTGCCAAGACCGACAGGGTGGATACTCCGGGAACCTGGCGGAAGCAGGGCGAGAAATGGCAATTTGTCAGAGAGTACGGTGCGCCGGAAAAGGGATGGCTGGTGTATAAGAATGACTGGTATTATCAAAGTCCTGTAGAGGGACTGATGGAAACAGGCTGGCTGAACCTTCAGGGAAAGACTTATTTTCTCAGTACGGAAAATAATGCAAGCTTCGGGCATGTTGTTACGGGTTGGCAGTGGATTGATGGCTATTGCTATTATTTTGAAGAGGCGGATCAGGCAGACTACGGTGTTCTGTTCACCGGCGGAAGAACCAAGGATGGCTACTATGTAGATGCCAATGGTCGTTGGTTAAACGGTGCAGGAGGAGAGCCTGTTTATATCAGCGGGAAGGGATTATCTGCAGCGGTGTCCGATCAGCAGGTAGCCGGTGTCAGCCGTAGTATTCCTTCCGGAAATGCAGGGCAGGTGGCCGGTGTCAGCCGTTCCGGCGGTAGCTCTTCCGGCGGATTTGTAAGCAGAGGGGAATCAAGCAGCTCTTCCGGCGGTTCTGTAAGCGGAAGCAGTTCAAGCAGTAGTTCCGGCAGCTCCACAAGCGGAAGTACTTCCGGTGGAAATGCAGGAAATACGGGAGCTAATGCCGGCAATAATACCGGAAACACTACAGACAATACCGGAGATACGGGTACCAGTGGTAATTCCGGAAATACCGCTTCTTCTTCAAACCTTCCAAAGGAAGAGGATGGAAAGCCTGAGGAAAAGCCGGGAACCGGAAACAATGGTAATACTGAAGAGAAGCCGGGAACCGGAGACAATGGTAATACTGAAGAGAAGCCGGGAACCGGAGACAATGGTAATACTGAAGAGAAGCCCGGAACCGGAGACAATGGCAATACTGAGGAGAAGCCCGGCACCGGAGAGAGTGGAAAGCCGGAAGAGAATCCTACACCGGAACAACCTGAGGAAAAGAATGTTATTAAGCTGGTGGGAGAAGCCAAGGTTAATCAGGATGTGAAGCTGTATGTGTCTAAGGATATTATGGATAGCATCGCGTTTGTTTACATCGGTTTTCAGCCGATTTTACCCGAGTCTCATCGTGAGAACGAGCCTAGCTACTCCTTGGATCGGGAAAAGCAGATTCTGACTCTTCCCAAGAGCCTATTTAAGGAAAGTAAAAAGTATGATATCTCTATTCAGGCAGGGGGCATACAGCCCTTCCATGACATTACGATAGAGGTAAAAGACGATGCGGAAGTACCTTTTACAGCAGAAAAGGGTGAGCCGGAGGTGCTGAATAAGGGAATTCTTTTAGGACCTACTTATGCAGCCTTGAATGAAGAAGCGGACTTACATGCTTTTCGAGTTACCTATGTTCCCGGAAAAGGGATGCCGGAAAAGCCCTGGTGGACAACGCGTTTAAAGTCTGTGGTGGTAGAGAAAACCCTCTATGAAAGAGTAAACTCCGAGAAGGAATTTTTAGAGAAGAAGGATGTGTATTACATTGTGCCTGAGGATGCAGAGGAAGGCGCCAATACCATTCTTTTGTCCGATTCCGCATTTGAAGATAAGGAGAATTTTGATCTGATGCTGGAGTCTGAGAATCCACTGGAAAGTGTGATTTGGGATATGAAAGGATAAATCGAAGCGAAGGATTTTATTGTATTTTCATTCCGGTCGAAATATAGTAAGGAAGAAGTGACAAAATATGCTCGGAATTCTATGCTAAGCTAGAGGAAGCCTTTTGCCTTAGGGGAAAGGGCTCATTTAGCGGCAGAAGACCGGAAAGAGAGTACTAATGGAAGATAAAAATCTGGATCAAAAACTTTCGGAGAATCATTCGGAAGAAACGAAAGTATTGGATAGGAATTTAGAAGTAGACGTTATAGCGGAATCCGGCGCATCAGAAGTCGATACAGCACAGGAGAATCCAAAGGACATCGGTGAAAACGAGGAAAAGGCAGCGGACAAGCCAAAATCAAAGAGGAAAAAGAAGCAGAGCTTTATTCATTATCTGATTCCTACGGTGCTGTTTATTTCCATGATTGTCTTTGGCGGCTTGTTCCTCCGGGACTTTCTGGAATATCGGGCGGCGGAGGACGAATACGCATCCCTGCAGGATCATATTGTGATTTCCGAGGAGCCGAAGAAGGAGGCTCCGAAGAAAGAGAAGGCCGGTGAGGAAGAATTTGATGATGAGCCGGAAGAGGAGCCTGTAGATTTGCTCCATCCTCATTTTCAGATCGACTACGGAGCGCTCTCCGGGGTAAATGCTGATTTTACCGCGGTTTTGCATGTGCCTGCCCTTTCCATCACCTATCCGGTGGTGAAGAGTAAGGACAATGAAGAGTATCTGCATAGAACCTTTGAGGGAAAGGCGAACTTTGCCGGTTCTATTTTCCTGGATGCCAATGCCAAGGGAAGCTACGATCATAAGAACACCTTCATTTTCGGTCACAACATGAAGAATGGAACCATGTTCGGAAAGCTGAAATATTTCCTTCGGGATGATCAGCTGGCCAACAGCAATCCTTACGTCTTTCTTTGTAGACCGGAGGGGATTACCCGCTATCGTATCTTTAGCTATTATTTAACGACGGTGGAAAGCCCTATATACAACGACTTCGAAGGGGACAAGGGCTATGATCAGTATTTAAGTCTGATTCAGAGACTTTCCTCTTATAGAAATTATCCCAAGGACAGTATCGATTTTTCTCAGCGGCCGGATATCATTACCCTGTCCACCTGTTCAGGGCCTTCCGGAGGAAACCAGCGCTTTATTGTGCAGGCAGCCCTGGAAGAGGTGTATCAGAACGGTTAAGTATATTCCGTTTCTGCGTAGAATGGAGAAGGAAAGCTCCTTGCAGCAAAGAACATAGAAAAGTGAATATCTAAACAGAAGAAACAGTCTTGCCTGTGTTTTTCCATTTTAAGCTTTCGTATGCTGAAGAATGGGAAATGCCACAGAGCAGGGCTGTTTTTTTGTCTTTTAGGCTGAATGCTTATGGAAAGCATTGCTCTACACGCTATCGTATGGATGGTGCAAAAATATTTGATGGAAATCACTCTAAAGCCTTAAGAATCAAGGTCAGAAGCAGCTTTTGATTCCGGTAAAAAATTAAATAATAACAGCTTAAAATCACAGATACAATTATTTTTAAAAAATAGTTTGAAAAATGCTTATACAAATTAATAAACAAGGCGATACATTAAACAGAGATAGAAATTCCACTAGAAAACAAGTATCTCTTAAATAGAATAAAGATTTTGTTTACCACCCAGTATAAATTATGAATGCACTCTCAGAACTTATATAAATAAAAGTGATAACAAATTCAGAAAAACTTTTAAGAAAATTGTTGACATAGCAAAGGAATATGCTATAATCCAAATTGTAAGTCATTTGGAACTCTTGCGCAGGGGACGAGTAAGAGGATCTCGACTTACCAGCAGATTCTGACCGGATCTGTTTGAGCAAAATCGGGGAAACCCGGTGACGCAAAGCTATAGGGCCTGTAATATGGCAGCCAGTTGCGATCTTCCAGTATGAAGATGTTACTCAACAAGTAAACAAACTCATTTCATCGAAGATTACGGTTAGCTGGCAACTAGAAAGGGAATTCTAGATGTCGGTTTTTTTATTACTCGAAAAGAAAGTATGGATTTTTTCTTTTCATCATATGGTGTCACCGTAGGATACGGTAGGACATCGGCAAACCCGGGGAAATCCGGCGACGCAAAGCTATAGGGACTGTAAAATGTCAGCCAGCTGCAATCAAGAATCCCCTGACCAGGGTGAACTGATTCTGCTTCCTGACTCCCTCTTTATGAAGGAGTTATCACATGAAAAAGTTAGTTATCAAACTTGTTGTACTTACAGCATTATTTACCGCATTTTTCGCTATGACTGCATTCGCTGCAAAGGGCGATGCTAAAGCCGCTTTTACTAAAGTTAACGAAATCAGAGTTGCAAACGGCCTTCAGCCACTTACTTGGAACTTCCAGATCGAAAACGCAGCTAAGGTAAGAGCTACAGAAATCGTTAGAAGCTTTTCTCACACAAGACCTGATGGATCTGCATGGTACACAGCTGACCCAAGCGTTCTTTACGGAGAGAACTTAGCACAGTATTTCGATGGCGCTGATGAAGTTGTAGTAGCTTGGATGAATTCTCCGGCACACAGAGCAAACATCCTTAAGCCGGAGTTCAAGTCCGGAGCTATCTACACTGTAGAAGTAAATGGCGAAGTTTACTGGGCACAGGAATTCGGTATCTAAAGAGAAGTATAAAAGAACTGAAAACAAAATTGAAAAACTTGAACAAATTGAAAGAGTACGTAAGGGAAAGAGCTACCGAAAAATCATCGGCAGCTCTTTTTCGTTATAGAAATTTTCTTTTTATCAAAAAAATGAAAGGAATTGCAAAGCTTGCTTTTTTTATGATAGAATACAGTACACCGTAGCAGTACCGGCAATACTTCATAAAGGGGATAGCGCATGGATAGCAAGGAAATTCGAAACGGAACATTTATCGTACAGGTAAAATACACGGAGAATGAGACTTGGCAAGGAAAGGTTACCTGGGCAGAAAAGAATAAGAGCCAGTATTTTCGGAGCGCTCTGGAGATGCTGAAGCTGATGGACAAGGCTCTTACCGAGGAAGATTTCCCGGATGAGGAAGAAGAGGAATAAGAAAGCCGGGAAGTCAATCAGGTAAGTTGAAAAGCTTAGTTGTCAGAGACTGTTGCGCATCAGGCAATAGGACAGCGGTGAAGGAGACTATGGAAAATCAATTGGAAAGGCTTTATGCCATAGACTTATTAGGTATTCTGGTACATAAGTATCAGGATGGTCAGCTTGAGGGAGAAATAATTCATCAGTATAAAGAGGAAAGTACTCCCTTTTTTGGTGTACTGGATTTAATCAAGAAGATGGAGTTTCAGTACGATGAGTGGGACTATCCCCAAACCTCCACCAGAGACCGGAGCTTTCGGAAAAGAGAGAAATATAGCTATCCCAATCGTAAGGGGAAGAAACGTCTTCCGGATGAGGCGGGAACTTTGGAGAAGTTCCCCATTATTCAGAAAAGAGGGAAGGTGAGTACCTTCTTTATTCATACCAAATATCGGCAAAATGCTACCTGGCAGGGTGATATTTTTCGCGTGGAGGAGGAAGCCTGCTTCCCCTTTAAGAGTGTACTTCGGATGCTTCAAATCATGGACCGGGAAATGAGAAAGGATCAGGGGAAAGATGCATAAGAGGGCTGCTTTTTTCGGCAAGCTTACTGTTCTGCCTCTTTTTTTGTTTGTCCTATTTTTTGCCTTCGCCTTAAGTTCCTGTGGAAAGAAGAGCACCGGAAAGATTCAGGGCAGGGAAATCCGTTTGGGCATTGACCGGGACAATGCGCCCTTTTCTTACCTTGATGAGGAGAAAAATCCCGCCGGCTTTGATGTGGAGTTGATAGAAGCCATTGCCAGGCTGGAGGGCTTTACCGTGAAATTTGTTCCCATGAATCCTTCGGCTTTACAGTCTGCCGTGGTGACCGGCACTATTGTAGGGGCTATGGGAGGGATTGAAATTCGGGAAGAAAAGCAGCTGAGCTTTTCGGAAGCCTATGGAAGTTCTACCCTGGGACTTTTATATGGAAAGGATTCTTCGGCATCGGAGCAAATGCCTTCTTTACAGGGGAAGAGCATCCTGGTCAAGGAGGGAAGCGGTACGGCGGTTTTTCTGGAAAGCATCCGACAAAAGGAAGGTTTTTCTCTGCTGGTGGTGCAGGAAAACCAAGATCTTATCCGGGAATGGCTGGAAGGAAAGGGTGATTTTATTGCGGAGGATCTTCCGGTTTTGGAGGCCATGAAGGAAGAAATTCCCAAAATCGATGAGAAGGGAAGAACGGAAGACTATCTTCCTCCGGATCTTTTGGGCATCAGCGAATTTGACGTGCAGAAAGAGAAAAATAGCAGAGCAGGGCAGAATATAGAAATATTTTCCCTAAAAGAGGAGCAGCATTACGGCCTGATGGTGGGAATGGGGCAGAATAAAGAGCTGCTTCGTGCCTTTGTTCGGGGGCTGAAAAAGATGAAGGAAAATGGAGAGTGGGAGGCGCTTACGAAAAAATATTCTCTTTTTTCTTCCAATTTAAATCCCCAGTAAAATGCTATGAAATACTTGACAGGGAGAAAAAAAGCTGTTAGCATAGCAAACAATTCCGTTTGATGAAGGATTTTTTGGGAAAGGATCGTTGGCAAGATGAGAAGAAACAGAACAGAAATCAATATGATGAATTGCTGCTGTTGCTGTTGCCGTATGCATAGTCATAGGGCTTTTTGCCGTGCCAGCTGATTCTGAGGATATTTTTGTGGATATATTTCAGCGAGCTGTTTCGGCAGCTCGCTTTTTTGTTTCTAAAACAATGGATTTTTATGGCATTGACTTTCTTAAAATAGAAGGGGACTTTCATTTTTAAGAAAAGGAAAGAGTTCTAAGGGGGAGAGAGTTTTGGATATTGCATTTATCAAACAGTACATACCGATGTATGTGGAGGCGGGAAAGCTGACCCTGGGCATTGCCTTTCTGGGAATTCTGTTTTCCTTACTGATCGGTTTTGCTGCCAGCTTGATTTTGTACTATAAGCTTCCGATTTGGCGGAGAGTGGTGCAGATTTATGTGGAGCTTAGCAGAAATACGCCCCTTTTGGTGCAACTGTTTTTTCTTTATTTCGGCTTGCCAAAGCTGGGAATACGTTTCAGTTCGGAGCTTTGCGGGGTTATCGGCCTAAGCTTTCTGGGGGGGGCCTATATGACGGAGGCCTTCCGTTCAGGACTTTCCACCGTACAAAAGATTCAAAAAGAATCTGCCCAAAGCTTGGGGCTGTCTAAAGGACAGATTATGCGTTACATCATTTTCCCTCAAGCCTTATCGGTTTCCATTCCGGCTATCGTGGCAAATATGATTTTCCTGATTAAGGAAACCTCGGTATTCAGCGGAATCGCCCTTGCGGATCTGATGTTTGTCAGTAAGGACTTAATCGGCCTGTATTATAAGACGGAGGAAGCCCTGTTGATGTTGGTAATTTCTTATCTCATTATGCTTCTGCCCCTCAGTATTTTGGGAAATGTTTTGGAAAGGAGGATGCGCATTTCTTATGTTTAATATTTTACTCTCGGCAAATGCAGAGAAGCCTCCGGTATATACCATTCTTTTTGCGGGGAATAATTTTCAACGTCTTTTGTGGGGGCTCTTTGTTACCCTTCGAGTCAGCCTGATTGCGGTTTTGCTTTCTCTTCCCTTGGGGATTCTTTTCGGGCTTTTCATGAGAAGAAAGGATCCCATAAGTCGGGGAATCAGCCAGCTTTATCTGGCCTTTATCCGTATTATGCCGCCGCTGGTTTTACTGTTTTTGGTCTACTTCGGAACGGCAAGAATTGCGGGCTTTCATCTTTCCGGAGAAGCCTCCGGAATTCTGGTCTTTACCCTCTGGGGTACGGCGGAAATGGGAGACCTGGTTCGAGCAGCCATCGGCAGTATTCCCAGACACCAGAAGGAAAGCGGCAGGAGTCTTGGCTTAAGTTCTTGGCAGATTTACCGCTATATCATTATTCCCCAAACGGTAAGACGCTTGATTCCTTTAAGCATTAATCTGATTACCAGAATGATTAAAACCACTTCTTTGATTGTGTTGATTGGCGTGGTGGAGGTGCTGAAAACAGGGCAACAGATTATCGATGCCAACCGTTTCCAATATCCGAAGGCCTCCATCGTGATTTATACGGTGATTTTTTTCCTCTACTTTATCGTGTGCTTCCCCATTTCTCAGCTGGGAAAATATCTGGAAAAGAAGCTTAAGGTATAGGATTATAGAAAGGAAACTATGGAAGAAATCGTACAAGAACAGCTTTTAGAGATAAAAGATCTGGAAAAAAGCTATGAGGATGACAGCCCCGTGTTAAAGGATATTTCTTTATCGGTGAAAAAGGGAGAGGTGGTGGTGCTTCTGGGACCCTCCGGCTGCGGTAAGTCCACCCTGCTTCGCACCATTATGGGTCTGGAGCGTATTCAGGGGGGAGAAATCCTTCTGGAAGGAAAAAATATTGTGGGAAAAAGTGAGGAGGCTCGAAAAGAGCGGCAGAATCTGGGAATGGTTTTCCAAAGCTATGACCTCTTCCCTCACATGAGTATATTGGAGAACCTTCTTCTGGCGCCCATGAAGGTGCAGGGCAGAAAGAGGGAGGAGGCTGTGCAGGAAGCCAGGGAGCTTTTGGCCAGAGTGCATCTTTCCGATAAGGAAAATGCCTATCCCTCCATGCTTTCCGGAGGGCAGAAGCAGAGAGTGGCGATTATTCGTTCTCTGATGATGCATCCGAAGTTGATGCTTTTCGATGAGGTAACGGCGGCTCTGGACCCGGAAATGGTGCGAGAGGTTTTGGATGTGGTGATGGAGCTTTCGGAGCAGGGCTTAACCATGCTGATTGTGACCCATGAAATGGGCTTTGCCAAGGCAGTGGCGGATAGGGTGCTGTTCCTGGAGGGAGGAAAGATTTTAGAAGAAAATACCCCGGAGAACTTTTTCCAAAAGCCTGATACAGAGAGAGCACAGCAGTTTTTACAAAATTTTTCTTACGTGTCCCATAGACATGTTGGAAGATAAATGTTTATTCCGGAGACCCGGAGAGAGGAGAAAATATGAAGAAAAATGTGATTTTTAGCGGAGTGGCGATTTTAGCAGCCCTTTCCCTGGCAGCCTGCGGAGGCGGAAAGAAGGCGGAAGAAGCTCAGACTACGGCAGCAGGTACCGAGCAGGGCTCAGGAAAGGCTACAGAGCAGGCGGGAGAAAAGGCGGAATCTAAGACTGCTGAAACTGATGAAAAGTCCAGCTTTAGAACCGTAGATGAAATTAAAGAATCCGGTGTGATTCGTATCGGTGTGTTTACGGATAAGGCACCCTTTGGTTATGTGGATGAAAAGGGTGTAAATCAGGGCTATGATGTATACTATGCCCACAGAATTGCGGATGATTTAGGGGTAAAGGTGGAATTTACTTCTCTGGATCCCGCTTCCCGTGTAGAGTATGTTTCTACCGGAAAGGTGGATATTACCCTGGCGAACTTTACCGTTACCAAAGAAAGAGCGGAGAAGGTGGATTTTGCCCTTCCTTATATGAAGGTAGCTCTCGGCATAGTTTCTCCTGATAATGCGGTAATTAAATCTGTAGATGAGCTAAAGGGAAAGACCCTGATTATTGCTAAGGGAACCACTGCGGAGACTTATTTTGAAGCAAACCATCCGGAAGTGAAGCTGCAGAAGTATGATGCTTATGCGGATGCTTACAATGCACTCTTGGACGGAAGAGGAGATGCTTTCTCCACCGATAACACCGAGGTCATTGCTTGGGCCAAGTCCAATCCGGGCTTTACCGTTGGCGTGGAGACCTTGGGAGATTATGATACCATTGCCGCTGCAGTAGCCAAGGGTAATGAAAGCCTTCTGAACTTCCTGAACGAGGAAATTGAAACCCTTGGAAAGGAGCAGTTTTTCCATAAGGATTATCAGGAAACTCTGGAGCCTGTTTTCGGTTCCGATACCGATCCGGACAGCATTGTAGTAGAGGGCGGAAAGCTTAGCTAAATTGTTATGCATTTTAGTGCTATAAAAAATATTTTTGTAGAAAATAATTAACGTTTAAGGAAAATACAAAAAGAGAGAAAAGAGGGGATTATATCTCCTCTTTTTTTTGACGATAGAGGTAAAGCAAAGGTTTAAACTGCTTCCTTCAGGGAAACAGCTTGGAAGGACAGCAGGAAACAGTTTCGATGGATGAGCAAGGATGCTCTGTTGCGTGGGAAGGAGTCAAATTGAATACAGAACAAGAACTTCTTCCGGGATGGATGAAGGAAAAGGACAGCTTAGGCAGTATTTTCAAGGACCCTTTAAGTAAGACCGTAAAAAACCAGGCCTTTCGGGATTTGGCAGAGCGCTACATGGAAGAAGGGCAATGTGCGATTTACTTCAATATTATAGATTTTAAACTATACAATGAGCGCTTCGGCTTCGAGGCGGGAGATGCTTTGATTCTGGCTATGGCGAAGATTTTGAAAAAATATTTTCCTTATGCCTTGATTACCAGAATGTATGCGGACCAGTATGTTTTATTAACCCCAAATTCCGGACATTATGAGGCGATTTGTAAGGTGAGAGCCGCCATACAAAAGCTGGATCTTCCCATGGCTTTGGATTTTAAAGCGGGAATCTGCTTTGTCCGGGAACAAAAGAGCATCAGCACAATATGTGACAAGGCCAAAACAGCCTGTGACAGTATTAAAAAAGAGCGGGAAGTTTTCTCCCGTTATTATGATGAGGAGCTGGGACAGCTTCTGACTAAACAAAGATATATTGTGGATCATATTGAGGAGGCTATGGAAGAGGGCTATATCAAGGTCTATTATCAACCTTTGGTACGGGCTTTGACTAAGGAAATCTGCGGTTTCGAGGCCTTAGTACGCTGGGCGGATCCTCATTACGGCTTCCTCTCCCCTGTGGAGTTTATTCCGGTGTTGGAAGAGTATCATTTGATCCACCGCCTGGATCTGTATGTACTGGAGAAAATTTGTCAGGATTATCAGAAAACCAAGGAAGATGGGGGTAGTCTGGTGCCTGTTTCCTTGAACCTTTCTCGAATGGACTTCGAGCTTTGTGACGTTTTCCGGGAACTGGAAGAGCGGATGACGAAGTATCAGGTACCCAGAGAAATGTTGACTTTGGAAATTACCGAGTCGGTTTTAAACAAAAGCCAGCTTCTTATCAGCAGCCAGATTAAGCGCTTCCATGAGGCAGGATATAAGGTTTGGATGGATGATTTCGGTTCCGGCTACAGCTCTTTGAATATTTTGAAGGATTTTGATTTTGACCTGTTGAAAATCGACATGCTGCTTCTTCGGGAATTCAATGAGAAGTCCAAAAAAATTGTCAGTTCCATCGTGGACATGGCAAAGAAGATCGGCATTCGTACCCTGGCAGAGGGTGTGGAAACAGAGGAACAGCTGGAATTCTTAAGGGAAATCGGTTGTGAGAAGCTACAGGGCTACTATATCGGAAAGCCCGCCCCCTATCTGGAAAGCATTATGCAATGTAAGGAAAAGGGATTTCCCTTTGAGGCGGCTTGGAAGAGAAAATACAACGATGACCTTGGAAATGTAAATCTTATGGGTACGAATTCCTTCCGTAGCGGAAAGGAAACGGATGGCGAGGAGGAAGAAGGATTTCCTTTAGCCATTGTGGAGCGAATGGGAGATCGTGTGGAGTTTCTCTATGTGAATCCCCCCTTTGAAAGGGAATTGTCCATTATGGAAGGTTTAAATTCCGGCGTAGCCCAGGAGATTCTCAACAACAGGGAAGAAGAGATTTATCGGAGTATCCGGCATTATCTGGATGACCTGTCAAAGGGCTTGGAAACAGGATTGGACACCATGGGAGGCGATGCCTTTTTCGCTATTCGAGGTATGGAAATCAGCCATATTCCGGGGAGAAATGCCTACCTTGTGAATTTGCAGGTTTTTCAGGGGAATTTCTTAAAGCTGAAGCAGAAGAAAATGATGGAAAGGGTCAAGGACTTGTACCGAGGCTATGAGCTGGTGCTTTTGACCAATCCCGGCAGAGGCGGTGCGGAAATTCTCTATGAAAAAGAGGGAACTTATTCCTTCTCTATGGAGGGGAAGATTTTGGAAGAATTTGCTGGGCAGGTATTTTCCAAAGAAGAAAGCAAACGTTTTTTCCGCTTTTTGCAAAAGAACAAAAGGATTAAGGAAAGTGAATTTGCAAAGGAAGATTTTTTCCTGGCAAAGAATCCCGGAGGGGGTACCATGGTTTTGATGGTCAGCCTAAAACCCTCTGAGCTGGAGCAAAAGGGAAATATTTTGGTGAGCATCCGGAAGATTTATAAGGACAGCATTGCCGCATTGATTCACAAAACTCTTTTGGAAGAAAGAGAGAAAGACAAGGAAGAGAAGTAAGGGAGAAGAAGTATGTCTTATAAGGATATGAAGTTGCGTAGTAAGTTTATTTTTACACTGGTTCTCATGACGATTATGGTTACCCTCTTAATCGGCTTGGCACAATTTTCATTTTTGAAAATGAGTGACATGATGGTGAATGACTTTGTGCAGATTGAGTATGACAACATGAAGTCTCAGATGAGTATGCGAAAGGATATCCAGAGTATCAATAAGCGTTTACTCTTAGCCATGTATGATACTGCCAACAATCCGGTAAAGGAGCAGAGAGAGGATTTTGGCAGTCGTTTTAAGGATATGCGGGATAAGCTTTCCAAACTGGAAAATACTCTGGAGGATAAGACTTTATTAGAGAACCTTTCCACTGCAATGGATGCTTTGGAGAAGGACAGTTATGCTCTTCTGGATATGCTGGATAAAGGAGACACGGCAGGAGCGATTGCTTCCTATCAACAGGGCTTCAATACGGTTACCTCCGAGAACTTTGTATCCGCCCTTTCTGCAGTAGGAAAGCTTTCTGATGAGCATTCTGAAGCGAAGATCCAGGAGGCCAAGGATATGCGGGTGAAAGAAAGCTTGCTTTTGGGCGTGGTCTTTGTCATCGTGATTCTTCTTTGTGTCTTTGCCTTCCTGAAGCTGCAAAGAGATATTACCGGAAGAATCGGTACGGTTTCCAAGGCAATTAAAAGGATGCGCAGCGGTCACTTAAATATTGCTTTTAATAAGAAGTATATCGGAAGTGACGAGCTGGGAGAGATGGTGGACGACTTCTCTGCTCTGTCCGGGGAATTGAAGAAGATTATTACCGACATTTGTGCGGTATTATCCGAGATGAGCAAAGGAAACTTTGCGGTACAGTCCATGGATGAAAATATGTATGTGGCGGATTATGCCAGCATTTTGCAGTCCTATCGGGAAATCAACCAGAACTTGAAGAATGTTTTCGGCTCCATCAATCAGGTGGCGGCGGATGTAGAGTCCGGTTCCGAGCAGATTGCCAACGGTTCCGTGGCCCTTTCTCAGGGTGCTACAGAGCAGGCATCCACTTTGGAGGAGTTAAGCGCCAGCATCTATGCTCTTTCCACAAGAATCAGTGCCCAGGCACAGAAGGCGGGCAATGTAGAAAGTTATTTCGGAGAGGTTTCCGAGAAGATTTCCGATGAAAATCAGCAGATGGGCGAGATGCTCTTGGCTATGGAGGAAATCGAGGATAAGTCCAATCAGGTAGAGCGTATCATCAAGGCCATTGATGACATTGCTTTCCAGACCAATATTTTGGCATTAAATGCAGCAATCGAGGCAGCCAGAGCCGGTGTTTACGGTAAGGGCTTTGCCGTGGTAGCGGATGAGGTCAGAAACCTGGCAGGAAAGTCCGCAGATGCAGCGGCAGAGACCTCCGTTCTGATTGAGAGCACCATCAATGCGGTGAAGAAGGGTGTGAATATCGTGGACCACGCCGCAAAGACATTGGGAGACGTTATGGACGGCTCTGAGAAGAGTAAGGAAATGGTAAGCGAAATTGCCGGTTCCATGGTAACGGATGCGAAATCTATTTCTGAAGTAAGTAAGGGATTGGAAGAGGTTTCCAAGGTAGTACAGCAAAACAGTGCCACCTCCGAGGAAAGCTCCGCTTCCAGTCAGGATCTGAATGAGAATGCGGCTTCACTGAAGGAGATGATTTCTCGCATTCAGGTTTAAAAGAAATAGTTAATTATGTAGAAATAAAAAGATATCTTCTATATAATAGTGGTATTGTTATAAAAATATACAGGCAAACTCCTCTTGGAAAAGAAGGGGAGCTTCCTCTTGGAAAAGAAGAGGAGTGTTTTTAAGGCTTTGAAAAAATAAGGAAAAGAAAAGCCTTTGGAGTTATCGAACGGAAAGAACAGGGGAAAAGGAGGAATAGCCTTATTTTCCCTTGCTCTATTGGGAAAGGAGTGCATATGGAAAAAAGAATGGCAAAAAAAGAATAGACAAATTTTCCCTGCTTTTTTGGGGGAGAATTTGTCTATTTTCATGAGTAAAAATGTAAAGGGCAAGCAGCTTTTTTATAAATTAAGTTTTTCCTTCCTTTTCATAAGAAAATGCGAAGATTTTCAGGGAAAAAAGGGAAAAACAGAGGCTTGTCATTACGGAAACAGTTTGTTATAGTACCATGGATTTAATATTAAAAAAATCGTAAATTCAGTTCTTATGCTTATTCATAACGAGTATCGCTCGCAAAGCGTGCGATATCTCGTTTATCCTTCTTGAGGAAAAATAAGATTTTCCGAAAGCCTCGGGAAGAGCTAAGAAGTGAATCCGCGTTTACTGTATTTAGGAGGAAAAAGGATGAACGTTTCAGATTTCATCAGTCCCTTATCATCTTGGAAGATTGGAAGTGTAGGGAGCATTGACCAGGGAACTCAGGCAGGAGGAACAGAAGGCGCAAGACTTTTTAAGGATGTGTTTCGTTCCGCCATTGACAATGTAAAGACCAGCCAGCTGGATGTGGAAAACAAACAGTATCTCCTGGCTACAGGACAATTATCCGATGCCCACAGCTTACCCATTGCGGAGGCGAAGGCGCAAATCAGCTTAGATTTATTGGTATCACTCAGAAACAAGGCGTTGGAAGGCTATAATGAATTGATGAAAATCAATTTATAAGGATCAGGAATAGGAGAGTTTGCAGGTGCAAAAGCTCAAGGAAATGTGGCAGAATCTGTCTGCTAAATCAAAAAAATTATTAGGCATCATTGCGGGAATTACCGTAGTGGTTATTGCCGTTGCCGTCTTCCTCTTGGCAAGAGGGCAGAAAACCGAATATCAGACCCTGTTCTCTTCCTTAAGTCAGGGAGAGGCTCAGCAGATTGTTTCTCTTTTGCAGGAACAGAATGTCCCCTATCTCTATGACGGAAAGTCCGGAGCCTTAAAGGTGCCCTCCGAGTCTGTGGATACCTTAAGAGCACAGCTTTTGTCCAAGGGCTACCCGAAGTCGGGATTTGCTTACGACATGTATATCGGAAACTCCGGTCTTATGACCACCGAGTCCGATAAAAAACAATATACCCTGTATGATTTACAGGATCGTTTGGGGGCGACCATTCGTCTATTTGACGGGGTGCGGGACGCCAAGGTGACGATCGCCGAGGGTACGGACCAGACCTACGCTATTGAAGAGGACAATCCCGTACAGGCCAGTGCCAGTGTGGTGGTGACCATGGAGGAGGGACAGAGTCTTTCCGAAAAGAATGCGGAAGCCATTAAAAACCTTATTGCAAGGTCGGTAAAGGGAATGAACTTTACCAATGTTTCCGTATTTGATGCGGGTACCATGGAAGAGGTGGCAGCAGACGCAGGAGACAGTGCCAGCGGCTCCGGAACCAGTATGGCAAATCTGACCACCACGGTGGAAAACAATATTGCCAACAATATTAAACGGGTTTTGGGAAAGATTTACGGAGGAGAAAACCTGGCGGTTTCCGTAAAGGGAACCCTGAATATGGCGAAGCTGATTCAGGAGAACACCCAGTACACCGTACCGGAAAAAACGGAAGCAACAGATAAAAGAGGCTTACTGAGCAATGAGGAGGTGGCCGGGGAAAATGCCGGAAACAGCGGAGAAAACGCTGCCGGTGTTGCCGGGGCGGATGCCAATGCGGACACCCCAAGATACACCACCCAAAACGGAACGGCTACGACTACGGATAATTATTCCAACTCCAGTGCTACCAGAGAGTGGCTTTACAATGTGCTAAAGGAGCAAAAAGAAATTGCTCCCGGTGTTTTGGAGGATGCTTCCGTGGCGATTGTCATCAATACGGATGACAACAGTATTCCGGAAAGCGATTTGATTAACCTGGTGGCGGATGCTGCGGGAATCAAGCGGGATGAGGCGGCGGATAAGATTACTATTCTTCGTTCTCTGAATAAGACCGCGGTACAACAGACTACAGAGGAGAAGAAGCCGGCAGAAGAGCCTAAGACTCTCCTGAACCAGTTCCCGTTGTGGGCACTGATCGGAGCGGCGGTATCCGCATTCTTACTGATTTTGATTCTGTTGATTTTGATTCTTCGTGGAAGAAAGAAGAAGAAGCTGAAGAAGTTGGCACAGGAAGAAATGGAAAATGCAGCAGCACTCAGTATAGAGCAGCCTACGGATGAAATTACACCGGTAGAGGAAGTTGATGAAGATGAGCTGACTGCTGAGGGCAAGATGGCTCACGGCATGAAGCTGAAGAAGAGTATCGGCGAATTTACGGATCAGAACCCGCAGGTAGTGGCAAAGCTTATTCAAAGCTGGATGAGAGAAGAGGAGCAAAACCTTGGCAGAAAACAGCACAGATCAACAAGAAAAACAAGCTAACCCCATCGATGAAAATCAGGACTTTGTCCCAAAGCTTACAGGAAAACAAAAAGCTGCCCTTGTGGTGGTGTCCCTGGGCTCCGATCGTGCCTCCCAGATCTACAAGTATTTGGGGGAGCATGATATCGAGGAGTTAACCTTTGAGGTGGCAAAAATGGGAAAAACCACCAACTCTATGGTGGAGACAACCTTGGATCAGTTCTACCGTCTTTGTCTTACCCATAAGATGATGACAGACGGCGGAATGGACTATGCCAAGGCGGTTTTGGAAAAGGCCTTCGGAGAATCCGCGGCCAAATCCCTTTTGGACAGAGTTTCCCAGACCTTGGCTTCCAAGCCCTTTAACTTCTTTGCAAAGGGAGATCCCAAGGCATTGTTATCCCTGCTTCAAAACGAGCGTCCTCAGGTTATCGCCCTGATTCTTTCCTATATGGAGTCTGAGCAGGCAGCCCAGATTTTGGAGAACCTGCAGGAGGCAAAGCGCATTCCTACGGTTATGGCTATGGCAAAGATGGACAGAGTTTCCCCGGAAGCCATTTCCATCGTGGAAGAAGAGATGAAGCGGAAGTTCGATACCATTATCACCAGTGAAGACAACATGAATCTGGGTGGTATTGACTTCGTAGCGGATGTGATGAACCACATTGACAGAAGTAACGAAAAGAAGATTTTCGACGAGTTGGATGTTACCGACCCGGATCTTTCCGCAGATATTAAGGATAAGATGTTCGTCTTCGAGGATATCCTCACCATGGACGACCGTTCTGTACAGAGATTTATCCGAGATTGTGACTCCAAGGATGTGGTATTCGCCTTGAAGACCGCAAATGAAGAGATGAAGCAGATCTTCTTCAACAACATGTCCAAGCGTATGGCGGAAACTGTTAAGAGTGATATGGAGAACTCCAGAAATGTCCGCTTGAAGGATGTGGAAGAGGCACAGCAGCGTATTGTTAACCTGATTCGTCTTTTAGAGGATAAGGGAGAGGTAATCATTAATAAGGGAGGCGATGAAGACAATGTTCTCGTCTAAAAAAGTGATTCGCTCGGCTAGCAATAGCCAGCTTTCCTCCTTTTTAGAGACCTTGGAAGAGCCGGAAGAAATTCAAGAGGAGGAGATGGAAGAATTTGCTTCCTCCGAAGATAAAGAAGAGGAGGAAGAGCCGGTAGATGCTCTTCCTCTTCCGGAAACAAAGGCAGAGGACCCCTACCATGAGACCTTGCTGCATTTGGCTTTGGAAAAAGCCCAGAGAATTATGGATGCGGCGGAAAAGGAAGCTAAGCTTTTAAAGGAAAAGGCGGAGGAAGAGGGCTATCAGGCCGGTTTTCAAAAGGGCTTAGAGGCAGGAAAGGCGGAGGCCGAGGAGAAGGTAATGGAAGAGCATGCGGAGGAAATGGAAAATTTCCGTATGGACATGAACCGGTGCCTTCGTATGGTAGAGGATGCGAAAACGGAGCGCCTTTACCGTTATATGGATGAATTAAAGGATGTGGCTATTGCGGTGGCGGAAAAGGTTATTTTGGTAAGCCTCCGTTCCTCCGGAGAAGTTATTCGAAGAATGATTTTAAAAGAGGCGGAGCGTATCAAGAAGACTGCATGGCTAAAAATACATATTGACCGTCTGGATTATGAAATGCTGGTGGAGACTGACGGAGATGTGGCCAATGAATTAAGCCAGATTTCCGACAACATCAAGTTTGTGATTGTGGAGAAGGAGGAACCGGGAAAACTGATTCTGGAAACTCCGGATGAGATTGTGGATGCCAGCATCGACACCCAGATGGAAAATTTAAGGGAGAGATTGGGACGATTGGATGCCCAAGAGAGTGAGTAAGGGATGTATGAAAATATTCTTTCCACGATTAAGAAGATGGATACTGTGGAGAATATCGGAAAAATCGAGAATATCGTAGGAATGTCTATGGAAGCCTCCGGTACCGGAAAGTCCAGTATCGGAGATATTTGCATGATTTATAGTGATGAGACGGAAAGCCAGGTGGCCGCGGAAGTCGTGGGCTTCAAGGGAGACCGGGTACAGCTTATGACCTATAAGACCTCTGTGGGCATCACATCAGGCGCCTTTGTACGGAATACAAGAAGGCGCCTTCGTGTTCCTGTGGGGGATTTTTTGAAGGGCAGAATCATTGATGCCCAGGGAAATCCCATGGATGGGGGGGAACCCTTTCCGGAGAGCGATTTCTATACCGTGAACAATTCCTATATGAACCCTTTGGATAGACCGCCTATTCGAGAGAGACTGCACTTCGGAATTAAGGCCATTGACGGCTTAAACACCGTAGGTAAGGGACAGCGTATCGGCATCTTCGCCGGATCCGGAGTAGGTAAGTCCACTCTGATGGGCATGATTGCCAGAAATGTTAAGACAGATATAAACGTCATCGCCCTTGTGGGAGAGCGTGGACGAGAAATTTTGGAATTCGTGGAAAAGGACATGGGAGAAGAGGGAATGAAGCGTACCGTACTGGTGGTGGCAACCTCCGACCAGCCTGCCATGCTTCGTTTAAAAGCCCCACTTGTGGCCACAACCATTGCGGAATATTTCCGGGACAGGGGCATGGATGTGCTTTTAATGATGGACTCCTTAACCCGTTTTGCCATGGCCCAAAGAGAAATCGGTCTGGCCACCGGAGAACCTCCTATCGCAAGAGGCTATACTCCCTCGATTTATGCGGAGTTCCCCCGTTTACTGGAGCGGGCGGGCGCCTTTAAGAAGGGCTCCATCACCGGCGTTTATACCGTGCTGGTGGAAGGAGACGACACCAACGAGCCCATTGCGGATACGGTCCGCGGTATCCTGGACGGACATATTGTGCTGTCCCGTGCACTGGCTGCGGAAAACCATTATCCTGCTATCGACATCGGTATGAGCATCTCCCGATTGATGGCGGAGCTGGTATCCCAGGAGCACAAAAAATATGCCAGTAGAATGAGAAATACTCTGGGACTTTACCAAAAAAATGCGGATCTTATCGCTATCGGTGCTTATAAAAAGGGCACGGATCCCAAGCTGGATGAGGCTGTAGATAAGTACCCCGCCATCAATGATTTCTTGATGCAGGGAACAGGAGAAGCATTTTCTTACGAAGATACGGTTATGCAAATGAAGGAAATTACCGATATTGGATAAGGCAATTAAATTTTAAGATGCAGAAAGGCGGGAACCAAATTGAAAAAATTCAAGTACAGTTTGGAAACAGTCTATCAATTTAAGCTTCAAGTCTTAGACAAGGTGAAGGAAGAGTATGCCATTAAGCAGCAGGAAGTTTTGAATCAGCAAAGTCTGATCAATCGCCTTCAGGAAGAGTTGTTTCACTACGAAGAGGAATTTGAGCGGGTGAAGCAGGAAGGTGCTTCCATTGAAACCATTATGATGTATGTCAATGGCATCGAGCGAATGGAAAAACGTATAGGGAAAGAGAAAGATGAGCTTATCCGACGTACCGTTATTGCCGAAGAAAAGAAGAGAGAGGTGATTAAGGCCAACGTAGACACCAATGCCTTCGAGAAACTTAAGGAGAAAAAGCTTGAGGAGTATCGTGTTCAAGGACAGAAGGCAGAGGAACAGTTTATCGAGGAATTCGTCTCTCACGCAATGAAGGCATAGGTACAGGAGAGTATATGGCAGAGATGACAATTCAAAAAAGTCAAGCCTTTCCCGTTGGAAAAGACTTAAACAAGGGGAAGTCCTTGGAAGACAACAAAGCTTCCCTTGACTTTAATGCGTTTCTTCGCTCCTCCAAAGAGGATACAGTGAAGAATGAGGGAGACAGAAAGAACAAATCCCAAGAAAACAGTGAGAAAAAAACAGAACAGAACAGTATAGAAAAAGACCCGAAGGAAGCAAAGCTTCAAAAGGGAGAGAAGAAGACAGAAAAGAAAGAGACAAAGACCGAGGAGCAGGACAGCTTACAGGGAGAGAAGGCGGCAAGCCTGGTTTCCGAAAAGCAGCTTCTATTCCAAAAAGATCAGTTGATGGCAGACATCAAGATTGCGGTCGAGGAAGGTGCTGTTGATGCGGTTTCCGACCTTACGGCAGTAGCTGAACCGGTATCCATTCCGCTTACAGAAGAAAGCGCGCTTGTTACCGTTCTTCCTGAAGTAAAGGAAGAGACTACGGCCTTAGCGGATAATGCTACAAAAAAGGATTTTTCCGATTTCTTACAGGAAGATTCTAAGGACGCAAAAGACACTAAGACTGTAGAGCTCAAAGAAGGAGCTTCCCCGGTGGGGGACAAGTCCCTTGTGGAAGCGCCTAAGGAGGAAAATATCATTCCTTCTCAGCGTTTGGAAGAGAAGCTTTCTCAAAGAGTAGAAGAGAAGAAGTCCGGAAAAGAGGAAAAGCTCGACAAAGTGGATGGGCATGCCGGACAACAGATTTCCTTACCGGGAAGTCAGGAAAAGCTTTCAGAGTCGGTTAATGCACCGGTTCGGGAAGAAGCCGTGTTACATAGCTCTGAAGCGAAGCTTCCGGAGGATGTGGCGGAGTTCTTATCCAATAAGGCGGAACTTCAGCATGGCGAAATTAAGATTGAGTTAGAACCCAGAAATCTTGGACAAATTACCGTAAAAGTCAACTACAGCGGCGGCAAGGCAAACATTGTCATTACCGCGGAAAATCCCAAGACCTTGCATCTTTTACAGACCGGTGCTGAGGATATGGGAAGAATCCTGGAGCAAAAAACAGGAGAACTCACCAAGATTGTGGTACAGGAGGAGCAGCATGCTCCGAGTTTCCAGCAGCAGGGACAATCCAATTCCGAGAATAAAGAGGAAGCGGAGCGTCGGCAGAGGGAACAACAGGAACGGGCGCAGCAGGACAATGCAGAAGGCTTCCTGCAAAGAATGCGTTTAGGACTAGCCCAATAAGGAGAAGATATGGCAGAAATTCAAGGTGTTTCTTCCGCAACCAGTCCCTATGAAAAGGCGACTTACAGTGCGAAGTCAAACGATAAAAATACATTATCCATCGAGAGCTACTTTAAGCTCTTGTCCGCCCAGCTTGCAAACCAGGACATGACCAGTCCTATGGACAACAGCGAGATGATGGCGCAGATGACACAGATGGCCATGGTACAAAGCTTAGGAACCATGACTACCAATATGAAGCAGGAAATGGCTTTGACCAAAACCAGCTATTTGGCAGGTTTAATCGGTAAGGAGGTTTCCGCAAAGGTTCCGGAGGCGGAGCAAAAAGCAAAACCCGATGCGCCTAAGGAAAAATCCGGCGTAATTGCTTCCGTAAACCTTACGGGAGATGAACCCAGCTTCCGTTTACAGGGAGATGTTACAGACTATCCTTTGGAAAGTCTTTTGATGGTACGTCAGGCAGGAGCTGCTTCGGAAAGCTCTACTACCGGTTCTGCTGTAACAGTAACCGGCACAGGCACAACAGCACCCGGCGCAAGTACAACAGCACCCGGTGCAACAAGCTCCACAAGCGGCAGCACAGCCAGCCCTTCCGCAGCAACAGCAGGAAGTGCTACAGCGGCAGCTGCAGCTTCTACTGTCGGTGCAGGTGCAGCAGGAACAACAGGCAGTGCCTCTACAGCAAGCCCTGCAACAGGCAGCGCTTCTGTACCCGCAACAACAGGAACAACAGCTAGCGCCAATCCGGCAGGAAGCTCCGTTCCCCCTGCGGTAGCATCAAGCAGTGCAAGCTCCTCCGAGGTAGGCCCCCATGTGGCTATCCTTGAAAGAGAAGCGGCAGCTCACTCTGCAAGCAATTAGAATTAAAATTTAATTTTTATTTCTTTTATAGATTTGAGAAACTTAGCCGATAATAAGGAGTAAGTTTCAAATGCGCAAAAAGCGCCATTCATTTTTCAAACTCACCAGTTGAGGAAAGGACAAGAATATATGTTAAGAGCAATGGATTCTGCAGTAGCAGGTTTGAGAGCACATCAGAACAAGTTAGACGTTATCGGTAACAACATCGCCAATGTTAACACTTTCGGATTTAAGTCTCAGGGATATAGCTTTAAGGATACAATGTATCAGACATCCAGTACTTCTTCAGGAGGAAAGCAGGAAGCCAGCGGTAATGCTACCATCGGTGGTGCAAACCCCGCTCAGTACGGATACGGTTCCTTAACCGGGTCAATTGCCACTGACTTTACTTCCAGTACACCATCCTATGTGGGAGGCTTCAATGCTTCCATCAACGGATCCGGATTCTTTGTAACCAGCGCATCCAATAAGGAAGTTACCCTGGATCCTGCAAATACAAAGACCACAACCGCAGAGATGAAGAAGAACAACTTTGCATACACCCGTGTAGGTCAGTTCTCTGTAGATGCAAACGGATATATTGTAGATGCAAACCACAACTTCGTATACGGCTTCCAGCCTGACTCTTTGACAGAGCCTACCAAGTACGGAGACGGCGGAAAGAAGCTGGTTGCCCTTCGTGCACCTGCAGCTGACAATACCGGAGCGGTAGCTTTAACCGGTAGCCCTGTATTTACAGGTTTTGCAGCACAGCTTAAGTCCGTAGAAATCGGTGCAGACGGAATTGTTAAGGGAATTATCGATAATAAGACTCCGGGAACCGGTGGAGCACCTGCACAGGTTACATCCACATCCATCGTTTTAGGAAAGGTAGCAGTTGCTTCCTTCCAGAACCAGGAAGGTTTGACCAAGGCGGGAAACAACACCTTTAATGCAGGAGTAGGAGATAACACAGGATACATTTCCGCAACCATGCCCGGTGAGGGTTCCACCCCTACCTTGATGGCCGGATATTTGGAAGCATCCAACGTTGACTTGGCAAAGGAATTCTCTGACATGATTACCACACAGAGAGGTTTCCAGGCTAACTCCAAGATCATTACCGTATCTGATGAAGTTCTTCAGGAACTGGTAAATATGAAGAGATAAAACATAAGCTAAGGCTTTCCTGAGTTGGAAAACAGAATAGATTGCTTCTGAAAAGAAGAAAAATCCATTTCCAACAAAGGAAGGCTTCTGCTGTGTAAGTAGACGAAAGGAGGAAATCATGATACGCCTAACAAAATTAAACGGGGAAGAAGTGTTTTTGAATTATTTTCAAATCCTTTACATTCGCCGCATTCCGGAAACCAAGGTAAAGCTGGCAAACGGAGATTTCTATCTGGTAAGAGATAGTGTGGAGTCAATTATTGAACAGGTTCAGGGTTTCCTAAGAAAGTGTCTTACTTTTGAGGATAAATTTCATGAGGGAGAAGACGTACATGAAATTAAGGGGAAAGAAAGAGAAGCTTAGGAAGAGCGAGTAGGAAGCAAGGAGGCTAGTCAATAAGTATGGACATTTCAATGTTATTAGGCTGGATTATCGCTATTGCCTTAATCATTAGTGGTATTACCATGCCGAAGTTGGGGAACTTCTGGGATGCACCCAGTGCCCTGATCGTAGTTGGAGGAACAATAGCGGCGTTAATCGCCTGCTACCCATTCCGAATCATTAAGGAAATTCCGAAGCATATCGGAATCTGCTTTCGAGGAGGAAAAAAATATGATGTACCGAAAACTGTAGATGCACTTGTGGATTTGGCTTTGATTGCCAGACAGAGCGGTTTGCTGGCTTTGGAAGAAAAGGCGGAAGAAATCAAGGAGCCCTTCTTTAAACAAGCCGTAGTCATGATTGTAGATGCCAATGATCCGGATAAGGTACGCGCCTCTCTGGAGCATCAGGTAGAAGATATGATGACCAGACATGAAGAAGCGAAAGGTCTTTATGTTAAGGGATCCGCTCTGGCGCCGGCCTTCGGTATGATCGGAACCCTGGTAGGTCTGGTAAACATGTTAAAGGGTATGGACCTTTCCGGTTCCGGCGGCGGAGCCAGTACCCTGGGACAGGACATGGGTGTAGCGTTAATCACCACCTTCTACGGTTCTGCCATGAGTAACGTGCTTTTCCACCCCATTGCCCAGAAGCTAACCATCAAGGACAATGAAGAGGTTTTATACTGCTCCATTATTATCGAGGGTGTTATCGCCATTCAGTCCGGAGATAACCCCAAGGTTATCCGGGAAAGACTTTTGGCTTCCCTTGCCCAGAAGCAGCAGAAGAAGCTTTTGGCTAAGGCCGGAGCGGCAGGCGGAGATGCCGGAGGAGGAGATAAGTAATGAAGAAACGAGGTGGAGGAGACGAAGGTGGATCCTGGATGGACACCTACGGGGACCTGGTTACCCTCTTAATGACCTTCTTCGTGCTTCTTTACTCCATGTCCAGTATCGACTCGGCAAAGTGGGATGTGTTTGTACGTTCCATTTTCCCGAACGGACGCCCGGGAGATAAGTCGGCGGAGCAGATTATTATTAACGGTCAGGCCACCGATAAGGATGAGCCTGCCGGAGAAATAGGAGACAGCGGAGCCCCGGAAAATACGGTAGATCCGAATAATATCAATGAATTGTATCTGCAGATTGCCCAAGCTTTGAATGCGGCAGGTATTGACGGCGTTGAAGTTTCCCGTGGACAAGATTACACCTTTGTGGTATTTAAAGATAAGGCATTTTTCGCCGGAGACAGTTCTGTAATTACTCCACAAGGACAGGAGACTTTATCCATATTTTGTGATACTATAGCACCGGATGCAAATAAGTTGTCTCAGGTCAATATTATGGGGCATACCGCCCAGGCGGATCCGGAGAGGGCCAATAACCCGAGAAACGATAGAATCTTGTCGGTTATGCGTGCGGCGGAGGTTTGTCTCTTTATTCAGGGAAGAGGAATTATCTCCCCGGATAAGCTGGTCAGCATCGGTTACGGACAGTTCCATCCTATAGCGGACAACGCTACATCGGAGGGAAGAGCCAAGAATCGAAGAGTAGAAATTTTGCTTATTGACGAAGGCGCGGAAATCCGTAATATTAATGAGTACTTCGAGGAGTACTACAGCGGAGCCAATGCGGACAAAACCATCGTTACCGATGGTGTGCCGGAGAACATTCATGCCGAGGAAGCCGGTGCAGCAGCTCCTGCAGAAGGAGCAGCGGCGGCAGAAGCTGCAAATCCGGCAGAGGGTGCTACTCCCGCCGGAGAAGGAAGTCCCGCAGCCGGGGCGGACAGCGCAGGCGCTGCAGAGGGTGCGGCAAGCACAGGATCCGAGGCAGGCGGCCAGCAGGCCATGGCCAAAGAAAAGACACCGCAGGTTGCCGGTGTTTCCCGAGAAATTCCCGGGGAAAAGGAAGAGAACAGTATTGCAGGAAACATCAAAAAAATACTAGGAGACTTCTTGAAAGGACTTGGAGGAAAAGCTAAGTCTTAATCCTTTAGCAGGGCTAAGGGAGTATGAGAAAGGGGTTATGTAAGAAAAGCGCGATTTTCTTACAGTAGGAAGAAGAAGAGGTTATTGAATGGCAGACGTCTTATCCCAAAGCCAAATTGATGCGCTTCTGAAATCCATGCAGGACGGACCACCCAAAGAAGAAAAGGTGGAAGAAAAACCTGCAGAGGTTTTGGAAACAAAGAAAGAAGAAGTGCAGAAGGAAGAAGAAACGTATAGCAAATACGACTTCTACAGTCCGAGAAAGTTCACCAAAGATAAAATTCGATTATTGAGGAGTATCTTCGATAATTATGCAAGAATTTTAACATCTCAGGTGAATGGTATTTTCCGTACCATGACGGATATTACGGTTTTAGAGTTAAGAGAGACCAGATACTACGAATATGTCAATGCCTTCCATGAAAATGACTGTATGACGATAGTAGACACCTATGTGCAGGACAAGGGAAAGAGCAATGTGCCCATGATGAGTTATATCTCACCGGGACTTACCCTGACTCTGGTAAGCCACATGCTGGGAGGAAGTGATACTGTTATTAAGACGGAAGAGGATTATCGTTATACCGATGTGGAGATGGCTCTGTACAAGAGAATCATGGAATACATCGTCCATGCCTTGGGAGACGGTTTCAGCAATTATATTAACGCAGAGTTTAAGATTGCAAAGATAGAAACCAACCCCTCCATGGTACAGGAAGTAGGATTGGATGAAACCGTAGTGCTGGCAGTGATGAATGTGGATATTTCCGGTTTAGCCATGGAAAGAATCCGAATCTGTCTTCCCGGAACCCTTCTGGAACATATGTTTAAGATTATTGATAACCGGAAACATCTGGCCAGAGGCTTTGCTTACGAGAATAATCAAGATACCATTATGGAACATTTGAAGGCTTCCAGCTTCCCGATGACAGGACAGCTTGGCGTTGTCAAGTTGGACATTGAAGATCTCTATCATTTAAAGGTAGGGGATGTCATCGACTTAAACAAGGCGAAGAATTCCGCTGTCAAGCTTTATGTAGGAAGACAGCCCTGGTTTACCGGAAAGATGGGAGTATACAAGAAAAACATTGCCATTCGGATTGAAGACCGAATCATCCAAAAGGAAGATAAGGCGATGGAAGCACTTTCCGACGGGGTAGCGAAGGAAGGGGAAACGGAAGAAATTCCGGAAGAAGAAATTTCACCGATGAATGTGATGGCACAAGACATTCAGGATTTACTGGATCCGGAGCCTTCTCTGGATGATGAGGAATAAACTGGTCTTAAGGCAGGAAACTGCCATAGAGATATAAAAAAAGCTTAGTATAAGGATAGGAGAAACGAAGATGGCAAAGATTTTGTTAGTAGATGATGCAGCGTTCATGCGAATGATGGTAAAGAACTCCCTTACAAAGGGCGGCTTTGCTGATTGCACCTTCGTGGAAGCACAGGATGGCATGGAAGCAGTAAAGAAGTTTGAAGAAGAGAATCCTGATCTTGTGATCATGGACATTACCATGCCCAACATGGATGGATTGCAGGCTCTGAAGAAGATTAGAGAAGCACATCCGGATGCGAAGGTTGTAATGTGTACCGCGATGGGACAGGAAAGCATGGTAGTGGATGCAATTAAGTCCGGAGCAAAGGACTTCGTTGTAAAGCCCTTTAATGCAGAGAGAATTACTTCCACCGTTAAGAACATCTTGGGTGGCTAAAAGAGAGTAGAGGAAGAACATGTCATTTTTAAATTCATTCGATATTAGTGCATCAGGGATGAGCGCTCAGAGAGTCAGAATGGACATTGCGGCAGAGAATATTGCCAACGTGGATACCACCAGAACCGAAGCAGGCGGTGCTTACAAAAGAAAAGATGTAGTGCTGGAAAGCTTTGGAGAACGCTCCTTCCAACAGGCCCTTCGAAATGCGCAAAATGGCAAGGGCTTCCGGGGACAGCATGCGGGAGTTCGTGTTCAGGGGGTCATTACCGATGATCGGGAGATGAAGAGGGTCTATAACCCAAATCACCCTGATGCGGATGCCCAGGGCTATGTAAACTACCCCAATGTGGATATTTTGAAGGAGACGGTGGACTCCATGTCCGCCACTCGTTCTTATGAAGCCAATGTTACCGCTTTAAATGCCATGAAGACCATGGCACAAAGAGCGCTGGACATCGGCAAGTAAGAAGGGGCTATAGGAACAGGAAACTGAGAATTAAAGGAGTAAGTTAGATGGGTGCGACCAGCTTCAATGAAATGGAAATCGATGCCATAGGCGAGATTATGAATATCAGCCTTGGGGCGTCAGCAACGGCAATATCCACTCTTCTTGGCACTAAAGTTAATATTACTACTCCTGTTGTGCAGGTGAAAAACAAAGAAAACTTTGAGTTTCGGGAATTAGAGCCGGCAATAGGAGTTGAAATTGCATACGTTCAAGGAATTGATGGCAAAAACATCATGATGTTTTCCCGGAACGACGTTCGTATCATCGTTTCCATGATGATGGGGGCGGAGATTCCGGAAGATGAATTCGTCATGGACGAAATCAACGCCAGTGCGATTCGTGAGGCAATGAACCAGATGATGGGAGCTTCGGCTACCGCTCTTTCTGAGTTTTTGGGAACAACCGTAGATATTTCTACCCCCATTTCCTACGAAATCACAGACGGCGCTGCATTTAAAGACAAGTATTTCGAAGGGGCTGAGGAGAATGTTGTTATTCGCTTCACCCTGGAAATCGAAGATAACTTAAAGAGTGAGTTCTTAAATATCATGTCTGTGGATCTGGTAAAGAAGCTTTTGAAGCCCTTTACTGCCCAGTTTGGTATGGGAGAAGAGGAAGAGGATGAGGTGGTTGCCAGTAGTGAGGAAGCTGTATCGCCTCAAGTAGAAGAACCTGTAGCGGAAGCACCGGCTGCGGAAGCGCCTGCGGCAGAGGAAGCTCCAATGCCTGCAAAGTCCGGTCCTATCGACCAGGCTACGGCAGATGCTTTACTGGCCAGCTTACTGGCAGAACAAAACGGAGAGGGAGCCTCTGAAACGACACCCGCTCCTGCAGCAGAGCCGGCAGCTGCTCCGGAACCCGTAGCGGCAGCTCCTGCACCGACACCGGCAGAACCGGCAGCAGCCGCCCCTGCACCACAGCCTGTAGCGGCACCACAGCCTGCACCGGCTCAGATGGCTCCTCAGATGATGGCTATGCCTCAGGGTGTGGCTTATCAGGATCCTCTCACCTTGCAGCTTTTAAACCAGATGCAACAGTCTCAGACCCAGATGCTGGAGCTGATTCGGGATATTCAGGGAGGAAAGAATAAGGAAGCGAAATCTTCCGAGCCATCTCTGATTAAACCTTTAAATTCCAGAGAATTCGAGAATGAGGGTGGAGAAGCAGGAGAAAATCCTGACAACAGAGAAATGCTGATGAAGGTACCTTTAGAGATTTCCGTAGAAATCGGAAGGACCAGAAAGCTGGTAAAGGATATCTTAGACTTTACCCAGGGTTCTCTGGTGGTTCTGGACAAGATGGCAGGAGAGCAGGCAGACCTCTACGTAAACGGAGAGTGTATTGCCAAAGGAGACATCGTAGTTGTAGAAGAAAACTTCGGTATTCGTATCACCGAGATTTTGAAGAAAGACATTAATCAGGAGAGCCTATAATGTTTCAACAGGATATCATCTCCCTTGTGTCCGGTTTTTTACTCTTCTGTCTCTTCCTTTTAGGAGTTTGGGCTCTACATCGTTTTATCGGAAAGTACGGAAGAATGTTCCAAAAAAGTCGATACATGCAAGTGGTTGACCATATACAGGTATCTCAGGACAGACAGCGGTTTATCCTTCGTTTAGAGAAGGAGAACCGCTGTCTCCTTGTGGCGTCAGGACCTGAAGGAATGAGACTCATTACCGAATTGCAGGAAGACTATGAGGGAGAGAATCCCTTAGGGAACGGAGAAAGCTTTCTTTCCGTATTTCAAAAGGAAGGGGCAAAGCTTTTACAGAAGAAGCTGCAAGGAAAGAATGCCGGTGCATGGAATGGGGAAGAGGAGAAAGCTTCCGCTTCCGAATTGGATAGTGAGGTATAAGGATGAATGAATTATTGTCAGGATTAAATGGAGGTTCCGTTCCTACCCTGGAACTGATCTACTTATTAACCCTTGTGGCTTTACTGCCTTCTATTGTGATTATGATGACTTCTTTTACCAGAATCATCATCATTTTATCCTTTACCAGAAATGCTATGGGTGTTCAGCAAACGCCTCCCAACATGGTTTTGGCAGGGATTGCTTTCTTTTTGACCCTCTACATCATGAGCCCCACCTTGAACAAAATTAATACGGAGGCTTATGAACCTTATAAGAATGGGACGGTCACTCAGGAAGAAGCTTTAAATATTATGGGGAAGGATATGAAGGAGTTTATGCTCCGGAATACGGAAAAGGCCACATTGGATCGTTTTGTATCCATGAGTAAGGTGGAGCTGCAAAAGGATCCGAAGGACTATCCATTAACCGTGGTGACTCCCGCATTTATGACTTCGGAGCTGAAAAGAGGCTTTACTGCCGGCTTTTTGATTTATCTGCCCTTCCTCTTAATTGACGTGGTAGTATCCACCACCCTGATGGCTATGGGTATGGTAATGTTACCTCCGGCCATGGTGTCTATGCCCTTTAAGCTTTTGCTTTTTATTACCGTAGACGGATGGAACCTGCTTTTTTCCAGTGTGGTCAACAGTTTCCGATAGGGAAAGGGGAAGAAAATGCTGGATAGTGCGGAAATTTTAGATATTATGAACCAAACCTTTATGTTGTCCCTAAGGATTGCCATGCCCTTCCTTTTGGTGAGCATGATTTTGGGTATCGTGATTGCCATCTTTCAGGCGGCAACCTCCATCAATGAGCAGACCCTGACCTTTGTCCCGAAGCTTATTGCCATTATTATCATGATGACGGTTTTGGGAGGAACCCTCTTAAAGACCATGCAGGATTTCTTTACCATGATAATGAAAATGGTGGCAGGAGGATAATATGCTGGTCTTATTTTCCTTTATTGTCATGCGAATGACAGGAGCCATTGCCTTTAACCCTGTTTTTGGAAGAACGGATTATCCCCGTCGTGCCAGGGCGGCTTTGATTTTTATGCTTTCCGCCATTTGCTATGTGCATATCGGCGGAGAGCTTCAGCATATGCCGGGGAGTATTCTGGAGTATGGCTTTATGCTTTTGAAGGAGCTTTTCGTAGGCTTTTGTCTGGGCTTTGCCATGGAGCTGGCCTTTACCTGCCTGCGCTTTGCCACTTCCATTATGGACTTTTCCATGGGCTTAAACATGGCTCAGGTTTTCGACCCTCAAAGCGGTTCTCAGGCTACGGTGAGTACGGGCTTGTTCTATGGCTTTATGATGCTTCTGTTTTTTTCTATGGACGGGCATCTGCGTTTTTTAGAACTTTTATTTCAAACGATAGATACCCATCCTTTTGGAGGCATTTCCATAAAACTTTTGCTAATGCCGAAGCTGATGCTGTCCCTTTTTGTGGCTTCTATGAAGATGGGCTTAGAGCTGGCCTTTCCGATTATGGGCTTAGAGCTGATGTCTGAAATCGCGTTGGGAATCCTTATGCGTATTATTCCCCAAATTAATATTTTTGCGGTTAATTTCCAGCTGAAAATCATTCTGGGTTTTTCCATGCTCTACTTCCTTTTGATTCCCATTACGGATAAGATGAAGGACTTTATAGCATTTGCCTTTGAGAGTCTGAACAAGGTTATGGGACTGCTTTAGAAAAAAGTGAAAAAGAGTTCAAAAATTTAAGAATCCGTAAAATAGCAAGAGAAACCACCGAGTTTAAGATGAGGGAAAAATAGCCTAAAATCAGAAGAATTGAAATAATGAATATTTTTAATTTTTCTTTTGATTTTACAGGGGAAAAGCATAAGCTGAATTAAAAAAAACTTAAAAACTAGTGAAATTGCCTATAGACGAATTGAAAAGCATTAGCTAAACTCATCAAGATGTAAAAGAATAGGAATACCGGGGAAAGAGAGGTTTAACAGTGGCAGACGGCGACAAGACCGAAGCGCCTTCCGAAAAAAAGCGAAGTGACGCCAGAAAGGAAGGTAATGTTTTTCAAAGTAAAGACATTGTCACTGTAGCAGTTTTATTCGGCGTGTTTTATGCCGTCCGCTTTATGATGCCCTTCATCTATAAGGATCTGAGGAATTTTCTTTCCTATATTTTAGAGCTTTTAGATGAGCCCAGCCCCATTTCCAATAAGCTGTATCTGCGTTTCACCTGGCTTTTTGTGAAGTCCGCCATGCCTTTATTGCTGGTGACGATGTTTTTGGGTGTGATAGCCAGCTTGGTACAGACCAGATTCAACATCAGTTTTAAATTATTAACGCCTAAGTTTTCCAAGCTAAACCCCATGCAGGGCTTAGGAAGGATTTTTTCCAAAAAAAATGTAGTGGAATTATTGAAGAATATTTTGAAGATTATTATTCTCATTAATTTCCTCTATTCCATCATTAAGGCGGATATCATTCCCATTGCCAAGATGGTACACATGGACATTCAAAATTCCAGTCTGGCCTTGGTGTCCATGATGTTTGACTTGATTACCAGAGTTTGCGGAGTCTTTTTGATTATTGCCCTTTTCGACTTTATGTATCAGAAGTGGGAATATGAAAATAACTTAAAGATGACCAAGCAGGAAGTAAAAGATGAGTACAAGATGCTGGAAGGTAATCCGGAAATCAAGGGAAGAATGAAGCAGCAAATGCGTGCCAGAGCCAACCAGCGAATGATGCAGCAGGTTCCGGACGCGGATGTTATCATTCGAAACCCGGAGCACTTGGCCATTGCCATAAAGTATGATCCGGACAAAAACACCGCTCCGGTGGTTTTGGCGAAGGGACAGGATGAATTGGCCCTCCGAATTGTGGCCGTAGGAGAGGCCAATGGGGTAACGGCTATAGAAAACAAGCCTCTTGCCCGGGCAATGTATCCTCTTTGTCATGTTGGCAAAGAAATCCCCGGGGATTTTTACGGGGCTGTAGCGGAAATCTTAGTATATATCTACCAGAAAGAAAACAGACAGGATATTTTAGAAAGAGCGAAGGAAGATAACAGGGATGGTTAAAAACATTTTGCAAAATGGAGTAGTACTTTTCGTACTGGTTCTCATATTGCTCCTCATTATTCCCCTCCCCGCCATGATGGTTGACGTGGCGATTGTGGTGAATATGGCCATTTCTATGATGATTCTAGTGATTACCATGACGATTCGGGAACCGCTGGAATTGTCTATTTTCCCGTCCTTACTTTTAATTACCACCCTTTTCCGTTTGGGAATCAACGTTTCCACAACCAGAAATATCTTAACCAACGGCGGTTCTTCCGGAGCGATTATCAAGGCCTTCGGAGACTTCGTGGTACGAGGAAACGTGGTAGTCGGTTTGATTATTTACCTGATTATCGTATTGATGCAGTTTATCGTTATTACCAAGGGTGCGGAGCGTGTATCCGAAGTAGCAGCCCGATTCAAATTGGACGCGATGCCCGGTAAGCAGATGGCGATTGATGCGGATCTTTCTTCCGGTATGATTACGGAGCAGCAGGCCAGAGAGCGAAGAGAGAAGATTCAGAGAGAATCCGACTTCTACGGTTCCATGGACGGTGCTACCAAAATCGTAAAGGGAGACGGTGTCATGTCTCTTATCACTACAGCAATCAACCTGGTGGGAGGAAGTATTATCGGTATCGTCCAGTCCGGACAACCGGTGGCTACCGTGCTTTCTACCTATTCTATTGCTACCGTGGGAGACGGTCTGGTAGGACAGATTCCGTCTTTGCTGATTTCCGTTTCCACCGGTATGATTGTAACCCGTGCAGTATCGGAAGGCTCCTTAAACGAAGACGTTTCCAAGCAGTTTACTCAGCAGCCCCGTTCCATGATGATTACGGGAATTGCTATGGGCGTACTGATGCTGATTCCGGGAATGCCGATTTTACAGATTCTTCCCGTTGCCGGAGGATTTATTGCGGCAGGATATTTCCTGGAAAAGAGAATCAAGGAAGAGCCGGAGCGGGCAAGAACGGAAGGGGAAGGCTTGTTGCCCAGCATGGAAGCGGCGCCTCAGCCGCAGGAGGCCCAGGGGGAAGCGCCCCAAGCTCCTGCGGAATCCGAAGAGGATTACTTCAAGGATGTTAACAACGTCTATAACCTCCTGCAGGTGGAACCCATTGAAATGGATTTTGGCTACAGCCTGATTCCTCTGGCTGACGAGTCTGTAGGAGGAAGATTGATTCAGAGAATCGTCATTTTCCGAAGACAGTATGCCCAGGATATCGGCTTTGTAGTACCTTCCATCCGTCTTAGAGATTCCTCCAGTTTAGGAACCAATGAATACAGCATTAAGATTAAGGGGGAGGAAATCGCCAAGGGTGAAATCCTGACAGACTATGTACTGGCCCTGGAGCCGGACGACGTGGAGGATGCCATCGACGGAATTGAAACCATTGAGCCGGCCTACGGTATCCCCTCCAAGTGGATTCGACCGGAAAATCGGGAGAGGGCGGAGCTTTACGGCTACACCGTTATCGATCCTTTGTCAGTAATGCTTTCCCACTTATCGGAAACCATTAAACGGCATGCCTATGAGTTGATGACCAGACAGGAAGTGGTTCGTCTGGTGGAAAACCTAAAGAAAACTGCACCGGAGCTTTGTGAAGAAGCTTTTCCGGGAGTTATCAGCTACAACCTTTTGCAAAAGGTACTGACTACCCTTTTGAGAGAAGGCGTTTCCATCAAGGACTTGGAAACCATCGTGGAGACCATGTTTGAATGTATCAGCGAAACCGGCTTACCGGTGAAGGATACGGATTAGATTGTGGAAAAGGTTCGTGCTTCATTAAAGAGAACTATTACCAGAATGTATTGTGAAGATGGGAACATGAAGGTGATTACCTTGGATGCCGGCCTAGAGAGAACCATGGTAAATTCTCTGGCCAGAGGAGAAAATGGCCTTTATCTGGCGTTAAGCCCGGAACTCTTACAGAGTCTGATTCGTCAGGTGGCGGAGGAAAGCAGAAAGTTTAATAATTTATCCAGTCCTCCTTTGATCCTCACCTCTCAGGTGATGCGAATTCATTTCTATCATCTGATAGAACAGTTCTATCCCAATGTGCGAGTGCTTTCCTTTAATGAGGTGGCCAGCAACGTGCAGATTCAGGCCATCGGAAGTCTTCGTTTGGAGGATGACCTGGAGGAAAAGGGAACCGCTTAAAAGACAAAATGCAAAGTAAGTTTCTTAAAAAGGGTATTGCTAAAAAGGTGTTGTTAAAAAAGGAAATTACCGAAAAAGACAGCCATAAAAAGGAACTGACTATATTAAAAAAATTTTTTATAATCTTACTTGAGACTCTACCGGAAAAGAATTGCTTGCAAGAGTAAGACAAAGATTAGAGTACGAGGGGAAAGAGGGGGTTGAGATTGAACGTGTTGAATTATTCCCAACTGGAAGAAAAATCGAATGAGGAGTTGTTTGCCCTCTATAAGGAGACCGGCTCTCAAGAGGTCAAACAGGAGCTTACCATGCGCTACGTTTACATCGTGCGCTCTATCGCTTATCAAATGCGGGAAATGTACAATGACTTTATGCAGACCGATGATATCGTAAACGAAGGGGTAATCGAAATCATGCGGGCCATCGATCGCTATGATGAGAGTAAGGACAATAAGTTCGAGACCTTTATTTCCCGACGTATCCGGGGCATGGTTATTGATATGATGCGGAAAAATGACTGGCTACCCCGAAATTTCCATAAGGATAGCCGTTCCATTGAAACCGCCACGGTAGAGTTGAATAATCGTCTGGGAAGAGCCCCTACGGATGAGGAGCTGGCAGACTATTTGAATATGAACGTGAAGAAGCTGCAGAAGATTCAGAGAATGAGCAACATGGTTAATGTGCTTTCTTTGGATATGACCTACGATGAGGGAAATGAAACCCTCCTGCAGATTCCTTCCGAGGATCACAGCACCCAACCGGAATTCAGCTTTATGCAAAAGGAAAATGTCCGTGCGCTGACAGAGGCCATTGAATCCTTGCAGGAAAAGGAAAAGCTGGTGATTTCGTTATATTATGTGGAAGAATTGAATATGAACCAGATTGCGGAGGTTATGGAAGTATCTCAGCCCCGCGTATCCCAGCTGCATAGCATTGCTATCCGTAAGCTGCGGAAGTATATGGGAGAACATGGAGAGGACTAAGCGATGCTTAGTCCTTTTTTAATAAGCAGAGGAGAAAAGAGCGGTCCGAGTGAGTCGCCTGAAGGATAGGGGAGGAACGCGAAAGACACGCTTCCGCTAAACCTCGCCTCGTAGCGGTACTAAGGAGTAAGCTTCGTTTCACTTGCTTCCTCCAAGTACCGACGGGCTCACATTGTCTTTCGCTGTTCCCCCCTATCCTTCAGGCTGTTGGCTTTCCCGAATCTTAACTGTTCTACTCCCTCTTTCTGTTCCCTTGCTTAAGTACCGACGGACTCACATTGTCTTTCGCTGTTCCCCCTATCCTTCAGGCTGTTGGCTTTCCCGAATCTTAACTGTTCTACTCCCTCTTTCTGTTCCCTTGCTTAAGTGCCAACGGGCTCACATTGTCTTTCGCTGTTCTCCCTATCCTTTAGGCTGTTGGTATGCTCTAATGTCTTTACATTTTCTGAGTATAGTTAAGTTTGCATTATATAGTTTTTGATGACTATGATGATAATGGAGTTCTGTTGTTGAATCTATTGTTAATAGGCAATTAAATTCAAAAATTGATTAGGACTTAGAGCTCTTACTTCGGAGTGCAAGAAATCCTTACCATTACAGGTGATAATAAAGTCTGCGTCGGCTTCTTTGGCACATTTAGATTGTAAACAATCCTCAAAATCTGTAAATACAGTATGATTAATAGCATCAA
This sequence comes from Oribacterium sinus, assembly GCF_014202695.1. Taxonomy (GTDB): domain Bacteria; phylum Bacillota; class Clostridia; order Lachnospirales; family Lachnospiraceae; genus Oribacterium; species Oribacterium sinus. The sequence continues at coordinate 324,761 of NZ_JACHHH010000002.1, forward strand.
GAACTTCCATTTGGGAGATGTTAACTATGGTAAAGATAGAACATAACTCTCTTAAAGCAGATCTTTTTATCTCATTGTCATATTTTCGAAGAACGAACCATATGGTTGGTAAACATTGTAAGGAAATATACCCCTCATATTGGCCGAAGGCACAAGATTTAATAATCTCTATAGAAGCTTCTAATTCATCGTCCTCTCGATTGGTGATGTAGTTTAAAAGGACATTGGTATCAAGAAAAATCTTTATATTTTTCTTCTGTAGCATTTGCTCGTTCTTTTTCATAATCCAAGACTCCTTCTGCAGATAATCTTAATCTTTCAAGACGTTGAAAGGCTTCCATTTTTTCTTTTTTTGGCAAAGCTTCGTCTTTTCGGGGGGCGCAGACTACAAAAGGTATACTTCTCTCTCGAAGCGCAGTTTTAGTATAGGTCTCATAGAAGCTTTGCTTACTTTGTCCCATTTCACCAAGCATTTCATCCAACTCATCATAGACATGATCTTCTAAGCGAATACTGATGGTTTTCATAAATATCCTCCTCCAAAAATTCATTAGTATCGATAATATAATAAAGAAAATAAGATTAATATGCAATAATATGAAACGAAAATAAGATAAATTGTTTCAAAATAATGCTTTTTTCGTTCAATATAATTTAAGTTGAGAAGCTGTTTAGGAGAGTGTGGTAGTCCAATAGCCCGAAGGGGAGGGGGACGGAGAAAGATAAAGTGAACCCGTCGGTACTTGGGGAAAGTAGAGAGAAAGGGAAAGTAGGCAATCCAATAGCCTGAAGGGGAGGGGGAACGGAGAAAGACAATGTTAGCCCGTCGGCACTTGGGGAAAGTAGAGAGAAAGGGAAAGTAGGCAATCCAATAGCCCGAAGGAGAGGGGGGCGGAGAAAGACAATGTGAGCCCGTCGGTACTTGGAGGAAGCGAGTGAAACGAAGCTTACTCCTTAGTACCGCTACGAGGCGAGGTTTAGCGGGAGCGTGTCTTTCACCGCCTCCCCTCTCCTTCAGGCGACCTGTGTTTCCCCCTCTTCCCCCTCCCCTTCAGGCGACCAGCCCTACTCGCCATTTTCTCCATTTCCCTCCAAATCCCCCTTAATATTTTCCCAAAGCCTGTCGATATAAGAGAGAAGATTAAAGATTCTTGTCTTCAGAAAGGAAAAGGAATGTATCAAGGATTCTATGACTTAGCCTCCGGGATGATTACCCAAAGGAGAAATCTAAACAATATCAGTAACAACATGGTGAATATCCAGACCTCCGGATATAAGAAAGACACCATGGTGAGCAGCACCTTTAAAGAAGAAATGATGATTCGGACCGGAAAATACAATAAGAAGGGACCTGAGGATTTGGCGGTGGCTTCCAGAATCAAGTCCGCCTCCAAGACCTATACGGATTATGAGCAGGGTTCCTATGAGCTTACGGACGGAATATATGATACCGCCATTTCCGGAAAGGGATTTTTCGCGGTCAGCACCCCCCAGGGAACCCGCTATACCAGAGGAGGAGCCTTCTCTGTGGATGAAAACGGTGTGTTAGAGCTGGCAGGGATTGGAAAAGTACAGAGTGAGGAAGGTCACGATATCGTGCTTCCCAATGATAACTTTGCCATCGATCCGGACGGTTCCATCTTTGATCCCAACAGTACGGGTAATACCAGAACCGTTTACGGTACTCTGAAGGTGGTAGATTTTGCGGATTATAACGCTTTACATAAGGAGGATAATAACCTCTTTTCCACAAACCAGACAGAGCTGAAAAAGCCGGCAGACAGCAGTATTAACTGGAAAATGCTGGAAAAATCCAATGTAAACATGGTGGATGAAATGACTACCATGATGAGTTCCCAAAGAGCACTGCAAAGTGCGGCACAGATGCTGAGAATGTATGACACGGTAATGGCGAAAGCCAGCTCCGATGTGGGACGAATTTAAATATAAGGAGAAACTAAGATGAATATGTCCTTCTATGTGGGGGCTCTGGGAGCAGATGCCAGCCAAAAGAAGATGGGAGTTATTTCCAATAACCTTGCCAATATCAACAATACCGCTTTTAAGCCGAAAAATGCTATTTTTTCCGATCTGATTAACTATAACTTAAACGATTCTCCGGAAGCAAAGACCGATTTGCAGGCAGAGGCGGGAACCGCGGTGGTTCGTACCAATACGGAGTATAGTCCTGCGGCTTTTCATACTACAGGACAGCCTAATGACTATGCTATCGGAAATGCCAATGCTTTCTTTAAATTACAGGATCCGTCCTCCGGGGAGATTACTTATACCAGAAACGGACACTTCCACGCAGGAGAAATGCCGGATGGAAAGTTCTATCTTTTTACAGAGTCCGGAAAGCATGTTTTGGATGAAAACGGAAAGAAGATGCTGGCGGATGATACTGCTTTAAAAGCGATTGAGGCGGCAGGGCAGACCGGTGGAAATACGGCGAATGCCAACAATGCCACCGAAGAAGTAAAGCAGAAAATTGGTGTTTATACAATCAACTATCCGAGCCGATTAGTAAATAAGGGCGATAATGAGTTGGCGATTCGTCCGGGAGACCAAAACAACAAAGATTCTGTAATACAGAATCCTATTTTGGAGTCCGGAACACTGGAAAGCTCCGGAACCGATATGGCAAAGGAAATGACCAGACTGATTGAAAGCCAGAGAGCCTTTACCTATGCCTTAAAGATGGTTCAGACCTCCGATGAAGTGGAAGGTACCATCAACCAGCTTAGAGGATAATAGCTAAAGACTTACTCATTCTTTCAAAGCAGAGGAACCAAGGAATGGAAGGAAAGAGAATCCAAAGGAGTGGAGTAAAGAATGAAGATTAATCGTTATGAAGACATGAACCTTCAGGAACTGGATGTGATGAAGGAGATTGGAAGTATAGGAACAGGACATGCAGCAACGGCCCTTTCCCAATTACTCCAAAAAGAAGTACGGATTACCATTCCCCAGGTGCAGATTTTGGGCTATAACGGGGCGGTAAAACGAATCGGCGATGAGGAAGAAATTGTAGGAGCCACTCTGGTGCAAATGTCCGGAGATTTAAACGGTTTGATGCTTTTCCTCTATGACCGAAACTTTGCCAATACGGTTTTGGAAAAACTGTTGGATAAGAACTACGACAAATTTGCCGAGATGGATTCCATGGCCTTTTCCGCACTGGCGGAGGTGGGAAATATCGTCATTTGCTCCTACATCAATGCCTTCTCGGATTTGGTGCATGTGGACTTAAATCTGTCGGTACCCAGCAGTACAGTGAATATGCTGGGAGGAATCCTTACCGTTCCTATGGTGGAGTTTGGCTATGAAACGGATAAGCTGATGTATTGTAATGCGGAATTTGTCATGGATGGCAAAAGTCTTCCCTCGTGGCTTTTGATGTTACCTGATATAAGCTCCTTGAATACGATTCTGGAAAAGCTGGGAGTGTAAACCATGCTTTTGGAGAAACAGCTCAAGGTAGGGATTGGCGACATGAAGTTAACCCGAGGAGAGGGAGTGATTATTACCTACGCTTTAGGCTCCTGTATAGGACTGGCCTTTTATGATTCTTATATCAAGCTGGGGGCATTACTTCATATCATGTTGCCGGAACAGGTCAATTTATCGGATCCCAACGTATTCAAATATGCGGATACGGGGATTAGGGAAACCCTCCGAAAAATGGCAGCCTTCGGTATGGTGAAAAGTCGTACCACGGTGAAAATTGCAGGGGGAGCCAAGATGTTCGAAATCAGCGGAAATGCGGGCTTCGGAAACATTGGACAGCGAAATATTGAAAGTGTTAAAAAAATTCTTCGGGAAGAGGGAATACAGCTGGTGGCGGAAGACACCGGCGCAAATTATGCAAGGACCATGAGTCTGGACACCGGAACGGGGGAAGTGTTAATACGGACCTACGGACGGGATGATGTTCGGATTTAAGGATAGATAACAAACTGTAATGCGGGCAAGAGGCTAGTCCCGGGTTCAGGGAAGAACGAAAAGGGAGAGGATTATAGAAATGAAGAAGAAAAACGAAAAGGAAGGCATTTTATTAGAATCCGGAACCAACGAAATTGAGATTATGAAGTTTCGTGTTCTGGGAGAGTTTTACGGAATCAATGTGGCTAAGGTAAAAGAAATCATGATGACTGAAAAGATTAAGCCTATGCCCCATTCTCATCCTTCCGTAGAGGGATTTTTCAAGCCGAGAGAGCAGCTGATTACCGTAATCAACCTGGCGAACTACCTGACCGGCGCTACACCGGAGCAGGGAGCAAGAGATCTGTTCATCATCACACATTTTAATAAAATGATGGTGGCTTTCCGTGTGGATTCTATCGAGGGAATCAGCCGTATTTCCTGGCAGAGCATCCAGAAGCCGGATCGTACCTTGGCAAATGGTGCAGAATCCGTAGCTACCGGTATTGCTCAGTGCGATAACCAGCTGGTAACCATTCTGGATTTCGAGAAGATTGTTGCGGAGATTTCTCCGGAAACCAGCATTCAGATTGAAGAAATTGAGCAGATGGGTGAAAGAGATATTACCACAGCGCCGGTAGTCATTGCGGAAGACTCTGTGCTTCTTCAGAAAATGATTGGCACTTCCTTGCAGAAGGCAGGCTTTAAGGATGTTAAAATCTTTAACAACGGACAGGAGTGCTGGGATTACCTTTCTTCTCTCCGGAATGACCCTGACCTTTACAAAAAGGCAAATATATTAATTACCGATATTGAGATGCCGATTATGGACGGACATCGCCTTACCAAGCTGGTAAAAGAAGATATGCGTCTAAAGAGAATTCCTGTTGTAATCTTCTCTTCCTTAATTAACGATCAGATGCGTATTAAAGGAAAAGAGTTGGGAGCGGATGAGCAGCTTACCAAGCCGGAAATCGGACATCTGGTAGAGGTTTTGGACGTTTTAATCAAGCGCTTCTTGGAGTCTGAGCATGCAGGCTTCAGAAATGAAGAGTAATCAGGAACAATTTCACTGAACAGTAGAGAATGTTAGAAAAATTTCACTGGACAGAAGTGAAAAGATATAATAAGAATTGAGATGGACCAAGGACGGAGGAGCACTTTCAGGAAGAAAGAAGTTCTTTCGTCCTTTTTGTTCAATATACTATACATTGGATTTTGAATTGGGTATAATGGAGGAGATAAGGGATGAAGATTAAAGGATTTATGCAGAAGGAGACAAAGACTCTTTCCCGAAAAGGAAAGGACGCTTTGTCCCGTTGTCGCTTTTCCAAGAAGGGTGCGGCTTTCCTGTTCGGTCTTTCCGCATTGTGCTTATCCGCAGTGCCTGCCTTTGCAGAGGTCAGTGCTTCGGACGGAGAATGGGTGCAGCAGGGAGAATCTTGGTATTTTATGTTGGGGCCGAATACTCCATTGGAAAATGAGTGGATTAACTATAACGGGCAGTCCTACCATATCGGAAGCGGCGGCCTGATGACCACAGGAAAGTATGTGGATCCGGAAGACAAGACAGAGTACTTCTTCGATCAGGACGGAAGACTTTTGGAAGAAGAGTTTTCCAAGGATGGTAAGACCTATATCGGGAAGGAAGGAAAAGAGCTTGTAAACTTCAACAAGTATCGTCAGATGCTTAGAGAAGAGCTGGAAAAGGACAAGACCAAGGACTTCGGAAAGAAGCAGGCGGTGGATGTGGCGGATCCGGAAAGCTCCGAAAAGACCCTCACCGGAGAGGAAGTTTTTCCAAAATCCTTTGCCTTAATCGATATGGATCAGGACGGCTATAAGGACCTTGTTCTTTATAAAGAAGCCGTTGAAGAGGAAAAAGAAGAACCGAAATCCGTATTATCCGTTATCCTCTATCAAGAGAAGTTACCAGAGCAGAAGGGAAGTTCTGTAGCACAGAACAAGGAGAGAAGCCTTGCGGCCCTTTTAGAAGAGGAAGCCAACGGCGCTTATCAGGTAGAACTGAGAAAGAACAATTTAACGGGAGAGCCGGTAGTTTATCGGCATAACGGGAACAGTGATTCCATTTTCCGTGTCACAAAGAATGCGGGCTTGGAGCAGATTTTCTCCCTGTCCACCGGGGCAAATGCCAACGGAGACCCGGAGTATCGTTCCTTTTCCGACAGTATCTCCCAATCCTTGTACCAAAGTGAGCTGCTGACCTTGAAGAATCAATACGGGGAAAGCTATCCGGGAAAGCGTTTTAATCTGGATGAGGCAGGTATCACGGAGGGCTTAAAGAACTTTACAAAGGAAGAACTTTCTTTCTATTCATCACAGGAAGATGCATAAGAAAAATCTTTTCCCTAAGCATGCTGTTTCGTTTGCTTAGTCAGGATTTTTTGATGCAGGGAGGTTCATTTTGTCAATCATTATCACAGTATCCAATCAAAAGGGAGGCGTAGGAAAAACCACCACTTCGGCAGCCATCTGCGCAGGACTGGCAGACCGTGGAGCTAAGGTTTTGGGCATTGATTTAGACCCACAGGGAAACTTAGGCTTTTGTATGGGCTTAGAGGGAAGCAACCCCACCACCATATTGGATGCCTTACAGGGCAAGGTTCGGGTGCAGCAGGCGATTCGCCGACTGAAAAAATGCGATATTTTACCCTCCGACATTTCCCTTTCCACCACAGGACTGGAAAAGCTGGCGCCAGGAAAGCGAGAAGTGGCTTTGAAGGAAATGCTGCAACCTTTGATGGATTATTATGACTATGTGGTGATTGATACTCCCCCGGCATTGAATTTATTAACCATCAATGCCTATGCGGTATCGAATTTCTTAATTATTCCCATGTCCTCGGATATCCTGTCTTTGGTAGGATTGTCACAGCTACGGGAAACCATTGATACGGTAAAACAGGGGCTTAATAAGGATTTAAAGGTCTTAGGGATTCTTTTGAACAAGTTTGACAAGAGAACCACTTTGGCAAGAGACGTGGAGGAAATGGCAGGAGGCCTAGCGGAACAGATTTCCACCAAGGTTTTCGAAACGAAGATTCGTCCCGGCGTGGCCATTGCGGAAGCACCGGCCCACGGAGAAGATATTTTTTCCTACAACAAACGTTCTCCTGCGGTAACCGATTACGCAAGATTCATTGAGGAAATCGCAGAGGATATCCATTTAAGAGAGGTGATCGGATAATGGCTACAAAGAAGACAACGAAATCCAACAAAACATCCCATGTATTGAATTTATTAACCTCCGCTCCTGTAGCGGAGGAAGCCCTTGAGCAGGCCGGAGGAAATGCACAGGCAAATGCCGGAGGGAATGCTTCCGGAACCCCAGGGGTTACGATAGATCCTGCTATGCTTTCCGACTTCCACGAGGCGGCAAAGAAAACCAAAGAGGCTGCAGAGCACTTTGACGGTGCGGTAAGCAATTTCCAATCTGCTGTGGATAACTTCGATGTGAAGGAAGAGCAGATGAAGGAAGAGCATAAGAAAGAAGCCGAGAAGGCAGAAAAGCAGAAAGAGGAAAAGCAGAAAGAAGAGCTCCAAAGAGCTTTAGAAGAGGAAAGTAGGGCGGAGAATCATGAAAAAGAGGAGCCGGCATCCCTTCCTTCCTACAAAAAGAGCAAGATTACCGTTATTGATGAGTCTTCCGAAAATGATAAAATCACCAACGAAATTCAGTTGAATCTGGAGAAGAAGCTTCTGGCGGAATATGATGAGCCGGAACCTGAGTTCCACATTGTAAATGTGATGCTGGATATCCTTAAAACCAAGGATGTACGAGGCTTGATTCAAAAGCACGGAGGCTGTACCTGTGATAAGTGTATTGCCGATGTTACCGCCCTGTCTCTCACCCAGCTTCCTGCAAAATATGTGGTGCTGGATAAGGACAAGACCTCTCCTATGATCGGTTTCTATCAGAGCAAGTACCAGTCCGATATTTTCGTGGCTATGTTGAAGGCTGTTCTGGAAGTTAAGATGCATCCTCACCACGATCCGAACAGAGGTAGAGACACTACTAAGTTTGATGCGGAGGAGAGAAAGAATCTGAAGAACAGTCAGGGGATAGCATAAGGATGTCCTTTCTCTGTAGCGGTTTAGATATATGCGGAATAAACGGAATTATCGCATTTTCCGGTATTTCTTGCTTACTACAAAATCCCGAAATTGATTCAAAAAATTATATAAACAATTTATATTTTTTTAAGGGCTTTCCGAAAGGAAAGCTCTTGTTTTGTTTGTATTTATAATGATACAATTAATCCTAGTAAATAGATGGGACATAAGGGCGGAAATGTCATTTTTCCCCTGATACAATTAGTAAAGAAAGGAATTTTTTATGGCATACGGATTACAGGAACAATATGGATTGTTTATTGACGGAGAGTTTTGCGAGAGTTCGGATAAGGCGACTTTTACCACTTATTCTCCTGCTACAGGAGAGGCTTTGGCTAAGGTGGCTGAGGCTACAAGAGAAGATGTGGATAGAGCAGTGAATGCGGCATGGAAGGCCTTTGAAGGCTGGAAGAAGCTGGATAAAATTCAGCGGTCCAAGATTCTTTTGGATATTGCGGATGTGATTGACAAAAACAAGGAGCATCTGGCAAAGGTGGAGAGCTTGGATAACGGAAAGCCCATCCGGGAAACCATGAATATTGATGTTCCCTTTGCGGCGGATCACTTCCGTTACTTTGCGGGAGCGATTCGAACAGAGGAGGATTCCGCCAGCTTCTTTGATGAGAATACCCTTTCCCTGATTATTCGGGAGCCCATCGGCGTAGTGGGACAGATCGTACCCTGGAACTTCCCCTTCCTGATGGCGGCTTGGAAGCTGGCACCGGTACTTGCTTCCGGATGCTGTACCGTTTTAAAAACCAGCTCCGCTACACCTCTTAGTGTATTGGAGTTGATGAAGCTGATTAAGGATATTGTACCGAAGGGCGTAATCAACATTATCTCCGGTGCAGGCTCCAAGTCCGGACAGTATATGCTGGAGCATAAGGGCTTTAGAAAGCTGGCCTTTACCGGTTCCACAGAGGTGGGCTACAGCGTGGCAAAGGCTGCGGCTGAGAAGCTGATTCCGGCAACTCTGGAGCTGGGCGGAAAGTCTGCCAATATTTTCTTCCCGGACTGTGATTTTGATATGGCTATCGACGGCTTACAGCTGGGAATTCTCTTTAACCAGGGACAGGTTTGCTGTGCAGGCTCCCGTGTCTTTGTCCATGAGGACATTTACGACCGCTTCGTAGAGGCAGCGGTAGAGCAGTTCAATAAAGTAAAGGTAGGAAATCCATTGGATCCGGATACCCAGATGGGATCCCAGGTGAACAACAAGCAGGTAGAAAAGATTCAGTCCTGCGTGGATATTGCGGTACAGGACGGCGCTAAGATTGCCTGTGGCGGAAGAGTTTTTGATGAGGGAGAGCTTTCCAAGGGCGCCTTCTACAGACCTACCCTTTTGGTAAATGTTGATAACAGCATGAAGGCGGCAAGAGAAGAAATCTTCGGACCGGTGGCGGTTATCATCAAGTTTAAGACAGAGGAAGAAGTGATTGCCATGGCAAACGACTCCGACTTCGGTTTGGGCGGTGCGGTATGGACCAGAGACATTAACCGGGCTATCCGCGTATCCAGAGCCATTGAAACCGGAAGAATGTGGGTAAATACCTACAACGCCATTCCGGCAGGAGCCCCCTTCGGCGGTTACAAGACCTCCGGTGTAGGAAGAGAAACCCATAAGGTTATCCTGGAACACTACACCCAGATGAAGAATATTTTGATTAACCTGAAGGAAGAGCCCTCCGGCTTCTATCCGAAGAAGTGAAATACGAAATATTTAAACAAATTTCCAAAGAACAAAATAGAGAAGAGGCTGTAAAAAATCAAAATAGTTTTCTAAGCAATATAGGTCTAAATTTGGGGCACGCTCTCGCTAGCTTCGCCACGTAGCGGATACTAAGCGAAAAACTGCGATTCTCTTGTTTTTCGCAAGTACCGACGGGCTCAGACTACCCCTCATTTAGACCTATATTGCCGAAATCTATTTATTATTTTGATTTTTACAGCCACTTTTATTCTTAACGATTACTATTTGCAAAGTCTGCGATATCTCGTGGGTAAGTAAAGAGGGTGAATGAGATGTGGAATCTTGCTTACTCCTTTCACATCCAAGAGGAAGGTAAGAGAAGTAGCGCTTAGCTAACTTATCCACTGTATAGGTCTGAAAGAAGGGCAATCTGAGCCCCGCCGGTACTTGCTGAAAGCGAGCAAAGCGAAGCTTGAAGCTTAGTATCCGCTGTGTGGGCGAAGTTAGCGGGAGCGTGCCCTGATTTCAGACCTATACAGTGGATAAGTATAGAAATTTCTCTTCTCTTTCCCTTGGCTTTTCTATCCTTATAAACTCTCGGAAAACCGCCGATATTGGTATTGATAAGTTAGCAGAAAGAACGGTGTGGAAGGGAGTCCGACGTTCCCATGGCTTTTCAGAGAGAGAAAGATTCTTAGGGAAAGTTTCATTTTCTCTAAAGGCGTGGACTTTCTCCAAAAAGACCTGCTAGCTCGATAAACTAAAGAGAGAGAGGATGAATCATGTCAGGTTTATCAACAAATTCAACGTCCGGTACATCCAGTTTGGGGAACACCTCCCTCCGTGGATTTGGTGGAATGTCCTCCGGAATTGACCGTGACGCATTAATTGAACAGGCAACAAAGGGTACTCAGTCTAAGCTTACCAAAGCAAGACAGGAGACCACAAGAATGGAATGGAAAAGAGATGCTTTTCGTGAGTTATCCGATAAGACTATAGCATTACAGGATGATTTTTTGTCTTTCGCCTCTGCAGATTCCATCAAGAATCAGGATTTGTATGAATCCAGTGTGGTAAATCCACAGGGTGATGCTGCGGCAACCAAGTTTATTACCGCTTCAGGACATTCGGATTTGACAAAGAACTTGAAGGTGAAGGCAGTTACCAAGCTGGCAACCTCCGAGTCCATTGTTTCCGATGTGAAGGGCAGCGCTTCCGCCATTAAGACAGGAATTACCGCAGATGCTTTGGCAAATGTCGGCAACGTAAAAACCAGCAACTTGGTAGGAAAGTCCTTACAGCTTGGTAACTACACCACTACAGGTGTATTCCAGGAGAAGGCCAGCTTTAAATTTCCGGAAAGCTATAAGGATGACGACGGAAAGACCGTAGAAATCAACTATACCGGAGATAAGCAGAAGCTTGTAGATGATTTGAACAAGGCGGCTAAGCAGGGAAATGTGAAGCTTGGGGAAAATGAGTTTTTAAGCTTCAGCTATCACCAGGGCTCCAATCCCGGCGAAGACTATATCCAGATTAACGGTGGAAGCTCCCAGTATGTTATTAAGACGGAATCTTCCGCATTAGAGTCTTTGGGTTATAAGGCTCCTGCAGCAGGAACTGCTCCTACAGGAACAGGTTCCGATGCCTACGGTGTAAAGATTGCAGCCTTTAACAGCAGTGCCCAGACAGAAGGAAAGTTTACTTCTTCTTCCGTTAAGCAGGGCGGTATGCTGGATTACTTAAAGGATCAAAAGCTCACTGTCAGCTACGGTGGCACAAGTCAGGAGATTTCTCTTTTAACAGATGCCCAGAAGCAAAGCATTGAGGCGGCTCACACCGGTACAAGTGCCAGTGATAACCAGAATCGTTTGGATGCGGTAAAGGATGCTATTCAGCAAAATCTTAACAATGCCTTCGGTGCAGGTAAGATTGTAGTGGATTCTTCTACAGGAAGCATCACCTTTAACAGTGCCAACGGAAAGGATACCGTTTCCGTAAGCTCCTCCGATGCGCAGGTAAGAGCGAACCTGCAGATTAGCAAGAATGCCTCCAATAAGGTTACCACCAGTAGTTCTATCATGGATAATCTGGACAAGTTGGGACTTTCCGACTATGTAGGAAACAAAGCAGGATTGGATGAGGCTCTTTCCAAGTTCAAGATTAACGGTAAAGAAATCAAGGGAATTACCTCAGACAGCACCGTACAGGATATGTTGAAGAAAATCAACGATTCCGATGCAGGTGTAAAAGCCAGCTATATGGAAGGTTCCGGACGTTTTGTGTTGATTCACAGCGAAACCGGTTCCGGAAGAAGCATTACTTTGGGAGATGCAAACAATGCCAACGACATTGAGGATAAGCTCTTTGGCGCAACGGCAAGCGGTGGCGGACAGGTTAACCACGGTACCGATGCGGAAATGGTTTTTGACTACGGCAACGGCATCAATGAAACCGTTACTTCTTCCAGCAACACCTTTAACATTGACGGTGTAAAGATTACTGCCAGCGGTAAGTTCGGTGTAGAGCTGGATGCTTCCGGAAATGCGGTAACCAAGCCGGATGGTTCCTATAAGTTTGACAGCTCCAAGGAAGTCAGCTTTACTGCCAAGGCAGACGTGGACAAGGCTACTAAAACCATGAAGAAGTTTGTAGAGAAGTTCAATGAATTGGTAAGCTCTGTAAATACTCACGTGAAAACCAGACGTACCAGCGGATATGATCCTTTGACGGAAGCACAGAAGAACCAAATGAGTGAAAAATCCGTTGAGAACTGGGAAAAGAAGGCGAAGGAAGGAATTCTTTATGGAGAAAGCTCCATCAGAAACTTCAGCGATTCTTTACAAAGTGTTATGACACAGATGATGTCCGACTTAAAGGTTGCAGGTTTGGATTATCAGGATATGGAAAAGATGGGCTTATCCCTTTCTACAGATGCTTTTGACGGCGGAAAGCTTAGCTTTGATGAGACAAAGTTCAAACAGGCTATGGAAACAGAACCGGAGAAGGTTGCCAAGGTTATGATGGGACACAACGGTTCCAAGGGAATGGCAAAGATTGTAGAGACTACGGTTTCCCGCTATGCTACCCGTTATGCATCCAGAAACGGCGGATCTTACGGAGAGTTGATTAAAGAAGCCGGCTCCAACAAGGTTACCCTTTCCAACACCTCTTCCGTAATTTACGGAAAGTTAAAGGAAAACTCCGAAGTGGTTGAAAAGCTGAAGACCATGCTCAGCAATCAGCAGGATCGTTATATCAAGCAGTTCTCCCAGCTGGAGAAGTTAATCAGTAAGATGAATACCCAGTCCTCTTACTTAAGTAGTTTGTAAATCGTAGAACGAAGACAAAAAACAGAGTTGTAAAAAATCATAAAAATAAAAAATTTTCGGCAATATAGGTCTGAATTCGGGGTAGTCTGAGCCCGTCGGTACTTGCGAAAAACAAGAGAAACGCAGTTTTTCGCTTAGTATCCGATACGTGGCGAAGCTAGCGAGAGCGTGCCCCGTCTAAGACCTATATTGCTTAGAAATTTTTTTTGATTTTTTACAGCTCTTTTTTTGTGCAAAGTTTCCATTTACAAAATACGGGGTAATCCAGTACAATCTTAGCTTTGTGAAAAATAGAGTTGTAGAAAGGAGAAAAAATGAAAGAAAAGAAAAAATTATCTTTAGCGATGCAGATTTTTATTGCTTTGGTTTTGGCAATCATCGTTGGCTTATTATTACAGGGACACAGCTCCATTGCTGAGAATTATATTAAGCCCTTTGGAACGATTTTCTTGAATTTGGTAAAGTTCATCGTAGTGCCGGTGGTACTGTTTTCCATTATGTGCGGTATTATTTCCATGAGTGATATTAAACAGGTGGGCTCCGTAGGCTTGAAAACGGTGGTGTTTTACTTATGTACCACTGCTTTTGCGGTAAGTATCGGATTATTCTTCGGAAGCATTTTCCATAATCTGTTTCCGGTGGTAGCCACTGCGGATTTAAGCTATGAGGTTAAGGGAAGTCTGTCTTTAATGGACACCATTGTAAACATCTTCCCCTCCAACTTCGTCCAGCCTATGGTGGAAGCCAATATGTTGCAGGTTATTGTGATGGCGTTGATTTTGGGCTTCGCTATCATTCTGGTAGGAGAGAAAACCCATAGAGTGGTCAGTGCCTTCAATGATTTTGATGCTATTTTCATGAAGTGTATGGAAATGGTATTAAGCCTCTCTCCGATTGGTGTGTTCTGTTTGCTCTGTCCGGTTATTGCGGTAAACGGACCGAAGATTCTCGGTTCTTTGGCCATGGTGCTTTTGGCAGCCTATATTGCCTATGTTGCCCATGCCGTAGTAGTGTACTCTCTTACAGTAAAGCTTATGGGAGGTCTTTCTCCGATAAAGTTCTTTAAAGGAATGCTTCCGGCTATTATGTTTGCCTTTTCTTCCGCTTCCTCTGTGGGAACTCTTCCTATTAATATGGAGTGTACGGAGAAACTGGGGGCTAAAAAGGAGATTGCAGCCTTTGTACTTCCCTTGGGAGCCACCATTAACATGGACGGAACTGCGATTTATCAGGGAATTTGTGCAATCTTTATTGCTTCCTGTTACGGTATTCATCTGACTCTTGGACAGATGCTTACCATTATTTTAACGGCAACCCTTGCTTCTATCGGAACCGCAGGTGTTCCCGGAGCCGGTATGATAATGTTGGCTATGGTGCTTACCTCTGTAGGTCTTCCGGTGGACGGTATCGCCTTAGTGGCCGGCGTAGACCGTATTTTTGATATGGGAAGAACCACTGTAAATATTACAGGAGACGCGGCTTGTACCATTGTAGTTTCTAATATGGAAGCAAAAAAGCAGGCAAAACTTGCGGCAAGGTCTTAAGCCTAAGCATCCTACGTAGGAAATTCATCCGATTCCTTTATTTTTTGTGAAAATCCTTTATACATTTCCACATACCGGACGACATATTATAAGACAATAAGAAGAAATCTTCGGAGTTGAAAATATGTGTTCCGTAGGACAAAAACCTTTGGAAATGGAGATTGTATGAACGATTATCAAAAGAAGTATTTAGAGCAGAGTATTATGCAGATGAGTCAGGGCGAGCTGTTGGTTTTGACCTTTGATGAAGCGATTAAGAGTCTTAAGAAGGCCAACCTTGCTTTGGAAGACAAAAACTATGAGAAGTTTGAAGAGGCATTAAAGAAGGCAAATAAAGTGATTCGCTATTTGCATCAGACCTTGGATATGGAGCAGCCTCTTAGCCGTGATCTGGCAAGATTATATGATTTTATTACATTCGATTTAGGCTTGGTACAGGCCGGAAGAGAGAGAAGACAAGAGGAGCTTCCCAAGCTGGTTGACATTTTATCCGATCTTAGAGATGGCTTCCTGGGGGCAAGTAAAATTGCCAGAGATACCCATATCCCGAAAGAAGCGAAGATTGTGGGATAAGAAAGGGGCTGCCTATGCAGCTCCTTTCTTCTGTGTCACGGAAAGGAAGAATCATGGAGAGAAAAGAGAATCCGCAACTGGAAAAGCTTGCGAGCCTATTTCAGAGAAGATATAATATCGTCAGCGAATTAAAAAAAGAGACTGACGAGCTTTCTGAAGCCATGCAAAGACAGGATAATGTAAGTGTGGACTTATTATTGGATTTGCGACAGGAGGCTTTAAATAAGTTGGAAAACAACTGGGTGGAAATGAATCTTTTGGTGGAAGAGGAAGAAGAGTTAAGAAGAATTTTTCAACGACTTCTACAGGAAAATCCAAAACATAGTGCGGGCTATCCTTTTTTGGAAAGAAGAATTCTGGAATTGAGAGGAAAAATTGACGAATCAGTAGGATTCATTAAAGAAAGAGATGCCAGAACTACAGCCCAGGCCTTACAAACCCAGAAGTTCTTGTGGGAGCAGATTCCTGCGGAGCTAAAGGAAGAAGTGGTGTAGCTTTATTTTCTAACGAAGGAAATAAAAGATAAGAAAAATTGATATATCAGCAGGTTGTTCAAGGATGAGAAAGGATTGCAAGGACGGCGATGAATCGTAGTGTATATGAGGGTAAGTTTTTAATTAATTTATTGGGGAGTACTTTACGACAGGATGATTCCTTCCCTGTGATGCGAAGAATGAACTGGGGCAGACTTTACCGTATTGCTGATTACCATGAGCTTGCTTCGGGAATTTACTTGGGGATGCTTTCCGCAGGTGCCAGAGTGCCCTCTTTGTTCGGTGAAAAATTTTTCCATCGGTATCAGGAGGCAGTTCGCTACGGTGAGATTTATGAGTCTTCCGAGTTGGAAATTCTGGCAGCTTTTCAGGCGGTAAAGGTTCCGGCTGTGGTTTTGGAAAGTGCAGCAGTACGGCGACTTTATCATTTGCCGGAGACAGCGGCCAATTCTCCTCTTCGCCTTTATATTCCGGAAGAACGGTATTATATGGCTAGAGGCTATCTTTTTGACTTGGGCTATGAGACAGATCAGTTCTATACCGGCTTTGGAGAGCACATGAAGAGGGCGGGAGGATTTCAGGTGGAAATCTATCATCATTTGCCCTTCCTGACTAAGAATTACAAAAAACACATGAAGTCTCTTCTGGACAGAGCTTATCCGGATAAGAAGTACCCGGTGCTGAAGGTTCTGTCTTTGGAAAGCAGTTATATGTTTCGTATGGCGGAGGCTTGCTATCACTTCTGCACGGATAACTTAAAGATTCGTGAGCTTTTGGATCTTTATCTGTTCTATAAGCTTTTCCATAAGGACATGAATAAGAAATTCCTGGATGCCAGAATCAAAGAGTTGGATATTTCTTTATTGTCCCAATCCTTGTTGCATATGGCGGATATGTGGTTCAGCAGTCGTAAGGACTCTTTGTTCCCCTATCCGAAGGACAGCATCAGTCTCTTTGATGACATGGAAAGTCGTATTCTTTCCAACGGTATGGTGGGAGCGGACAGTATTCCGGAGGCGGCCAAGCTTCGTAAAGCCATTAAGGATGCGGAAAATAAAGAAGAGCGGGCTGCTAAGTGGAGAAAGTGGAAGGAAAAATGGAAGAATCGCTTTGACGGCATAAAGAAGCAGCTTCGTTGGATTTTCCCGGAAAGCTCCTATATGAAGAGTCTCTATCCCGGTCTGGAGAATGCGCCATTCTTGCTGCCTCTTTACTGGCTCCGGAGAGATTTTAAGCTGATTCGTATTATGATGCTGCCGGATAAGATTGAGGAAAAGCAGGGAGAGAACGGCGGTGAGAAGTCTTCGGAGACCAAGGGGCAGAGCACCGGCGGAGTAGGCTCCATTGAGGCCATGAGCTATCAGGATGATCCCTTCCGTAAGAACGGCAGAAAGAAAGTCTTCTACAAAGGAAGAAGAAATAATGAGTCCGAGGCCTTGTCCACGAACAGTGTTGGGGAAAGCGAGGCTGAAGAGGAAGAACTTCCCTTATACAAAGACACTGCCTTTTTACAGGAAGAGGTGGAGGAAGAAGATCTTCCATTAGAGAAGGATGAGAATCAGGAGACAGAAGGAAGTCTATGGGATTTTAAAGTTCCTCCCCGTCTTGCAAAGGAAGAAAAGCGCCCTGAAGTCGGAACAGGGAATAGGGCAGAACCTATATTAAGTCCTGAAACGGAAGCTTTACTGCAGGAGGCCTTTGCAAAAATGGAGGCTATCCAAGAGGAAGAGAAGGCCAATTCAGAGGATGCAGAGAGCAATAAGAGTGCTGCCGGTTTATCGGAAGAGCAGGAAAGACTGGCACTGGCCATGCTTTCCGCCATGCTTCCGGAGGAAGAAGCCTCTCCTTTAGAGGATAATCTCTCTGAGACGGAAGAAAAGTCCTATGGGGAAGAAAAAATGCAAAATGCGGAAACAGCTTCTGAAAAGGGAGAGACTCTTCCGGATTTCGGCATGGTTTTAAATGCAGTTCATAAGACGGACAGTCCGGGCAAGGGAGAGCAAAACTTGGATGCCGAGCCGGTGAAAGCAGAGAAGCCACAAAGCGGAGAAAAAATAGAAACAGCCGAAGTGGATGGCAAGGAAGTCAGTGTGAAATCCTGGTCCTTCCCTAAGGATGAGAAATAAACGAGATAGCACAGGCTATGTGAGAGATATTCCTTAAGAATTGGAATGCGAAAAAAGATAGGCGATAAGAGCTTTCTTTTTTCGCATTTTTTCTTACGGAAAAGAACTTTGAAAAAACTGGAAAAAAATTTTTGGAAAATACTTATTATTTAATTTTTACCTCCGATATATATACTGTAGCAAGAATAAAACAAAAAAACTTGCTACAAAACATCTCTTCCTTAGGAAGAGGACATTGGTCTTCGGACCCTAACAGCCAAAAGGCAAAATCAGTCGAAAGACAAGAAAAGGCAAAGAAAATTCTTCTTTTCTGGCGCCGGAAAAGGAGATTTGCATAGGACAGGGAGGTTCTGGCATGCCGAAATCAGGAGGATATTACTATGGTTATTCAACACAACATTGCAGCAAACAACGCTTACAGAAACCTTTCTTCTAACGCTTCTAACGGACAGAAGAACTTGGAGAAGCTGTCTTCCGGTTATAGAATCAACCGTTCTGCAGATGATGCAGCAGGTCTTGCTATTTCCGAGCAGATGCGTTCCAAGATCAACGGTCTTGATCAGGCTACTGCAAACGCAAGTGATGCAATCGGCTTAATCCAGACTGCTGAAGGTGCTTTAACAGAGACTCACTCCATGTTACAGCGTATGGTAACTCTGGCTACCCAGTCTGCTAACGGAACCTACAACAGTACCGCTCGTGCAGCTATCGGAGAAGAGGTTACTGCTTTAAAGGCAGAAATCGACAGAATTTCTTCTACAACTGACTACAACGGTGTTAAGCCAATCGGTTCTACTTCCGCTATCACTGTTCAGATTGGACCAACTTCTGTAGAAACTTTGAGCATCGCTGCTGCAAAGATGGATGCAACCAGCTTAGGTGTTAGCGGAATTGATGTATCTTCTGTATCTGCAGCTAACTCTGCTATTACAAAGATCAACGAGGCTATCAACACTGTATCTACACACAGAGCAAAGCTTGGAGCATCTCAGAACCGTCTTGAGCACACCATCAACAACCTTAAGACCACTAACGAGAACATGACTGCAGCTGAGTCCAGAATCCGTGATACGGATATGGCTAAGGAGATGGCAGCTTTCACTAAGAATAAC
The DNA here is from genome assembly GCF_014202695.1 of Oribacterium sinus. Lineage (GTDB taxonomy): Bacteria > Bacillota > Clostridia > Lachnospirales > Lachnospiraceae > Oribacterium > Oribacterium sinus. The sequence continues at coordinate 343,690 of NZ_JACHHH010000002.1, forward strand.
ATTCTTAACCAGGCTGCACAGTCTATGCTTTCTCAGGCTAACCAGCAGCCACAGGGAGTTCTTTCTCTTCTGAGATAAGACTTTCTAAGAAAGCTACTGAAAACATCAAAAAAGAAAAGGTCGGAGCGAAAGCTCCGGTCTTTTTTTTATAAAAAAAATAAGCGCATTGTATAAAAATTTTTTGAAAAAAATTTTCGGGAAAATACTTATTATTTAATTTTTGTCTCCGATATATATACTGTAACAAGAATAAAACAAAAAAACTTGTTGCAAAACATCTCTTCTATAAAGAAGAGGAAATTGGTCTTCGGACCCTAAAAGCCAAAAGGCAAAAATCAGTCGAAAGACAAGAAAAGGCAAAGAAAATTCCTCTTTTCTGGCGCCGGAAAAGAAGATTTGCATAGGACAGGGAGGTTCTGGCATGCCGAAATCAGGAGGATATTACTATGGTTATTCAACACAATATTGCAGCAAACAACGCTTACAGAAACCTTTCTTCTAACGCTTCTAACGGACAGAAGAACTTGGAGAAGCTGTCTTCCGGTTATAGAATCAACCGTTCTGCAGATGATGCAGCAGGTCTTGCTATTTCCGAGCAGATGCGTTCCAAGATCAACGGTCTTGATCAGGCTTCTGCAAACGCAAGTGATGCAATCGGCTTAATCCAGACTGCTGAAGGTGCTTTAACAGAGACTCACTCCATGTTACAGCGTATGGTAACTCTGGCTACCCAGTCTGCTAACGGAACCTACAACAGTACCGCTCGTGCAGCTATCGGAGAAGAGGTTACTGCTTTGAAGGCAGAAATCGACAGAATTGCTTCCACCACTGACTACAACGGTGTTAAGCCAATCGCTTCTACTTCTAACATCACTGTTCAGATCGGACCAACTTCCGGAGAGACTTTAGAAATCACTGCTGCAAAGATGGATGCAGCCAGCTTAGGTGTTAGTGCAATCTCCGTGTCTACAGTATCTGATTCTAACGCTGCTATTACCGCTATTAACAAGGCTATCAACACTGTATCTACACACAGAGCAAAGCTTGGAGCATCTCAGAACCGTCTTGAGCACACCATCAACAACCTTAAGACCACTAACGAGAACATGACTGCAGCTGAGTCCAGAATCCGTGATACGGATATGGCTAAGGAGATGGCAGCTTTCACTAAGAATAACATTCTTAACCAGGCTGCACAGTCTATGCTTTCTCAGGCTAACCAGCAGCCACAGGGAGTTCTTTCTCTTCTGAGATAAGACTTTCTAAGAAAGCTACTGAAAAATCAAAAAGTAAAAGATCGGAGCGAAAGCTCCGGTCTTTTTTTGCTTATAGAACAAAATGGATTTTTACTGTTCGGGAAGGTATGAAGCTTGCCGGTTTGGGGAGAGAAAAGAAAAAATGTAATTCAAACACAAGTTTTTCAAATACATACTTATATTTTAATATTTTCCTCCGATATATATACTGTAGCAAAAATAAAACAAAAAAACTTGCTACATAAGTCTCTTCCTTAGGAAGAGGATACCGGTCTTCGGACCGTAACAGCCAAAAGGCAAAAAATCAGTCGAAAGACAAGAACAGGCGAAAAAAAGATTTTTTCTCTGGCGCCGGAGAAGAAGTCCCAGCATAGGACAGGGAGGTTCTGGCATGCCGAAATCAGGAGGATATTACTATGGTTATTCAACACAATATTGCAGCAAACAACGCTTACAGAAACCTTTCTTCTAACGCTTCTAACGGACAGAAGAACTTGGAGAAGCTGTCTTCCGGTTATAGAATCAACCGTTCTGCAGATGATGCAGCAGGTCTTGCTATTTCCGAGCAGATGCGTTCCAAGATTAACGGTCTTGATCAGGCTACTGCAAACGCAAGTGATGCAATCGGCTTAATCCAGACTGCTGAAGGTGCTTTGACAGAGACTCACTCCATGTTACAGCGTATGGTAACTCTGGCTACCCAGTCTGCTAACGGAACTTACAACAGTACCGCTCGTGCAGCTATCGGAGAAGAGGTTACTGCTTTAAAGGCAGAAATCGACAGAATTTCTTCCACCACTGACTACAACGGTGTGAAGCCAATCGCTTCTACCTCTAACATCACTGTTCAGATTGGACCAACTTCCGGAGAGACTTTGGAAATCACTGCTGCAAAGATGGATTCCGCATCCTTAGGAGTCAGCGCAATTTCTGTGTCTACAGTATCTGACTCTAACGCTGCTATTACCGCTATTAACAAGGCTATCAACACTGTATCTACACACAGAGCAAAGCTTGGAGCATCTCAGAACCGTCTTGAGCACACCATCAACAACCTTAAGACTACTAACGAGAACATGACTGCAGCTGAGTCCAGAATCCGTGATACGGATATGGCTAAGGAGATGGCAGCTTTCACTAAGAATAACATTCTTAACCAGGCTGCACAGTCTATGCTTTCTCAGGCTAACCAGCAGCCACAGGGAGTTCTTTCTCTTCTGAGATAAGACTTTCTAAGAAAGCTGGGAAATACTTTCAAAAAACAAGGAAAACCGGGGCCGGTAGGGGCTCCGGTTTTTTTATGCTGTAAAAGATAGATTAGAGATAAGATAAAATAGGACTTATGGCTTACAAGACAAAAAAGAGGCCAGTACCATAGGGAAAATGTATAAAACTATGAAGGAAAGTATGGTGAAAAAGCCTTCTGTGAGCCATGGCGTTTTTATGTTAGAGTAAGGAGGAGTATTTGGACAGAAGATAGAGGAGGAACTCTTATGGCTTTATCATTTAGAGAGAAAAAAGACTGCGCCTACGACGCCATTTCCCTGGGAGAAATTATGCTTCGTTTAGATCCGGGAGAAGGACGGATTCGTACCGCAAGACAATTCAAGGTTTGGGAAGGTGGCGGAGAATACAATGTGGTACGGGGACTTCGACGCTGTTTCTCTTTGAAAACTGCGGTAATTACGGCATTTGCCGCAAATGAAATCGGATACCTTGTGGAAGACTTTATTCTGCAGGGAGGCGTGGATACATCCTTTATTCATTGGGCAAAGACCGATGGAATCGGACGGAGCTGCCGAAATGGGCTCAACTTTACAGAGCGGGGCTTCGGAGTGAGAGGAGCCAAGGGCTGTTCCGACCGGGCAAATACCGCCATTTCCAAGCTGAAGAAGGAAGATATTGATCTGGATAGAATTTTCGGAGAGCTGGGGGTTCGTCTGCTCCATACCGGAGGAATATATGCTGCTCTCTCGGAACAGTCAGGAGAAACTATGCTGGCGGTGATGGAAGCGGCAAAGAAGCACGGCACGGTGATTTCCTACGACTTAAATTACCGTCCTTCCATGTGGGATGCTATCGGCGGTGTAGAGAAGGCTCAGGAAGTGAACCGGGAAGCGGCCAAGTTTGTAGATATTATGATGGGAAATGAAGAGGATTTTACCGCCTGCCTTGGCCTTCATGTAGAGGGACAGAAGGACTTAAAGCATTTGGATCCTAAGGCCTATGGGAAAATGCAGGAAGAGCTGGTAAAGCTTTATCCCAACTTCAAAGTGGTGGCTACCAGCCTTCGTACCGTACATAGCGCTACGGTAAATGACTGGTCCGGCATTTGCTATGCAGAGGGTCAGGTGTATGAGGGAATGTCCTTTCCGAAGCTGGAAATCTTTGACCGTGTGGGTGGGGGAGACTCTTTTGCTTCAGGACTTCTGTACGGCTTAATGGAAAAGGGAGATCCTGCACTTGCCATTCAATATGCGGTTTGTCACGGTGCTCTTGCCATGACCACACCGGGAGATACCACCATGGCCAGAAAAGAAGAGGTGGAGGCACTGATGAAGGGCTCCGGCGCCAGAGTGCTTCGATAGGATAAGCCGGAGTTTGGCGTCTTAATTTAAGGGGAATAAAAAAGGAACTGCAATACAATTAGAGTTTGGTGTAAATTTTTGCAGTATAGGTCTAAAATAGGGGCAATCTGAGCCCGCGGGTACTTGCGAAAAACGAATAGCATGAAGTTTTTCGCTTAGTATCCCCTGCTGGGCGAGGTTAGCGAGAGCGTGCCCCGACTTTAGACCTATACTGCAAAAACTAATTGACTCTTTTCTATTGTATTACAGCTCCATTTTTATTCCACTGTCACGGACTTCGCCAAGTTCCTGGGCTTATCCGGATCGAAGCCCTTTAGAAGGCTGACCTGATAGGAAAGGAACTGGAGAGGAAGCACCAAAAGGCTTCCGGCAAAGAGCGGATGAGTCTTTGGTACGATAAGATTATGGGCAAAGTCCTCTTCTTCGATAGCAATATCTTCCATCCTGATAGCAAAGCATTTGGCTCCACGACTTCGTACCTCATGGATATTGGAAATGCTCTTTCCCGCAAGTTCTTCCTGAGAAAGAAGACCGATAACCGGGCTGCCCTTTTCGATTAAGCTGATGGTGCCGTGTTTTAATTCTCCACTACTATAGCTTTCGCAGTGTATATAGCTGATTTCCTTCAGCTTCAAAGCGCCCTCCATGGAGATGGCCCAGTCCAGCCCTCTTCCCAGGAAGAAAATATTGTCCGCATCCTTTAGTTCCTTTGCCATAGGAAGGATTTCCTGATCGAAGGAAAGACATTGCTGAATCTTTCCGGGAAGAAGGAAAAGCTCTTCTGTTAAGCTTCGAGTCTCTTCCTTGCTGATTTTTCCCTTTGCCTTAGCCAACAGCAGGGAGAAAATGTAGCCTGCCGCAAGCTGACAGCTGTAGGCCTTGGTGGTGGCTACCGCAATTTCCGGGCCTGCCTGGGTGTAAAAGACGAAGTCGGATTCTCTGGCAATGGCAGAGCCTTTCACATTTACGATGGAAAGGGTTTTCGCCCCTAGTTTCTTGGCTTCCTTTAGGGCAGCCAAGGTATCCGCAGTTTCTCCGGACTGGCTGATACTGATAACCAGTTCGCCCTTTTCCAAAATAGGGTGGTTATAGCGGAATTCACTGGCCAGCTCCACCTGCACCGGAACTCTGGCAAGACTTTCGCAAACGGATTTTAAAACCCAGCCTGCGTGATAGGCGGAACCGCAGGCAATTACCCGGACTCTGGAAATCTCCTGAAAATCCTTTTCCGTCATGGAGAAGGCTTCATAGGAGAATTTCGGATTTTCCGCATTTCCCGCAGGCTCTTCATTTTCCTGATTGCAGGCATAGAGCAGGGTATCCTTCACAACCTTGGGTTGCTCAAAGATTTCCTTTTCCATAAAATGCAGATATTCTCCCTTATGAATCTGTCTCTGACTAAGCTCTGCAATAGTGGAGGAACGTTTTACTTCCTCACCGTTTTTGTTATAAATATGGATTTCCTTTTCGGAAAGGCTTAGAATCTCTCGATTTTCAACAGGATAGATTTCATTGGTATAATCCAAAAAGGCGGAAACATCGGAAGCCAGATAGAAGGCATTTTCCCCCTTTCCCACAATCAAAGGGCTGTCCTTACGCATGGCATAAAGGGTCTTTGCATCCTCCTGAAACATGATGGCAAAGGCATAAGAGCCCTTTAATTCCTTCTGTACGGAGAAGAGAGCCTTTAAAATATCCTTATCCTTCCGGTAATAGTATTCAATCAGGTTTACCGCTACCTCCGTATCCGTGTCGGAGTAGAAGCTATAGCCCTGTTCCTGCAAAAAAGTCTTAAGCTCTGCAAAATTTTCGATAATACCGTTATGCACCAGCACCACTTCCTTATGCATGGACAGGTGGGGGTGGGCATTTTTTTCACTGGCTTTACCGTGTGTGGCCCAACGGGTGTGGCCGATTCCCATGGAGTAGGGAAGTTGGCAGTCCTTAGAGGCTGAAACCTTCTTTTTTAATTCTTCTAATTTTCCTACAGCCTTGACCATAGTGAAAGGCTGAGAGTACAAAGCGATTCCCGCAGAATCATAGCCTCTGTATTCCAGACGGGAAAGACCGGCCAGAAGAATATCCTTTGTATTCCCCTGCCCAACAAAACCAACAATACCGCACATTGTAATTTCCTCCTATTTGATTGTTTTCGGTGCGGAGAAAGCTTTTGTTACGATTTTGATTTCGCTTTTTTTCTTTCCCTAACGATGCACTACTCCGAAACAGCATCCGCCGAATCTTTCGATTACTGTTTACCTCGTCGGCTTTCGGATTCCAAAAGCCCTGGCGCTAATTTTTCTTTTTCCTCAGAAAGAAAAATTTGTGCTATGATACCATGGTGAAAAAGAACTTGGGAATGCTTTTTCGAAAAACTTAAAGAAAAATTCTTTTTCCGGAGGAAAATCCTTGACATTACAAGGAAAATTCTTTAAAGTGATAAGGCTGTTATTACAGCGGAACAGAAGCAGGGCAAATGCCCGGGCTACATTAAATACTGAAATCAGTCCCTTGACTGGACCAGAGTAAGTAGCCTACACATAGGAGGTTGTTATGAATTCATACGTAGCAAAGGCTTCTACTATTGAGAGAAAGTGGTTCGTAGTAGATGCAGAGGGGAAGACACTCGGACGTCTTGCATCAGAGATCGCAGCAGTACTTCGTGGAAAGAGAAAGCCCACATTTACTCCGTTCTTAGACTGTGGTGACTATGTTATCGTAGTAAACGCAGAGAAGATTACCGTTACCGGTAAGAAGCTGGAGCAGAAGCTGTATCGTACTCACTCTCGTTATGTTGGTTCCATGAAGGAAACTTCTTTGAGAGATATGAGAGCAAACAAGCCGGAGCAGGTTATTGAACTTGCCGTTAAGGGAATGCTTCCCAAGGGTCCTTTAGGTAGACAGATGTACAAGAAGCTTTTCGTGTATGCTGGTCCGGATCACAAGCACCAGGCTCAGCAGCCAGTTGCACTATCAATCTAAGGGAGGATAAAAAATGGCTACAAACAGAAATTACGGCACAGGCAGAAGAAAAAGCTCTGTAGCAAGAGTATATATTATGCCAGGAACAGGTAAGGTAACCGTAAATAAGCGTTCTATCGACGAGTATTTCGGATTAGAGACATTGAAGACTATCGTTCGTCAGCCACTTGTGGCAACTCAGAACGAAGGAAAGTTAGATGTTCTTGTAAATGTTAAGGGTGGCGGAACCACAGGTCAGGCCGGTGCAATTCGTCACGGTATCGCAAGAGCACTTTGCGAGATGGATAGCGATTTCCGTCCTATCTTAAAGAAGTCCGGTTTCTTAACCAGAGACTCTCGCATGAAGGAGAGAAAGAAGTACGGTCTCAAAGCAGCTCGTCGCGCACCGCAGTTCAGCAAGCGATAATCGAGATTTGGAAGAATCAAAAAACCCTGGAAAATCAATGGTTTCCGGGGTTTTTTCATGCCTAAAAGTTCTGCTGTCACGTGTCATCATTTTAATGGACTTTAGCCAGTATCGGAGCTGACATTTGAAAAATGTTAGCTCTGATACAAAAAACCACCCGCTATGCGGGTGGGAAACACTTGTTATACAAAAATCACCTTTCCTAATACAATAAAGTTGTTCAAGCTATATTGCAGAAAAGGAAGGTGATTTTATGGCGAAGAAAGAATATGCATTAGCACATACGAAATGGATGTGTAAATATCATATTGTCTTCACACCGAAGTATATGCGAAAAATGATATATTATCAATATAAGTCAGATATTCGGGATATTATCAAGCAACTCTGCGCCTTTAAAGGAGTGGAGATTATAGAAGGGCATTTAATGCCGGACCATGTACACATTCTGCTTAGTATTCCACCTAAGATTAGCGTTTCTTCTTTTATGGGCTATTTAAAGGGAAAAAGTGCTTTGATGATATTTGATAAACACGCAAATCTTAAATACAAATTTGGGAACAGACATTTCTGGGCCGAAGGCTATTATGTCAGTACAGTAGGTCTAAATGAAGCCACAATAAAAAAGTATATCCAAGATCAAGAAAAACACGATATAGCTTTGGATAAACTAAGTGTTAAAGAATATGAAGACCCTTTTAAGGGTTAAAGTGCAGTAGTAACAATACCCCTTTATGGGGTAGCGACGAGTCAAACGCAATATGGCTTGAATGGAGCTGTGGGAAGGTGCAAAGCAAACTTCCCATGGCCCAAAATGAAAGCCAGCGCCTTTAGACGCTGGCCAGTAGCAGGGGCTTATAGCCCCGAGCAAACCACCCGTTTGACGGGTGGTAGTGATTGTCTTTTGTAGCTACGTACACCATCGGTCCGACTGATTTTAGATTTTGAAATTTCAGATCGGAGGAAAAGGAAAAATGTATTATGATGCAAAAGAGTGCGGAAAAAGAATCAAAGAGCAGATCAAAGTTATGGGGTACACGCAGGAAGCGTTCGCCGAGAGTGTGAATATAAGTATTCAACATCTAAGGAACATTCTTGGGGGACACAGGAACTGTCCTCATGAACTATTAGTAGAAATTGCTTGTGTATTGGATATCAGTACGGACTATTTATTAACGGGAAAAGAGAGAGCGCGAATTGATGTGAGAAATCGATTGTTGTCTGTAATAGGAGATCTTTCTCAGATTGCAAAAAGGATATAAAACATAAGTCATTCTTTACGGAAAAAATAATGTTCCGAAATGTCTCGCAATGTTATTAGGATGGAAAAATAGGCATTTAGGGCTTTTTTGAGGAGACAGTGTATAATAAGCATTGAAATTCGCAATGTTCCGAAATGTCTTCGCAATGTTATTGCAATGTTCCGAAATGTTTGGTATGTTTTATAAAAAGAATCTTGGAGGCGCTTGGATGAAAATAAAAGAATTATATCCGGATGTAATTGCGGAAGATACAGAGTATGAATATAAAGCCACGTTAAATCCTGATAAACCCATTAAATGGGCTAAAACTATCGTGGGATATGCAAATGGCAATGGTGGAACCATGTTTGTCGGAGTCTCTGATAGTGGGGAGGCTTTTGGTATTGATTTGGATGAAATTGATAAAACAAAATTATTGATAGCAAAAATTAATGATAGGCATATTTTCCCACATGCAAAAATTCGCTATATGATGAGGAGTGTTGATGCAGATGCAGAGAAATTTGTTTTAGCTGTCAATGTTATTCAAGCTGATTCTGTTGTGAGATACAAAGAAGGAGATTTTAACGAAACTGTATATATAAAAGGGGATGGAAATTCAACCCCGGCTTCACCGGAAGATATTATTTCATTATCCAAAAGAAAATTTGGGGTTGATAATGAAACAAGTGAAATACTTTATGCTGAAAATCAATGGAGAGAGTATCTTGACTTGTGCAGGGAATACAGAGAAGAGTCATCCATACCTACTATTAAGGATTTGCAAAATGAAGAAATCGTTTCTAAGGAAGGGTATGCAAAATCTGGTTTTCTTATGTTTAGTGATGACTATGATGGTGATGACTCGTTAATTTGCTGTCGGCTTTGGAAGGGAAAAGATAAAACAGGCATAGTGCTGGATAGTGGAAGATATAAAGGTTCCTTAGCTAAAGTTTTTAAAAATGCATTGAACTTTATAGAGAGGAATACACGAACCGGATGGCGAAAAACGGAGTCAGGTGGTCGTGACGAGGTTCGTGCCTATCCCAAAGAAGCCATTAGAGAGGCATTAGTGAATGCGATTGCACATCGAGATTATTCCATTGCCGGCACACAGATTGATGTTGACATCTATATTGACCGGATTGATATTGTGTCCCCGGGGTCATGGCTATTGCCAAAGAGCTATGATCGATATCCGATAGGCTTTATTCCTTCTATCCGGAGAAATTCGATTATAGCAGCATGTTTGGATATGGCAAATTTGATGGAACGTGGTGGAACAGGATTTCAAACAATGGTTGAAAGTTATAAAGGCAGTGCAGAGCATTTGCAACCTGGAGTTTTGATCTATCCTGGGTTCCTTGATCTGCGGTTATTTGATCTTATATACGAAGATAGTGCGATGTTGGTGGTACAAGACGAGTTATCTGATAGACAAAAGGTTTTGGAGATTCTAAGAACAGAAGGATCAAAGCATGTGAAGGAGCTTCAGATAGTTACAAGTTATAAAAGCAGGAGCCAATTTTTGTCTGAAGTTATAAATCCTCTGATAGAAGAAGGTGTTATTTATAGGGATGGCAATGCAAAGTCTCCAAAGTCTCTAATAAAGTTGAAAAACAAATGATGATTTTATAGGTGCGGGAACGATTGCTCTTACAGTAATGTGGGAGTGATTGTTTTTTGTTTGCATAAAAATATTGAAAATCCTCTTCAAATTGAAGATGCAAGCTCTTCAATCTGGTAATCGTTAATATCTGATAATTCCCATAAACTGATACACGCAAGGACAAAAGTCCTTTAGCAGCTCATTGAAAACTGAATATCATTCACTCGGTACATTACTTCTTGTGGGAGCCTGCAATACGCGATGATGTCCATCGGGACGGTAGCGGATACATATTGTAGAAATGGTCAAGGATGTCAGTATGCAGCTGGCGTTGTGGATGAGAGATCTCGCCCGCAATGCTTTATCCATAACAGATGTTTATGGGATTGGAGGAAACATGATGAGAGAGGGCTGGATCTATCGCAGAGGAGATATTTATCTTGCGAATCTTGGAAAGCCGTCAGGTTCACAGCAGGGAGGTGTTCGCCCTGTTGTGGTTCTGCAAAATGATGTCGGTAATTTCTATGCACCGACAATCACCATCGTTCCTCTCACATCGAAGTTTGAAAAGAAAATAAAACAGCCGACTCATTACCCGTTGCGGTCGACAAAAGGGTTATTACGACCTTCGATGGTATTGGGAGAACAGGTGGGGACATACGATAAAAGTTGTATTCTTCGCTATCTCGGAAAGGTTAGCCGTGGACAGATGCGCGGAATTGATGCGGTTGTAAAAGTTTAGTTGGGTTATTACCTGGATGAGTCAAAATGTAAAAACACAAGAAGAGATTAAGAAAGGGTGTGATGAATATTGGATAAATTGTATTCTCGAAAAGAAGCTGCACAGGTACTCGGAATCAGTCTTTCAAAGCTGGATCGAGCAAAAGCAGCAGGTTTGATTTCATATATTCAATATGTTGAAAACGGTTCAATCTTATTTTCAGATGCTGCACTTCGTGAGTTTGTAGTAAGAAATACAAAAAAGCATTGCCATTAAAGCCACGGTATACTGCGAGAAAACAGAGATAGTGATGAATGTCAACATCGTGTTACTTTCTGATAGCTTTTGATAAAAAAGAGTATCAGAAAAAGAAGGATGCTACAAATGGCAAAAAAGAGAATTCCAGAATATGGAATAGTAACAAATAAAGGGCATATATACTACAGAACTGTTGTAGAAGATGAAAATGGGAAAAAAGTAGCAATATATGCTAAGACCCAAGAAGAATTGTATGTGAAGGAGCTGGATACTCTCGACAGAATCGAATCAGCTACATTTAGGCACTTACGGACGAACAGGCAGAACGCCTGATAGATGCGGTAAGATGCCAAAGGGCATCTTACTCATCGCTCGTACAGTTCCAATCCCGATTCCAACCCTACTCTTTATCTAAGAGCCAATCAGATAGATTTTTGATCTGAATACCGTTGTAATTTCCAATAGTTAATCGGTCACCGGTTAAAATAACTTTTTTGTAGTTATCACGGATATTGGTCAGTGGTTTCAGTTCTCGGTCAAAGGTTTCTTTTGCGGTCATATCTGCGGTGACCTGGAAGTAGGTATAGGCTCCCTGTTTTTCTGCAACGAAATCAACCTCAGTATTACCCAGCTTTCCAATCATCACACGGTACCCTCGACGCAGGAGCTCAAAATAGACGATATTTTCCAGCGAAAATCCAAGATCGTATTGGCTGCGAGGCAAGATAAAGTTTCGCAAACCTAAATCTACAATATATAACTTTCGATTAACTTTCAGGAGCTGCTTTCCAACGATATCGAAACGTTCTGCAGAATAGAAAATAAAGGACTCTTTAAGAGCCTCAACATAATCACTCACGGTGTTAGGAGAGATTTTTCTTCCATTTGAACTTAGATAATCAGTAATGCTCCGGACAGATATCGGATTTCCGATAACACCGGACAGATATTTTGTGATGGTTTTTAGTAGAAAGATATCTGAGATTTTCCTTTTCTCCGGGCTCTTTTCTTTCCTCGCTTGCCGATCTTCGATATCTTTTACAATTACTGTATTGTAGATGCCCTCCAGATAAGTTTCGAGTTTTTCTTGCGTGCGATCCATTGTGGCTATATAGGGAAGTCCCCCAACCCGCATATATTCTGTCAGCCCTCGCTCTTGATCCATTTTGCAGATTTCAAGAAATTCTTTGAAGGATAGAGGAAGCATTTTGATTTCGACATATCGACCGGTTAATAGTGTAGCCAGATCTCCGGAAAGCATATAAGCATTGGAACCGGTAATGTAGATGTCCACATTGGCTTTTATATATAGACTATCTACGACTTTTTCAAAGGAAGGAACCTTCTGAATTTCATCTAAAAAAATATAAGTCATCTTCCCTTTACATAAGCGATGCTTAAGATAGTCATAGAGCTTTTGATAGTCCTGCAGCTCTTCATATTCCAGATCTTCGAAATTGATGGAAATAATTTGTTCATCGGAAATATTATTATCTTTTAACCATTCTTGGTACTGCATAAGCATTGTGGATTTTCCGCAACGGTGTATACCGGTGACAACTTTGATGAGCTGTTCATCCTTCCATTGAATCAGACGATGCAAGTATTCTTTTCTTTTAACCAATGCAATCACCTCCATAATATAATATTCCAATATTAGCGCAAAATATAGAATAAAGCAATTTTTATTCCGAAATGGGAATAAAATAAAAATAAATACAAACATATTCCGATATTGGAATATAAAATGATGGTGTGTATGTTTCTAAAAGGATAGAATCGAAAATTTGTATTTTTCTACAAACAGCAAAGAAGATTTTTGGAACATTTTCTTAATAAGTTTTTAAAATGAATAAAAAAATCTTGTTTTTTAAAAAGCATAGGAGTATTCTACTTCCATCTTTCAGAAACGCGTTCTTTGGCTTCTGAAAGCAAAAAAAAGAAAAATGTTTTTTTCTGCAATTTGCAGAAGAGAGGAGACTATTATGAGAAAGATGGTTAGAGGATTATTCGTACTTGCAGCAATGACAGCAGCTCTTACAATGGTAGCTTGTTCCGGTAAGAAGGCAGAGACCACTGCAGCAGCTGAGAGCAAGATGGAGACTGAGGCAGCTAAGGAGTCTATGAAGGCTGACGAGAAGAAGGATGAGAAGAAGGATGACAAGAAGGATGCTAAGGAGACCACTGCAGCAGCAGAAGAGTCCGAGAGCACAGAAGAGTCTTCCAAGTAATTTTTGAAAAACTATAAGGGGAGCCTGTGAAGGCTCTCTTTTTTGTTGGTCAAAAGTGCTTATTTTGAAATGTGTGACAGCATGTTTCTCTCTCAAAATATAAAGCATTTTGTCTTTATCTCGATTATATACGAGTGGAAGCCAATAATCCTCAGTTTGAAAATATCAGGAAGGAATGATAACATTACTTTGTTTTTCGCAGATAGAGTATTGTCAGGAGGGGCATCATGAAAGTAGAAAAGAAAATAGAAGGAAGCAATATTTTCCTAAAGGAATGTATTACGGAAATTGAGAAGGCGGTGGATTTGGACAGTATCACCGTGGAACGGGCGGTGTTCGGTCTCTTTTTCTCCGGTGTGAAGCTGTCCACAGGCCATGGGGGCTTATGCTTTACGCCGGTAAAGGAGATTCCGGAAGCGGTATGTTGTCCAAGCTCGGCGAAGGCTATGCCCTTTTCCGGCAAGCTAAGGGGAAGAGGGGTTAGAGCCTATCTTGAGGATATTTTCTCAGAGAATATCTTAAGAAGAACCTTGGGAATTGCCACCTTAAATGCACTCAGCACCTTGGTATGGGACAAAACAGAACATCCGGAATATGAGCTTATGCTTGGTGCGGATGCTTTTGATGAAATCGATGTAAAGAAATATCGAAAATCCGTAGTGGTAGGGGCCTTGATTCCCATTATTCGAAAGCTTATGCAGGAAAATGCGGATTTTCACATCTTGGAAAAGGACAGCAGAACCTTAAAGGAACGGGAAATGCCCTATTACCTTCCTCCTGAAAGAGCCGGAGAATGTGTGCCGGAGGCAGACTTACTGGTGATTACCGGAGTGACGATTTTGAATGATACTTTGCCGGGGCTTTTGGCCATGGCGAAAAAAGATGCGGAGATTCTGGTGGTGGGACCTACCGCAAGTATGCTTCCGGATTGCCTCTTTTCCAAAGGCGTTACAATGCTTGGGGGTATTCAGGTGACTAAGGCGGATGCGCTTTTGGATATCATCAGCGAGGGAGGATCCGGCTATCATTTCTTTGGGAAATATGCGGAACGAACCGTATTGAGAAAAAAATAAAGTAAAGGAAATTTTTATTCATAACGAGTATCGTGCGCAAAGCGTGCGATATCTCGTTTACTTTTAAAATTTTATAAAGCTAAATTGAAAAAGTAAATTCCAGTGCAGAAGTAAATTCTACCCAGTTTAAAAAAATCCCAAAAATCAGGCAGTTTGAAATTTCATTTCTGCCTGATTTTGCTATAATAGTGCATAACAACCTCAAAAAAATCTCTTTCCGGACATGGGAAATAAG
>NZ_JACHHH010000003.1 GCF_014202695.1 Oribacterium sinus
TGCGGTATTAGCAGTGATTTCTCTCTGTTATCCCCCTCCATAAGGCAGGTTACCCACGTGTTACTCACCCGTCCGCCACTAGATAACGTATCTTCCGGCCGAAGCTTTCCGATACGCATCTCGTTCGACTTGCATGTGTTAGGCACGCCGCCAGCGTTCATCCTGAGCCAGGATCGAACTCTCATAAAAAGTTAAGAGATTACTCTCTTTAAGTTCTTTCTCCAGTCAAAACTTAGCTTAGCTTTTGTTTTTCCTTTTTTTACTTTTGGTTTATTAAACCGTTCGTGTAAGTTTCGTTTGAAACATTACTGAAAATTCTTCAAGAATCTTCAGGGTCTGTGTATTATTCGATCTTTGATTTTCAAGGTTCAGTTTTGCAAAAAGTTTTCCGGCTCACCTCGGCTGAAGCCTTGATTTTCCTTGCTTTCTTTCTGCTTTTTGCTGTCTTGTTTTTTGCGACAGCTTGTGTATCTTAACACCCGTTTATGGGACTGTCAAGAGTTTTTTTAAAATTTTTCTTACTTTTCGATGTTTTGCTTATTTTTTCTCTGCTATCGCCGATAATAATTACCCATTAATTTTCGTGACATCTTTCCCTGTTACCGGATGAGATAGTATTTCTACAAAGCATAAAAGCATTACTTTTTTAAAGCAGTCTGTATCATGCTTATAGAATCCATCAAAAAAGGCTTTGCAAAGTTTCCTTTACAAAGCCTTTTCCTCGGAATGACAGGACTTGAACCTGCGGCCTCTTGACCCCCAGTCAAGCGCGCTACCACCTGCGCTACATCCCGATAGGGAAAAATATATCTTATTTTCCCCTACAATGCAAGCTTATTTTGATTTTTTTTGGAAGAAACTCTGGGGAATCTGTTGCACGATTCCAATGGCAATAGCAATGGTAAAGGCTGTAAGAAAACAAGATCGCCCATATTTTAACGATAATGCTCCATTTCCCGTAATTAAATAATAGATTGCCTTATATACACCAATACCCGGAATCAGGGGGAATATACTGGTGGATAAAAAGATTGTGGCGGGGCACTTTCTCTTGGCCGCTAAGGATCGGGAAAATACTGCCGCAAAAATCCCCGAAAACAGAACCGCCATGGAATCCATTCCTGAAATATCCTCCACCATCAGATAAATGAACCAGGAAACAGAACCGATAATGCCGATATCCCAAAAGTATTTATAATGTACTTGATAAAGAAGGGCAAAGGAAACCGTACCCATCCCTGCCGTCACTGCACAGAGCGCTTTATACAATACCCCATAAAAATTTATTCCCTGGGCCTCTCCCATTTGCATAGCAAAGGGTAAAACCTCCGTCGTTGCCGCAACTCCAACGGACATCGAAACACAGGTAAGCATCGCGGTAAGCAGCAAAGACGTTCCTACCAGGTAGTTGTTTTGAGAAAATTCTCTCACGGAATTCGTAAAAAAGGCTCCCGGAACCAATAGCATCAAAGCACCAAGCATTACTCGACTGGGATGTTCGCCAACTCCGAAATAATACATCACATTTACACTTAGCGTCACCACACAGCTTCCCAAAATTGTCATAATATAACTTGTGCTCACAAAGCGGGATAAATAGTAACTGGCTATACCCAAACATATACCGGCCAAACCGGATATGGCAGAATCCATAAAAGGGACTCCAAGAGCCATGGCAAAACCGAAGGATCCAAAGTAGTAGGCAACTAAAATCCAAAAAAATCCATATCCCTCTATTCTGTCTATGGCATCCAAACGTCGCAAAATTTCCGCTTTCGGAATTCTATTCTCCACGGAAAGGCTGCGGGACAAGGTATTCACCTCTTCCACCTTCCGCAAATTATAAACTGTATCCGGTATATTCATTACACCGGATTCTTTTATACCTTGCTCATTGGTACCGGAGGCAAAGATTCCTCGGTTTAAAACATAAGTGGAAAAATGCTGAATTCCCAATGATTTTGCCACATAATTCATAGTTTCTTCTACACGGTAGGTTTCTGCACCGCTTTTCATGAGCATTCTTCCCACCGCCATGGGAATCTCTATATCCAATCCTGAACAACTCTGCCCCTTATCCAATTTTTCCAATATCTCTGCCATCTTAAGCTTCTTCACCCCTACTATGTAATTTTCTCAGCAAAAGAGGGAAGAATTTATCTTCTTCCCTCTTTGAGAATCTCATATTACCCTAGGCAGATTTAAATTGCAAGGGATGAGAGCACAGTCCTTCTTCGTATTTTGAAATTTTGTACAAAAAGCTTTATTAGGATGGATTTGCGGCACTGCTTTCCGCTGCAGAGCTACTTTCCTTCTCCGCATTTGCAGTAGAGCTTTCTTCCTTATTCTCTGCACCGGACTCTGTGCTTTGCGCCGCAGGATCTTTTACGGTTTCCTCTACAGTATACTTGTCCAGCTTCTGGCTTACGCATTGATTCCGAAGAGAATTCAGGTCTTCAAATCCGCTAAAATTGAATTTTACAGTACTGAACCAAGCTACAACTCCTGTATCGATGGTGGCGTAGTGATAAGGAATATCCATATCATTTAAATCTACTGTGACCTTACCGCTTCCCTCATCCATAAGGTTGGTAAATGCGCCTGTAAAGTAATAACTGTGCTGAGCGGAATAGCTCTTATCCGGAATGTTAATCTGCACATTGACCTTCATTACCGGGAACATGATATTGTGTTCAAAGGCATTGGCACTCTTGGAAGTCAGGAAATAATATCCCAAGTATTCCGCCCCCACAAAGCTTACCTCTTCTCCTTGGCTTGCTAACTGAGACTGAATCTTATCTGTAATCTCCTTCTGCATATCCTGCAATAAAGAATCTGAAATTGCGTCAGCCTTTTCCACATAGGAAGGTAAGCCCTCTACCGTAATTTCTTTTTCTGTTTCCTTAGGAGCAATACCGTATTTTTGAATTAAAGATTCCGGATTGGCCGGCTCGATTTTCACCTTTACCTTGTCACCATTCTTCAAATCCATGGAAGGTTCAACCGTGAAGTAGTAACCCTTGGAGCCATCCATATCTCCGGTTCCTTTCCACTCCACAGCTCCCTCAGGGGAAATGCCGGTGAACTTATAGTCAAAATCCTTAAAGGCATCAAAGAGCTGAACATCCTTTAAACCTTCCACCTTGAACTCTGTTCCCTTAGAGGTAAATTTGACTTTAAATTGTTCTTCCAGTTCTTCCTGACTGAATCCCCAGCTAAGCTTTACGGTCTCTCCGTTCTTCAGCTTTCCGTCCGACGAATCCCCTTCAATCTTCCAGTTTCCGTCAACGTAGAAATCATAAAGCAGCTCTGCCGCTCCGTAGTTCTTGGTCAAGCTGTCCTGCAGGAAATTCCCGCTTTTCTTTAACTTGATTTTCTTTTTGTAATCCTTCAGGTACGCATCCTTATCAAACTTCACTAAGGCTTTTCCATAGCCATCATAGCCGTCAAAGCTTACCGTGACATACTTATCCAAATTGACTTTTGTCTTTCTCGGTAATAAAGCGAAGAAAGATGCCAAAACAAGTAAAATCAAAACAACGGCAACTCCTACAAAAAGTGCGGAATTATTCTTTCCTGCATTTTCTGCATTGGCATTGTCTTTTACCTGTTTTTTTGCCTTGATTTCTTTGAGTTTTTTGTCGGTTTCCGTTTCTACCTTCTCTTTTAATTCGGATGCCTTTTCCGCTACAGCTGCACCTGCTGTTGTAGCTGCCTCCTCTACTTTCTTTACTACTTCTTCAGCCTTAGCCCCGGCTTCCTGAGTCGCTTCTTTAGTTTTGGCTTCTGCTTCCTTTGCAAGCTCTGCAGCCTTGTCCTGAACTTTTTCTGCTGCTTCTCCCGCGTGGGCTTGTGCCTCTTGAACAGCTTCTACGGCATGAGCTTGTGCCTCTTGAACAGCTTCCTCAAGCTTGCTTTCCGCTGCTTCAGCCTGCTTTTCCACCTCAGGAGCAATTTCATTCACTTTATCCTGAGCTTCCTCTGCCAGCTGTTCCACCTGCCCTTGCGCTTCCGTTGCAAGATTCTCAGCCTGATTCTTCAGCTCTTCTTTTCCTTCTTCCAACTTTTCTTCTACAGCTTCTGTTGCTGCCTGAAGATTCTCAGAAGGAGTGCTCCCGGCTTCTCCGGAATCGCCATCTTGCTGTAACTTTTCCTTTTGTTCATCTTGTTGTTCCATACTGACCTCCCCTTAATGAAAAGTATTATTTCACTAGCTTAAGAATACCTTTTTAAGGATGAAAAGGCAAGAATAATATTATCTCCCAGTAATAGAGGAGAAACCGCATCTTTACAGCCGGTTTCTCCCCCAGATAGATTCTGTATTTAATTCTTTTCTTTACGCTCTTCCTTTAATCGCTCTTCGTAATCCTTTAAGGCTGCCAGTGCTTCTCTGCTTAATGGATACATTACAATCAGATTAAAAATAGTCATCAGTCCAACGCCCATGTCTCCCATATCCCACACTACGGTGTATTGTGCCAAGCCTCCCACAAACAGCATAATCAAGGCAAAAATCTTATAGCCGGTTTGAGATGTCCAGTTATCTCCGAAAATGTAAGATATATTGGAACGGGCATAGAACAGGATTCCCAAAAAAGTCGAAAAGCTGAAGAGCCACAAAATAATAGCAATAAAAATCTTTCCGAAGGAACCGAAGTGATATGCCATAGCAGTCTGCAAAATATCCATTCCCTGCAGATTTACAATCTGCTCTTCCGGTACCAAAAGCATGATAAAAGCGGTACAGGAACAGATTACAATGGTATCAATGAATACCCCCATAGCTTGAAACAATCCGATTTTCGCAGGGTGATCCGTATCTGCCGCCGCCGCTGCACAAGGCGCAGATCCGGAGCCTGCTTCATTGGAGAAAAGTCCGCGCTTCACACCATTCATGACTACCGCACCAAAACCGCCTGCCAACATTTGCCGAAGACCGAAGGCTTCAGAGAAGATTCTCTGAAATACACTTGGCAGTGAAGTGATATTTCTCAAGATCACAAAAACGGTAAGAGCAAAGTATAAGCCGGCCATCACCGGTACAATCACGTCTAAAACCTTTGCTGTAGCGTGTTTTCTTAACACAATCACCGCTGCAAGAAACACCAAAATCGCTGTGGAAATAATCGGTTTAACGGAAAAAGCATTTTCAAATGCGGAGGACACAGAGTTGCCAATAACCTGACTGATTCCTCCCCAACAAATCAAACCGGAAAGGGCAAAAAGTATCGCAATAATGTTTTTCTTTTTGGGAATTTCTCCATTCAGTTCCTCTCCGGGAGCCTTCTTAAAAAAGAAGTCATGGATGTAGTAGGCAGGACCGCCACGGAATCCCCCGTATAGGGGATCTTTTCTCTTATGCAGCTGGGCTAATGTAGCCTCTACGAAAGCAGTGGAAGAACCGATTAAAGCGGTAATCCACATCCAAAAAACCGCACCTGCTCCCCCTGCGGAAATAGCCGCAACTACTCCCACAAGATTTCCCATTCCTACTCTTGTGGCCGTGGAAACAATCAGGGTCTGTAAGCCGGACAGCTTCCCTTTCTTCAAATCTCCCTTTTCCTTCCCTTTCGGTTTTTCCAAAATCACCGCCACCATCTCTGAAAATAAACGAATAGGAAGAAATTTCGTGCGAATCGTATAATAAATGCCGGCGGGGATTAATAGAATCACCATCAAAGACAGCCCCAAACCGCTTCCTCCGGGCAACGGAATCTTTACCAAGTCTCCCCATAAAAATCCGGTTACCGCTTCAATCATTGATACAATAAGTGCCATAGTTTCCTCCCCTTCTTTATTTAGGCGCATAGTTCCGGTCGTTCCTTCAAGAAAGTTTTGCCGATACAATTTTCTGCAAATTCATTTTTGTTTCTTTGCGCTTTCTCGCTTTTATGCGTCTATGCTTTTATGTGTTAAAGCATTCATCGTAAAAGAAAAAGCACAATGTGCTTTTCCCTATTGTAACAGCTATTTTCTTTTTGGCAAGGACTTTTCTTGCCTGAGGATATTCATTATCTCTCTTCAGGATATGTATCCATTTTATTTCCTAACAATATTCTTCCAACCCCTTCTTCATGGCATGGATATAGGCTTCCTTAATATCCTCCGGCCCTTGAATTTTTACAGCTCCTCCCAAAGAAAAT
This sequence comes from Oribacterium sinus, assembly GCF_014202695.1. Taxonomy (GTDB): domain Bacteria; phylum Bacillota; class Clostridia; order Lachnospirales; family Lachnospiraceae; genus Oribacterium; species Oribacterium sinus. Next base: position 6,144 of record NZ_JACHHH010000003.1, read on the forward strand.
ACCCAAGCAAAAAACATTTCACTCACAGCCACATCCACATGACAGATGGCATAGCCTGGCTCTTCCGCAGGAAAAAGGGAAATCTCTTTTCCAAAACGATCCAGAAGAATTCCAACCATTTCCTCCCGAAAGATAAGGCTCACCTTTTTCCGTTCTCCTGCAAACATGGAAAAGGTTCTTTGCCGAAAATGCTCCATGTCCAGATTCTGAAAAGCATCTTCCCCTTGTCTTTTCTCCTCCATAATCCGGATATTCTTCATTTTATCCACCCGGTAGTGTTTAAACTTCTCCTCCTCTCCATCATAGCCGAGAAGGTAATAATTTTCATTTTCCAGAATCAAATTCCAGGGACTGACCAGGTAGGGCTTTTTCTTTTTCTCCACCAGTTCTTTTGCCATATTCCATTGCAGGTAGGAAAAACTGATTTGCCTGTTTTCCGCAATAGCTCTATGCAATTCGTCCACCACATAATAGATGGATTCGTTCATGCTCTTGATTCTTCCGGGGAGCATCAGCTGACGGTTTAATTGTCTGGCTTCATATTCACTGACAAAGGTAGTAAGCTTCTTGATTAGTTCCTTGGATTTTTTCTCCGTAATAAAGCGGGAGGCCTGCACCGCATCCGCCAGAAGCTTACATTCCGCCAGTTCAAATTCCTTACTGCCAAGATAATAGACATAGCTTCTGCCCTGCTTTTCCATCACCACATCATAGCCCATTTGGCGAAGGCACTCCAAGTCATCATAGACACTTTTCCGATCTGTCTCAATATCCAGCTCTCTTAAATAATCTTGGATTTCCGCCATGCTTAGTGGATGCTCTTCATCAGCTTTGTGCAGTAATATTTCTCGCAAATGATACCACTTCCACTTTTGATTCCTTCTTTTCGCCATATCCGCCCCCAAAAATCAGAATAATGCGCTCAAATACTATACACACATTTTAACAGGAAAAGGCACAATAGGATATTCAGAATTGCAGAATATTCAAAACGAGTATCCCGCCTTTTCAGGATACTCGTTTTAAATAAAAATTATATCGCTTAGTCTAGCAAATTATAAGAGTGCCTCTACTGCCTTCTTCACATCCTCCATAGAGTGGGTTGGCTCAAAACGCTGTACCACATTTCCCTTTCTATCCACCAAGAACTTGGTAAAGTTCCACTTGATATCCGGATTCTTCTTGTATTTTGGATCCTTGGCAAAGCACATCGCCCCCATGGCCATAGCCTTTACGCCCGTTCCAAATCCCTCAAAGCCCTTTTGCTCTTTAAGATAGCCGTATAACGGAAGAGCATTGGCACCATTGACCTCTGCCTTTTTCATCTGATCGAATTCTGTTTTGTACTGTAGGGTACAGAACTCGTGGACTTCATCATCCGTTCCCGGCGTCTGTCCTGCAAACTGATTACAGGGAATATCCAAAATCTCTAAACCCTTTTCATGGAAATTCTCGTAGAGCTTCTGTAAGTCCTCGTATTGAGGTGTAAATCCACAGCCGGTTGCCGTATTGACAATCAAAAGCACCTTTCCCTCATACTCTTTTAGAGATAGCATTTCCCTATTTCTCTTCTCTACACTGTAATCATAAATTCCCATATTTTCCTCCTGTACTCTATTTTCCCTTAAGGGCTAAACTTTTGTAATAGTTTTTTATCTGATAGATTGTTTGCAATTTAATTTTACTCTATCATATTCTTTTGTCAAGATATTTTTCACCTTGCATTTTAATTTGATTGTTTTTGTTACATTTGCAACATTTATCTCTTTTTTTCTTTGCTATCCTAAAGTCGTAAAGAGAAAAAATCAGGAGAGGAGTTTATATGATTACGAAAGAAATGACCTTAGCGGATGTTGTAAAGGAATATCCCGGTACCATTCCTTATTTAAATGAATATCGTTTGGATTATTGCTGTGGAGGACACGACCCTATTGCGAAGATCGCCAAAGAGAAAAATATTGATTTAGAGCCTTTTATACAGGAGCTGGAAAAATTGGCAGCCCTACCAAAGAAAAATGATTTAGACTACGAGGGGGAGCTGCAGCGTTTTCGTGCTCTGTCCGTACCGGAAATGCTGGCGGATTTAGAGCGCAGCCACCATATCAAGGAAAGAGAGCTACTGGCAGATGTGGAAGCTCTTTTGAATAAGATTCTTGTGGTGCACTACGAGCACCATGGAGAAGAGCTTAGTTCCATTCATCATCACTTTGCCCTCTTAAAGGCAGATTTGGAAGAACATTTTGCGAAAGAAGAAAAGCTGGTCTTCCCAATTATGAAAAAATCCGGAAAACCAAGCTCTGAAGACATTGCCTATGTAAAGAGTTTGGAGGAAGAACACAGTACAGCCGGAGAACTGATTAAGCTTTTACAGAAAGAGACGAATTTCTTTACAGCCCCGGAGGATGTTTGCCCTACCTACAGAAGATGCTTTAGCCAAATGGAAGCCTTGGTGGAAGATATTTTCATGCATATCTTTAAGGAAAATTCCATCGCCTTTCCGGAGTATTATGAGCAGGAATAAAGGGGGGCGCAATAAAGAACGAAATTTTCGTCAATATAAGTCCGAATACGGATAGTCTTAGCCCGATATTTGCTGATAGCAAGCGAAGAGAAGGACTGTTGAAATTAATTGATTGGAGCGAATGATGCATATGGGTCTGTATGAGGAGCAATCTGAGCCCGTCAGTACTTACTGAAAGCGAGCAAAGCGAAGCTTGAAGTTAGTACTGCTACGAAGGCGAAGTTAGCGGGAGCGTGCCCTGAATACAGACCCATACTGCATCAGAGCACCTCTCGATATTGAATACAGCCCTTCCCTACGCAAAAATTAAGCTAGCGGGAGCGTACCCCGTATTCAGACCTATATTGCCGAAAATTGCTTTATTTTGATTTTTTGCAGCCACTTAATTTCATTCTAGTACAGAGCTTCCTGAAAAGCCTCTACAATTTCTTCCAGCTCTTCCTCCTGTATGGTTCTTAAATCCATCCAGTAATCATCTTCCCAGATTCTTCCGATAATCGGCGTTTTCCCCTTTCGCAGTCTGGCTTCCAGCTGGGAGACGGAAAGCTTTTCCGGATGATAAACCAAAGCATAGCTATCCATATAAGTATCCGGTAGAGAACCTCCTCCCACTTGGGCCTTGGAGGGCTGCAAAGAATATTCTCCGGGGATAGATTCCTTTTGGAACAAATGAAGCAATGCCTCTCCCCGCTTTTTCACCACAGCTTGCTCTTCCGACAGCATACGAAGTACCGGAATTCTTTCTTCAATTCCCTCCTCCTTCAGATATTCTAAAAAGCATAGCTCCAAGGCGGTAATGGTAAGCTTATCTACCCGAAGGGCTCTGGTAAGAGGATTTTTCTTCATTTGATCAATATATTCTTTTTTTCCGATAATAATTCCGGCCTGAGGGCCTCCCAAAAGCTTGTCTCCACTGAAACAAACCACATCCACACCGGCTTCGATGGCTTCCTGTACCGTAGGTTCATGGGGAAGTCCGTATTTTTCCAAAGGAAGAAGCACGCCGGAGCCTAAATCTTCAACAATAGGAATTCCGGTTTCCAAAGAAAGAGGCTTTAATTCTCTGGCCTCTACAGATTCCGTGAAACCGCAGATTTTGTAATTGCTGGTATGCACCTTTAAGAAGGCCTTGGTGTTTTCATTTACAACTTCCACATAATCCCGATAATGAGTCTTATTGGTAGTTCCCACTTCCCGCATCTCCGCCCCGGAAGCGGCACAAACATCGGGAATACGGAATTTTCCGCCAATTTCCACCAGCTCTCCTCGAGATACCACAACCTCTCCTCCCTTGGCCAGGGTAGAGAGAATCAATAAAACCGCCGAAGCATTGTTATTGACTACCATAGCATCCTCTGCGCCGGTGATTTTGCAAATGCTGTCCTTAATATGACTGTAGCGCTCCCCCCGCTCTCCCTTTTCCAAGTCATATTCCAGGTTGGAGTAGGAAGAAAGCATCTTGGCGAGCTCCTGTCCGATTTTCGGAGAAAGCAAAGCACGACCAAGGTTGGTATGTAAAATGGTGCCTGTGGCATTAATCACCTTCTTTAACTTCGGCTTTACATCGCCCTCGATACGCTCCGTAATCCGACTGTAAAGAGAAGAAAAGGCCTGTTCTATCCGACTTTCCTCTTCTTCCTCCCGAACGCATTTTCGGAGATTTTCCACCTCAAGCCTTACGCAGTCCGTAACATAGGATAAACCGTAATCCTGAATAAAAGAGAGAATCTGCTCCTCCTCCAATATGTTGTCAATTTTGGGAATTCTTCTAAAAAATGCATTTCTATCCATGGTCTTCTTCCTTTTCTCTTGTGTTTATACTTTCTTTAGAATCCATTGTATCATAAATTCACTAAAGGATAGCTACATTGAATGAAAAACTCCGGGATTTCCATCCAAATTTTATGTATAAAAAAAGAGCTTAGAAGAAATGCTTTAAAGGAGTATCTCCCAAGCCTTCATTCTAAGCTCTAAATTTGCTACGATTCTTTATAAAAATTGCTTTTATAAAGTCTTGTTATAACAAAATATCATTTTTATAAAATATCGTTTTTACAAAATATCGTTTTTATAAAATAGTATTTTTATAAGCTGCTGTTTTTTCCTGCTGTTTGTAAACGGATAAGCGCACGATAAAGCTTTGCCTGATTCCGAAGTCTTTGTTCTTCGGAAAGCTTTTCATCCTGAATCTTCTTCTCAGCTCGCTCCTTGGCTCTCTCAGCACGATCAACATCGATTTCCTCGCTCCACTCAAAGGTGGTGGGAATCAATCGACAATGGTTGTCCATCATGGAAAGCATTCCTCCGATACAGGCTGCCTTTCTCTCGCTACCATCCTTCATAATCACTTTGGCTGTACCCATACCTACCGCTGTGCAGTAATTGATATGGTGAGCCATGATAGCCAGGTCTCCTGTAATGGTTCTTAAGCTGACACGTTCTACTTCATCGTCAAATTTTTGCCCATCCATAGAAACAATCTCTAAATGGAAGTTTGCCATAAAGGTCCCTCCTTACTGTTTCTTAGCTTTTTCAAAAACTTCATCGATGTTTCCTACTAAGAGGAAAGCAGACTCAGGAAGCTCGTCACATTCTCCGTTCAAAATCATCTTAAAGCCGCGGATAGTTTCCTTTAATGGAACATACTTTCCTGCAAGACCGGTGAACTGCTCTGCTACAGAGAAGCTCTGAGACAGGAAGTTCTGAATCTTTCTGGCACGGAAAACGCTAATCTTATCTTCCTCAGACAATTCATCCATACCCATGATGGCGATGATATCCTGTAATTCCTTATATCTCTGGAGTACCTGCTGCACACCTCTTGCCACCTGGTAGTGCTCCTCTCCTACGATTTCCGGAGTAAGAATACGGCTGGTGGAATCCAAAGGATCTACTGCAGGGTAAATTCCCTTACTTGCAATGTCTCTGGACAATACGGTTGTCGCATCCAAGTGGGTAAATGTTGTTGCAGGCGCCGGGTCGGTAAGGTCATCCGCAGGCACATAAACCGCCTGAACGGAGGTGATAGATCCCTGCTTTGTGGAAGTAATACGCTCCTGCAAAGCACCCATGTCTGTTGCCAGTGTTGGCTGATATCCTACCGCAGAAGGCATTCTTCCGAGAAGTGCGGATACCTCTGAACCTGCCTGGGTAAAACGGAAAATATTATCAATGAAGAGCAATACGTCCTGGTGCTTCACATCACGGAAGTACTCCGCCATGGTCAGACCGGAAAGTGCAACTCTCATTCTCGCTCCGGGCGGCTCGTTCATCTGTCCGTAAACCAGGGCAGTCTTATCCAAAACGCCGCTTTCCTTCATTTCTCCGTAAAGGTCGTTACCCTCACGGGTACGCTCTCCTACACCGGTAAATACGGAGATACCGCCGTGTGCTGTTGCCACGTTATGGATCAGCTCCATGATCAATACGGTTTTACCTACTCCCGCACCACCGAAAAGTCCGATTTTTCCTCCCTTTGCGTAAGGGCAAATGAGGTCTACTACCTTGATACCTGTCTCCAGGATCTCTGTAGCAGGGGTCTGCTCCTCGAAAGAAGGAGCCGGACGGTGAATCGCCCATCTTTCCTCTGTCTCAGGGGCAGGTTTTTCATCTACAGGATTACCTAAAATGTTGAAGATTCTTCCCAAGCAGGGCTCTCCAACAGGTACTGTAATGGGGTTTCCTGTATCAACAGCTTCCATTCCTCTAACCAAGCCATCGGTGGAACTCATTGCGATACAACGTACCACATCATCTCCCAACTGCTGTGCAACCTCCGCAATAAGCTCGGTATCTCCAAGCTGGATGGAAATTGCGTTCAATAAGGAGGGGAGTTCCCCTTCCTGGAATCGAATATCCAGGACGGCACCCATGACCTGTATAACCTTTCCTACATGTTTTTCTGTCATGTATCTCTCCTTTTTCTACACTACAACTCTTCCGCACCGGCAACGATTTCCGTGATTTCCTGGGTAATACTTGCCTGTCTTGCTCTATTGTAGAATAGACTTAATTTATCAATCATCTCTCCGGCATTATCTGTAGCTGCCTCCATAGCTGTTCTTCTTGCTGCCAGCTCACTGGCAACAGAAGTACAAATTCCGCTATAGACCAGCCCTGCAAGATATTCCGGTACTATCGCATTAAAAACATCTTCTCCACTTGGCTCGTAGAGAATCAGGTTACGAATCTTCTTCGCTTCTTCTTCGCTTTCCTCTTTAAAATCAGACAAGGGCAAGAGAGAAATAGCTCCCGCCTTCTGGCTCATCATGGACACAAAATCCGTATAGATCAATGCCACATGGCCGAATTCCTGATTTTTATAGGCTTCACAGATTTTCTGGGCAATGCTGTAAGAGTCGGAAATTCCAACCTCTCCAACATGAGTATAGCTGTCATTAAACAACTCATACTTCTTCTGCCGTCCATACTCTAAGGCTTTCTTTCCTAATGGGAACAAAGCAAATTCCTTGCCCTTGATTTCTTCCTCCAGGGTACGGAAAAGATTGGCATTATAGCCTCCCGCCATACCACGGTCTCCCGCAATCAATACATAGCACCACTTTTCGGAGCTGTTTTTCTTGGTGTAGGGAGAAGAAAAATCTGTATTTCCATTGGCAATTTCAGAAAGAGTTTTCTTTAAAGTCTGAAAATACGGTTTGGTATTCTCCGCCTTTTCCTTTGCCTTTCGAAGCTTAGAGGAAGCTACCAGCTCCATGGCCTTGGTAATCTGCATGGTATTCTGGATGCTTTTAATACGGAGTTTCACTGACTTCATATTTGCTGCAGCCATGTTTTCTCCTTCTTCCTGGGTTTACAGTCTCTTTAAAAATTCCGCTGTAAAACGCTCTAAGCTAGCCTTAAGTTTCTTCTCTGTCTCTTCTTCCAGCTTACCGGTTTCTCTGATGGCATTCATTGCGCTCAGAGCCTCTGCATCGGCATCTAAGAAGTGATAAAGCTCTTCCTCATAGTGACGGATATCCTTAACCTCTACAGCAGTCAGGATTCCCTGAACTACCGCATAAAGGATTGCTACCTGCTTCTCAACGGCAACAGGCTCTCCCTTACCCTGCTTCAGTACCTCTACTATACGTTCACCCTGGGCAAGTCTCTGCTTGGTATCCTGGTCAAGGTCGGAACCGAACTGCGCGAAGGACTGTAACTCTCTATACTGAGAGTAAACCAGCTTCAAGGTTCCTGCTACCTTCTTCATGGCCTTAATCTGCGCATTTCCTCCTACACGGGATACGGAGATACCGGGGTTAACCGCCGGCATAATACCGCTGTGGAACAGCTCTGTCTCCAAGAAAATCTGTCCGTCTGTAATGGAAATAACGTTGGTAGGAATATATGCGGAAACGTCACCGGCCTGTGTCTCGATGATAGGAAGGGCTGTTAAGGATCCTCCTCCTAATTCAGGAGAGAGCTTTGCGGCTCTTTCCAGCAATCTGGAGTGTAAGTAGAATACGTCTCCGGGATATGCTTCTCTTCCTGGCGGTCTACGAATCAAAAGGGAGATTGCACGGTATGCCACCGCATGCTTACTCAAATCATCATAGATGATAAGGACATGCTTTCCCTGATTCATAAAATACTCTCCCATAGCACATCCTGCATAAGGTGCGATGTACTGCAAGGGGCTCGGCTCGGAAGCAGTTGCCGCAACAACGATGGAGTAATCCATAGCACCGGCTTCCTTTAATTCATTTACCAATGCGGTAACAGTAGATCTCTTCTGTCCGATTGCCACATAGATACAGATAACATCCTTACCCTTTTGGTTAATGATGGTATCAATAGCAATGGTAGTTTTACCGGTCTGTCTGTCACCGATAATCAACTCTCTTTGTCCTCTTCCGATAGGAATCATGGAGTCAATGGCCTTAATTCCTGTCTGCAAAGGCTCTTTAACCGGCTGTCTCTTGATGATGCCGGGTGCAGGGCTTTCCACTGCACGGAACTCTGTACTCTCGATGGGACCGATGCCGTCAATAGGCTGTCCAATCGCATTTACTACTCGTCCGATTAATTGTTCTCCTACAGGAACAGATACTACTCTACCTGTACGCTTTACGCTCTGCCCTTCTCTGATTCCTACGTCGGAACCGAAAAGTACCGCAGAAACACTTGTTTCTTCAAGGTTTTGAGCCATACCGAAAGTGCCGTCCTCGAACTCTAAAAGCTCTCCGGACATACAATTTGTCAGACCGGAAACTCGGGCAATACCGTCACCTACGGTGAGTACGGTGCCTGTTTCATTCTGAACAATGGCATTTTGGTAATATTTAATCTGGCTTCGAATGACCTCGGAAATTTTTTCTGGTTTTAATTCCATTCTATGCCCATCCTTTTTACAAGACTACTTCATTAACAGTTTTACGAATCTCTTTCAATCGAGCAGAAACCGTACCGTCTAAGGTCTTTCCTGCTACTTCCACCTTCAATCCGCCCAATACCTTGGGATCGATTTTTTCGGAGAGAATAATGGTTTTTGCACAAAGCTTTTGCAACTTTTCGATTAAAGCCGACTTTTGCTCCTCTTGTAAAGGCACCGCACTGGTGACCAGAGCTTCTGCAATCCTCTGATCTTCCTGATACAGTGCTTTGTAGGTCTTGTAGCTCTCTTTAAAGCCTCTTACCAGACCCTTCTCCAAAAGCAGCTTCAAAAAATTCAATAAATAAGGCTGCAGTTCTGTTGCAAAGGCTTGATCCAAAAGAGACAATCTCTCCTTCTTGGGAATGGAAGGCTCTGCCAGAAGAGAATAATAATCCGGATTTTCCTCCAGAAGTGTTTTCACACAGCTCATCTCTTCTAAAATTTCTTTTTCCAGATGCTCTTCCTTGGCTAAGTCGTAAAGACTTTTCCCGTACAAGCTGGATGCCTTATTCATGATGCCTCCTCTACATTTTGTAAGAACTCATCAATTAAAGCTTTATGCTCATCTTCGTGGATTTCCTTCTCCACAACTTTTCCTGCAATATCCATAGCAATGCTTCCGATTTCATCCTTTACCTCATTCAAGGCTTTCTTTCTCTCTAAACGGATATCCTCTTCTGCCTTTGCCTTAATAGAGCTTGCATGCTGTTCCGCCTCTTTAATCAATTCCTCGGCACGGAGGTTGGCATCCTTCTTCGCATCCTCAATAATGCGGTTTGCCTCACCTCTAGCATCAGACATACTGCTTTCATATTCTGTCTTAACAGCCTCAGCTGCTTCTTTTGCTTTCTTTGCCTCTTGTATATCCTTATCTGCCGCTTCCTGTCTCTTCTTTAAAACCTCGTTAATGGGCTTAAAAAGAAAACGCTTAATGAGATATACCTGAATAAAAAGGTTCAAAATCTGGGCAATGAAGGTCCATGGAATGATGGTTACCAACTGTTGCGATTCCATACTTTTCTCCTTTCTTCGCTTTGCTTCGTAATTGTTCTTACTTTAAGAAATTCATGAACATACCGGGAGCAACGAAGATCAGAAGAAGACCGGTTACGAATCCGTAGATACCGGTTGTCTCGGCAATCGCACAACCTAATAACATGGTAGAAGTAACATCACCCTTACACTCGGGCTGTCTTCCGATAGCTTCCAAAGCCTTAGCTACAGCGTTACCTTCTCCGATACCGGGTCCGATACCGGCGATTAATGCAGCACCTGCACCGATTCCACATCCTGCTAATGCAATACCTCTTGCTAAAAACTGAAATTCACTCATTTTCTTGTCCTCCTAAATTAATTTGTTTATCCTTCTGCTGCGTTGGCGATATACATGATCGTCAACATGGTAAAAATAAATGCCTGCATGGCACTGGAAAACCAGTCAAAATAAAATCCTACGATAGCGGGCAGACCCACTGCAAAAATAGGAATGTTTGATAGAAAATCTCCTACAACACCGGGAATCAATCCCAAAACTGCGGAAGAGGCAATGGTCAATGATGCATAAATCAAACCACTGATAACCACTCCTGACAAAATGTTACCGAAATGACGACATGCCATACTAATGGGGGTAGCCACATCCGAAAGGATGTTAAACGGCGTCATAACCGGAATGGGCTGGGTAAATCCCTTCAAAAATCCAATAACTCCACCTGCCTTAATCTTGTTGGCAATGATGATTACGTAAACCGTAAGTGCCCAGGCTGCCTCTGTGGACAGATCTGCGGTAGGGCTTCGTAATCCGGTCAAACTGATTAAGTTGGAAACGATACTGGTGCCAAAAAGGGCTGCCACAAAAGGAATCATCTTATCAAACTTGGTTCCTCCCGTATTACTGCGCACTAAGTTGTTGGCACTTTCTACAATCAGCTCTGCAATGGCTTGTCGTTTACTAATATTTTCCACCCGCAGATTTCGGGTAAGGAAGATACATAGTCCGGTGATAATCGCCATAACTATCCAGCTGACCACTAGGGTTTCCGAAAGCAGAAAATCTCCTAGGAAAGGAATTCCTGTAGGAATTTTAAGGAATATTTTTGCTCCAGAAATATCAAAATTCATACTCTAGTTTTCACCTCCTTGTGTTTTCGTATTCTTTTTCCAGTCGAGAACCCCTCGTATTCTCAGAAATGCTCCCGGAAAAAGTAAGGGAACAATACCCGCTACGGCGTTAAAAATGGGAGCGATTAGCGCTATCACAATCCAAATCAACTGTAGCATGGTACGGTTTCGGTAAGATGCTCTCATCTTCTGGTAAGCATCCTCCTGATTTTCCGTGTTGACAATCTCCTGAACAGTAATCCCCATGAGATAAAAATTCATTACTGCCACAAAGCTTCCCAATACGGCGGAAAGAATCACCTTATAATCAAAGCTGACTATTTCCGGTTTTGCTATATGAAGAAAGAAAAAACAGATTAGCAGCACAAGGCAAGCTATTCCGCACTGCACAGCAATCTGCACAGTTTCTTTTTTCACAGTAGATTGTACCTTCATTTTTCTTATCCTTTCTAATGTAAAAGCTAAAGTCGGAGCTTCCTAACGATGTTGGTTAAAAGCTCTATCCTTTGTTTCTTGCTTCTTCTCCTTCTCGGAAACAGACAGATAAAACTTATAGGCTGTCATAAAGGAAGCCGCAAGACCGAAGAAAAATGCAGGCAGGTATATCCAGTAAGAAAGGTGAAAGTGCTCTCTTAATTGATATGCCACAAATAAGCATAATAAAAGCGGCATTGCAAGGGATAATCCAAACTGACTCAGAATCGTTAGATTTCTGAATGCCTTTGACCATTCCTTCATGCCGCTCTCCTCCTTGATTGCTCACTTACGAGATAATTCCCGTTGCCATTTTCCATATAAAGAGGATTCTACACTAGCCCTGAGAAATAGACAATATTGTTAAGAAAAAAACTTTTACAATTTCTTTCAAAGCAAAAGCAAATTTTATGGTAGTTCTTTTTTACTTTTAGTACTTTTTACTGTAATTTTCTTTCTTATTTTGTCTTTTCGGGACAGTTCCCTTTTTATGAAAATTTTCACAACAGATACTTTATCGACTACTTTTGTAAGTTTTAAAAGAGTTTTATGAAAATTTTTATTCAGTTTATTTCTTTATGCTTATGAAATACTCTTTTCTGCCATATCCTGATGATGATAAAGATATCTTTTGCATTTAGCCTGCGGAAACGGGAGCTTCCTTAGCCTCTTCCTTCTTTTCCTGTACGGGAGCTTCCTTTGCTTCTACCTTCTTCACCCTTTTACCGGTAATGGCGGAAGTGGGACACTTCTGGGCACAAATACCGCAATCGGTACATTTTTCATTCATCACCGCCAAATCATTCAGGACATGAATGGCATCGAAGGGGCAATTCTTTTCACAAATTCCACAGGCAATACAGCCGATGGAACAGCTATCCTTTACCGCCTTGCCCTTTAAGAGATTCTTACAGGAAACAATGTGTTTCTTCTTATAAGGAACAAAGGAAATCAACGCCTTGGGGCAAGCTTTAATACAAGCACCGCAGGCTGTACACTTCTCCTTATCCACAATGGCAACACCATCCACCACATGAATAGCATCAAAGGCACAGACCTTTACGCAGGAGCCATAGCCACAGCAAGAGTATGGGCAGGACTTTTCCGTTCCTCCCGGAACCACCGCCAAGTCATTGCAATCGGCAATACCTGTATAGCTGGCAATCTGCTTTGTCTTGGAGCAGGATCCCTGGCAGTGTACATGGGCAACCTTTTTTTCCTGGTCCATGGACACCTCTCCGGTGCCAAGAATTTGCGCAATCTTCTCCGCTACGGGACTTCCTCCTACCGGACACTGTGTTACAGGAGCCTCTCCCAATGCCATAGCCTTAGCACAGCCGTCACAGCCGGGGAATCCGCAGGCACCGCAGTTGTTTCCCGGAAGTGCCGCACGAATCTTCGCCTCTGTTTCATCCACCTCCACCTTGAATTTCTCGGAGGCCACTCCTAAAAATACGCCCAAAATCAAACCTGTTGCACCCACTAAACCGGCGGCAACCAGGACCAATGTTGTCATTAGACTCATACTCAATCCTCCTTAAATCAATCCGCCAAAGCCGAAGAATGCAATCGCCATAAGGGCTGCGGTAACCAGGACAATGGGAGACCCCTGGAAAGAACGGGGAATTCTATCATTTCCTTCAATGATATTCTCCCGGATTCCCGCCATCAGCAATAATGCTAAAGCAAAACCTACGGAAATTCCCAGTCCGTAAACTAAGCTCTGGGCAAAATTATAGCCATAAGAAACATTATTCAAGGCCACACCCAATACCGCACAGTTTGTGGTAATCAGAGGAAGGTATACTCCCAAAGACTCATAAAGAGAAGGTACATTCTTCTTTAAGAACATCTCTACAAACTGTACCAGCGCCGCAATAACCAGGATGAACACAATGGTATTCAGATACTCCAGACCATCCGTTAGCCCCAAAGCTTTGCAAAGGGGGCTGGAAGCCGCCAAGAAGGCAACATAGATGCCATGGGTAATTACAGAGGCAATCACGATAACGAAGATTACCGCTCCTCCCATACCCTTGGAGGACTCTGTCTTCTTAGACACACCAAGGAAGGGACAGATTCCCAAGAATTGGGAAAGCACTACGTTACTAACCAGGGAATACTTAATGGCAATCAATAGCAAATCAATCATACTGCCGCCTCCTTCTTCTCTACTTCACTCTTTTCAGGAGCTTTTTCCTTGCAATCGGAGAAGCAGCCCATACAGTTTCCGCCACAAACAAATTCCTCCGGAGCATCTCCGTTGGTTGCGGAAGGAAGACGCAACTTGTTCTGAATTGCCGTAAGAACCGCAAGAACCAGGAAGGCACCGGGAGCCAGTACGAAAATGCTGATGCTGTAGGCCTCCGGAATCAATCTGAAGTTAAAGATGGTTCCTGCACCGATTAACTCTCTTACGGATCCGATAATGGTTAAGGCCATGGTAAATCCGATACCCATACCAAGACCGTCAAAGAAGGACAAAGCCGGACCGTTAAACAAGGCATAGGACTCCGCTCTTCCTAAAATGATACAGTTAACTACAATCAAAGGAATATAGATACCCAAAGCCTCATATAAAGCCGGTACATAGGCCTGAATCAAAAGTTGAACAATGGTAACCAGAGATGCTACTACCACGATTTCTCCCGGAAGACGCATACGCTCCGGAATAGTTTTACGAAGGGCGGAAATCAGCATATTGGAAAACATTAATACCGCCGTGGTGGACAATCCCATTCCCAATCCGTTTATCGCGCTGGTGGTGGTTGCCAAGGTAGGACACATTCCCAGCATGATAATGAAGGTAGGGTTTTCTTTGATAATACCGTTATATAATCTTTCTATGTATTTATTCATCTCCCCCTCCTACTTTAAAACGTAATTTTCCACAAATTCCGTGGATGCATTTACCGTATTGGTTACTGCCGTACTGGTAATGGTAGCACCGGAAATCGCATCGATTTCGTTCTCTCCTGCACCGCCGCCTTTTTTCACGGCAATCTTTGTAGTTTTCCCGGCAAACTGCTTGTAGAACTCGGGAAGAGTTGCTTTTTGTCCAAGACCTGCCGTCTCCGGTAAGGTTTCCGGGAAAGAAATTCCGGTAACCTTTAAGTCTTTATCCACACCTACAACCACTACAACGGGACCGCCGTAGCCTGCTGCATGTCCCTTCAGCACATATCCTACAGTTTCCCCTGAAGCATCCTTAGCCACAATAGCATCCGTCAGCTCTGCACCGCCGTTATCCGTTGCCAAAGTTCCTTCTTCGGTAGCCTTCTGTAAAGTATCCTTCAGTTCCTCACTGTCATAATCCGCAGCATCCAAAACCACCTTGTAGGCTTTGTTGGTTGCTTCTTTAATGGCATTGGCAATGGTATCCTTCGTCATTCCGTATACCACGCCTAAAAGCAGTCCGGAGATTAAGGTAATGGCAGTAAGCACTAAGGCGTCTTTCATAAAGGAATCTTTTTTCATCTTACTTTCCCTCCCTGCCAAATGCCTTCGGTATCGTCATGTTATTGATTGTCGGTACCAAAATATTGCTCAAAATAATCGCATAGGAAACGCCCTCTGCAGAACCGCCGAAAAGACGGAACAATCCGGTTAAAATTCCCACAAGCACCGCAAAGACAATCTGTCCGTTGGGAGTAATGGGAGAAGATACATAGTCTGTCAGCATAAAAAAGGCACCGAAAATCAGTCCGCCTCCTAAGATTTCGGAAGCAAGGTAATGCATATCAAATCCTCTTCCGGAGAAGATCAGGGTAAACAGCGCTACGGTTCCGATGTAAATCAAAGGCATCTTAGGAGAAATAACCTTCCGAACAATCAGGTATAAAGCACCGATCAAAAGACAGATCTTGGATACCTCTCCGATGGTTCCCGGAATTCTTCCCACAAACATATCCATCAGATTCATGCTGGCATCCGGAGTTGTTTTTAAAATTGCAAGAGGGGTTGCGGTGGCAATTCCGTCTGCCCCTGCATTGTTGAAAGCAGTCATCTTTCCTGCAAAGGAAATCAGCAGGAAGCAACGAGCCGCCAGGGCCGGGTTCATGAAGTTGGCCCCCAATCCTCCGTAAAGCTGCTTTACCACAATAATGGCAAACACGGATCCCAACATAGGAATCCAATAGGGAATTCCGGGAGGACAGTTTAAGGCCAAAATCATACCGGTTACCGCAGCAGACCAGTCGTTAACCGTCACAGGCTGCTTCATAGCCTTCTGATAGGCAAACTCTGTAAATACCGCCATCAAAGTGGTGAGTACCACCACCAATAGAGCGTGAAATCCCCACTGTAAAACGCCGTAAATAGCAGTGGGAAGCATGGCAATCACAACGTCTCTCATTAATTCCGCGGAAGTCACCCTGTCACGCACATGGGGATTCGCAGAAAGATGTAAAAGTTTCATTTATTTACCTCCCTGGGCCTTTACGGCTTTTGCTCTCTTCTCTGCATTGACTTTTCTCTTCATCTGCTTAAAGCCCTGGGTTAAAGGACGCTTTGCGGGACAGACATAGGAACAGCATCCGCACTCGATACACTCCATACCGTAAAGCTTTTCAAAGCGTTCCGTGTTCTTTTGAAGAGAAGCCACCATCATCAATGTAGGCATCAAATTCTCCGGGCAGGCTGTAACGCATCTGCCGCAGTTAATGCAGGGAGTGGTAGCCTCTTCCGCTACCGGGTCTTTCTTAAACGCCAAAATAGAGCTGGAGTTCTTGGTCACAGGAATATCCAGCACAAAAAGCGGCATGCCCATCATGGGCCCTCCGGAAATCACCTTTTCCGGATCCTCCGAAAAACCGCCTGCGGCAGAAATCACCTGCTGATAATTGGTTCCCAAGGGTACACGGAAGTTACCGGGACTTGCTACCGCATCTCCGGTTACGGTTAAAATCTTTCTAACCAAAGGCTTGGACTCGCAAACCGCCTCATAAATAGCCACAACGGTGTCTACATTGTCCACTACAACCCCCGCATCCGCCGGTAACATGGAGGAATTAATCTTTCTTCCGCTGGCAGCATAAATCAGCTGACGCTCTCCCCCCTGGGGATAACGGGTTCTTAAGGCTACTACCTCAATATTGTCCATGCCCTTAACTTTTTCCGTCAAAAGCTTGATTGCTTCCGGTTTGTTGTCTTCAATGCAAATCTTTCCCTTGGCATTTGGGAAAATGGAGAGGACTACCTGTAAACCGCCAATCAGTTTCTCCGGCATCTCCATCATATCTCTGTAATCGGAGGTAAGATAAGGCTCACACTCTGCCCCATTTACCAAAAATAAGTCAATCTTATCGATTTCCTTCGGACTAAGCTTTACAAAAGTAGGAAAACCGGCACCTCCTAAGCCCACAATGCCTGCGTCCCTTACAATGCTCACAATTTCTTCCCGAGACAAGTTATGATAGTCCCGTTTCTCTCCAAAGCCCGGAATGGATTCGTATTGCTGATCATTATCCACCACAATGGATTCCACCATAGCTCCCCCTACGGTAAGTCTCTTCTCAATGGCTTTAACGGTACCTGAAACAGAAGAAATAACAGGTGCGGAAATAAATCCGTTGGCCTCTGCAATCTTCTGTCCTAAAAGAACCCGATCTCCCTTTTGTACCAAGGGCTTGGCAGGGGCTCCAATGTGCTGCGAAAGTGGATAAACCATCAACCCCTCAGGACGCAAATCAACAATGGACTTGTCCATTGCCAATTCCTTTCCGTCATAGGGATGAACGCCACCCTTAAAAGTGGTAACACCCATTCTTATACCTCCCAAAATCTTCCTCATAGACAATTCTTATTATACTATGAAGATTCTTAAAAACAAAGAAAGAGAACCCTATGCACGGAATTTTGTGCATAGAATTCCCCTATATTTTCTTACTATTTTTATGATATTTGTACAAATGCCAAAAAATTTTTTTGTCAAACTTTTGTCAATAGCTCTTGAAGACTTCCCTTTCATTTTCTATTTCTGTTAAAAATTTTCTGAAAATAGAAAGAAGGGGCTGTAAAAAAATCAAAATAGTTTTCTAAGCAATATAGGTCTAAATTAGGGGCACGCTCTCGCTAGCTTCGCCACGTAGCGGATACTAAGCGAAAAACTTCGATTCTCTTGTTTTTCGCAAGTACCG
Source organism: Oribacterium sinus (assembly GCF_014202695.1). Lineage (GTDB taxonomy): Bacteria > Bacillota > Clostridia > Lachnospirales > Lachnospiraceae > Oribacterium > Oribacterium sinus. The sequence continues at coordinate 23,773 of NZ_JACHHH010000003.1, forward strand.
ACGGGCTCAGACTACCTCTCATTTAGACCTATATTGCCGAAAATCTATTTATTATTTTGATTTTTTACAGGCCCTTATCCCTTCTCCTGTAAACGGTAGGCTTTCAAAAGCTGCTTGGCCAATACCGCAGTAGTTACAGCGCCCAAGCCTCTTGGCACCGGAGAAATCTTTTCGGCAACGGTTGACATAGTATCAAAATCCACATCTCCTACAAGATTTCCCTTTTCATCCCGGTTGGTTCCTACGTCGATTACCGTAGCCCCCTCCTTACAATAAGAAGAGCCTATTGCCTTTGCTTTTCCCATACAGCAAACCAAAACATCCGCTCGCTTAGTCACTTCTTTTATATTACTCGTTTTACTGTGGCAGAGAGTTACCGTGGCATCCTTATTGGTCATCAAGATGGACAAGGGTCTTCCCACTACCAAAGAACGCCCCAAAATGCAAACTTCCTTTCCCGCCAGAGGAATCTTATAAAAACGGCACATTTCCATAACCGCCTGTGCCGTGCAGGGCGCAAAGGCACTTTCATCCTTTAAAATCAAGCCCGCCATATTCTCTCTGCTGACCCCTTCCACATCCTTTTCTCTTTTAATCATTCTGAAGGCTGTTTCCTGATCCAAATGAGAGGGAAGGGGACGAAATACCATGATTCCGTGAATCTCTTCATCTCCATTTAAAAATTGAATAACCTCCTGAAACTGTTCATTGCTGCAATCCGCCGGAAGCTGATAGCTCTTTACTTCCAATCCGAAGGATAGAAAACGCTTTTTAATGGCCTTCTCATAGGTAACATCCGCCGTCCTTTCTCCTACACGAATAAGCGCCAAAGCCGGCATCACCCCGGGTCTTTCCGCCAAAAAGGCCACACATTCCTTCTCTATTTCTTCCGCCACCGGTTTTCCCAATAATTCTTCCATACTTCCTTACTACTCCTTTCCCCATTTGAAATTAAGTCTTTATAATCCTCTTACCACGTTTTCTACCGCCTGAATAATCTCTTCCAGCAAAGAAATGCCCGTTCTTGCCCTATCGCAAACTGCCTCTCTTTTCGCCTTGATTTCCTGATTCTGCATACTTTTGGTATTAATATATACATTTAGTATGGCACTTTCCATGGCTGTCTTCAGGAAGCCGGCCCCCACCCCAACATCCGACAGGGCAATTCGGGATCCCTTCTCCTGTAATCGGGCAAATAATGGAATCTTCTCTAAACATAGCTCCAAAAGTTCTGTGGGTACCAAAGATGCCTCTATAAGACAGTTCTCCATAGTTTCTCTATAAATCTTTTGTTCTTCCTCTGTTTCTCTGGGTAAGGAATATGCCTTTGACAGGGGCAGGAAAACCTCTTCATCCCTTGCTTCCAAAGCAAGGGATTTCTGCTTTGCCTCCTCCAGAGATTTCATGATTCCTTCCAACTCATCCTTAAAATCCGCATAGCTCTTCTTTCCCAATGTAAGATTTCCCACCATCATTCCCAGAGAAAAGGCAAATGCAGCCGATAGCGCTGCCGCCCCGCCGCCCCCGGGAATAGGGCTCTTGGAAGAAAGAGCCTCTAAATACTGAACAATGCTTTCTTGCTTCTGCTCTTTCATAGCTTTCCCCTCCTACACTCGGCCCTTAATAGACTTCTATAACATACAAATCCTATATCCTATAATTTTGCTGTTTATACTAGCATAATATTTCGGTTTTACACAAGTTTTCTGTTTTACACAAATTTTCTGTTTTACACAAATTTTCTGTTTTGCATAAATTATCTGTTTTGCACAAGCTTTCTCAATGTAATATGGTCCCCCAAATCTCATGAGTAACAAAGACAGGACACGATACAGGGAGAACAGGCCTAAACACAAAGCAAGGTTCCAAGCCCTCTTCCTCCACCAGCTTGGAACCTTCACACAGTATTTTGCTTTATTATTCTTCGAAGGAAAGAATTTATTCTTATGAAAAACTTCCTTTTACGCTTTCTTATCCTGTAAAGCCCTTACCAGCTCCGGAAGTCCGAAAAGAGTGATGAAGCCCCCGGCATCCTTATGATCGTATAAATCTCCCGTGGTAAAGCTTGCCAGGGAAGCATTGTAAAGAGAATAGGGAGAAGAGGTTCCGGCCTTTATGATATTTCCCTTGTAAAGCTTCATCTTGGTCTCTCCGGATACCTTCTCCTGGGTGCTCTTTACAAAGGCCTGTAAAGCTTCCCGAAGAGGAGCAAACCACTTTCCTTCATAAACCACCTGAGAAAACTTCTCTTCCACTATTTTCTTCATTTCCATGGTCTGCCGATCCAAAATCAGCTCTTCCAACTGCTTATGGGCTTCCAAAAGGATGGTTCCGCCGGGAGTTTCGTAAACTCCACGACTCTTCATCCCCACCACGCGGTTCTCCACGATATCCACAATGCCGATACCGTTCTTTCCCCCCAGGTGATTCAGTTCCTCAATCATCTCCTTCAAGGACATTTTCTTCCCATTCAATGCCACCGGCACTCCCTTTTCCCAGGTAATGGATAGAGGGGTTTCCTGATCCGGTGCCTTCTGAGGTGTTACGGAGAGCATTAAAAGATGCTCATAATTAGGCTCTGTCTCCGGGTCCTCCAGCTCTAAGCCTTCATGGGAAATATGCCAAAGATTCCTGTCCCTGCTGTAGGAATTCTCATGGCTTCCAAAAGCCAGGTCAATGCCCTTTTCCTTACAGTATGCCATTTCATCTTCCCTGGACTGAAAAGTCCAGAGCTCTGTCATCCGCCAAGGGGCAAGAATATGCAGCTCCGGTGCTAAAGCCTTAATACCCAGCTCAAAACGGATCTGGTCGTTACCCTTTCCGGTAGCTCCGTGACAAATGGCGCTAGCCCCCTCCTTCTTGGCAATCTCCACCAATCTTTTGGCAATAGCCGGACGAGCCATGGAAGTTCCCAAAAGATATTTATTTTCATAGCAGGCATTGGCTTGAATACAGGGAAGAACATATTCCTCGCAGAATTCATCCTGAATATGCTCGATATACAGTTTCTCCGCTCCGGACAGCTTCGCCCGTTCCGGAAGGTCGGAAAGCTCCTCTTCCTGCCCCACATCCACGCAGACACAAACGACCTTATAGCCAAAGTTCTCCTTCAGCCAAGGAATAATGGCAGTGGTATCCAGACCTCCGGAATAAGCCAGAATAATCTTCTCCCCCTTGGTATTTCCCTCCGGTATCATGCTTCCCATATTGACTCCTTTCAAAAATCCATCTTCTCCAAAAACGCTGCTCTACCTTCAAGACCAGCTTAGAATAATAGATATTTATTCATATGTCAAGCATATTTATTCATTTATATCCACTATTATTCCTTTTGTATGAATATTAATTCCTCCATAGAGAATGATAATTTCTCCCAAGAGAATATTTCTCCTCATTTCGATAGTTCCCGAAGTATTCTTTTTTCAGAGCCCGGGAAATAAAAAAAGAAGATGCAAACAAGCTTACGTTTACATCTTCTTTTTTATTAATCCCAAAGCGCTCCGGGAGCTCCTTTGGTCTTCCTGTTCTTTACACAGCTTTCCAGAGAAATAGCATCATAGATATCCTCTTCCACTAAATCGGAAAACTTCCTGTACTCTTCCAAGGAAAGCTCTTCCAAATCCTTTCCTTCCTTCTCACAGTACAAAACCAACTCTCCCACAACACCGTGGGCAGTACGGAAGGGCATGCCTTTTTTCACCAGATAATCTGCCACATCCGTAGCATTGCTGAAGCCCTTTTTCGCGCTTTCCCGAAGGCGTTCCAAACGGAATTCCATGCTTTCCAGCATTTTCGCCATGACGCGAAGACAAAATTGCAGGGTGTCCATACTGTCGAAGGCCACCTCCTTATCCTCCTGCATATCCTTGTTATAGGCCAGAGGCAGTCCCTTCATGGTGGTCAGAAGAGAAAAGAGATTGCCGTAAACTCTTCCGGTTTTTCCCCGAATCAACTCCGCCATATCCGGATTCTTCTTCTGGGGCATAATGCTGGAGCCTGTGGAATATTTGTCGGACAAGCGGATGTAGCCATAATCGTTGCTGTTCCAAAGAATAATTTCCTCACACAGTCTGGATAAATGCATACTAATCATGGATAGGCAGAATAGATATTCAATCAAATAGTCCCGATCCGAAACGGAATCCATGGAATTTTCCGTAGCAGCGGTAAAGCCAAGCTCCTTTGCCACCATTTCCCGGTCCAGAGGATAGGTGGTGCCGCCGAAAGCTCCGGCGCCCAAGGGAGAGAAATTCATTCTCTTCTCTCCGTCCAAAAGACGACTCCTGTCTCTTAAAAACATTTCCTTGTAGGCCCCGAAGTGATGAGCGATGGTAGTTGGTTGAGCCTTTTGCAAATGGGTAAAGCCCGGCATAATATCTCTTCTGTGCTTCTCCATGAGTTTTTCAATGACGGCAAGTAATTCCTCCAGATACCCTCTGCATTCTTCACTGTTTCTCCGTACATAAAGACGCATGTCCAGTGCTACCTGGTCATTTCGGGAGCGGCCGGTATGCAATTTCTTCCCCAGCTCTCCGATTCTGTGAATTAAAACCGTTTCCACAAAGGAATGAATGTCCTCCGCATCCCCTTCTATCAAAAGCTTCCCGGACTGTAAATCCTTTCGAATCCCTTCCAAGCCCTCTTGGATCTTCCGACCTTCCTCTTCCGTGAGAACCCCCACCCTGGAAAGCATTTTAACATGGGCAAGGGAGCCCTCCAAATCTTCCATAGCTAAACGCTTATCAAAGGGGAGAGAGGCATTGAAGGCCTGTGCCAACTCATCCACGTTTTCCGTAAATCTTCCACCCCATAATTTCATCCGCTACTCCTTTACATCCATTTTTTCCAGTTCCAGCCCCCGCTTTCTTCCTCTGGGAAGTCTGCCGGTATAAACCTTTACAGGATAGGGACTGTGGCCTCTCTTTCGACTTCTTCCGTTAGGAATTTTATCATGGGGAATCTTCACCCGCAGGTTCTCCGCTACAGGGTGCTCCAAGCTTTTCGGTGCCGACCCCAGCTTCTTCCGAATCAAGAGAAATGCTGCAAAGAAAAGAATCGCCGTAAAGCTTAATAAGAGTCCGAATCTCCAGCCCTCCGGCGTATATTGTAAACGAATGGCATGCTGTCCTTCCGATACGGGCACGCCCAAAAATCCCGTAAATATTGCCTCCGGCTCCACCTGATTTCCATCTACTGTGACCTTCCAGCCCGGATCATAGGGAATACTGAAGAAAACCTTGCCCTCTTCCTTAGCCTGCACAGTACCTTCTATCGTTCTTGCATTCATTTTACCAAGCTTAAATCCTCGTCCGGACAAAGCTTCCACAAAATCGGAAAGTACATCATAGTGAAAACGATACACGGTGGCATCCATGCTCTGCCCCTCCGTCTTGGAGCTGAGCTTTACTTCCGTTCCGGCTGAAAGATAGCCTAAATCCAACAAATACCCTCTATCCACATGGTCATAGCTTTTTTCTCTCTCCGGAAATTGCACCTTAACCTCTTCCACCTTCGTGTTATTCACATAGGCAAAATAGTGACCTTCCTCGTCTGCAGTAAAACTGTAATCTTCTCCTTCTCTTTCTCCCAGAATGGTTTCCAGAGCATTTTCCCCTGTCAAAGATTCGGAAATACTGTTTTGTACCAATGCCGGAGTTCCCGCCTTTTCATTCCACTGATTCAGCTCCTCTTCGCTTAAAGCAAAGCCTACAGGCAGTGTTTGGGTATTTTCATACAGGCGATAGTCTCCCTCTCCTGTCCAATAAGCCAGCCCCTGCTCCTCCCCATTCTTCAATTCTTCCTTAGTAATCAGATATTTGACCGAAAGAAGACTATTCATCAAGGGTGTGGCCCCATTAATCGCGTAAGCATTGGTGGAAGCTTCCATTCCCAAGAGAGTATAAACCTCAGACATTTTTCCGTAGGCCGTGGAGGAGAAAATAGAGGCACTGGGATACTGCATAAGAGCTCCATCATCCTTGGTTTTTCGGTCCGCCCTATCCACACGGTAAAAATCGGAGTCCTCCAGCTTCACTTCCGAAAGCAGCGTAGCCGTTTCCTTCTGTCCCTCCAGATAATTTGCCCGATTGGTGGTGGGCACGGAGGTTACCGCCATATTTGCCGTAGCTTCTATAAAGCAAAGAGCCAATAAGGTATAGAAAAAGCTTCTTGGGGTAAATGCTTTTTTCTCCAGCACGAAAAGAAGGTAGTACAAAAAGCTGAAGAGCATACCCATATAGAAGACAGACCAGTGAAAGCCCTCCGCCGTAATCAGCTTCTGGCACAAAAGCGCAAAAACAAAGCAAAGGAAGAAGGAAAGACTATAGTCTTTTTTCGTATTGCCTTTACGCTTCACCATAAGCTCCGCCCCCTGGGTAAGGAGGAGAAAAATGTATAAGAAGCTCTGTCTTGCAGGCAGGCTGTTGGGATAATGAAAGCCATGCCAGATAAAATTCAAAACATTGATAGAAAAGCTTAAAAAGAAGAAAATGCTCAGGATAGCGTAAAAGCATTTTCGAGAAAGGGAAATGCTTTGATTTCGGTAGTACAAGGGAATTAAGAAGAGCAACAAAGTCCCTGCATAAATATTAGGCCAATGCTTTAATCCCTGCTCCGTTTCCACAAAGGCAAATTGTCTGGCAAGCATATCGATAATGCCAAAGTATTGGGTAAAGGTCTTCGGAAAGGAAATGCTGGAAGAGGCGGTAAAGCGCAAGGCAAAATAGGCCGGGAGCAGAAAAACCGCCGCCATTGCCCCGGCCAACAAGGAATACAGGCCGAAGCGAAAAAGAATGAGAAAAATCCCCTGTCTTCTTTCCCGAAGGATAAAGAAAAACTGGAACAGAAAATATACCACCAAAAAAAGGCAGATCATAATGCTGATATAATAATTGGAAAGAATGGAAAGTGCCAAGCTTACCGTATAAAGCCCTACCTCTCCTCTATCCATCATTCGCTCTAAGCCCAGGAGAATCAAAGGGAAAAGCAGTACACAATCCAGCCACATTACATTCCAGGAATAGGCCGCAATGTAACCGGACAGGGCATAAAACAATGCAAAGATAATAAAGTAAGGACTGTTTTTCTGAAAATGATAACGAAAATACAGGGAAGCCGTCGCTCCTGTCAGCGCAATTTTCAGAAGCACCAGATAGCTTACATACTCAATCACCAAGCCTTTAGGAAAAAGCAAAATAAACCAATTTAAAGGACTGGCCAGATAGTAGGCAATCAAAGCAATAAAATTGCTGCCAAGACCTATATGAAAGCTATAGAGTAAAGATTCCCCGGATTGCAGCTTTCTTTGAAATTCCTGAAAAAAGGGAGCGTACTGGTGATATAAGTCCGTACGCAAAAAGCTTTCTTTTCCAAATGGAAATACTCCCTTTGCCACAAAAATCCCCAACATGGCCAGAAGGGGGAGCAGGAAGGAAATGATTTCCTGCTTTCCTAAACGGATTTTCTCGAAAGCGCTTCTCTCTTTATTCATAGCATTTTCTCCTTACTTAAAAATCAAAAATTTGCTGGCAAAGTAATTTCCCACCAGATTAATGACCGAGCTACCCAGCCATCCCAGCCCATGGGAAAAATGTAAAATATCCACAAAAAATACCAGCAGGAAAAAACTGGCTATGCCGGAAAACACTCTCAGGGAAAAGAAAGAAAGAAATTCCTGAATTCCCTTCTTTTCCGTTTTTTGAAAGACAAAAAACTTATTTCCGTAGTAGGCAAAGACCACCGCCAGGAAGAAGGCAACCCCATAGGATATTTTATAGGAAAAAAAAGGAGAAATAGATTGCTTTTGCAAAAGAAGATCCAGAGCGTGATAAATCACGTAATTCACTAAAGTGGTGAGAATCCCCATTACAAGATATCGTATACTTTCTAATAATTGCTTATTCATTATATTTTTTAACACCTTAAATTCTATTCTTAGTTTTTGAACATGCCTAGTATACGAAAAGAGGGAAGGGAAAGCAAGAAGGGATAGGGAAGTCGAGGAAAATAAAACGCTTTACAAAAAAAACAGCCCCGGCGTAGGGGCTAAGATTATCCCTGCGCCAAAGCTGTTTTTGTAAAGCTATGTATCCCTTACTTGCTTACTGCCTTTGCTTTCTTACTGCCTTTACTTTCTTATTGCTTTACTTTCTTACTGACTTTACTTTCTTACTGCCTTTACTTTTTTATTCCTTTACTTTCCTTCCATCATTCCTTGGCGACTTCTCCATCGACTCTATACTCTAGCCGGCCTTCTTGGGAGAATGGGCATGGATTCTTTCTTCCACTTCCACTCTGGGAATGCTGAGAGAAATGGAGAGCTCCTCATAAAGAATATCCTCTGCCTGCTCCATAAAGTGTAAGTCCAAAAGAGTAAGTTTTTTCCCCTGTCTTGCCCGTTCCACTCTTCTTTCCATCAAGGTCTTGATAACCTGTAACAGCGCATCCGGCGCACAGCTTTTGATGCTGTCTCTGCAATTCTCTTCCCGCTGTTTCGGCGTCTTACATTGTAAAGCATGAATGTTCTCCACACCAAGCATAAAGCTTTCCGCCTGCTCTCTGGTCATTACCGAGCGCATATTGGTCTTGCCTGCCTCTACCGGAGCATATACGGCACCATCCGGTTTCTTTACTGCCTGCAAGATATAATATTCTTTGTCTTTTGGAATTCCTTCTAAATTCAGGTGTGTCGTTCCGATAATCTTATGGACACCCTTACAGCCATAAACCACATACGTGCCTGACTGGTACATTTTCTCCTCCTATTCTATTGAGATAATTACGAATCTATTAAAAACTAGTTTTCATTGTAGCATTCTCCCAATAGGATTACCAGCATTTTGCACGATTTATAAATTTTTTGTCTGACTTAAATAAAAAGAATTTATAAGTAATCGCTTTTTTATGCGTTTTTCTTTTTTACTTATGATAAGGCTCCCCTGCATTAATACGGAAGACTCTGTATATTTGCTCCAAAAGAATCACCCGCATAAGCTGGTGAGGGAAGGTCATGGCGGAGAAGCTTAAAGAATAGTTGGCTCTGGAAAGGACGGAGGGGGCCAGACCCAGGGAGCCTCCAATCACAAAGCAAAATTCACTTTCTCCATGGAGGGCCTGCTTTTCCAAAAATTTGGCAAAGGCTATGGAATCCAACTCCTTTCCCAGGATGGCCAAGGCAATCACAAAGGCACGATCCGGAATTTTACTAAGAATTCTTTCTCCCTCCTTCTCCAAAACCTGTAAAACTTCCGTTTCACTGGCTTCTTCCTTGGTCTTTTCATCCGCCACTTCAATAATTTCCCATTTACAATAGGAAGAAAGGCGCTTTCCGTATTCAGAAAGTGCCTCTCGATAAAACTTCTCTTTGATTTTCCCAACCGCAATAATTTTAATGGTCATAGTGTCCCTATTCTGTATTTACTATGCATTGAGGATATATCCTTTACACTCTGCTTCTGGGATACTTCGTCACATCAAAGGAAATCAGCTTCTTATCCACGTAGCCCAGAGCGTCAAAGTAATAGTTCTTTCCCTCAATCAGATAGGAAATGTTGGTTTCTCCCTCTGCCTGTACCATGCCTCGGGGACGTCCCTGCTCATCCTTTTCAAAGTAAAAGATTTGATTCTTTCCCTTTTCGTCCGGAATGCTTGCCCATCCGGTAAGAACTACGCCGGCAGTATCACTGTTTTGCTCTTTATTATCGTACTGTGCGAAAAACCAGTGGCTATCCTCGTTAAACCAGCCTTCAGCCATCTTTCCTTCCGCATTGAAATAATAAAAACGATCTCCAATCTGTACCCAACGCTCCTTGGCATACTTCCAGGACTTACTCTTTACGTCCAGATACAAAAGCTTCCAGGCGCTGTCTTCCTTTTCCCAGATATAGGCTGTGGTGCTTCCCTTCTTCACGCCGCTAAGCTCTTCCTTGCTGGCTGCCCTTTCCTCGGCATGTCCTTGAAAACTCTGAAAAGAAAAGAGGAACAAGAAGGAGAAAAGCAGGAGCAAAGCGCTCCATACTCTTCTCTTCTTTTCCTCTGCCGTTGTTCTCTCTGCTTTACACATAAAACCTCCCGTCTACTCGGGAAGTTAAAGCTTAGGAAAGAGCCTTCTTTCTTTCCAGAACCTGCTCAAGCATCTGTCTGTACTTCATAGCCTTTTCTTCCTCCTCCTGCACCTTTTCCTTCGGTGCCTTGGACAGGAAGCGCTCATTCTTTAACATTCCCTCTGCACGTTGAATTTCTTTCTTCAGCCTCTCCTCTTCCTTCTCCAAACGCTCTCTTTCCTGATCCAAATCCACCAGATCAGAGAAGGGAAGGAAAATGTTGGCCTTCGGTATCAAGACAGAAACAGCATTTTCAGGAATACCTGTTCTGTCTTGCTGTATTATAACATCCTGTGCATAAGCAAGGGTAGCAAAGAATACCTTACTATGTGTAAACGTTTTTCTTAACCCCTCATCCTCGGTTACGAAGTAAACTGTAGCCTTTTTGGAAGGGGGAACATTCATTTCCGTACGAATATTTCGGATGGCACGAACCGCTTCCTTGATGGTCTCTCCCTCCTTCTCCGCCTCGGAAAAGTCCAGTTCTTCCGCGAAAACAGGCCAATCCGACAGCATCAGCATCTTCTCTTCTCCCGGGAATAAAGACTTTTCCGTGTCGTAAATCTCTTCCGTAATGAAGGGGCAGAAGGGATGCAACAAACTTAAGGAAGTTTTCAAAACCTTTAAGAGAGTCCAAAGGGCAAGAGTCTTGCTCTCTCCTCCCTCACTGTAGAGTCTGGGCTTTACCATCTCGATATACCAGTCACAGAACTCTTCCCAGATAAAGTTTTGAATCTTATCCAGGGCAATTCCCAGGTCAAAGGACTCTAAGTTTCTGGTCACCTCGGAAACGGTGTGGTTACACTTGGAAAGAATCCACCGGTCTGCCAACGCCAGGTTCTTGGGAAGCACGGAAAGCACCTCTTCCAGACTGGCTTCCTTCTTTCCTACCAGGGCCAGAAGAGCTTCTTTCTCCTCTTCCTTTACATTCATAAAGAGGAAACGGGAAGCATTCCAAACCTTATTCATAAAGTTTCTGCTGGCTTCCACACGGCTATGATAGAAACGCATATCGTTTCCCGGGGCATTTCCGGTAAGAAGCGTCATTCTCAAGGCATCCGCCCCGTAGGTTCCGATGATTTCCAAAGGATCGATTCCGTTTCCTAAGGACTTACTCATCTTTCTTCCCTGATCATCTCTAACGAGACCGTGAATCAGGACCTTCTTAAAAGGTGTCTTTCCGGTTTGCTCAATTCCGGAGAATACCATTCTAACTACCCAGAAGAAAATGATGTCATAGCCGGTAACCAGCACATCCGTAGGATAGAAATACTTGTAATCTTCCGTCTCCTCCGGCCAGCCTAAAGTCTCAAAGGGCCAAAGGGCACTGGAGAACCAGGTGTCAAGGGTATCCTCGTCCTGACGAAGGGATGCACTCTTACACTTTGGACAGCACTCCGGCTTTTCCAAAGATACGATTAGCTCTCCGCAGTCCTCACAGTAGTAAGCAGGAATGCGGTGTCCCCACCAAAGCTGACGGGAAATACACCAATCCTTGATATTTTCCAGCCAATGCAGGTAGGTCTTACCGTAGTTTTCCGGAACAAATTCCAAATCTCCCTTGTTCAGCGCTTCGATAGCGGGCTTTGCCAGCTCTTCCATCTTCACAAACCACTGGGGCTTTACCATAGGCTCAACGGTGGTTCCGCAACGATCATGCACACCTACATTGTGGCTGTGAGGCACCACCTTCTTTAAGAGTCCCTGCTTTTCTAAATCCTCCACCATCTTCTTTCTGGCTTCATAACGATCCATGCCGTTATAGGGGGAGCCTTCACAGATAATCTTGGCATCATCCGTTAAGATGTTTAAAACCTCTAAGCCATGTCTTTCTCCTACAAGGAAGTCGTTGGGATCATGGGCAGGGGTAATCTTTACACAACCGGTTCCGAACTCCTTATCCACATAGGCATCCGCAATCACCGGAATCACCCGGTCTGTCAAAGGCAGACGCAGTTCTTTTCCTACGATATCCTTATATCTTTCATCCTCCGGGTTTACAGCCACCGCCATATCACCTAAGAGAGTTTCCGGTCTGGTGGTAGCAATCTCCACAAAACGGCCTTCCTCTCCCACTACCGGGTAAAGGATGTGCCAGAAGGAGCCTTCCTGCTCCTCATGCAAAACCTCCGCATCGGAAATGGAGGTATTACAAACCGGACACCAGTTGATCATTCTGGAACCGCGGTAAATCAAGCCCTTTTTATACAGACGGACAAAGGTTTCCAGTACCGCATGGGAGCAGCCCTCGTCCATGGTAAAACGGAGACGATCCCAGTCCGGGGAGGAGCCCATCTTATGGAGCTGGTTGACAATACGATCCTCGTACTCTTCCTTCCACTTCCAGGCCTCCTTTAAGAAGCCTTCTCTTCCCAGCTCCCACTTGTCAATGCCCATATCCTTCAGCTTATTGATAACCTTTACCTCTGTGGCAATGGCGGCATGATCCGTTCCCGGCTGCCACAAAGCCTCAAAGCCCTGCATTCTCTTAAAACGAATCAGGGTATCCTGTAAGGCATTGTCCAAGGCGTGTCCCATGTGCAGCTGCCCGGTAACATTGGGAGGCGGCATCATAATGGTAAAGGGCTTTTTATTCGGATTTACCTTTGCGGCGAAGGCATTTCCCTTCAGCCACTTTTCGTAGATACGGTCCTCTACCTCTTCCGGATTATATTGTTTTGCAAGTTCTTTCATTTTCCCCTCCTGTAACTAGGCTCTACCACGTATTTCTTCTTTCCAGGCTTCCAGCTTTTTCTCCGCTTCTTGGAAAAATGCCTCTTCTCCCTCGTTATAGGCATTCTTCAGCTCCAAAATTCCTTCCGCCTGCTCCGCTTCTTTCAAAGCGTCTTCCCATTCTGCCTGCCATTCCTTGACCAGGTCTTCCTCTACTCCCTGCCAAAGCTCCTTGTACCGATCCTTCGGAAAGGTAATCTGAGACAGGAAATACAATCTTCGTAAAGCAGCCTTATCCTGATTTTTTCTATATAATTTCGCAAAGGCATCTCCTGCTCTTTGAAACTGCTTTAAATACAGGTAGGACTCTGCAATCTTACGAAGCCTTCTGCCATTTTCCTCCAAATGATATGCGTCCTGATAGGCATCCAAGGCCTTTCTGTATTTCTTTAAGGAAAAGAAGCTGTCTCCCATCCTTTCCTTCCGCTCCGGCTCGGATAGAGCCTGAATCCTTCTAAGCTCTAAGGAAAAGTCCTCCAGCTCTCTCTCCGTAAAATAGGAGCACTCCCGAAGCAGACGGAAAAGCAAACGCTCCTCCCGCTCCCCCATGTCCTTTAATTGCTTCAGCTTTTCGGAAAGCATGGGGCGATTCAAGCCGGTACTGACCCATTCCAAAAGACGATGATCCACAAAATGCTCCGGAATCAGGAGGGGATACTTTCCCACCGCATAGCAAAGCTCCTCCAAGGAATAGACAGAAATATCCAACCGCTCATAATAATAGGGAAATGTAGCTTCTTTTTGACATAAAATCACTGCCATACATTACTCCTTTCCCAAACTGATTCGCTCTTCAATCACCATACCGGAGGCAGGGTGCAAGTCTCCTAAGCCCCTATCCTCCACGGAAATCAAAATCGTGGACGCATCCACAAATCGACTCTTTAAAGAGAGCTTCGTGCAACGCTCCTCTCTCTTCGGAAAGCCTTCCAGTAGCATGCGAAGTTGCCTGCCCTTACTGCCCACAAAGGGCTGCACCGTAAAATCAATATAATCCTGCTGATCCGGTAAGAGCAAAATCTCCTCTTCCTTTTCCAACCAGGCATCTCCCGCCTTTGCCAGATAGTAGGGGAATTCCCTTTCCTTCTGACTCACTCGGACAGAAACATCATAGGCTACCCTGGTTTCACAAAGCAGAAGATACTCCTCCTCTTCTCCTCTTCCCAGGAGCTTTGCATATTCCAAGGCCCCGATGGCAAAGAGGAAGGATTCCACGCAAACTCTTCTTCCCTTTAAAAGTTTCTTCATAAAGCCCGGAGCAAAGTCCGTACTTTCAAAGCCCTTTCCGGACAAAAAGAAGGCACTGTAGACCTTCCCTCTGGTAATTTTATCGCTAAGACCGGAAAGAATCTGGTCCGCCATTCGCTTTCCCTGAGGCTTTTCCATAATGTCAAAGGAAATGGCCTCCGGCTGGGCTTCCCCCGCAGAAATGGCATACTTCTTCGCCCCCTTGGACACCTGCATTTCATAGTAGTGAAGCACCTGGTTGGAAAACTCAAACATGCCCACCAAGCGGTTGTAGAGGGTTTTATCCTGCCTTAAAAGGTAGTGGGCAAAGGCCTCGGTGTGGCTGATGCACTGCACCGAATACTCCTCTCCGAAAAGCTTTCCCAAAAGCTCCTTTAATCTTTTAAAGAGCTCCGGCTCTCCATCCCGAAGGGTAAGGACTAAAGTATCCTTTCCCTCTTCCTCCGGAAGTTCCTTTTCCGCTATCCGCTTCTCTCCTTCTTTCAGCAGAAAACGAAGGAAGATCGACAGAAGCTCCTCCGCCTCATAGCACTGCCCTTCAATGGTGGCACTGCCTTTTTTCTTAAACAGGGACAAGAGCTTATCCACAAGAACTACTCCTCCGGTGAGATTCTTCTTATAGGCTTCCTCTCCGATGGAGAACTCTGTCCCTCGCTTCTCTCTACAAAGAAGGGTAGGAAAGCGATATGTATATTCTTCTTGATATAGGGAAATGTCGGTATAGTCATCCCCTAAACTAATGCCAATGCTTTTCACAAATACCTCTTTCTCTTACTCCTCCAGTAATTTCGATAAAGCAATTTCCTTCTTGCCGTACTCTTCCATCATTTCCAGTAAAGGCTCCGCCTTCTTCTCCGTCATCAGTTCACACATCCGACAAAGCTTGGCATAGGCATCCTCTCCCATATAGGCCTTCTCGGATTCCTCCTTCTTCAGAGTGGATTGGTACAGTAAGGTATCCTCTTTCCCCAAGGTAAAGCGATATTCCATGCTTTCTCCCGGGAAAAGCAGGAAGGATGCTGTATAAATGCCGTGATAGCACTCCTGTAATTCCTCTCTGTGGAACTCCACTTCTCCCTGATTTCTTATGGATAGGAAGGGTTTTTCCTCTTCTCTTCCGTGATATTCCAAGACAGACTTTTCTAATATTTCATTGGGCAGGGAAACAAATTTTCCCAGCTCCTTGGTATAGCTGAAAATCAAAGACTTTTCCAAGAGAATAGGCAGGAAGGCGGAAAGCTCCTCCAGCTCTTCCTCCTTAAGCTCCGCTCTCTTGGAGAAGGAAAGGCTTAGTGCCAAAAGATAAAGTACCGGTACTCTTTCCTTATGGCTTTCTCCCCTGACCTCTTCAAAAATCTGCTGCATAATCCATTCTTTTTCCGGCTTCTGTCCCAGGAAGACAGAGGCGGAATAGGCTGTAAAAAAGGCACGAAGAAGTAAAGGATCCGCTCCCCCGTAACGGGTATAGAGAGCAAAAATTTCTTCGCTTTCCTTTCGTTTCTCCGTAAAAAGGCTCTGGGCCAAAAGCCGCTCCCCCATGTTTAAGAAGGAAGAAGAGGGAATCTTCGCCTTCTGCTGTTTCTTTTGGTCTGCTACCCGCATCATTTGCAGCATCTCTTCTGTGGTGCCGTTATATTCCTCCAAAAGGAAATGAAGAATACTGTCCTTTTCCAGCTTGGAAAGAAAGGCTTTTTCCGAAAGATACAAAAGCATCTCTCTTTCCTCTTCCCCGTAAACCTTCTCTCCCTGTCCTTCGGAAAGAGCCCCCTCTAAAAATGCCTCCAAAGCCCGCTTATCCAAGGAAAGGTAGGGATAGGCAATGAGATATTCCAAAGCCTTGTCATAATCTCCCCGATAAATCAGGGCACTAAGCACATCCTCCTTCTCTTCCTTCTTTAAAGCGGCAAAGGAAAGGGCATGGAGAAATTCCAGATTCTCCTTAGGGAACTCTACTCCCTCCGCCTTCTTATGATAGGAAAGAATCAGATGCAAAATCTTCATCCGAAAATACAGGGTAAAGTCCTCATAGGAAAAGGCCTTTTCCATCAGTTCCAAATCCTTACTGTCGGAAATTCCCTTTTCCACCAGGCTAAGGGTCTTCCGAATCAGGAAAATGCCCTTATCCTCCGAGAGGCTTTGGCACTTCTTCTCCAACTCCGTCTCTTCCATCAGTCTGGTCTTTCTGTGAGGCACCCGACTGTATCGGTTTCCTAAGGCATCCTGGAAAAGAAGAATCATATTGGGAAGGGGCATGGGTACCGTACAAAATCCCCCCTTCACCGGGAAGGAACATTCCCGACGCAACGCAGGGTGGGTCAGAACCAAACGCTCAATATTCTGATCCTCCACCTCCACCAGATAGCTGTTTAAAATCTTCGGAAGGAACTCCGCCATCCGTTCATCAATCATTTCCGGTAAAATCAGCTTGCTATACAACAAAGCCAGCTCCTCATTAATCTCCCCCTGCAAAAGACAGGAAATGGCATAGTCCTGCATCGGTCTTGCAAAGTGGGAGAAAATCTCGGAACCTTCCTGGAAATTCTTCAAAATATTATAATAAAGAGGAAGCTTAATCCCCTCTTCTAAACGATACTCATAGGAGAAATAAAGATATACCCCTTTAGGCAATTCTTCCGCATAGCCCATGGGCATAGCATAAAGGAGATTCTCGTACAATTTGGTAATCTTAACATTCTCCTCCACACCCTTTTTATAAAGGGCAAAGGCACTAAGCCTCCAATCTCCTCTGTGGATGCACTCCGTAATCTTTTCTTCCAGACTTGCATCCTCCGGAAAATGGAGAACCTCCTCCCTTTCCTCCCGTCTTTGGTAGGGAAGCACCTCTCGCTTCTTGGCATTCTTAGGCCGATGAGAGAAATAAGTCAAAAACTCCTCTAAAGCAAGAGTCCTGTCCCCGCAGGGCTTTAAAAGCTCATAAAGTCTAAGGGCGGTAATGTCCTGAAAAATAGGAGCTTCCAAAAAGTCGCTGTAATCAAAGATTCTGCTACAGCCCTTTCTGTCCTCCTCCGCCATCTGTTGCAAATGAGAATAATCCTTAATCTCATGGATTTGCTTTGCAGAGGGCTGCTTTTCCACCACAAAGGAATAGGGAATCCGCTTCTCTCCCCCATTGTACACAAAGCAAAGCTCCCCTTTGATTTCCTCCTCATCCCCCAGATTCTTCGTATCAATGGTAAAGCTTACCTTGGTACGCACACCCCCAAAGGCGGATTTATGCAGGGTAAGATAGGGGCCCTTGGCATAGACCAGGCCACGCATGGCCACTCCATTTACCGACTGCAAAAAGATTTCAAAGGTTCGACTCTCTCTATAAGGAATTACTGCCATAATCTTCTCAACAGAAAAATGCAGGGAAGGGATTCCTTCCTCAATAATTCCTCTGGCTAACTTATTGATTTTTTCTCTCATAGCAAACTCTCCATAGGGCTTTATTTTAGCACAGGAAGCCCTTTCGAGAAAGACAGAATTTTCCATTAACGCTTCCTTCTATTGCAACTAGGCTTACAATTCTGTTAAACTAATTCCATTCTTTGCTTTTTTCTCTTTAAGGCTCAATACTTTCTTTCGGAAAAGCAATTTCCTTAGAGCAGTATAGCGTATTTCTTAGAAAAAAGCGCATTTTGCAAATATTTATATTCTGAATAAGCTGGGAACCCCCATTTAGGGGATAAAGAAAGGAATTTATGGCTACAGAAGCATTGACCCAATACAAACTGATGATTCTTTACTTACTTCATTCCGTAAAATACCCCCTAAGCAACAGTCGGCTTAGTGGATTTTTTTTAGAAAATGAATATACCACCTATTTTACTTTACAGCAATGCATCAATGATTTGGTGGAAGCTTCCCTTATTTCCGCAGAACATAGCCAAAGTACCACCCGCTACGAAATCACGGAGGAGGGCAAGCAGACATTAAACTTCTTTTCCCAGGATATTCCGGAGCTGGTACGGGAGGATATAGACCTCTTTCTTTCCAAAAACAAAAGCCGCCTGCAAAGTGAGGCGGCCTTATATTCCGATTATTCGGAGACAGACACAAAGGAATACCTTGTGCAGTTGGAAATTCGGGAAAATCGCACCCTGCTCTGTAGAGTGGAGCTTACGGTTCCCGATGAAGAAAGTGCCAAGGCCCTTTGCTTAAAATGGGAGGCCAAGCACCAAAAGGTCTATACCTATCTTTTACAGGAATTTTTAGGGGAAGAGTAGCGTTTACGCCTGTACTTCCTTCTTGTCCTTTAAAAGCTTCTCCACACTCACCAGCTTTACACAGAGGGTGAAAAGCTCGGAGGCAATACGCAGATCCTCCAGTGGGGGATAGGTTGGCGCAATACGGATATTGCTGTCATTAGGATCCTTCTTATAGGGGAAGGCGGAGCCTGCAGGAGTCAGTGTTACTCCCGCCTTCTTACATTTATCCACTACAGCCTTGGCACAGCCGGGCAGGGTTTCAAAGCTGATGAAATATCCCCCCTTCGGCTTGGTCCATTCTCCCACACCGGTGCCTGCAAGGTTTTTCTCGAAAATAACCTCCACCATCTCAAACTTAGGCCGAAGAATATTGGCATGCTTCTGCATGTGCTTCACCATACCGTGGATGTCTTGGAAGAAACGAACATGACGAAGCTGGTTTACCTTATCGTGTCCGATGGTCTGGTACTGTACCTGCTTCTTAATATCGTCCAGGTTGTTTAAGCTGGTTGCCATGGAAGCAATACCGGAGCCCGGGAAGGAAATCTTGGAGGTGGAGGCAAACTTATACACCAAATCCGGATGTCCCGCTCTCTTACACTCCGCCAAAATCTCAATCAAATAATCCTGCTCATGGTCATAAAGGTGATGCATACCATAGGCATTGTCCCAGTAGATACGGAAGTCTCTTGCTGCCGGCTTCAGGCGGGCAAAACGGCGTACCGTCTCATCGGAATAGCTATAGCCCTGAGGATTGGAGTACTTCGGCACACACCAGATTCCCTTAATCGCCTCATCGGAAGCTACCAGTTCCTCCACCATATCCATATCCGGACCCTGCTCCGTCATAGGTACCGGAATCATTTTAATCCCAAAGTACTCGGTAATGGCAAAGTGACGATCGTAACCGGGAACCGGGCAAAGCCACTTTACCTCATCCAGCTTACACCAGGGGGTACTTCCCATAACACCGTGAGTCATGGAACGGGAAATGGAGTCATACATCACATTCAAAGAAGAGTTTCCGAAAATAAGGATATGGTCAGGATGATTTTCCATCATATCGGAAAGTAGCTCCTTGGCCTCTGCAATTCCATCCAATACCCCGTAATTTCGAACATCCACACCCTCGCTGGAATACATATCCGCATTGCTGTCCAGAGCATCCATCATATCATTGCTCAAATCCAGCTGCTCTCTACAGGGCTTTCCTCTACTCATATCCAGGTTCATATCCATGGTCTGGTAGCGCCTGTATTCATCCTTTAATTCCGCTCTTAAGGCTTCCAATTCCTCTACGGATAATTCCTCATATCTTGCCATATTTCCACCTCTTTCTCCTACTTGCTTTCCCGCTTTTTTCTTCGCCATCCGCTACTCTCCTTTTGGTATAAGTATACGAGAAAAAAGTATACTATCCTTTTCCTGTCCTAGCAAGAAAATTTCCATGTCTACGACTTTGATTTCCATTTGTACAGTTTCAATTTCCATTCTACTGTTTCAAATCCAGTAGCCAGTCTCTTGCATTCAGAATCTTTATGCCGTCTATATCCCTTGAAGGGTCATCATCCAGTGTAAGAAGCACCTTGGGATAGTCGTCCTGAAGCATTTGCAATGGTCTTAATTCTCTATTCAAGGTAGCTTCTTCTCTTACCGTCAGAGCCACCTGATAATAATGATTGCCGTCCTGATTTTGTGCGACAAAATCCACCTCAAAGCTATCCACCTTTCCCACATACACATCATAGGATCTGCGAAGCAATTCCAGATAAATAATATTTTCCAGTATATGGCCTGCATCCATAGCTTGTTTGCCCAGAAGCATATATCGAAGTCCAATATCTACCACATAGTATTTATCCAAGGTCTTAAGGTACTGTTTCCCTTTGATATCAAAGCGTTTAGCCTGATAAATGACGTAAGATTCCTTCAAAGCCGTAAGATATTTTTCTATCGTTTTAGAATCAATCTTCCTACCGTCGGAAGTCATGGTATCCGCTATTTTTTTGGTGGAAAAGGGATTCCCGATATTGTCAAAAATAAACTTCAAAACACTTTGAAGCATCATAGAATCCGTCACCTGTTTCCGATTCATGATATCTTTAATTACTATTGTATTGTAGATACTTTCCAAATAATCTCTAATAATATTCGGTTCGGAATCCAATGCTAAAGCGTAAGGAAACGAGCTGGATACTAAGTATTCAGTATATCTTGTAATCCTATCTTCAAATCCCCCCTTTGCCAGACAATATTCCTTAAAAGACAGAGGAAGCATCTCAATCTGGATATATCTTCCGGAAATCAGGGTAGCTATCTCACTGGAAAGCATATAGGCATTGGAGCCGGTCACATACAAATCTATATCCGGGTTTAACTGTAGACTATCCAATACTTTAGGAAACTTATCTACATTTTGAATTTCATCCAGAAAAATATAAGTCTTGCTGTTTTTCTTTAAATTCTCTTTAATATATTTATGAAGACTTCTATAATTATTCAAGTCCTCATACTCCAAATCCTCAAAGTTAATAAAAATAATTTGGGATTGATCAATCCCTTGCTCTAACAGCCAATCTTGGAACTGGAGCAGTAGCGTTGATTTTCCGCATCTTCTTATTCCGGTCACAATCTTGATAATGTGTTTATCCTTGAGAGCCTTTAGCTTATTCAGATATTCTTCTCTTATAATCACCCCGGCACCTCCCTTCCCGTTGAGAATAGCATCCTTTCTATAGAAAGTAAAGTTTTTGGATTTAATTCCGAAAACTATTTGTTTTGTGATAGTTTTCGGAATGCATTCCAAAAAGTTTTTATTTTGTGATAGTTTTTGAAATGCATTCCTAAAAGTTTTTTGGTTCTAATATTTTTTTGAATCTACTCCATAAATAATTGAGTTTTGACTACGGATTTTTGACACTAAAAAAGGAGCTATAAAATGATCAAGTTTTACATAGACTCTATGCAAGATAGAAAACTTCTCCGATTATTCTCCAGCTCCTTTTGAAATAGTCTTGCTTTTCTTAATTGCTTCCTTCTGTTGTCTCTGTTGTCTCTGTAGTCTCCGTTGTTTCCTGCTTTTCCACTATCCCCGCTTTTTCTTTCAGCAAAGGATTCTTCTCCAACGCTTCCATACGGTTTTTCAGAAAGCTAAGCTCCCTTTTCGCATCTTCATCTCCCGGATAACGGGTACAGTATTGCTGAAAGGCTTCATAAGCTTCCTGCCATTTGGCGGTCTTCTCCAGATATACCGCCCCATCAAAAAGATATTCCCTATCTTCTTCCAGCCCCTTTTCTTTGATTTCTGAAAGGAGCTTCTCCGCATCCTCCAGCTTATTGTCATTCAAAGCAGTTCCCAGCTCCTGAATCAGCTTTTTTCCGGCAATTCTCTCTTCCAGCAGGGGCAAATCCTTTTTCGCCAAGGTCTTATAGCTTTGCAAACTTTCCTCCGCATCGGAAATATTTCCCAATTGAATTTCCGCCTCAATCTTATAAGCGAGAATATCCATTTGCAAAGCGGAGACCTGCCCGTTACTTTTCTCCAAGGCCAGATTAAAGTTTTCCAATGCCGTCTTTCCGTCTCCCCGTTCCAGGGCTTCTATTCCCAGAAGACGATATTCCTTCGCCTTATTCTTACAGGCAAAAAGGCTTAAGGAGAGAAGGAGAAAGAGTAGCAGAAAAGAGCTTAAGCTTTTTCCTTTTTTGTTCTTCCTTTTTTGCATTTTCCCCTCCTATTATGCCTTCCCGGTGGTGCCAAAACCCCCACGGTCTTCGTTATCCAGATGATCCACCTCGATAAAATGTACCTCCGGCTGGTGAGGCATCAAGCGGAACTGTCCGATTCGATCGTTGATATGAATTTCCGTATCTCGCATGGCTAAGATAGGCATATGGATAATGTCATTGTCGCCGCAGAAGGATTCATCCACCACTCCCATGGCATTGGTTTGCAAAATCCCGAAGTTCTTATAGGCCGAGCTTCTGGGAACAATCAGCATTTCATAGCCCTTGGGAATTTCCACGGAGATACCCATACTGATTAGTCGGTATTCTCCCTGCTTCATACTGACATTTTCCGCTACCCGTAAATCAATCCAGTCACTTTTTCCGTCAATGTAGCGAAGCTTTTCCAGCTCCTTTACATGATATTTGATTTTTAACTTAGCCTCCACTTGCATTTCTCCTTTCTCCAGGAATTTCTTTGCACTCCCTTTTCTTCTCTATAACAGTTTCTTAACGGCTTTCTACGGCAGGTTCCCCTTGCAGGGAGAAGGTTTAAGTCTTTCGATTCTTCTTCGAGTTCCGGCTCCCGAATCTCTTCTAAGTCCTCTTCGGGCTCCGGTTCCACATCAGCCTCTGATTTATCTTCGGTTTCCGAGTTCTCGAATACTTCGTTGTCTTCTTCCAGCTCTACTTCCTTCTCCGCCTCCAATTCCATAAGATAAGCTTCGATAAAGCTTTCTTCCTCTTGCAAAAGGTCCCTGCCTACTGTTCCGGGTCCAATGCCTTCGCGTCCTCCTGCCCTTCTGTACTTTCTTCCGCTGTTTCTTCCGCTTCTACCTCCGCCTCATCCGCAGCTTCTTCCAGTTCTTTTTCTTCTTCGCTTTCCGCAGAAAATTCCGGCTCCGGAGTCTCTTCCTCTACAGCATCTTCCGGCTCTGTACTTTCTTCCGCCTCATCCGTAACTTCTTCCGGTTCTTCGTCCGGCTCTTCTTTTTGATCTTCCAACTGCTCTTCTTTAGCTTCTTCTACCTTCTCCGGCTCTAAGCCA
The DNA here is from genome assembly GCF_014202695.1 of Oribacterium sinus. Classification (GTDB taxonomy): domain Bacteria; phylum Bacillota; class Clostridia; order Lachnospirales; family Lachnospiraceae; genus Oribacterium; species Oribacterium sinus. The sequence continues at coordinate 46,836 of NZ_JACHHH010000003.1, forward strand.
AGGCTGTCCTTAAGTTCCTCCGTTACTTCCTCTTCCAAAAGCTTCTCCAGATCCTTGGGAAGACTGGGAAGGGAGGCAAGAGAATCTACACCGAAACGAGTCAGGAACTCCTCGGTGGTGCCGAAGAGCACAGGTCTTCCCGGAGCGTCCAAACGGCCCACTTCTTCAATCAAGCCGAATTCCACCAAACGATTTACCGCATGGTCGGACTTTACCCCACGAATCCGCTCTACCTCTGCCTTTGTAACCGGCTGGCAGTAGGCGATAATGGAAAGGGTTTCCAAATGCACATCGGAAAGCACCGGTTTCCTACTCTGCTTAACCACTCGAATCAAAGCATCATAGGTTTTGGGATGACTGACCATCTGATATTTTCCCTCCAGCTTTCGGATCAAAAGCCCTCCCTGTCGCTCCTCATATTTCTTCCGTAAACGCTCTGCCGCAAGCTCTGCTCCATCCACACCCATGTGCAGACAAATTGCCATCTCTTCCAGACTCACGGTTCTTCCCAAAGAAAACAAAAGAGCTTCCAGTAAATCTTCCTCTTCCTGCAAGCTTAGGGCATCTTCTCTTTCTATTTCTTCCTGCAAGCTAAGAACCGGGGCATTATCCCGAGAGCCTTCGGCTTTTTCTTCCACCGAATCCCTATCCCGTAAGACTTCGGCAGCTTCCCCTGCCAAAGTTTTTTCCAACTCTTCTTTCAAAGAGTACTGTTCGTTTTCCTCCACCTGCCTTACTCCCTTCTAAAAGCTATTTAAGATAAATTCTTTTCTATATTTAATTCACTGACGAGACCTTCCATGCATAGCTTGCGCAGCGCTTTATTAATCAAAATCTTCCACCAGCGTCAGATCCATTTCTTCCTGCTCCGCTTCTTTATTAACAGTAATATCCAGGTCTCCAAAGGCATTTTCCTGCTTAAGAGTAATCTTCCCCATTTTCATCAGCTCCAAAATGGCCAAGAAGCTCACCACCGTCTCCGTCTTTCCCTGCTTTTTCTTTAGCATTTGTCGGAAGGAAAATCGGCCGTGGCTCTTCGCATAAGCCAGAATATCCTGCATTTTCCCCTGCAAGCTTATCTTTTCCCGCTTAATCTTTCCAAAGTTTGCCCGAAGCTGGTCCTTTCTGGCTTCCTTCCTCCTTAAAATCTCCTTCATGGTCTCCCGAAGGCGAAGAATATCCAAGCCCTTCAACAGATCCTCCAGATCCAAAGGCGGCTTGTACTTTTCCACTTCCTTCGGAATACTGGGTTCCTTTTCAATGATATTGGGGGCAGTTTCTTCCTTGGTTCGTAGCATTCTGCTGATTCTTTTATATTTTTTATATTCTAAAAGTCTCTGTACCAGCTCTTCTCTGGGATCTACTTCCTCCCCTTCCTCTTCCTCCTTCTTGGGCAGCAACATTCTGGCCTTCATTTCCAGAAGCGTCACTGCCATCAGCAGGAAGGCGGAAACGATTTCCAAATCCTCTTCCTCCAGCGCCTTCATATATTCCAGATACTGCTCTGTGATTTCCGAAATTGGAATATCATAGATATCGATTTTATTTTTTTCAATAAGGTGGAGCAATAAGTCCAGCGGCCCCTCAAAGGCATCCAGCTTATAAAAAATCACCTTTTCTTCCATCATTTTCTCCTTACGCTTCTCCCATCGGAAGAATGTCAAAGCAAGCCAGCTCCGGGAAGTTTGCCAAGCGCACATTGATGCTGTGGGTGCCCAGTCCCCTTCCGGTAAAATGCCATTGTCCCCCTACTTTTCGTAAACCTCTTGGATTCTTCACAAAAAACTTATACTGGGGAGTCATCAAAGCAAAGCCCGGGAAGCCGATAGCCCCTCCATGAAAATGTCCGGACAGCACCAAGTCCACCGGCAAAGCCTCCATTTCCGCTTGATAAAAGGGGCTGTGCATTAAGGCAATACGAAAAATGTTTTTTGGCCGATTCTCCCCGGTAGCTTCTATAGCCTTTTCCCAATTTTTCTTATCCTCTTCCCCTAAGGGTTTTTTCTTCTTCCAAAGTAGAGGCTGATAATAGGATAAATCCAAGGACAAACCGCTAAGTTCTAAGTCCTGCTCTAAGCGCAGGGAACGATTTTCTAAGAGCTCCACCTTTTCCAAAGCCTTCCAAAAGGCCTGCTGCTTTCCCTGAAAATCCTCTTTACTAAACAACTTTTCTTCATGGTTTCCAAAGGCATAGTAAAGAGGATATTTTTCTGCTAAAGCATACAGCAAACGACAGGAATTTTCCACCTCATCTCTCTCCGCCGTTTTTTCTCCGGAATAGCTTATAGGAAAATCTCCCCCAATGAAAATCCATCGAGGCTTTAATTCCTCAATTTTTTTCAATAAAAGAGTATTATCCTTTCCAAAGCTCTTGTCATGGAGGTCTGTCAGGAAGAGAAAACGATAGGCTTTATTTACCTTGTCAGTAGAAATCCTATACCTCTCCACTCTGAGTTGATTTCTTTCCCAGTGAGAATAGATAAGCAGGAGTATGGGAAGAATTAAGAGGAAAAGAAAAGTCATTTTGTCTATTCCTTTCTATACGAATCTGCATAGTAATGTTAAAATTATACAAGATAGAAGAATTCTTTATATTTTGTCTTCCTTTTCTCATTCTAAAAGGAGTATATGTGATTAGTTATGCCCCATTTTGGCGACTGATTGAACGAGAACAAGTGAGCCAATATCGTCTTATTCAAGACCACAAAGTTTCTGCCGCACTGCTGCATCGTTTGAAGAAAAACCTACCGGTCTCTACAGAAACCATACGACAGCTTTGCCTTTTGTTTTCCTGTACTGTTTCAGACATTATGGAAGTACGTCCTTAGAGACCGGGCATAGTCATATATGGTATTTTATCATAGGGAAAAGGTCTGCCAGAGAAGGAACTCTGACAGACCTTTTTCGTACATTTCTTTCAGAAAATGCGGTTTATCTATAGAAGCGTCTGCCTCTTAGGCTTCGGAGTGTCCTTCCTCTTTGCCCTCATTTTCCTCTGTTCCTTCTTTCAGCTCTGAAGAATTTTCCGGATGCTCTTCTCTTCCTTCCTTTTCCTTTACTTCGGCAAAGATCTTCATAAACTCTTTTCCGGTAATGGTTTCCTTCTCAATCAGGAACTTTGCAATCTCATCCAGAGCAAAACGATTTTCCAACAAAATCTTCTTGGACTCTTCGTAGCACTCCTTCAAAATGCGTGCCACTTCCTGGTCCACCTCTGTAGCGGTATCGTCTCCGCACTCTAAGACAGCCCGACCTCCCAGGTACATATTTTCCTGTCTGGCAAGTCCCATTAAGCCGAACTTCTCGGACATACCGTACTGGGTTACCATCGCTCTGGCAATCTTCGTCGCCTTCTCAATATCATTGCTGGCTCCGGTAGTTACAGTTTCAAAAACGATTTCCTCTGCCGCTCTGCCTGCCAGACATTCCACCATCATGGAATGAAGCTCTGCCTTGGTATTCAGATATTTTTCTTCCTCAGGTACCTGCATAACGTAGCCCAGAGCTCCCATGGTTCTAGGGACAATGGTAATCTTCTGTACCGGCTCGGAGTGCTTCTGCACTGCTGCCACAAGGGCATGTCCTACCTCGTGGTAAGAAACAATCTTTCTCTCCTGCTGGGAAAGGATACGATCCTTCTTTTCCTTACCTACCAAAACCACTTCCACCGCCTCAAACAAGTCCTTCTGGCTAACCTTTTCTCTACCATTTTTTACCGCAGTGATGGCGGATTCGTTCATCATGTTGGCAAGATCCGCTCCCACCGCGCCGCTGGTGGCCAAGGCGATTTCGTCAAAGTCCACGCTGTCGTCCAGCTTGATGTCCTTGGCATGCACCTTTAAGATATTGACTCTTCCCTTCAAATCAGGCTTTTCCACAATGACACGGCGGTCAAAACGTCCCGGACGAAGCAAAGCCGGATCCAGGATTTCCGGACGGTTGGTGGCCCCCATGACCATGATTCCCTTCCCCGCATCAAAGCCATCCATTTCGGAAAGGAGCTGATTCAGAGTCTGTTCTCTTTCATCATTGCCCCCGTAACGGGTATCTCTGGTCTTACCGATGGCATCAATCTCATCAATGAATATGATGCAAGGCGCAGTCTGGTTTGCCTGTCGGAACAAATCTCTTACACGGCTGGCTCCCACACCAACGAACATCTCCACAAAGTCTGAACCGGAAAGAGAGTAGAAGGGCACATTGGCCTCTCCTGCCACAGCCTTGGCCAGAAGGGTTTTTCCGGTTCCCGGAGGCCCTACCAAAAGGGCTCCCTTAGGAAGCTTTGCACCGATAGAAGTATACTTTGTGGGATTATGTAGGAAGTCTACGATTTCTACAAGGCTTTCCTTCGCCTCATCCTCACCTGCTACATCCTTAAAGCTGATGCCGGTGTCCTTCTGCATATACATCTTCGCCTTGGACTTACCCACCCCGGAGAATCCTCCACCGGAGGCTCCCATTTTCTTCACCATGGTGTTCATCAGAAGAATCAGGAAAACAAAGGGTAGCACAATACTGACAATAATCTGCATCAGAAAGGCGGAATTATCCGGTCTCTTTCTGTAAATCTCCACGTTATGTCTATAGAGACGCTCCACCAAAGATGCCGCATCCGCGTTGACCGGCACAACATAATAGACTCTGCTTTCTCCCTGCGTCAGTCCAGAAGAGCTGTCGGATCCTGCATTATTTCTTCTCTTCAAATGATTCTTTAAAATCATCCCCAGGATAGTTTCCCAAGAAGTCCTCTCGGAAATATCCTCCTTAAAATAAACCTCTTCCGATTTTAAACCGTTCTCTTTGAGACCTTCCTCATTATTCTTAGAGGAATCTTGCGACAAGGAGGAATTCTGTTCAGAGAAAGAAGTTTCTTCCTTTGACGTATCAAAGTTCAAGGCCTTTCCTTCTTCATCATCCCTGGCAATGCCTTCCTTCTCCTCTTTACTTGGATTCTCCTTCGGTTGCTCTGTCTGCACTCTACTCTTGGGGTAAACCGTAATCTGTCCGTCTCCCCACTCTACCTTGGCCACCAAGTCCTGATCCACCATAGAAAGAAAACGACTATAGCTTAATTCCTGAGACATGCCCTTGGTCATAAAACGCTGGGCTACCGTATATATAAAGAAGGTTACTGTTGCCGCTATTAAAACGATGAGAACCGTCTGTCCCCAGTTGGAGAAGCCTCCATTCTCACCGCCTTTAAAATCATTATTATTATCCATTCCACTCTCCTTATTCTCATGGCTTACGCCGTTCTACCATTATACGGAGAGCCCCCACATAAAGCAAGGCAAATCGGAGTCGCCACAAGCTTTTTCCGTTTTGCCTATTTTTTTAAGATTTTCTATTATTTTTTTTGACAAACAAGGTTCCAAGAAGTTCCTCTTACAACAAAGCGAAAGCTGAAAAAGTTCAATATCCTAGTGTTTTCTTGCATATAGGTCTGAAAATGGGGTAATCTGAGCCCGTCAGCACTTGCTGAAATCAAGCAAAGCGCCGATTGAAGCTTAGTGCTGCTACGAAGGCGAAGTTAGCGAGAGCGTGCCCCATTACAGACCTATATGCAAAGAAAACTGTTAGAACTTTACAGCTGAGCCACTACAAAATCCCCCATTTCCGAACAGGACAAAAGCTTTTCTCCTTCCTTTCCGGAGAAGATATCCTTGGTTCTGCCCCCCAGTGCCAATACCTTTTCCACGGCATTTTCCACTCTTTTTGCCGTCTTCTTCTCCCCCAGAGAAATTTCCAGCAGCATTGCTGCGGATAGAATGGTAGCTAAGGGATTGGCGATATTCTGTCCTGCAATATCCGGAGCAGAGCCGCCGCTGGGCTCGTAAAGCCCAAAGGCATTTTCCCCTAAGGAAGCAGAGGGAAGCATGCCCAAAGAGCCGGCAATCTCCGCCATCTCATCGGAAAGGATGTCTCCGAACATATTTTCGGTGACAATCACGGAAAAGTTTCTCGGATTTCTAACCAGCTCCATGGCAGTGGAATCCACTAAGGCATGGCGAAGCTCCACCTCCTTCTCTTCCTCTCCCAGCTTTGTGAAAATCTTTCTCCAAAGTCTGGAGCTATCTAAAACATTGGCCTTATCCACGGAGCAAAGCTTGCCCCCCCTTGCCTTTGCCAGGGAAAAGGCAATACGTCCGATTCTTTCGATTTCATGAGCCCGATAAATCAGCTCGTCTCTGGCCACCTCTTCTCCATTTTCCTCGGTAATGGAGCGCTTTCCGAAATACAAGCCCCCGGTAAGCTCTCGAATCATCATAATGTCAAAGCCATCCCCAATGATTTCTTCCTTCAAAGGACAGGCATCCCGAAGTTCCTTGTAAAGCTTGGCAGGACGAAGATTACAAAAAAGGCCAAGTTGCTTCCGAAGAGAAAGAAGACCCGCCTCCGGCCGCTTTTCCACCGGCAAAGAATACCAGGGGGAAACGCCTACCTTTCCCCCAATGCTTCCCATCAGCACTGCTTGGGAAGCTTTGCAGGCCTCTAAAGTATCCTCCGGCAGAGGCTCTCCGTACAAATCAATGGCTGCACCCCCAAAGGCTTTTTCCGTAAACTGAAGGCTAAAGCCCTCCAGCTCTGCCACCTTTTCCAGTACTTTTCTAGCCTCTCTTACAATCTCCGGTCCGATTCCGTCTCCCGGCAATGCACAAATGGAATACTGCATTTTCGCTCCTTTCTCTTCTAACACTTTTTCACTGTTGAATGCTTGTCCTCCAAAGACGCAAGACTCTATAGCTACTAAATGCTTGCTCTCCTAGGGCGCAAGACTCTCCCGCTGATAAACCCCGCATTATATTCCCCTCTATTCTACTGTAAATTTCTTTTTTAACGTATATGAATTTGCTATACTAGAAATAACATGCTTTTTTAGCTTTAGAAATCTGTATCAACTACACATTTTTTAAAAGAGGAGTTTTATGGATAGATCACAGCTTACAGGAGAATTTAAACTGCATTCGGATTACGCCCCCATGGGGGACCAGCCTGCTGCCATTGAAAAACTGGTGAAGGGCTTACAGGAGGGAAACCAGTTTGAAACCCTGCTGGGTGTCACCGGCTCCGGAAAAACCTTTACCATGGCCAATGTGATTCAACAAATCCAAAAGCCCACCCTCATCATTTCCCATAACAAGACTCTGGCGGCACAGCTTTACTCCGAGATGAAGGAATTTTTCCCGGAAAATGCAGTGGAATACTTCGTTTCCTACTACGATTACTACCAGCCGGAGGCCTATGTTCCCAGCACCGACACCTATATTGAGAAGGATTCGGACATCAACGAGGAAATCGACAAATTACGAAACTCTGCCATGGCAGCCCTTTCCGAGCGTAAGGACGTGGTGGTGGTGGCTTCCGTTTCCTGCATCTACGGTTTGGGAGCCCCCACGGAATATTTAAATATGGCCATTTCCCTCCGTCCCGGACAGATGCGGGATAGAGATGAATTGATTAAGAACCTGGTGGAAATCCAGTACAACCGAAACGATATGGATTTTCGCCGCGGAACCTTTCGGGTAAAGGGGGACATTGTAGACATTTTCCCCGCATCCGAAGGCGAACAGGCCTATCGCATCCAGTTTTTCGGAGACGAAATCGAGGAAATTCAGCTGATTGATGCCCTCACCGGAAAGGGCAAGGCGAAGCTTGAGCACTGCATGGTCTTCCCTGCCACCCCCTACGTTATTCCTATGGAGAAAATGAAGATTGCCTGCAAAAATATTTTGGAAGAGCTGGATGAGCGGGTAGCCTATTTTAAGAGTGAAGAAAAGCTTTTGGAAGCCCAGCGTATTTCCGAGCGAACCAACTTTGATGTGGAAATGATTCGGGAAACCGGGGTTTGCTCCGGTATCGAGAACTACACCAGACACTTAAACTTTGCCCAGCCCGGAGAGCCTCCCTACACCCTAATGGACTACTTTCCGGAGGATTACCTGATTATTGTAGACGAGAGCCATATCAGCCTGCCCCAGATTCGGGGAATGTATAATGGAAACCTATCCCGAAAAACCACTCTGGTGGACTTCGGATTCCGTCTTCCCTCCGCTCTGGATAATAGACCTTTAAATTTCAGTGAATTTGAAGGAAAAATCAACCAAATGCTCTTCGTTTCCGCAACTCCCGGAGAGTACGAGGCGGAGCATGAAATCCTAAGGGCAGAGCAGATTATCCGTCCTACAGGACTTTTGGATCCGGAAATCGTGGTGCGCCCCACCAAGGGACAGATTGACGACTTACTTTCCGAAATCCATAAGGAAACCGACAAGGGCAATAAGATTCTGGTCACCACCCTTACCAAGAAAATGGCAGAGGACCTTACCAAATATTTGCAGGAAGCAAAGGTAAGAGTTAAGTATCTCCATTCCGATATTGATACTTTGGAAAGAGCCGCCATTATCCGAGATATGCGTCTGGATAAGTTTGATGTTTTGGTGGGCATTAACCTGCTTAGAGAGGGACTGGATATTCCGGAGATTACGCTGGTGGCCATTTTGGATGCGGATAAGGAAGGCTTCCTTCGTTCCGAAACCTCTTTGATTCAGACCGTTGGTCGTGCTGCTCGAAATTCCGAGGGGCATGTTATCATGTATGCGGATACCATTACCGACTCCATGAGGCGTACCATTGACGAAACCAAGAGAAGACGTTCGATTCAGGAAGAATACAACAAAGCCCATGGCATCACCCCCACCACCATCAAGAAGGCAGTTCGAGATTTGATTGCCATCTCCAAGGTACTGCGAGATGATGAGAAGGGCTTCCAAAAGGATGTGGAATCCATGTCCAGAGCAGAGATTGAAAAGATGATTCGTGAGTTTAGTAAGAAAATGCGGGCAGCCGCTGCAGAGTTAAACTTCGAAGATGCCGCACTATATCGTGACAAGATTCAAGAGCTTCGGGACAGTTTAGAGAAAAACGGATAAGATTTATTCCTAAGGCAAATAGGTCTGAAATCGGAGTATTCACTCTCCTATTTCAGACCTATTTTTTATAAAGACATGAATCATATCAGACTATTATGATTATGGGATCTATAGCTTTGGACAGCCTAGTCCTCTGACCGCTTCCTTTAATTTCTATCTTTGATAGCCACAGTGGTTTTTTCCAGAATCTGATTACAATACTCGTAATGTCTCCGATAATACTCGGTGTACATTATGTCTACCAAGAAGAGCTGACTGATTTCTGCGGAGGTGGAGCCCTTCTGCAGAGAACCCACATTGGCTCCGCAAAGCAATAAAATATCCGTATAATCCGTAAGCTCCGACTTCTGGAAACGGGTGATGGATACCACAGTGGCTCCGGACTCCTTCGCCAGCTTTGCGATCTCCACGATGTCCCTGGTCGCACCGGAATAGGAGAAAATCACGGCCACATCTCCTCTTTCCATGGTTGCTGCACTCATCAACTGCTGACTTACCATCTCCGAACAATAAACCTTCGGCTCAATACGATGGAACTTATTCATCGCCTTCATCGCGGTCAGCATGGAAGCGCCAACACCGAAGAACAGAATCCGTTTTGCCTTGGAAAGGGCATTCATAGCCTCCGTAACCTTGTTAAAGTCCAAGAGAGAATGAGTCTCCTTAATGGAATCAATGGTTTCTTCCAAAACCTTTCCGGCAAGCTCCGCAATATTGTTATCCTGTAAAGAAACATTGCCTCCATCTCCCTCCTTGCTTTCCTTTCCATTTCCACGCATGGACAGAGAAAGAGTCATCTTAAATTCCTGGTAGCCCTTCACATTCATAGTTTTACAAAAACGGAAAACAGAAGTATCCCCCACCTTACAGGTTTCCGCCAAATCCGAAATAGACATAAACAGAACCTGATCGGGATTTTGTAAAATATAGTCCGCTACCTTTTTCTCTGCCTTGGTAAATTGGTTGTAAGCAGAGCGTATTTTCGTCAAAAAATCTTCCTGCATAGACTCACCCCTTCTGAAATTGTACAATATGATTATTATAGCAAATAGGAAATTTTTTTCAAGAAGCAGTGGGTAAATGAATAGAAATTTTTTCTTTTTTCTTTTGACAAGGCATAGTGAAGTTTTCTACTACAGGAATGCAATGAACTTTCTCGATAAACCATAGTGAAGTTTATCTGCTATTCCCTTGAATTTTTTATCGGAATGTTCTATACTTTTGAAGTTATCACCATTGTTATAGACTGATTTAAGCTCTGTAGCTTTGGCAAATAATTGCCCCCGTAGCTTAATGGATAGAGCGCTGGCCTCCGACGCCAGTAGTGGCGGTTCGAGTCCGTTCGGGAGCATAGGGAAAAAGGAGCTATAAAAATCAAAAATTTTTTTTGATTTTCACAGCTCCTTTTTTGTACCTTTAATTGTTGTAATATACAACACATTTCCTATACTTTTATAAAAGGAGGTATGGTTTATGTCTATCACGAAAAAAACAAGAGTATTTGCAAAAATAGAGAAAAAGTCCATCCCCATTCAAGAAGAAATGTCGAATGATGCCTTCCATGCCATGATGACTACAGGCTATTCTCAAGCATTAAAGGATGATTCACAACCCATGGATGAAGTATTTAAAGAGCTGGAAGAGAGCTTATCATGACTACGTATCAAGAAGTCAACGAATCAGGAGAAAAAATAGCAAAGCTACTGTGAAAATCAAATTAATGAAGAAATTTTCGGCAAAATAGGTCTGAATTTGGGGTAGTCTGAGCCCGTCGGTACTTGCGAAAAACAAGAGAAACGCAGTTTTTCGCTTAGTATCCGCTACGTGGCGAAGCTAGCGAGAGCGTGCCCCAGTTCAGACCTATATTGCACAGAAAATTTTTTTATTTTCATAGCTCCTTTTATTTTCTTCCAAAAATCAGGTAAATCCATAGTAGCAGCGCCACCGGCATCAAGACTAAAAATCTTGGTTTTCTGGTCTTATGCCTGCAAAGATACATTCCCAGAATTCCTCCTAAGGCGCCGCCCAAGAAGGCTTGCCCCAATAAGACTTTTTCCGGCACTCTCCATCCCCTATGTATGGCCTGCCACTTGTCATAGGCAAAGCTAAGAAAACAAAGAATATTGATGCCCAAAAGATAGAGCAATAAGCCCTTTCCCCCAAGCTCCAAAATTGATTGCAACAATTCTTTTTCCATTTCTTTATCTTCCCGGGAAACGGAAATTTGGAATAAGCTGGTCCCAAGAATCGATACCAATAATAGCTCTGGCAAAGTCTGCCGTTCCCTCTGTTGCGCTGGCATCGTCAATATACTTAAAGACGCTGTGTGCCTTCTTATGTACCAACTGATGGTTCACAATGCTGGAAAGTCCGAAAGCCAGTCCGTGCTTTACCTCATCATCGGAATCCTCCTGACGACTCATGAGATACGCGGAAATATACGGATTGTTATCTACAATATAGTAGGAGTATGCTACTGCTGCAGCCTGCTCATCCGACTTATCCTGTCCCTTTTGAATACTGGTGAAACCTTCCTCGGTAAGGAAAATCTTTCGAACCTCTCCCTTCTTGTTCTTCATGCTGTCCAACTGCATAAAATCGGTAATCACATGAAGATTCTTAAAGTTGATAATGGGAGAATCAATGGTATCGTTAACCTTTCCGGTCTTATCATCATCCCAGAATGCCGGGGAGGAAATAGGATATGGATAGGGGTGCAATGCCAGACCGAAGTCCATATGTCCCTCCAGATTGTCAAAATGATGGAAGGCCAATACCACATCCTTTCCCTTATATTTGCCTACAGGAGCCGCCTCCGGGAACATGTTCCAGTAGTGATCTAAAGAGAACATAATGTTGTCGTTGGCAGAAACGGACTTCATCGCGGTATAAAATACACGGAAGGCACGCTGGAATTTCTTGGTATAGGTGGAAACATCATAGTCTCCCTCATAGTTCCAATACTGGTTGTCAATCTCATTTCCCACTACCCAGTTGGTAATTTTTCCGTGACCGTTCTGACCGTTATAACGCTTTGCCAAGAAAGAAGCCATAGCCTTTACCGCTCTAAAGCCCTGCTCGGACTCTACGTTAAAGCCATAGTAAACCGCCTGCTCCTTGGGAAGCTCCTTAACGCCGATGGGATTTAACTCCGGTACGGTATTGTTCCATGCGTTAAGCAAAATGGCGGTGACCGCTACGCCGGAATCACTAAGGCGCTTCACCTCTCCGTCCAGCTGATCAATCAGCTCCTTGTTAATCTGGAAGGTCTTTCCCTCATAGGAATAGGAAATTCCCTGACCGAAGAAACGCTGGGTAGGAATATCTACGCCCGCATGCTTAATGTTCAGACTCAGTGCGTCATCTAAGATATTGGGATCTACACGAAGTCCCTTCTTTCCCGGATTTAAAGCAGGACTTTGGTTCTCCGCAACCACCTCCGGATTCTCTATATATCTTCTATCCGCAATCATTTCATAACGGCTTCCCACCTTTACAGCCGGCACAAAGGCGCTGTAAAGACGAAGCTCTCCGGGACCTGCATAGAGAGGAAAATTAAATTTTTGATTCTCTCCCAAGCTTCCCTTGGCAATAAAGTCGGTACGACTGCCAAGATCGGTCTGATAAGGCTTGATTTCGAAAATATAAACCGATCCGTCAGTACCGCTGCTGTCTCCTGTTGCATCCATTTGCAACTGAATCTCCTGCCTGTTGTCCGTAATCTCCACGTCTTTTACCTTCGCCGAAAGATTATAAGCGAAAGCTCCCGTGGAAAAAAGTGCTGTAAATGCCATGCTTAACATAAACATGGCTACATTCTTTGTTTTTCCTTGTAAAGCCATTTTCCTCTCCTTGAACTGACATACTTGCTTTGTGCTTTGTTGCTTTGCATACCCCTATGTTCCCCCGGTTCCACTGTATATCTGTATATCTCTTCATTACATACTCTGATACATCGACTCCGGATGCCTATATGCCTGCTTTGCACCGCTACAAATATCTTTGACTATCTTTTGGCTTATTCTTTAAGAATTAAAGCCTTTGACCTGTCCAACTATACTCAGTTCTTTACAAAAAAGCCATAGAAAATTTCTTACAAGTTCTTACATTACAGCTTCGCTTTAGGAGGAAAGCTTCATATCTCCCTCTTTGATCCACTTCATTTTCCGACAAAAAGCAGAACAAAGCAAAGAAAATATTGCTGGAAGAATAAAGCATAACAGCAAAAGAGAAAGCCAATCACTTGCAGTTACCGCTGTCTTACTCCCCTCTTCTATGCCCTTAAGCCAGCCGGTGTAAACGCCGATAGGGCCAACCAAACCGCAGGTTCCCATACCGGAGGTAACCGCAGGACCGTTATTTTCAAAATGAAAGAGACAGGTAGCCAGTGGTCCTGTAATCATGGAGGCAAATGTAGCCGGAATCCAAATCCGGGGATTTTTTACAATGTTTCCCATCTGCAGCATAGAAGTACCAAGCCCCTGAGAAACTAGACCGGAAACGCCGTTTTCCCGGAAGGAAATCACTGCAAAGCCCACCATCTGGGCACAACAGCCTGCCACCGCAGCACCTCCCGCAAGTCCCGTAAGTCCAAGAGCCGCACAAATCGCCGCGGAGGAAATGGGAAGTGTCAAAGCAATACCAACCAAGGCGGATACCAAAATTCCCATAAAGAAAGGCTGTAGCTCTGTCGCCCACATAATCAGGCTTCCCACCTGAATCGCCGCTTTTCCGATTATCGGAGCCAAGATTGCCGAAAAAAGCATTCCGGAGCCAATGGTTACAAGAGGCGTCACCAAAATATCCACTTTTGTTTCCTTGGAAACCGCTTTACCGATTTCTGTGGAAAGAATCGCCACAAAAAGTACCGCCAAGGGTCCCCCGGCTCCTCCCAGGGCATTGGAGGCAAAGCCCACAGTAATCAATGAAAAAAGTACCAAGGGAGGGGCCTGTAAAGCATAGGCAATAGCCGTTGCCATAGCCGGACCGCTCATAGCGGAAGCCATTGCTCCTACGGTATAATCCACACCGCCAATGGTGGCAACCACTCTGGTTAATGCGGAAATCCCCAGACTCTGCCCTAGGGTGTTTAAAATTGTTCCGATTAACAGGGAACAAAACAAGCCCTGAGCCATAGCGGATAAGGCATCAATCCCATAGCGCTTCAGGGAAATCTCAATGTTCTTCCTTTGTAAAAAAGCCTTCATTCTCATTCTCCTAATCTCTTATAAAGCAATGCGTTTTAATACTTCTGCCTATCGTAACAGCTAAAAGTAGTGAGGAGTATTTCTATCCTGTCCTTCCCGGTCACCCCATTGCTTTCTTTATAAAAACTGTATACAAAACATCCCTCTGATTATAGCAAAATGCTCCACTTATTTGTATAAAAATATTTAGTTTTTTGCAAAAGATATTTTATTCAGTACTCTATCCTATTACGTTATTAAGCACTCTCGTAAAAGACTACATCATGCAACGCTTTAAAAAAAGAGACGGTAAAAACCGCCTCTAAACACTTTACCTCTCCTATCTTAACTTACCACTTCCGAAAGAATTTCTCCAATCTTTCCATAGAGTACCAAGTCGCACTCTGTATCCAGTCGCCCCTCCTCTTTATTGATAAGAACCAATTTATTGTTTCCATGATGAGGAAAATATTGAATCAAGCCCGCAGCGGGATACACCGTCAAGGAAGTACCTCCGATAATCAATAAATCTGCATTCTGAATATGGGCAATGCTCTCTGAAAGAATCCGTTCATCCAAGCCTTCCTGATACAAAACCACATCCGGACGTATCATGTTACGGCAATGAGGACACAAAGGAATGGATGTCGAAAAGTCAATTTCTTCTTCCGGGATTCGATGATGATGCTTCACACAATAGTAGCGATGAATACTGCCATGAAGCTCATATACCGTTTTGGAACCTGCCATCTGATGCAATCCGTCAATGTTTTGGGTAATAATTGCCTTTAGCTTCCCTTGCTCTTCTAATCTTTGCAAGGCATAGTGGGCAGAATTCGGAAGGATTCCCGAAATCAAGAGCTTTTCCTTATAAAACTTATAAAACTCTTTAGGTCGTGTCATAAAGAAATCATGAGACAAGATTTCCTCCGGCGGAAAGGCATATTTTTGATGATATAATCCATCCACAGAACGAAAATCCGGAAGGCCGCTTTCCGTAGATACGCCTGCACCGCCAAAAAACACGATATAGTTCGCTTTTTGAATTAACTCCTTTAATTCAGCTAATTTCTCTTTCGTATCCAAGTTTGCTCCTTTGTCTTATAGTCCAATCTTTTATCAAGATCTTCGGTAGCTTAAAGCCCGAACTCTTTCAAAAGCTTTGCCCGATATTCTTCATCAAAAGAAACTCTTTTAAGGTCATCCATCCGTCCTGCATTCAGTAAATGACCTACTAAAAGAGCAAGACGATTTTGACCCTTCTCCAAGCCCTTTTCAAGGCCTTGTTGCAGGCCTTGTTCTAGGCCTTTTTCTAATCCCTGTTGCATTCCCTGGGCTAAGCCTTTTTCTATCCCTTCCTCTACTGCTTTTTTTCTATACTTTTCTAATAAGACGTTCATCTTCTTTTCTCCTTCCTTATCTAATTTACCTTCCCTTAATGAGGCTACTCTATGATATAAAACATCAGACTGAATTTCTTTGGGATTGGCTTCTTTAAAGTCTTTAGCCAGCTTTCCTAATGCATTATCATCTTGCCTTGCCGTATTGAAATAGAGGATATGGGAACCATCTTTAAACAAATTGCCGGATTTCCTGATAACACGTTCAATTTGATATAACTGTTCTCCCTCTCCCAATACATCTTTATCTGTAATAAATATAACATAGCTCTCCGGCAATTTGGAAAACTTTTCTCCCTTCTTTAGGGTATGCGTGTCCATAAGTGCAGCATGATAACGAGCCCTTTTAGGAGTTGCTCCGGCAGATGAATTCTGTACTTCGATATTATAAAGCAAGCCTTTTTCATCAGTGCAAAGGCAGTCCAATACCAAAGCTCTTCCATGTAAATTGGGCAGCCTCTTTTGAAGTCTTTGTTCCTTTAACTTTAAAGAAGACTTGTTCAAAATCGTTTGAAGAATATATTCCGTACAAGCCTGTTCTTCCAGAACTACTTGCATAAAGAGATCATCCATCAAAGTAAGTGATGCAATGATTTTTTTCTTTTCCAGAGCATCCAACTTTCTTCTTGTACTCTTAGAGTTTACTTTTAAATGAGCGGATTTTTTAGCTTTAGCATTTGTAGAATTTGTTTTTTTCATAAGTCACCTGCGGAAAATTAAAATAATAGAAATGAATATAGAAAAATTTATAGTTTTTAGAATAAATAAAAAAAAGAGCGATATACGAATTAAAAATTTAATGTAGACTATTTAGAAAGTTGTGTGATTCATTGATTTATATTTTACAACGAGTTAAAGGAATCTCCTATACTCCACATTCGGATAATATCCGTATAATGATAATATAAAAGTATGGTTGATGAAATATCTCCCCCTGCCTATCACCACCCTTTGGCATCTTCGATAGCATAGGAGCACTGCCTATTTTCACCATTTGGCATATCCTAAAATATAGGTGCACTGCATATCTATATCTTCGCCTATATCGAGAACTAAGGAGCACTAGCTACCCTTTAGCCACAAGACAATCTGAACCCCTCGGTACTTGACAAAAGCGAGCGAAGCGAAGCTTGCGTTTAGTACCGCTAGCCGGGCGAAGTTAGCGGGAGCGTGCCTTGTGGTTAGGGGGTGCTAGAGCTCCGAAGCCTCGCATATAAAAAGTGCCCTTGCGTTTAGTACCACTAGTCGTGGCGAACTTAGAAGGAGCGTGCCTTTGTGAAAGGGAATAGACAGTCCCCCGAAGCTCCACATATATACAGTCCCCCTTGCTATTACCCATCCATAAAGTTGTTTAAAAAAGATTGAACCGCCCTACAGCCTTGATTTACAAGGTATAGAGCGGTTTTTATAAACACGTTTTGTTCTATAAACCTATATTTTTTACTCTCATTTTAAAGCCCGAACTCCTTCAGAAGCTTTTCCCGATATGCTTCATCAAAAGAAACTCTTTTAAGGTCATCCATCCGCCCTGCATTCAGTAAACGACCTACTAAAAGAGCAAGACGATTTTGACCTTGTTGCATACCTTGTTCTATACCTTTCTCCATACCTTCCTCTACTGCTTTTTTTCTATACTTTTCTAATAAAACATTCATCTTCTTTTCTCCTTCCCGATCTAGTTTACCTTCCTTTAATGAGGCTACTCTATGAGACAAAACTTTAGACTTAATTTCCTTAGGATTGGCTTCTTTAAGATCTTTAGCCAGCTTTCCTAATGCATTATCAACTTGCCTTGCTATATCGAAATAAAGGAAACTCAAAAAACACCTATGTTTTTTGAGAATAAATTAATGAGATGGTATTTTAAAGCCCGAACTCTTTCAAAAGCTTTTCCCGATATTCTTCATCAAAAGAAACTCTTTTAAGGTCATCCATCCGTCCTGCATTCAGTAACTGACCTACTAAAAGAGCAAGACGATTTTGACCTTGGTGCATACCTTTCTCTATACCTTTCTCTATACCTTTTTCTATACCTTCCTCTACCGCTTTTTTTCTATACTTCTCCAATAAGACATTCATCTTCTTTTCTCCTTCCCGATCTAGTTTACCTTCCTTTAATGAGGCTACTCTATGAGACAAAACTTCTGACTGAATTTCTTTGGGATCGGCTTCTTTAAAGTCTTTAGCCAGCTTTCCTAATGCGTTGTCATCTTGCCTTGACGTATTGAAATAAAGGAAACTCAAAAAATACCTATGTTTTTGAGAATAAATTAATGAGAAGGTATTTTAAAGCCTGAACTCCTTCAGAAGCTTTTCCCGGTAATCTTCATCGTAAGAAACTCTCTTAAGATCATCCATCCGTCCTGCTTCCAGAAGTCGACCAATCAAAAGCGCCAAATGATTCTTTCCCTGTTCAAGACCTTGTTGTATACCTTGTTCTATACCTTTCTCTATACCTTTTTCTATACCCTTCTCTATACCTTCCTCTACTGCTTTCTTTCTATACTTCTCTAATAAGACATTCATCTTCTTTTCTCCTTCCCGATCTAATTTTCCTTCCTTTAATGAGGCTACTCTGTGAGACAAAACTTCAGACTGAATTTCTTTGGGATTGGCTTCTTTAAAATCCCTAGCCAATTTTCCTAATGTATTATCACTTTGTATTGCCGTATTGAAATAAAGGATATGGGAACCATCCTGAAATAAGCTACCGGACTTTCTAATTACTCTTTCAATCCGGTACAACTGTTCCCCTTCACCTAATACATCTTTATCTGTAATAAATATAACATAGCTCTCCGGTAATTTGGAAAACTTTTCTCCCTTCTTAAGAGTATGTGTGTCCATAAGAGCAGCATGATAACGAGCCCTTTTAGGAATTGCTCCGGCAGATGAATTTTGCACTTCAATGTTATAAAGTAAGCCTTTATCATCCGTACATAAGCAATCTAATACCAGTGCTCTTCCATGCAGATTTGGCAGCCTCTTTTGAAGCCTTTGTTCCTTTAACTTTAAGGAAGATTTATCCAAAATCGTTTGCAGAATATACTCCGTGCAAGCCTGTTCTTCCAGAACTACTTGCATAAAGAGGTCATCCATCAAAGTTAGAGATGCTATGATTTTTTTCTTTTCCAGAGCATCCATCTTTCTTCTTGTTCTCTTAGAATTAGCTTTTAAACGACCGGATTTTTTTACCTTAGCATCAGTAGAGTTTGTTTTTTTCATAAGTCACCTGCAGAAAATTGAAATAATAGAATTGAATAACGAGGAAAACTACAATTTGTAGAATAAAGAAATGAAAGTAGAGAAGTAGATTCTGTAATTTAGATATAGACTGTTCAACAATTTATGTATTGCACTGATTCATATTTTACTACAAGCAGAGGACTTCTCCTATACTCCACATTCGGATAATATCCGTATATTGATAATATAAAAGGATAGTTGATGAAATAGCACAGCCCATCCTTCCAATGCCTATCACCACTCTTTGGCATCTTCGATAGCTTAGGAGCACTGCCTATTCTCACCATTTGACATATCCTAAAACATAGGAGCACTGCATATCCACATCTTCGCCTATATCGAGAACTAAGGAGCTCCAGCCCCCTATATATGCAATTCTCTTGAGTTTGGTAACGCTAGCCGGGGGAAGCTTAGCGGGAGCGTGCCTTAATGATAGTGGGCAGTTAGTACTCCAGAGCTTTATAATTCTTCCATCCTCAAAGTTCTTTTGAATAAAATTGAACCGCCCTACAGCCTTGATTTACAAGAGTATAGAGCGGTTTTTATCAACACATTTTGTTCTATATACCTATATTTCTACTAGTGGAGGAATCTCCTATACTCCACACAAAGAACAGTACTGATGTTTTTTGACACTAAATTAATGAGAAGGTATTTTAAAGCCCGAACTCCTTCAGAAGCTTTTCTCGGTAATCTTCATCGTAAGAAACTCTCTTAAGATCATCCATCCGTCCTGCTTCCAGAAGTCGACCAATCAAATTTGCCAAATGATTCTTTCCCTGTTCAAGACCTTGCTGTATACCTTGTTCTATACCTTTCTCTATGCCTTTTTCTATACCTTTCTCTATGCCTTTTTCTATACCCTCCTCTACTGCTTTCTTTCTATACTTCTCTAATAAGACATTCATCTTCTGTTCTCCTTCCCTATCTATTTTACCTTCCTTTAATGAGGCTACTCTATGAGACAAAACTTCTGACTGAATTTCTTTGGGATTGGCTTCTTTAAAATCCCTAGCCAGTTTCCCCAATGCATTGTCATCTTGTCTTGCTGTGTTGAAATATAGGATATGGGAACCATCCCGAAACAAGCTTCCGGACTTTCTGATAACTCTTTCGATCTGGTAGAGTTGTTCTCCCTCTCCCAATACATCTTTATCTGTAATAAATATAACATAGCTCTCCGGTAATTTGGAAAACTTTTCTCCCTTCTTAAGGCTATGCATGTCCATAAGAGCGGCATGATAACGCGCCCTTTTAGGAATTGCTCCGGCAGATGAATTCTGTACTTCAATGTTATAAAGTAAGCCCTTATCATCCATACATAAGCAATCTAATACCAGTGCTCTTCCATGCAGATTTGGCAACCTCTTTTGAAGTCTTTGTTCCTTTAATTTTAAGGAAGATTTGTCCAGAATCGTTTGCAGAATGTACTCCGTGCAAGCCTGTTCTTCCAGAACCACTTCCATAAAGAGGTCATCCATCAAAGTAAGAGATTCGATAATCTTTTTCTTTTCCAAAGCATTTATCTTTCTTCTTTTTCTCTTAGAATTAGCTTTTAAACGACTAGATTTTTTCATCTTAGCATTAGTAGAATTTGTTTTTTTCATAAGTCACCTGTAGGAAATTGAAATAATAGAAATGAATAATAAGTAAATTAAGATTTTTTGAATAGATAAATGAAAAATTATAGAGAATAAAGCTTAGATTAAAATTTAGAATGTATGAAGGCACTTGTATTCTATCGCTTATTATCTTACTACCAGATTGATAAATCTCCTATACTCCACATCCGGATAATATCCGTATGTTGATAATATAATCGTGTAGTCAAAGAAATAGCGCTACACAAACTCCCCAAACCTATCCTTACCTACACTTATATCCGAGTACTAAGGAGCACTGCCTATTTCCTAGCCACAAGGCAATCTGAACCCCTCGGTACTTAACAAAAGCGAGCAAAGCGAAGCTTGCGTTTAGTACCGCTAGTCGGGGCGAACTTAGCGAGACTGTACCTTGGGACTAGGAGATACGCAATGCTCTGAAGATTTAAGCCGTATTTTTAGATAAAAAAAGAACCCCGGAGGGGGTTCTTTTTTTATAAACACAAATTACTCTGTGTAGTAATTCTTACCATTGTAAGAATATACAAAATTCGGGTGATCATTATTCTGAACTGTGTAAAGCTTCTTGTATCCAGAATAAAGAACCTTTCCGTCTTTATCAGTGGAATAGTAAGCATCATTGCTATCCTTCAAGTTAACCTTACCAGTCTGAACAGTTCCTGCTGTATTAACTAATACATAATCGTTGTTAGCAAAGGAAACACTTCCATCAAAGTAAACAACACCATTATTGTCACCTAACTTCTTTACATTTGCACTATCAACCTTAATTACGCCATAGTTAGAATCATCGTTGTTAGCCTTAAGAATAATACCCTTATTAGCATACTTCTTAATCTTAGATACATAGTTGTTTGCAGCCTCACCGCTGTTGTTGAAGTACATCTCGTATGTATCATCATCAAAGTCTACCTTCTGGTATCCGGTCTTTCTGGAACCGTCCTTCTCACCATCACCGGAGAAGTAGTAAATCTTTGTGCTAGCAGCAACTTGCTTTAAGAATACATCTCCTGTAAGATCCTGGAAATCATCATCACCAATTCCGGAAGCATTGGTAAATTCATTACGTCCATTATAAGAAGTTGCAAGTCCAGAAATCATACGACCATACTTATCGAAAGCATATACCTTGCCCTTAATCTTCTTAAGCTTATCAGTAACTACTTTTCCGCTATTATCTGCATACCACCAAGAAGCGGAATCATTCTCAAAATCCTTTGGTAAATAGCTCTCTGCAGGAACAGCCCAAATCCACTGATTCTTTCTAGCTCCACCGTCACCATTTACATAAACAACGCTATCGGATGTAGTTGGCTTAGCATTGAAATAGCTTCCGGAAGCCTTGGTTGCTGTGGACCAATCCTCAATCATACGACCCTTCTCATCGAAGTAGTAGGTCTGTCCGTTGATAGTCTTCTTCTTATCACGGGAAACCTTACCGTTGTCATCGAAATAGAACCAAGCAGTGCTGTCCTCACCATTGTCATTTACAGTTAACTGTACCCAACCGTGCTGAGCGGAACCGTCATCAAATCCACCGTAGTAATACTTAGCAGTAGTCCAAGCATCATCGCCAGTCACAAGAGCGGAATCCTCACCTAACCAGCCGTAAAGCATCTTACCTTCCTGATCGAAGAGGTACTTCTTGCCGTTGATGGTCTTGATATCAGAAACAGTGAGCTTGTCATTCTTGTCTCTGTAAGCCTTACCGGTAGAATCGAAGTACATCCATCTCTTATCGTTTCCGTCCTCTGTGGACTCGTCGAAGGATACCCACTGGTTAGTAACCATAGCGCCATCGCCGTTTACGAAATAGTAATCATCGTTGTTCTGAACAACTTCGTTCTTAGCCATGTTTCCATCGGATCCAAGGTAGAACCAGTAGTCTCCGGACTTTCTCCAAGCATCTGTAACAGCATTGCCATCATTGTCAAGGTACTGCCACTCACCTGTGGAATTGTTCCAGCCTGCAGCAAAAGTTACTGCAGAAGCTCCAATAGCAAGTAAAGCTGTTGCAGATAAAGCTGCAACCAATTTTGTTTGCTTTCTCATAATTAATGCACTCTCCTTTTTCATTCATGGAAATAATAATCCAAGTTGCGTGACGATTATAACCCTTAATTCTCTTCCATTCAAGAGTTTTTCTAAAGAAATTCTAATTTTTCTTTATTTTTAGGGCTCGCCCCGTTACCTGTCCCACTATAAACTATGTTTTCCTCCTTGTCTATTACAAAGGAAAAACAAATGCTTACGAAGTTCTTAAGCTAATTCTTAATACTTTCCTAATCAATTCTTTTGTTTTATAGCCGTATGTCCCTGTTGTTATGGGATTTTCCAGAACACTATTTGTAGCGAATCATCACAACGGAGTTCTATAGCTTTTCTACTCCCCCAGCTTAACCAGTCTCTTTTCTTCAAAGGATTTCTTCATGGCAAAGCAGATTTCTGTTGCCTTGGTTCCGTCATATACGGAAAGCTTCGGCTTCTTCTTTTCGATAATGCACTGAATAAATTCCTGCATTTCCAAAAGGTACGCCTCATCAAACCTTTCCGGGAAGCTTTCTACGCACTCTTGGCGTACTCCGTAACGGTCATAGAGGATGGCAAGATTCTTCTCCGGCACAGGACTGATTCTGATGCTGCCTTCCGTTCCCACGATTTCTGTTTCAATATGATAACCATGAGCTGCGGTTCTTCCTACATGAAGCTCCGCAATTCCTCCATTTTCCAGCTGGAACAACGCTGCGCCGGTTTCTGTATCGTTACAGGATAAAAATTCCGGATGCTTAAAATTTGCTCCCAGAGCATATACTTCCTTGACTTCACTTCCTAAGAACCATCGAATCAGATCCACATCATGGCTTGCCATGTCAATAAAAAGGCCTCCGCTGGTTGGGGCAAACTTGATAGCACCCTCTACAGCCGCCTCCGGATCGATTCCTGTTGCCTTTACCATATAGGGAGTTCCGATTGCACCCTCTTCAATCTTTTTCTTCGCGTAACTGTAGGATGGATCAAAACGGCGCATAAATCCCAAGAAGAATACCTGGTCGGGATGAGCCTCCACTGCCTTCTCCGCCTTCTTACATTCTTCCACATCTACTCCAAGAGGTTTTTCCGTAAAGACATGGAGGCCTTTCGCTAGAGCCTTTTCAATCTGATCACAGTGACAGGGGCTGGAGCTTACGATAGCTACTGCATCTAAATCTGCCTTGTCCAGCATCTCTTCATAAGAAGTAAAAGTTTCTGAAACCTTCAGTTCTTCCTTTGCGTACTGTAATTCCGCTTCCATAATGGAGCAGGCAGCCACCAGCTTTGCTCCGGGAATTTTAAAGGCAATGTTTCTTGCGTGTACCTTTCCTAAGCGTCCCAGTCCTACGATGCCCACTTTAATCTCGCTCATATTTTTCTCCTATTGTTGTATGTTTTCTATTTTGTATTGTTTCCATAAAAAAACCACGGATTTGTTCACTAACAGTGGAGTTATTCTTGCCCACATTTTTTTAGGAACAAATCCGCTTTAGATTCATTTTTCAGCTATTCAATTTTCTATGGAATAGACCTGCTGGAAATTTGTCTTATTTCTTTTTCTTCTGCATTCTCTCTCTTGTTACGTCAAGAAGTACGGCGCCAATGATTACCAAACCAAGCACCAGGTTCTGCCAAGCGGAGGGTACGGAAAGCAGGGTGAATCCGTTTCTAAGTACCGCAATGATTAATGCGCCCAGCATGGTTCCCACCATAGTTCCCTTTCCTCCCATGAAGGATGCTCCACCGATAATGCAGGCTGCGATAGCATCGGTATCGTAAGGCTGGATAGCATTTGCACCGTTGGAGATTCCGGAACGGCCGATGGATACGATTCCTGCAAAGCCTGCCATAAAGCCGGAAAGCACATAGCAGAAGGTTAATACATTGTCTGCATTGATACCGGAAAGGCGGGTAGCCTCCATATTTCCTCCGGCACAATAGATGGAACGTCCCAAGGCAGTTTTGGTAAGAAGGATATGCATCAGGATATAAATGGCGATAACCACTACGAAGCTGATAGGGAATCCTCCTAAGATGGTGGCACTTCCCAGTACCATGATGCCTTCTGCACCGGTGTTGGAGAAGCTGATCATCTGAGAAGAGGTGATGATTAATGCCGCACCCCAAAGCACGTTCTTCATACCCAGTGTAGATACGAAGGGGTGGGGAAGGTGAAGTCTGGTAAGAAGAAGACCGTTAATCAGTCCAACTACACCGCCTACCACAAGCACTGCCAAGAACAGGAATACCGGGTTGGTAATACCCATTTTCACCATAGCTCCTGCTACGCAAGCTCCGAAGGTTGCGGTAGCGCCTACGGAAAGATCGATTCCTGCGGTAATCAGGGTAAGCAGCATTCCGGTGGAAAGCAGGGCATTGAAGGAGGTCTGCTTTAAGATAGACATCAAATTCGCCTTATCCAGGAAGTTGGGAGAAGCCAATGCCAATGCGATACACAGAATGATCAGTGCCGCAAATGTTCCAATATAATTACTTAAATTTCCTAATTTTGATTTTTGCATCTTATACCTCCCAAGCTGCTTTCATCACGGATTCCTGATTGAAAGCATCTGTACTTCTTGACATTTCTCCGGTGATTCTTCCTTCGCGCATTACCAGTACCCTGTCACTCATTCCCAGGATTTCCGGCATTTCGGAAGACACCATGATGACACATTTTCCCTCTTTTACCAAACGGTTAATCACCTGATACACCTCAACCTTGGCCCCTACGTCGATTCCTCTGGTAGGTTCATCCAAGATATAGATGTCTGCATTGGTATTTAACCACTTTCCGATAACCACCTTCTGCTGGTTTCCGCCGGAAAGCTGTCCTACTCTTTCTTCCTGGCTGGGGCACTTAATGCTTAGCTCTTGAATTCTGCCCTCACCCATGCTATCCATATCCTTCTGACTTAAGAACAAGCCCTTCTGATAACCCTTTAAATTCGCTAAAATCAGATTGTTCTGGATGGACTCATTTAAAATCAGTCCCTGTCCCTTCCGGTCCTCGGTCAGGAAAGCAATTTTAGCCCGGATAGCATCTTTGGGATTCTTAATATCCACCTTTTCCCCACGGATATAGATTTCTCCTCCGTCAATGGGGTCTGCTCCAAAGATGGCTCTCATGGTTTCTGTTCTTCCCGCACCTACCAGTCCGGAAAATCCTAAAACCTCTCCGCCATAAGCCTTAAAGGATACATTGTGAAGCACGCCCTTACGGTGAATATTCTTTACTTCCAACAATGGTTTTTCAGAACGCACGCCTGGTTCCTTCGGGAATTGGTTATCCAGAGAACGGCCTACCATGGCCTTAATCAGGCTGTCATTGTCCCAATCCGCCACATCCTTGGTATCGATGTATTCTCCGTCACGGATAACGGTAATCCGGTCGCAGAGCTGGAATAACTCCTCCAGCTTATGGGACACGAAGATAATGCCAATCCCCTGCGCCCGTAAATCTCTACAGATTTTCAAAAGCTCTTCTACCTCTTTTTCCGATAAGGAAGAGGTAGGCTCATCCATGATGATGCACTTGGCATTGGCCAGAAGGGCCTTGGAGATTTCAATCATCTGCTGTACACCCATGCCGTAGTGTCCTGCCGGCTTCCGCACATCCACATCCAATCCCAACTTCTTCATCATGTCCTGAGCTATCTGGTGCATTTTTCCATAGTCCAGTAATGGCCCTTTGTGAATCCACTTGTTGATAAACATATTGTCGGTTACCGAAAGCAACTTCTCAATATTCAGTTCTTGATACACGCAGGATATTCCCGCAGAAATGGCCTGCTGTGGAGTTTTAAATTGTCTTTCCTGTCCTTCTACGATGATCTGCCCCTCATCCGGATGGTATACCCCAGTTAATACTTTAATCAGCGTAGACTTTCCTGCTCCATTCTCTCCGATCAATCCTAAAATCTCGCCTTTACGTACATCTAACTGCATCTTGCTTAGCGCAACCACACCGGGGAAGGTCTTGCGTACATCCTTCAGTTGTACAATACTTTCCTTCATGCTTTCCCCTTTATTTTACTCTTGTGTATAGTGCCTGTTATGATTTTCACAAAAATGTATTTGAAAAAAATTTCTTTTTTATCTTCTTTCAAGAAAAGGGATGTTTTCTTATGAGGAGAAACATCCCTTTGTTGTGCTTAGATTCACTTCATTTTGCTCGGAAGCATCCGCTATCTTCCGGCTGATTTGATTTTCAAAGCTCTGATTACTTTCCTAAGTAAGAATTCAGGTCATCAAGTCTCTTCTGCGCGTTGTCCTTTGTGATTACGGATACGCCGGAGTTGATGAACTCTGGAAGCTCTGTTCCATTTAACTTTGCAACAGTTGCAGCTACAGACTTGTATCCCATGTCATAAGCTTCCTGTGCAACAGACATAGACTCTGTTCCGTCAAGGATAGCTTCACATGCGGACTTGATGCCGTCGAAGCCCATGAAAATGGTATTCTTGTATGCTTCGTTACCCTTAGCTGCTCTTGCTGCTGCGATAGCCATATCGTCATTGTTACAAGCGATGATAGCGATTCCTTCCGGGTGGTTCTGCATAATAGCTTCCATAGAAGTTACAGCCTTATCTGCTACTGCGTCAGCATACTGGATTTCCTTCTCCAAGAACTCTCCGCCTGCTTCGTTGATACCTTCCTGATATCCCTTCAGTCTTGCTGTTGCTGTTCCGTCTCCCTGTACTCCGGAAATGGAGATGGCCTTAATCTCTGTCCAGCCTCTCTTCTTAGCTTCTTCAACGGCAGCCTTTCCGCCTTCCTTTGCCGCAGTGTCATTTGCAGTTCCTACGAAGGATAAAACTTCCTTAGCATCGATATTGGTATCTACTGCCACGATTGGCTTGGTCTGTCCTGCGATAAGAGTCTTTACCAGATCAGCCTGTAATGGAGCGATAACATATCCGTCATAGCTTCCGGAGTTTAAGTCGGTCTCGATCATGTTCTGCTGCTCGTCATAAGCAGTCTCGGAGCTTGCTCCCTTAACCTCAACCTTAACGTTTGGGTGATCCTTCTCAAATGCCTTTGCTCCTGCTACCACATAGCTCCAGTACTCGGAGGAGGTGGTCTTTAAGATTACGTCAATCTTGTAATCTCCTTCAAAGCTTGCTCCGGCTAATGGATCCTCGGAAGAATCGGACTTAGCCTCAGCCTTTTCCTCTTTCTTCTCTTCCTTAGCTTCTGTAGACTTTGCCTCTTCGGACTTGCCTTCCTCGGACTTTGCCTCGCTTCCTGCATTTTCTGTCTTGGTCTCAGTCTTGTCACATCCTGTAAGAGCGAAGGAAAGAGCAGATGCTGCCATTAAAACTACAAGTGCTTTTTTAAACATTTTGATTACCTCTCTTATAAAATGGATTTTGTTCCTCTTGGAACGGGTTAATTTATCGATCAAGAACTTTTCTCTTCTATATAGAAGAATTCCGCTCTTAGATTTCACTAAGTTGTACAGGGCGCTTCTCTAACAGAGACTTTCTTGCTGCCATAGCCACGCGTACGGATTCCAAACCGTCCTTACCGCCTACAGGTACTTCCTTGCCCTCCAATACTGCATCTACGAAGTCCTCCATTTCCGCAATAAAGGCATCGTTATATCTCTCTAAGAAGAACCATGTGGGCTTTGCTCCCTCCACACCGGATGCAGTGCTGATATAAGCTTCATTTTCCAGATTGTTGTTGTCCTGTACACAACCTTTTTCGCAATGTACTTCCACTCTCTGGTCATAACCGTAGGGAGCCTGACGACAGTTGTCGATTACGCCGATGGCACCGTTAGCAAACTTCAAGGTTACGATAGCGGTATCCACATCGTCATACTTTGCAAAATCAGGATTTACCAGGCAAGCGCCTACTGTGTTTACCTCGGTAATATCGGAGCCTGCAAGGTAACGAACCATGTCAAAGTCATGAATCATCATATCCATAAAGATTCCGCCGGATACAGCCACATAGGACATAGGTGGTGCTTCAGGGTCTCTGGAGCAAACCTTTACTACATAAGGCTTTCCTAACTGACCGGATGCCACCACATCTCTTACCTTCTTGTGAGAACGATCGAAACGACGAACGAATCCAAGCTGTAATTTTACCCCTGCCTTTTCTACCTCCGCCAAAGCTTCCTTAATCTTGTCTAAGTCGGTGTGGATTGGCTTCTCACAGAAAATCTGCTTTCCTGCTCTTGCGGACCGGATAATGAAATCCGCGTGGGTGTCTGTGGAAGAACAAATCAAAACTGCCTCTACCTCTTTGTTCTCAAAAACATCCTTAGGATCCTTGCTACAGTTTGTGATGCCGATACCCTTAGCCCAGGCTTCCATCTCTTCATTTAAGAAGGGGTCTACTGCCACAATGATTTCTGCGTTAGGAAGACTGTTTTGGATGTTCATGGCATGAAGCTTTCCGATTCTGCCCATTCCCAAAAGTCCCATTTTTACTGTTTTTCCCATAATTCCTCCTTTTGTATTTTTACTCCGCTATCCTTCTTCGGAGCTTTTTACCTCTTTTGTGTTTTACTGCTTTACATTTTTCTCTATAGATTTACTTCGGCAAGCTTGTTCCGCCAAATGTTCTATAGCTTTTTTCTGCAAGATTCTGATGAAGTGATGAACTATCTTGTTCCTGGCTTATAGTCCGGTCTTCTCGTGAATGTACTTTCTAGCCTTGATAGCGTACTCTAACGGATTTGCCTTTGCAGGATCCTGCTCAGCCTCTACCAGTACCCAACCTTCATAGCCGGATTCTTCGATAATCTTGAACAATGGAGCAAAGTCCACATCTCCGTCACCGGGAACGGTAAAGCATCCTTCTCTTACGCTCTTTAAGAAGCTCCAATGATTCTTTCTGGACTCCTCTACCACAGCCTTTCTTAAATCCTTTAAATGGATGTGGCGAACTCTGGAAATATACTTCTTTAAAACTTTCTCAGGGTCAATTCCCGCAAAGGAGCAGTGTCCGCTGTCGAAAAGCAGGAATACATACTCGGGATCCACTTCCGCCATAAAGCGGTCGATTTCTTCCTCGGTCTGTACTACAGTTCCCATGTGGTGGTGGAAGGTAAGAATCATGCCCTCTTCCTTGGCAATCTTACCCAGCTTGTTTAAGCCCTCGGTAAGCTTCTTCCACTCCTCATCATTCATCACATACTTGCCTTCCAGAATTGGCTGATCCAGCTTTCCCTGGGTGCTGTAGCTTTGCTCGGAAACACCGATTCTCTTTGCGCCAACAGCCTTTAAGAATGCCAGCTCCTTACGGAAAGCCTCTTCTGTCTCCTCGTAGGGCTTGGAAATCAGGAAGGAGGAGAACCAACGGTTACAGATGGTTAAGCCTCTTAAGTCCAAAGCCTTCTTCAGCTCTACAGGATCTGTAGGATAGTGACTTCCTACCTCTGTTCCGGAAAATCCTGCCAAAGCCATTTCGGAAACGGTCTGCTGAAAGGTATTTTCCTTTCCCAAATCCGGCATATCATCATTGGTCCAGCCGATGGGGGCAATGCCCAGAGAAATTTTTTCCTTGTTTAACATAGTTTGCTCCTTTTTCTCAACTCTCGCAGCAATGCTGCTTTTATTTTCTACAAGAGGATGAGCTTCTGTTTCCTTCCTCTTGCTTAAAACTTTGCATCATGTAACCAGGTGTAGCGCTCATCCTCGCAACGGTCTGTCTGGTTCCAGGGCTTTCCGGGTAAATGCCGAATCATCCAGCAGGTATACATCAAAAATCCGGGCGCTACCGCCTGGGGATGTAAGCATCCTCCGGGGATTGCGGAAAAGCTTCCGTCTACGGATTTGAAAACCTCGTCTCCTACGAAGCTGGCACCAAAGCCCTCCGGTCTGTCAAACTTGAAGTAATAGCACTCCGGCTGATCGTGTCTATGGGGCAGGTAGCCGGACCAGTTTCCTCTGTCATTTAAGACCTCTCCCAAAACCATGTTGGAAAGGGGAGCAATTTCATGGTCGAAAATGGTGTTTACCTGACGGTTGGCTACATTTCCAAACTTTCCCTTAGCGCCGGAGTAAATCCATGGCGCATCCTTTGGCTCATAAAACTCTGCGGGAAAATCCTTTTCATTTTCCGTACACTGTACAAGAATTTCGCTATCCTCCAGAGCCCTAATCAAAACCTCTTTTCCCTTGGAAAGATGTACTGCATAGGGTCCTTCGGTAAAGACATCCTTTCTGCTTCCTTCTTTTTCCGTTCCTTCATAGACAAACTTGATTTTTCCGGAGAGAAGCAATACGGCAAACTCTTCCTTTTCCTTGGAAAAACGTCTTTCCTCTCCCTTTTTCATCCGATATACCCGGATGTCCATCAGCATATCCCGGTATTCATTTTCATAGGTGCAAAGAATCTGCTCCCCCTCTGCACTAAACTCTGGATATCCAAATACTTTTTTCTCCATATTTCCCGACTTTCTCTAGTACTTTCTAGCCTCTTCTCTGTGACGAATCACTTCTTCGTAAGCTTCCTTAACAGATGCTTTCTCGGAAACCGCAGCCATTCCCACGTCCCACCAGGCTTCATAGCCGTTGGTCATAGTCTTGGGGATAACCTTTAAGTCGAACAGACAAGTTCTATCCTGCTTCTTCGCATCCTCTAAGGCCTCTTCCAATTCCTGAACGGTCTTACAGGTATAGGTCTTTAAGCCGTAGCCCTCTCCCACCTTGGCATAGTCCACAAGAATCAGCTCACCCTCAGGCTTCTGTCCTGTGGTATAGCGGAACTCTGTGGCAATACTGCCTACGCCGTGGGTCATCTCCAGATTGTTGATGCAACCGAAGCCGCAGTTGTCAAAGACAAGGATGTTGACCTTCTTCTTTTCCTGCACGATGGTCATAATCTCGGAATGAAGCATCTGGAAGGAGCCGTCTCCCACCACTGCATAAACTTCCTTCTCCGGCTCTGCCATCTTTACCCCAAGGGTTGCAGCTACTTCGTAGCCCATGCAGGAGTAGCCGTACTCTGCGTGATAAGCGTAGCGGGAATCTGTTGTCCAAAGCCTCTGCATACAGCTGGGAAGGGAGCCTCCTGCCGTGATTACGATACCGTCTGCAGGCATCTTTCTCCGAAGAGCGGCGATTGCTGCGGTCTGGGTCAGATAGCCTTTCGTCTTTTCCACAAACTCCGGAATGGTTCTTGGGTCTCTTTCCGGTACCAATGGCTCGAATCCCTCTTCCTTGTAGGCATATTCAGCCAAACGATTATATTCCTTATCCCATTCCGCCTTACAGCTTTCGATTTCTCCCTTGTAAGCGGAACGATAATTCTTTTCTCTTAATGCCTTAGCCAGTTCTTCCAAAGTAGCCTTGGCATCTCCTACCGCCTTGATGGCATCCATCTTATAGGCGTGGTAGCGATTGTTGTTAATAGTAAGAACCTGCACTCCCTCTTCTCTGAAGAGCCACTTGGATCCGGTAGTAAAGTCGGACAGGCGAGAACCGATAGCCAGCACCGTATCCGCTTCTTTAGCAATACGATTTGCCGCCAAGGTTCCGGTAACACCGATTCCTCCTAAGCAGTAAGGATCAGAGGACTTACAAGCACTCTTTCCGGCCTGTGTCTCTCCGAAAGGAATATTGAATTCCTTACAGAAGGCCTCCACAGCCTCCCCGGCCTCACTGTATTTTACGCCTCCACCTACAACGATAAGAGGTTTCTTGCTCTTGGAAAGGGCATCTGCCAAATCCTGTACTTCTTCCTTTGCCGCAGATACTCTGCTGATTCTGTGAACTCTCTTTTGGAAGAAATACTCCGGATAATCGTATGCCTCTCCTTCCACATCCTGACAGAGACCGATAGCCACCGCTCCGCACTCTGAAGGATCGGTAAGAACTCTCATGGCCTGAATCAGGGCAGACATAATCATTTCCGGTCTGGTAATTCTGTCCCAGTATTTGCAAAGTGGCTTAAACGCGTCATTGGTGGTTACCGCAAGACTGCCTAAGTTCTCCAGCTGCTGTAAAACCGGATCCGGCTGTCTGGAAGCGAAGGTATCCGCCGGAAAAAGTAGCAATGGAATATTGTTCACTGTTGCTGTAGCTGCTGCCACCAGCATATTTGCAGAACCGGGACCTACTGAAGAAGTACAGGGAATAATTTTTCTCCGATTATGCTGCTTAGCAAAGGCGATGGCCGCATGGCACATTCCCTGCTCATTTCTTCCCTGCATTACGTGGAGGCTTCCGGGATTCTCGTCCAACGCCTGACCGATTCCTAAGGCAATTCCATGACCGAAGATGGTGAAAAAGCCCTCTACAAACTTGGTCTCTTTTCCGTCAAAACACACATACTGCTGATCCAAAAACTTTACAATGGCTTGAGCCACCGTTAAACGAATTGTCTTCTCCATATTCCACTCCTATACTCTGGCAATCATCTCTCCGTACTGTTCTTTTTCTTCCTTAATGAAGGCCTGAAGCTCTTCTGTTGTGGGAAGGTCTACGGAACAGTTGTTGGAGCGAACCATCATTGCCGCCTCTGCAGAACCGTTTTCCAAACAAACAATCATCTCTTCTCCCTTAAATAAAGAAGATAAAAATGCTGCATTGTAGCCGTCTCCACCGCCGAAGCCCTTTCTGGCCTCTACCGGGAATGGCTTAATGCTGTAGGCCTTTCCGTCCTTGGTATAGGCTGTAGAGCCCTTCATACCATGCTTGATAACCAAAATCGTGGCGTTTTGAGAGAACCAATATTTAGCACTTTCCTCATCACTCATGCCCTTTTGGATAAACTGCTCTGTTAAGTCAAATTCCTCTCTGGAGCCGATAATCAAGTCCGCTTCTTTAGCCACCTGTGCATAATAGATACCGATTTCATCCTGATTCTTCCAGTTATAAGCACGGTAGTCGATATCGAAAATGAGCTTTACGCCATTTTTCTTTGCCAGCATCACAGCCTTTAAGGCTGCCTCTCTGGAGGGGCTCTCCGCCAGCGCGGTTCCGGAAATCAGAATCGCCTTTGCCTTCTTGATATATTCCTCATCAATATGCTCTACGGAAAGAGATAGATCTGCCGCCTGGTTTCTATACATCAGGATGGAGCTTTCCGACTTGGAGCGCATCTCGGTAAAGGTAAGCCCCAGCTTCTCTCCCTGCTGTGCCCGAACAATGTGACTGGTATCCACGCCCTTTTCGGAAAGGAAGTTAATCACAAAGTCTCCAAACTGGTCATCGGATACACAGGAGAAAAACCCTGCCTTTAAGCCATGCTTCTGTACTCCCAAAGCGGAGTTTGCAGGACTGCCTCCTACAAACATTTCAAAGAAATGCACCTGTTCCAAGGGCTTAAACTCTTCTTTTACTTCCTTGGAGTATGCCGGATTAAAATCAATGGCTACTCTTCCTAAAAAGATAATATCCAATTCTTTACTCTGATCTAATGAAAACAGTTCCATTTTTTCTCCTCCGAAAATCCTATTCTTTTCCCGCAAACACCAGAATATGGTGTTGTGCCGTCTTTTCTACTTCCTCAACTGCTCTTTTGCTCATCTTATAGAAGTCTCCCTTGGGATTCTCCTCACAATACTCTTTACAAGCCTTTACCACTGCCGTAGCCAGAGCTGTTGCAATGTTTATTTTCTGAATGCCCAGGTGGCTGGCTCTTTGGAAGTCCTCATCAGAAATCCCTGAGCCTCCGTGAAGTACTAAAAATTGTTCCGGCAATGCCTGATGAATTTCTTCTAAAATATCAAACCGAAGCTTCGGTTCCCCGTCATAGTTACCGTGCTTGTTTCCAATGGCAATGGCTAAAGCTGTAACGCCCGTCTCTTGACAAAATCGAAGGGCATCTTCCTTCTTGGTATAGGCCACGCCGTGATCCACACCGCCGCCTTCTCCCTTTCCCACTAATCCAAGTTCCGCTTCCACATCCGCATCATACTTTTTCGCCATTTCGATTACTTTTTTGGTATTAGCGATATTTTCCTCTATCGGAAGGAGAGAGCCGTCATACATGACGGAAGTGAATCCCATCTGAAGAGCCTTCTCAATAGTTTCAAAGGTCAAACCGTGATCCAAAAGCACTGCAATATCAATAGAAGAATTCTTCGCTGCTGAAAGCATCATGGGTCCCATCAGTTCCAGCGGTGCTGTTCCGAATCTCGCCTCTGCCAGCTGCAAAATCACAGGAATCTTTAGTTCCTCAACAGCGGCCATAACCCCCATCAGACTTTCCATACTGTAAACACTCAGGGAGGCACAGGCTCTGTTCTCTTTTCTTGCATTTTCCAGCAACTTACTCATCTTTACCAGTGGCATTTGATTTTCCCCCTTAACTATCTAATACTTTCTCATTAATTACGAAAAATATTATCAATTCATTGCTTTTATGTCAATACAATTTGCAAATTATGGTTAATTTCTACCTATTCATGGGTAAGTTTTTGTAAAATTCAACAGATAAGCTTTGGGGATTTCATAAAATTTATAAGTTAACATAAAAAGGGACTTACTCATCCTGTTTTTTTAAGTAAAAAGCAGAATGAAAAGTCCCTTTTGGATAACGTCTACTATTAATAAAGAAGCTTCACATGATTTTTCCCCAGCATCTCCACATAATCCTCCGGTGGACAGGTATCTGTAATCAGACAGTCAAAGTCCTGAAAATCTCCAAAGGTATAAAGAGCCGTTTTCCCGAATTTCGAATGATCCACCATCAGATTC
Organism: Oribacterium sinus; assembly: GCF_014202695.1. GTDB lineage: Bacteria > Bacillota > Clostridia > Lachnospirales > Lachnospiraceae > Oribacterium > Oribacterium sinus. The sequence continues at coordinate 81,916 of NZ_JACHHH010000003.1, forward strand.
TTGATTCTGGAGCGCTCCAAAACCTCTTTTTTAATGTTGTATTCATATGCGGAGGCGTTTGTCATACCCTTCTGCAAAGATACTCCGGTAGCAGCCATAAAGGCCTGATCGATATTGTAAATCCGAAGCTGTTCCACCGTTTCCAATCCTACAAAGGACATGGTTTCCCGTCTAAGGCTCCCCGGCAGCATTAGGAGCTGTAGCCCGGGATAATCCTTCGCCATGTAAGCCACTCTCAAGCTGTTGGTGATAATCATGCAGGAAACATGACCAATGTACTTTACCAGATTCACACAGGAGCTTCCGGTATCGATAAAGATGGTATCTCCCTCCTTCACCAGTTCCCCGGCCGATTTACAAATCTTTTCTTTCTCTTCCTTATGGCTTATATTTCTTTCGGAAAATGCGGACAGCTCCACCTGTTTCCCGGCATTTTCCTTAGCTTTTACTCCGCCATAAACCTTTTTTATATTTCCTCTTAATAGTAATTCTTCAATGTCTCTTCGTACTGTATTTTTGGAAATTTGGTATTTTGCGCAAAGTTCGTCTAAGCTGCTGTCCTTCTGCGACAAAATATATTCTTCCATATCATCCAAACGTTTATCCCTCATGCTTTTCCTCCATCTCGACCTTTCTCCTCTTCATTCCCCTTGTTATACATATTCCCTCTTCTCTTTCATTCATTTTTTGGTAAATTTCAAGTTACTCCTTGACATATACCATAGATATGCTAACATTATACTCAACATTTACCCATTTTTCAAGAATGTTTACAAAGGAGGAGTAACATGGGAGTAAAAAGAATGAACTATTGCATCAACGGTGAGTGGGTTCCCTCTAAGACGGATAAATATATGCCTATTACGGATTCCAGCACCGGCGAAGTGATTGCTGAGGTACCAAGCTGTACTAAGGAAGAGGTTTTGGCTGCAATTGCCTCTGCCCAGGAAGCTTTTCCTGCTTGGAGCGCATTGTCTATTTCCAAGAGAACCCAGTATATGTTTACTTGGAGAGATGTTCTGATTAAGCATAAGGAGGAGTTATCTCAGCTTTGTGCCAAGGAGCTTGGAAAGACCATCGGTGAGGCAAGAGGAGATGTACAGAAGGCTATTGAGCCTACAGAGCTGGCGTGTGCCATTCCTGATCTTCTTCAGGGCGAAACCTCTATGAATGTAACCACCGGATATGACACCGCTACTTACAAAGCACCTCTTGGTGTAGTTGCCGGCATTGTTCCCATGAACTTCCCTGCTATGATTCCTTGGGGTTGGATGGTTCCTGTGGCTATTGCTACCGGAAATACCGTTGTATTGAAGGCTAACAGCCAGACTCCCCTTACTTCCATGAGAATGTTGGAGCTTTTCTACGAAGAAGCACATTTCCCAAAGGGTGTTGTAAACCTGGTAACCTGCGGAAGACAAGAAGCGGATATCCTTTTAAAGGATGAGCGTATTAAGGCCGTTACCTTCGTAGGAACCACCAAGGTTGGTAAGGAAGTATATTCTGTTGCTGCAGCTCACGGAAAGCGTGTTCAGTCTCAGACAGAGGCAAAGAACCATGCTCTTCTCTTAGAGGATGCTGACTTAGAGAGTGCAACCAATGCAATTGTCAACTCTACCTACGGATGTGCGGGAATGCGTTGTATGGCTCTTCCTGTAATTGTAGTTCAGGATAGCATTGCCGATAAGTTTGTAGCTCTCTTAAAGCAGAAGGCACAGGCTATGAAGATTGGTGCCGCTTATGATGAGGATACCAAGTTAGGACCTGTTGTTTCCGCAAAGCATAAGGAAAGCGTATTGAACTGGATTCAGAAGGGTATTGATGAAGGTGCTGAGCTTGTATTGGATGGTAGAGACGTGAAGGTTCCCGGCTTAGAGAACGGATTCTTCGTTGGACCAACCATCTTCGACCATGTTACTAAGGACATGAGCATCGGTGATTGCGAAATCTTTGGACCGGTTACTTGTATCAAGAGAGTGAAGAACTATGAAGAGGGTATCGCTATCATGAATGCAAACCCCTTCGCTAACGGTTCTGCAATCTTCACCCAGAGCGGCTACTATGCAAGACGTTTCGCTATGGAGACTGATGGAGGAATGGTAGGAATCAATGTAGGAATTCCTGTTCCAACAGCTTACTTCCCATTCTCCGGAAACAAGGATTCCTTCTTTGGAGACCTTCACGTTCTTGGAAGAGACGGCGTTCGCTTCTTTACCAGAGCAAAGACTGTAACCACACACTGGTTCGATGAGAAGTCCGCTCACAGAGAAGTAGGAACATGGGAAGGAAGTACTGATGTTTAATCCGGATTCGGAATCGGAGATCCTAAAATTGCCTATATAATCTTAAACAGCAAAAAGCTTGTATACGATATTAAAAAGGTTTTCTACGCAGTATAGGTCTGAAAATGGGGCACGCTCTCGCTAGCTTCGCCACGTAAGGGATACTAAGCGAAAAACTTCCTTACAGTCGTTTTTCGCAAGTACCCACGGGCTCAGACTACCCCCTTTCAGACCTATACTGCTCGAAAACCATCCTTTTTTAATGTTATGCAAGCTTTTTTTAGTTCTGTTAGAATCTATAGTCCATAATCATCGGTTTCTTTTGATAATTTATGAGGCAGTGTGGAGAAATTTATAATACTTCTAAAATTCGTTCCACCATGGATTCTCTATCCATATGATATTCTTTCATCAAGGCTTCCAAATCATATTCGTCATAGAATTCTTTTTCCAGACCTAAGCTTAGTACCTTCATTGGCTTTAGGCTATAGAAGGAAGCAATTTTCTCTGCAAAACCTCCGAACAAAATGCCGTCCTCTAAGACTACCACCAACTCATGGTCTTTTTCCAGATTTTCCAGATACACTTTATCCAAATGAGATAGAATACCGGGGTTAATTAAGCTGGGCTTAATACCGGTCTTTTTCTCAAAGTTTTTCGCCCCTTCTCTCCCTTCTTCATACAAGGAGCCTGTTGCAAAGATGGCGACCTTCTGTCCTCTTTGGATTTCCTGATAGGAAACAGGGAAGAAACTCTTCTTTACCGGCGCTTCGTCCTCCAGCACATTTCCTTCCGGTGCAAAAATCAGTACCGGATGCTCCTGCTGTTCTAAAGCCCAATCCAGTAAAGAGAAATATTCTCCTTTAAAGGCCGGCGCAAAGATTAAAAGATTCGGGATGGAATTGGCCATGGCCAAAAGATACAGTCCAAGGTGGGTTTTGTCCCGCATTCCCAAAATAGAGGCGCTGTTTACTACCATGGTGATGGGAAGGGAATTGATGGCTGCATCGTGGGAGATCTGATCATAGGCTCTTTGCAGGAAGGTAGCGGATGTGAAAAATACAGGTTTTGCTCTATTTTTTGCGGCACCGCAAGCAAGGGTTACTCCTGTCTGCTCCGCAATCCCCACATCTACAAACTGCTTTCCCGCCTCTTTTCTTTGCTTTTCATGAAATCCCATGCCACTGGGCACTCCTGCGGTAATGGCCAAAACCGCCGGATCCTTCTTCATTTTCGCCAGCAAAAATTCGGCTGTAAGTTCTCCGATATCCTCCCCGGGAAAATCGTATTCTTCTCTGGTTTTTCCCGTTTCCAAATGGAAGGGCAGATGCCAGTGCCAGCTTTCCTTATCCTGCTCCGCAAACTTAAGTCCCTTACCCTTTGCGGTATGAATGTGAAGCACCACCGGCTTTTTGTAGCTTTTCGCCTTTTCCAAGGCCTTTACCAAAGACTCCACATCATTTCCCTGCTCCTCATAGAGATATTCCAGTCCCATAGCCCGGAACAGATTATCCTCTGCCTGACCATTACTTTCCCTAAGGCGCTTCAAGCCCTTATACATGCCTCCGTGATTTTCCGCAATGGACATTTCGTTATCATTTAAAATGATGAGTAGTTGGCTCTCCTGCTCTCCCGCATTGCTTAATCCTTCCAACGCCATTCCGCCGGAAAGGGAACCGTCTCCAATTACCGCCACCACCTTTTCCGTTCCGGAAAGTAAGTCTCTGGCTTTGGCAAGTCCCAGTGCCAAGTCAATAGATGTTGAGGTATGTCCGATGGAAAACAAATCATAGGGGCTTTCCTTAGAGTCGGTATAGGGTCCCACTTCATCATAGGAAGCCTCTTCCATATAAGCCTTTTTTCTACCTGTCAGCATTTTATGGGGATAGGTCTGATGAGAAACATCAAAGACAATCTTATCCTTCGGGGTATCAAAAACTCTGTGCAGAGCAATAGTCGCCTCCACAAAACCTAAGTCCGGTCCCACATGTCCCATGTGTTTACTGGCTCTTTTAATCAGAAAATTCCGCATTTCCTCTGCCAGGGTATTCAAGTCTCCCATGGAACACTGCTTCAAATCCTCCGGGCTATTGATTCTTTCTAAAACCATAAAGCCACCTCTCCCTTTCTACTCTCTCCTACTATTTACTCCCTCATACACAATTCCGCGAAACGTCTTATCCTATTACCGTGGAAAATATCCTTCTGCTCTATACTGTAAAGCCTCTCTATTCTCATGCAGTCTTTCAGCATTGTCAATCGAAAGTCAGCTAAGGCTATATTCCTAATTCTAAATCCACAGCACTGCCATAGACTTCAACCATACCACAATTAGACAACTAAAAAAGGAAGTCTGGAATATACAGTCCATGAATAGCTTCGTGCAATATAGCTCTAAAGAGGGGTAATCTGAACCCGTCTGTACTTACAGAAAACGAATGAAATGAAGCTTGATGTTAGTACAGCTACGAGGTGAAGTTAGCGAGAGCGTGCCCCGCTTTAGAGCTATATTGCTATAGAAGCGATGATTTCACTGTGATATTTCCTACTTCCTTTTATCCTTTAGGCTTCGTCGGCAAAAAGCGGAGAAGAAAGGTAACGGTCTCCGGAATCCGGAAGGATGATGACAATGTTCTTTCCCTTTGCCTCAGGGCGCTTTGCAATCTGAATTGCCGCATGTACAGCCGCTCCGGAGGAAATTCCGGTCAGGACGCCTTCCTCTTTTCCGATACGTCTTCCTGTTGCAAAAGCATCCGCATTGGAAACGGTAATGATTTCATCATAAATCTTCGTGTCTAAAGTGTCAGGAACAAAACCTGCACCGATTCCCTGAATCTTATGAGGTCCGGGAGCCTTACCGGAAAGTACTGCGGAATCCTCAGGCTCTACTGCAATTACCTTTACAGCAGGGTTCTTTTCCTTCAAATATTTGCCAATTCCTGTAATGGTTCCTCCTGTTCCGATTCCGGAAATCAGATAATCCACCTTACCGTCAGTATCCTCCCAGATTTCCGGGCCTGTGGTTTTCTCATGGGTTTTGGGGTTAGCCTGATTCTCAAACTGACCGGGAATAAAACTGTTGGGAATTTCTTTCGCAAGCTCCTCTGCCTTGGCAATGGCACCCTTCATTCCCTTAGCACCCTCTGTCAGCACCAACTCTGCGCCATAAGCCTTCATCAGGGTTCTTCTCTCCACACTCATGGTGTCGGGCATAACAATGATGATTCTGTAGCCTCGGCTTGCCGCCACTAAGGATAAACCGATTCCTGTATTTCCTGAGGTGGGCTCAATAATTACGGAGCCGGGCTTTAAAAGGCCTCTTTCCTCTGCATCCAAAATCATCCCCTTGGCAATTCTATCCTTTACAGAGCCTGCCGGGTTAAAATATTCCAGCTTCGCCAAAAGCTTTGCTTCCAAACCATCCTTTTTTTCGATATGGCTAAGCTCCAAAATCGGAGTACGTCCAATCAATTCTTCCGCTGCATGATAAATCTTTCCCATAGCATTCTCCTTTTCTTCTCTGTAAATCTGCTACTCTGTACATTCTTTACTTTGTAAAACTTCTTCTCCAAAAATATGCTTTCCCTAACTAAGATAAAACTTTGAAACAATTTGTTCATGGAAAAGTATAAGTCATATAAACATACTAGTCAAGTATGTTTATATGACTTTATCAACTGACAAAATCTTTACTCTATTATATAGCTTATGCAGTTTTATAGACTATATTCCCTTCCCGGATTTTGTCAAAAAAGAGCCATCAAACAGATGCATTACTTTTTCAAAGCTGTATAGGTCCGAAACAGAGGCAATCTCTCACCAATGTAAACAAAAATGCCGTGGAGGGACTTAAGCAGTATAGACCTGAAAAAGGGGTAATCTGAGCCCGTGGGTACTTGTGAAAAACGAATCCCATGAAGTTTTTCACTTAGTACCCCTACGTGGCGAGGTTAGCGAAAGCGTGCCTCTATTCGGACCTATACAGTTTGAAAAAGACTCTGTTTGTAGTAGCTCTTTATATAACAAAATCATTTCCGGCCAGATCCGGGGTAGCCAACTCCAGAAGGGTTTTCTCCTGAAAATACTCCTGAATCATTCGGTCCAGTTCCTTCCATACCGGATAGGTTTTACAAGCCCCAAGACTTCCCCTTCTTTTTTCCAAATCGGAAACCGGAGAAAGAGAGCCCTCCAAGGCAATCAGAATTTCCAAAAGGGAATATTCCGCTACAGGCTTCTTCAGCTTATAGCCTCCTCCCTTCCCCCGTAAAGCCAGCAAAAGCTCCTTTTTTACCAAAACTTTAACGATGCTTTCTAAATATTTTTCCGAAATATCCTGCCTTGCCGCAATTTCCTTCAGGGGAATATATCCCTGCCCGTTATGTTCTGCCAGATCAACCATAAGCTGTAGGGCATACTGCCCCTTCGTGGAAATCAACATTTTCCTCAAACCTTTCTGACTAAAATCTTTTTACTATAGATTTTCTTTTCTAAACTTCTTCCATAAGAAGCAGGAAGCTGTCGTACTCTCCTTTTCCTTCCGGAAGGGGAAGACCAACCTCCATCAAGGAAAATCCGCTGTACGTTCTCTTCAGGAGGCTTTCCACAAAGGCTTCATCTTGGAAGGAACCGCCCTGTAAGAGTAAGCGCAGGCGATATTTTCCTTCTCTCTTTAAGCCTTTGCAATAAAGGATTTCATTGGCTCCGTTAAAGTTCTTATCCCGCCAGACTACGGAAAGACTGGCCTTATTTTTATCCGGAGACACAAAGGACCAGGCAGTAAAACGTTTTCCGGAAACCCTGTCTTCGGACTGAGGAGTATAGCCTCCTGTCTCTCCATAACCGCTAAGACGGTAATAGCTTCCCTCCTTCATTAAAGGCTCCAGCTCCTCCACAATGGCAATCTGCTTATGAATTTCCGCCTTGTCTTCTTCACTACAATCCTTAGGGTCCAGCTCATAGCCGAAGCTTCCGCTCATTGCCACGATGGCTCTGGTATTCATAGGTACCACACGTCCGGTCTGGTGATTCGGCACCTGAGAAACATGGGCTCCCATACATTGAATGGGATAAAGGAAGGAAGAACCGTACTGAATTTCCAATCTTTCGATAGCATCCGTATTGTCGGAAAGCCAAATCTGGGGCGTGTAATAGAGCGCTCCCAGGTCGAAGCGGCCACCGCCTCCGGAGCATCCTTCAATCAATACGTCGGGAAAAGCCTCCTTTAAACCGGAAAGAAAACGGTATAGTCCCAGACAATAGCGGTGCAAAATCTTTCCTCTTCCCTGGAAATTCACCCCATGGGAATATACGTCCATAATGCTTCGGTTCATATCCATTTTAATGTAGGAAAGGGGCACGGAACGGAAGCAGGAAATCAGGCTTTCCAATACTGCGTCCACCACTTCCTTTCTGGAAAAATCCAGCACCAGCTGAGAACGGGAACGAATGGGAGACTCTCCGGGAATCTGCAAGGCATAGTCCGGATGAGCACGGTAAAGAGCACTGTCTTCATTGACCATTTCAGGCTCAATCCAGATTCCAAAATGCATACCCTCTTCTTCCAGTCTGTGTCCGAGGCTTTCCAGGCTCATTCCCAGCTTATCTTCATTGGTCACCCAGTCTCCCAGCCCGGAGAAATCCGTGTCTCTCTTTCCGAACCAACCGTCATCCATCACCAGCAGATTCATGCCCAGGGCTTTTCCTTCTCTTGCCAGCTCAATGATTTTTTCTCCGGTAAAGTTAAAGTAGCAGGCTTCCCAGGAATTCAGCAAAATCGGAAAATAGGGTAAAGGAGATGTTGCCGCAATATACTTCTTCACCATGCTTTGTAGCTGGTTGCTTAAGGCGCTAAGTCCATCCCCGAAGCTTAAGATAGCCTCCGGGCTTTGCAGCTCTTCTCCCGCTTCCAAAAGGTAGTGCATATTGTCATTTTGCATTCCCAGGGAAACTCTGGTTCCCCGGTAGGAATCCCGCTCCACATCCAGATGGAAAGAGCTGCTGTATAAAAGAGCAAAACCATAGCAATCTCCGCTATGCTCCGTGGTGTTTCTTCCCGCTAAAATACCAAAGGGATTTTCCTGATGGCTACTGCTTCCTCTCATGGACGCAATATGCTTTACGCCCTGCTGCAAGGGTTCTCTACGGTAGAGACGCTCCATCCCGTACCTTCCGGAAAAATGAATCAGATCATAATCTCCATAGGAAAAGTCCAGGGAGAGGGAATCCAGACGCTCCACAAAAAGAGCCTCCTCGGAAATATTTTTGATTCTGGCATTTCTGGCAATCACATCCTCATCCGGATAGAGAATGTAATCCAGTTCCACCTCCACTCTCTTTCTTTCTTCTTTTAGGAAAATGCGAAGGGTTTCACATTCCTCTACCGCCTTGGCATGGGGAAGTCCCTCCGGATGGGATCTACCCGAAAAAATCTCTACCCGGTCAACGCGCAGGTCTAAGATTCCCTCCCCGTCAGAACCGGAAATGCTACAAGCCGGAATACGATAATCTCCATTTCCAAAGGAAGAATACTCCTGGGCCAAGGTATCCATGGAGTAAGTTCTGTCTGCATTGGCATCATAGGGATTACCGGAAAATCCTCTATCCTTATACTGGAAGAGGTAGGAAAAATCCCCTTCTCCCCTTTTGCCGTAATAATAATGCAAAAGATGCCCATAGGGACCAATGCCCATCTGGTAGCTGGTGTTTCTACTATGTAAACTAATGAGCCCCTTTTCCTTGTCGTAAACGATTGCCATACTGCACTCCCCTTTCTTTTAGAAAAAATCCTTTTCTCTTCTCCGTCTCTTTACTTCTTTTCGAAGAAAGGCAAAACATTCCTTCTCTCCTTTATCCTTTAAAAGCAACAGCAATTCTTCCAGTTCTTTTTTTGTCCGTTCATGAATCAAGGGAGAATCCTTCATCGGCTTATAGTAAATGTAAGCACTGTCATCCCTGTATTTTTCCCCTTGATAATTCTTCGATGCGGCCACTCTGTCACAAAACATCTCCGCCACATAACGATAAGGCATAGGACAGCCTATCATACGATTAGGGTCTTGTAAATCATAGTCACACCAATATTCAAAATGATGCTTGTTTCTTCCCTTATGATGCAACCAAGCCGTGGAGGTTCCCGTTTCAATCCGCTCTACGCCGTTGGGACTTTTATAGCCCTTATAAAAACGAATACCCACTCTGAATTCCGTCCAACTGTACTTGGACAGGTCATGGAGCAAGCCCTGCTTATACAGCCCAATAGAAAAGCAGTAGCGCATCACCAAAATCTTATGCTTTGTAATGGTTTTAAAATGTCCGATGGCATTTTTCCAAAAATGAAATCCTTCCATCTGTAACTCCTCTTCTATACTATCCTTCTTCCTGCATAAGGCAAGGATATTTTTTCTCCAGATATTCCCATAAACGAAAACTGGGGTAGCCGTACACAAAGCCGTAGGCAATAAAAGATAAAAGGATTGCTCCTCCCACATCTAAAATAGAGTGCTGCTTTAGCACCAGTGTTGCCATACAAATCAAAAGACACAAAAGAAAAGAGCCCCATACCACCGCTTTTCCATAGCGCAGACTCCGGATATCCTTACTTTTCATAATCGCCACATGCATGCAGATGGAATTGTAGGCATGAATACTGGGAAAAACATTGGTGGGGGTGTCCACACGATACAAGCCGGCTACCATGACTTGGAAAATATTTTTATCACTGATATAAGGCGGACGTAAATCCGTTCCGTTGGGATAGATTTCACAAATCAAGAGGCTAAAAATCATCCCGATAAACAGGTACAGACAGACCTTATAAAAGTCTTCTTTATTGGTAAAAAGAAAGTACAGAATTCCCAGCAAAATGTAGAGAAACCACATAAAATAGGGCACGATGAAATACTCACAGAAGGGAATCATTTCATCGATCTTCGTATGCATTATGTGATATCCTGTAGCCACCGTCACTCTGGACTCGATGGACTTAAACCAAAGGGGATAGATAATGCCGATCCAAAGGACATTGGCATAGCTGTATTTATGATAAAATCGAAGAAATTTCTGCCAAAGATCTTTCATGCTCTTCCTTTCTCCGGAATAAGGGAATTTCCTTGTTAAGAACAAAAAAATCGAAACGTCCCTTTTACGGAAATCGTTTCGATTTATCGTAGCGAGAGGGGGACTTGAACCCTCGACACCACGGGTATGAACCGTGTGCTCTAGCCAGCTGAGCTATCTCGCCTTAGAAAAAAATGTCCGACCCAGGCTGCGCATAATACGCAGACCGGACCGAATACTGGGGCCTACAGGGCTCGAACCTGTGACCCTCTGCTTGTAAGGCAGATGCTCTCCCAGCTGAGCTAAGACCCCCTGTCGCATTTTTTGCGACCTGTTCATATTACTAAATACAAAGCCCTTTGTCAATAATAAAATCTTTCTAAAGGAAAATTTTTTCTATGAATTTTTCTATAAAAATGACTGCAGGGATTTGCAAAAAATTCAGAGATTTGCGAAAAGCTCCACTTTAGGAAGCAAGAGTTTTCAAATACTCCTCCACAAAGGCCTTATACTTTGGTACCTGCGCTCCCACAATAGGCTTTCCTACAATCTTACCTTCCTTATTAATAAAGAAAGTAGTAGGAACGCCGACTACACCGGAGAGTAAATCCGCAAAATCATTGTTGGGAATAATATTGGTAAAGTGCGCATTGGTCTTATCCAAGATGGTATTTGCCAGCTCAATATGATCCACATCCTCTTTTCCGGCCACATCAGCCACCAAGCCGATAATCTGTACATTGTCCGGAAGACTTCTCTGCCACTCTCCAAGCTCCGGCATCTCTTGAATACAAGGCCCGCAGAAGGTTCCCCATACATTCAGAACGGTTAAGTCCTTCTCCCCGAAAATAGAACTGTCCACAGACTCCAAAGCTAAATTCTCCGTGGTAAATTCCAAACTCTTATCGGATACGGAAAAATTGCTTGCCTTCTGCTCTCCCGCCGCTTCACTTGCTTTCTCGGATGCTTTCTCCGCAGCTTTTTCTGTAGCCTTCTCTGTTGTTGCCTCTGGTTCTGCAGAAACCTTAGTTTCTGTCTTTCCGCTATTGCCGCAAGCCGCAAGAGCCAAACTGCTTAAAATCGCCAAAGCAAGAACTAAATTTTTCCGTTTCATAATCTCTCCTTTTGTTGAAAATAATAATTCTTTGCAAGAATAGCATATTTCCTTTATAAATCCCAGCATTTCTCTAAAGGATTAAAATCTTTTATTTTCTTTCTTCTTCCTTTAGATTTCCTTCGCTTTTTGACAGAATTCAGGAAAATAAAAAAGGCCTTCTTCCCTTAATAGCTTCAGCACTTCCTCCTGACACTGCTCCACAGTCTTCCCTTCCACGGATAGCACCGCATCGGCACAGGCTTGATAGCGGCTCTCCCGCTCTTCCATAATCTTTTCTATAGAACGAAGATCCAGCTTGTTTTGTAATACCGGTCGATTCTCCGCTTCCTTTTCCAGTCTTTCCAGTACCGCCTTGGGAGAGAGCTGCAGATAAACGGTAAAGCAATGCTCCTGTAAAAGCTTACGATTTTCCTCCCGAAGTACAATTCCGCCTCCCGGGGATAGAATCATTTCCGCCTGTCCCTCATAGAGAGTTTTCTCTTCCTCTCTTATCGGAGAGTCTGCAGGAAAAGCTTCCTGCAAGTTTTGCGACAGCTTATTTTCTTCCGTCAGCACTTCCTGTAAAAGTCTTGTTTCCTCTCTCCGAAAACGTTCTTCCCCATATTGCTTAAAATACTGGGAAATCCGCATGGAAAAGCTTTCTTCCAGTCTTCTGTCCAGCTCCACCAAAGGAAGGGAAAGCTTTTGGGAAAGCATCTCCCCTAAGGTTGTTTTTCCGCTTCCCATAAAACCTATCAGGGCAATGTTTTTTCTTCCCTCCATTTTCCGCCAAAGCTTCATGTATTCTTCCATACCGAACTGGCCGGGAGCGGAGGCGGAAAAGGCTTGCACAAAGCTATGTTTGGAGCCGGAAAGGCTACCCAGCACTCGGGAGCTCTTTCCCATTTCTCCCATAGACATACTGATTAGGTTTCTTTCCGGATGCTTATCCTTCCATTCCCGGGAGGCCAGCATAAGATTCAAAACATCCGCTTCCTGTCTTGGCATACAGGCCAGTTTCACCGTGTCCGTTCCATAGGAAGCCAGAGCGCTGAGAATCTCTCTACATTCTCCCCGGCCGGGTGTCTTTTGAAAATCATGGTAGGAGGCAATGCATTTTCCTCCCAGCTGCAAAATCATGGCATGGCAGTCTAAAAAAGCCTGCCGTCCTTTACCGTCAAGCTCCACCTCTAAATCGATATAATCCGGATAGCCGCTTTCCATGGCCATCATATTCAGTTGGAAATAAGATTTATCATAGGGAAAGAAACCACCCTGACGCTCTGTACGAATGGTGAAAATCAGCTTCTTGTCTCCTAAAATTCTCCGAAGCTCTCCCAGAAAGTTTCCTAACTTCTCCTCACGCTTTTTCAGACAGTCATAGCGAATTTCCACCCCGTAAAGAAACGGATACAGGGGATGCAGGGCTAATGCCTTAGCATCCCTTAGAAAATCCTTTTCAGAATCCCCTGTTAAAGGTACAATCATTCCCATTTTACCTCTTCTCCTTTTCCGCTGTGAACACCTGATATCTGCACTTTTTCCTATGTGTGCTTTTTATATGGAGAGTTTTCCCATTCGACTAGGCCATTGCCGCAATTTCTTCTTGAAAGAGAGCATGCTTTCTCTGATAAGCTAAAAGAAAGGGTTTTTCCAAAATTCTTTTGAGAAGAATATGAAAATACTTTTCCTTCCCCATAGGCTTTACCAGTACAGTAGGTACTTCCGCACGATTTCCGCCCAAGATATCCGTAAACAGCTGATCGCCAAAAAAGAGCGCCTGCTCCTTTGCTATCCCAAACTGCTCCACTGCCTGTAAATACGCCTTCGCTTTAGGCTTTCCCGCATTGGGAATAACCAAATCCGCATGAACCCTGTCTTGAAATGCCTCCACTCTTTCTACTCCGTTATTGGAAAGTACCGCAGTTTTAAAACCGGCAGCCTGCATCCGATGAAACAGGGCCACCGTTTCTTCTCTGGCAGGCTCATCATGCAGCACCAAAGTATTATCAATGTCAAAAAGCAATGCTCGATAGCCCTTTTGATACAGCTTTTCAAAGTCTAAGGTGTAGATGGAAGAAATGGAAAAACAGGGAAATAGTGCAAATGTCTTATTTTTCAAGTTCTTTTCCCTCCGTCTTTAAGCCTCCTCCTAGAAGCTTTCCGATTTCCTCCATAAAGGTGTTGATATCTTTAAATTCTCTGTAGACAGAGGCAAAACGCACATAGGCCACCTGATCCAGGTTTTTCAACCTTTCCATCACCATTTCCCCGATGGTATCGGTGCTGACTTCCTTACTTTCCTGATGAAAAATTACACTTTCAATCTCATCCACCAAGGCGGAGATTTGCTTAGGAGAAATGGGGCGCTTATGGCAGGAACGAAGAATTCCCCCTTCCAGCTTGGAACGGTCATAGGGCACACGACTTTCGTCCTTTTTCACCACCATAAAGGGAAGGGTTTCCGTCTTCTCAAAGGTGGTAAAACGCTTTCCGCAAACCTCACATTGTCTTCTTCTGCGGATGGCCGTATTATCATCAGCCGGACGGGAGTCAATGACTCGGGTATCCTCCGCGTTACAAAAGGGGCACTTCATACTTCCTCCTTATTCCTCATAGTCGGTATACTGTCTTCTGGCTTCTTCAAAACTCATTTTATGATTGGGATCCTGCTTGCTTTCCCCATCGGCTTCCGGCTTGCTTTCCCCATCGCTTTCAGGCTTATTTTCCTCATCGCTTTCAGGCTTATTTTCCTCATCGCTTTCAGGCTTATTTTCGATGGCAGTCTCCTGCTTCACCTCTGTGGCTTCCGTTCCTGCGGCAGCGGTATCTTGCTCCACCCCGCCGGCTTCCATTCCTTCCCCGGCAGTCTCCAACGCTCCAATCAAGTTTCGCTCTTCCTGGTCCTCGGAGATTACCACAGAAAAGCCTCCTTCGTTTTCATTAGGCTGTTTTGTATAAGCTCCTTCGACTATTGCGGAATGTTCTGTAGAAGCTCCTTCGACTGTTGCGGAATGTTCTGTAGAAGCTCCTTCAACTATTGAGGACTGTTCTGTAGGAGCCGCTTCAACCGTTGAGGGCTGCTGTTCGGAAACCACAGGCTCTTCATGTCTATGATAGGCGTCTCTGTTCGTAGCGCTTATCGTTGAAAAATCCCCTGCTCCCTTTCGATAAATTAAAGCCTGCACAAAGCCCATGTAAGGAAGCAGATAAATGGATAAATACAAAAACAACACAAAAATGGGTAAAGCCGGAGATTTTAGAATAAAGGACCACATTACCGCAATAAATCCGGCAACGGAAGTTACCAAAGAAAAATACAGAATTTGACGGAAATAAGAGAACTTCTGGCCCTTCATTACCGCAACACTTTTTTTCATATTCTGCCAAAGGCTATTTCCCTCTCCATCCCAGACGGTAAAGAAGGTCATATCAAAGAAAAGGGAGAAGAAGATTAAAACCGCAAAGCTTACTCCGTAATAGGACCAGTAAATGAGTCCTTCTCCCAAGAAGTAATCTATCACTTCCTGCCCTAAGGAAATCACCGTGGAAAAGAGAAAAGCCAAGATACTAAAGCCCAGCATTCTTCCCAACAGGGGGAAGGAATTGGGATGAAAGCCGTAAAAAATCATAGCGGCATTCACCTTCTTTTCTCCCCTGGACATCTCCAGCAACATTTTTCGAAAAGAGAATCCCAATACAATAAAGTAAAAAATACACACAAAAACATATAAAGCAAAGAGGATTCCCGTAAGACTAAGACCGATTCCTCTCCTTAGCTCTCCCAAAGAAAAATCTCCGGTAAAGAGGATGAAAGGGTTAAGGAGAGAAGAAAAGAGCATGGTCAAAAGAACGAAGCCCAATAATCCTGCTATATAGGAAAGAAAAATCGTAAACCAATTTTCCCTCCAAAATTTTCTTGCCACCCTTCTCATGTCTTTATTTTTCATATACAAAAATCCCTTCTGATAATCAAAATGGGACTATGAAAAAGGGAAGTCGGGATTCCCCTTTCCGCTTTTTCACAGTCCCATGTTCACTTTGTTTTTATTGAATAGGTACTACTCCGCCATCATACTTCTTGTTGATAAAGTCCTGAATTTCCTTGGACTGTAATACTTCCACAAGAGTCTTTGCCCATTCTGCATCCTTATTCTTCTCTGCTACGGCAACGATGTTTGCGTAAGTCTGAGCAGCCTCGGAATCAGCCTTCTCCACAACTAAAGCATCAGATGGCTTAAGGTTTGCCTGAAGTGCAAAGTTTCCGTTCATACAAGCAAAGTCTACGGAATCCAAAGAACGAGGAATCTGTGCAGCCTCTACCTCATATAACTCGATGTTGTGAGGATTCTCTACCACATCCTGCTTGGTTGCGGTAAGACCTGCCCCATCCTTTAATTTGATGATACCGTTGTCCTGAAGCAGTAACAGTGCTCTTGCCTCATTTGTAGTATCGTTGGGAACTGCAATCTTAGCGCCGTCCTTAAGTTCCTTTAAATCCTTGGACTGTCCTGCATAGATTCCGAATGGCTCATAGTGAACCTTTCCTACGGAAACAACCTTGGTATTCTTTTCCTTATTAAACTCCTCTAAGTAAGGAAGATGCTGGAAGTAGTTGGCATCGATTTCTCCCTGATCTGTAGCCAGGTTTGGCTGTACATAGTCGTTGTAGGTAACGATTTCGATTTCCACGCCCTTCTTCTTTAAAGCATCCTTTGCAGCCTCTAAAATCTCTGCATGGGGGCTGGGTGTAGCACCGATTTTAATCTTTACGGTCTCTCCCGCTTCAGCCTTCTCTGTAGCTTTCTCTGTTTCTCCGGCCTTCTCGGAAGCCTTTTCAGAAGCGGCCTCGGTCTGCTTCTCACTCTCCGCCTTAGTTTCTGCCTTCTGTCCTCCACATGCTACAAGCCCAAAGGCCAAAGCAAGGGATGCCACAAGCACGCCAATTTTCTTTTTCATAAAACTCCTCTTTCTCTCCCTTTAGGGAGAATCCTTTCCTTCCCATAGGAAAATGTTCTTCTACTCTATTCCTTGGGTGTGCTCCCTGTTGAAAAGTCCTTTTCAACTCCCCTATGGTATAAGAAAAAATAGAAAAAAGCAAGAACTCTGAATTTAATTCAATTTTATAAATTTTCCCTAAAGCCTCTATCCCAGCTTTTCCAAAGACTGCTAAATGGTCTAAATTTCTTAATTCAACTTTCCTCTTTTATCGCTGTACTTCGCCAGTCTCATCCAGAATTCCTGTACCAGCTGAACAATAACCACCAGCACCACCACTGCAATCAGCATCATATCCGTCTGGTAACGATAGTAACCATAGTTTAAGGCAATGGCTCCCAAACCGCCACCCCCTACAAAGCCCGCCATAGCGGAATAAGAAAGAATAGAGGTCATACAAATTGCCGCTCCCACATAGAGACTGGGTCTGGCCTCCGGAAGCAAAACCTTAAAAATAATCTGAAAGCTGTCGGATCCCATGGATTTCGCCGCTTCAATCACTCCGCTGTCCACTTCTTTCAAGGAAGATTCCACCATTCTGGCTATATAGGGTGCGGAAGCAATTACCAGAGGCGGAATAATCGCCTTAGGTCCCAGCGTCGTATGCACCAAAGCCTTAGTGATGGGAAGCACCATAACCAAAAGAATCAGGAAGGGGATGGTTCGGAAAATGTTAGTGAAAAATCCGAGAATCCCATGAATAATCTTATTCGGTGCAATACTGCCCTCCTCCGTTACCACCAAAATCACCCCCAAAGGGATACCGATGGCATAGGAAATCAAAGTGGAAATACTTACCATATATAAGGTTGCCAATGTCTCCTTGGAAAAAAGTGCCAGAAGCTCCTTTAAACTCATGCTCATGAATGCACCTCCTCATACAGAATTCCTCTTTCCTTTAGGAAGCTGAGAATCTGGAATTCATCCTCCGGATTCTCCGGCAGCTCTATAATCATCTGCCCCATGGCAATATTATCCACATCTTTGGTATTGGCAAAGAGAATATTCACCGGTGCTTTGGCGGAAAGAATCATTTCCGAAATCACAGGCTCATGGGCGGAACGTCCGTCAAAAACCAAACGAATGCGCTTTCCGGTACCGAATCGAGTTTCCTTCTCTCCCTCTCCCAAAATCAGCTTTCTTCCGATTTCCGACTTAGGGGAACGGAAAACCTCCTTCACCGAGCCTGCTTCCGCAATCCGGCTGTGATCGATAATGGCCACCTCATCACAAATGGCTTCAATCACGGACATCTGGTGGGTAATCAAAATAATGGTCACCCCCATCTCCCGATTGATCTTCTTCAGCAATTCCAGAATCTGCTCTGTAGTTTTAGGATCCAAGGCAGAGGTCGCCTCATCACAGAGCAAGACCTCCGGTTTTGTCGCCAAGGCTCTGGCGATGGCTACTCTTTGCTTCTGTCCTCCGGAAAGCTGGGAAGGGTGACTGTACTCCCTTCCCTCTAAACCCACCATCGCCAAAAGCTCCTTCGCCCTCTCCAGTCTTGCCTTCCTTTTCTTAACGTAGGAAATAGGACCGCCTTTATGGGAAATTTCCAGGGGGTAGCTGACATTTTTCAACAAATTTCTCTGCTCAAGAAGATTAAACTGCTGAAAAATCATGCCCATGTTCTGCCGCATAGCAAGAATTTCCCTTTGCTTCATGGAGCCCAGGCTCTGCCCTCGGAAATAAATCTGTCCACTACTGGGCTTTTCCAAGTAGTTGATACAACGAACCAAGGTGGATTTTCCGGCACCGGAAAGACCGATAATACCCTGAATGCTTCCTCTTCGGATAGACAAATCAATCTGATCCAATGCCACAAAGTCCTCACCGTCGCTTTTAAAGGTCTTGCCAAGCCCCTTGATTTCTATAATATTTTCATTCTTCAACTCTTCCCCGGAACCCTCTGCTGTATAGTTCTCTTTCGGAAGAGCATCGTTTTTCACAATCGCTTCTGTCATTTTATCTTCCATAAATATCCCGGTGCTTCGCCGGATTATTGGCAAAGCGCCAAAATTGCCTCTCCGTAAATTTCTGCCGCCAAAAGTAGATCCTTTACCTTAATCCACTCATCAGCCCCGTGCATTCTGGTGTCCACATCCGGAAGAACCGCTCCGAAGGCTACGCCATTTTCCACATCGTGCACATAGGTACCGCCACCGATTGCCAGGCACTCTCCCTTTAATCCGGTCACCTTCTCGTAAACAGAGAGAAGATTCTGTACAAAGGGGGAATCGGAGGGTACATAGTGGGGAGGAATCATTCCCTTGGTTTCAAATTGGAAGCCCTTGGCTTCTACATTTTTTCTTGCGGTATTTACACAATTCTCCTCCGTAGCACAGATAGGCACTCGGGAATCATAGGTAAAACGAAGCTCTTCTCCGTCAATGGCATAGATATCCAAGGTACAGGTTAAATCCTTACTTTCCTTATCCTCCATCTTAATGCCCAAGCCGGAGCCGTCGGTCTTTCCATAAGGGAAAAGTTCCAAAAGATGCTGTAAATCCTGCTTCAGCTCTGCTCCGATAGAGGGAAGCTTTGCGGCAAAAATCACCGCTGCAAGACCTGCATTTTTTCCAAGATAGGGAGTTGCCGCATGGGCGGAGGTTCCGATTACCGTAACCTCATTGCCGTTTTTACTGATCTTTACCTGACACTGCTCTTCCACCGCCTGCTTTGCAGCTTGGAACTCCTCTTCTCCTAATGCAGAGAAAACAAGTACAGCTTTCTGCGGTACCGCATTTACCGCAATTCCCGCCTTTAAGGAAAGAAGACTGCTCTCCTCCTTCCCTCTTTTCTTGAAAATTGTTCCTCTGAACTGTCCCTTTTCCACGTTAATGATGGGGAACTCCGCATCCGGAGTAAAGCTCATCTCTCCCGCCTTCTCCCGGGCATAGTAATACTCCAAATCCTTGGAACCGGTCTCTTCATTGGTTCCCATAATCATACGAATTCCCTTCTTCAGGGGGTAGCCAAGCTCCTTTACCGCACGCATAGCATAAAGTCCCGCAAGCATCGGTCCCTTATCGTCACTGACGCCACGTCCGTAGACAATTCCATCCTTTTCCAGCATTTTAAAGGGCTCGGTAATCTCCCAACCTTCTCCTGCAGGAACTACATCCAAGTGTGCCAAGATATCCAGACTTCTGGGAAGCTTTGCATCCAAATCCGCTGTTCCCACATAGTTTTCCATATTGTTTACGGAGAAACCATAGCCTTCGCAAAGGGACAATGCCTCCTCTAAAGCCTTCTTGGGGCCTTCTCCGAAGGGGGCTCCCGGCTTTGTCTCTCCCTGCACGGAATCGATGGCAATCAGTCTGCCTAAGTCCTTAACGAATTCCTCCTCATGCTCTGCCAACCAAGTTTTGATACTCTTTTCCATAAGGTCCTTCCTTTCTTTGTGCTTCTATGCTGTTAAATATACTTCTATGCTGTTAAATATACTTTTTTACCTTAAGGCTATTGCACTGATTATCTTGTTATTCCTGTTATGTTTAGTTTCTGGAGAACTCGCTGAGCTTTAGATTTTCATTTCTATCCAAAACCATACCGATGGACCAGGGATGGGCGAAAAGCAATAAAGGTCTATCCTTTAAGTCCTTTACCAGCTTCATATCAGAGGTTCCGGAAATGGCGGAAACATCTATTTCCGTATAATTTTCAATCCAGCGAATATGTTCGTAGGGAAGCATTTCCAATCGCACATCCACATTATACTCGTTTTTCAGACGGTAGCTTAATACTTCAAATTGCAGGGATCCTACAACACCTACAATTATCTCCTCCATACCGCTGTTATACTCCTGAAAAATCTGAATGGCACCTTCCTGCGCAATCTGAGAAACCCCCTTTAGGAACTGCTTTCTCTTCATGGTATCAATCTGTCGTACTCTGGCAAAATGCTCCGGAGCGAAGGTGGGAATTCCCTCGTAGACAAACTTTTTGTTGGAAAGCTCCAGGGTATCTCCGATAGAAAAGATTCCCGGATCAAAAACACCGATAATGTCTCCTCCATAGGCCTTATCCACGATTTTTCGCTCGTCTGCCATCATCTGGGTAGGCTGGGAAAGCTTCACCTTTCTGCCTCCCTGAATATGGTTTACTTCCATTCCCGCATCAAATTCTCCGGAGCAGATCCGCATAAAAGCCACTCTATCACGGTGCTTTGGGTCCATATTGGCCTGAATTTTAAAGACAAAGGCGGAAAATGCCTCTTCCACCGGATCAATCATGCCCTGGTCGGACTTTCTGGGAAGGGGAGACTTGGTCATCGATAGGAAATGCTGTAGGAAGGTCTCCACACCAAAGTTGGTTAAGGCAGAACCGAAGAATACCGGAGTAAGTTCTCCCGCATCCACTCTCTTCTCATCAAAGGCATCTGCAGCGCCATCCAAAAGCTCCAAGTCTTCCTGCAGCTTTTCAAAGTACTCCTGAGAAATATGATTGGGAAGCTCCGGATCGTTATACTCAAAAACTTCCTTTTCTACCGCCTTCTTTCCTCCCGCATTGCTGTGGAAAAGGCTGACCTGCTCGGTTTCTCTGTCATACACGCCCTTAAAGTTATGGCCGCAGCCGATGGGCCAGTTAATAGGGCAGGTTCTGATTCCCAATACCTCCTCAATTTCATCCAAAAGGGCATAAGGGTCTCTGGCCTCTCTATCAAACTTATTGATGAAGGTAAAAATAGGGATATGTCGCATAACACAGACTTTAAAGAGCTTAATGGTCTGGGGCTCCACACCCTTTGCTCCGTCAATCACCATCACCGCACTGTCTGCCGCCATCAAGGTTCTATAGGTATCCTCCGAGAAATCCTGGTGTCCCGGGGTGTCCAGAATATTAATGCATTTTCCGTCATAATTAAACTGGAGCACGGAAGAAGTTACCGAAATTCCTCTTTCCTTCTCAATCTCCATCCAGTCGGAAACCGCATGCTTTGCGGACTTTCTTCCCTTTACCGTTCCTGCCAAGTTGATGGCACCTCCATAGAGAAGAAACTTCTCTGTAAGGGTGGTCTTTCCTGCGTCCGGGTGGGAAATAATCGCAAAGGTTCTTCTTTTTTCAATTTCTTCTCTTAAATTCGCCATGGTTCTCCTATTTATATTTACAAACGCTCACTTCAAGCCTAACTAACCTGTCTTTTGTCTTTTAGTCTTTTGTCTTTTAGTCTTTTGTCTTTTAGTCTTTTGTCTCTCTATATCCAAGGAATCCTTAGATTCCTCCTATTACGATAAAAAAGGCTATGCCCTGGGGACATAGCCTACTTTCCGCTTTTATCTTCTCCGAAGGAAATCCGGAAGATCGATGTTGTTTTCTCTTCCTGTTCTAACTCTGCTGCTTGGGCTTTCCGGAGTCTCTACAGGTCTGGAAATATTGACTTGCGGAGTGCTTGCATATCCCCCAAGATTAGCCTGCGTATTCTCTACAGGCACCTCCGGTCTTTGAGAAAGGCCGGGAGCAACAGGTCTTTGATTGCTAAGGAAAGAAGGAAGGCCGGGAGTAGCATTGCTTCCTGCTCCGGTATTGTTGGCAACGGAAGGAGTAATCTGTGGAGCCTGTGTATTTACCGTTCTTACAGTTTCTACAGTCTTGGTTCTCTCCTTGATACCGGTAGCAATAACGGTAATGGATACCTCATCCTGACTATCCTCATCATACATAGCACCGAAGATAATGTTGGCATTCTCGCCTACCAGCTCTTCTACATAGGAAGCCGCATCATTTGCCTCGATGAGACTAATGTCTCCAGAAATGTTGATGATAACATCGGTAGCGCCCTCGATGGTGCTCTCCAAGAGCGGAGAAGAAATCGCAATCTTTACAGCCTCGATAGCCTTGTCATCTCCCTTGGCCTTACCGATACCTACATGGGCAATTCCCTTATCCTTCATAACAGCAGAAACGTCTGCAAAGTCCAAGTTAATCAGTCCCGGTACATTAATCAGGTCGGTAATTCCCTGTACGGACTGCTGTAATACTTCGTCAGCCTTCTTCAAAGCCTCCGGAAGAGAGGTCTTCTTCTCTACAATCTCCAACAAACGATCGTTGGGAATTACAATCAAGGTATCTACCGCACTCTTTAAGGCATCAATACCTTCCATGGCATTCTTCATGCGCTGCTTTGCTTCAAAGCGGAAGGGCTTGGTTACAACACCAACGGTAAGAATCCCCATATCCTTCGCAATTCTGGCAATAATAGGAGCTGCACCGGTTCCGGTTCCGCCACCCATTCCGCAGGTAACGAAAACCATGTCTGCGCCCTGTAATGCAGCGGTAATGTCCTCTGCACTTTCCTCAGCGGCCTTGGTACCGATTTCAGGCTTTCCTCCACATCCCAGTCCTTTAGTTAATTTCTCACCAATGGTCATAGCTGTAGAAGCCTTACTGGACTGTAAAGCCTGCTTATCTGTATTCACCCCTATAAATTCTACTCCGGCAATGCCCTCGTCCACCATGCGATTCACCGCATTATTTCCGGCACCACCAACTCCCACAACAATTATTTTCGCAGCCGCTTCGGACTCGGGAAGCTTAATTTCCAGCATATCTTCCTCCTTCAATCTATGACTTTTTTCCTTTTAGGAACGGACTCTTCTCCACATTAATCCTAACTATATCATTATAAGAATTTTCGGCATTTTGTAAAGACTTTCCTTAAGGATGATACACAGATTTCAAAGAAAGTGCAAGTTCAATTCTTCCTACAAGTTTATTTATTTTCTCGAAAGATATAGGCTTCCTTTTCTTTTCTGCCTTTAAACTCACTTAAATCCAGGGTTCCTTTCCTTCCTGAAAGAGCCGGCAGAATGTCCTTTAAGCTCATGACCTTCTGCTCCATGTCCTCATTTCCACCAAGGAGAACCCGAATCCCCCCCACATGAATAATGGCCTGAGTTCCGCTATATTCAATATAATCACAGCTGATTTTTTCCTGTTGCAGGGAAGCACTGAGATTCAAAATATCCTGAAACACTCCCTTATTTTCCACCGGAAGAGCCTTGTAAAGACTCACAGAGGAAAATTTCAGGCCCTTTACCTCCGGAATTCCGGGGGCTTTTTTCTTGGTGGATTCCACTACTACCCCGTCTCCGTCAAAATAAAAGTTGCTGGACATGTATTGCACATAGCCCACCATATTTTTTTCATAGATAATAACTTCCACGCTCCATGGATTCTTCCAGCGCATTTCATACCGTTCAATAAAAGGAAGGCTTTTGTGGGGACGAAACTTTTCTTTAAAAAAGGCATAGGCGGATTTCTCATCCCATTCATCCTGAAAGAGCATTGCCTTAATTTCTTTTTCGCTGTACTGCTTATTCCCCAAAATCTTCACATCCGAAATGCGAATACTGACTATCAGCAAAAGTAGTAAAAGAAAAAAAAGAATCAGTCCATAATGTATTAATTGTTTCTGTTCTTTTCTTCTGTTCATTTTCTGTTCATCTTCCCTTATCACTCCCAAAGCTTCCTTACTTCTATAGTATACATCGGCAAACGCTGATTATTTCTTAAGTTTCCAAAAAACGCTGATTTCCCTGCTCTTATTTTTCAGAAGAAATCGACTCATCCAAAGTAGTTTGATAGGAAACATTCAGGCAGATTCCGATTTCCGCCAGCAAAATCACAAGGGAGGTTCCTCCGTAGCTGATAAAAGGGAGGGTAATTCCGGTGTTGGGAATAGAGTTTGTCGCTACCGCAATATTTAAAATTGCCTGCAAAGCAATGTGGGACATTACGCCGATAACCAGCAAAGAGCCGAAAAGGTCTTTGGCATTTTTTGCAATCTCATAGAGACGAAAAAGAATAAGTGCATAAACCAGCATCACGCCAAGGCCTCCCACAAAGCCCAGCTCTTCGCAAATAATGGTAAAAATCATATCATTCTGGGACTCGGGCATTATAAACTTCTGAATACTCTCTCCCAGTCCCCTTCCGAAAATGCCTCCGGAACCGATGGCATAAATCCCCTGCAATGTTTGAAAGGTTTCATCTTCATAGGAAGAAGGATCCTTCCAGGCTAAAATTCTGGTAATCTGATAGCCGTGTAGCACCTTCATTTTTTGCAACAACAAAGAAAGGGGATAAGCGCCAAGATACGCCGCAATCCCTCCTCCCAAGAGCATCAAATGATACTTATAGCTTTTTACCGCCACAAAGAGCATAAATGCCGCAATTCCCGCTACAATCATAGCGGTGGACAGGTTGGTATAAGCAATGATTGCTGCCGGAACCAGTGCCCAGGCTGCCGCTTTTAACATGGGAACGAAACCGTCAAGCTTCCTTCCCTTATGGGTTAAAAGCGTGGCAAAGAGAATGATAATGGCAGGTTTCATCAGCTCTGAAGGCTGGAAACGTACACCGAAAATGACAATCCAGCGGTTGGATCCATGGGATGCCACACCGATAAGGCTGGTGACAATTACCGCCACAGCGGCAATGGCATAAATCACCAGATTTAATTTGGCAAAGATATGGTAGTCAATAAATCGGGAGGTAAAAAGCATGACCAGAAATCCAAATCCGGCAAACAAAGCCTGTCGTTTCAGGTAAAACATCTCTCCCAAATTATCTCTTTCCGCCGTATAGGAGGAGGCGGAATACAGCATCAGCAGCCCAAAAAGGGTAATGGAAAAGACCATTACCACCAGGGAAATATCATAAAATCGTTTTAGCCTTCTTTTTCCAGCCACTGATTTCCTCCTCTTACAGATTCTTCACCAGTCCTTACAGGTTCTTCACGCAGTCCTTACAGGTTCTTCATGCAGTCTTTACGGCTTCTTCACGCAGTCTTTACGGCTTCTTCTCGCAGTCCTTAAAAATTCTTCACGCAGTCCTTAAAGGTTCTTCACGCAGTCCTTACAGCTTCTTCACGTAGCCCTTAAAGGTTCTTCACGCAGTCCTTAAAGATTCTGCCTCTTTCCTCATAGTCCTTAAACATGCCCCAGGAGGCACAGGCCGGGCTCAAAAGCACGTAATCTCCGGGATCCGCATAGGCCGCGCAATCCTTTACCGCCTCATCCATATCCTCGGCAAACATCACATTCTGGAAGCCGTTTTTCTTGGCAGTTTCCGCAATCTGATTTCTGGTTTCTCCAATCAAAACCAGGTACTTTACTCTTCCCTTAAACTCCTTCACCCAAGGATCAAAATCCACATGCTTATCATATCCGCCCCCGATTAAAACCACCGGGCCCGGCATTGCTCTAAGGGCTTGAATCGCCGCATCCACATTGGTGCCCTTGGAATCGTTGTAATATTTTACACCGGAACGTTCCCGAACAAATTCAATTCTATGCTCCACAGGTTTGAACTTCTTACAAACCTTGATAATCTTGTCCATGGGTACGCCCATTTTCAGGCCCACTCCCACAGCACAGAGGATATTTTCATAGTTATGCTTTCCCAGCAAATGCACATCCTTGGTGGTGAAAAGCTTCTCTTCCTTATCCGCCTTCTTATAATAGAAGGTATCTCCTCTCAGGAAAAGAGACTCCTTTTCCTTGGTATCCTTCGGCTCTTCCTCGGATGAAAACCATAAAACCTTCGGCTTTAGACTTCTTTTCTTTCCGAACTTTCGAAGCTCCGGATCCATATAATTTAAAACGATACTGTCTTCCTCTTCCTGATTCTCCGCAATGGATTCCTTCACCGCAATATAGTTTTTCATGGTCTTGTGTCGATCCAGATGATCCGGGGTAATGTTGGTGATGGCGGAAACCTCCGGCCGAAAATCCACGATGGTTTCCAGCTGAAAGGAACTGACCTCACAAACGGTGGCGGACTGCTCTTCTGTCTCCAGGGCCTCTGCCGTAAAGGGATTTCCGATGTTTCCCACCACATGGGTATCACTGTATTCGCTTTTCAAAATCTCCCCGATAAGACTTACCGTAGTGGTCTTTCCATTGGTTCCCGTTACCGCACAAAGCTTTCCCTTGCTGGATTGGTAGGCCAGTTCGATTTCTCCGATAATAGGGATTTGGGCGGTGGAAAGCATTTTCACATAAGGCTCATCTAAGGGGATTCCGGGACTGATGACAGAGGCGTTAATATGCAACAAATCAGAGGCCAAGAGCTTACCCTTAATCAGGCTCACCTTGTCCTTCTTTTTAAATTGGCTCAGCAAGGCTCTATCCTCTACCTTGGGGTTCTTATCGAAGAAAATCACTTCGCCCCCCATGGCAAGAATCTGCTTTGCTGCCGCAACACCGCTCCGTCCTGTTCCCAAAACCAAAATTTTTTGCTTGTCCATCTTCGTCCCTTTAACCTCTTTGAAATCCCTTTCCCTGTGCTTGTATTTTCTGCAAAGCCCAATCTTCTCCCCTTTAGGCCTGCAACTTTATTTCCCTAAATTTTTCTTGCTCTTTTTTAGCTTTTTCTTTTTGCTTTTTCTTTTTTACTCTTTCATTTTTTATAAAATCATAAAGCAGAAAAAACATAGCAAAATCGTAATGATGGTAAAAATCGTCACCACCTTGGTCTCGGACCAGCCCAAAAGTTCAAAATGATGATGTATGGGCGCCATTTTGAAAATTCTCTTTCCATGGCTCCATTTGAAGTAGCTCACCTGAAGAATCACAGAAAGCACTTCCACAAAATAAATGAAGGCAAAAATCGGAATAAATAATGCAATTTCTTCCTGAATGGCCATGGCTACCACAAAGCCCCCCAAGGCCAAAGAACCGGTATCTCCCATAAACACCTTGGCAGGATAGGCATTGAAACATAAAAAGCCTAAAAGTCCGCCCAAAACCGCTCCCATAAGAGGAGCCATATCTCCCGTTCCCAGATGATTTTTCAAGAGTAAGAAAAATACAATCACCCCGGTCACAGAGGAGCAAAGCCCGTCGATTCCATCCGTAAAATTGGCTCCGGTATCCGTTGCCGTAATAATAAAAAGGGATATCGGGAAGAACAGAAGCAATCCCGGGCTGTAAGCCTCCTTGCCAAAGAAAGGAATGCGAAAGGCTCCGCTATAGTCCTTGGAATAAAAAATATAGGAGATATACAGGATGGAAATAATCGTCTGACACAGCATTTTCTGCCTTGGATTAAAGCCCTCGGACTGATGCTTTACCACCTTCAGATAGTCATCAATAAAACCTACTACGCCAAAGCCAATACCCAAAAGATAAGCCGGTAAAATATGAGGGTAGGTTCCTGCAAAGGGCAGACAGGCAACACTAATGGCAATCAGAAACAAGATGCCTCCCATAGTAGGAGTGCCCTGCTTTTTCAAATGGCTATTGGGGCCATCCTCTCTAACCTCCTGTCCAAACTTCAATTGGTGCAGAAGCTTGATTCCCTTTGGTGAAATCAGAAGCATCACCAAAAAGGAAATCCCTAAGCTTATTCCCTCCATAAACATTTTCCTTCCCCCTCATCTCTTTATCTTCCGGATGTACTTTCCGCACTTTCCGCTGTACTGGGCAGTTCGTCCGGAACTTCTCCCTCGTCTTCTGCCTTCTCGTCTGTATCAACACTTCGCTTTACTACTTTACCCTCTTGTGCATCGGAAGCACTGCTTTCTTTCTTAGCAGAAGAATTGTTTCCCGACTTTTCGGAAGCTCCTTCTTTTTTACCGCTTTCTGCATTTTCATCCTCTTCCCTGCTCTGATTCTCTCCCAAAATACCTTCTTCCGACTGTAAATCCTTGTTCAAAGAGGCATTGGGATCCGTTTCTCCCTGAGGCTGAATATTTAAGAACTGTAAAGCATCATTCATAATCTTTTGTTCAATCTTGGTGGCAAAGGAAGCGCTGGCCTGAGCCTCTCCTTCCAAATTAGGTGTATCCACCACCACATAGACCAAAAGTTGCGGATCCTCCACGGGGGCAAAGCCGCAGAATGAAACCAGATAGTTTTTCGCAGATCTTGGCAGCTTTTGGGCTGTTCCGGTCTTTCCTCCCACATGATAGCCTTGTATCTGTGCCGGCTTTCCGGTTCCTCCCTCTACGGTTTGGAATAAAGCCTCTCGTAAAAAGGCACTGGTATCTTCAGAAACGGTAACCCGCATCAGCTCCGGTTGTACATCCTTAATCACCGTACCGTTGGCATTTAAAATCTGCTTGACCACATGGGGTTTGTAATAGGATCCCCCATTGATGACACTGCTAAATGCGGAAGCCATCTGAATCATGGTCACGTTAAAGTTTTGTCCGAAGGAATTGGTGGCTAAAGAGGTCTTTCCCAAGGTATCAGCCGTGTAAACCAAAGAGGCGGTATCTGCCTCTCCCGGAAGGTCCACGGTGGTTTTATCTCCAAAGCCGAATACATGCTGGTACTTTACAAAAGTTTCCGCCCCCTCTGCAAAGGCAGTATTCATCATATAAACGTTACAGG
Organism: Oribacterium sinus; assembly: GCF_014202695.1. Classification (GTDB taxonomy): domain Bacteria; phylum Bacillota; class Clostridia; order Lachnospirales; family Lachnospiraceae; genus Oribacterium; species Oribacterium sinus. Next base: position 110,688 of record NZ_JACHHH010000003.1, read on the forward strand.
ATTGCATCAAAGCCTGCTCCGCATCCAGAGTTCCATGACCGTCTCTCTTAATACAACGGATGTTCCAGGTATGAACACCGTCACTTAAGGTCACCTTTCCGTCACAGGTAAAGGTGGTTTTCGGCTTAATAACGGATTCCTCCAACGCTCCCGCTACAGTAAAGGGTTTCACCGTAGAACCGGGCTCATAGGTGTCGGAAATTACGGGGTTTCGCCATACCTCATTCCAAGCCGCCTGCCTTCCATAGGAAAGAAGCTCCTCTTGGGTAAAATACTGACCAACCTCTTCTAAAGAAATACTTTTATTTTCATGCTCTCTTTTATATACGATTTGGGCTTCTTTTTTTCCAAGCTCCAAAAGAAGACTCTCCGGATATTCCGCATCATTCAGCTTTCTCGGCTCATTTAAGTCATACTGCTTGGTGCTGGCCATAGCCAGGATTTCTCCGGTTTTCGGATCCATGACAATGGCGGAAGCCACCTTGGAACCCACATCCTCGGTTTGCCATTCCTGCAAATATTTTTCCACCGTCCTCTGAATGTTGTAGTTGATAGTGGTGACCAAACTGTTTCCGTCGGTGGCTTCCCGAATCACGGATTGCAACTTGGTATCGGAGTCCAGATATCCATAGGTTCTTCCATTGGTACCGATCAGGCTTTTATTATAAAATTGCTCCACCCCGGCCTGTCCGCTTTCCCCGTCATCCGTGGTAAAGCCGATGATGTTACAAGCCAAATTTTTATAAGGATAATATCTCCTATACTCTTCTTCAAAATCCAGACCCTTAATCCGGTCTTTCTTTCCATCTTTTTTGTACTGCTTATTTTGCTCGTCTATATAATCCAAAAATGCCGTCCGCTCTTCATAGGACATTCTTTTTTTATACTTATAGTAGGCACTCTTTTTCCCGTCCGGCAAAGCATCCTGCTTGGCAATATAGGCCCTAAGCTCTCCCGCATCCTCTTTAAAAAATTCCTCCACCGCCTTTAAACTGGCTTCCTCATAACGCTTGTCCTGATAAGAAGTCATGGTTCTGGCATCCACAATCAGATTGTAAACCTTCTGGCTGGTGGCCAAAATGGTTCCGTTTCTATCCATGATATCTCCTCTTTTGGCAGGAAGTACCTTGGAACCATATTGGGTTTGCCTTTGTCTTAATACCTTTCTGTTAAAAGCCTCGTTGTTGTTTCGTACAATCTGAAACAGGGCAAAGGTCAATAAGAGAAAGAGAATCAGAAAAAAGCAAAAACCGATAATCAGTTTTTCTTGCATATAAAACGGCAGAATTTTCGTCTGCCGTCTTCTTCTCTGTTCAGCTTCAGGATTTGGGGATGTTTTCATACTGCCTTACGTACTCACTTTCCGACTTTTTATACTCTATTACCTGATTTTCCCCCGGATATACCATCCCCAGTTCCTTGGTGGCAATTTCATAGACCTCTTCCGGATTCACGCTGGTATTGATAGCATTCTGCAAAGCGTCATTTTTCTGCCGCAGCTTATCCAAGCGGGTTTTCTCTACCTCAATTTTTCGAATTCTGGTATTTACCTCCGTCTGCAACTGAATGTAATGAAAGCATAAACCGCCCATCACAAACATCATCGCTGTAACGCAAAATACCAAGAACAGATTGGCAGAAGTTTTTTCCTTCAGTCTCTCCTGCTGCAAAATGTGATTCTTCTCTCTTTCCCGAAGAATCTTGGCTCTTTCCTGTAAGACCCGTCTTTCCATGCCGGAAGTAGCTCTTTTCTTTCTCTGTTCCTGCTTTTTCTCTATTTTTTTCTTTTCTACTCGTTTTTTTGGGAGATACTGCTCTTTCACGGCCAAGCTTCCTTGCACATATTGCAGCTGTCTCCTCTCTCCCCTTTTCTTCATATACTCCCCTTTATTCCCCCGAAAATATCTTCATGCCCTCTGCGCAAGTTTTCCAATAACTTATACAGCCGGACAATTTCTTACTCCTTTATGCTCTTTCAAAAATCCTAAGCTTCGCACTTTTTGCTCTGGGATTTTCTTCCATTTCCTCTTCACTTGGACAAATGGCTTTTCTGCTGATGACCTTGCCCAAACTTTTTCTCCCGCAGGTACACACCGGAAAGTCCGGCGGGCAAATGCAAGGATTCTCCGCGTCCTTGAAGCTTCGCTTTACAATCCTGTCCTCCAGAGAATGGAAGCTGATAATACAGATTCTTCCTCCCGGATTCAAGGCTTCAATCATGCTCTTCAAGGAATTCTCCAAAACCTCCAGCTCCCGATTTAAGGCAATCCGGATGGCCTGGAACGTTCTTTTTGCAGGGTGACCACCCTGCAGACGAAACTTCATGGGAATGGCATGGGAAATGATTTCTGCCAATTCCTTGGTTGTTTCAATGGGTTTTTCCTGTCTTGCCAAAACAATGTGCTTTGCAATATTTTTTGCAAACTTGTCTTCCCCATAGTCCCTTATGATGTGAAACAAGGAGGATTCGCTGTAGCTGTTCACCAAATCCTTTGCACTAAAGTCCTGTCTTTGATCCATCCGCATATCCAAGGGTGCATCAAATCGATAGGAAAAGCCTCTTTCTTCTTCATCAAACTGATGACTGGAAACGCCTAAGTCTAAAAGAATCCCGTCCACCTTTTCTATAGAAAGGGAAGATAGGATTTCCGGAAAATGCTCATAATTGTCCCTAATGATGTGAAGCTGCTTGGCAAAGGGCTTTAATCTTTCTGTAGCCGCCTGTATCGCATCCTCATCCTGGTCAATACCGATCAGCTGTCCCTTTTCCCCAAGTCTTTCTAAAATATGGAAGGAATGTCCTCCACCGCCCAGAGTGCCATCCACATAGATGCCATCCTTCTTGATGTTCAGACCCTCCATACATTCTTCAACCATGATACTTTTATGAGAAAATTCCATTATATGCCCATGCCTTCCATGTCTTTAGCCAACTCTTCCGTATCGGAAAAATCATTCTTCTCTTCATAGCTCTCGGCAGACCAGATTTCCGCATAGTCTCCCACACCCAGAAGCATCACATCTTTTTCCAATTCCGCCTTGTCCCGTAAGACCTGTGGAATGAGGATACGTCCCTGTTTATCACACTCCACCGACACTGCACTACCCAGAATATAACGCTTTAACTTTCTCGCCTTTTCACTGGTCATGGGCAAAGCCTGTAACTTTTCCTCCAACTTCTTCCATTCCGGAATTGCGTAGAGGGAAAGACAGCCATCTAATGAACGGGTTAGGAAAAATTCGCTATAACCATCCTCACGGAACTTGGCAGGAATCATCATCCTGCCCTTAGTATCTAAATTTAAATGATACTCTCCCGTAAACATACTTACCACTTTCTCCCACTTTTTCCCACTTCTCCATTATATTACCGAGTTTTCAGGGAAATGGCAAGACAAGATACTAGAATTTTCCCACTTCCTTCCCCTGTTTTTTCGAAAGAACAAAGAAGAAAAATCTCTAAATAGTAAAATGCGGAAAATTGTGGATAAAAGCCGTAAATTCAAAGCTTTCTCCGCTCTATGCTCCCGAAAAATCCAATAAGGAAAGAAGCAGTCATGTCAAAAAAGCATAAAAAAAGAAGATGCGCAAAAAGTCATCTTCTTAAAATTTATGTTTTCTATTGTTGGAGCATATTTTCTGCTGTTGGAGCATATTTTGCTATTGTCAGGGCAGCTTGTTCTATGATTTAAGCTAAACCGGCCAAAGCGAAAGGAAACCGGCTCCTTGGATATTCATTTAGACATTGAATCGGAACAGCACCACATCTCCGTCCTGCATCACGTATTCTTTTCCTTCCATACGCACAAGTCCCTTTTCTCTTGCCGCAGAAAGAGAACCGTTATCCAGTAAATCCTTGTAATTTACCACTTCCGCCTTAATAAATCCTCTCTCAAAGTCGGTGTGAATCTTTCCTGCTGCCTGAGGAGCCTTGGTTCCCTTTTTAATGGTCCAAGCTCTGGTTTCCTTCTCCCCTGCTGTAAGGTAAGACATCAGTCCAAGAAGAGAATAGGAAGCACGAACAATCTTATCCAAACCGGACTCGCTTAATCCAAGGGACTCCAGATATTCGCCCTTTTCCTCCTCGGAAAGCTCGGAAATCTCCTGCTCAATCTGGGCGGAAATCACGAAGCTTTCGGAGTGGTTTTTCTTTGCATATTCCCGAACCTTTGCCACGTGGGGATTACTTTCTCCGTCATCCGCAAGACTTTCCTCCGCCACATTGCAGGCATAAATCACAGGCTTTCTGGTAAGAAGTCCGATGCTGTCCAGTAAAGCCCCCTCTTCCTCGTCTGCTTCAAAGTTAATGGCCAGTTTTCCCTCTTCCAGATGAGCATGAAGCTTTTCCAAAAGGGCATATTCCTTTTTCGCATCCTTGTCGTTATTGGCCAGCTTCTTGGTCTTTTGCATTCTTCTGTCCAAAAGCTCCAAATCAGAGAAAATCAACTCCAATTCAATGGTTTCAATATCTCTGATGGGGTCTACAGAACCGTCTACATGAATCACATTGTCATCTTCGAAACAACGCACTACATGGACAATGGCATCCGTTTCCCGGATATTTCCCAAGAACTGGTTTCCTAATCCCTCTCCCTTGGAAGCGCCCCGAACCAGCCCCGCAATATCCACAAACTCGATTACTGCCGGAGTGATTTTCTCAGAATGATACAGGTCAGACAAAAGTTTCAAACGCTCGTCCGGCACCGCCACTACACCAACATTGGGGTCAATGGTACAGAAGGGGTAGTTGGCAGACTCCGCCCCCGCCTTGGTAATGGCATTAAAGAGGGTGGACTTTCCCACATTTGGCAAACCGACAATTCCTAATTTCATTTTTACACTCCTATCTTCTAAATCGACAATTTATGACGAACTTTTCATACGTAATGGGAAATAATAAACCTGAGGTATTATACCATCCCCATGGAGTTCACTCAATAGGACTTTGTCGGTCCAGGTTTTATATAAACTGTGCCCACATAATCGGTACACATTCTAGAGATCCATCCTTTTGATAATCCTTTGTGTATAGCAATATTTCACGCATTATTCTTGAATTCTCATAAATATTGCCCAAGTTAGCCTGTAACTTACCATTTAAAAGCTTGGAATATATATCATTTTCTGTAAAATCCTTTCAAAACACTTGACACCTGATATCTGGATGCATTTCCCATGAGCTGAGCAGGAATTGCATCAAAAAGTGCCGATATCTTTCCCCTTTGATCAATCCTGCGAAAATCATCCTCCAGAGCCCTGCGAAATTCTTCATAATCTTATATTTCAATACCGCAAAATCGTCAATTTATATTTAGCCATTTTCCTCATATTCGTTAATTGTATTTGCTAAATCGGCTCATTAATTTGCTTTCTGTGAAATTGTTCTATCTCTTGCATAAAACAATCCGATTTTTTTCTATCTAGGATGACACTTACATTCTCCAGCTTATTTAGTTTCTTCTTATGCAAACCATAAAAAATAGGATTCCTAATTTTTATGGTCATCTTCAGACAATGAAACGGACGATTCTTCGTTTTTATTTGTTCTATATCTTCAAGTTTAAATTTAAAATGTAATATACTCCGTCCTCTACTTCCATAAGTATAGTATTGAACAACTTCGTTTTCATAAATTTCTAATTTCACTCCATTTAGAAAGAGATAATATCCCATAAACCATAGTAGGAACGGAACGACAATCAGCACAATTGCCATAATCATTTGATCTGAAAAATCAGTATGATAACGCATAAGATGCTTCAATACCCACATAACAATAAAAGAAAATATCACCAAGGATAAGCAGCCTATCCTATTAAAGTAAGACTTATGAGGATATGTCAAGACAAGTTTTGGTTTCTCTTGTAAACATTCTAATTCCATATTCCCCCTATCTTTCTTATCCCTTTTCTTTTGAAAATTAGCATTTTCCTACTCTCTGTTGGGTATTGCTAGGCAACTAAAATTACCATTAGAGGTCTAGCAAGTAGCATAAAATGCAGCTTTCATTGTATCTCTGTCAATCGTTTCTACATCTTGCTTAAGTAATACATGTATATCATAAAAATCTCTCATTCTTGTATTCGCTTCTGCCCTTACCATGATAGTTTCAAGCTTTTCCGCAAGAATCGTTTCCAAATTGTACGCCCAAAGATCAATTGATCTATCCTCAATGATAAGTGGTAACTTATATGCAATCGCTCCCGGTGTAATCTCATCACCGGTTGAAATATCAATTTTTATAGTCTGTTTTAATCTTTCCATCGAACACTCTATCATAAAACGAAGACCTTCATATTCGTGTCCTTCCATAATATCCTGTACTTTGCTTATGCGAAAAGAGACTCCATCCTCCAACTCAATCTCCATTATTTCTTCAAGAATCTTTTGCACTGATTTTTTATTCATAGGAAGTGATTTTACCGTAGTATCTACATCCATAGTTGAACGCATATCCACACCCACCAAAGAAGATACTAAAAGTCCTCCCTTTAGTACAAAGTTATCTCTATACTTTGATAAAGAAACTCTCTCCAGAAGTCTTTCCATCAGATATATTCTTAGTATTATCTGGGATTTGTCACTACTTCCCCTGCTTTATTTTTTATCTTTGCCTTTACAGCTGTAGCACTTTTCATCATAGTAATACCTCTGTATATTGTCTCACCTTATCCGAAATTCCCATGATGCGAGCATATTCCATGAGCTTATGGATATTTTTGTCACTACCCGAAAAATAAGTTCTCAAAGCCGTCTGGAATACTTGAATATCCATTCTATTTTTATTCTTGATAATATCACAGATACAGCGCTCTCTATCATAGATTCGTACTTTATTACCGGTAAAGGTCTTCTCCTCTGTCAAGCCAAGCTCTACCCAATCCGGTCTTACCGTATGGACTATAATACCTTTATCTTTTAAATGTTTCGCATTATATCCTCGTCCAACAGTAATCACCGGTGCAAAAGGTTCTCTATCGGAAAGATTATGAATATACAAAGCTGTCTCATGAGAAAAAATAATTTTTCTATTTCTAAGTTGAATTAAATATAGTCTATCTTCCCATACATCAGGCGAAATATATATGCCGGGAGCTACCTTTTCCATTTCCTTCTTACGGACATAATCCAGAACTGCACACTTTGATACTCCTTCATTTTGAGCATCAATTAATCGAATATATCCATTCTGTTCTTCAAGTAATTGATCAAAGATATTTACTTCGTTCATATGAGCCCTCCCATTCGCTATAATTTTAAAATTTAGTAGCAAAAAGGTCAATACTTTCTCGCTACAATATTGTAATTATGTAGCGAGAAGGCAAATGTCTCTTCTTATCCTCTGTATTCTCTTATCCCTCAATATCAGCCGACAATAGCCCTTTCTTAGGGCTGCCGCTAACTGCGATGCTATGCCCGAAGAAAAGCTCATCATCATCAAGATAAGCAGTAAAGGAACCACCCGCTGTCACCCAAAGCAATTTTAGACTAATTTTTTTGGCAAAACTTTCTTCTGTAATTTTAGCAGCCTCTTCATCAGATTCTGCCCATTCGCAGGCCAGTTTTGTGAGCTTCCCGGCGGCAAATTCCCGAAGGTCCGCATCCCATTTTTCCTGTTCCAAAACCATTGTTTTCAGAAGCTTTTTCGCCTTTGTTATTCCCGATTTATTGTCTTTATCTACAGATAAGGATAAATGTACCTTTCCACCAAGCCAATCTATGCTTCCTTCAAAGCTTTTAAGCAGCTTATCATAAGTTAGATCACCCAAGATATCATCCTGCAAAACCACGGGTTTTCTATACTCTATAAGCATTTCTTCAAGCTCCGGACAAACTGCATTCGCTTCAAGAATATCTACAACTAAAAAATGATTCTTACTAGGCAATGCTCCCTCAGGAACTTCCTCAGGCAGCTTTTCATGCACCCTTAGTTTGTAAATGGTTTCCTCTTCAAACTGAAATGGAGGCTCCTCTTTGTCTATAACCGGAAATTCGATCCGTCCCTCTTCTTTGTGAAGCTCTCCTGTTTCACAGTCCACATAGGCTAAGAAATACTCATCCCGTTCCCAAAATCCATTTCGGAGACTTCCTCCGCCTCCTTCGTGCCTTAGAACAATGATTTCTCTTTCCTTTTTCTCAAAAGTATCTTCCCATTCTGAAAGCGTCATTTTATTTCTACGCCTCATGTACTCCAGTAGGTTCATGCTTTTCCTCCGATAAAGCTATTTATCCGTCAACGGAAAAATGTTCCAACTTCTCAAATGTATTATTTGAAAATAAAAAAGGCGATAGGAAAAAGCTCAATCGCCTTGAAAATATAATAAATATTATTTTTCTAAATTAGAATTCATGCTTTGTAGTAAAATTCTTCTAAACTGATTTTCTGCATCTGGTATATTATTTTGCCTTGCAAATTGATTATACATTTTTGCCTTTTCCTCGTCCTTTACAATTTTCCCACAACCTTTTTGAAAAATATCACTTAATAAATATGCTGCTAAATAGTCGCCTATCTTAAAATTATCTTCAAGTATTCTAACAGCTAATTCTTCATTCTTTTCTACCTCAATCCCTAGTAAGTAACACACAGCCATATAATCTTTCGCAGTAGCTATGCCACTATCTGCAGATTTTTTGAAGTATTCTGTTGCTTTAGAAACATTTCTAATTATTTGAGGTTCAGCAAATAAATACAAAAGACCAGCTTGAAGCATCGCTTCTGCATGCTGTTTTTCTGCAGCTTCGCAAAAATAGCAGAGTGCATTTCTGAGGTTATATTGCTCATTAGAATTTAATTGCTCTAATCCCTTACGATATTCTTCTTCTCCACTCGTCTTTAATAAATCTGTCATTATGCAAATCCTCCACAACCATTAATTATCATCCAACATCAGTAATATACTGTAACTATATGAAATATCATAGAGTTATACGAAAGTATTTGAAAAAGCAATGTTACTTGTCTTTATAATGAGAACCGCATTGGATAATCTTTACTATATCATTCTCAATCTTATAGACAAGCCGATTCTTTTCATCTATATGGCGACTCCAATATCCCGATAAATCTCCAGTAAGTGGTTCCGGATGACCTAAGCCTTTGTATCCATTTCTGTCAATGTCCTTAAGAAGCTTCTTTATCTGCCTGAGCGTTTTCTTATCCTGCTCAGTCCAATATTCAAATTCCTCCCAAGCATCATCCGTCCAATATTTAATCATCCAAATTCACCTCATGGATAGTTCCGCCGGTTTTCTCCATCTGAGCCATGTTTTTTCTTAAACGATCCATATTTTCTTCACTAAAAAACGGGTCTGCTGTAACTTCAAAAGGTATCCTCTGTTCTCTGGTAACTTTTGTTGCAAACATAGTATATGCAGCAGTTACTGATAGCCCCATATCCTTACATGTTTTCTCCATTTTCTCTTTTAATTTTTCATCCATTCGAAAATTCACCATTGTCTGTGCCATAGCTACACCTCCTATTCTAAGCCAAGTGTATCGAATATGTATTTCATTTGCAATCAATTTCTATTATATTGATATACAAAAGTTCATCTAAATTATTCGTCGAAATATATATACAGGGAGTTATCTATTCTTTCTTTAAAATTTCGTAGTAAATAGAATAATACCTTCTCGCTACAATATCCTATTTATGTAGCGAGAAGGTATATAACTATTCAGACCATCTGTATTCTTTCATCCTTCAATTTTTGCCGAGATCATTCCTTTCTTAAGACTGCCGCTAACTGCGATGCTGTGCCCGAAGAAAAGCTCATCATCATCAAAACAAGCAGAAAATGAAGCTCCCGATGTCACCCAAAGCAAACTTAGGCTAATTCTTTTTGCAAAGCTTTCTTCTGTAATTAAAGCAGCCTCTTCTTCAGATTCTGCCCATTCACAGGCAAATTCAGTGAGCTCTTTGGCAGCAAAACTACGCAGGTCCGCATCCCATTTTTCCTGTTCCAAAACCATTGTTTTCAGAAGCTTTTTCGCCTTTGTTATTCCCGATTTATTGTCTTTACCTACAGATAAGGATAAATGTACCTTTCCACCAAGCCAATCTATGCTTCCCTCAAAGCTTTTAAGCAGCTTATCATAAGTTAGATCACCCAAGATATCATCCTGCAAAACCACGGGTTTTCTATACTCTATAAGCATTTCTTCAAGTTCCGGACAAACTGCATTCCTTTCAAGAATTTCTACCACTAAAAAATGGTTCTTTGCAGGCAATGCTCCCTCAGGAACTTCCTCCGGCAGTTTTTCACGCACCCTTAATTTATAAATGCTTTCCTCGTCAAACTGAAATGGAGGCTCCTCTTTGTCTATAACCGGAAATTCGATTCGCCCTTCTTCTTTGTGAAGCTCTCCTGTTTCACAGTCCACATAGGTTAAGAAATAGGCATCCCATTCCCAAAACCCATTTCGGAGACTTCCTCCGCCTCCTTCGTGCCTTAAGACAATGATTTCCTTTTCCTTTTTCTCAAAAGAATCTTCCCATTCTGAAAGCGTCATTTTATTTCTACGCCTCATGTACTCCAGTAGAGTCATAGTTTTCCTCCGATACAGCTATTTACCCGTCAACAGAAAAATGTTCCAGCTTCTCAAATGTATTATTTAAAAATTCAAACGAAAAGATATGATAATCATCAAAACTCTGGTCACAATAAGTCACTGTTCCCTGGTTATAGTCAATGATAGCTTGCCCAAGATTATTTTTTACATCTTCTTTGCTTACATCTCCGTACATTCCTCTAAGTTCAGGTAAGATAAAGTCAATTATTCGATCCAAATTATCTTTATAATTCTTTGCTAAAACTTTCACCTTACTGATATATTCCTCTTTAGGCTCCTCATCCCAAGAAAAAATCAAGTCTTCATACTGATAAACATACTGCTGCAAACTTTCATCAAATTTCATGCTTTTCGCCTCTCTTCTCAAAATCCCGGTCAATATCCGCTTTCCAGGCACCACCAACAAACATCGTCTCCATATCCGAAACCTTACATTCTCTAATACGTGTCACAGCTTCATCAATAACCCGGTAATTAAGTGCTGTACCAACTCCATCGCAGTTGTAGTTTGCCGCCCTATCCTGTTTGATTCCCATACTTCCGGCAACTTTTATAGCATCTATGTTTGCTCCCAAGAAAAGAAATTCCCAATGATACTTCTCTTGTTGATTTTGAATAAGCTTCTTTACATCCGTAAAGGAGTACTTTCTACTGGCATTTTCAAGACCATCCGTTGTGATTACAAATAAGGTCTTAGCGGGTCTATCTTCCTCTCTCGCATACTTATGAACATTAGCAATATGACGAATTGCTCCCCCCACTGCATCCAAGAGTGCCGTGCATCCACGGACATAGTAGTCCGCTTCCGTCAGCTTTTTTACATTTCCAATAGGGGCTCTGTCATGAATTACTTCCGCCTCATCGTCAAACAAAACAGTAGATACAAATACCTCTCCGGTTTCCTTTTGTTGCTTTTCTATCATGGCATTAAATCCGCCGATAGTATCGGATTCAAGCCCGGCCATAGATCCGCTTCTGTCAAGGATAAATACAAGTTCCGTTAAATTTTCTCTCATAGTGATTCCCTCCATCATTTGCTTGTTTGCATGTTTACGAGGGTATCCTATCGCTTCTTGCTTTCGTTTTGGTCACTTGTCAGGCGACATTTAAACTGCTTGCATTCCCAGGAGTGGTTCACCATGTTCAAAAAGAGCAAGATTGATTTCATAGATATCATAAGCTTCCCGCTCTATAAAATATTGCACAATAAGATCCTGCTTACTGCAGGGAGATAAGGCCCAGCCCGCCCTTGAAAGCAAATCCTTTGTGTCATCCAGATTCAATTCCAATGCAACAGCCAGAGCCAGCGCTGTGGATTTACTCGGATTTTTGGTGGTTCCGCATTTCAGTTTGGAAAATGCCTTTCTGTCCAGATTTGCTTTCTTCTGAACCTCAACATCGCTAAGACCTTTTTGATCTGCGAAGGAAAAAACCAGCTCCATAAAGCTTTTGTCAAGATTCTTTACCGCATCCTCCAAGCTTCGAACTTCGGAAACCAGGCACTTTTCCGGACTGATATGCGCCCCGTAAACAGAGCTCACTCTAACAGGATCAGCATTAGAACTTTTTCCTCTAACATATGATTCCGAATACTCTTCCGAAATCTTTTCTTCTACATAATGCTTATTGATATATTCATCAATATCACCGTATAGTTCCGTTGATAGGGAATAGGATTTTTCATCAAAAACCACAAGATAAAGCTCTATGTCATTTTCCGACATAAAGCTTTCTATCTCCGACAGAGCAATTCTAAGGGCTATTCCCTTGGGAAAACCATAGCTTCCTGACGCCAAAAGAGGGATGGCAAGACTGAGAATATGATGTTCAAGGGCAAGTTTAAAGATACTGCGGTAACATTTTCTTATAATTATTTCTTCGTCTGAGTTCCCACCCTGCCAGGCCGTTCCTACCGTATGGATAATATACTTTGCAGGAAGATTGTATCCATCCGTAATAAAGGAGCTTCCGGGAGCAATAGCCCCTATTTCCTGTCGTCTCCGCAAAAGCTTTTCTTCCCCGGCAGCCTTATAAACAGCACTGTCTATTCCCGCAGCATATCCCGGTATAGGATTAGCCGGATTCACTATGGCATCAAGCTGCATTTTTGTAATATCGTTTCGGATGATTTGAAATGGCATAGCACTCTCCACTAATCTCTTTAAGACACTTTTGGAGCAAAAAGGAAAGCTAAGTTATCAAGAAAAGATACAGAAGGTTTGGCCCCGATGTTTGCTCAGCTCCCCTCTATATCCTCCCTTCCCTTATCGGACAAAATTTGTAGCTATCCCCTCTTCTTGCTCCGGTAAACCGTATTTTTCTTTCCCAAGGGCAATACTCTTCATCAAAAAGGCCATATTTCTGGCTAGAGTTCTCATAGTTTGCAAGCCTTCCAGGTCTTCCTTCGCCTCTCCTTTTTCGCATCCGTGCACGCTGTTCCAGTATTGACTGGAGGCTACCGGCATTCCCGCGATTGTAAAATACTTATTCAATTCATCAAAGGTCGCGGATAAACCGCCTCGTCTTGCCACAACCACACTGGCGCCCACCTTCATGGTCTTATCAAAATGTGTACTGTAGAACAGTCTGTCCAGACAGGCAATCAGGGTAGCATTTGCGGAGGCATAATAAACCGGGGATGCCACTACTAAAGCATCTGCGGCTTCAAATTTCTCTGCCAGTTCATTTACCGGGTCATTGAAGACGCATTTTCCATTCTTATAACAATAACCACAGGCAATACAGCCTCGTATATCTTTATTGCCGATTTGCACTACTTCTACCTCTATATTTTCCTGCTCAAAGACCTTAAGCATCTCCTCCAGGGCAATGCTTGTATTGCCTCCGATGCGAGGACTTCCATTAATAATCAATGTCTTCATAAATTGTTCTCCTGACTTTTTTGTGCAACTCCTGTTGTGTATCTCCTCTAACTTTCCTTCTCGGGGTGATAATGGCGAGTCCTTCTCCATGGGTGATGTCATAGTATGCCGAAAGCGCATGCTCCATGTCGTGACAGGGCTGCCTTGGCTTTTACCTTATAAGTAATCAAATCCCAAGGATCTCCCTCATACTTCGCCCCTGCAGCAATGGCCTTGCTACAGTCCAAGACACTTCCGCTTCCGTAGCTCAGCAGAATCCTTTTTCCGAACTGCTTCATTACTTCCGGAAGTTCTTGAATTACGTCTTTTCCGAAAATGAGTCTTGTCGGGGTTTGATAGTCAAAGTTTTGCATATTTTCCTCCTGTTTTTAGATTTCCATACTATCCGGATTAAGAAGAAAATCATAAACGCTCATCACCAATATGCCTTCTTCATTATAAAGTGGTGCCACAGCATCCTTTGTAATAATAATCTTTTTAAATCCATCGCCTGTATTCACCAACGAGCGTTGCTCCTGTTCCATCTTTTCTTTATCAGGTAATGCATAGGCCGATTGAATATAAAATCTCTTTGAGCCTTTATTGCAAACGAAGTCCACTTCCAACTGTTTTCTAATTTTCTTACCATTTTTATCTACTTCATTCATCACAACAACCCCTACGTCCACATTATATCCACGAACTTTTAGTTCATTAAATATAATGTTTTCCATTACGTGAGTCTCCTCCACCTGCCTAAAATTAAGTCTAGCATTCCTAAGTCCCAGATCGGTAAAGTAATACTTTGATGGAGTATTAATGTACTTTTTGCCCTTAATATCATATCGAATTGCACTATCTATAAGAAATGAATCTCTAAGATAATCTATATATTTGATTATCGTATCTTTGCTTATGGACTTGTTCTTAACACTTTTAAATGTCGCTGATAGCTTACTTGGGTTCGTAAGAGAACCAATTGCTGACGATAAAATATTAAGAAGTTCTTCTAATTCCGCCTTATTTCGTATATTATTTCTTCCGGTAATATCGGAAATGTAGGTTTCTTCAAACAGGGATTTTAAAAAATCGGATTTCTGATCAGCCGTTTCAAAACCTAGGACAAGCGGTATTCCACCAAACAGTACATAATCCCTCCAGCCTTCTTGTTTGTCACCATCATATACGCTCATAAATTCGCCAAATGTTAGAGGATACATATGAACTTCATCCCCACGTCCACGAAATTCTGTAATAATATCCTTTGATAAGAATTTTGCATTACTTCCCGTTACATATACATCTACATTTTGCTTTCTTCCGAGGCTATTAAGAACTGATTCAAAATCATCAAGCATCTGGACTTCATCTAACAGAACATAATACATTCTTTCATCCGACATTTTCTCCATTATATATGGAAATAAGACCTCCGGATCTCTATACCTTTTATTCTCAAAAGAGTCAAACGCAATCTCAATAATATGATTTTCAGCAACTCCTTCATTTACCAAATACTCTTTAAAAAGATTAAATAAAAGATATGATTTTCCACATCTTCGCATACCCGTCACAACCTTAATTAATCCGTTATGCCTTTTCGAAATAAGCTTATTCAAATATACATCTCTACCTATTTTCATATTGGTGCACCTCGTCACATATTAGACAAAAATACAGATTCCGCATTTTTGTCTAATAGAAGTATACATCCTATCAAAGGCTCAATCAATACTCTAGAGCCAAGAATGCATAAGTTTATCACTGCTTGTTTTTACCATTGTAGCGGAATACCTATGATTAGGGCTATTTCCCTGGTATAAACGCTCCCATCAATGTATTTACTCTACCAACACAAAAATGGCCAGCCGCCAAAGTGCGCTTAGCCATGTATTGTTACTACATTATATTCTGTAGAAAATAATTAAGTTGCATTCCGTCCTTCAAGGCATTTCGTTTTTATAGTGATTCCCTGAAAATCTCTGCAATATCCTTCTCTAAAAGAGGCGCCCAGGCCTCTTCCAGACCTTCATTTTCAGCAACATGCTTTGCCATTTCGTCAATTCTCTTCTCATCAATTCCCACATCTTTAAGATGCATAGGAATGTTAATGGATTCGAAGAACTTGTAGGTTGCATCAATTGCCTGCTCCGCAATCGCAAACTTATCTTGCTTCTCATCGATTCCGAATACATTTACGCCATATTTTACAAAACGCTCCACCGTCTTTTCATTTAAGATATGCTTCATCCATCTTGGCGTGATAATAGCCAAGCCCTCTCCATGGGTAATGTCATAATAGGCGGATAGCGCATGCTCCATGCCATGGCAGGGCCAGCCGGATTCACTATTTCCAAGAGAGTAAATGCCATTGCAGCCGTAGGTACAGCAAAGCATCATTTCAGCTCTTGCCGTATAGTCTTCCGGATTCTCCAGACATTTCTTGGTGTTAATCATCAGACTCTTTAAAGCAGACTCCATAAAACCGTCATTTAAGAGGGTAGAGTCCTCGCAGAAAT
The DNA here is from genome assembly GCF_014202695.1 of Oribacterium sinus. Classification (GTDB taxonomy): domain Bacteria; phylum Bacillota; class Clostridia; order Lachnospirales; family Lachnospiraceae; genus Oribacterium; species Oribacterium sinus. The sequence continues at coordinate 126,644 of NZ_JACHHH010000003.1, forward strand.
ACTGCTCGAAAATATGATTCATGGCATCCGCACAGCCTGCCGCAGTCTGCTTCTTGGATACACTAAAGGTATAAACAGGATCCAAGAAGGAAACCACAGGATAAAGAAGGGGATCACTATAGCCCGTCTTATCATTGGTTTCGGTTCTGGAAATCACTCCCCCCGCATCATACTCACTGCCTGTCGCAGCAAGGGTAATAATATCCACAATCGGAAGTGCTTCCTTGGCCTTTACCTTATAGGTAATCAAATCCCAAGGATCCCCCTCATACTTTGCCCCCGCGGCAATGGCCTTGGTGCAGTCCAAAACACTTCCGCCTCCAACAGCAAGAATGACATCAATATTCTTTTCTTTACAGATTTTCACGCCGTCAAGAACGCTGGGATCATACTTGGGATTGGGTTGAATATCGGGAAGCTCATAAATCTCATAGTCCTTTAAAAGCTCCTTTACCTTGTCATAAAGACCAATCTTTTTGATGCTTCCACTTCCGTAGCTAAGCAAAATCCTTTTTCCGAACTGCTTCATTACGTCCGGAAGTTCTTCGATAACATCTTTTCCGAAAATCAATCTTGTCGGTGTACAATAATTAAAGTTTTGCATTTTTAACCTCCTGCATTTATTCATGCTGATAACGAGAATAGACTTTCTATTTACTCTTATTTTATACTATAATCCACTCCCCCTTTTTATTTGACCCGATTCTTTTAATTGCTCCTTTATCCATTAATTTTTGAAGTGCTCTCTTTACTGTTGACTCCGAACATCCTATCCTCTTAGCCATTTCGACTCTGGTTAATGATGGATTTTCATATAATAGTTCAAAAATCTGTTTTTCTCTTCCTTCCAATTTTATTAGGTCATTTATCGGGTCATTTATCGGGTCATTTATTGGGTCAGCTTGAACCGATAAAAACTTTCCACTAATATGCATCTCTCTGTTATGTAGCTCATGCCTCTCGTCTCGAAGCAGGTTTCTAAGAAATTTCTCCAAAAAATCAGTAGTCTCATAAATACCTTTTTGTATATTCGTATAATTAGCTCTAACTAAAGCGTTTCTAAAATACCAAGAATTTTCAGCAAAACTATCATTCTCAGCATCAAACCCGAGCATCCTTAAATATTTAATAAAAAACACAGCTGTTGTTCTGGTGTTCCCTTCAGAGAATGTATCAATGAGACACTGCTAGAAACCTATAATTGATTTCTACTTTTTGAGTACGTTCTTTACCGATTCCCTCTGCTTGATACACGTAAATTGAATCAATCAGCTCACACAGCATAGAACGGTTTAACTCTGTAACATCTTTGTATTTACTAATAGTTTCAAGGAATCTATCCGTACCCTGTACTTTCTCCTCTTCGGATTTTATTTTTGACTTTAATTCTCTATAGCTTTGCACTACCTCTGCTTGTTCAGTTTCATAGTTCATAGACATTTTAGAGAATCTTTCATCAGTTATTTTCCCTAAAGCATTTTGCTCTATAAGTTTGGTAAAAATACTGTCTATTTCATCAATCCGTTTCTCTAAGGAAACTAATTCTTGGTTGAATTGATGAATCTTCTGACTTCCGCTCGTTTCACTTAGCTCTCGCATTTCTTTGATAAAATGGTCTCCTAGTTCTTCCATACTATTTACATGATTTTTAATATCATTTTGAACAATTTCATATAAAGCTTTGTATGAAATTGCGTGAGTAGTGCAAAGTTCGGTATTTCTTGCGTATGTTCTGCAACGGAATCTTGGTTCATTTCCGTTTGGATTGGAATACGCTAAATTTCTTCCACAATCTGGACACTTAACCAATCCCACAAAGATATTGGGTTTCCCTGTTTTGTTAGGCTGTTTCTTTACACTAATAAATTTTTGTACTATCTCAAAAGTTTCCTTATCGATAATAGCTTCATGAGTATTCTCAACCACTATCCAATCTTCTTTTGGCACAGGAACGATTTTCTTGTTCTTGAATGATTTGGTTTGTGATTTATGAGATACCATGTGTCCTAGATAAACTTGATTTTCCAAAATCATCTTAACATTCTTTCCAACCCAATCAGTAGGAAACGTAAATCCTTTGCTTTGCTCCAAAATCCCTTTTTTCTTTGCTCGATAGGCTCTAGGAACTAAAATTCCATCTTTACAAAGTATCCTTGCGATTTGATGTGTACTTGTACCTTGTTGTGATAATTCAAAAATCCGCTTCACAATCGGCGCTGTTTCAGGGTCAACAATCAATTTCTTTTTGTTCTCTGGGTCAACTAAATAACCATAAGGAGCAAATGCACCTGTAAAACCGCCAGTCAAAGCTGTTGTTCGTATTGAACTACGGATTTTCTTTGATATATCACGAGCATAATATTCGTTCAAGACAGATTTGAAGGGCATAATTTCGTTATCATCTTGTGCAGTATCAACCATATCATTGATAGCGATAAAGCGAACATCTAAATCTGGAAAAACTTCTTCCACATAGTACATGAATAGTGCATTGTTCCGTCCTAGACGTGACATATCCTTGACCAGAACTACATTAACTTTTCCTGCTTCAATATCTTCAAACATTCGATTCAATGCAGGTCTGTTAAAAGTTGTTCCGCTGAATCCATCATCAATGTACTCATCATATACATAAAACTTGTTTTCTTTCGCATATCGCTTCAACATTTCTCTTTGATTAGCAATGCTATTACTTTCTTTGTCCAACCCATCATCTCGTGAAAGGCGAGAGTATAATGCAACTTTTTCTTTATTATTTGCTTGCTGTTTTAACAATGTAAGCTCCTTTCCACAGCAAACAAACAACTCATATCCATTCCATTATACCACGCCCTCATAGGGGTTTCAGCTATTTATTTGACTGTTTTAGTGTCATTTAACGACCTGTCCTACCTCATTTTTTATCAATCTCTTTATAAGATGTTGAAGTGTTACAGCTCCTATAAATTTTGAAATCACATAAAATTTTGTATTATCAATACACATAGTTTTATTTTGACTATTCTCTTGCATAGCTTCACCTCACTTTGTTGCAAAGATAATCACGGTTATACTGCTTCTACATAAAACAGAAACAGCATGGAGTTTTACAAGCAATCGAACAGCTTTAGCAAAGCTCACGGGAATTTCACCCTTGCACGGTTCTCGTCCAACTGTACTCATTGCCTGCGACGCTTTGAACGCTCGGACTGTGACTGTACAGGAGTATCATTATCACGATAGGAATGTCTTCGCTGGCAATCCTGCTAAAGATTGCTTCTTGGATCATTGACTGAATCGCTCGCTATCTTTAGGGGATAGGTCATGGCGGTCAGCTCCGCTGGCTCTTTTCTTATCGAAATGTATTCGACTGCTATTATTCAGTTTTCAAGGAACAAAGAAATAGGGCAGTGTCACTCAATTTCAAATGACAGGATTTTTGTAATCAGTCTGGTTTCCATTCGTCCACGTAAAACTTCATCAACGACCATACTTTGATTGCCATACTCATCTTTCATCAGTCTAAGAGAGCGTTTTGTAATGTACCCTCTGTAATGATGAAGAATCTGGTTAATCGCTTCTGTATCGCCATCACAAGCCCTTACAATCATTGGAAACGGAATTCTGGAATATTCTTTTCTCATTCTTCATTTTCCTCCTCCATAAACTTCTTGATTAAGTCTAGTCCACTGGTTCTATGTCGATAGACAGTAGAGCGGTTCAATTTCAGTAAATCCGCTATTTCTGAATCACTCATGTCCATAAAATAGAACAGCAGTAGGATTTCACGCTTCTTGTCTGGCAATTCTTTTAGTGCTTCACTCAATAAATCATTTTCGATACCAACAGAAATATCATTGAGCGTAAAAATTTGAAAATCAGATGAATAGCTGTCTGTCGTTGCAAACTGATTGACGAGATAATCGCCAATATCCGAAAAGGACACTTCACGCTTTGCCAGCCTTGAAAGATAAAGGAAATAATTCTTCCGCTCGTCGTCCATAGCTCGCATACAGATAAAATCAAACTGATGTTCAATTCTCTCTTGAAAAGAAGATGGTTTCATGTTTCTCACCCCCTTTCTTTGGAAAGGAAGTGAGCTTTGCTCTTTTATCTCCTTTCACTCTTACTCCCAATGTGAAAGGGCGATTTGTTGCATTAAGAATTGAAAAAACATTAAAAAATATCCAGAGATACAAAAAAAGCACATAGACAGATTGATTTCTCTGTTTATATGCTTTAATTATTCTTGTTATATGATGTATAAAACCACATCGATAGACGTATTTGTCTATTGCTGGTGGATAACTTTTTTTGATAACAACCTAGGAATCAGACTATATGTAATATATCTCATGGCGACGTTTATCTCCATTAAACCGCCATTTGAAAGTGAGATTTATATTTTTACAGCACGAATAGCATTTCCAAACAACGGTTTTTTTATTGAAGTTGAGTAGTGCTTTTAAGAATGTAATTTAATAGGAACTGAAAAACTATTTAACACGTTTTTCTATACCTGTTTCAAATTCAACAGGAACAGTAAAATGTATAGAGGTGGTCTATTATGCGTAAGAAAGAAGATAAATTCGATTTTAGAGCCTTTGGTTTAGCAATCAAAGAAGCTCGAATGAAGCGAGGTTTAACTCGTGAACAAGTGGGAGCATTGATTGAGATTGACCCACGTTACCTAACTAATATTGAAAATAAAGGGCAACACCCAAGCATACAAGTCCTCAATGACCTTGTATCATTACTTGATGTGTCCGTTGATGAGTTTTTCTTACCTCATAATGATCTGACGAAAAGTACCCGAAGATTACAGGTAGAAAAACTACTGGATAACTTCACAGATAAAGAACTATCGTTGATTGAAGCCTTAGCTAGTGGTATCAATGAATCAAGAAACATCAAAAACTAATCATAATAACAATACATAAAACAGAAAGAGCCGATAAAATGAGAATGCTAATCTCAGATTATCGGCTCTGCGTCTTTGCGTCTGGCTCTGTAATCACAGTTAACTTGAACTGCTTTATATCAACTAAATTTTCCTGTCTACATTTAGGACAATAGAGAGGAAAGTTCTTCAATTCAGTATCTTCCCTTATTTTCAAACGTGTTTTATTTCCACAGATGGGACACAGTACCCACTCACAGTTTATAATAATTATCTTCTCCTTTACATTTAATTCAAATCTGTATTAAAGAATATTTCATCTCGTTTCGTTTAACAAGAAGCCACATTTATATAACAATATAAAATGTGCTAAGTTATTTTATTGAACATATATCGTACTTTATCTATCCGACTATTTGGACGACGGGGCTGACAAACAGATTCACCAGTAGTAACATAGTACCCTTTTAACTCTGTTAAACAAACGCTACGTCCATTTGTAAAGAAAGTTAAATCATTACGATATTCTTGAATACACCGAGCAGGAATTTCTCCACTAAGAATGACCTCATTATTTTTCAGTTGAGTGTCTACGATGTTCGCACAATATTTAGGAGCATCGTTATATGCTCGTGAAAGATATTCTTGTGGTGCATAAATTTTAAAACTAAGATATGGCTCTAACAATTCTGTTCCAGCTTTTTTTAAAACTTGTTCCAATACAATAGGAGCAAGCATCCGAAAATCTGCTGGGGTACTAACAGGGCTATAGTATAAGCCATACTTAAAACAGATTTTACAGTCCGTCACATTCCAACCATACAATCCTTGTTCACAGCCATATCGTATCCCTTCCATAACTGCATTTTGAAACGATTGATTTAAGTATCCAAGAGAAACCGAGCTCTCATACTGTACTCCGCTCCCTAATGGAAGCTGTGCTACAGAAAGACCAATGGAAGCCCAGAAGGGATTCGGTGGCACTTCGATGTGAATGGTATACTCTGCTTTTTTTAACGGTCTTTCCATATAAATGACTGTAGGCTTTTTTATTTTTACCTCCACATGATACTTTTCTTGCAATAGAGCACAAGTCACTTCCATTTGTACTTTCCCTAAGAAAGAAAGTATGATTTCATGTGTCGTAGAATCCACATAATATTGTAGAAGCGGGTCACTGTCGGAGATTTCTAAAAGTGCATCAAGTAACATTTCCCTTTGTTGAGGTTTGCTCGGTTCAACAGTTGTTTGCAGCAGAGGGAGCGGATTTTCAATTCTCTCTCTCTGTGGCAATAGCTTTGTATCTCCAAGAACACTATTTAGCTTCAAAAACTCATTTTGCAAAATAACAATTTCCCCGGAATAAGCCTTATCAATTTTACATAATTCACCATTTATTGAAGTATACATTTCTGTAATTTTTATTTTTTCCTTTTCCGATATTCTAACCGAATCCCGCAAATGCAGGATTCCGCCATAAAGGCGTACATATGCAAGACGTTGTCTTTCTTCCGAATATTCAATTTTGAAGACATTTCCGCAAAGTTCAGACTTCTTTCTGTATGTTGATGAATAAAATTTATTCGTTATCACTTCTATAAGCTGCTCAATCCCTATGTTGCTTTTTGCGCTTCCATGATAAACAGGGTACAAGGAGCAATTCTGAAATCTTCTGATTTCCTCTTGTTCGAGTTCTAATATCTCCAATGATTTCCCAAGTGTATATTTCTCCAAAAGATAATCATTTCCTTCTATTACCACATCCCATTGCTCAGGTTCCGTACAGCTCATCACACACATATTAGGGTGCAGCTCTACTTTCTGTTTGATTATAATTTCCATAGAAAGTTTCTCTTTAATATCTTGATAAACCGTTGATAAATCAATCCCATTTTGGTCAATCTTATTGATAAAAAAGATTGTGGGAATACCCATTTTATTTAGTGCATGAAATAATATCCGAGTTTGTGCTTGTACTCCATCTCTCGCAGAAATTAGTAGGATTGCCCCATCTAAAACTGATAACGAGCGATATACTTCTGCTAAAAAATCCATATGTCCTGGAGTATCTATGATATTTACCTTAATATCTTTCCACTGAAAAGAGGTTACTGCTGTCTGAATTGTAATTCCTCGCTGACGTTCTAAAAATGTAGTATCCGTTCTTGTTGTGCCTGTATCCACGCTTCCTGACTCCGCAATCGCTCCACTAGTATATAGTAAGCTTTCTGTCAAAGTAGTTTTTCCTGCGTCAACATGAGCTAAAACACCTATATTAATAATTTTCATGTGATTTTCCTCCATTCAAAAGCCAAAAAGGCATAAAAAATCCCAGTGACAGATACTCTTATCACTGGGAAATAAATGCACAATCATAAGCATACAGATATTCTCTGTATACTTCATAATCACATGATAAAAGTATTCCTAAACTGGGTACAAAAAACTAACCCCTCCTAAAAAGGGACATCTAATTATTTGTTCCCACTATCAAATTGACAGTTTATTTAAGAATACCTTGCCGCATATTTATTAACTCCTCGTATTATTAAGTTGTAGCTTTTCTTTACCTGTTCTTGGTAATCAGCTACTATTGTTATCTGATGCTGTGGATTGGTTTCTAACTCCTACCGCACGACGGTTTTCGAAAGGCTCCAACCACAGCCTCTTTGTTACATTGTTGATCAGTTAGATACCGCATGACGGTTTATGTAGAACGAGGATACAATCAGCAAAGAGCCCTGTGGGTCGATAACAGCATCAAATACTTATTACAGGAGGATTTACTAAATGATTTACGTTGGAATTGATGTTGCTAAGGATAAGCATGACTGTTTTATCCTTGGGCCAGATACCGAAGAACTTTTCCAAGTCTTTACGATACGGAACAATAGCGATGGCTATGGAGAATTATTCCACAAGATTGAGTCAGTCTCCAAGGACAAATCTCAGATAAAAATAGGACTCGAGGCTACCGGTCACTATTCCTACAACATTCTGGGATCACTTCTTGACCATGGCTACCATACCATTGTCATCAATCCGTTACATACAAATCTTTACAGAAAAGGTCAAAGCCTTAGAAAGACAAAAACGGATAAAGTCGATGCCCGCTCCATTGCTGAAATGCTTGTGACTAATAAGACACTCAAGCCCTATACAGGTACATCCTACCACAGCGAGGAGCTGAAGTCATTAACTCGTTATCGTTTTGAGCTTGTCAAAGAACGTGCGAAACTAAAAACTTCAGTATCTAGGCTTGTAAACATCCTGTTCCCGGAACTTGAGTCTCTTGTTCCGACTCTGCACATGAACTCGGTATACCGTCTTCTTCAGGAACTGCCGGGAGCATATTTTATCGCAAGTTCCAATCTCACCCATCTGAAAGCTCTACTTGCTGATGCTTCAAAAGGGCACTATGGTCGTGAAAAGACCATCGAAATCAGAGAGACTGCAAAATCTTCTATCGGATCACTTATGCCTGCTAAATCAATGGAACTCAGGCAGACAATCCGCCGAATTGACACACTGACTTCCGATATTAAAGAAGTCGAGCAGTCCATTCAGAAAATCATGGATGAGTGTGGTTCTCCAATTACAACTATTCCCGGCATCAAATATCGTATGGGGGCAATGATTCTAGCAGAGATTGGAGACTTTACACGCTTTAGCAATGCAGATCAAGTTCTTGCTTATGCAGGACTATCTCCGTCTACGTACCAGTCCGGACAGCTAATATCTTCTTATGCTCGCATGGAAAAACGTGGCTCTAAGTATCTGCGTTACGCACTTTTCAATGCTGCTATATATGCTTCTGTATGGGACGAGCGATTCAGGCTCTATCTGTCAAAAAAGCGGGCAGATGGCAAGCACTACTATGTCGCAATAAGCCATGTGGTTAAAAAGCTTGTCAGAACCATCTTTCGGATGGAAATAACCCATACGTCATATCAGCCTTTATAAGTTAAATTAGCTCATAATCTTTTCTGAGAGCATCATCGCTGATGCTCTATTCGTCATACAGTTTTCAATGTACTAATCTATCTAAAATACGTTTCCGTATTTTATTCTAAAAATCTTAATCTTATGCTTGACTATTAATAGTTAGTCTTTTATATACTTATATTAACATTAGCACATAAGAGTATATTTGTAAAGATATATCCGATTTTTTGTCAAAGGAGAACGTGGTTACAAAATAGCTATAACCATGTACTAAAAGTTATTTTATAATCTTCCAGTTATTTCCTACTTTTTCTAGCACCAAATCAAATTGAGATACTTGCGTTGCTTTGGTCTGCTGGTCGAGATACTTTACTGTCAGTGATACCGTGACTTGATTATCTTTACGATTGTAGATAGGATTCACGAGTTCTTGAAAAATATAATCTTTTCCGATAGATTTCAAAATACCATCATTCACATAGTAAGAAAGTTCACTCGCTGTTGCTGTAGGATAGAGCTTGAAGAATGTCGTTAGAAACTCAATGATTTCATTTGTCATAATGGAATCAACTGTACCATCACTTTCAATGACTTTTGGTTTATAGTCTGATTTCTTAGGTATGCTGGTAATGGTCGGGTTTTTAGTCAGTACCATATTTCCAGAACCATCTACATAGACTGTCACTTCATAAGCAGAATGGACGGTCTTTATATTTTCCCCCTCTGTAATCAACTGGTCTACACTATAGGTCACATCAAACTGGTTTTCGCCATCTGCTTTTACCATCCATATCTGAACCCCTCTTACAGAAGACGATACAGGAATATCCTTTCGGACTGTATCAATATTGAGAGCTTGAAGTTCCTCTGTCAGATAGGCTTTTAAGTTTTCCATACGATTATCAATGGACTGGTCGTTTAGTTCCCATGAATAGTAAACTTTCGCAAAGTTCTCTACAAAATTTTCTACATTATGAGTATCAACATATTCCTTTTCTATGATGGTTGTTTCGTGAATGGTGTGGGTATCAACGGCTGTAAAGTGCTTAAATATTGCAAAGCTGAAACTAAGCCCTAAAAGCACCCATAAGCCAATCACAACCTTTTTACGAGGATTGACTTTGTAGATACGAGGTTTCTTTTCCTTTGGTATCTGTTTTTCTTTATTCTGATTTTTTCTGAATTTCATCATTGAATCTTCCTTTCTCATTGTTTGATTCGTCCTGCTCCTACTAAATGCTGTTGCCAATAGGAGCTTGTTAAGTCGGCATAGCCGATAGGGTCTCCTGCGTGAAACATTCGATTATCGCCTAAATAAATCCCGATATGAGTAATATAAGAGCCAGCGTTATAGGTAGAATGAAAGAAAACCAAATCGCCAGCTTTTGCTTCGGATAGTGGGATATGTTGGGTCACATCATATTGTTGTTGTGCGGTTCGTGGTAATTTAATCCCAGCTTTGCCATACGTCCATTGTGTCAGTCCGCTACAATCAAATGAAGTAGTCGGGGAAGCTCCGCCATAGACATACTTCCAACCCTCATATTTCAGTGCTTCGTCCATGATGGCTTGTACCGTATTATCATTAAATTGAGTTGTGACAAGATACTGCGTAACAAGCTGAACATAAAACATATTGCCATAGTTATATCGCCAGCCCCCATTGATGGGTATGGCTATTGGATTGGGATAGGACACTTTTTCGCCGTCTGAATATTCCTTAGAGAAACTTTGAGCCAGTTCAAAGGTATATTTGTTTCCACGATTAGCCACATACCCTAAGAAGCCACCGCCATAATTGTAGGACTGAATAACCGATTCCAAATCCACACCGAGCCTATCTCTACTGGCTAATAATTCACTGAAATACTTCACACCTTGCTTGATAGATTCTTCTGTACTCAATGAATTGGGTGGTAGACCAAGGGATTCCGAGGACTGCATAACATCTTCGGCAGTACCGCCCGATTCCACCTGTATAATAGCAAGCAGTACATTAACGTATTCTTCAATGCCATATTCTCTAGCGTATTTTTCTACCATAGGCTTATGAGCCAGCACTTCTGCGGAAACATTCACACCGCCATAGTGAATGTTTGAAAAACCGCCATCTTGTTCATCTGAAAATAAAATGGCAACAAACAGAAGTAGTGAGAAGACCATCAAGAATAGCCCAGAACCACCAATCACTAAAGCTTTCAGTTTCATGGTTTCTTACTGCCTTTCTTGATAGTGGCGGATTTTATTGGTGGTCTATTTCTAAGGTTTTGGCTTTGAACTCTTTGAACAGTAGACGGACGCTCTTTTGTGACTGGACGTTGTGAAGCTCTGTCTGCTGGTGTAGTTGAAGTTGCTGGCTTTTGAACTGTTCTTTCTTGTGTAGTACGGTTTTGTCGTTCCGCTTTTAAACTTAAAGAATCGGACTTAACTGCTGGACGCTCCTGTTTGGCTTGTTGAGATTCCATGCGTGAAGTCTGAATAGAAGATTGTTTTGCGGTCTGTCCATCATGAGATTGTTCTTGCTTAGTAGCTGGTCTTTCATGAACGGAAGAAGCTGGCTGTTTTTTCTGTTTGACCTGTTCCATTTCAGAGCGACGCTCTGCAATGGTTTTGCGTCTTTGTTCCTGCTGTTCCTTGCGTCCGCTGGCTCTGTCTGCTCTGGTTTGAGAAATACTGGAAGTTAGGTCACGAACATTTTCTTTTGCTTTGGATTTTCCTTGATACACTGCATATCTTGCATTGGTCGGAATATCCTTAACCTGTTCTTTGAGATTACCAGCAGAATCAACGATTTTATCTTTGGTATCAGCAACTGCTCCGATTGTTTGTCCGATACGTTTTCCAAGTGTTGATTTTTCCTGTCCGTCTGGACGGGTGTGATCTGCTTGTGTCCTACCAGAACTACCCGACTGTCCTTGTTTTCCTGTAGCACTGGCAATGGCAGACCCAGCCCCTAGAGTAGTCATGGAACGTCCAAGTTTCCGCTGTAGACGGTGCATGTGAGCGTGCATAAGCATACGAGGTTTTCTCATCACACGACTTCCCACACTTTGAGAATCGTTACTCTGTAGAGAAAACATACTCATTAAATCGCCCAGCTTGAAGTAGATTCCTGCAAAGGTCACAATCTGTAGAAAAGCAATCAAAAAGAACGGATAACCAGCCGATAAGGTATAGAGCATGGTTGAAATACTAAATGCTGTCGTAATAATCAATGTGATTCCAGCTCGTGTCAAAATGGTATTAAAGAGCTTTGTTATGGCTCGTTTTGACATACCATCAAATGATGGAATCATGCTTAAAATAAAGCTCACAGGCAGAAACATAGCATAGATGATAAAAAGTACCTGCGAGAAAATCATGATTCCTGTTAATAGGAATACAAATATGGAAATCCCAATATTGAAGACAAATAGGAAGAAGACTGTACCTAAACGGTTAATGGTCTTTGTAATGGTTAGATTGGTATTGCTTCTGTCTTCAATTTCTTCCGCAACAATTTTTTCTCTGTCTTCGCCATTGTTGGAATCTGGGCTGGTGGAGAGCAGGCTTTCCACACGGTCAATACCGATACTTTCAATGTCTGAACTGTTGTATTGAAGCAGTAGCCACGGTTGCTGAACCTGTATGGAAAACAGGCTATCTCTGATTAAGTCCACGCTGTCCTTGCCTTGACTATCGGAATGGGGCATGACAATCTTCGTGCCAAGTGATAAACTGGCATTACTGATGTCTGATGAAAAGTCATTGATTTTTTTAATGTAGTCGGGAGCGTAGGCAATAAAGGAAGCCGATAGGATAAACACCAGCACAAAATTCATAATGGCATGAATTGCCTTTGTGGTTTCTCTCTTTATCAGTCCCGTATAGGCAACATAAACCCCAAGAACCAAAATCAAGAGTAAGAGGAATCCAACATAGAAACCCTCTGTTGAAAATCCGTTTGCACTCACACCAGCTAAGGTCTGCATATTCTTACCAATGGAATCTGCTGTAGCGGAAATGAAGTCTAAGGAATAGGCTTCCTGTACTAAGTAACCTGTCGCATTGGAAACATACAAACTGATTGTCCAAATAAAATTGGTAATGGCATATAGTCCATACATGACCTGTTTTCCAATCCCGTCCGACCAGTTCCACGGAAGCCAGCCCCAGCTATTATCCACATAAAAATCCAGTTGATAGTTTTCAAGTGGGTATCGGCTGTATTCATTTGCCACATTGACCGTATCATCTACCAAGCCCGCAGCTTGAACCACCGTTCCCAGCATGGCTAAAAGAAAAATGGCAATCACAAGTGTGAAAGCCACTGTCATTGCCACTTTACCTAGACGTTTCAGCGTCCAGTTTGATTTTATTCTGTTTACTATTGATGGTTTCACATTTACACCTCTTTTCGCACAGGTGGTCTGGTATCAAAGGCATGGAGCAGTTCTTCAAATACAGGGTGGAACTGTATCACACCGACACGACCATATAAATCACTGATAAGGCATTGCCCGTTTTCCAAATCACGCAATCGCTTCTGATTGTTTTCGTCCTCTGGGTCTACACCAAAAAAGGCTAAGGTCTTTTTAATCTCGTTAAGGTCAGTGGAACGAAATGCAAATTTTAAGCCGAGGTTATTTTTCAGTTTTTCATCTAAGAGGTCGTCTGTATTTTGGGTCACGAAATATACCCCAGCGTTCATAGCACGACCAGCCCGAACCAGCTTCATAGATAGTGTTTTTCCTTGTGCTACCTGTAAAAAGCTCCATGCTTCGTCTAAATCTACAATCTTGAAAATGCTTCGGTCTGTATGGATAAAGTCTAAAGCAAAGGTACTAATGACAATCAGCATAGCAACGGATAAAAGCTCCATAGTGGTATATTCCTCAAAGGAAGTTTCCTTGTCGGGAAGTACCAAGTCCGCAACCTGTATAATGTTCAGTTGTTTTTCTAAGCTGATAGACTGCTCCACATAACCATTACTGAATAATAAATGTGCAAAGTCATAGTCTGTAAAACTTTCGATATGGTCGGCTATACTGGTACTTAGTGGCGTATTCTCAACCCGTAATTCCTCAATCACTTTCATCAACCCTCGTACTTCACTATTGGTTACTGCACGAATGGCTTTTCTAAGGATTGGGAAGCGTTCCCCATCACGAGAGGAAATCCCCGTAAGGAATGTCAGAATATCAATAGCCAGTGATTCAGAATCTTTGGGATTTTTCATAATCACATAAGGGTCAAGTAAGCCTTTGTTTTTCTCATCAGAAGTCAGAGTGACGATATTGATTTCATGGGAAATCTCTGGCAAGGTTTCTTTCCATCTGCCACGTTCTGCTTTTGGGTCTACAATCACTGCTTGTGCCCCATAAAGCACCGCATAATAGACGATAAGGTTATTCGCAAAGGATTTACCACCACCCAGCGAACCAACAAAAGCCGACGCTAACGCATTGGTTACTGAACCCTTAACCCCTTGACTGGCAAGAGCAGGTTTCAGATAGACATTGCGTCCAGTATCTAAGCTGTAGCCAACATAAATCCCCTCATTTTCCCCCAGCATTTGAGTAGCACCAAAACCTAAACCAGCGAGGAAATCAGAGGTCACGTATTGAATATAATCATTCATATAACGCTTGCTGGCAGGTAAAAATTCTTCATGTAAGCCGAGCATATCCCCAAATGGTCGTACCAGTTTTACGCTTAAATCGTCATAAAAATCTTTCACTTCATTACAACGACGTTTGAGTTCGTCAAGATCATTTGCTGATACCCTTACCACATAAGACAGCTTGTACATAGATTCCTTGCTTTGGTCTAAATTGGTTTCCAGCTCATTCACACTTTCCAGAGCTTCCGCCACATTGGAGCTGGTTTCATTATCACTTTGCCAAGCGTGGTTATCCAAGTCTTTCAGTTCTTTCTTTTTATTGCGGACAGTAGATAGGGCTTTACGATTCGCTACAATTTCCACATTCATTGACGTATCAATCGGGAATGTAAATTGCTGTTGCTGGTAGTAGAAGATTTCAGAGGACGGGAAGTCCAGTTCTCCGACAATGCTGTTAATGGTAAAGTAAGCTACATAGACGGTTTCATCTTCCTGCTGGATTTTCAAATATCGCTGTTTTTCTTCCACCAAACAGCGAGTAGGCTTAATCAAGTCATAGTATTTAATCAGCGTTTCATTATCCAGCTTTTTCTTTGATAGATGGTACTCATACTCTTCATAGGCAGTGCCTGTCTGTCCGTAAAGGTGTTCAATCAGATAGCCGAAGTCGTCCTTATCTAACCTGCGGATTTTGAAACGACGAGAGATTTTATTTTCTAAGAGCTTTTCCATCTTCTGAAAACGCAGGATTTCATCATTACTCATACTAACAAAATCGCCCATCAGCTTATGGTTCACATCATAGACAAAATCAGACAAAGCATTTTTTGCTTCAACGGTAAGACTTTTCATAGAAAACTCCTGATCGTTGAGAAGCAACTTAAAGCCGATAAAGAAACGGTAGTTCACTTGATTTTCGCCAATCATGGATATTAAAGCGTCTGTCTGTTGGTCGATTTTGTCATAGGCAACCGCTTTGAGCTTGCCAGTGACTTCATTTTTGGAACGCTCTTGTGCAGAACGTATGCTGGATTCTGTACTGATTTGTAAAGCATGAATTTTGCCATCACGATTTTGTGCGATAAGCTGTCTGAAAGAATCATGCACTTGTATTTTCTGTTCTGGACTTAGAAATGAGTAATTGTAAGGAACAAGCTCATAGTAAGCATAACATTCCCCGTCTTTATTCCAGACGAGATTGTTTTCAATGTATTTAATTGGATATGCCATAAAATTCACTCCTAACTGCTGTAATGGCTTCTTGTGGCTGGTTTCTGCCAAGCGTTACTTTTTTTCCTGCATAGGTCAGCTTTGGTCGCAGTGCATAAGCAATGACAGACTTCAAAAATCCATAAGGCTTTTTACCATCAAAAGTTTTTGTAGACATAAACCATGTGAAAGCCACAGGAATCCCAAAGTATTTGAGAAATGCTCCCTCTATCATGGAAAGAGGGGGCAAGTTGCCAAGTATCATCACTGCAAAGAGTGACACGACAAACCATGTCATTTGCGTAAAGGTTATGGGAAACGGAAGTCTAAAATCATTGATAGAATACAGTACCTTTTCCACAGACCAGATACTGGTATAGCTTCGTATTTTCTTCATGTAATCAATCCTTTCATAAAAAATAGGGGTAGCTGATTGAGCCACCCCGTAAAATAGAAAATCTGCCAGTAGTAATGTACCGACAGATTTAATAGACGATTTCAAAAATCCCATGATTGGTTGAGATAAACGTTCCTGAAAGGTCTAAATCCCGACCATAGGCTTGATAATCAATATAGTTTTGAAGACTAGCTGGTACTTCGCCTAAAGCACCCGTTTCTTCAATGTAGTAGCGTGCCACGTCATACATATCATCACAATCGGAATGAATGATAATATCCTCTTGATGTTCGCTTAGTTCTTCAATGCTTGAAAAATGAGTGAGCAGAGCAGATAGCTCCGATTGTAATTCTTCGGGTAATTCCGATACCATTTCCCATAGTCGATTGAGTTCGCCAATGGAAGTGTATTCGTCAACCGTAAAGGGTAACTCGTAGTCATGAATGGCGTATTCCTCATATTCATCATTCAAGCCGATTTTCTCTTTGACTTCCTCAAAGTCAATGGGAAAGGTAAACCACGCACCGACCAATTCGCCCTCATTGTATTTGCCTAAATTCGCAATATAGACTTGCATATCGTCCATATATTCACGTCCTTTCTTTGTAGAGATTCAAAAATCCCTACCGCACTTCGTTTGGTGTACCATTCCTTTGCGGAACATAAGAAAACCACTTATATTCCACAAAAGAACGGTTTTATTTAAGCACCAATAATGCGATTGAATAGCTCTAGTAAAATGTCTTTTACTCCAGCAGCGTTGAAGACTAAGCCAACCGCAATAATCGCAATAATTAAAAAGCCAATCAGTTTGCTAAACTCACGCTTGAAGCCAAGATACAAGCCAATCACAACGATTGCTAAAAGCACCAGTGATTGAGCGTTTGATAGAAACCAGTTATAAAGGTTTTGTCCAAAATTCATAAAAATGTTCTCCTCTCTATATTCAATGAATTTGTATTTGAGTTATTTTTTTGGGGTATACACTTTCTGGTATGGATAGAGATTCCATGCCAGATTTTTTTATACAAAAAAGAGGACATTTGCTGTCCCCTCGTTATACAATCAATTCACCACAAAAATCATGAAAGAAGGTTAAACAAATGTCCCATAATGATTCTATCCTAAATATTCTTGGAATTAAAGATAAAAATATTAAAATTATTTCTGTTGAAGAAGCTGAACACAACAACGATTCTGTTAAAGAGTATATAACGCTAATAACAGCTACTCTTTCTTATCCGATTAATCGTTGTCGTAACTGTGGCTTTCCCACAGTTAATAAGGATGGCTTTCGCAAAACTCATGTACGACTGGCAAGTTTAAATGGGAGAAGATATGAACTAGAGCTTCGTAAACAACGCTATAAATGTAAATCATGCCATACTACTTTTGGTGCTATTACTAATTTAACCAAAGAAAATCAAACCTTATCCAGTGATCTCAAAAATCAAATCATGCTTTTAGCTCGTAAAGGCTTATCTGGTCAGCTTATTGCTGAAATGTGTCACTGCTCTCCTAGCAGTGTTCGTCGAACAATCTTAGAGCGCATGGAACCACACTATCGTGTGGCTAAGTTGCCTAAGCATCTATGTTTTGACGAGTTTCGTTCAATTAAGTCTGTGATGTCCTTTATCTGTTGTGACGCTGAAACCCACCAAATTGTCACAAAGTTACAGGATCGTCTATCACCTACCATTGTTGATTATTTTGAAAGTCGTTATTCAAAAGCCGAACGCGAATGCGTTCAATCAGTTGTAATTGATTTAAATGCTCAATATCAAAGTTTTATCTATCGCCTTTTCCCTAATGCCAATATCATTATTGATCGCTTCCACCTTGTACAATTAGCTGGTCGCGCTTTGGACAATTGTCGTATCTCTATCCTAAAGCAACTTGATAAACAGAGCCAAGAATATAAAATTATGAAGTCACATTGGAAGCTATTCCATAAAAAAGCTGAAGATCTTCACCCTGAAGAAGTAGTTTTTCTTCGCGGCGTTAAACAATATATGACTCGCCAAAATGCTGTTGATCTCATTACTAGTAAATTTTCCAAGTTCGCTGAAGTATACCAAACTTACCAAGATATCACGAAAGCCCTAAACGAGCGCAATAGTGAATTACTAGAGTCAACCATCTTAGACTACCAAAAAACCAATACAGAAATGGATACTGCTATTCAAACCCTTCGTCAAAACAGAAAATATGTCTTAAATAGCGCTAAATTTGAATACTCTAATGGTCCTTTAGAAGGCATCAATCGCAAAATCAAAACCCTAAAACGAACTTGTTATGGTTTTGCCAATCAAAAATTTTTCTTTTTAAGAATCGATTGTATTTTTTCGTAAAAAAATACCCCCTACATTTTCGTAGGAAGTATTTTTAGTCAACCATACCAGTTGACAGATATCCCACTTAGGACATTTTCCTACAAGGGGTCCCGAGCGCTTAGTGGGAATTTGTACCCCTTATCGATACAAATTCCCCGTAGGCGCTAGGGACCTCTTTAGCTTCTTGGAAGCTGTCAGTAGTATATCTAATAATTTATCTCCATTCCCTTTAGTAACGTGTAACTTTCCAAATTTAAAAAAGCGACTCATAGAATTATTTCCTCCCGTTAAATAATAGATAACTATTAAAAATAGACAATACTTGCTCATAAGTAATGGTACTTAAATTGTTTACTTTGGCGTGTTTCATTGCTTGATGAAACTGATTTTTAGTAAACAGTTGACGATATTCTCGATTGACCCATTTTGAAACAAAGTACGTATATAGCTTCCAATATTTATCTGGAACATCTGTGGTATGGCGGGTAAGTTTTATTAAGACACTGTTTACTTTTGGTTTAGGATGAAAGCATTCCGCTGGCAGCTTAAGCAATTGCTGAATCGAGACTTGAGTGTGCAAGAGCAACTCTAGTGTTCGGTGAATATCCAAGGTACGCTTGTAGAATCCTTCTTCAACAATCAGATAGATGTCAGACGCACGGCTTTCAAAAACCACATTTTTAATAATTTGTGTGCTTAAATGGTAAGGAATATTCCCAACAATTTTATACCTCTGTTTGTTAGGGAATTGAAACTGTAGAATATCTTGGTGAATTAAAGTGACACGAGTATTCAGTTTTAATTTTTCTGACGATAAGTTGAATAGATGACTGTCTAATTCAATAGACGTTACCTGTTTACTTATTTTAGCCAGTTTCGTCGTTAAATGCCCTTTACCTGTTCCAATTTCGTAAACGGTATCGGTTTCTTTTAAATTCAATTGTTTTATTATTTGGTTGAGTACTTTTTCACTCGTTAAAAAGTTTTGAGAATATTTTATATTTTTGTTCATGTAATCTCTCCTGAAGTGATTACATCTGTAAATAAATACAGAAGTTAAACGATTTGTTTGTAATTTTAGTTATCTGTTTAAAAAGTCATAAGATTAGTCACTGGTAGGAATTAATCTAACGTATTTATTTATCTGCGTAATCACTGTTTTTAGTCTGTTTCAAAACAGTAGATGTTTTATCTACATTACGCATTTGGAATACCAACATGACGAATCCCTCCTTCTTAATTACAAATTTTTAGCATCTAATTTAACTTCAATTCCTATTATACACAAAATTTTAAGATACTGCACTATCAACACACTCTTAAGTTTGCTTCTAAGTCTTATTTCCATAACTTCTTTTACGTTTCCGCCATTCTTTGCTGTTTCGATTTTTATGATATGGTGCAAGTCAGCACGAACACGAACCGTCTTATCTCCCATTATATCTTTTTTTGCACTGATTGGTGTATCATTTCGTTTTTCTTTTTGTGCGCCTAAATTTCCCACAATCACTCACTTCTTTCTATTTCTTCTTATTCTTATTTTATCATCAACAATCACAAATCACTTGTGATTTGTGATAAGTGATTTGTGATAAGTGATTTGTGATTAATATATAAAAGCCCTCTTTAAAGGGCTTTTATATTTATTTTGAGAAAGATATAAAATCAATATATCCCTTTTCCCCAATTTTTACAACGGCATTGTAGGGCATATAGTTTTTTATATGAAAGCATTTGTTTTAATATTTGTTCCAAAGAGCCATCATGGCTTTGACAGAGCTCTTCTTCTATGCAAATGCTTTTAATCCGATCCACACGAAAATTCCTATATTCATTTCTTAGCCTGCAAAACCGATTAAGTACCAGTTCTGTTCATAAAACCCCAGTGATATAGGCTCTATCATTCTGCTTTCCGGTTCTTGCCCTCCTGATGCAGGATATTGAATTGATATTACCCTTTTATTGCAGATTGCAGTCTGAATTGCTGCAATAACGTTATCCGCCAATGTATTTTTCTGTCCAGATGTGCTGTACACGTTAATACTGTTCTCCAACTCCTGTGCATAGTTTTTTTCACCATGCTTCAAAATAGATTTGATTTTATACATAGCTGAATCAAAATCCTTTATAAATGATTCATCTCCATGGCAATTTAAAAATTTCCCTGCTGTAATCAATGCACCCACTTCCGCCGCTGTAAACATTACCGGCGGAAGTAGGAAGCCCTCTACAAGAAAATATCCTTTTCCGGCCTCAGATCCAATTGGTATTCCGGCTTCTTCAAGTGTCCGGATATCTCTGTAAACTGTCCTTAAGCTTATATTAAATCGCTGTGCAATTTCTTTGGCAGGAATTATTTTTTTTTGATTGCAGCTGAATAAGAATAGAGGTTACTCTGTTAATCCTGTTCAAATTTTATTCCTCCTCTGTGACTTCCATAAAAAGTATATCCTATGCGTTCTTAAGCTAGCTGCTGTTAGTGCTTCTCATTGCACCCTGGTTATAAAAGCCATACTCACAAACCTCTTCACCAAAACTCTTTACATCTCTAATATAGAACTCTATCTAGCGAACTTTTAGAAAAGATATAAAACATCAGAGTATGGACAGTTGCGGATGTACTTCAGAAAAGATTAGATGTCTAAAAAGCTTGTAGTTAAAGCTTTTTAGACATCTAAATCTAGGTACTAAAACAATTCATCCAGTAAAATATAATATTTTATTTTCTCCCAATCAGGCTTGATCCCCAGTAAGTCAAAAAATAGCTCGACATACTGTTCTTCCCCGATATCCTCCCTGATCGACCGGACGCAGAAGGCAATGTCATACCACTTGTCCGCCCTGCCGCTTCTCCCAAGATCAATAAAGCCACTTACTTTGCCATCTTTCACAAAGATGTTGCTGTCTCCCAGGTCGCCGTGGGAAAAGACAAGTTCCTCTTCGGGCTTTTCCGTCTTTAAAAAATCATACAGCTCGCGCGGATCTTTAAATGGAGTGTCTTCTTCCCAGTTTTCGCAATCCACATCGGCCAGATCGTTATTCAGTAAGTAATCCAATTCGGCTAAGCGGCTGTCTAAGCTATTCGTATAGGGACAATCCGATATGTCGATGGAGTGAAAGAGCCTGATGCACTCCGCATACAGCTCGATAATCTTTTCAGGGCTTTGTTCATCTTCATACTCTTCCGAGCAAAGGACGCCATCGGCCTCACTCATGAGCAGATTGCTCCAGCCATCATGCCGTTCAAAGTGCAGGACCTTTGGAACAGGCAGCTTTCCTTCCAGCCATAGCATCATGTCCTTTTCCCGTTCCACATCATAGGTGGTCCCTTTATACCGGCTGTCCGTCATTTTTAAATATAGGTTTTCATTTTCTCCCACCAGCTTATATACCTTAGCAGGAGACATTCCTTCCGTATCTTTTACGCAGCGGTATTTTTCGATCAGTTTTTTCAATTCCGGTGATATTCTCATTTTAGCCATTTATTATTTCCTTCCTCTTTTCTACAGTATTTAAAGATACCCCAAGAAGCTAATTATAACAAGACGAACTCCAATTAAGCCAATTGCGGTAGACCACGCCTGCCCCAATTCTTTTCGTGTAGGCGGTAAGTTTCTTATATATTCATCGAACGGATCCTTTTTTATATCCTTCATCATCCTCCTCCGATCCCCTTCGTTCTCCTTTAATATCCTATACTTTTAAATTATATTTGAGCACCCAAATATTTGCAAATTGAATTGCCTATCCTTATTCTCACAATTTTCCAAAAAAATAGTCCGCCATCCTCTTTAGATAGCGAACTATTTTCTCAAATATTCATAAATCTCTATAATAGCAATATTTTATTGCAAACTCTCCTGCAAATAATTTACTGCAAACTCTTATACACGGAATAAGCCTTTCTGGGTCTTCCACCTCTTTCATAAGCATCCTTTAATCCGAAGTGCATCTCCTGCAATGCGCCTCCTACATTGTGCATCTCTCCAGGCTGGTCATACTCCCTGGCCAGGAAGAAGGCTTCCACATAGGGATTATTCTTGGCAATGTCATAAGCCTTGGCAATCTGGTCTGCCTGCACATCCTCGTTTGTGGCATTAAAGCCCTGCTCGGAAAGAATCAGGTGTCTTACCTTACCGCTTGGAGAAAGGTACTCCGGCTTCTGTAGATAATCTGTGAGAACATTTAAGTTCTTCATATTGATAATCAAAGAATTCTCACTGTTTGTTGCCTTTCCGTCATCCTCAAAGTTCGGGTCGGAAAGTCCTTCCGGATAAGGATGCCAAGCAATACCGTAATCCAAATCCCGTAATCTATCATTTAATAAACGCAGTAAGTCCTTTGCCTTGTAGTAGCCTGCGGAAGGAGAATGCTCTGTCCAAACATAGTCAAAGGGAATGTATACATTTGCAGAGGGGTTATTCTGCTTAATGGCTGTGTACCAAATGCGGAAAGCATGGGCATACTGGTCTGCATAGTTTTCTATACTGCTGTGAGGAGTAAAATTCCATACGTTAGGATAGTTTATCTCATTCCCGATGACCCAGTTATCCACGGAATCCTTATATAAGGAAGCAAAACGATTGGCAAGCCTGGTGGTTGCATCGATTCCGGCCTGTGTGGCCACATTATAGCCATAGTAATGGGCTTCCTGTCCGCTAATTCCATCAGGAAGAGACTGGGGCTCCGGATTGTTTCTCGGAGTGTTTAGCATAATGGCGGTAACGCTTACCCCGTTTGCCTTGGTGTTCCGGAAGTTATCCATGAAGTTTTGCTCATAGTTGGTAAAGTTGTAAATGATATGCTTTACCCCTAAATCTCTCACAGAAGTAGCATCAAAAAGGGTATCTCTTGTTGCCAAGCCCTTCTTGGAACCGGATCTGGAAAATACCGTATCATTCTGCGCCGCTGCATTTCCTGCGGAAGTACCTGTGGACTTGGTTTGCACGGCTCCATTTACCACCCAGGCGCCATCGCCGTTTACCTGATACCCCTCCACCGTTGTGTTTGTTAAGAGATATCCGTCATTTTGAAAATAATAGGACTCGGCAATACCGTCGCCGTTTCCATCCACCCAGTTCCAGCCGGTAAGATAGCTTCCATCCGCATTTTCATACCACCATCCGGTACCATTACTTTTCCATGTTCCTGCAAATGTTGTCAGACTCATTCCTAAAGCCATAGCCGACGCCAAAAGGGGAATCAATGTTTTTCTTCTCATACTCTACTCCTTATACAGAAAATACTTTTCTTATTCTACCGAAAATCGCCAGGAAAGGCTAGTATATTTCCGACATTTTCTTAAATAATAATTATATTTCCTGAAAAAGAAATATAACAGCTATTAAAAAGAGTGCCCCGCAATTTATGCGGGACACTCTATTTCAAACAAAATTTCTGATACTGCGAGGAAGTTGCTGTTTCCTCCTGCGGCTATATTAAGCGGCTATATTAAGCGGCTGTATTAAACTACTGCAGGAGCCACTTCTTCCACTGCCACTTTTACCTTCTTACTCATTCTTGTACGGATATCATATACCAGCATGAAGGCTACAAGAATAAATCCAAGGTATCCGTTCAATCCGTAAAGCACATTTACTAAAGAACGATAGGGTAAGAAGCAAGCGATAACGCAACCGATAATTCCTAATACTACGGTATAAAGCTTATACTTCTTGGTTCCTTCTTCCTCAATTCTTCCGATACTGGTCCAAAGAAGAGGAACGGAGGTGGTATAAATTCCGCAGAAGATAATTACCGCAAAAATACTTGCCAAAGCAGGAGATATGGTATTTGCCAAGATTAAAGCGGGAATATCCGCCTGGCTGGTTACATCAATATGAGAAATCAATGCAACACTGGCAATCACCATGGTTCCCATAATGAACACTGCAGAGAAAAGCATTCCGATATTTACTTCCTTTACCCGGTTCTTAGAACCAATTTCTGCCAGGAAGCTGGCGAACCACAGAAGCATGAAGCCTGCATAGGAAGCTCCGGAGAGGAACGGATTACCGTTACCTACCTGAACAATTTTATGCGTTCCGGTATCTACTGCCTTTAAATTCTCCCAGAAATTGCCTGCCCCGTTAAAAATACTGATAACGGAAACCACAAGGATGAAAAATACGATGATGGGTCCAATCTTCCCTAAGGCTTCGATAACACCGTCCAATCCAAAAATTACTGTAGCAATAACAAATACGGTAAGGATTACGGCTCCTACACCATTGGGAAGTCCCCATTGCTGTGCAGCTGTAGCATTGGCTCCGCCACACATTACGATAAAGCAGGCATAGCAGAACAGTGCTGAAAAGTAGTCGAAGAAGTTTCCAATATACTTTCCACAATAGTGGGTGTAAATATCTCCACCTCTCTTTAGCTTCAAACGATTTCCGTTTGTTGCGAAGGAAAGATCGGTATAGATATAGATTGCTGCATTCACAGCGATGACAATCCATAGCTTTGATCCGTAAGAAGCCACGTACTGAATAATCTCTTGCATGGTGGCAAATCCGGCCCCAATGTAGAAAGCGATGCAAGCTCCACAGAAGCTAACCACTTTCATGAACTGCAAACTCTTTTTTTCCATTATTCTACTCCTTATTTTTCTTTTAATTCATTCATTTTTTAAGATGAATGTAATGCAAATTGATTGTTTCGTTCTTCCTCCTTTCCCCTAGTGTTTAATTGTTACTGTCCTCTATATTGTTTCCACATTATATCCGATAATTGAATACTATTCAATCTATTTTTCGAATATTAGGGAAATTTTTTTAGTTATTTCTTACTATTTTTCGTTTCTTGTCTCGAGCTTTTTTGTTTATTTTTTAACAAATCCATTTATGTAATAAGAAAATTTTGTCCCTTTTTTCTTCATTTTTGGGTACAAAAATAAGCGTAACTGCAAGAATGTATGTCATACCCACAGCTGCACTTCTTATACAATCGGCCCGGGGCTTGCCTATAACAACTAAATTGTACGCAAAACAACTGGATTGTGCGCAAATTGTATAGGCAGCTCCTGCCTTTTGTTTTCTTTCCGAACTTTCTTTAAGACAGCTTCTCTAAAGGAAGGAGAACAGCCCGAAAGGTATATACTTGCTCCGAGAGAGATTAGGAAATGTATCCCTTTGCTCTTAAAATCTCTTCAGACTTTGCTAAATTGCTTTCAGAAACGCGGATAATCGGCCCTGTACAGCCCATTCCGGATTCCGCATAAATCTTTTCTTTCCAAAGCTCCAATACCGCATCATCCAAATCTGTTACTTCAATGCCGTATACAGCTGCGGTAACAATCTCCTTTGCCGGCATGGGAACAGCTTCTCCCTGTTCCTTTGGCTTATTTGCCTCTCTGATTTCTGCAAGAATGCTATCTAAGCCGGCTTTCTTTGCCAATGCAAACTCTTCCTTTGCTACCGCAAAGACATTGCCCTTAATCAGGTCTCTTGCAAAGCGAAGAGCATTCGCCAAAACCGGTGCTCCGGAAGCTCTGGATACAATCATCACCAGCTGATTATAGTTCTCTCCGATTCCCGGACCATAGCCAAAGCCCTGGGCCTCAAAAGATCCTCCTGTGTTGAAGGAAGAAAGCATCTTGGACAATACGTTTCCGGTTAAGGAATCGCATACCAATACATCCGGTGTTCCACGAAGAACATCATTTCCACGAAGAACCGCACCGCCGTCGGATCTGGAGGACTCTGCAAAGTGAAGAGGATAACCGTTGGACTGTAATTTCTTTAAGGCCTTCTCTGTCTGTCTTGCACCATCTACATTTAAAATACCTACAGTAGGCTCTTGGATGCCGCAAGCCTTTGCTGTGATGATTCCATAAAGGGCATTCTTCACCATTCCTTCAATACGATCTGTGCTGGAGGTTCCTGTGGTGTTAGCAATAAACATTTCCTTACCAAAAGCAGGGGTAATCGCTCTTCCTACAGTAGATACACCGATGGGGAAGGGATAGTGCATGGTTACCGCACCGTCAATCTTATGCTCCTTTAAAAGAGCATCCATCTTATCGTGTCCCTCTTCATCATTGTCCACCACAAGGGTTTCTACCGCATCATTTTTCAAAGAACCGATGTAGAGTACATCCACTCCATCCCTAGCCGCATCCACTGCAGCCTTCATGGAATTTTCCTCTCCATGCTCTGAGCCCATACCTGTTAAAGCAATTCTTGGTTTCTTCGCAAAAGAGCCTGTTTCCAAACCTTCCGCCATAGCCAAAAAGGTATCCGCAATGAGCTCTTTTATTTCTTTAGCCATAATTCTCACCCTTTCTTCTATGCGCCTAAAATAGACTGTGCAAATTCCTTCATGGACTTCGCAATTAAGGAACGGATTTCTTCTTCAGATACTGCTCCGCCCTGACCCTTTCCGGTATTTTTCTGAATCAGGAAGGAAACACCGTCAAAGAGGTTTGTCATACGGCCAAGGAAGAGAGATCCCTTTCCGATAATCATAACTCTCTCCATATCTCCCTTTTCAATGCTTTCCTTGGCAAATCCCACATAAGGAACACCGGAAGGAATATGACCCTGAGTCGGTGCATATCCTACTAAGCCCTTCTCCTCACAGAACTTTGCCAAATCAGCCTTCTCAAGCCATCCCTTCTTAACAGCAAGAGCAGCGATCATCTTATAGTTTGCCATAGGAACATCTCCGGCTCCTGCAGGCTTGGTAATATCCGCATTCTGCATCTCAGGAGAAAACTTATCCACATCATTTACGGTAAGTCCCGCCTTCTCCAAAGGATCCGCTACTAAGGAACCGATAACGTTCTGTGGTGCAGCACCTGTTCCAACGGTATGTCTACCAATAACATCCAGATTGATTTCAGCAGAAACACCGTCATTTTCAGAAACTACTACAGAGAAGGAGCCTAAGCAATCCTCCAGCATGGGGAGCTCTTTCTTTACATGGTCTTTTCCGTTCATGGCAAGCTTAGGTACGCAACCACCACCGATAACAAGAACGGTATGGAAAGCTCCTGCCTTTACCAAAGAAGCCGCCTCAATCATAGCGTGGGAAGGGCCTGCACAGAAGCCTCTTGCATCGGAACCGGTAGCATTCTCCAGTCCGGCAATCTCAGCTACAGCCTTCGCAAAGTTTCCGCCACCTCTCTGGTTTACGTCTCCGCAGGCTTCCTCGGAACAGTCAATAACATATTCAATGGAAAGCGGGTCCACATTGGAGGACTTTAAGGAGTGAAGAACAGCCAAAACGGAGCTTGCTTTATTCATCAAGTTCTCCAGCATTACTTCTGCGGAAAGGTTTACATCAATATCATGTGCTCGCTTTACACATCCTACCAGCTTTCCTTCGTAGAAAAGAGGCTCTGCCTCGTGAGCGTCCACAAATCCCTTAATCACGGAATTCTCTACGCCCTCTTGTACTCTGGCAAGGATTGCTTCTGTGATTACAGGATCCTTGGCAAGCTCTCCCTTGTTTGCTGCTACGAAGTCCTTATCCAGGTAGAAAACCTCGAAGCAGTCACAAGCCTGTGCCAAAAGAAGGAACTCATTCTCCGGCATAATCTCTCCAAAATGGCCATAGCGCTTGGCATTTTCTACCTTCTTATCGAAATAGGGGAACTCCACCTTGGCAAACTCCTCGGGGGTCTTGTTTCCGATATATACCTGGTTTGGCCAGTAAGCTACACAATCCTCAAAACTACGAACGTGCTTTCCCATTTCTTTTAAGAACTCACCATCAGGATTTACCAGTCTTTCCTGCACAATGGTGGAGCCGTGCTGCAACATCAAGCCGGGAGTATATGCCAAACAATATCCGGAACCTTTAATGACACTATTCATTTTGATCACCTCATATTTTATTGTTAAGTTTTACAAATTTACCAAAGAAAAGATAGTTCTTTTTCCATTTTTAGTACTTTTTTTGAAAAGAATTTTGAGAAAAAAGGGAGCCCATAAAAAGCTCCCTCGGTTTTAAAGGTACTTGCAATATTCAGAGCGAATACTATTCATTTCGTTGACAATATCGTCTACATCTAAAACCATTTCCATCATACTAACCTGGTCTTCATAAACAGATTCGTCAAACTCTTCCTTCAACTCTGGTTCGCAAACATGATATACCGTGAGTCCAAGCTGGACCCCAGTCAATGGGCCGGCAAAAGTAGGATCTCCTGCTGTAACGGTCTCAGCTGCAAGTCCTGCAGCCTCCCCCTCAGCAGCGCCAAGTACAACAACCAGATTCTCTGGTCCGAACTTATCAGCAAAATCCTTTACTCTCTTTTGATTTTCCAAGTCCATTGCGCCTGCGCTCGTTCAAACGAAGCACTCGGTAGAAGCAAATACTACTTCTCCGCCGGCGGTCTCTACACAAGCCTGAATAGCAGGTCCTGGTACACCGTCACGGTCACCGATGATGATAACTTTTTTACCCTTTAAAATAGCCATCTTTTCTCTCCTTTCTTTAAAGATATGTATCGTAATGACTTTCGTCAAATACGCAAATTAAACAATTGCTTACTGATTTAAAGCAACATACTTTTCAACCATCTTCTGGATGGACTCTTCTGTTGCATCATCCTTAACCAGCTCTTCCACCTTCTGTCCATCCTTATAGATAGCCATAACGGGAAGTCCTAAAATCTTCTGGCCGATAGCCAATCTTCTAGCCTTTGTAGTATTCAGAGAAGTGAACTTTAACTTACCCTCATACTTGTCAGCCAAAGAATGTACGAATGGCATAAGTGCAGCACAGGGAACACATCCATCTCCGAAGAAATCTACAAATACATAGCCGGATGCCTTCAGCACTTCCTCTTCGAAGGTATTCTTATCAACCTCTAACATCTTGTCCTCCTTTATTTGTGTTCGTTAATATATTTCTCTGCCTGGGTGGCTGCAATAGCACCATCCGCAGCAGCAGTAACCACTTGTCTAAGACTCTTTACACGTACATCTCCAACGGTGAAAACGCCGGGAATATTGGTGTGCATATCTTCGTCTGTAGGGATATATCCTCTGTCATCCATTTCCAGATTGGTTTCCTGGAAAATCTCTGTAGTAGGAATTCTGCCGATAAATCCGAAAATTCCGAACATTCCGTCCTCTTCACTGGCTTCCAATACCTGCTCTTCCCCGGTAACTACATTCTTCACCTTAATCTTCTGAAGAATATCATCTCCGGACAGCTCTTCTACTACGGTATCCCACATAATATGCAGCTTCTCATTCTGGAAAGCTCTCTCCTGAATAGACTTTGCCGCTCTTAACTCATGTCTTCTGTGAATAAGAGTAACGGAGCTTGCAAACTTTGTCAAATACATAGCCTCTTCCACCGCAGAGTCTCCGCCGCCTACTACAAATACGGGAAGATCCTCGAAGAAGTTGGCATCACAGGTTGCACAGTAGGAAACGCCTTTTCCTAAGAATTCCTTCTCTCCCTTACATCCGATTGGACGTGGATTAGCTCCTGTGGCAATAATCAGAGTCTTACCCTCGTAGGTCTCCTTGGTACCGATAAGTCTTTTAACATCTCCGTCCAATTCTACAGCCTTGATGGTATCATGAGCTCTTTCACAGCCAAAACGCTCTGCCTGCTCAGTCATTCTCTTAATCAGAGAAGGACCGGATTCACCTTCCACAATCTGTCCCGGATAGTTCTCGATAGAATCGGTAATGGCAATCTGTCCGCCATCCTGTCCCTTCTCCACAATCAAGGTGGAAAGTCTGGCTCTTCCTGCATAAAGACCTGCAGCCAATCCTCCGGGACCTGCTCCCAGAATAAGCACGTCATAAATCTTGGACATGGTTTTTCTCTCCTTTAGATATTAATAATGTATGATTATACAAAACAGACTACGTCTATCTTGTGTGTAGCCGATAGGAATGGTCTTTGTTATGGTAACAAAAACAGCTTTTCTTTCTCAATAGCTTTCTCTCTTTTTAGAGATAAAAAAAATTCAAAGTATAATAAATATTTGTTATAGTGTTCGGTTTATATTCCTTATAAAAATTTCTTCAGGGCAGGGTCTCTGCCCTGAAGAATGAGTATTACGCAGTTTTTACAAAACACAAGCTTACTTGAAAATAGTCTGATCGGAAACTTCTGTGCAAAGAGCCTTTAAGGACTTCTCTACAATCTTTCTTCTCAGAGCCTTCTCCTCTTCCGGTTTCATAGCCGGATTTCCCAGTGGGTGAGGAATAGCGATTGCCGGAACAATACGGTTAGCACCTACTGTCATAGAGATAGGTGTAACTGTACAAATGTGTACTACAGGAATTCCTGTTGCTTCGATACCTTTTACCATTGTTGCACCGCAACGTGTACAGGTTCCTCACGTGCTGGTAAGAATGACCGCATCTACATGGTCCTTCTTAAGTTTTGCACCGATTTCCTCAGCAAACTTCTTAGCAGAAGCTACTGCAGTTCCGTTACCTACTGTGGTATAGAAGTAATCGTAAAGCTTTCCGATCTTTCCTTCCTTCTCTAAATCTCTAAGAACGTCAACAGGTAATACTCTGTCGGCATCCTGATTTGCATAGCTGGGGTCATATCCGCCGTGAGCAGTCTCATAAGTTTCTGCTGTTAAGTCATTTACGCCCTTTAAGCTGTACTCACCGTAACGAGTAGCATTGGAAGACTCGATATGGTCCGGATTGCCCTTTGGAACAATACCGCCGGAAGTTACTAAAGCGATGGTAGCCTTAGACATATCCTTGATAGCGGGCATTGGAGCCACACGGTCGAAGGAAGGCATTGGATACTCCGTGGTAAATTCCTTACCGGAAATCTTAGCCAAAAGCATCTCTACCGCACGCTTTGATCCTCTCTTCTCCTCGAAGAAGTTTACACGGATTCCCTGTGGGATATATCCCTCCTCCTTGGAGGAACCGATCTTCTCTCCTCTGGCAAGCTTCAAGCCAAGAGGCGCCATCTTCTTCACGGCATCTCTCATTCCGGCTGCACTGTTTTTGGTAGAAACGATATAAATCTTGCTCTTTGCCTCGTCAGCTCCCGGGTTCTCAACATACATACCTGTAATAACAGGGATGTGAAGCTCTTCCTGAACTGCTGCAGCAATAGTAGCGCAGGCAAATCCATAACGGCCGGCATTGAATGCAGGACCTGCAATGAATAAATCCGGCTTAAGCTCAGCAACCTTCTTTAAAATCTCCGGCTTTACCTTATCGGTATTCTCACCGAAGTAGCTATCTCCGCAAACGATGGTTCCAACGATTTCAGCCTCATCACCGAAAGCCTGCTGGAAAGCAAGTCCCGGTCCCATAGCGCCCTCATGGTACTCCATAGGATAGTCTGCCTTATCCTCTCCACCGACCTGAGCGAAGAACTGGTTAATATATTGAACAACCTTTAATTTTCCCATTTTCTTCTCCTTATCTTGCACTCAGCTTGTTAAAGCCAACCTCAGAGGTAGCACCGGTAATAACCTGAATTTCTACTTCCAAGGAACCGTCAGCCTTCACTGTAGTATCACTAGCTCCCGCAATTTTGGTCATGTAATCCAGAGTTCCGATTACCTTATCCAACTTCGGAAGGGTGATAAGCTGGTTAGCATTTCCACCGGTAACTAAAGCATTGGCTGCCACATCCGCATCTGCCAGGGACTGAGACTTTCCGTCTCTTCCTGCATACTCATCAGTGATGATTACCGTCTTGATTCCCTCAGCCTCAATCTTCTTACAGTTCATGATTAAGTCGGTATCCGGGTTTCCGAATCCTTCCTCAGTGATGATTACCGCATCTAAGTGAAGCATCTTGCAGAGCTTAGCGGTCTGGTTGGAGGAACGCTCTTTATCAGCAAGGTAAACGTTCTCGTTGGTAATGATATGAGCCACAAAGTTAATGGTCTTACCGTGCTCTTCGAAAAGATCCTCTATAACAGGGTTGTTCTCGTGAACATAGCTTGGGTTCTTATCACAAGCGGATACGCAGTTTCCGGAAATGATAGCGCCGTCCATAGACTCTGTCGGATACAGAATGGTGGGAAGAATCTTCTTTGCATCTACACCGTAAACATAGGTGTCATGCAGTAATCCCTGAGACTGAAGCATCTGAACATATCCAACTCTTGGAAGATCCGGAAATGCCTTTGCGCCTTCCATAAGGTCCAAGGTCTCATATACCTTAGTCTCATCAGGAGTAAGCTCTTTAGCCTTCTCAGCAATAAATGCAGCGGTCTTCAAGCCTGCCAAACGAACAGCCTGCTCGTAGTCATGGGACTCTGTTCCCTCTACCGGCTTGCATACACAAGTGAGGTTTACAGTCTTGGAGAATGGAGTATACTCTGCTCCAAGTCCGCACATATCGATAACACCCTCCTGGAAACCAACGATAGGTCCTGCAGTAATTACTGCCATTCCCTTTAAGCAATAGGTCTTTCCGGATCCTACGGTATCCACAGGAGCAACCACTCCGGGGAATACGCCGCCCTTTCCTTCTACCTTTACTCTTGGCTCAATCACATCCTTAACCGGTGTGATACGAACGGATTCACCAGGTCTTGCCACATCAAATTCCACTTCTTTAATCTTCTCTTCTGACAGAAAAACTTCGCTCAGTTCTTTCTTGGATACATAGAGAACGTGGTCTTTGATTTCTGTTTTCTCGGCAAACTGGATGTCATTAATGAAAATCTTACCTAATTCCAGCTTCACTTTCATTTCCTCCTTTTAAGTATGATTCATAAAAAGCGCCAAGCACAATGCCTAACTGCTCCTTTATGTCCTTAATGTAACACTAAAGACTCTAACCCGCTGTCCAGCAGGGTCCAGTCCAAGGTCTGGAAATCCTTCTGTACCTTTTCCTCGTGAATTCGTTCGTTTTCTTCGAACTTCTCACAGGTATTCAAGGCATACTCGATCAAATCCAAGGACTTCATATCAAATCCTTCTTCCGGTGTCTTGTCCAGAAGTACGGATTCATACGGCGTTTCATTGGGTTTAATGGAGCCATCTAAAGGATGGGTCAGAATCTTTCCTCCCATATGTACCATATCCCGTACCGCCTTAAGGGTATCCATGAAGGAAATCTCCTTGTAGTCAATCTCTATCTTCACGCTTGGATATTTCTTCGGTACATTTTCCTTCACCAAAGGGTTATTGGTAACAATCACTAAGGTTCTCATTACACTTCTCCTTTCTAGAAACACAAAACAGGGGAACGAGAAAATTCTCGCATCCCCTGTTTCATTAGATTCAGAGTCCCCAACATATTCATCCTTTTACCTGAAAGATTCATCGTTTTTCAACAACTTGCCTCTTCGGTGGCTTTCGCTCTCTCTGAACATGCCTTATTTATGGTGCTTGTCAGCATTTTAACAACGCTTGTAGAGTTTTTCAACAAAATCATCTTATATATTGTTTTATTCTATAAGTATTTTCTACAAAATAATTTTTATATTATCAAAAAAAATTTTATATTGATGGATTCGTATTTCAAAATATTGATTTGGCATATTTTTACAAAATATCTATAAAAAATATCTTTTTATCCATAGTAAGTTTCTATAAGTCTAAAGCTTTATGGAATTGTCCAATTTCACAAAAGAAGATCTCCAAGGTATAATCAAATTACCCTAGACGAAAGTCTGAAATAGCCATAACAAATACGAAAGAAAAAAGTGCTGCCGGGCAGCACTTTTTTCTTTTGTATACTACTATTTAAGGAATAGAATTAGAAAAAAGGATTATTCATCCTATATTTCTTTTATTTTTTCACATGCTCTTTCACTACACGGAATAGAGCAAGCAGAGCCAAGACATTCGGAATAACCATCAGACCGTTAAAGAAGTCCGCCATATCCCAAACCAATTCTACCTTTAATGTTGTTCCTACAATAATACAAGCTACAACAATCAGGGAGTAAAGAGTTACCGCCTTCTTTCCGAAGAGATACTGTACGTTTACCGCTCCGAAGAAATGCCATCCCAAAACAGTGGAGAAAGCAAAGAAGAACAGACAAATGGCTACAAAGAAATGTCCAAAATTACCGAAGCCCGCTACAAAGGCTCTCTGGGTTAAAGCAATACCGGTATACAGAGGCTTCTGGGTTGCGGGATCCAACTGTCCATAGATACCGCTGGTTAAAATAACGAATACCGTAAAATTCAAAACAACAAAGGTATCAATAAATACGGAAACCATTGCGCAAAGTCCCTGATCATCCGGGCACTTCGCCTTTGCTCTGGCATGAGCATGAGGAGTGGAACCCATTCCGGCTTCGTTAGAGAAGAGTCCTCTTGCAACACCGAAACGAATAGCTTGACGAATAGTGATACCAAGTGCCGCACCGGTTACTGCCTGAGGATTAAAAGCACCGATAAAGATAGATGCCAATGCTCCCGGCAAAGCGGTGATATGCATAAGGATAAAGACTACCGCACCCAAAATATATACGCCTGCCATAATCGGAACAATTTTCTCCAGTACAGCTGCCAATCTCTTGGTTCCGCCAAGGAAGATGAAGGCTGCAATCGCTGCAACAAAGACACCGATAGCTATAGGAGGAATTTCAAAGTTCATAATATGGAAGACTTCCTGGAATGCCGCACCGATAGAGTTGGACTGCACCATATTTCCCATAAAGCCTAAAGCCAAGATGATGAATACCGCAAAGAGTCCGGCCAAAACCTTACCCAGTGCACCGGAAAATGCAGCCTTAATGTAATATACAGGACCTCCGGTTATATCGCCATCCTTCTCTTCTTTATACACCTGAGCCAATACAGCCTCGCCATAGATGGTTGCCATTCCAAAAAATGCGGAAACCCACATCCAAAAAATTGCACCCGGGCCTCCACTGACAATCGCTGTTGCAGCACCTGCCAGATTACCGGTTCCTACCTGGGCCGCAATCGCAGTCGCAATGGCCTGGAAGGGTGACATCTCTCCTTTTTCATGCTTCTCACCCTTTAAGGAAAAGTGTCCGAAAACCAACTTAAATCCTTCTCCAAGGCGTCTTAGCTGAATAAAACGCAGGCGAATCGTGTAATAGATTCCGGTTCCACACAGCAAGAAGATCAGCAGAAAGCTCCAAAGGAACGTATTTCCTTTTCCAATAAAATCCTGTAAAACATTCATGGCTTTTCTCCTTTTCGTTAAAGAAAAATGTTTGATTGTGAATATTTTATCCAGAATTTTTCTCTATAGCAATTTTTTCCGACTTTATATAGTAAACTTCTATATACATAGTCCATTTTGCTGAATTTTTCTTGCTATTTTGTATAGTTTTTTAAAGCTTTCCAAAATTTTAAACAACTATCTCCCATGCAGTTTAGCAAGAACGAAATAAAAAAAGCCATAAAGAATCAAAATTGTTTGCACTACATTATTTTCATTCGTTACAGCTCTAATTCGTCTTATTACGCCAAAAAATCTTTTTCCTTTATAAATTGTAAAAGCACTTCTCCCAGAATAATCTGCCCTTCAGGAAGAAGATGTACCCGGTCCGGAAAGCGGGGAAGGGCTAAAGCAAAGGGGCTAAAGCACAGAATTCCTTTTTCCTTGCAAAATGCCTTTAGGGAAGCATCCCATTTTCCATCCAAGGTAGAAAAGGCTTCATAAGAACGATCTCCCGGAAAGGACAGAGAGGGAGGCGCAATATAAAGGATATGTTCCTTCGGGAAGGGAATTCCGTAGCGAGGACAGTTCTCCAAAAATTCCGCCAGCCTTTTAATGACTCTTTCTCCGTCAGGTCTTCCAAAGCTTAAGTAATCGTTGATTCCCAGAAAAAGAATCATTCTATCCTCAGGTTCAAAGTCTTTACAGGCCTTTTGCAAATCCTCCCACTCAAAGGGAAGCTCCGGAATGCATCTCCCCACCTTTGCTTCCACCAGAAGGGAATAGTCGGGAAATGCCTGTTCCAAGGTATAATAATACCGTTCTTCCAAGGGCAAGCGCAGATCCTGATGCTTTTCATTGGGAAGATAGCCGTAGCTGATAGAATCTCCGTAAATCAGTAGTTTTTTCACCTTGCACTCCCCTCTTATTTTGCAGCGGGCCCAGCCACACGCTCCGATTCTCCGGAAACCTTTTTCGTGATTTTTTCCCGATCAAAATACTGAATCATGGCTTTTGCACATTTTCTACTGGTAGAAAATGCATCCTTAAGGGTGGCAATGCCCAGGACTTCTTCCTTTTGAAAATATTCCAATACCCAGGCCTTAACCTTCTCCAAATCCTGTGCAAGAATCAAAAGCTCAGGATCCTCTCCTACCTTCACCACTCTTCCTTCCACTATGGTATTCTGCAAAATATCCTGAAAATCTTCTTCCTTGGCCTTTCCTCTTTCCAGCTCTTCCAATTTCAAGAGCTGATAGCCGGCATTTTCCAGGGTTGTTAGAATGTTCTTTTCTATACCTTGATAATTTGCGTCTTTAAAATCCTCTTGGGAGGAAAGATAGAGCAGATCCCCCTTACTTTGCAGCTCGGGAAGGAGAGAAAGCAGGGCATCAAAGACCTTGGTATTGCCCTTTTTCCATAACTTTTCCCGTAATTCCGCCTTTGCCATACCGATGCGATAGGGATGGGCTTTTCGGAATTTTTCCAATTCTTCCTTACATTTACTCTCCCAATAAAATTTATTGTCTCCATGAAGATAAACTGTTCCCTGCTGCAAAGGAAGCTCACAAAGCTTTCCGTTACCCCGTAGTTCCTCCACAAGGGGAAGCAATTCCTCATTTTCCAAAGAAAGGTCTTTTCCCGCCTCCTTTAGGCCGGCACCAAATTTTGCCTCCAGAAAATAACTTTCCAAAGTCTCCTCTAAAGAGCCCTCTTCCTTTCGTCTTAAGGCATCAATTTCCTCTTCCCGGAAACGTTTTTTCTTCTTGGCATTGGCCTCCAGAACAGTTCCTCCGCCAATAGTTTCCACAGGGCTGTAAAACCGAAGAAGGAAGGGATCCCCTTTGGCAAAAACCATTTCCTGCTCTAAAAGAATCTGACAATATCCCTCTTCCCCTGCCTTAAGCTCCTCTTTGTCCAGAAGAATAATACGACAAAGCAGTTCTATGGTACCGGTCAGAAAATGCAGTCTCTCTCTGTTTTTAACGGTTCTTTGGGAGGAGGGAAGAATGCGTACCTTGGCATCCAAAAGCTTGGTATTTTCAAAGCTGTTTTCCCGAGCCAGTACAGCGCCCTTCTTGATATCGCCCTTCTTTAATCCTGTAAGGTTCAAGGCCACTCTCTGTCCTGCCACCGCCTGCTCTGCATCCTGTTCATGAACCTGGATATTTCGGATGCGCACCGGAAGACGCTTGGGATAAATCTCCACCCCATCCCCCTTTGTCAAAGTTCCGGAAATCAAGGTACCGGTAATAATGGTTCCCAAGCCCTGCAGGCTGAAGATCCTGTCAATGGGGAGTCTGGGTAGACCGCTGGGGCTTTTTTCCGGAAGAGTTTTCACCATTTCCAAAATAGCATCCTTGCAGCCATCGATTCCCGCTCCGGTTTTCGTGGATACCTCCACAATCTTAGCCTTCTCCAGCATGGTTCCCCGGAATTCCTCCCGAATATCCTCTTTTACCATGGAAATCCAGTCCTCATCCACCAAATCACATTTGGTCAGTACCACAATACAATTCTCAATGCCAAGCAGAGAAAGGATGTCCAAATGCTCTCTGGTCTGGGGCATGATTCCCTCATCCGCCGCCACCACCAGGAGCACCATATCCATACCGCAAACTCCGGAAACCATCTGCTGAATAAATTTCTCATGTCCCGGTACATCGATGACACCGCAGCGGGTGCCGTCCTTTAAGTCAAACCAGGTAAAGCCCAGCTCAATGGTAATTCCCCGATCCTGTTCTTCCTTTAAGCGATCCGTCTCTCTTCCGGTTAAAGCACGAATAAGAGATGTTTTGCCATGGTCAATGTGTCCGGCAGTTCCGATAATGATATGTTTCATGAAGTCCTCCAAAGCAAGTATTTACAGGCTCCCCTTCTTTTTGGCATAAAGGATGACCTGAGCGATGATACTGATCACAAACAAAAGCAAAGAAAGCATCTGACTAACCGCAATGCCGGTTCCGAAGAACATCAGGGAATCCGCCCGAAGTCCTTCAATAAAGAAGCGTCCAAAGCCGTATAGCATTAAGTAAAAGAGAAAAATCTGTCCATCATAATTCTTTCTTTTAGAGTAAAAATAAAGAAAGGCAAAAACACAGAGATTCCACATACTCTCATAGAAAAATGTGGGATGCACCTGAATATAGGACACGCCGGAAATATATTGCAAATTCGAGAGCACATCACTATTCAGCATCCCCGGATTCACAATACTTTCCTTAATCCGCATGGCCAGTAAGGAATTCGTATATCCCCCAAAGGCTTCCGCATTGAAGAAATTTCCCCAACGGCCGATAGCCTGCCCCAAAATCAATCCGATAGCACCGGAATCCGCCATCGGCAGAAAGTTCAGCTTTCTCTTCTTACAAAAGCCTATACAGGTGGCAATGGCCGCCAATACGCCGCCGTAAATCGCCAATCCTCCCTGACGAATATTGGGAATCTCCAACAAATGCTTGGAATAATATTCCCACTCGAAAATCACATAGTAGAGCCTGGCACCGATGACTCCCAGAACAATCACAATCAAGGCAAAGTCCTGAATATCATCCACCTTGTGGCCATGCTTGGCATAATCCCTTGAAGCCACCGACATGCCCAGAAGCATTCCGATTCCGATAATAATGCCGTAGAAAGCTATAGAAAAACCAAAAACCGAGATACTGTTCTGTAATTTTTCAATGCCGATTCCCAGGTGGGGAAAATATAAATCATAGTTTTCCATTCTCTGTCCTTTCCTTTTATGCTACGCGCCCTATCTTCCGGCACTTTAAGTCTCAAAAATAGCAGCTCAGAAGCTCATCGCTATCCCCGCAATCCCTTCACTATCCCTGCAATTTCTTCACTATCCCTTGCCTTTCTTGAACAGCAAAACTTAAGACTCCAAAAGCTTTAAGAACTCTTCCTCCGTTAGAATCGGAATACCCAGCTCCTTGGCCTTCTTATTCTTACTGCTTCCGGAAGTACTGTCATTGTTGATTAAGTAGTCCGTGTTTTGAGACACGGAGGAGCTGCTCTGTCCTCCAGCCTTTCGGATTT
This sequence comes from Oribacterium sinus, assembly GCF_014202695.1. GTDB lineage: Bacteria > Bacillota > Clostridia > Lachnospirales > Lachnospiraceae > Oribacterium > Oribacterium sinus. The sequence continues at coordinate 166,108 of NZ_JACHHH010000003.1, forward strand.
CCTCCTCTAAAGCCTTTCGATTGGGAAAATGATGAACCGCTCCGGTAATCACGAAATGCTTTCCGCTGATTCCGCTTTTCTCCTCTTTCTCTTCCTTTTCCAAATGCAAAATAGATAAGAGCTCCCGGACAATCCGGCGATTATCTTCCTTTTGAAAATACTCTACAATGCTGTCCGCTAAAACCTGGCCAATCCCTTTCACTTGAAGGATTTCTTCCCTGGAAGCATCCATCAGTTTATAGGGATCCTGGGAAAAGGCCTCTGCCAACATTCTGCCGTTGCTGACGCCGATTCCCTCTATTCCCAGACCATAAAGAAGTCTCCCCAAATTGGAAGTCTTAGCTTTCTCAACATTTTCCTGAATTTTCTCAAAGGACTTTAGACCAAAGCCCTCCATGCCGATAATTTCTTCCCTATGCTTTTCCAAGGAGAAAAGATCCGGGAATTCTTGAATAAAGCCTCTGCCCAGCCATTTTTCCAGGGTCATCTCGGAAAGCCCCTCAATATTCAGAGCATCTCTACTGGTAAAAAGAGCAAACTGCTTAATTCGCTTTGCCGGACAATGGGGATTTGTGCAATAGAGCATCTTGGTTTCTTTGTCCTTAACAATCCTGGTTTCTCCCTGACAGGCAGGACAATGCTTGGGAATATCCAAATTCCCTGACTTTGTTTTATTTTCCCCAATCTGGGGAATAATCATATTTGCCTTATAAACCGTGATTTCATCTCCGATACCAAGGGCTAAATCCTCACAATAGCTGATATTGTGAAGACTGGCTCTGCTAACCACTGTGCCCTCCAGCTCCACCGGAGTAAAGATAGCCACAGGGTTAATTAAGCCTGTTCTGCTGGGAGACCATTCCACGGAAAGAAGCTTTGTAGTCTCCTCCTCATCCTGCCACTTAAAGGCAATGGCATTCCGGGGGAATTTCGCGGTTCTTCCCAAACTTTCTCCATAGGCAATATCGTTATATAAAAGCACCAATCCATCGGAGGGGAAGTCATTTTTCGGCATCAGCTTGGAAAACTCCGCCACTGCCTCTTGGATATTTTCAGCGTTCACCATTTTTCGATGTACTACAGAAAATCCCTGCTTTTCCAGAAAGCGGAACTCTTCCTCATGTTGGTTATGAAAATCCGGAGCTTTTCCCTCTTCCTCCGCAAGCACCAGGCTAAACAACGAAATCTGCACCCTTCTTTCCTTCGTCACCTTCGGATCCAGCTGACGAACGGAACCGGAGCAAAGATTTCTGGGGTTTTTGTATTTGGCTCCCTCTTCCGGAAGCTCTTCATTGATTCTTTCAAAATCGGAATAGGAAATAAAGGCCTCTCCACGCACCACAAGATGCCCCTTAAAAGGAATCTGTAATGGCAAATTTTGGAAGGTCTTGGCGTTTTCCGTAACCAATTCTCCTATGATACCGTTTCCTCTGGTTACCGCCTTTAAAAGCTTTCCCTCCTGATAATGCAAAACAATGGTTAATCCGTCCAATTTCCAGGAAAGAATTCCCTCCTGTCCCTGCAAAAAGCTTTGCAGATCCTCTACAGACTTGGTTTTATCCAAAGAAAGCATTGGTGTTTCATGGGCTTCCTTGGGTAGAGCGGTAGCCACCGCATAGCCTACATTTTGGCTGGGGCTTCCGGAAAGCACCACACCGCTCTCCTTTTCCAGACTCAGCAAAGTATCATAGGCCTTGTCGTACTCTAAGTTGGAGACAATCTCTCTTCCCTCCTGATAATAGGCCTTAGCCGCCTCATTCAAAAAGGAAATCAACTCCTTCATTCGGGCAATACTATCCTGCTTATCGGCTTCTTGCAATCCGCTATTTTCTTCTATTGTGCTATTTTCTTGACTCCCCATACTATCCTCTTAAGTTCTCAGCCTATGGCTATTCACTCTCTAAACTATCCCTCAAAAAATTCTAAGTCTTCTCTTTTTATCTCGAAATATTCTCCGGGTTTCATTTTTCCCAGTTCTATATTCATCACCCGAATCCGCTTTAAGCGAGTCACTTCATAGCCAAGGGCTTCGCACATTCTACGAATCTGGCGATTTAAGCCTTCCGTTAAGACAATGTGAAACTGCTTCCGCTGAATCTCCTTGGGCAGCTTCGGATCCTGCCAAAGCACTGCCCGTCTGGTGCTTCTCTCCAGTTCCGGAAGGTAAACACCTGAGGACATTTCCTGTAAAAACTCTTTGGTCACCGGCTTATCCACCGAAACAATGTATTCTTTTTCCTTATAGCCGCTGGCTTTATTGATTTGATTCACCAAATCTCCCTGATTGGTCAAAAGCAACAAGCCTTCAGAGTCTTTATCCAGACGACCGATTGGGTAGATTCTTTCCTTATAGCCGATGGCCTCAATGACATTTTTCCCTCTGTCCTTCTCTCCTGTGGTACAAATAATGCCTCTTGGCTTATAATATTTCAGCAGTACAGGCTTTGGTTTTTCCTTCTTATGCCCTTTTCCGGAAATAAGCTTCCCCTCTAAGAGAATCTCCTCTTTTCCCAGAATTTCCATGCCAAGGCTGGCTTTCTCTCCGTTTACCAAAAGCTTGCCTTCGGAAATATAACGGTCCGCCTCTCTTCTGGAACAAATCCCCATGGCACTGAGCCATTTATTGATACGCATCCTTCCCCCTTATTCCTAATGAATAAACATGGCATCCCCAAAACTGAAGAAACGATACTTTTCCTTAACCGCCTCTTCATAGGCATGCAAGATTTTCTCCCTGCTGGACAATGCGGAAACCAGCATAAGAAGGGTGGACTCCGGCAAATGGAAGTTGGTAATCAAGGCATCCATCACCTTAAAAGAAAATCCCGGATAGATGAAAATATCTGTCCAGCCGGACTTGGCTTCTATTTTTCCACTTTCTCTTGCGGCGGACTCCAGGGCTCTGCAGGAGGTGGTTCCGGTACAGATGACTCTTCCCCCTCTTTTTTTGCAGGCTTCTATCTTCTCCGCCACCTCTTGGGAAACGGAATAATATTCAGAATGCATGTGATGCTTCTCCACTTCCTCCATTTTCACCGGCCGGAAGGTACCAAGGCCTACATGAAGGGTGATGCGAAGAATCTCAATCCCCTTAGCCTCACACTGCTCCAGTTGCTCTTTGGTCCAATGCAGTCCCGCCGTAGGGGCTGCCGCAGAGCCCTCTTCTTTAGCATAGACGGTATTATAACGGGTTCTATCCTCTAATTTATGGGTAATATAAGGGGGAAGAGGCATCTCTCCCAGTTGGTCCAATACCTCTTCAAAAATTCCGCTGAATTCAAAGCGAATCAGCCGGTTTCCCTCCTCTAAAATATCTACTATCTCCGCCTTCAGTCTTCCATCCCCAAAGGAAATTCTTGCGCCGGGCTTTAATTTCTTTCCGGGCTTTACCAGACACTCCCAGTGCTCCTTATCTTTCCGATGCAACAAAAGCACCTCTACCTGCGCTCCGGTATCTTCCTTCACCCCGTATAATCTTGCCGGAATCACCTTGGTTTCATTTAAAACCAGACAATCTCCCGGATGCAAATAATCCAGGATATCATAAAAATGCTTATGCTCGATTTCTCCCGTTTCCTTATCTAAAAGCATGAGTCGAGAGGAGGAGCGATTCAGCAGGGGATCCTGCGCAATCAATTCCTCCGGTAAATCATAATAAAAGTCCTTGGTATTCATGGAATTCCCTTCTGTAACTCTATCTCCTATCCGTTACCGGATGGTAATACTTTAGCTATACTATTTCTTTGGATAAAGACTATATCTGCTAGGTCATCTATCCGTTACCGGCAGTCGTACTTTCTGTAGCTCCTTCTGAGCTTGTCGTAGCTGTTGCTTCCGTACCGGCATCTGCTAAAGTATCTCTGCCGGCATTTTCCGCCGATGTCGGATTTTCAGAAGCTGAAGAACTTGCTTCCCCACCGGGAGATAGGGAAACACTGCCATCGGATTCTGTAACCGCAGCCGGTCCATCATCATTTACCTCTAAAAGAGATACCTCGGAATCAATGGAGGCCTGATCCTGGGTATAGATTCTTCCGGTTTGGAAGGCATCATAAAGAACAGCCAGTCGAGAATCTGAAGATAGAGCCTCTAAAAGCTGAGAATCCACCGCATTGATTAAATCCTGCACATTGGCATGGGTGGCAATATAGGCATGAATAAATTTTGTTTGCTCCGGAGTTTTATTTTCCACCAACTCAAAGGAATTTTGGTCATTTACCCGCATATAGCAGTACATCAAAGCCGGTGCCGGAGTTTTCGCCCTTCGGAAATGTACCTGATACTGCAGGAAAATAAGCTTTTCATTCTCTCCTATACCGGGTACCGCGTAGGTTTTTATATTGTCATAGGCTTCTATATATCCGGCTTGGGTTTTCAGCTGCTTTTGTAACCTTTCTCTTTGCTCCTTGCTTTGATTTTCCACACCGCTGAGACGATAAAGCGTATCCACATCCGCAGCAAGCTTTGCTTGAAAATACTCCTGGAAAAATTTCACCAGCACATCATCATTGTATTCCGCTAAAGTCTGATCTTTATCCTCTTCCACATCTGAAGAACTGACAATGGTAGAAGTGCTGGCCTTCGGCTTTGCTTTCTCCTGATAGGGTGATGCGCCGAAGCCAAAAGCTTCCAATATTTTAATCAGCACAATCAAAACCAAGACAATAATCGGTATCAGAAAAAAGGATTGCTCATGGAAATCCCTTCTCTTTTTCTGAATCTTATGCAGTTTTCTCTGTCGTTGATTTCTTTTCTTTAAAATAATCTTTTCTCGACTTTTTTTCGACAACATTTTCTTTACATCATCTAAAGTATCAAGATTTTTTCCCATATTTTTTGTCCTATCTTTGTTCAGTTTAACTTTTCTATCATAACGCACTTTAGGTAAAAAATACAGCAAAAAAGCGTGTTCCTTACGAAACACGCTTTTCTTAAAGATTCGTTTAGGGATTCTTTCTAATTACTCAAGAATCTTAACAACTCTTCCGGATCCTACAGTTCTTCCACCCTCACGGATAGCGAAACGAAGTCCCTCTTCCATAGCGATTGGGTGAATAAGATCTACTTCCATCTCAGTGTTATCACCGGGCATAACCATCTCTACGCCGTCTGGCAGCATGCAGATTCCGGTTACGTCAGTTGTTCTGAAATAGAACTGTGGACGGTAGTTGGTGAAGAAAGGAGTATGACGTCCACCTTCATCCTTTGTTAATACGTAAACCTGAGCGGTAAACTTCTTGTGGCACTTTACAGAACCCGGCTTACAAATAACCTGTCCTCTTTCAATCTGGTCACGGTTGATACCACGAAGAAGAAGACCAACGTTATCTCCTGCCATAGCCTCATCAAGCTGCTTACGGAACATCTCGATACCGGTGATAACGGACTTCTGAGTCTCCTCGTTGATTCCAACGATTTCAACTTCATCAGATACGTGAAGAACTCCACGCTCTACTCTACCGGTAGCAACAGTTCCACGTCCTGTGATGGTGAAGATATCCTCAACAGGCATAAGGAAAGGCTTATCAGTCTCACGAGCTGGCTCCGGGATATAGCTGTCTACAGCATCCATAAGTTCCATGATCTTATCGCCCCACTCGGACTTAGGATCTTCAAGAGCCTTTAATGCGGAACCCTTGATTACAGGGATGTCATCTCCAGGGAACTCATACTCGGAAAGAAGCTCTCTAACTTCCATCTCTACAAGCTCAAGAAGCTCTGGATCATCAACCATGTCACACTTGTTCAGGAATACAACGATAGCAGGAACACCTACCTGACGTGCAAGAAGGATGTGCTCTCTTGTCTGTGCCATAACACCGTCAGTAGCAGCTACTACGAGGATAGCTCCATCCATCTGAGCAGCACCGGTAATCATGTTCTTAACATAGTCAGCGTGTCCCGGGCAGTCAACGTGAGCATAGTGTCTCTTCTCTGTCTCGTACTCAACGTGAGAGGTGTTGATGGTGATTCCTCTTTCTCTCTCTTCCGGAGCCTTATCGATGTTAGCGAAGTCTGTTGCTGTGTTACCAGCTACACGGTCTGCTAAAACCTTGGTGATAGCAGCTGTAAGAGTTGTCTTACCGTGGTCTACGTGTCCGATAGTTCCGATGTTACAGTGTGGTTTGGTTCGCTCAAAATGCGCCTTTGCCATTTCAATACCCTCCTAATAAATGTAATACAACGAAAATCATGCCAAGCACCAACGCATGCATAGCATGCGAATTGCAGTACATCCCAAGTTCGTCCGAAAAAGAACCCAGTGACCATGATTTTATCATTAGTTTTCCTTGAAAGCAAGCCTTTTTCTGTAGTCCTAAGGCCCACAGAAAAGGCCTGTTAAATCTTCTTTTTTCTATCCCATAGTTAAGTTTTTCTATGGAATAAATATGTTCTTTTTCCTACGTAGTTCTATTACTTCTTTACGTTGGAAAGAACCTTTTCCTGAACGTTCTTAGGACACTTCTCATATTTCTCGAAGAACATGGAGTAGTTTGCTCTACCCTGTGTCTTGGAACGAAGGTCTGTTGCATATCCGAACATCTCTGCCAGTGGAACGTAGGCATTAACCTGCTTTCCGGAAGGGATGTCTTCCATGCTCTCGATTCTACCACGACGAGAGTTTACGTCTCCGATTACGTTACCCATATACTCTTCCGGTGTAGTAATCTCCACCTTCATGATAGGCTCTAAAAGGATTGGATCTGCCTTCTGCATAGCGTTCTTGAAGGCGATGGATCCTGCAAACTCGAAGGCACGCTCGTTAGAGTCGACCTCGTGGTAAGATCCGTCATAAACGTTTGCATTAACACCCAGTACAGGGAATCCTGCAAGAATACCGGAATTGGCAGCTTCACGAATACCCTTCTCGATTGCAGGGATGTATTCCTTAGGAATAGATCCACCCACAACGGTAGACTGGAACTTGAAAAGCTCTTCTCCGTTTGGATCCATAGGCTCGAACTTAACCTTACAGTGTCCGTACATACCGGAACCACCGGACTGGTGAATGTACTTTCCTTCCACATCAACAGGCTTTGTGAAAGTCTCTTTGTAAGCAACCTCGGGAGCACCAACGTTTGCCTCTACCTTAAACTCACGAAGGAGACGGTCTACGATAATCTCAAGGTGCAACTCTCCCATTCCGGAGATGATGGTCTGTCCTGTTTCCTCGTTGGTTCTAACACGGAAGGTAGGATCTTCTTCGGCAAGCTTTGCCAAAGCCTCACCCATCTTACCCTGAGAAGCCTTAGTCTTAGGCTCGATAGCCACAGAGATAACAGGCTCCGGGAACTCCATGGACTCGAGGATGATGGGGTGCTGCTCATCACAGATGGTATCTCCTGTGGAAGTAAGCTTAAATCCTACTGCCGCAGCGATATCTCCGGAGAATACCTCATCCAACTCGTTTCTCTTGTTTGCGTGCATCTGCAGCAAACGTCCAACTCTTTCCTTCTTTTCCTTTGTGGAGTTCAGAACATAAGAACCGGTCTTTAATGTTCCGGAATACACACGGAAATATGCCAACTTACCAACGAAGGGGTCAGTCATAATCTTGAATGCCAGAGCAGCGAAAGGTGCACTGTCGGAAGAAGGTCTGCTGTCAGGCTCTCCATCCATATCGGTTCCCTGAATATCGGGAACGTCTGTCGGTGCAGGTAAGAAATCAATAACCGCATCCAAAAGCTTCTGTACACCCTTGTTACGGTAAGCAGTACCGCAAAGACAAGGAATAGCCTGTCCTGCAATGGTACCCTTACGAAGGGCTGCCTTTAATTCCTGCTCGCTTGGAATTTCTCCCTCAAGGTATTTCTCCATAAGGTCATCATCCAACTCGGAAATCTGCTCTACTAACTTCTCACGATATTCCTCAGCCAAGTCCTTGAACTCTTCAGGAACATCTGTGATTTCGATATCTTCACCCTTGTCATCCTTGTAGAAGTAAGCTCTCATCTCGAAGAGATCGATTACTCCTTTAAAGGTGTCTTCTCTTCCCATCGGAACCTGGGTAATGATACAGTTCTTACCCAAACGGTCTACGATAGTCTGAACAGAGTGGAAGAAATCCGCTCCCACAACGTCCATCTTGTTGATGAACGCCATACGAGGTACATTGTAGGTATCTGCCTGACGCCATACGTTCTCAGACTGAGGCTCTACACCGCTCTTTGCGTCAAATACACCTACTGCGCCGTCCAAAACACGAAGAGAACGCTCAACCTCTACGGTAAAGTCTACGTGTCCCGGGGTGTCAATAAGGTTGATTCTATATTCCGGTGCCCCTTTAATCTTCTTGTGCTCCTTCTCAGGAATCCAGTGGCAAGTGGTTGCAGCGGAAGTAATGGTGATACCTCTCTCCTGCTCCTGCTCCATCCAGTCCATGGTAGCACTACCTTCGTGGGTTTCTCCAATCTTGTGGTTTACACCGGTGTAATAGAGGATACGCTCGGAAAGTGTTGTTTTACCGGCGTCAATATGCGCCATGATACCAATATTTCTTGTGTGCTCAAGGGAATACTGTCTTTCAGCCAATGTCTTTCCTCCTATTAGAATCTGTAATGAGCAAATGCCTTATTGGCCTCAGCCATTCTATGCATCTCCTCTTTACGCTTTACTGCAGCACCTGTGTTGTTGGCTGCATCCATAATTTCATTTGCTAATCTTTCTGCCTGAGTCTTCTCAGAACGCTTTCTGGAAAACTCTGTAAGCCATCTTAATGCCAAGGTCTGGCGTCTCTCAGGCTTTACTTCCATTGGTACCTGGTATGTGGCACCACCAACTCTCTTTGCCTTTACTTCAAGTACAGGCATGATGTTGTTCATTGCTTCTTCAAATACTTCTACAGCATCCTTCTCTGCCTTAGCGGCAACCTTCTCGAATGCTCCATAAACGATCTTCTGTGCAACACCCTTCTTACCATCTAACATGATGGAGTTTACAAGCTTAGTTACAATCTTGGAATTGTAAATTGGGTCTGCCAGTACATCTCTGTGTAGCGTATGTCCTTTACGTGGCACGTTACTTCCCTCCTTAAATACTGGATTTAGATCAACGGTACTCTCTTAGGAAAATGTTTTTCCCATCTTCTTTGAGTTCATGCGGAAATGGACACAGGCTTATCTATCTTTGTGACCAAATTTTCCGTCATAACCATGTCTAAATGAAACTACGATTTCGGCTTAAGCCTTCTTTGCCTTAGGTCTCTTTGCGCCGTACTTGGAACGAGCCTGCATACGATTTGCAACGCCTGCAGTATCCAAAGTACCACGAATGATGTGATAACGTGTACCGGGAAGATCCTTAACACGGCCACCACGAATCATAACAACAGAGTGCTCCTGAAGGTTGTGTCCTTCTCCGGGAATGTAGGATGTTACTTCGATTCCGTTGGAAAGACGTACTCTGGCGATCTTACGAAGAGCAGAGTTCGGCTTCTTCGGTGTTGCAGTCTTTACGGCTGTACAAACACCTCTCTTTTGTGGAGCGCTGTTCGTAGTTGCTCTCTTCTGTAAAGAGTTGAACCCTTTCTGAAGAGCAGGGGCAGTGGACTTTTTCTTGCTGGTCTCTCTACCCTTTCTAACGAGCTGGTTAAATGTTGGCATTTTGGTCTCCTTTCATAATAGTTTTGCTCCCTTTATGTGACCACCTTGCGAAAGGCATGCATAAAGAAAGGCGCGAGAAAACTCACGCTCAACAAATATAAGCTTGGGATAAAGAAAAGTCAAGAAAAATCACGGCTTTTTTCAAGGGAAAAATCCTTCCTTATTATAATTATTATAAATATTAGTGATTAATTATTTTGCATATCATAGATATTGACTGGCTTTTGCTCTTGTGATAGTTTAATCTCGTTTCTTTGTGGTTAGATTTGACTAACTTTATTTTCGCATAAATAAAGAGTATTAAGAATATGGTTAGCTATATACTACATCATTTTTCTTCCCTTCTAACCATATCATCACACGTACTATCTCTTGTAGAGGTAGAAAGGAGTTCCTTATGAAAAGGAAAGCATTTTCATGCGCTGTCCTTTCCATAGCCACAGCAATGTTGCTTCCCGGTATCAGCTTTGCCAAGCCGGCAAGCACCGCCGGACAATGGTTTAACCGTTCCGGAAAATGGTATTATGGAAAAGACGAAGAAAACTTACGAAAGGAATGGATTGTCTCTGATGGTGACTGGTTTTATCTCCAAAAGGATTCGGGAGAGCTTCAGTCCGGTTGGTTAAGCTTAGACGGAAAGAAATATTTCCTCAATACTTTGCACAATGGACAATTCGGAAAATTACTGACCGGCTGGCAATGGATTGACGGTTACTGCTATTTCTTTGAAGCAGAGGATCCTAAAACTCTGGGAGAGTTAAAAGTATCCGGCTTAACCAAGGATGGATACACGGTAGACGAAAACGGACGTTATCTTTCCAATGGCAAGGTAGTGTATGAAGCCGGAAAGGGACTTCCCGGCACGGAAAGCGGTCAAAGCGTTGCCGGAGCCAGCAGATCGATTCCTTCTGCTTCAGCCGATTCCTCTTATAGAAGCCGTTCCCGTAGAAGCAGTTCCGACAGCCAGATTCAAGCCCCAAAGGAAGAGGCCAAACCGGAACAGCCGAAGGCAGATAAAAAACCCGAAAGTCCCAAGGAGGACAAGAAGCCTGAAATTCCCAAGGAAGATAAGAAACCTGAAGTTCCTAAGGAGGATACGAAGCCTGAGACTCCTAAGGAAGAGGAAAAAAAGCAAAGTCTTATGGACGGTGTTTATTTCGGAACTTCCAAGGAGGGGATCCACTTCCAAGAAAAGGGTCCAAATATTGTTAAGGTTCGAATTGAAAATGGAAAAATCGTCTCTGCAGAAAGCGTGGTTTTTACCGATGACACACAACCGGACTTTTTTGCCAAGTTCAGAGACCGGCTTCTGGAAAGAGTCAAAGGCTTGGACTCTGTTGATGAGGTGAAAAAATCCGTTAACAGTAAGAGCGGAAAGTATTATGACGGGTTGGCAGGAGCCACCAGAACTCTTCGTTCCCATACCTCAGCCCTGGAAAATGCTTTAAATCAAGCGAAGAATCAAGAAGGCCGGAAGGCTTTCCCCTTTAGCTATATGGAGTTTGAAAGCCGTCCCAACCCCAGTCAGAGCGGTAAGACTTTGGATTTAAGCGATACCCGCCTAAAGCTACATTTTCCAAGCGGAGAAACGAAAGTCGTAAGCCCGGAGGAATTTGCGCAGTACGGTATCAGCACCAGTCCTGCGCAGGGTTCTCCCATTAAAGAAGGAACCAAGGAGATTTTGGTACATTTTCTGCAAAAGGATATGGATATCGACTTAGTCAGCGCCATCGTACCCAGAGCAGAGATTCGAAAGAAATATCCTACAGAAATCCACGTACATTATGCAAATGGAGACAGCTCTACCATTACGCTTGATAAAGGGAACTTCCGGTATACCATTCCCGCTAAGGGAAAGATTGACCACATGCACTTAATGGACGGGGATAAGGAAGTGGCAAGATCTCAGTATGATGCTGCTGCCAACCAGTGGAGCTTCTCCTTAAAGGATGTTCCCCATGAAGGCTTCAGCTCTTGGGGCTATGAGCTTTATACAGTTAAGGTGGACACCAGCAAGGACAACTCCCCCATCGCTTCCTTTAAGCTGGATTCTCGTTTGGCAAAGAAAGAATACCATGTGGGAGATGCTTTAAAGATTGATGATTTAATCGTGGAAGCTGTAACCGAGCAGGGTAACAATAAACTGTATCAAAACTGGGAGATGGCAAAGGCCGCAGGCTTTAGCTCTACTCCGGAAAATAACACAAGCTTAAATACCGTAGGCGATAATACTGTTACCATTCGTTACCACAAGGGCGACCTGGATTTATCCCAAAGCTTTACCGTAAATGTTAAAGATCTGGCTAATCAGGTTCCCGCTAAGGTGGAGATTCGCACCAAGGCGGGAGAACTGGTAAAGCGCTACAGCTTTACCGAAGCTCAATGGGAAGAAAAACAGGGTATGCTTTCCTATGTGCAGGTTCCTGTTCCCAAGAAGTTTGAAACAGCATGGAACAACAAGGAATTTACCGCAAAAGCCTTCAATAAGGATGGCAACGAATTGAAGGTGGAAGTAAACAAACGAGGAATTCTATTCCGCGTGCAATTCCCGAATTATACCCATGATGTAGCTTATCAGAATGCTATGCTGAGTCTGAGCTTTAAGTTTGAAGAAAATGCCCCGGAAGAAAAGGATGAAAACGAGAAAGTAAATCCGGAAACACCAAATCCCGAAAAACCTAAGGAGGAGAATCGGCTGACCGATGGGATTTACTATGGAACCTCCAAGGAAGGCATCCATTTTCAGGAAAAGGGAGCGAATATCGTAAAGGTTCGGATTGAAAACGGAAAGATTGTTTCCGCAGAAAGTGTGGTTTTTACCGATGACACACAACCGGACTTTTTTGCCAAGTTCAGAGACCGGCTTCTGGAAAGAGTCAAAGGCTTGGACTCTGTTGACGAAGTGAAAAAATCCGTTAACAGTAAGAGCGGAAAGTATTATGACGGGTTGGCAGGAGCCACCAGAACTCTTCGTTCCCATACCTCAGCCCTGGAAAATGCTTTAAATCAAGCGAAGAAGCAAGAAGGCCGGAAGGCTTCCCCCTTTAGTTATATGGAATTTGAAAGCCGTCCCAACCCCAGCCAGAGCGGTAAGACTTTGGATTTAAGCGATACCCGCCTAAAGCTACATTTTCCAAGCGGAGAAACGAAAGTCGTAAGTCCCGAGGAATTTGCGCAGTACGGTATCAGCACCAGCCCTGCACAGGGTTCTCCTATTAAGGAAGGAACCAAGGAGATTTTGGTACATTTTCTACAAAAGGATATGGATATCGACTTGGTCAGCGCCATCGTACCGAGAGCGGAGATTCGCAAGAAATATCCTACAGAAATCCACGTACATTATGCAAATGGAGACAGCTCTACCATTACGCTGGATAAAGAGAACTTCCGGTATACCATTCCCGCTAAGGGAAAAATTGACCACATGCACTTAATGGATGGGGATAAGGAAGTGGCAAGATCCGTGTATGATGCTGCTGCCAACCAGTGGAGCTTCTCCTTAAAGAATGTTTCCCACGAAGGCTTCAGCTCCTGGGGCTATGAGCTTTATACCGTAAAGGTGGATACCAGCAAGGACAACTCTCCCATCGCTTCCTTTAAGCTGGATTCTCATTTGGCAAAGAAGGAATATCATGTGGGAGATGCTCTAAAGATTGATGATTTAATCGTAGAGGCAGTTACCGAGCAGGGTAACAATAAACTGTATCAAAACTGGGAGCTGGCAAAGGCCGCAGGCTTTAGTTCCACTCCGGAAAATAACACAAGCTTAAATACCGTGGGCGAAAATACTATTACCATTCGCTTCCACAAGGGCGACCTGGATTTATCCCAAAGCTTTACCGTAAATGTTAAAGATCTGGCTAATCAGGTTCCCGCTAAGGTGGAAATTCGTACCAAGAGCGGAGAACTAATAAAGCGCTATAGCTTTACACAGGAAGAATGGGAACAAAGTAGCGGAGGAATTAAGCGTTTTAATCAGCCTATTCCAAAGAAGTTCCAAGAAGCATGGAATGCCAAGGAGTTTATGGCAAAGGCCTATAATAAGGACGGTGAAGAGTTAACAGCAGTGAGTACTAGCAGGGGAATTATGTTCCGTGTAGAATTCCCGAGCTACAGCTCCGGTAACTTTGTAGGAACAGGAACCTTCTCTTTAAACTTTAAGTTCGAGGAAAATGCGCCGGTTGAAAAGGAAGAAACTGAGAGTCCTAAACCCGAAACGCCAAAGCCGGACGCTTCAAAACCCGATACAAAGCCGGAGAATCCTAAAGAGGAGACACCGAAAAAGGACGAGAAAACTTCCTCTTCCACCATTGAGAAGCCAGAGGAAAACAATACTACAGATGAATCTCTGGAAGCAGTTGTCCCCAGACACGTAGAAGTTTATTGGCGTGGAGAAAAGATTGTAGATAAAGACTACAGCTTGGAAGAAGTAAAGAAGCGCAAAGGACAACTTATCTTCAAAGGTGTAAAGGTTCCTGCAAAAATGAAAGGGCAGAACAAAGAGGAGAACTTTACCATAGTAATAAAAAACAGCAAAGGGGAAGACCTTCCTTATACAAAACTGGATACTCCTTATTCGAAAAGTCATGCCAGAATTCACATCGAATTGAAAAAGAGATATCCTGAATGGACTCCCATGCGGATAGACTATGTCTGGAGCTATGAAGAGGATCCGACGGAAAATAAACCCTCCACAGGAGATGAAAGCTCAGTAGATGATCTTCTCCCCAGCCATGCAGAAGTTTTTTGGCATGGAGAAAAGCTTGTGGAAAAAGACATTTCCAAAGAGCAGATTCAAGCTGCAAAGGGACGTTTAACATATGATGTTTCTGTTCCAGGCAAAAAGAAGAGAAATTTCACCAGCGATTACAGCGTAGTTGTTAAAAACCAAAAGGGCAAGGAGCTTCCCCAGAATCATGTCGCTTGGAATCCCGATAAAATATCCAGCCTTATAGTAAACCTGAAGAATCCCCATCCTCAGTGGGGAAAAATGAATTTGACCTTCATTTGGAAATATGAAGAGAATACGGAAAATACCACTCCCGAAGATCCTAATAAGAAGGAGGAAAGCAATCCGGCAGAGAAACCTAAGGAAGAGACAGATCCCAGCTATATCAAAACCTTCTATGGAGAAAGCGAAGTTGTCCCCTATGACTACACCGTAAAGGTAAAGGTAACCTGGGATAGCAAGGCAAAGAAAATTATCAAAGTAGAAGATAATGACACCTTTGCCGACACAAATGCTTCATTTTGGAACAAGGTAAAAAGAACTGCCATGCCTGCTCTAACAGGAAAGAACAGAGATACTGTAGATGACATCGACGCCGTTGCGAGATGCACCTTCAGTAGAAATGCTTTAGTAGAAGCTGTTCGAAACGCTATTCCGGAGGAATAATTGTAATAGAAATGCAGGAGGTAGAGCTAAGTCTTCTACCTCCATTTTTCTAAACAATTTCAAAATTTTTATGATCAAAATTCTAAAAATTCTATTGACAAAATATTCACTTTTAGGGTAATATAACGACGTTCCTTTTCTCAACGGAAGGAACTCCGAGGTGTGGCTCAGTTTGGTAGAGCACCTGGTTTGGGACCAGGGGGTCGCAAGTTCGAATCTTGTCACCTCGATTTTTTATTGGAAATTTTTAAGCACGTTTTTAAACCTTAAACCCTTGCGGATTGGCTTAGAAACGTGCTTTTTTATGTTTTTCTTTTATGACTTACTTCGACCACTTTTTAAAATGTATATTTTCCCGCAAAAAAAGAAAACTTTTATCGCAAATGTTTCATGTAGAGCATCTTACTTATGTACCGCCCTCCTTTCACCTCCTCTAACACAAAAGGGGCGATACATACTCCACCCCTTAATCCCCTTCACCCTCCTTATCCCTATTATGCTTATTTAATAAGCTACTTACTTATCTGATTAGCCTTTGTGGCAAAAAGACCACTTACAATTCCAATAGCCATAGAATTTAAAATGTCCTTAGTTGGGAAATCAGGCACAGTATACATACCTATAACTCCAAGGATTCCCCCAGTAACTCCACAGATCAAAGGAATGTATTTATTATCCAAATCTTTAAATTCCTTGCATCCTAAATAGATAAGGTAGGTAATGACTGTGATGACTTCTACTCTTCCAATTTCATAAAACATTGCTTATTCTCCCTTCTTTTGTGTAAAACAGTTCATTATGATACGTAAATCACATTGCTTAGAAATATACATAGCTACACTTTGTGTAATGCTGGTTTTAGTCTCTACTTCATATTCTCTCCTCCTTTCCAGTTTCTTTCGCCATACTACCGGTTATTATTTTTTGATGCCCTAGCAATAAAAAAGAAAAGGAAAAATTTTTTCTCCTCAATTTATCCATTTCACTAATTTTCAATATTACGAAAGAGGCTTATAAAGCCTCTTTTTTCTTTTTGTTTCTTCTTTATTTTCATTTGCACATTTCAATGTAGTATTTGCACAAAAAGCTATTTTACAGTATATTTCAACAAATAAAATCAAAAAAAAGGATATAATATAGCAAAATATTTCAAATCAAAAAGCTGCTCAGGAGTGTGCGGATTATGAATACGTCAAAATTAAAGCTTTCTTATAAAGACATTTCATTGGAATTTAATCAAGAAACCCTACGATACTCTATCGACACTGGAAAGACCAAATGGGAAACTAGGGCAGATTTTTCTCCTTATATTGTTTTGCAGGAAAAAAAGGATAATTTATCTAACGGTGAAAGGCAAGATAGCAAGATAGACAAGGCAGAAAAAGAGAAAGAGGAAAACGAAACAATAAAAGCCCTACTCTACTTTAAAGATGCCAAAAGCAAAAGCCATGAGCTGATTCGTACCGGCGTAGGTGAAGGAATTCGCAGCATTTACAAAGATTTCATTCTCCCCTCGTCCTATAGTAATAAGAAGGAAGAGCTTCTCTCCTTCTCCTTTGAAACCTATGTCTGGATTGAGTACAGCACAAAGCAGGTATATTTTGAATGGATTCCCTTAACAGAAGCTCCTATAGATTGTATTGATAAAATCCTCTTTCCGGGCCCTTTTGCTTTTCAGAAAGAAAGTTCTTCCTGGTACAGCATTATCCCTAAGGAGCAGGGCATCCTGATTCCCAATACCTGGGATGTAAGCTTTCATCAGGACGGCTTTAAGGGACGCTTCGGTACAGCCAGCGCCTACCTCCCCATTTTCGGACAGATTAAGGATGGTGAGGGCTATCTTGCGGAGAGCCTTACCCCTTGGAACATGGGCTATGAGGCGGTGCATGAAGCAGGAAGCATGGAAACCAGCATAGAGTTTCGTATTGAACCAAGTCTTGGGCAAATGGAATATCGCCGGATTATGCGCTATCTCTTTCTATCGGATTGTGACTACAACAGTCTTTTAAAGACGTATCGGAAGCTGGCAAGGGAGGAAGGCAAACTAAAGACGCTAAAGGAAAAGGAAGTGGCCAACCCTTCCGTAAGAAAGCTTTTGGGCGCTTCCTTTGTGCACAAGGGGATAAAAACCTGCGTCCAGCCGGATTCGGAGTTCTTCGATAAGGATGCCCCGGATAAAAATAACCACCTCACTACTTTCCGAAAGAGGGCAGAGGAAATGAGAGCTTTAAAGGCGGATGGTATAGAGAAGCTCTACTTCCATTTGGATGGCTGGGGAGATGCGGGCTATGATAATAAGCACCCGGATGTGGGGCCTGCCTGCATAGAAGCCGGTGGTTGGGAAGGTATGCGGGAATTGTCCGATACCATGAAAGAACTGGGCTTCCTCTTCGGGATCCATGACCAGTACAGAGATTTCTATAAAAAAGCGGAAAGCTATCATGATGATCTGGCTTGCAAAAGTCCCGATGGCAGCATTTTCACCCACGCCCGCTGGGCAGGAGGTCCTCAAGCCTACCTCTGTACCAGTCAGGCTCCCTATTATGTTCGAAGAAACTTTGAAAGACTCTTGGATGAGGGAATAAATTTAGACGGCGCTTATCTGGATGTCTTTACCTGTAACGAGGGAGATGAATGTATAAATCCCAGACATAAAATGCGCCGGAAGGATTCCTATGAATACCGATGCCAGTGCTTCCGTTATCTTCTGAGCAAAGACATTTTACCAAGCTCCGAAGAGGTAAATGATTGGGCTGTGCCCTGGCTTATCTTCTGCCATTACGCCCCCTATGACTTTATGCTTCGGAAACCGGGAAGCCCCAAGTACGGAATCCCCATCCCCATGTTTAATCTGGTTTACCATGACTGTCTGGTAATTCCCTGGATGATGGAAAAGCTTCCGGAGGAGGACTACATGCTTTATGCCCTGCTAAACGGCGGTGCCCCTTATCTTATTCGAGATCCTGCCTATCTCGGCATTGACGGAGCCTTTACTTTGGAAGAGGAAATGCCTTGGGAAAAACATTTGGAAAGGGTAGGTATTGTGAGTGATTTCCATGAAAATGTGGGAGATGCGGAGCTTGTAAAACATGAAATTCTGGATGATAAGGGATTTCGGCAAAGATCCACATTTGCAAACGGATATGCTGTAGAGGTGGATTTACAGACAGGCAGTTATAGAATTTCTAAAGACTAACCCGGACTATTCCGCTAGGAAAGAAGCTTTGGATGCCTCCATTTCGCTTCAAAAATGTATCTCGTTTCACACAGTACATTCCTTTTTATAAAGTGTATGCCTCTTTATAAACTGGATTTCACTTCAGAAAAAATTGGTTCATCACAAGTGCTTGCAAATCACTTTTGCAAGGCTTGTAAAGAATAAAGTAAGAGCAAAGGAGAAAATTATGAAAAAAAGAACAGAAAAACTCTTGGCACTGGCTACCCTGTGGACCATGGGAGCTGCCCTATTGGCTTCCTGCGGTAATAAGGCGGCAAGCGGAGAAAGTGCTTCCGGAGAAGCAAAGTCCGAAGGAAAAGTAGCCCTTTCCATGGCAATTTGGGATGAAAAGCAAAGGGCCATGACCGAGTCATTAGCAGAAGCTTATACCAAGGCTCATCCTGATGTCAGCATTGAAGTACAGCTTACCCCCTATAAGGGCGGAGAATACTGGACCAAGCTGGAGGCTGCCGCTACAGGCGGAAAGGCTCCTGATGTATTCTGGTTAAATGTACTCCATACCGACAGCTATGTGGATGGGGGAATCCTGGCAGATCTTAGCGATGCTATCGCCAAGTCCGATATTAAGGATAATTTCCCTGAGTCTTTGGTAAACAACTATGTTCGTGACGGAAAGAACTACGCCGTTCCTAAGGATTTTGATACCAATGCCCTTTGGTACAATAAGGAAATCTTTGATGAAGCCGGTGTAAGCTACCCGACAAACGACATGAGCTATGAAGACTTGGTGGCTAAGGCTGAGGAGTTGAAGCAAGCCGGATTGGATGAGAGTGTTTATCCCTTTGCCTGCCCTGTAGACTTCCAAACCTGGTACTATCAGACCGTTTTTGCCAACGGTGGTTGGATTCTCAGTGAAGACAAAAAGACTTCCGGCTATGAGGATCCCAAAACCCAGGGCGGAATTCAGTGCTGGATTGATATGATTGATAAGGAACTATCTCCCAGCTCTGCAGCTCTTTCCGAGACCTCTGCAGATGCTATGTTTGAAGGGGGACAGCTGGCAATGACCTTTGCCGGATCCTATATGGTTCCGGAGTATACTTCCAACGACAATATCAAGGATAAGATTGATTGCGTAGAGCTTCCCAGCTTTAACGGAATCGAAACCAACTGTATCAACGGTTTAGGCTTTGCGGTTTACGAAGGAAGTAAGAATAAGGAAGCTGCTACAGAATTTGCCATCTGGCTCAGCAGTAAGGAAGCTATGGATATTCAGGGAAATACCGGTGTGGTTATTTCCGCAAGAAATGAATCTCAGGAGCTCTTTGCCAAGTCCAGCGACAAGTATGCTTTAGCAGTCTATACCGCCCACACAGACAAGGCCTATCCCCTTCCTGTATGTAAAAATGCGGCACAGCTCTACGATATGGAATCTAAGGCTTTACAAAAGGCCTATAGTGGAGAGGAAAGTCTTGCAGAGGCTTGTAAGGCTTTAAAGACGGAAGCTGATGCATTCCTTGCCAAGAATCAATAAGCTTTACTATCCCGGGAGAAAAAGCTTCCGGGATATTTTCTCTTTAGGGTAAAGGAGTAAATATGAAATCAGCAGAGAAATTACAAGGGAAAAAGGCCGGACTGTCCTGGAAGGTAAAGGACTGGATTGCAGGTTATGTTTTTATTGCCCCGGTCACCATAGGACTTATGGTCTTTTATATTTGGCCCTTCATCCAAAACTTTTGGTTCAGTTTTAACGATGTCAATAAGTTCAATGTGACCCATTTTATCGGCTTGGATAACTATCGCCAGATGCTTTCTGACAAAGAGGTTTTTCAAAGCTTTGGAAACACCCTGAAATATGTTGTGGTGACCGTGCCGGTAGGTCTCTTTCTTTCTCTGGTCATTGCGGCCTTACTGAATGCCAAGATAAAAGGAAAGTCTATTTACCGCACCCTATACTTCCTTCCCTCCGTCACCATGGCGGCGGCTGTTGCCATGGTTTGGAAATGGGTTTTTAACGAGAAAATGGGCATTTTAAATGCTGTAATCACCTCCTTCGGAGGCCCTCGAATCGGCTGGCTAACCAATTCCAAAACCGCTATTTTCGTCATTATGCTGGTAGGACTTTGGATGACTGTAGGTTATAACATGATTATTCTTCTAGCCGGTATGCAGGGAATCTCCAAAACCTATTATGAGGCGGCAGCCATTGACGGAGCAGGTTCCCTGACTCAGTTTTTTAAGATTACCATCCCCTTACTGACCCCCACCATTTTCTTTGTCATGATTACCTCCATTATCAGCGCCTTTCAGGTCTTTGATGTAGTGTATATGATGGTATTGAAATCAAACCCTGCCTATGAATCCACCCAGACTGTGGTGATGCTCTTCTACCGGCAGGCCTTTGATTACGGCTATAAGGGCTATGCGGCGGCCATTTCCATCTTGATTTTTGCTGTAATTATGCTGATTACCTTGATACAGTTCTCTGTACAAAAGAAGTGGGTAAATTATTAGAAAGGAGGAACATGATGAATCAGAAATTTTCTTGGAAAAAGCTCCTTGTTCATTTGGTTTTATTCGCCGGTCTCGGCGTAACCATCTTCCCCTTTCTTTGGATGGTGCTGACCTCCTTTAAGACCAGCGGTGAAGCCATGCAAATACCACCTTCCATTTTCCCAAAGAAATTTATCACTGTGGCTTATACCCAAATTATAAGTTCCCTACCCTTTGCAAGGATTTACTTTAATACGATTTTATCTACAGTGATTACGGTAGTGGCACAGCTACTCTTCTGCGCCATGGCGGGCTATGCCTTTGCCAGAATAAAGTTTCCCTTTAAAAATCTCATCTTTATTCTGCTGCTTTCCGTCCTTATGGTACCGGGACAGATCTTCCTGATTCCTCAGTATCTGATTATTCAGAAAATGGGGCTTTTGGACAGTATCCCCGCCCTCTTTATTCCGAACCTTTTCAGCGCCTTCGGAACCTTCTTGATGCGGCAATTTTTCCTCTCCCTACCGGAGGAACTGGAAGAAGCGGCCATTATTGACGGTTGCAACCGCTATCAGATTTTCGGGAAAATCATGTTACCCTTGGTGAAGCCGGGGCTGGTGACGCTAAGCATTTTCACCTTTAAATTTGCCTGGAATGACTTTATGTGGCCCCTCATTGTAAACACCTCTCCAAAAAACATGATTCTGGGACCTGCCCTCTCCACCCTGCAGGGGCAGTACACCACCCAGTATCCCATGCAGATGGCAGGAGCGGTGATGGCGGTGATTCCCGTCATTTTGATTTTCTTCCTCTTCCAAAAACAGTTTATCGAAGGGGTGGCACAATCAGGAATTAAGGGATAAAAGAGGATGCCTTCCCCTTTCTTTTCTTCTCCGTCATTTTCCTGTATAATCTGAAAATACTATATGAAGTAAGGGGGATTTCGCTATGGAATGGCAAAACTTTACATTAATCGGCTTGGGTTTAATCGGGGGATCCATTGCGAAAGCCATCAAAAAAACCTATCCTAATGCCAAGATTTCTGTACTGGAGAAGGATCAACATTCCGTAGAGATGGCTATTTCGGAAGGAATTATAGAAAGAGGACTGCAAAGTATTGAAGAAATTCCTGCGGATACGGAGCTCCTCTTTTTATGCACTCCGGTGGAATGGAACCGAAAATTCTTACGGGAACTGGCACCCAAGCTTTCTTCTCATGCTTTGCTGACGGATGTGGGTTCCACCAAACGCTCCATTATGGAAGAAGCGGAAGCTTTAGGACTTGCCTCCCGTTTTTGCGGTGGACACCCTATGGCAGGCTCAGAATCTTCCGGATACAAGGCCTCCGACTCTCTTCTTTTGGAAAATGCTTATTATCTCCTGACTCCGGGACAGGGCTTTCCTACAGAAGCTATCGAGAAAATGAAGCACTTCCTCTCTTCTATAGGCAGCATTCCCTTTGTGATGAGTCCGGAGGAGCATGATAAGGCTGTAGCCTGTGTGAGCCACCTCCCCCATCTGATTGCTGCAAGTCTTGTGAAGCTTTTGAAGGAAGAGGATGAGAAGGGGACCATGAAAAAGCTGGCCGCCGGAGGCTTTAAAGACATTAGCCGTATCGCCTCCTCTTCTCCCATTATGTGGCAGCAAATCTGCCTCAGTAATAAGGAACCGATTCTTCAAATGATTGCCCATTACCAAAATTTGCTGGAGGAAATCAAAGCTTCCATAGAAAAAGAAGAGCCCCAGGGCATTGCAGAGCTCTTCCGGGAATCCGGAGAATACCGGAATTCCATGGACAGCTCCGCCCAGGGACTGATTCATAGCGAATATGCAATTTCTCTTCATGTGCAGGATCATCCGGGTGCCATTTCCATTATCTCCACCATTCTGGCTTCCAACATGGTCAGCATCCGTAATCTTGGTATTAATCATAACCGGGAAAAAGGGGAAGGAGCCCTACAAATCTCCTTCTACACCGGAGAGGATTGTGAAATGGCGAAGAAGCTTCTCCATAAGTACGGCTTTGTCTTCTAAACCCCCTCGTCCTCTACAATTTCTGCCTTAAATACCATAATGGTATCTGCATCGGAACAGCAAAACTCTGCTGTTCCTTCTTCTTGTCCGGGAATCTTTCCGCCGTAACGTAATATATCAATATAAGGAAAGGCACAGTGCATGGCCATAGGGCAAATCTCTCCCCGCTCCGTATCAAAATCAAAGGTCTGTCCTATATGGTGTCCTCTATGGCAGCCCATCTTGCCTCTTCTGTCGGTAACCGTTAATTTGATTCTTGGTCTCTTTCCCATAGCGCCCTACTCTTTCTCAACAAAAATGTATATAAAACTGCATCTAAACAGCTTGGTTTATCTTCTTTATATTAAGACAAAGCAAGAAAAAAGGCTAGGAAAAAGCAAAAATTATGTTTATAATTTTATGCAGTGAATTTATCAAATATTCTTATACTATTCCTAAATTCCGGAGAGCCATTAAGGCTAATGATAAAAAATCCGGAAATATTTTCTTCTTACAGCTCCATTTGCGCCCTAAGCTCTTCCTGCAAGGACTTCTTCTGATCCTGCAATAAAAGGTACTGGTTATACTGTGAATAGGTTTCATTTCCCACCTCGGATAAGAAGGCCAAGGCATACTTACTCTTACTAAGCTCCGATAAGAAGAGCAGCAACTCCTGCCCTTCTCCAAAGACTTCTCCTAAGAAGTGAAGAGCGTTGCTGAGCATCTTCCCGGTTTCTTCCACGTCCTTTTTTCTTGCCTCCTCTTTCTCTTGGAACGCAGTCTTCAAAAGCCCAAACTTCTCTTCTTCGGAAGCTTGGCCTTGTTCCTGTAAAAGTTTTAAGTACTCCGACAGGGTGGTAAGCAGATGGGCATAGCGCTTTTCCTGATCTTTGGAAAGCATTTTTGCTTCCTTAGCCCGTTTTCTCTGTTGCTCCAAAGTCCTTTCTTCCTGCCCCAGTACCTGCTCCAAGGGAAGCTCCTGCATTTTCTCCTTCGCCTTCTTTAAGAGACCGAAGATATGCTCCTGTTCTTTTTGTTCCTGCTTGTAACGATAAAATCCATTCTGCAAAGCCTCCACCAAAAGGGATAGCAAGCTGATTTTTTCGTCAAAGGGAGCCTGTACAAAGAGACTGATATCCTTGATTTCTTTTCCTGCCAAAATATCCGGTACATGATAGATTTCTCTGTATTTGCAATACAGGTCATAATAAAGGGCAAAGTCCTTAGCCACCTCTTCATCCGCAAGATATTCCGCCATCAGCTTTTCTTCCAAAGGATAATGAAGCTCCTCGTAGACCTGCATAATTTTGGACAGGTCCTCCCATGCTCTGGCGGTAACAAAGCGTTTTCCGTCTAAATCCTGCTTTACAAAGTAGAAATTTTCCTTTTTGATTTCCAGGTAGGAAAGGATGGCGGAATGAAGCCCTGCATTATAGGCATAGTTTTTAAAGCTGGAAAAATCCTCCTGAATCTCGATTTTTCGCAGTCTGTCCAAGGTTACAATGTCAAAGTCCCGAACGGATTTGTTGTACTCCGTAGGGTTTCCTGCAGTCACCAGCACAAAGCCCTCCGGAACCTGATGCATACCGAAGGTCTTATACTGAAGAAATTGCAGCATGGTAGGCGCCAATGTCTCCGACACCGCATTGATTTCATCCAGAAAGAGGATTCCTTCGGAAATACCGGTCTTTTCAATTTGTTCATAAACGGAGGCCACAATCTCCGACATGGTATATTCCGTAATGGAAACCTCTCTGTCTCCATACATTTTCTTGGAAATATAAGGCAGTCCGATGGCAGACTGTCTGGTATGGTGGGTAATGGTATAGGAAATCAGATTGATTCCCAGCTCCTCTGCCACCTGCTCCACGATAGCGGTTTTTCCGATTCCCGGAGGTCCCATCAAGAACAAAGGTCTTTGCCGTTCCACCGGAATTTTATAGCAACCGGAGGCATCCTTTTGGTGATAGGCCTTCACCGTCCTTTTGATTTCTTCTTTTGCTTCTTCTATATTCATTAAATTCTCCTTATAGTCTCTTCGCTTTTTTACTAATCCTTCTCCCTTTGGTACAGCTTCATCGCCCAGAAGGGAACATTGTCATCATCGATATCCTCTCCCTTGGGAAAGACAAAGGCGGTAACATAGGGCGGTGCCTCCTTGGGATAACGCCCCTTCCCATCGGTAAAATACATTAGCCCCTTCAAATTCTTCAGTTCTCCCCGTTTCTGTAAATCTGAAACATAGCGGAAAACCGGGCGGAAATCCGTTCCGTAGCCTCCCTTTACCGCAAAATTTTTGCTGTATTGTTCTAAATCCTCTACATTTTCCAGACAAATATCTTTCCGTAATTCATCATCACATTCCAAAATGTGCACCTTCACCTTTTGGAAAAAGGCGTCCTTTTGCTTTAAAATGCCGGCGGTTTCCTCCAAAAAGCCCTTAACCATCTCTCCCTTGGTGGAATGAGAGGTATCAATGGCAATGACCAGCTCCTGCAACTTTCTGCCTTCTCTATATTCATTTTCCTCGATTAGAGGCATATTTCCATACTGTTCCAAGCCGTAGTAATAATAACCGTAGTCAAAGGAATCCAAGTCTACTTCCATCTCTTCCCTGTCCACGGACAGCCTCCGGAGAAAATCTCGAAAATCCGTATATTTCTTCTGTTCCAAACGCAAAAACCAGGCCAGACTCCCCTGTTCTTCTTGTTTTTCTTTAGAGGAATGTTCGATTTCCTGCTCCGTTCGTTTGCTAATATCTTCCCATTCCTTAGAGAGATCATCCCTCTTTTTCTTAGCTTCCCGCTCTTCTCTTTTCTCCTGTCCTGTGGGCTTTCGGTTTTCCGCTTTTTTTCTTTCTTCCTGTTTTTTTCCGGAAGAATTCCCACTTTGACTATCCTCTTGCTTGGCTTCTCCTTGGCTGTCTTCTCCCGAGTTTCCCTCTCCCGTGTTTCCTTCGCCTTCGCTTCCCCGGTTTTCGGGTTCTTGATTCCCAGCTTCTTGATTCTTCTCTTCTTTGCCTTCTCCATTAGAGGGCGTTCCACTTTGCGGGGAAGCATCTTCTGATGACTTGCTCTCTCGAGGAGACTTATCCTTATCTTCGGAATTTTCAACCGAAGTATTATCACCACTGTCCTTTTTCTCCCCCTCATTCTCTTCCCTGGAAGGGTTGTCATTGGGCGTAAAATCCTCCGGCAAAGGAAGGGGCGCCCCGTCGCTATCCCCCTCTCCTTCCTGTCCGGGAGCATCCTTTCTGTCTATGACCTTCCAAAATACATGGTCGTCCTTGTAAAACTCCCGTTCTAAGCGTTCCCAGGCATCATAATCCAAATCCGCCTCTTCCAAATACTGATAAATTCGCTCCGCACTTAAGGTTTTGATTTTCTCTTCCAATTTTTGGAAAGTATTCTCCCGATATTCCCCCGCAGGTCTTTTCAGTAAATCCACATCCAAAGAATCCAGCACATATTCCACATGAATATCACAGGCCATGTTCCAAAGTTCTTCCTTCTTATCTTCATTTTTAAATATATGCCGAAAAAGGCAATGGAGCAGGCTATGCATATAAAGACGATTTAACTTCTGGGGGCTTTCCATAAAAAGCTGGAAGATGAACTCGGGATGAAAATGAATCCGCTCCCCCTCTGTTCCCATCCTTTGGGTATTAAAATCCATCTCATAGGGAAGCCTATCCAAAGCTCTGGCCAAGTGCCGCATGGAAAGGCTTAGTTCATAACGAGATTGATTTAAAATCCTGCTGCCAAGGTCATTTAAACTTCCCTGGGCGGTAGGACGTCTTTCTTCCCTTTTTCCCTTCATTTTCCTTCCTTTCCATACACAATTTCACAAGATTACAATATCCACGAGAATTTCTCTCAATCAGCGAGCATTATCCCGCATCATTTCTTCCAAATCATTCTTCCCTAAACTTTTCCTCTTACAAATCCGAAATATCAAAGAACATCTCCTCCTTTTTCTTGGGAAAATGCTTTTCCTGATAAGCTAAAAACAGGGCCGTAAGCTCCGGACGCTCCTGCTTCCACAAGAGAGAAAGAGCCTTCTCACAGGCCTCCTTAGACAAAATTTCCAAAGACAAATAATAACGAATCCACTCCTCTTCTCCTTCTTCCAAAAGAAAGGAAATGGAGAATTCTCCTTCTTCTTTCAAAAAATGAAGATACTCTTCCTTCGCCCAGTCCAGTAACTCCATAGGATATCGGAGTCTGCAAAGGGCAATCAACACCGCCGCCTCTTTGGTATCATAGGTAGCCCTTTGGAAATGCTTATCATAAAGACGAAAATCTATTTGAGAACGACCTACTGTTTGCCTGTAGCTGTAGCCGCAACCCTCTATCGTATCGTGAATCTGCCTGGCCATGGTATTTTCCCGAACCTTATCCACATATCCGGGAAAAAGCAGGGCGCACTCCCCTTTTTCCATCGTCAGATGCAGAAGAATCTGCCTGTCACTGTCCCCTAAGATATCTCTAAGAATCTGAAAACGTCCCTCTCTAAGCAAATGTACATCTATTTCCTGCAGACTTCTGCACTGCCGGAAGCTGCCGTCATAATACTCTTCAATGCTGTCAAAGAGACGAATATGAGAAAGGTGAACACAGTTAAAAAAGGAAAAACTTCTTAGGGTGTGTACCGTCTCCGGAAGCTCCACCGAACATAAATCCTCCCTGCCGTCAAAGGCATGGCTGCCAATCACCCGCACCGGAAGGATGAGTCCCGCTTCGTTTTCCACCATTTTCGGAATCAACAAATGACGGATACGTCCCTCATATCCGGTGATTTCCGCATATTTTCCATTCCTATCTTCTTTCTCTTCAAAGAGAAATCCCATACTTTCCCCTTATTCCCCTATATTTCAACACTCTATTTCAGAAGATTTATCATCTCACCCTAGATTTTACAATCTTCCCCTACATGAAGAAGTCCATAACAAACGAGATATATCACACTGGACGTAGGATACTCGTTAAGAATAAAAAATCCCATTCGCAGAATTCTAACACAGAATTGCGAATGGGAAAATCTCTTGATTCAATTCTTTATTAAATCTTTCCAACTAAGTCAATTCCGGGCTTTAAGGTCTTTTCTCCCGGTGTCCATCTTGCAGGGCAAACTTCATTGCCATGCTCAGCTACAAACTGGCAGGCCTGAACCTTACGAAGAAGCTCATCCGCATTTCTTCCGATATTTCCGGCACTTACTTCATAGGTTACAATCTTTCCTTCCGGATTCACAATGAAACTTCCTCTTTCTGCAAGGTTTCCGTTCTCCGGAAATACTTCAAAGGCCTTGGAAAGGCTATGGCTGGGATCGGAGAGCATCGGAAAGCTTAATTTTCCAATCTTGGAAGATGCATCGTGCCAAGCCTTATGCACGAAATGGGTATCGGTAGATACGGAATAGATTTCACAGCCAATCTTCTGAAACTCCGCATACTTGTTCTGCAAATCTTCCAGCTCTGTAGGACAAACAAAGCTAAAATCCGCGGGATAGAAAAAGAATACAGACCACTTTCCTAAAATGTCCTTCTTCTCCACAGTGCAAAAGCTGTCCTTGTGGTAAGCGTTAACGGAAAAATCCTCCACTTCCTTGTTTAATAATGACATACTACCTCCTTTTTCTATAATCTGTTACCGCTTTGGGGTAACAGAAGTTTTAAAACAATAATTATTATCATTATTCTATAGGAGTATTCTATCATTGTCAATGCAAAAATATAGCCGACTTTTTATTTTTGCTGTTGCTCTTTTATTTTTGCAAA
This sequence comes from Oribacterium sinus, assembly GCF_014202695.1. Classification (GTDB taxonomy): domain Bacteria; phylum Bacillota; class Clostridia; order Lachnospirales; family Lachnospiraceae; genus Oribacterium; species Oribacterium sinus. The sequence goes on from NZ_JACHHH010000003.1 coordinate 194,568, forward strand.
ATAGATTCCGTAAGTTCATCCAGCGTCTTTCCGTAGGCCGGTAAAAACTCCTCCATAAAAATACGAAGCTCCGGAAGCTCCTTCGCCAGATTTTCTATGATCTTTTCTGTGGATTGTAAAGCTGTGGAAAATTCCTGATTGCCGGCTCTGATTTCCTCCCTACACTTAATTAAGGCGGAAAGCTTATCCGCCGCCTTTAAGAGCCTATTTTCATAGGCGGCATTCTCCTCCTCAGCCGGAAAGAACAGTTCCCTGTACGCCCCCTGCATATCCTTAGGCAAAGCCAGAAGCAATTGCTCCTCCGCCTCCTTTTCCACTTCTTTATAGGCGGCACGAAGAGTTTCCTTTCCATATTTTACGGGAGTGGGCATATCTCCGGTGAGGATTTCGGAGGCATCATGATACAAGGCTCTCAAGGCTAATTTTTCCGGAGAAAGCTTCTTTCCCAGGCGAAGATTTCCTATGGTCGCCAGGGCATGGCTTAAAATTGCCACCTCCAGGCAATGCTCGGAAAGATTCTCTTCCCTGGCATTTCGCATCAAAGCCCAGCGGTCAATGTATTTCATTCGGGAAAGCAGGGCAAAAAAGGAATAGATCAAGTTGTTCTCCTTTCTTAGTTCCTTCAATTGTTCAAAGGCTTTTCTTCTTTCATAATTCCTTCGATTATTCAGAAGCTTCTCTTCTTTCATTGTTCCTTCAATTATTCAGAAACTTTTCTTCTTTTCTATCCATCTTCATTTTCCGAAAATCAATAAAAGGGCAAAAAGCAGAGTACTAATAAAGCAAAATGCAGAACCAGGAAGAAGGAAAATTGGTTCTTCTCATTTTCCTTCAGAAGGAAGTAAATGGTAGCCGGGGGACAAAGATAAAACAAGCTCCTGTACCCTTCCCCCAGTGCCTTCCCCTTCTCCTCTTTCCAACGCTTGGCAATGCTTCCTTCCAAAAAATACGCCAAGGCCATGGAAGAAAGGCAGTAGACGAAAAGAATGGTTATCTGCCAGGGCAGAAATCCTGTGGAAGAAAAGAGAAGACGAAAGATTACCGCCACAAGGGGCGGACAAATGCTTAACATCAGACATAAAAATTCCTGATCCGGAGCACTGGGCTTTGCCTCCTTTCCCTTTTTGGAAAAGAGAAGAATTTCTCTTTTTTCAGAAGGATTCTTCTCATGCTGCATAGACTCTTCCGCTCCTGTCTTGTTCTGCTGTCCTTCCGGATTTTGGGAAGACTTTGCCTCTTCCGCCCAAAGCTTTAAAAGTTCCTCCGGAATCTTCCTGCCACAACCTTTACAAACCTTATCCCCCTTCTTTAACTCCGTGTAGCAATACCCGCAGACCTTTTTCGGCGTAATACGAATGACGGGAGTCTTACAATAGGGGCATACAGTAGCCGAATCTTCAATTTCCCTTTGACAATGCTTACATATCATGAAACACATCCTCTTCATAGGCATAGGGAAGAATTCTCTTCTTCCACTCCGCTTCTTCCAGTTCCTCAATTCTTCTTTGGAGGGAAAAATAACGTCCCTCCCGTCCTTCTTCCTCCCACCAAACCCGAAAGACTTCCGCATCCGATTCCTGATGCTTTAACAGCATCTCCTGCATCAATATCCTAAGTTCTCTTTGCAACTCTTCTATTTGCAGACTCTCTATCTCTATCTGCGGATCTTCTCTTCGAGAGACCGTACTTCGCAGATTTTCTCTTTGCAATGCTTCTTCTTTCATTCGATTCTCTTTTCGTTTGCTGTGCTTATATTCTTAAAAACACAATACTTTCTTTGCGAGAAAAAAGGAAGACCAACATCCCTGTCTTCCTTTTCCTTGGTAAATTCCTTTAAAAATTCTGAACTTATTACGAATACGAAATATCCTTATCCTGTTCGCTTACTTACAGCTCTTTCGTTTCTTAATATTATCTTCTTCTACCCATCAAGCGAAGGATACGAATAAAGAGGTTAATGATATCCATATACAGCTGTAATGCGGTATAGCAAGCATAGCTTGGAGTGGAAGGATACTGCTGCCCTCTTGCCCAGTCATACCCTACATATAAGGAGAAAATAAAAATACCAATCAGTAAAAGGAAATTTGGTATAAAAAGACCTAAGGCAACGCAAGTAAGTTCAGCGATTACCAAACCAATCAGGGAAATAAAGAGTACTTTCCCCAAGGAAAGGAAAGCATCCGGCATAAAGACTGCCGCCACTGTCATGGTTAATACCACTACAAAGGTTAAAATTGCCGCAATAAAAATCAAGTATACCGGGTATAATAGAAGGGTAAAAGAAAGGGACGCCCCAAAAGCAAGCACTATTATAGTATAGCTAATAAAAGAAAGAATATAGTTTTCTCTTTTTCCAATAACTCCTCCAAATAGACATATAGCAAAGAAGCCTACAGTAAAAGCCACAGGATGTACAGAATAAATCTGAGGCATAATATATGGCAGCTTCATGCATATAAAGGCGGTTAGTGCCAGACCATAGAGCAGATGCACACCAATCAGTACATTGTACTGTCTTCTGGAAAGCTCACGCTGATAAACAGGAAGCTCTTCCTGCTGCTGCCAGTTCTGCATATTGTCATTTTCATAATTGTTCATGTTGTTCATATTCTCCATGAAGTCCTCCTTTCAGAATCTTCTACAGTATAGCATAGAAATACTATTTTGCATCATAATTTCAAAGAAATTAAGTTTTCCCCATCTCTCCCTTTTCCAAAGTAAACCAAAAGTCCACTCCGGTTAAAGTATTTTTACAACCGCATTCCTGATGATGGCTATCCATAATGGCCTTTACAATACTAAGCCCCAGGCCGGAGCCGCCGTAGGAACGGGAATGGGCCTTATCCACCTTGTAAAATTTCTCAAATACTCTGGGTAAATCATCTTCGGGAATGGGATTTCCGGTATTTCGTACATGGATTTCCACCGTCTTTTGTCCTCGATTTTCCGTATAAACGCTGATTTGCTTCGGCTCTCCCACATGGTGAATAGCGTTTTGCAGATAATTCATCAAGACTTCTTCCACCTTGAATTCATCTCCCCAAAGGAAAAGCCCATCCGGAATATCCACCTCCACGGAAATCCCTTCCTGTTTCAAAAGAATCTCCATGGTGCTGAGTACCCCCTTGGTAAGCTTGGCCATATCCAGAAGGCTGAAATCCGGTAAATCCTTTCCCTGCTCCATGGCGGAAAGACTCATCAGCTCTTTTACCATATGGTTCATTCGCTTCGCCTCATCCACAATGACAGAGGAATAATAGGCTCTGCTTTCCTCGTCTTCGCAAAGCCCCTCTCCCAGTCCCTCCGCATAGCCCATAATCAGAGCAATAGGGGTTTTTAGTTCATGGGATACATTGGCCACAAATTCCTGTCTTTTCTGGTCGATGAGATTTTTGTTCTCTATATCGCTTTGCAGTTCATTGTTGGCTTTTTTTAAATCTCCTATGGTATCCTCCAGCCTTTGAGAAAGGCTGTTCATGGACTCTCCCAAAACCTCGATTTCCTCCAGATTGCTCCCCTGAAAACGGGCGGTGAAATCCAGTTGGCTCATCTTTTGGGAAAGTTTTGCCAGCTCCTTTAAAGGTCTTGTCACTCTTCGCCCGGTAAAATACACCGCCAAGGTACCGAAGAACAGAATACTGCCTCCTAAAAATAAGAGAAGATAGTTAAAGAAGGATACCGCTTCCCTTAAGCTGGCCAGGGGCATGGACATCATAAAGGAGGTACTGTTGTTGGAAAAATATCCCCAGGCCTCAAGGTACCCTGTCTCCTTGTTTTCCCCCTTGGTTTTCACAATGGAAAAATTATCCCCCTTATTCAAAATCTTCTGGGTATCTCCATCCGCCTTCCCAAAAATATAAGAATAAAGCCTGCGAATCAAAGACTGGGGATTGGCAGAGGAGGTATACACCCCGTCGCTACTGTCATCCATCACGATAATGGAGATATTTTCCTTCTCCGTTAAAAAGCGAACATATTTGCTGGCGGCAGTTTCCTTCCCTTCCTGGCTTTCCGCTTCCGTAGGAAAGTCCTTGGAAAATCCCTCTCCCTGCTGCAATATCCGATCCAGCTCCATATAAGCCTTCTCCAGCACATGCACCTTTCGTTTTTCATAAAGGCTTTCCAGAAAAAAGCTGTTTCCCACCAGAAGAAGAATCAAAAGCATGGAAAACACAAAGGCAAAAAGCAGGGTAAAGCGCCTTTGCAAACTGTTTCGTTTTCGACATTTTTCAGCCAAGATACCCTCCTATTCCACCTCGAATTTATAGCCCATGCCCCAAACCGTCTTGATATACTCTCCCTTGTCCATTAACTTGGCACGAAGCTTTTTCACATGGGTATCGATGGTTCTGGCATCTCCAAAGTAATCGTAGTTCCAAACGTTGTTAAGAATTTTTTCTCTGGACAAGGCAATACCCTTATTTTCCACAAAATACTGCAAAAGCTCATATTCCTTAAAGCTAAGCTCTATAGGCTTTCCGTCCACCGTAACGCTGTGGGCCGCCTCATCAATCACGATGCCTCCCACCTCCAAAAGCTCTTCCTTCTGCACCCCGGAACGGCGAAGTAAAGCTTCCACTCTCGCCACCAAAATCTTCGGGGAGAAGGGCTTGGAAATGTATTCATCCGCCCCGTAATCAAAGCCCTTTAACTCATCATTTTCCTCGGAACGGGCGGTCAGCATAATCACAGGAACTTTAGAATGCTCTCGAATGGTTTTCAAGGCCGTCCAACCGTCCATCTTAGGCATCATCACGTCTAAAATAATCAGGGCAATGCTTTTCTCCTTGAAAAATAAATCAATGGCTTCCTCTCCGTTTCCGGCCAAAAGCACTTCGTAGTCCTTCATTTTCAGAAAGTCCTTCAGCAATTTCTGCATTCTTTCTTCATCATCCACCACTAAAATCTTAATCTTTTCCATTTCGCCCCTTCCTACCCTCCTAAAAGCTCCGGAATAAAGCGGGAGGGTTTTACCTTTTTACTGTATCGTTCTTTTGTGACATAGATGTGAATTTTCTTTCTGGCTCTGGTCAATGCCACATAAAAGCTTCTTCTTTCTTCTTCCAGTTCTTCTTGGGTTTTGGCTCTTCCGTCCGGAATAATTCCCTCGATGCAGTCCGGCAAAAAGACCTCATCAAACTCCAATCCCTTTGCCCCGTGGTAGGTCATAATCCGAACCCCTTCCCCGCTTTCTTCCTTCTGCCTTTGCAGGCAGTCCGCATTAAATTTTTCCACAAATCGGAAAAAGGCTTCCACCCCTTCCGTCTGCTCCGCCATGGCCGTAAGCTCCTCCAAAAGACTTTGCAATTCCTCAAAGTCCCGATTTTTCTTCTTGGCAAAGCTTTCCAAATACTGCTCATAGCCCATATCTTTTCGGATATAGAGGATTCTTTCCTGTACCGGAAGCTCCTGCATTTTCTGAAGCTGAGCTTCCAAAAGAAGCAGGGCTCTTTCCTCTTTTCTTCCTCTGTAAGCCTTTTTCAAATCTGAAAAGGGCCTTTCTTCCCTTTGGATTTTCTCCCGAAGCAAGCCCCGATAGGGCTTATTCAGGATTTGCAGAAGCTCTCCCCTGCTTTCAATATTCATGCTCAGGCGAAGATAGGCCAAAAAATCCTTTCCCACAAAATGCTGAAAAACATTTTGCACCTCTTCCGTAAGGCTGTAGGGAATGCCCCTTTCCATAAAGAGAGGCAGTAAGGCGGGAATTTGCTTTCTGCTTCTGCATAGAATAGCCATCTCTTCCAAAGGACAGCCCTCTTCCTTCGCTTCTTCAATATGCCGGAGTAAAAGTCTTGCTTCTTCCTTTCCGGTGGCTAAGGCATAGTACTTGGCCTTTCCTCCGCTTCCCTGCCTGCCCTGTAGCTTCTTTTGAAAACGCTCCTTATTCTTTCCGATGAGCCTCTTGCTTAACTCCACAATTTCCCTATAGGAACGGAAATTATCACTTAAAAAAATCCTTTCGCAGTTCGGATAGTCCCTGGTAAAGGAGAGGAGAATACCGGGACTGGCTCCCCGAAAGCCGTAAATGCTTTGATCCTCATCTCCCACCACAAAGAGAGCATTGGGAGATTTTGCCAAAGCCTTGATAATCTCATACTGCACCAAAGAAAGGTCTTGGAACTCATCCACAAGGATGTGGGAAAAACGGCTTTGCCAGGCTTTCGCCAAGTCTCCTTTTTCCATGAAGATGCGGAGTACCTCTAAAAGCAGGTCCTCAAAATCCAGCTTTCCCCTCTTTTTCCTGCTCTCCTCATAAAAATGATAGAGGGCAAGAAAATCCTCCTGCTTCTCCTTTTGCAGGTAGGCAATTCTTTCCCTTTCTCCTATGGATTTAAAATAGGAAATCCGGGCAATCAGGCCGGGAAGCAGTTCCTGCACTTCCTCCCGAAGAATCCCCTTTTCCAAATAATATTGGGAAAGCCAGTCCATCTTCTCATAAAGGTTTACAAGATCTTCTTTTTTGTAGCCCAGGTCCTCTCGAAGTAGGGAAAAGCAAAGGGCATGGATGGTGGAAAATCTCGGTCTCCCTGCCCTAATCCCCATTTTCCGGAAAAAGCGTTCCTCCATCTCCTTACTGGAAGCTCTGGTAAAGGAAAGAAGCAGGATTTTTTCCGCCGGAACTCCCCTTTCCAAAAGGGTGCAAAGACGCTCCGTAAGCACGGTGGTTTTCCCGGAACCCGGCCCCGCCACCACCAGGGCCTTCTCCGCCCCTGTTTCTATTGCCTGTCTTTGCTCCCGGGTAAATTCCATGAATTCCTGCCTGCTCCTTTCCCAATGCACTGCCGTCTTTTATATTAAGAATTATAGGCTATTGGAGAAGTGGCTTCAATCTATTCTTAATTTACGCGCACAAAAAAAGACAAGGCAAGCCTTGTCTTTTCCTTAAAATCTTACTGCTTGGGAACCGCCACGAACACTTCCTCGTAAACTCTTCCCTTCTGGGTAAGGGCTCTGGCTTCCGCCATGGTGTCAAAGTAAATATCCACCATCTTTCCCTTTACACCGGAACCAATGTCTTCCACGGTATATACGGTATCACCGATAAAAATCTTGGTTCCCAGTGGCAGTACCGTTAAGTCTGCCGCAATGGTATGCTTCGCTTGAGTCTTTGCTCCGGAATAGGTCATTCCGTCTCCGCTGTATCCTACCAGCTGGAACTTTCCAAGGGATGCACCCTTTGTATAGTTTGCACTTTCTGCTGTTCCCTGACTGATTTCATTGGCAAGCCCTTCAGGGATATCGGTAAATTCAATAACATCTTCTTTGGCTACAGGGGGTGCTACCACTTCTTCCGCCCTTCCCACAATGGAAAAGGAAGAAAGTAACATCAGGCTACTCAAGGAAAAAACGATTCCTTTTTTGATTTGTTTAAGCATAAAAATCCTCCTTGCTTCCTGCATTCTAGCACAGAGGAATTCTGTTTTTCTTTCATTTATCTTACAAAATCGCAAAAAAATTCGTTTTTTATGAATTTCTGGTGATTTTCTCTAAAAAATCCTGCTTCTTTCCCCATAGAAAAAACACTAAAAAGAGTATTTCTTCCGGGACAGAGCATGAAAAAAGCTCTTAGGGCAAAAGATTCTCCGCCTGATTCGCCAATAGAAGCTCTAAAGCCAGGCTGTCAGAGATTCTTCCCTTTCTGTTCTCTTCTTCTAAACGAAGTAAACTATGGAAGAGATTTTGCAAGCCGGACTGAGTATAGGTTCTGGCCTGGCCGATATACTTTCGAACTCTCCAGGAATCCATGGAAAGCCGAGTTTCCATCTCTCTCTCCCGAAGTCCCTCTGTCAAATATTCTCTGACGATAAGAAGCTTTTCCACATTTTTCCGAATCAGATTCTGAATTTTCGCCGGTTTTTCCTCTAAACGTAGAAGGTCTCCGTAATATTGAAAGACCTTTTCCTGATCTCCCCGGCCTAAAGCTTCAATCAAATCAAAAACTCTGTCCTCAGGAAGCTTCTCCACCACTGCTTCCACCGCCTCTTGGGTGATTTCTTCCTCATCTCCGATATAGTCTACGCAGTTCTTACAGGCATTTACAATTCGATACAGACTGCTGCCGCTTCTGGATAGGAGGAGTCCAAGGACATTTTCCCGAATCTTCTTTCCTTCCTTTTTCAACTGCTGCAAAGCAAAACGCTGGAGAAAAGCCTGATCCTGCTCCATACAGGCAAGACAGAGTCCTCTCTCCTTCACCACCTTATAGAGACTGCTTCGTTTGTCTACTTTTTCTTCAATAAAGAGCAGCACTGTTTCTTTGGGGCTGTTTTTCAAATACTGAATAAAATCTTCTGAAAGTTTTTTTCTGCCGCTACTTTTCCCCTGAAAAACCATAAGTCGGTATGGGGCGAAGAAGGGCAGGGTTTCCACCGCGGAAATCAGTTCATCCGTAGGGGGAAGCTCCTCCACCACCATGCAGTTGATGCCTTCATTTTCCGAAAAGGCTTGGAAGAAGGCTTTCTTATAATAGGACAGCAAATAATCCTCCTCCCCATAGAGGAGATATAAGGGCAAAAAACTCTTCTCTTTTAGCTGTTCCTGAATCTTCTTCTGGGCATCCAGAAACTCTTCTCTTTCTCCTTTTTTGTATCCCAAGCTGTCCTCCTTGCCGAAAAAAATGCTCTGTGCTAAAGTGGAGAAAACATTGAAAGGAATCTCCATGGAAAAGTACCGTACCCTACTGGAATCATTTGAAAAACGAGGGAAAAAACCTCTTGCATTATATCTACATATCCCCTTCTGTGCAAGAAAATGTGCCTACTGCGATTTTCTCTCCTTTCCTTCCAGGGAGGAGCAAAAAATCGCCTACATGGCAAAGCTCCGAGAGGAATTGGAGTGGCGAAGCAGGGATTTTCAAAAGGGGCCGTATGAGGTCCTCTCCCTCTTTATCGGCGGAGGCACCCCCAGTGCCGTACCATACGAAGAAATTGAAAAGACCATGGAAGTGATCCGAAACTGCTATCCTATCTATTCCGATTGGGAAGCCAGCATTGAATGCAACCCGGAATCCGCAAGTAAGGAGGCTTTGGAAGCTTATCAACGCTCCGGTATTAACCGTCTGTCCTTTGGCTTACAAAGCACCCAAGAGGAGGAGCTTCGTTTTCTGGGAAGGGAGCATCAATTTTCCACCTTCCTTACCGCCTATCAGGAGGCCAGAAAGCTGGGCTTTAAAAATATCAGCATTGATTTAATGAACGGGATTCCCTTGCAGACTCCGGAAAGCTATAAAAAGACCTTGAAAAATATCAGTCTTTTAAAGCCGGAGCACCTTTCCATTTACAACTTAATCATCGAAAAAGGAACCCGCTTCTATGCCTTAGCCAAAGAAGGAAAGCTGCCCCTTCCCTCCGAGGAGGAGCTTTTGGAAATGGATGCCCTTACAAAGGAATGGACCGGTAAAATGGGGATGTCCCCCTACGAGGTCAGTAATTATGCCAAGGAGGGCTTTTTTTCCGTGCATAACTACGGCTACTGGTCCAATGTTCCCTACCTGGGCTTTGGTATTCATTCCTCTTCTTATTTTCAGCATAAGCGGTGGAAAAATACAAATAAGCTCCCCCTATACCTCTCTTTACCCTTTTTCGAAAAAGGAGATTCTTCCTCTGTCCAGTCGGGGCAAAGGCCTGTTGAAAAAAGCCTTGACGAGACTTCTTCCTCTTCTATTTTTCTAAGTTCACAAAAGCAAAAAAGCCGTCCCTCCATCGAGGAACAGCTTTGTGAAGATGTGCAAGTCTTAACGAAAGAAGAGGAAATGGAAGAGTTCTTCTACCTTGGCTTGCGAAGAACCGCCGGCGTTTCCGAAATCGACTTTGTGAAACGCTTTTCCGTTGATATGCATAAGATTTTCGGTGCTGTGCTGGAAAAGCAATGTGAGGAAGGCTATCTGCTCCATGACAATGCCCACTATCGTTTTACCGAAGTGGGCATGAATCTTTCCAACGTTTTGCTGGCAGAATTTTTACTTTAAAAACTTTCCGGAGGCTGGCTGCAAAAATCGCAGGGCTTACGGAGACATTATGACATCTAACGATCCCGGTAGATATCATTTTCCTCATCATACATCATAGCCTGATTTCTGCCATGATACTTTGCGTCATACAGAGCCCGATCTGCCCGTTTTACCACCTCTTCCGCATCCTCATCGCTTTCATGAAAGCCGGAATAGCCTATGGAAACGGTCATATTCAGCTCTTCCTCTCCATGCTTAATCGGGTGGCTTGCCACCGCTTCACAAATTTTGTTACAAACCTTTTCCGCATAAAGATCATTTAAATCATACAGTACACAAAGGAACTCATCTCCTCCCCATCGAATCACATCGTCGGAGGAACGCACCGTCTCCTGAATCACCTTCACCAAGTGCTGTAGACATTGGTCTCCAAAGCTGTGGCCGTAGCGGTCATTATAGCTCTTGAAATAATCCACATCCATCATCAAAATCTTGGCATTGACTCCTATGGTTTTATAACGGTTATAACTATGCTCCAAGATACGCTTTCCGGCCTTTCGGCTTTTTGCCCCGGTAAGCTCATCCATGGCATTTTCCTCTGAAAGCTCCTGAATTCTGGAAACATACTTCCGTCTGGAACGGTAAAACAGCACCAGATTCAAAGACACAATCACAAAGGTGAAAATACCGCCTAAAAAGAACAGAATTCGATAGTTAATCTTCTGTATGGTTTTATCCATGAAATGGACATCCTTCTTAATATCCTCCACATCCAAATCCATGGAAATAACCCAGTCATAGGGCTTATAAAGCTTAGAGTAGATGATTTTTTCATCCACCTCTTCTCCCGCCTCATTACGGAAAACGATCTTGGTAAAAACCTGTCCATCCCGTAGAATTCCATCTAATTCTTCCTTATTATGAAAAATTCCGGAAAGCTTCTCGTTGGTGGAAAGGTATTTCCCCTCCATGCTCTTGTCTCTGGGGTGCATCAGGGTTACTGCATAATTGTCTCCCCCTTCATAGTTCAAGACCTTTTTCACCCAGATATAACTGTTTTCCCCGTAATAATGCTGGTCAATACTTTGTCGGAAAAGCTTTTCCGCCTGCTCTTTCGGCAAAGCATCATGCAGATCATCCAAATCCTGCACCAAGTTATCTACCGTTTGCTGAATATAGGCCTTTTTCTGATCCAGGGTGATTCCCACCATGGATCTCCGGTAAGAGGTCCGGATATAGACCAAAAGCAAAAACAAAAACAGAATAGCCTGTGTAGAAGCTATCACAATTAAAAACGCAACTGAGCCTATTCCCTTTTCTTCTTCTTTTTTATTCATCTTCTTCCTTTAGTTTTTCTCTGTAGAAAGGGCAGAATAAGCTCCTGTACTTTCCCTGATTTTTCGGACAATGTCCTTTCCCCGGCACTTCCCTGTGCAGGGCGTTTACTTACTGAATATGGCGAATCCAACCCTCCGGGGCTTCCATTTCTCCATCCTGTATCGCAATAAGGGTTCTATATAACTCATCCATAATTTTTCCGGGCTTCTCCATACCGCTGGGGAAGCAAATTTCTTCCTCATGATTCTGAATTTTACCTACCGGAGAAATCACTGCTGCGGTACCGCAAAGTCCGCACTCCTTAAAGCTTTTCAGTTCCTCCAAACGGACAGCTCTCTCCTCCACCGGAATGTGAAGAATATGCTCTGCCACGTAGATTAAAGATTTTCTGGTAATGGAAGGTAGAATAGAATCGGACTTCGGTACCACCAAACGATCCTTTTCATCTACGAAAAGCACATTGGCACCACCGGTTTCTTCCACAAACTCCCGCTTTCCCGCATCCAGATAAAGATTTTCCGTAAATCCCTTTTCCACCGCAATTTCATGGGAATGTAAACTCATAGCATAGTTTAATCCTGCCTTAATGGCTCCGGTTCCATGGGGAGCCGCCCGGTCAAAATCGGAAATCATCAGTGCGATGGGTACCGCCCCTCCCTTAAAATAAGGGCCAACAGGAGTGGTAAAAATACGGAAGGTATATTCATCCGCAGGCTTTACCCCGATGACGATGCCGGAGGCAAATTCATAGGGACGGATATACAGAGTCGCTCCGGATCCAAAGGGAGGAACCCAGTCCGCGTTGGCTTTTACGGTTTCATCCAAGGCCTCTAAGAAACGATCCTGGGGAAATCCCGGCATCTCCAGAAATTCAGCGGAATGAAACATTCTTTCCGCATTCATATCCGGACGGAAGCAGACGATGGAGCCATCCTTCCAGCGATAGGCCTTTAAGCCTTCAAACACCTGCTGGCAATACTGCAGAATTCCTGCGGACTCATTGAGCACCACGTTACTGTCTTCGCTAAGACAGCCTGCATCCCAAGCCCCCTCCTTCCAATAGGAAATGTAACGCTTATCGGTTTTATGATATGCGAACCCAATGTTTGCGTAATCCAAGTTCTTTGCCATCTTCTTACTCCTCCTATTATTCTCGTCTACTTTTCTTACTATTATTAATATTGTTTCAAAATGAATGGAAAAAATGCCGTCTAGTCCTCATCCAGCTTTAGCACGGACATGAAAGCGCTTTGGGGAATTTCCACGTTACCGAACTGTCGCATACGCTTCTTTCCTTCCTTCTGCTTCTCCAAAAGCTTCTTCTTTCGAGAAATATCTCCGCCGTAGCACTTAGCCAAAACGTCCTTTCGAAGGGCTTTCACAGTTTCTCTTGCCACCACATGACCGCCGATTGCCGCCTGAATGGGAATCTCAAAAAGCTGTCTGGGAATTTCATTCTTCAGCTTCTCGCACATTTTCTTTCCTCTTTCGTAGGCAGAGCCTGCGTGGACAATGAAGGAAAGGGCATCAATCTGCTGCTTGTTCACCAAAATATCCAGCTTCACCATCTTACCTTCCTGATAGCCCTTTAATTCATAGTCGAAGCTTGCATAGCCCCGGCTCCTGGATTTTAGGGCATCAAAGAAGTCATAGATAATCTCGTTTAAGGGTAAATCATACTTCAAAACCGCTCTGGTTTGATCAATGTATTCCGTACTCTTATAGATGCCTCTTCGCTCCTGACAAAGAGTCATAATGGCTCCCACAAATTCCGAGGTCACCATAATTTCCGCCTCTACAATGGGTTCTTCCATATAGGCAATCTCCGCCGGATCCGGAAGATTGGAAGGATTGGTCAGCTCCATCATGGAGCCGTCCGTCTTATACACATGGTAAATAACGGAGGGCGCCGTGGTTACTAGATCCAAATCGTACTCTCTTTCCAATCTTTCCTGTACCACATCCAGATGCAGTAAGCCTAAAAATCCGCAGCGAAAGCCGAAGCCCAAAGCCGCAGAGGTTTCCGCCTCATAATTCAGTGCCGCGTCATTTAATTGCAGCTTTTCCAAAGCATCCCGAAGATCCGGATATTTCTGGCTGTCAGAGGGATAGATTCCACAGTATACCATGGACTGCACCTTCTTATAACCGGGAAGGGCTTCCTTCGCAGGCTTATCCACAGTGGTGACCGTATCACCTACTCTAGCATCCCGGATATTTTTAATGGATGCGGTAATATAGCCTACCATACCGGGAGTCAATTCCTCCCCGGGGATAAACTGTCCCGGCGCAAAGGTTCCCACCTCTGTTACGGTAAATTCCGCACCGGTGGCCATGAAACGAATATTGCTGCCCTTTTTAACGCTACCTTCCTTAATTCTGCAGAAAATGATAACCCCCTTATAGCTGTCATATAAGGAGTCAAACACCAGGGCCTGCAAGGGATTCTCAATAGAACCGCCGGGAGGAGGAAGACGCTTTACCACCGCTTCCAATACCTCTTTCACATTCAAACCGGTTTTCGCGGAAATTCGGGGAGCATCCAGGGCTTCAATCCCGATAACGTCCTCAATTTCATGGGCTACCAGATCCGGATCCGCAGAGGGCAGGTCTACTTTATTGATGACCGGAATAATTTCCAGATTATGATCTAAAGCCAAATAGGTATTGGCCAAAGTCTGGGCTTGAATTCCCTGTGTGGCATCCACCACCAAAATAGCGCCGTCACAGGCCGCTAATGCACGGCTTACCTCATAGTTAAAGTCCACGTGTCCGGGAGTATCGATAAGATTGAAGATGTATTCTTCCCCATCCTCCGCCTTATACACAATACGAACGGTCTGGGATTTGATGGTGATTCCTCGTTCCCGCTCAATGTCCATATTGTCCAGAACCTGAGACTGCATCTCTCTTTCCGTCAAGGTGCCTGTCATTTCAATGATACGATCCGCCAAAGTGGATTTTCCGTGATCGATATGGGCGATAATACAAAAATTGCGAATTCGCTCTTGCTTAATTTTTTCCATTCTGTCTCCTATAAAGAATGAATAGGGGGTTCCTTTCCTAAATCTAAGGCATATCCCCCATAAAACTCATCTTTCATGCAATAGAATCATTCGGAACTATACCATAAGAAGGAAGATTTTTCCACAAAATGCTATTGCTGTATTTCCCTACTGTATTTATACTACATTTTATCTCTGTATTTCCTTTATTTTTCTGCATACACGCCTTGACAGTTCTAGCTGTTTTCGCTATTATTGTTGCGTATGTTTTCAAACTGTCCGTGTCCAGATATTTGAAAACAAGAGAGAATACAAGAATACATTCTATTTTGTTCCCATAGGATTTTGTTTTCCGCGGCAGGAAAGTCTTATGGAAGAAAGGGTTTTAATCATGGCAAATATCAAATCTGCAAAAAAGAGAATTCAGGTAGCGGCACAGAGAAATGAAAGAAACAAGGCAATCCGTTCCGAAGTTAAGACTTACATGAAGAAGGTTTTCACTGCTGTAGAAGCCGGTGACAAGGCAACTGCCGAGACCATGCTGGTTAAGGCACAGAAGAAGATTGCAATGGCACGTAGCAAGGGCATCTACAAGGCTAACAACGCTTCTCGTAAGATTTCTCAGATTTACACAGCTGTAAACAAGATGCAGTAAACTGCACAAAAAGGCTCCCCTATTTTGGGGAGTTTTTTTATTGCTTTTTTCCGGCTTTGGCATTAGGATAGAGAAAATATCTTTTTATTTTCAATATTTTCTTTACGGCTTCCCTACCGCTAACTTTTCTTTTTCGCATTTATTTTGCATTCTTTTTGCATTCACAGGCTATTCATCATCCATAATATTTATCTTTAACTTCTTCTATCTAAGGAGCACAATATGTTTCTTTCCCGTCCCCTATTCTTTTTGGCTCTCTTTGCCCTTTTGGGAGAATTGATTCTTACTCCTGAAATTCCTTTTTCTTACCGTTTCTTATTTCTCTTTTTCCTGTTGTTTCTCTTCCTCTTTCTCTTCCGGAAAAAGAAAAATCGACTGTTTTTTTGCTCCCTCCTTTGCCTGACCCTGTTTATGCTAAACTTCTATTCCGTAAATCATCGTTACCGGGCGGAAAGGGAAAGCATTGGTTATATCCTTCCTTTACAGGCTGTACTGAGAGGCAAGGTGATGTATGTCGAGGAGCAGGAAAAGAAATGGAAGCTCCTTCTCAGCGCCTGTATCGTAGATACCGCCTTGGAAAATAAGAATTCTTCTTTAAAGAATGAAGAAAAATATCAAAAAAGAAATGATCTGCACTTTCAAAAGCTGATTCTTTATCTCCCGAAGGAATCCACCGGGGAAGGCTCTATGCACCTTCCGCTTCCGGGACAAATCTGCTCTGTAAAAGGTCATTTTTTAGAGCTTAGCCCT
This sequence comes from Oribacterium sinus, assembly GCF_014202695.1. Taxonomy (GTDB): domain Bacteria; phylum Bacillota; class Clostridia; order Lachnospirales; family Lachnospiraceae; genus Oribacterium; species Oribacterium sinus. The sequence goes on from NZ_JACHHH010000003.1 coordinate 210,268, forward strand.
GCCACCAACGAAGGGGAGTTTTCTCTCCCCTCCTATTATAAGGGGGAAGGAATTTCCGGTGTATTTCAAGCCAAGACTATAGAGCTGGTCCGGGGAGAGTCCTCCCCCTTTGCCAAAGAGTTGTTCACTCTGAAGCAAAGCCTTGGAAACAGAATAGATGCACTTTATCCGGAAGACCCGGCAGGCTTTTTAAAAAGTCTATTCTTGGGAGAACGCTCAGGAATCACCTTATCGGAAAAAAGCCTCTATCAAAGTGCCGGTATCTCCCATATTCTGGCCATATCCGGCCTGCATCTTTCTCTTCTGGGAGGTTTTTTCTACCGGCTGCTTCGGAAAATAAAGCTATCTTCCCTACTTTCCTCTCTTATCACTTCCTTCTTTCTTTTCTCCTATTTTCTTTTTACCGGTTCTTCCCACTCCGCCTTTCGGGCTCTTTTCATGCTTTTTCTCCGTTTTGCCGCCATACAGCTTGGCAAAGGAAAGGATCTGCTTTCTCAGCTTTCCTTCGCTTTACTGTTTTTACTTTGGCTGAATCCTCTCTCCCTCTATTCCATCGGCATGCAGTGCTCCTTTTTCACCCTCTTTGTTTTCTTTCTTTTAGAAGAAAGGCCCGGAAAAGCAGTTCGAAAAAAGAAAGAAAAAGCCCTTTCCAAATTTTGTAAAAAGCATGCGCTTGGCTTTTCCAAGCATCCCTCTCTTCTTTTGAAATTTCCTGCTTATCTTTCCAAGCTTATTCCCTGCTTACTTTCTACTCTACCCCATCGTTTACAAGGCAGCTTCCTTTTTTATCTGGCTATGCTCCCCCTTTTTTCCTTAACCCAGTTCTCTTTTCCCCTATATGCCCCTTTATTAAACCTGCTTCTACTCCCGCTCCTTCCCTTTTTCTTTCTCCTTGGGGCAGTATCTATCTTTCTTTCCTATCTGCCGGAGCGGGATTTTCTACTTCTTCGTCTTTTTAGCTTTTCTTCCCGATTTCTGCTAAACCTTCTGTTCCAAATTTTTCACCTTTTCATGGAAAAAAGCCTTACTCTCCCCTTTTCTCAGATTCTCCTTGGGAAAATGCAAGCACTCTCTGTGATATTTTATTTTCTTTTTCTCTACCTTCTCTTTTTCTTTCCCAAAGCAAAAAGCTTGTCCCTTTTGCTCTCCCTGGGCTTTTTACTTTCCCTTCCTCTCTACCTGCCCAAGCCCCCTAAGGAACTGGAAATTGCCGCCCTTGATGTGGGGCAGGGTGACGGCTTTGTCCTTCGAAAAGGAGCTCTGGTCTTTACCATCGATAACGGTTCCACCAGCAAGAACTTATTTCCGGAACAGATTTTCTTTCCCTATTGTAAGGCTAAAAGAATTCAGCATATCGATTATGCTCTGCTCACCCACTGTGACCGGGATCATATCAGCGGTATACAGGCTCTCTTGGAAAAGAATCCCTCAATAAGCTTATCCCATTTAATTCTTCCTGCCTCCGCCTTGCAGGATCATCGTTATGACTTGTTAAAGCGTTTGGCCTACAATCACGGAGCGGATGTTTCTTATTGGCAAAAGGGAGATGAACTGGTCTTTTCCGAACAGGGAATCTGTCTTTCCGCGAAAAAAACTGCTTGGGCAGAAAGTCCCTCTACAAGCAAAAAAAGAGGCCCCGATACTAAGGGGCATCAGCTTCATATTCGTTGTTTTTATCCCAATGATGCTTCATATATGGAAGAAGCTAATGCTCACTCCATAGGCTGTCTTTTGGAGTATGGACATTTTCGTATGCTTTTCACCGGAGATATGCCTAAGGAGTCCGAGGAGGCAATATTGGAAAATTGCAGGGAGATGGAAGCATCTCCCATAGTCGATGTTTTGAAGCTCGCTCATCACGGCTCCAAAACCTCCTCCTGCCCCAGTTTTCTGTCAGAAACCCGGGCAAAATTTGCCTTATTTTCCTATGGAAAGAAGAATCGCTACGGACATCCTCACAAAAGCACTGTGGAAAACTGTAAGAAGTATCGGCTCTTTCCTTTGGAAACGGCCAAGCTGGGAGAAATTCTCATCAAAACAAATGGAGAGCAGTTTGAAATCACTGCTCCCCAAGCTTAAGTATTTTCCAAAGCATCCGGACGCTTAATCACAGCAGCGCCAAGACCATTCTCTCCAATATGACAGGATATCAGTAAGGACAAAGGAGAAATCACAATTTCTTCCTCGTAACGATTGGGGAAGGTCTCCGCAAGCTGTGTGCGAAACTCTTCCGCCTGGGCCAGATTGTCCGTATATGCTACAGCAATATAGGACTTTCTAGCCTCCGAATCTCCCATTCGTTCCAGACTATCCTTCAAGCCTTCAATAATGGCTTCCCGTACCTGTCTTTCCGTCCTTACCTTCTTAAAGGAGTCTAATTTTCCTCCCTTATTGATGGATAGAACCGGTTTAATCTGTAAAAGACTGCCGATGGCTGCGGCTACCGGAGTTATTCTGCCTCCCCGCTTAAGATACTTCAAGGTACTTACCCCGATATAAATGCCGTTATCTCCCGCAATAGAATTCAAAAGATGCTGTATAGCCTTCCCGGTATATCCCTTCTCCGCCAATTCCTTGGCAAAAAGGCAGTGCATTCTCTGGGTAACCGAAACCCCTCTGCTATCTGAAACAAATACTCTGTCCAAATAGGGTTCTTCCTGGGAAAGCATCAGAGCTGTCTGGGTGGAACCGGACAGTCCGGAGCTTAGCGGAACATGAACGATTTCATCATTTTCCAAAAGCAGGGCATCCCAGGCCTTCATAAGGCTTTCCATGGAGGGCTGGGAAGTGGAAACTTCCTCCCCCTCTGCCAGCTTTTCAAAAAAAAGCTCCCGACTCATATTGATTCCTTCAAAGTACTCCTGATCTCCCATTCGAAAGGGCATGGGAACTACGGTAATCCCGAATATCTCACTTTCTTCCTTCCGTATTCCCGATCCGGAATCTGTACAGATTCCTATTTTCATGAATAACTCCTTCCAGGTACTCTAGCGTCCTTACTTCTAAGCTTCTCTATACTTCCGTCCTTGGCTATACTTCCGTCCTTGGCTATACTTCCGTCCTTGGCTACACTTCTATCCTTGGCTACGCTTCTGTCCTTGGCTATACTTCCGACCTTGGATATGTTGCCACTCTACGCTATACTTCTTTACTTCTCCAGCAGGCTCTTTCCTGTCATTTCCTTCGGCTTTGGAATACCCATCAAATCCAAAAGGGTTGGAGTTACATCCGCAAGGCATCCCCCTTCCTTCAGCTTTAACGACTTGTCCGCTGCCACAAGAATGAAAGGTACCGGATTGGTGGTATGGGCGGTATAGGGCTCTCCCGTCTTCTCGTCCACCATCATATCCGCATTTCCGTGATCGGCCAGAATGAAGAGATTACCTCCCACTTCCTGCACAGCCTCCACAACCTTTCCCACGCACTCATCCACCACTTCAATAGCCTTGATGGCTGCAGGAAGAACACCGGTATGTCCTACCATATCCGGATTGGCAAAGTTTGCCACAATAGCATCATATTTTCCGGAACGAATCGCCTCTGTAAGCTTCTCCGTTACCGTGTAACAGCTCATCTCCGGCTTTAAATCATAGGTTGCCACATCCTTGGGAGAGGGAACCAGAATACGATCTTCACCGCTAAAGGGCTCTTCCTTTCCTCCATTAAAGAAGAAGGTAACATGAGCATATTTCTCCGTTTCCGCAATACGAAGCTGAGTCTTTCCCAGGGAGGACAGATACTCTCCGTAGGTATTGGAAATTTCTTCCTTATGGAAAGCCACTTCCTTATTGGGAATAGTGGGGTCATAGTCGGTGAAGCAGACAAAATATACCTCTTTTCTTGCCCCACGGTTAAAGAAGCTAAAGTCATCATCACAGAAGCAATGACAGATCTCTCTTGCTCTATCCGGACGGAAGTTAAAGAAAATGCAAGCATCTCCGTCAGAAATAAGATGAGTCGCTCCATTTTTCTCAATTACCGTAGGTAATACGAATTCATCAAAAACTTCCTTGGCGTAGGACGCACTGATAGCCTCCTCTACGGAAGACGCCTTCTCACCGATTCCTTGGGTCATCGCCAGGTAAGCCTTTTCCACTCTGTCATAGTTTTTGTCTCTATCCATAGCATAGTATCTTCCGGCAATGCTGGCTACCTCTCCCACACCGATTTCCTGCATTTTCTTTTCAATCTGCATAAGGAAATGCTTTCCGGAATCGGGAGGAGTATCTCTTCCATCCAAAAAGGCATGAAGATAAACCTTCTTCAGACCGGCACGCTTTGCCAGCTCTAAAAGTCCATAAATATGTTCAATGTGGGAATGCACACCTCCGTCGGACAAAAGGCCCATAAAATGTAAGGCGGAGTCCTTTTTCTTGCAATGCTCCACAGCGCCCTTTAAGGCAGCATTTTCAAAAAAATCTCCATCCTGAATAGCCTTGGAAATACGGGTCAATTCCTGATAAACAATTCTGCCCGCTCCCATGTTCATGTGTCCAACCTCGGAATTTCCCATCTGTCCGTCGGGAAGTCCTACAGCCAGGCCGGAAGCCTGTCCTTCCACATAGGGATAGTCCTTTTTCAAATGATCCATTACCGGCGTATTCGCCAAAGCAATAGCATTTCCCTCTTTACTCTTCCGATCTCCGTAGCCGTCCAGGATTAATAAAACTGTACTTTTTTTCATTGCAACGCCTCTTTCTCTATCTCTACTTTTCTCTATACAAAATGTGCTTTGCCATCTTCCTTTTTCTTTTATTTTGCTTGGAAAACAGCAGTCTTAAGGATTCATCCCTAAGCTTAGAGTCTAGCCTAAACTTTTCCTTCCGTCAATGCATGCTTTCACGGATTCTGCCCTCCGGCAATGAAAAAAATATTAATTTTTCTAGTTTCATACAATTCCTTTCTGTCCATATAAGAAAGGAGTATTTCACACATAAAAAAATCCACAAGTCTCTTCCTCTTTGTCCGGAAAAGACTGTGGATTTATAAAACAGATGCTTACTTTTACTGAATAGAATTTCTGTACTTTTTCTATCAGATGAAGTACTTTTTAATAGTTGTCAGCCTTACGCTCAAAGTAAGCCTTAGGATGATTGCAGCATGGGCAAGTCTCAGGTGCTTCCTCTCCTTCATAGATGAAACCGCAGTTTCTGCAGTGCCACAGAGTAGGCTGCTCAGCCTTAAAGGTGGTATCATCCAAGATTCCCTGTAAAAGCTGTAAGAAACGCTCTTCGTGAGTCTTCTCCACCTGAGCAACAAGACGGAACTTTGCTGCAAGCTCCTGGAAGCCTTCCTTTGCTGCAACTTCTGCAAAGCTCTTATACATATCGGTCCACTCATAATGCTCACCGGCAGCTGCTGCCTTTAAGTTCTCCTGGGTGTTTCCGATTCCGCCGCCAAGTCCTGCCAGCTCCTTAAACCACATCTTTCCGTGGTATTCCTCATTGGCCGCAGTCTCCTCTAAGATTGCTGCAATCTGCTGATAACCGTCCTTCTTTGCCTGAGAAGCAAAATAAGTATACTTGTTTCTTGCCTCAGACTCTCCTGCAAAGGCTGTCCATAAATTCTTCTCTGTTTCTGTTCCCTTATAATTTGCCATACTGCTCTCCTTTCCCGACAAGCATACTCGCCTGTCTAAAAATTGAAACAGAGGAGCGCTCCTCCTCTGTTCCAAGACTCAACCTGCGCTATTACAAAAGCATTTTATAATAGCTATAAGAAAAAACAAGTTTTTCCTTTGTACAATCTGCTGTCCTTTCTCCAAATATCGAAAGGGCAAGCACTACGGTGTTACCAACTGTTGTGATTAGCTGAAGTATCTCTTCAACAGACCCTGGAATGCCTTACCGTGTCTAGCCTCGTCACGAGCCATCTCGTGAACAGTATCATGGATAGCATCCAAATCCTGAGCCTTAGCTCTCTTTGCAAGGTCAACCTTACCTGCAGTAGCACCGTTCTCAGCCTTTACACGAGCGATAAGGTTCTCTTTTGTGGAAGGAGATACAACCTCTCCTAAGAGCTCTGCGAAACGAGATGCGTGATCTGCCTCTTCGAAAGCAGCCTGTCTGTAGTAATCACCAACCTCAGGGTATCCCTCTCTGTAAGCTGCTCTACTCATAGCAAGGTACATACCAACCTCACAGCACTCTCCCTCGAAGTTAGCTCTTAAATCCTTCTTGATATCCTCGGAAACATCCTTAGCTACTCCGATTACATGCTCTGCTGCCCATGTAAGCTCTCCGCTCTGCTCAACGAACTTGTCGCTGCTAGCCTTACATACCGGACACTTCTCAGGAGCAGTCTCTCCCTCATAAACATAACCACATACTGAACAAACCCAAGTCTTCATAACTTCTCTCCTTTTCCGCCTTTTTTAAGGCAAATGCTCAAACTCAACTTATTTTTGTGAATCCTTGAAGCCCTCCAAAGCTCCACATTCATCACATATTCCTCGGAACACCAAATCATGACCTGTAATGGCTCCCGGAATATACATTTCCGCCTCCGAATCCAGTGCTTCCGCAACCTTCATAGGAATGTCATAAACCTTCCCGCATCTCTCACATACAAAGTGATAATGGGGTTTTACGGTAGGATCGAAACGATCCGCTCCTGATACGAAGCTAAGTTTCCGAATTTCTCCTAAATCCGAAAGTAACTTTAAGTTCCGATATACCGTTGCCAAACTGATGCTGGGATCCTTTTGGCGTAGTTCTGCAAATATTACATCTGCAGTAGGATGGTCTTCATGCTCCCTAATCTGATCCAGTACCTCTGCACGCTGTCGTGAATAATTCATCGGCCGTCCTTTCTTTTATTGCTTTGTCTTTCAAAAGTTCCTGAGGCTTTCAAAAAACAAAATTGATAATTACTATCAACATGGCATACTATAATCGCTTTTTTTTGTCCTTGTCAACGGATTTTGAAAATTTTTTTGTTTTTTAAAAAATACTGAAAGTTAGTTCCATCTAACTATTTTTCCTCTTTCTTCTCTTGCTTTACGAGGAAATGGCATTAGCTTTCACCAAGCCTTCGTTCCTCCGTTTTCATGATATATCGGTTCCGATGGGGATATTTCGATAGACCGGTTTCGATGGGGATATTTCGATAGATCGGTTCCGATGGGGATGTTTCGATAGATCGCTTTCAATATAAGATAGAACAAAAAAAGAAGTCACCATAGTTAAACTATGATAACTTCTTTCCATAGACATAATAATCCATTCTATTTTTAAGTGGGACTCCATCGGAAGAAAAGAATCAGCTGATGAACCTTGCCTCTTCTTTTTTCTTTCAGCTCCGATGGTCTTAAAAATACTATAAAGCTTATCTAAGGAGAGAAAGAACTCCCTGTGGCTGCTGGTTAGCCTGAGAAAGCATAGACTGTGCAGCCTGGTTAAGAATGTTATTCTTAGTGAAAGCTGCCATTTCCTTAGCCATATCCGTATCACGGATTCTGGACTCAGCTGCAGTCATGTTCTCGTTTGTGGTCTTAAGGTTGTTGATGGTGTGCTCAAGACGGTTCTGAGATGCTCCAAGCTTTGCTCTGTGAGTAGATACAGTGTTGATAGCCTCGTTGATCTTTGTAATAGCAGAGTTAGCTGCAGATACAGAAGATACATCAATTCCGCTAACACCTAAGCTGGTTGCATCCATCTTTGCAGCAGCGATGCTCAAAGTTTCTACAGAAGTTGGTCCAATCTGAACAGTGATAGCGGAAGTAGAACCGATTGGCTTAACACCGTTGTAGTCAGTTGTAGAAGAAATTCTGTCGATTTCTGCCTTTAAAGCAGTAACCTCTTCTCCGATAGCTGCACGAGCGGTACTGTTGTAAGTTCCGTTAGCAGACTGAGTAGCCAGAGTTACCATACGCTGTAACATGGAGTGAGTCTCTGTTAAAGCACCTTCAGCAGTCTGGATTAAGCCGATTGCATCACTTGCGTTTGCAGAAGCCTGATCAAGACCGTTGATCTTGGAACGCATCTGCTCGGAAATAGCAAGACCTGCTGCATCATCTGCAGAACGGTTGATTCTATAACCGGAAGACAGCTTCTCTAAGTTCTTCTGGCTGTTAGTTGCGTTAGAAGAAAGGTTTCTGTAAGCGTTGTTTGCTGCAATATTGTGTTGAATAACCATAGTAATATCCTCCTGATTTCGGCATGCCAGAACCTCCCTGTCCTATGCAAATCTCCTTTTCCGGCGCCAGAAAAGAAGAATTTTCTTTGCCTTTTCTTGTCTTTCGACGAATTTTTGCCTTTTGGCTGTTAGGGTCCGAAGACCAATGTCCTCTTCTTTATAGAAGAGATATTTTGTAACAAGTTTTTTTGTTTTATTCTTGTTACAGTATATATATCGGAGACAAATATTAAAAAATAAGTATTATGTGAAAAAAAAATTTTATGCTAAAATATCGATGGTATTTCTTACTTTATTCCTATTTCGGAAAAAGAAAGCGCTATATTTCCTACAACTTACAAGAATGGAGAAAGGATAAATTTCATGGGACAGATTCAGGTAGAAAGAACGGACATTGAGGGATTATGCATTATTACGCCCACTATCCATCAGGACAGCAGAGGCTATTTTATGGAAAGCTACAATGAAAGAGATTTCCAGGAGCAGGGGCTTAATCTCCGCTTTGTACAAGACAATCAAAGTATGTCTGTAAAGGGTGTTTTACGCGGTCTACATTTTCAAAAGCAATATCCACAGGGAAAGCTTGTTCGCGTATTAAAAGGAAGAGTTTATGACGTAGCTGTAGATTTAAGAAAGAACAGTAAGACCTACGGAAAGCATTTCGGCATTACCCTCAGTGAAGAAAACAAAAAAATGTTCTATATTCCGGAGGGATTTGCCCATGGCTTCCTGGTTCTTTCCGATACCGCTGAATTTGCCTACAAGGTAACAGACTTCTATCATCCCGGAGATGAAGGTGGTCTGGCATGGAATGATCCAAGCATCGGCATCCGGTGGCCGGAGTTAAAGGGTACTTATGCCGGAAATGCGAAAAAAGACGGTTACACTATGGAAGACGGCAGTCCCCTTCTTCTCTCCGAAAAGGATGAGCTCTGGCTTCCTCTGGCAGAAACCTTTTCCTTTTAACCCATGAGCATTCCTACTCTTTTTACCTATACCGTTCCGGGAGATTTTGCAAACAAGACAATCGAAGCTTTTCTTTTAGAACAGGGCTATACCAAAAGCCTTCTTTCCGCCTTAAAGAGAGTTCATTTTTTTGAGGAGAAAAAGGAACATTACGGGATTGAAAAGAATGGTCAATGGGCCTTTACCGTGGATCTTTTGGCGGAGGGGGATTGCCTTTCTGTCTACCTTCCCATGGAGGAAGAGAACAGTGCACCTCCCTACGATTTTCCTTTGGACATTGTTTATGAAGACCGGGATATCCTCCTGCTAAATAAGCCTGCAGGACTTCCCTGTCATCCCTCTCCGGGACATTTTGAACAGACTTTAGCCGGAGCCATAGTTTTTTATCAGATGCAGAATTCTTCTGCATCTTCTTTTGTTTGCCACTTTATCCACAGGTTGGATTTGGATACCAGCGGTTTAATCCTTCTGGCAAAAAATCGTCTGGCGGCATCGGTTCTAAACAAAGACATGAAAGAAGGACGTATTCAAAGAAGCTATCTGGCTTTTTGTCAGGGAAATCCTGAATTTTCCCTAGGCGAGATTCAGGGATTCACACGGCTTGAGGAAAAGGAAAAAAAAGAATTAAACTATGCCTTTGCCATATCTGCGCCTATCGCCAGAGTAGAAGAAGAAAAAATGCTGAGAACTGTGAATTTTCAAAAAGGGCAGGAAGCCCTCAGTTATTTTAATGTCTTAAACTATTTTCCCGGGAAAAACTATTCTCTTCTGCAACTTCAGCTGGCCACCGGCAGGACCCATCAGATTCGCGTCCACCTCTCTTACCTCTCCTGCCCCCTACTGGGGGATAGTCTATACGGCAATGGGGAAGAAAGTGTTTTTTCACAAAATATAGGCTTGTCCCGGCAGGCTCTCCACTCCTACTCCATTTCCTTTACCCATCCGATTGGAAAAGAAAAAATGTTCTTTCAGCGAGAGCTGCCTCCGGATTTATCTATGCTCCAAAAATAAACTTTAGGGCAAAAGAAAAAAAGGATGCCAAAAGAAAAAGTGCTCAGACCCGGTCTGAGCACTTTTTCTTTTATCTTATGTAACGTCTCTTTTAATTCATAACGAGTATCGTGCGCAAAGCGTGCGATATCTCGTTTAGTTAAGCTTTTTTATTTTCCTTTGGCAATACAATATTTAAGAATACTGCAATGATAGTTGCCAATACTACAGGAGACTTTCCGAAAATCATGGTGAAGGATGTTGGGAACTGTCCTAAAGATGCGGGAGCCTGTGCAATTCCCACACCAACTGCTGCTGCAAGACCTACCACTGTAGTAGAGCGTGCAGTCAACGGTTCCTGGGTAATCAGCTTAATTCCGGTCATTGCGATGGTAGAGAATACGGTAATGGTAGCTCCTCCCAATACACACTGAGGAATAGTGGTAAGTAATGCGGAGAACTTCGGGCAAAGACCGCAAGCTAAGATAAACAAGCCGGTTGTTGCGAATACTCTTCTTGCTACTACTTTGTTAGAAATTACGATACCTACGTTCTGAGAGTAAGTCGCAGTTGGAAGTCCGCCAAAGAATGCAGTCAAGAAGTTGGTTGCACCGTAAGCAATGATTCCGCCACGAAGCTCATCATCACTGGGCTCTCTGTTAAATCCGCCCATGGTTGTTGCGGTAAAGTCACCGATAGCCTGAATGGAGTTAATCGCAAAAAGTAAACCGATGGAAATACAAGCAGGTACACTAAACTGAACGCCAAAGGGCAGGAAGTGGGGAAGAGAGAACCAGGAAGCGGTTCCGATTTCCTTGAAGGAAATCATTCCAAAGCCAAGAGCCACCAAATATCCTACTACCATTCCCAAAAGGATGGAAGCCAGCTTAAATACGCCCTTACCGAAGGTGCTGAAGCACATTACAGCAATCAATGTGATAAAAGCCACAAGCCAGTTCTGCCAAGAACCGTAAATCAAAGCTGTGGTAAGTCCCTTCTTGGCAATTAACTCAGCGTTGTTTGCCACTCCACCTGCCATATAATTTACCGCTGTGGGATAAAGAGAAAGACCGATGGTAAATACAACGGTTCCGGTAATAAGTGGAGGGAAGAATTTACGAATTCTTTTTACAAAGATTCCTACAATAATTGCAACAATTCCACCAACCATCATAGCACCCACAATGGTTCCTACTCCGCCGCCTTCTCCGGCAATCGCCTGCATACTGGGAAGGTATGCAAAGCTGATTCCTAAAATCATAGGAAGGCCTGCTCCAAATACGCCTTTCTTTAAGGGAAAAAGCTGGAAGAAGGTACAAATTGCAGACATGGTTAAGGATGCCTGAATCAAGATGATTCTTTGTCCGATTTCCAATCCGGCTACGTTGGAAATAATAATAGCCGGCGTTACACAACCGATAATCATGGCTACCAGATGCTGTAACGCCAAAGAAATGGTAGGTGCCACATCCGGCTTTCCATCCCATTTAAACAACTCGTCCATTTTGTTTTGCTCTACGCCCATTTTCGCTCCTCCTGACCAAAAATATTTTTTGGGAACAAATTAATTTTTTGACTTCACTTATACTAGCTAAATTTTTAACAGAATACAACTTGGCATTTCTTACAGAAATCATTTTCCCCTTTTGTGAAAGATTCTTAATGAAATGCAAAGTAGCCTTCCTCTGTTAATAGCGCATCCATGTGGATATCCGTTTTTTCCATGGGAATCTTATCGTAAAGTAACCAGGAAAAGCATAAACATAACTTTTTTCCCCTGCTCTTTTCCAAGAATCGATCGTAGTAGCCTGCTCCATGCCCCAGTCTTCCCCCCCTTTGATCCGCCATTACACAGGGAATCAAAGACAAGTCAAAGCACCAGTCCGTAGAAGAAGGGAGTTCTTTTCTTGGTTCTAAAATTCCATAGGTCTGGGGAATCAGTTCCTCCATACTATGAATCTCTACCGCCTCCATCAGATGCTCTTTTCCCGGAATACATCGGGGAACGCACACTCTTTTCCCCATCTGTAAAGCCGTTTCCAAAATAATTCTGGTGTCCACCTCCCCTTCCATACTCACATAGGAGAAGATCCTTTCCGCTTCCAGAAAAAAAGGAGATTGCAAAAGGCGAAGATGAATTTCCCTATTGGCCTTTTCCAGTTGTTCTGCGGAAATTCCTCTCTTTCTTTCCTTTGCAAGCTCTCTAAGTGCATCCTTTTTCTTTTTCTGATCCAAAAATGAAAAAAATGCCATACTTCCTCCTAAAGACAGTTCAACCCTTACAAGGAGAAAGTATAGCATGAATCTTTTTAATTATAAACAAAAATAAAATTTATATAAGCAAATTATAAATTGACTTCCCTATTTTATTTCACAATAAAGCAGGAGAGCTATCTCTTTATTCTGTCACCGGAACCTTTGTCCAATCCAGCTTTTTCAAGTTTTCCATAAGCTCTTCTATGGTTCTTCCCCTTACTTCCACACGCTTCACAGCTGTTTTTTCCACATCATGAATCGTCTCTGTTTCTGTTTCGCCCTCCTTCGACTTTTCTGTTCCCGATAATTTATCCTTGGACTCCGCCTTCTCTGTCTTTTGGGCCTTATCCGCTTTTTTACCGCCTTTTAGCGCTTCCTTTTCTGCCGTTCTCTTCGCTTCCTGCTTTTCTTCCAGCTTCTTCGCTTCCCGCTTTTTATCCTGCTCTTCCGCAATCTTTCTGGCAGAGCTTGTACTCTTCTCCAAGCTGGCAATCAGCATGGTGGTGCCGTCCTCTTGGGTTTTTGCCGCAATACTCTTAATGTCCTCCACATTGGTCTTATTGGCCCCGTTATCATTCCCTATCCCTGTCTGTGCCATAAGCATAGACTTTACGGTCTGATCCAATGTATTTAATTGCTCTCTTTCAAATTTCTTATCCGTTGCCATTTTTTCAATTTCTTCATTGCTTAAAACAACGGTAAATTCCTTATTGCTCTTTCCTGCTAAGGCATCATTCTCTTTTCCCTTTTCCGCAATACGAAAATCCACAAAATTTCGAGAACGGCGCAAATTCTTTAAGTAGGTTTTCGCCTTATCGGAAAGTCCCTCCTCGGCACTCAGTGCTTTCGTCTTTTCCGCCTTAGTCGCCTGTGTCCCCTTGGCTGCCACTTCCTTCGCTCTATCGGATAGCTCCAAGCTGTCTCTTTGTACTACAGCTTCTTTCCCTCCTGTAGCCTTTGCAAGCTCCGCTTCCTTGCCGGAGGCTTGTTTATCCACTTTTTGGCTTTCCTTGGTTTTTCCGCTCTCAACCTTGGATAAAATCTTGTTTTGGTAGGAATCCTTTCCTACGGCACGCACATTTTCCAGCATATTGCCTCCTTTACTACAGCCCATTTCCGGAAAAAACAAAGTATTTCCCAAAATAAGCAAGTGAAAAACACCCTGTACAGGGAGAAACATTTCTATAAGGAAAATTTCGTCATTTTCTCCAAAAAAATAAGGGGCTGTAAAAATCAAAATAATAAAGAAATTTTCGGCAATATAGGTCTGACTGAGGGGTAGTCTGAGCCCGTCAGTACTTACTGAAAGCAAGTGAAACGAAGCTTGAAGTTAGTACTGCTACGTGGCGAAGCTAGCGAAAGCGTGCCCCAATTTCAGACCTATATTGCTTAGAAAATTATTTTGATTTTTTACAGCCCTCTCACATATTATTTAAGTAACTCCGCTTTAGCAAATCCCTCGGAAGGAAAAGCTGAAATGAATCCTATCCTTAACTTTCACCAAAAACTCCTCATGGGTATAGGAGCCCCAGCTGTCATCTCCTCCTACCCCCATCTGGGCCTTGGAAAGACGCAGGATACTATGGTGAATCGGAGGAAGTTCATAACCGTGGCAGGCATTTTCAATTTCATGGGGAGTCCAGGGCAGGGCTGAAACATTCATTTGCCCCTCTTCATTTTCCGCTAAGAAAACTAAGCCCCTGCCCTTCTCATCAGTGAGAGTCGCCAGTCGTACCTCCGCCTTGTTTCCGGACTCCTGGGGGAAAACATAGGGGACAAAATTATCCCTTACCTTCCTATGATAAATGCCCAATTTTCCGCCATGCTTTCTGTCGGCATAACAGTCCTCTTCGCCCAAGCCGTACCAGGAAAAGTTTTCCAAATCCGCATTTAGAGTAAAGAGAGCCCCAAATTCCGGAAGCTCGGACAGCTGTTTCAGAAGGACAGATTCTCCCTCCTTGGGCAGACTATAGTCCAGACTTACGCTGATTTTTCCATCCGGGAAAACGCTGTACTGCATCTGACAGCTGCTTCTTGGATTGGTAGGCAAATGATAGCTGTAACGAATAAGGAAGCAACCTTTCTCCATTTTCATCAGCACCTCTTGCGGTTTTTCCAACATTAGGCTTGCCTCAGGGCTTCTTGTACTTAAATACTGACTTGCTGTTTTCCACTGGGCATAGCGAAAAGCCATCAGATTTCCCGTGTCATTGTCGGTGGGAGCACGCCAGAAGTTAGGTCTTGGCATGGCCTCCAAATACTCTTTTCCTCCATATCGGTAGGATACCAGCCCTCCCTGAATCAAAGAAAAGATTGCCTCAAAAGAACTGCCTCGTACACCAATATTATGGGGCGAGGAAAGAATCTGAAAGTCTTCCGGAAGCACTTCCGAAGCACTTCCCCACTCTTCCAAAAGCTTCTCCCAGCTTCTCACCCAATGTTCCTCCTGTTGTTCTTCCCCCAACAGATACAGCCTCAAAGTCTCTTTTTTCTCTACCGTATAGGTTTTTTCCGAAAAGGCCATCTCCAAGCCTTTTTCTCCGTACAAACTATCCTTCTTTAAATGAAAACTAATCCGAAGAGTATACTCTCCCTCCAATTCTTCTTTTAAAAACGGATTAGGGATTCTCCCCTCAGATTGGGGCGGAACATTTGTTTCCAACAAACACTCCTTCCAAAGCTTTCCGTAACGATAAAGGGAAAGTTTACAATCCAGTTCTGAAGTGGATTGGAAAAGAGAATGATTCTTTATCAAAATTTCCTCCTCTTCCAAGGTACAAAAGATATTTTGATAGAGATATTTCACTTCCTGCATCTGGGGCTTTGGATTTCTATCCCCCCCAAAAACAATGCCGTTGGCACTGAATTGAAAATCCGAAGGCCTGTCGGAAAAATCTCCCCCATAGGCTAAATATTTTTCACCGTAACGGTTTTTCTTCCAAAGGCTTTGGTCCACATAGTCCCAGATAAAGCCTCCCTGAAACAAAGGCTCCTCTTCCGCATACTCCGTGTACTTATACAAAGCCCCTAAGGAATTCCCCATGGAATGGGCATATTCACAAAGCAGGAAGGGCTTTTCCCTGTGCTTGGAAAGATAGTCTTTGATTTCCGTAACCGGTGGGTACATTCGACTTTCCATATCACTGCTGTCCGGATAGGAGCGGTCATTAAAGAGTCCCTCATAATGCACCAGTCTGGAGGAATCCAAGCTGCGAAGACGTTTTGCCATCTCATGAATGACAGATCCACCGAAGCTTTCATTTCCGCAGGAGAAAATCAGGATGGAGGGATGGTTTTTGTCCCTCTGCCACATATTTTCAATTCTTTGTAAAAGCATGGCCTCCCATTCTTTTTTATCCTTGGGAAGCACATAGTCTATATCTTTTGTAAAGGCATAGGTGTCCCAGCTGCCGTGGGTTTCCATATTACACTCATCCATTACATAAAGGCCGTACTCATCCGCCAGACGGTAGATGGCGGAATTGTTGGGATAATGAGAGGTACGAAGGGCATTGATATTGTTTCGCTTCATGGTTTGGATATCCTTCTCCATCTCCGAAACACTTACTGCTCTTCCCGTTAAGCTGCTGAAATCGTGTCGGTTTACGCCCTTAAAAACAATGCGCTTTCCGTTGATTTTCATCAGTCCGTCTTCCAGGGCAAAATGACGGAACCCCGCTTTTTCCACGATATATTCCAGTACTTCTCCCTCTTCCGTACAAAGCTCCAAAACCAAGGTATAGAGATTGGGCTGTTCCGCAGACCAAAGCTTGGGAGCTTCCAGTGAAATAGAAAATTCCACGGTACTGTAAGGAAATTCCTGATGGATTTTTGTAAACTCTTCCCCGGCTTTTTGAGAAAGCTTCGTTTTGCAATCCAAAGCATTTTTTTCTTCGGAAACGCTCATTCCCCCCGATACAGGGATTTCTCCTTTAGAAACAATCTTTTGCTCTACAGCAAAGCCTCTTCCCTTGGGAAGGCAGACTCCCCCATCAAAAAGGCTATAGCGAAGAATTCCCTTTCCTTCTTCCTTCCCTGTTTCCTTTTCTGTTTCCTTTTCTGTTTCCTTTTCTGTTTCTTTTTCTGTTTCTTTCTCCCGGCCTTCGATTTTTCCCGAAAAATAAAGCTTTCCTTCTTTAAAATCCCTGCTCATCTCTGTCCGAAGATGCAGGTCCTTTAAATGCAACTTAGGCAGGGTATAAAGATATACCTCCCGGAAAATTCCGGAAAAACGGAAGAAATCCTGATCCTCACACCAGGAGGCTGCAGACCACTTGTAAACCTGAACAGCCAGCTTATTTTCTCCCTCCTTTAAAAAGCCCTCAAGAGAAAATTCAGCAGGAGTAAAGGAATCACTGTGATAGCCGATATAAGCTCCGTTACAGTACAGGGCAAAGGCATTTTCCACCCCTTGAAAAGAGATACGCACCGGCTGATCTCCCCACTCCTTCGGCAGAATAAAGTATTTTACATAGGAAGCCACCGGATTAAAATGCCGGGGAATTTCTCCCGGACGGATGCTTTCATGCCCCTCCCAGGGGTACTGCACATTGGCATACTGAGGTGCATCATATCCCTCCAACTGAATATGGGCAGGCACCACAATATCCTCCCAGTCCTTACAGGAATACTCCGAACTTTCAAAATTCGGAATACTGTCTTCTATTCTCCTTGCATAATGAAACTTCCATAATCCATTCAGACTTTTTCGCAGGGAGCTTTTCCCCAGCTTTTCTTCCGTAGCATTACGGTAGGCAATATGATCCGAATGGGGCAAAAGGACATTTTCCTGATAATATTCCGGATTTTTAATTTCTTCATAACGAAACATAGCTTTATTCCTCTCCATACGAAGTATTAACTGAACTCCATATGCTATTCTACGGCAAAACAAAGCTTCCCGTCTATAGTTTCCCTTTTCTCCGGGATCGATTTTCAAACAAGAGGATTCTATAAATCGGATTGTTGAAAATTAGTTTTATTAATACGATAAATTTTATTTACAAAGAGAAATGTTCTTTT
This sequence comes from Oribacterium sinus, assembly GCF_014202695.1. Taxonomy (GTDB): domain Bacteria; phylum Bacillota; class Clostridia; order Lachnospirales; family Lachnospiraceae; genus Oribacterium; species Oribacterium sinus. Next base: position 227,638 of record NZ_JACHHH010000003.1, read on the forward strand.
TTATCGTCTCTTTTTTCGCAAAAATAAAAATAATATTTATTTAATTTTCCTTTACAAAAGAAATTTTTTGTGCTATCCTATAGGCACAAGAAAGAAAATAACAGCAAAAAATCTTTAGCTCGAAGAGAAAGAGTTAGAGATTTGCAAAGTGCAAACGGAAGGTTTGCGAACTATAATCAAGAAAGAGAGGTACAATCCAATGGACGAAGAACAGTACTTCTACTGGAGACTTAACTGAGTAGAGAAAACTTAACTCTTGTATAGCGGGAATTATGCTATCGGTTTGCAGAAGACTTTCTTCTTATTTTCTGAAAAGAACAGGTTTCCAATAGAATCGGTTTCCCATCATAAGCGCTTTAAATATATAAAATCATGGTGAAATTCCATTTTGAAATTATAGAGAAGCGATTCGGAAAAAGGTGGTACAAACCAATGGCTAGATAAGACAATTGAATATTAAGCATTTCCCGAAAAGGAAGCATAGAGTTTCCTAAGGAATGCTATCGGATGTACAGCATCCATGATGAAAACAGTGACGATGAGCTCTCTTCTCTGAGATAAGAGGAAAGGGAATTCCGATACGAATGTTTCAGAGAAGGAGCATTAGTATAGAGGAGGAATGAATCGTAAGAAAAGCAAGCGGGTTACTTTTTAAAATATGGATAAGCGATAAGTGAGACGCTTAGCATACAAAAGAATATAGTATAAGAAACAAGACGAGTAGGATAAACCTACAGAACTTGTAAAAAAGTCCCTTCATAAAGGGATTCCAGTGATGGACGACAAAGCAGTCTATAATGATAAAAGAAAGGACCTTCGAATGTATACTCGAAGGTCCTTTCTCTTAGCTCTTTTTCCCAATCATTTCCTGACAGATCTTTAAAAGCACCGGAATCATCTTTTTGAAGGAATTAAGATTCAGATATTCATAAATACCGTGATAGTTCTCTCCTCCTGTAGACAGGTTGGGACAGGGTAAGCCCATAAAAGAAAGCTTGGCACCGTCTGTACCTCCACGGATGGGGAAGACCTTCGGGGTAACTCCCTCTTTTTCAAAGGCAGTTTTTGCCACATCAATCAAATACATATGGGGGCGAACCTTTTCCACCATATTATAGTAACTGTCTTTCACTTCTACGGAAAAATGTGCACCCTTTTCTCCGTATTTCTGATTCAGCTTCTCTCCCACCTCTTGAAAAATTCTCTTCTTTTCTTGGAATTTCTCCCAGTCATGGTCACGAATAATGTAGTCCAAAGTAGCCAGACTTTCCTCTCCCACAAAGGAACACAGGTGGAAGAAACCTTCATACCCTTCTGTGTTGGCAGGTGTACAATTTGGCAGTAAAGCATTAAATTCCATCGCCAAAAGATTGGCATTCATCATCTTATCCTTTGCAGAACCGGGATGAACATTCACCCCATGAATCTTCACCTTTCCGCCGGCAGCGTTAAAATTCTCATATTCCACCTCGCCAAGGGTGCCGCCGTCTACGGTATAAGCCACCTCTGCTCCGAAAAGAGGAACATCAAAGAGGTCTGCACCTGCTCCAACCTCTTCATCCGGTGTGAAACCTATGCAAATATCTCCATGACGAAACTCCGGATGGGTCTGAATATATTCCACCATAGCCATGATTTCCGCAACGCCTGCCTTATCATCCGCTCCCAACAAGGTTTTTCCGTTGGTCACCATTAAATCCTGTCCTACTGCTTCTAAAAGCTTTGGAAATACCTTCGGAGAAAGAACTTCCGATTCGTTTAAAGCAATATCTTTTCCGTCATAATCCTTTACAATTTTGGGCTCCACATTCTTTCCTCTTGCGGAGGGAGAAGTATCCATGTGGGCAATAAAACCTAAAGCAGGAGTCTTTTCCTGCTCTTCCCTCGATAAATTGGAAGGAATTTTCCCGTAAACATAGGCATGGTCGGTACACTGTACATCCTTTACGCCCAGCTCCTTTAAATCCGCTTCCAGGACTCTTGCCAGATCAAACTGCTTCTCGCTGGAAGGAATCTTTTCCTGATCCGGTACGGATTCCGTATCAATCTTTAAGTAGCGAATCAAACGTTCTACTGCATCCATAATTTTCTCCTTTACTTGTACTCATTGCTTCTGTCACTATTTGTTCCCTTAATCGGCAGACTTTACGGTACTGTCTCTTTCACTTCTATGGTCATCCCGAAGATAACTGTCCTCCGAAACCGGTCGCATTTCCTCCAAACGATAGGGAGTCTCCTGGTACACAAAATTTAACCAGTTACTATAGGTACAGTTGGAGCTGGAGCGCCAGGATAAAATCGGGGTATTCTCCGGATTGTCATCAGGATAATAATTCACTGGAACCTCCGGATTGATTCCTTTTGCCAAATCTCTTTTATACTCCTTATCCAAGTCATACCGGTCATACTCGGAATGACCGGTAACAAAAATTTGGCGGGAAGAGCAGGCCAAAATCAAGTAGCTTCCTGCCTCTTCACTATCCGCCACCACATAAAGCTCTTTATTTTTCTTAACCGCCTCTTCATCCAGTCCGGTATAACGGGATTGGGGAACACAAAACTCATCATCCATTCCCCTCATCAGCATTTTCTTCCTATGAAGAACCCTATGGGAATAGATTCCGCTTAATTTCTTCTCCAAAGGCACTTTCTGAATTCCATAATGATAGTACAGCCCCGCCTGGGCCCCCCAACAAATATGGAAAGTGGAAAACACATGGGTTTTGGACCATTCCATAACTTCCGTAAGTTCTTTCCAGTATCCAACCTCTTCAAAAGGCATCTTCTCCACCGGGGCTCCGGTGATGATTAAGCCGTCAAAATACTCTTCCTTCACGGAAGAAAAATTAACATAAAAGGTATTTAAATGAACGGAGCTGGTATGGGTAGAAACATGGGATTCCATCTTCATCAACGTGATTTCCGTCTGAATCGGGAAGTTGGAAAGCACCCTAAGTAAATCCAGCTCCGTGTCTTCCTTTAAGGGCATCAGGTTGAGAATGGCAATATGCAGAGGTCGAATATTCTGAGATACCGCCCTCTGTTCATCCATGACGAAAATATTTTCCTTCTCCAATATGTCCTTTGCAGGCAAATGGTTCTGTACTTTAATAGGCATAGCTTCTCCCCTTTACATCTATCCGAAACGCTTATACAAGGTGGCATGATCCTTAATACACTGCCAGGTGCTGGAGCTGTAGCCGGTTACCACCAAAAGATTCTTTCCATTTGCTCCTTTTCCGCTACTGACAGCGCAAAACATAGATTGACGAACAAAACCTGTTTTCGCCATAGTCACACTGGCGCCTCCGGTATCCTGCCCTTTTATTCTTTGTACAAACAGGTTCGTCAGCTTAATACCGTCCCCATGCTTATTGGTGGCAGGAATCTGATAGTTCTCCGTGGAAAGAACCTCTCTGGCTAAGGAATTTCGCATAGCCGCCGCCATAATTTCTCCAATATCCTTTACATTCATATGATGGGTACTGTGATATAGCCCTGTGGCATTTTGGAATTTACAGTCTGAGGATAGTCCTAAATCCTGGGCTTTTTTATTCATTAAAGCTACAAATCCGGCTTCAGAACCGGCAATTTCCTTCGCCAGAGCCAATACGGCATCCGCTCCTGAGGGTAGAATTACCCCATAGAGTAAATCCTTTACCCGAACCTGCTCCCCTGCCACAAAACCGCAGTTGCTGGCTCCTCTTGCCTTCACATAGTCCACGATATCCTGGGTAATGGTAATCTTCTTCTCTAAATCCAGAAGATTCTCTACCGCCACAAGTAAAGTCATCACTTTCGTCATAGAGGCCGGATTCATGCTTACGGAGCTGTTCTTTTCTCCTAAGATTGTACCTTGATCCAAGTCAAAAACCACTGCATAATTGGCATTCACCTCTGAGCCGATAGACTTGGTTTGCCCATTCCCCGAGAGCTTTGCCAAATTCCACTTTCTTTCCTGAGTAACAGCCGTATTTTGGCCGCCACTCTTCGTTGTATTTTGAGAGGAGGCACTGGTCGGATTGGCTGCCGGACTGCTTCCGCCGGAATTTGCAGATCCACTGTTTCCTGCCCCGGTATTCCCCTGATTATTATAAAGAAGGTCTTCAATATACTGGTAGGTGGAATCCTTTCCTCTTCCTACACCATTTCCATTAACGGAAACCGGACCGTAGTCTGAAATTCCGTAAACTCTTTCTTCTGCATAAATCAATGTACTCTGTAATATGGATAGTAATAAAACCATAGAGCACAAGCTTTTTTTGATTCCCATTCTTTTTCTCATCTTTCCCTGATTGCTTCTTCCTATAATGTTTTAACTTTTTAAAAGAAAGGACTATCTCTTCCTATTAAAAATTTCACTCTTTCCTTCGCATCTCAATTTCTCTTAGCTGTTTTTCTCTTTATTCTCTCAGAATAAAGGAAAACATTTTCATCATAAAGGGCAAAGCAGAAAAGCACAAGGGATAAAGCTTACAAAATCATGTCAACTATTCACCGGCCTTTGTTACACACAGATATCCGCCTTGATTTTTTCAAATATTTTATCTCCGATTCTCTTCACATTCTTAATTTCTTCAATACTGGAAAATCCGCCGTATTCCTCCCTGTAACGGATGATATTTTTTGCCGTGGCGGGACCAATTCCTTTTAAGCTTTCCAGCTCCTGCTCTGTAGCGGTATTGATATTGATTTTCTTTTCCTCCCGATTTTGCTGAATTTTCTCTGGACTGTCTTCTATGCCGGCTTCTTTCTTTTCGCCATCCACTCCGATTTCTGCTTTACTTTCTGCTTTACTTTCTTCTTCACTTTCTTCTTTGCTTTCTTCCTTTCTTTCTTCTTTACTAATCTCCGGGTTCTCTTCTTTTTTCTCCTTTTTATTCTCTTCTTGCTTTTCTTTCTTTTCTTCTGCCGTTTTTCCCTGATTTACCGGCAGCATTTCCTTGCTCTTTACCTCTAAGCTTTCATAAGCACCTCGGGCTAAAAACGCTTCTTTCTCTTCCCCCGCCGCACCCTTATAAATAATTTTTCTTTCCCGTTCCTGATTCATGAAAAATAAAAAACCCAGAAGCATAAACATCAGGAGCAATAAAATAATTTTCCCCTGTTTCAAGGAAGATAGACTAAATTTAGGCATAAGAAGTTCCTTTCTAAAAAATGAATAGATTGCAGAATACTTGAAAAAAAATCAATGACAGAATATTTGAAAATAAAAGTACAGAACGTAGCATGCTTGGAATTAAAATGAATAGACTGTAGAATGCTTGAAATTAAACGGATAAATAGACAAATAAGCAAATAAATGAATGTTTGCTTGAATTAATGGATGAATAGAAATAAAAACGCTGGAAAAAATAAATAACTGGAAATAAGAAAACTTGAAGATGAACAAACGAGATATTTCACGCTTTGCGAGCGATACTCGTTATGAATAAAAGGATGAATAATGGTAGGAAAAATAGAATCTTTAAAAAACGAAAGAAGAAATTGATGAGCTATAGTATAACATAATCTTCCCTACAAATTCTCTTCGAATAAAAATTTTATAGGGAAGATTATTGCCATAAAAAATTTTAAAAAGCGGAAAAGGCTATGCTTCCGATTCCTTCTCTGCCAAAATCAGCTCCTTGGCATAGGGCAAGGTCTGAATCCAATCGCAGAAAGTATGCCATTCCTCCAGCTTATGGTTCTTTCTGGAAAAATACATATTAATAAGGCTCTCATAATTCATGGTACAGGTCCGCATTTGCTGATAAGAACTGGGAAGCAATTGGATAATAGTGTACCAGTCCTCCTTGTTTTTCTTCTCCAGAAAACGAAGACGAATACGTTCCAGATCCTCCACGGTTCTTTTCAAACTCTCCAGCCCTTCCTCTGTGAGATGGTCATGGGAAAAGTCCTCTATACTAAATTCCTTAGAATGAATTTTGTGCATGGTAGAGGTGGAATTTGCTACAGTTGCCACCTTATACGTGTCATACTCCTTCCACCAATAAAGAGGAGCCGTAATGTCCACGGAGACAAAGATTTGGCGGATAAACTTTCTATGATCGGAACCGGCCAGTCGTAAACGTCTTGCCAGATTCATGTCATTAGGTCCCAGCTGATAATTTCCTTCTTCATCATAATAAGAATCCGCTCTATCCCAGGAATTCATAGGATTTCTGGCACCTCTAATCGCATTTTCTATATTCATTACGGATGTTCTCTCACACTTTAACATAGCTCTTCCTTTCTCACGTAAAACTGATGGCAGTATAACATGGGACGTTTTTCTAAGCCAGCCTAATATAGCTTTTTAGAATACTTTTAGGCTTTTTTCCTTTGTAGCGCGATTACTCCGGACTTTCGCTTCCGTTATTTTTTTAGAACATTTTTCCTAAAAATCAAAGTTTTTCGCCCTATTCTTTAGCCTTTTTGAGCAAAACATGCTATACTATCCTACAGCATTTGGTTTTTTATACTTGAAGAATTATGGAGGTAGAACATGACAGTACCTGAGAGACTTTCCGCACTTAGAAAGATTATGAAGGAAAAGGGCATTACTATGCTGATTGTCCCCACCGCGGATTTCCATCAAAGCGAATATGTTGGAGAGCATTTTAAAGAGAGAATGTTTATCACCGGATTTACCGGTTCTGCCGGAACTGCTCTTATCGGTTTAGAGGAAGCAAGGCTTTGGACTGACGGTCGCTATTTTATCCAGGCTGCTAAGCAGTTGGAGGGAACCACCGTTCAGCTGATGAAGATGTTCGAGCCGGGAGTACCCAGTCTGGAAGCCTTCTTAGAGGAGCATTTGAAGGAGGGCGATACCCTTGCCTTTGACGGTCGTGCCGTATCCGTAGGAGAAGGGCAGGAATACGCTCGTATTGCCGAGAAAAAGAAAGCTAAGATTCTCTATGATGAGGACTTTGTAGATCCGGTTTGGAAGGATCGTCCGGCACTTTCCGAAGAGCCTGCCTTTGATCTGGATGAAAAATATGCCGGAGAAAGCGTAAGCAGTAAGATGGCTCGTATTCGTAAGGAAATGGAAGATGAGGGTTGCAATACCCATATCGTTTCCACCCTGGATGATACCTGCTGGACTCTGAATATCCGCGGTAATGATATCGAGTTCTTCCCTCTTGTTCTCAGCTATGCCATCATTCGCATGGACCGTTTCGACTTATACATTGATGAAAGAAAGCTGGACAAGGCTTTGCAGGAAAAGCTGGCTAAGGATGGCGTAGTGCTTCATCCCTACAATGCCATTTACGAGGATGTAAAAAAACTTTCCGACAAGGATATTGTTATGATTGACCCGAGCAAGTTAAACTATGCTCTCTTCAACAATATTCCCAAGTCTGTAAAGACCGTAGAAAAGAGAAATCCTGCCATCTTAATGAAGGCTATCAAGAATCCTGTTGAGATTGAAAATATTCGTAAAGCCCAGATTAAGGATAGCGTTGCACACCTTCGCTTTATGAAGTGGCTGAAGGAAAATATCGGCAAGATTAAGATTACAGAGATGTCTGCCGCAGCAAAGCTGGATGAGTTCCGTGCCGAAATGGGCAACTTTATTCGTCCAAGCTTCGAGCCCATTTCTTCCTTTGGTCCTCATTCCGCTATTGTGCACTACACCTCTTCTCCTGAAACCGATGTGGAATTCCATACCGGAACTCTGTACTTAAGCGATACCGGTGCAGGCTTCTATGAAGGTTCCACCGACATTACCAGAACCTTTGCTTTAGGAGAGGTTCCTCAGCAGATGAAAGATGATTTTACTTTGGTAGCTATCAGTAACTTACACCTTGCCAATGCGAAGTTCTTAGAGGGATGTAGCGGTTTAACTCTGGATATCCTCTGCCGTCAGCCATTCTGGGACAGAGACTTAAACTTCAACCATGGTACAGGACATGGCGTAGGATACCTTCTGAACATCCATGAAGGTCCTATGGGCTTCCGTTGGAAGTACCGTGCCGGAGAAGTGGAGGCTTTCCAGGAAGGTATGATTATTACCGATGAGCCGGGATTCTATATAGAAGGTTCCCACGGTATCCGCCTGGAAAATGAGCTTCTCGCCAGAAAGGGAGAGAAGAACGAGTATGGACAGTTCATGTATTTTGAAACCATTTCTCTGATTCCTTTCGATCTGGATGCCATCAATCCGGATATGTTGAATGCAGAGGATAAGAAGCTCTTAAACGACTACCATGCAAGAGTTTATGAGACCATTGCCCCACTTCTTAAGGAAGACGAGAAGGAATTCTTAAAGAAGTACACCAGAGCAATCTAATATATGCTTCTATATTAATATGAAGAGACTATAAAAAAGCGTCCCAAAAGAGAAGAAAAAAGTGTTCAGATGCAAATTGATCTGAACACTTTTTTGGTATAAGCAAATTATGCCTAAAAATATGAGTACTTATTCCGCTTGCTACATTTACAGGAAAAGGGACCATAAAGAATCAAAATAAATAGATTTTCGTCAATATAGGTCTGAATATGGGGTAGTCTGAGCCCGTCAGTACTTACTGAAAGCGAGCAACGCGAAGCTTGAAGTTAGTACTGATACGTGGCGAAGCTAGCGAGAGCGTGCCCCAGTTGCAGACCTATATTGTTAAGAAAACTATTTTGATTTTTATGATCCCTTTTTCTTATTTCACTACTTACTTATTAGACAAGTACTCGTGAATTCCCTTTGCTGCCGCTTTTCCTGCACCCATGGCCAGAATAACGGTTGCAGCGCCGGTTACCGCATCACCTCCGGCATAAACCGCTTGCTTGGTGGTTTCTCCGTTTTCTTCCTTAGCGATAATACATCCTCTTCTGTTGGTATCTAATCCCTTGGTAGTCTCGCTAATCAGAGGATTGGGGGATGTTCCTAAGGACATAATTACTGTATCACAGTCAATCACATATTCGGAACCGGGAATCTCTACCGGTCTTCTTCTTCCGGAAGAATCCGGCTCTCCAAGTTCCATCTTAATGACACGGATTCCGGTTACCCAGTCATTTTCATCCACAAGGATTTCTACCGGATTCTGTAAAAGGTCGAAGATAATTCCCTCTTCCTTGGCATGGTGTACTTCCTCCACTCTGGCAGGAAGCTCCGCCTCGGAACGACGATATACCACATGAACCTCTGCTCCTAATCGAAGAGCTGTTCTTGCAGCGTCCATGGCAACGTTACCGCCACCTACAACTACAACCTTCTTTCCGGCCTTCATAGGGGTATCTGAATCTTCTCTGTATGCCTTCATCAGGTTATTTCTGGTTAAGAACTCGTTAGCGGAGTAAACACCGTTAGCTGTCTCTCCGGGAATATTCATAAACTTCGGAAGTCCTGCACCTGTTCCTAAGAACACTGCATCAAAGCCCTCGTCCTCCAAAAGCTCATCCACGGTAATGGAGCGTCCTACGAAAACATTGGTGAGAATCTTTACCCCCAGCTTCCGTACATTCTCAATTTCCGGACCAACTACTCTGGTCTTGGGAAGACGGAACTCCGGAATACCGTACTGTAAAACTCCTCCCGGCTCGTGGAAGGCTTCGAAAATGGTTACATCATAACCTAATTTTGCCAAATCTCCCGCACAGGTTAAACCAGAGGGTCCTGCACCGATAACGGCTACTTTCTTGCCGTTGGGAGTTCCTGCTTTTGCTGCCACATAGTTGTGCTCTCTTGCCCAGTCCGCTACATAACGCTCCAGCTTTCCGATAGATACAGGCTCTCCCTTAATACCGCGGATACAAACGCCCTCACACTGGGTTTCCTGAGGACAAACTCTACCGCAAACTGCCGGTAATGCGGAGGATTCTGCAATAATGTCTGCAGCCTTCTCAATATTGCCTTCTTTAATCTGAGTAATAAAATCATTAATCTGAATAGAAACGGGACATCCTACTACACATTTCGGATTCTTACAGTTCAAACAACGGTCTGCCTCTTCCTTAGCCTCTGCATCGCTGTATCCCAAGCATACCTCTTCAAAGTTTTTTGCACGTACCTTCGGCTCCTGTTCTGCCACAGGAACCCTCTTCATCATATTTGCCATAATTTCCCTCCCTTAGTTGCAGTTTCCACATCCGCCATGGGACTTTTCTGCTTCCAAAAGTTCCAGTAATGCTTTACCTTCTTCGGCCTTATAGGTCTGCTGTCTCTTCATTGCCAGATTAAAATCTACCAAGTGTCCGTCAAACTCCGGTCCGTCCACACAAGCAAACTTTACCTGATCTCCGACAACCAAACGGCAAGCACCACACATTCCTGTTCCGTCAATCATAATGGGGTTCATGGAAACAATGGTGGGAATTCCTAATTCTTTTGTGGTAAGGGCAGCAAACTTCATCATGATTACCGGTCCGATGGCAATACAACGGGTATACTTCTTACCCTCTTCATTGACCAGCTTCTTCAACACATCAGTAACCACGCCCTTGGCTCCGTAAGAACCGTCATCCGTAGTAACATAAACATTCTTAGCTACAGAGCGAAGTTCTTCTTCCATAATCAGAAGATCCTTATTTCTGGCTCCAAGAATAACATCTGCTTCTATCCCTCTTTCGTGTAGCCACTTTACCTGAGGATATACCGGAGCAGCTCCCACTCCGCCGGCAATGAAAATCAGATTTTCCTTTTTTAACTCTTCCGGGCTTAATTCTACCAGTTCGGAAGGTCTGCCTAAGGGTCCTACAATATCTGTGAAGTAGTCTCCTACTTGCAGGTGACTAAACTTCTCTGTAGAAGCGCCTACAACCTGGAACACAATGGTAATGGTTCCCTTTTCCTTATCGTAGTCTGCAATGGTGAGGGGAATTCTTTCTCCCAACTCTCCCAGTTTTGCAATCATAAACTGGCCGGGCTCCGCCTTTCTTGCTACATAGGGCGCCTCCACGTCCATGAGCCAGTCCTTGTCAACGAGATGCTCAACTCTTGTGATCTTGTACATGCTCTCCTCCATGTTTCTTTCCTACGAAAAACAAGTTTCGTAGACCTGTTCTTTCTAATTATAGAATAGCAGAATTTCAGTAAAATTCATCTACAAAACAGCATTATGTTCACAGTACACAAAATCGAAACTTCTTTCTTGTGTATAGCAAAAAAGAAATGATGTTTTTTTCAGCAATTTTATTGTAGCAAATAAAATATTTTTTTCCTGTTTTTTATTTATGCAAAGCTTACTTTAATAAGCTAATTTCTCGGCAAAGTAAGACTGCAATTCACTGATAGGGATACGCACCTGCTCCATGCTGTCTCTTTCTCTTACGGTAACCGCATGATCCTCTTCGGACTGGAAATCATAGGTTACGCAATAAGGGGTTCCGATTTCATCCTGTCTTCTGTAACGCTTTCCAATATTTCCACGGTCATCGTACTCGCACATCCAATACTTGGACAATTCCTCATGAATCTTCTCTGCCCCTTCTCCCAGCTTCTTGGCAAGGGGAAGAACCCCAATCTTAATCGGAGCCAAAGCCGGATGGAAACGGAGGACAGTTCTTTCATCTCCTCCTTCCAATTCCTCCACATCATAAGCCGCACAAAGGAAAGCTAAGGTTACACGATCCGCTCCCAGAGAAGGCTCTACAACATAGGGAAGATAATGCTCATTGGTCTCGTCATCAAAATACTTCATGTCCTGACCGGAGACCTCTTCGTGACGGGATAAGTCATAATTGGTACGATCCGCAATTCCCCACAGCTCTCCCCAACCGAAGGGGAAAAGGAACTCTAAGTCTGTGGTAGCCTTGGAGTAGAAGGAAAGCTCTGCGGCCTCATGGTCTCTTGCCCGAAGCATTTCCGGCTTCATGCCTAAATTCAGAAGCCATTTCTGGCAATAATCCTTCCAATACCCGAACCACTCCAAGTCTGTGTCCGGTTTACAGAAGAATTCCAGCTCCATCTGTTCAAACTCTCTGGTACGGAAGGTAAAGTTTCCGGGGGTGATCTCATTTCGGAAGGACTTTCCGATCTGAGCAATTCCGAAAGGCAGCTTCTTTCGAGAGCTTCTCTGCACATTTTTAAAGTTTACAAAGATTCCCTGTGCGGTTTCCGGACGAAGGTAAACTGTGTTCTTTGCATCCTCCGTAACACCCTGGAAAGTCTTAAACATCAGGTTGAACTGACGGATAGGGGTGAAATTGTGCTTTCCGCAGCTGGGGCAGGGTACTTCGTGGGAGCTAATGAAGTTCTCCATCTCCTCCTTGGACCAGGCATCCACGGATCCCTCCAAAGGAATATTGTGACTTTCGCAGAAGTCTTCAATTACCTTGTCCGCACGAAAACGCTCACGACACTCTTTACAATCCATTAAAGGATCGGAAAAGCCTGCCAAATGTCCGGAAGCCACCCAGGTTTCCGGATTCATCAGGATGGCACAGTCAATACCTACATTATACTTGGATTCCTGCACGAACTTCTTCCACCAAGCCTTTTTGATATTGTTCTTTAACTCTACCCCTAAATTTCCATAGTCCCAGGTATTTGCAAGCCCACCATAAATTTCAGATCCCGGATATACAAATCCTCTGGTTTTTGCTAATGACACAATGGTGTCCATGGTATAATTTTTTGGCATTTTTCTCTCTCCAGTCTAATTCTGATTTCCCCAACGTTTCCTTTTACTTCTTCCATCCTACAAAGACTCTTCTCCTTATTCTTTGTAAAATTATCTGTTATTATACATCAAGCCGGAGGTCTTTGGAATATCCACAGTCCATCCCCGAGGAAACTTATTTAAATCCCCTATAAATAATGGCTTTTTTAAATATAAAATAGCTTTTTTAAATATAAAACAGGCCTGATGTTGGGGCACGAATGCCTCAATTTTCAGACCCGTCTTAGGGATATTCCCTGGATAATATTGCTTTTTCAGTCCTATTAAAGTTTAGGAGCCAAGACTTTTTAAGATTCGAAGGCTTTGAAATTGTTTGGGAAAGCTTTCTTTGCAAAGATAATCCACATTCCGGGAGAAGGATAGAAGGGTTCCCTCCTCCAGGGTAAAGGTATAGAGTCTTCCCAAGGGTACGGACAGGACATGATGCCAGGCCTCCTGCACCGACTTTCCGGAAGGTATTGGGGGCTCCTCCGTGTATTCCCCCTCCAGCATCAGCATACGAAGCTCAAAAATTCTCCTTACCAATTCATTTTTCAAGCCCTTATGTAAGAGTGCCTTTAAGGAAAGATAAAGAAGCTCCACCATTTGGGGAGCCTCCAGATTTTCCTGGGCCACCAGCTCAGCCAGCTCTAAAAAATAGGCGGCATAGCAGGCCTTTTCCAAATCCTTTGCAATCTCTTCAAAATAGGCATCTACCTCTACAGAACGAAGGGTGTATCCCGCCTTTCCTTCCCGTAAATGAAATTTTCCGAAGACAAAGCTACGGCTCCCTGCTAAAAGAGGAGAGTTGGGACGTTTTGCTCCGCTGGCCCAAACCGTCATTTTCCCCCTCTCCATAGTGAGAAGCTGTAATCGCTTGTCAAACTCCCGTAAGCTGTGCTCGGACAGCACCACCCCGTGAAGAACAATTTCCTCTTTCACTGACCCCTTCTACTTTCCTAATGGTACTTTTCCATTTCTAAACTGCTATTCCCAATCTTAGCTTCTACAAACAGAACTTTCTCGTTCCCAATCTTGGCTTCTATAAACGGAACCTTCTTGCACCCACAAAGCTCTACTTCTGCTCCCTATAACCGTATTCCCGTAGATAGGCCGGATTTTCCCGCCAGTCCTTTCGGACCTTTACAAAAAGCTGCAGATTTACCTTGGCCTCCAAAAGGCTTTCCATCTGAATTCTGGCACCGGTACCGATATTTTTCAGCATGGCGCCGCCCTTTCCGATAATGATTCCCTTGTGACTTTCCTTTTCACAGACAATGGTGGCCTTTACATCCCAGATACCGTTTTTTCTTTCTCGCATACTGTCCATCAGCACTGCAATGCCATGGGGAATTTCCTTATCCAGCTTATACAGAGCCTGCTCCCGAATCAGCTCTGCCGCAATTTCCCGCACCGGCTGATCCGTAATAGTCTCCTCATCGTAGTAACGAGGGCCATAGGGAAGCAAATCAAAAAGAATGTCCTTCAGCTCCTCCAAGCCCTGACTTTTATAGGCGGAAATTCCTACAATAGCAGCAAAGTCCAGTTCTTTCTCATAGTCTTCCTTCTTTTTCAGGAAAGCATCCTCGCCCCCCAGAAGGTCCAGTTTGTTTAAAACCAGAATAATCTTTCTTTTGCTATGCTTAAGAAGAGAAAGAATCTGCTCTTCCTTCTCCCCCTTTTGCTCGGTGGCATCCACAATATAGAGAACCAGATCTCCGTTTCCTAAAGCTTTTTCCGCCACGGATTCCATATATACGGATAGCTGATTTTTTGCCTTGTGAATTCCGGGAGTATCGTGAAAAACGATTTGCCCCCTCTCCTCATCATACACCGCCATAATTTGGTTTCTGGTGGTTTGGGGTTTTTTCGAAGTTATGGCCACCTTCTGACCAATCAAGGCATTGAGAAGAGTGGACTTTCCCGCATTGGGAAGCCCTACAATGGAAACAAAGCCGGATTTCACCGGTCCTTCCTCTACTTTTACTTCTTCGCCTCTTTCCTTGGCAAAAAAATCATCAATTACAGATCCCATCGCTTTACTCCCTTCCCTTTCAAAACAAAATCCCTATATTGTTTATCCCTTTCTATTAAATCTCTTCCAGACTTTCAAAAGCAGCTTTGGCCTTTTCCAGCTCACCCTTATTTCCAATGGCACAAAGTGCCTTTTCCTGGAATGCTCTCTTGATATAAGCAGAAAGATTTCGGATATCCTTCTCCTCCACATCTAAAAGTTCATCTCTTTCTCGCTGCAAGTCTTCCTTTGTAAGCTTGGAAAGATAACAACTTAATCCCAAAAGGAACTTGGTATAGGCGGACTTTGGCATATCCAATTCGGAGATGGCTCCAATAACATATTTGTTTAACTCCAGTTCTGTCGCCTTGAAGTTTTCCAGATACTCTGCCACCTTACGATATTGCTCCAAGGTTCTTTGCACATTGGGATCCCTGTAGGAAACCATAAAGCTTTCTCCGTTTCGTCCAAAACCGCACATCGCCCCATAGGCATTTCCCTGCTCCCGAATATTCTTCCAGAGGAAGTCGTAGGACAAAATCACCTTTAAAACCTTCAGGCTTCCGGTATAGGGGTAAGCTTCCCCTTGGAAGGAGCCTGCGGTCGCTACATAGTTCACCTGGGAAGTGGTACTGAAGGCTTCCCTTCGCTCTTTTTCCCCTGCAAATTTTGTTTCTCTCCAGTCTTCCATTTCCGGAAAACGTCTTCCCAAAAAATCTGTAAGCTCTTTCTTTTCCTTCTCGAAAATGCCGATATCTCCCCCTGCTGCAAGGAGCAATCTTTCTCCGCTAAAAATTTTCTTGGATAGGGCTGTAAGTTTTTCTCCTAAGGCCTTGGGATTCTTACGAAAATCCTCTTCCAGTTCTTCTAAGAAATGCAGATAGACAACCCCCTTAATCTGCTCCTGAAAATGAGAGCTTGGAGAGAAAGCCGACATGGCACGAGTCACCGCATAGCTGTGACCGGAACCCTCCAGGCGCATTCTTTCTCTTGACTTTGCTTCCAAAAGAATCTCGGAAAGACGCTTTTCCTCCTGATAAACCGTTCGAAACAGCATCTCCTCAAGATACTCTACCGCATTTTTTAATTCTCCATGTAAAAGCTTAAAGTCCAGAGCCAAGACACCGGTGTATCGATCCTTCTCCACAAAATCCGGGTAAGCTGTTAAATCCACACTAAAGCCTCCAGTATGAAGATAAATTTCAGAATTAAAATCCTGAAAACGATAATTTTCCGTATCCATATAGGCAAGACAGGTTTTTAAGAAGGAAAGATAGGACAGTTCCTCCTCACTCAGTCCGTCGGTATGGAATTGCAGACGAAGGTACAAAACCCCCTTAGACTCTCCGGGCACCAAAATCAACTTTCTGTTTCCAAGGCTTTCCTCCTGATAAGGGTAGGACTCCGCTTCCCGTTTGATATCCTTTCTGGAGAGTACCGGCAGAGTCTTTAAAGCTTCCTCAGTATTTTCTGTCTGCTGGTATAAAGTAAGTTCTTCTTTTACTTTTTTGATCTGTTCTTTTTCTTCCGGAGAAAATGCCTGCCATCTGGCCTGCAACTCCTCTGAAAGCTTCTCTTCCTTCTGCTCTGTCATCCCCTTCCTGGGTAATAAACGGAGGAGGGAAGAATGGGGATTGTTCAAGAAATTTTCCTTTAAGAGCTTTTCAAAATAGCCCTTTTCCACCTCTTCCATCAGTTCCTTATAAAGAGCCTCCGCTTCCAGATAAAGCCAGGGCTTTCCTCCGTAGAGCCAGGAATCCAAAGCATTTAAGCTGTAAACCAGTCCCTTAGGGGTACTGCCGTAATCCGCCTCCTTATACTGGAAAGCATCATGGTGAATAGCTGCCAAAATGGTCTTATGATCTAAACCATTTTCCGCGGCGTCCTGAAAGCAATCCTGAATCAGCTGTAAAAACTCTCCGGCTCTCTCTTCAGAAACATTCTTACTAATAACAGAAAAATAGTGCTGTAAAATACCGTCGGAATAGCCTCCGAAAACATCCTCTCCCAAGCCTGCTTCCAAAAGCTTTTGCTTTAATACCGCTCCGGGACCGGAAAGTAAGGCATGATCCAGATAAGAAAACGCCATGGACTTCTTCGCATCCTGCCCTGCATCCAAAACAAAGTTGTAAGAAAGATAAGCTTTATTTTCACTACTATCTTTCTCGGAAATAGGATAGTATTGGCTTTCCTCCACCATTTTTCCGAAGGGCTGCTGACGTGCGATTTCGGAGTTTGGAGAAATCCGTTCAAATTCTTGCAAATAGGCCTCATCAATCCAGTTCAGCTTCTCCTCCATATTCATATCTCCGTAAAGGATAATGAAGGAATTGGAGGGATGATAAAAGCGCTGATGGAAGGCCTTAAAGGCATCATACGTTAATTTCGGAATGTCCTCCGGGTCTCCCCCTGACTCATTGCCGTAGCTGGTATCCGGGAAAAGGGAATGGAAGGTATAGCGTTCCAGTACGGACTCCGGGTCGGAAAATGCGCCCCGCATCTCGTTATAGACTACACCGCTATAGCATAGCTTTCCCTCCTTATTCAGGGTATAGTGCCAGCCCTCCTGCAAAAATGTCCGGTAGTTTTCCAGACAGTTTGGATGAAAAACCGCATCCAAATATACATCCATAAGATTTTGGAAGTCCTTGTCATTCTGGGAGGCCACCGGATAAACGGTTTTGTCCGGATAGGTCATGGCGTTTAAAAAGGTCTTTAAAGAGCCCTTTACCAGCTCCACAAAGGGATCCTTTAAGGGGAACTTCTTAGAACCGCAAAGCACGGAATGCTCTGTAATGTGAGCTACTCCCGTGGAATCCTCCGCAGGGGTACGAAAGGCAATACTAAAGACCTTATTGTCATCCTTATTCTCTAAGCATAAAACCTTGGCACCGGTCTTCTTATGCTCATATACCCGGGCCATGGTTTCCAGCTCTTTAATCTCTTTTTCTTCTATAAACTGATATGCCTTCATCAAAATATCTATTCCTTTCTAAACTACCGAATTCTTCCCAGATCCGTCTACAGCTTACGATAAAGCCTGTTTACCTCTTATGGCAAAGCCTTTCTAAAGCTTATGGCAGAGCCTTTCTCCGAAGAGGAACAGTGCCTCCCGAAAGTAAAGATGCGGCCTAAGCGCAGGATCCTCTACCGAAGGAAAGCCCACAATGCTGACTTTCTGTAAAGCATCCACTTTCCCTTCTTCTCTCTGCTTTTTTAGAGCCTGTTCCGCAAAATGGCAGGCTCTGAACATCTGATACTGGGAGCTCACAATGCCGATTCCGATCTCTTTCTCGACTGAATCGTCTTTGATTTCCTGTCCTTCGGATGCCTCTGTTTTAAGCTCTTCCGCCGAATCAAAAATCTCATCCGAATCCAAGTCCTCTTCATAGTCCACAACTTGATTTTCCTGGGCTGCCAGTCTTCTCCGGACTTCTTCCCGACGCTTTTTGCGAAGATCCTCTTCTACCTCGGAGCCTTCCTGATTCTGCTCTCCTTGGAAAATGCTTTCTATTCCGTAGGAAAGCTTTTGCTCCGTAGTTTTCGAGTAAAACTCCATCAGCATAGCATCGGCGGGAATCCCCATCTTCAGCATACTTTGGTACATCACGCTGGCTTCCGCACTGGCACTGTTCCTTCCCTTACCACCGGAAAGTACAATCGTTGCGAAAGGATTCTCCTGATAGCATAAATCCACTCTTTCCAGGCGATTTTGAAGGAGTGGCGTAATCTTATTGTTTTCCAATTCCGAACCCACCACCAAAATATAAGAAAGGGGATCCTTCCACTGCCCGTAGTGATATTGGCTTAAATAACCGATAAGATAACTGAAAAGCAGGAAAAAAATGCAGTAACTGCTTAAGCCAAAAATTCTAAAGCGAAAAAACAAGGGATTTTTTCGTAAACGCTCCGGTGCCTTATAGACAAAGGCCATCAGGAGATGAATAGCTCCCAAAAGAAGCCAAATCCAAAGAAAGGAAAGATAGGAAGCGGTGGTCCATAAAAAGCCAAAGTAAAGAAAACATCCTAAGGCTAATATTAAAAATACAATTCCCATATCTTCTCCTTTCCCGGTTTTCTCCTGAAAATTCTTTCTCCTTTAGAAGACTTTTCTCCTTAATAGACTGTTCTCTTTAATAGACTATTCTCTTTAATGGAGTTTTCCCTCTAATAGATCTTTTTCTATTTGTCTTCGATTCTTCTTAATACATCCTGGGCTTCCGGAAGTACGGAAAAACGAATCTTTAAGTTCTGCTTGGAATGGGGACAGGACTCCAGACTTTCTCCGGTATCCGCATCCTCCATGGAAAGTACCTCTGTATCCAGATTATCCCCGTTTGGCTTCATAATGGAAATGCTTTCCCCTACAGAAAACTTATTTTTCTGCTGCAGGAAGGCAAACTCTCCCTCCACCTTCTCCACTGTTCCCAGATAAATAGCTCCTGCACTATAGCTGTTATTGCCATAAATCTGATCCTCTTCATCCGGTCTGCCATAGTAGAAGCCGGTGCTATAGTCTCTAAAGGTACATTTCCGGATTTCTTCCTCATAAATCGGAAGCTTTTCCTCATACTTCTTCGGATCCTCCAGATAATCCTGAATAGCCACCTTATAGGTTCTGGCCACGGTAGCCACATATAGCTCCGTCTTCATTCGCCCTTCAATCTTTAAAGAATCCACTCCCGCCTCAATCAGATCGGGAATATGACTAATCATATTCAGATCTTTGGAATTGAAAATGTAGGTTCCCCTATCATTTTCAAACACCGGATAATACTCTCCGGGACGCTTTTCTTCCATCAAAGAATACTTCCAACGACAGGGATGGGTACAGGCTCCCTGGTTAGCATCCCTTCCGGTGAAAAAGCTGGAAAGCAGGCAACGACCGGAATAGGACATACACATTGCCCCATGCACAAAGGCCTCGATTTCCATATCCTCCGGGATATGGTCTCTAATCTCCTTAATCTCTGCCAAGCTTAGCTCTCTCGCACAAACCACTCTCTTTACGCCCAGCTGATGCCAGAAGCGGAAGGTTTCATAGTTGGTATTGTTGGCCTGGGTGGAAATATGAATCTCCACTCCCGGCATCATTTCCTTTGCCAGAAGGAAGGCTCCCGGATCCGCAATCAATACCGCATCCATCCCCACTTCCTTTAATTCGGAAAAGTACTCCCGCATAGGCAGTAAATCCGCATTGTGGGCCAAAATATTGGCGGTGACATAGACCTTTACCCCTCTTTCATGGGCATAGTCCACCGCTTCCTTCATCTTCTCCAAGCTGAAGTTCTTGGCGTTTGCTCGGAGGGAAAATGCCTCTCCTCCCATATAGATGGCATCCGCCCCATAGTGAATGGCGGTTTTCAAGCCCTCCATGGACCCCGCCGGAATTAACAACTCCACTTTTCTCTTCATAATCCTACTTTCTACTCTATGTACTGATGAACTCTATGTACTAATGAACTCTTTGTACTGATTCTCTCTTTGTGCTGATTTTCTCTTTGCACCAATGAACTCAATGCACCAATCTTCCTACTGCTTCACTCTATGATTTCTTGACGGAAAGACTTACTCCGTCTCCAATAGGTAAAATGGAGGTCTCCAGACTTTCCTCCCTTTGCAGAAGTCTCAGGAACTCCCGCATCCGCTTGTGAATCGTTCTCTGTCTTCTTTCCAAATAAAAACGGCTCTCCAACAATAATTCTCCCTGGAGGATATTGTCACAAAAGAGTATACCACCGGGAGACAAGAGTTTCAAAATAGAAGGAAGCCAAAGAGGATATTGAGCCTTGGCAGCATCCAAAAATACAAAGGAAAACTGCTCTTTCTTTTCCAGAAGCTCCTCCAAAATCCTGCTTCCGTCCCCTTCCAGTAAGGTGATTTTATCCTGATAAGGACTTGCCCCGAAGTTCTGTTTTGCCTTTTCGATTCTGGGCGGAAAATTCTCCACCGTTACAATCTCCCCTTCTCCCCCTAAGGCATCCATCATCACCAGGGCGGAATAGCCTACAGCAGTCCCCAATTCCAAAATTTTAGGCTTTTTTTTCGTTTTCAAACAAACACGAAGAAGCGCTGCGGTTTCCTCCCGTAAAATAGGGACGGCCTCCGATAGCGCTTCCTTGCGAATCTCCTCCAGGAAAGCAGTTCTTTCCGGGAGGAAGGATTGTATAAATTGGCTGATTCTGTCTTTTTTATCCAAAGTACTTCCTATTCATTTTCATTTCCGCCACCGATTTCCTGTTCCTCTCGGCTTTCCTCGGTGCTCTGGTCTTCCGTCTCAGTAACTAAGTTTTTATCGCTTAATTCCTGATTCTTCTTTCCCTCCTCTGTAATACTGTCCAGCATTTCCACCTGGGTCATGGCTGTACTCAGAGTGTATTTTCCCGGAAGCAACTTACTGTGGTAAAGCTTGGCTTTCAGGGCAAAGGCCTGGGCGTTTTGAATAAGTCCCAAAGACTTGGCGTTTTCTCCCACTTCCTTCCAGGACTCCCCCTCCTGAATATCCAAGGTGATTTCCCTTCCCGGTGAGGCTTCCATGGCATGGTCGTACATAAGACCATGGCCATAACGATAGGCAACTTGTACCCCCTGCAAAATCAAAAACAAAAGAAATACGAGAAAAAGAAAGCGTACAGATACACTCATCAATATTTGGGTAAATGCCCTTAAGAAGCTTCTTTTCTCCATTTTCCGTTTATACCTCCATAATTACCGGTAAAATCACAGGATTTCTCTTAATCTTCTTCCAAAGGAAGTCGGACAGCCCATCCTTAATCTGGGTCTTAATCTTACCCCAGTCGCTGACATGGGTGCAAAGACAGTCATCCACCACATCCTGCACCGCCACTCTGGCTTCTTCCATTAAATCCTCAGACTCCCTCACGTAGACGAAGCCTCGTGAAATCAAATCCGGTCCTGCCATCAGATGTCCTGAATATTTTTCCAGGGTAAGAACCACCACAATGATTCCGTTCTGTGCCAGGTTCTGACGGTCTCTCAGCACAATATTTCCTACATCTCCGATGCCCAGTCCGTCCACATAAACACCGCCGGCCTGCACCTTTTCTTTGATGCTGTAGCTGACTTCTTCTCCATTCGCCGTGAACTCCAGTACATCACCGTTGTCCAGCATCAAGCACTTATCCTTATCTACACCGACAGATTCCGCCAGCGTTGCTGCAGATCTTCTATGATGAAATTCACCATGGAAGGGTACAGCATACTTGGGCTTTACCAGGGAGTACAAAAGCTTCAAATCCTCTGCGCAAGCATGTCCGGAAACGTGGGTATCCTGCATAATCACCTTAGCATGGAGCTTACAAAGTTCATTGACTACTCTATCTACCGCCCGCTCATTTCCGGGAATGGGGTGAGAAGACATAACCACCACATCATTGGGGCCAATGCTGACCTTCCTATGCATACCGCTGGCCATACGGGAAAGAGCCGCCATAGACTCTCCCTGAGAACCGGTGGTAATCAGAACAGTCTGCTCATCCGGATAATCCTTTAAGTTTTCAATGTCAATGAGGGTACCTTCCGGGATATGGATATATTCCAGCTCTGAAGCTACGGAGATAACATTCACCATGGAACGTCCCTCCACTACAACCTTTCTCTTATACTTTGCGGCAGTGTCGATAATCTGCTGCACACGATCCACATTGGAGGCAAAGGTTGCCACAATAATTCTGCTATTCTGATGCTCTGCAAAAATCAAATCAAAGGTTCTTCCCACTGTCTTTTCAGACATGGTGAATCCGGGCTTTTGAGAGTTGGTGGAATCGGAAAGCATAGCCAGAACGCCGTTCTTTCCCAGTTCTGCAAAGCGCTGTAAATCTATCTGATCCCCAAAAACAGGGGTGTAATCCACTTTAAAGTCTCCGGTATGGATAATCACACCGGCAGGAGTGGTAATCGCCAAGGCAGCCGCATCCTGAATAGAGTGGTTGGTCTTTACGAATTCCACCTTTAAATCTCCGAAGTTCACGGTTTGACCGAACTTCATGGTCTTCATCTTCACCAGCTTATCCAAGCCGTTTTCCACAAGCTTCCGCTGAATCAAAGCCAGGGTGAGCTTTGTGGCATAAATCGGCACATTAATCTGCTGTAATACATAGGGCAACGCTCCGATATGGTCCTCATGGCCATGGGTAATCACAAAGCCCTTCATCTTATGAATCTTGGACTTGATGTAGCTGATATCCGGAATAACCAAATCAATTCCCAACATATCGTCTGTAGGGAAGGCCAATCCGCAGTCCACGATAATCATGGTATCCTCTGTCTCAATGGCAGTGATGTTCATACCGATTTGATCCAGTCCTCCCAAGGGAATTACCTTCACAGAGCCCTGAAAACTGTGCTTGGGCTTTCTTCCCTTTGCCTTACTCTCCGATACCTCCATGGTTCCGGTGAGCAATGGGAAATGCTCCGGACTGTAAACCGGCTTATCCTCCTCCCTGCTTCTGGGTCTTAATGGATTTTTTCTTGGGGTTGGCACGTTCATCATCCTGCTTTCCTGCTTCGCCGTTGCTCTGGCATTGGCTGTTCTGTAATTTCTCTTCCCATCAGTATTTTTAGATTTTCCAATTTGACTCTTATGAACGTTTACGATACGATGAGCCCCTTCTACCTTCTTCTTTTCACTGTTGTTGCTATTTCCGTTATTTCCTTCTTTCATTCTATTCCTTTCTTAGTCTATATTCATTTGTATTTATGTATGTTTCTTTGCATTTGTATTTTTTTCTTACCCTTTTCCTTCGGGTATTCCCTTGCCCTAACTAAAGAGGAGTTCCAATCCCGATTCCGTCTTCCTATGGCACCGTCTTTCTATGGCTCTATCTTTCTATGGTAATATCTTCTCCGGAAAGCAGCTCTGCGAAAATATCCATAATGCGTTCCGCCTCTTCTCCCTCCGCAAAACTGAAGTCCGCTTCTTCGTCCTCAGGCGCGGATGTGTCCTTCATCACATAGCAAACGCCGTCTTCCCCTTCTTTGGCATCGGTAACCAAAATATAGGTCACCCCCTGTACCACAGTCTCCTCCAAAATCTCCAACTCTAAATCATCTTCTTCTGAACGTAAACGAATTCTTCCGCCTTCCATTTTACCCTTCCTCTCTGTTTCGAAGGTAATCCTCTAAAATTACCTGAGCAGCTACCTGATCTAAAACTTCCTTTTGTCTATCTTTGGGCACTCCGTTTTCTCGCAAAATTTCTTCCGCTTCCATGGTACTGAGCCTTTCATCATACAAATGTATGGGAAGCTCTATTTTTTTCTTAAGCATTTCCTGAAAGGCCAGAACCCGTTCTACCCTTTCTCCTTCACTACCGTCCATGTGGCAGGGATAACCCAGAACCAACTCTTCCACCTGATATTCCTTGCAAGTTTCCTGAATTTCTTCTACGGTCTTTCGTAATTTTCCTTCTCTTTCCCGCCAAATGGTTTTAAGAGGCTGAACAATGATACCCAAAGGATCAGTAATGGCGAGCCCCACTGTTTTGGATCCGTAATCTAATGCTAAAATCCGCATACTACTCCTACTGAAACTGAAGAAAAGGTCTCTCCGGAACTCCAGACAGACCAAAAAAGCTTATGACTTTTTTAATTTACTCTCTACATAATTCCGCATCAACTCTTCCAGGAGTTCATCCCGCTCTACCTTATTAATCAGGCTTCTCGCCCCCTTATAGCTGGTAATATAGGTAGGATCTCCGGACATAATGTACCCCACTATCTGGTTAATAGGGTTATAGCCCTTCTCTGTCAACGCTGTATAAACTTCCTTTAATACCTCTGATGCCGCCAAACTGTTCTGCACCGGTTTAATAATCTGGGTATGGTTCATCTCATTATTCATAAAAACACGTCCCTCTCAAAACTTGCCTTATTCTATCTCATTTTTATTGTTTTCGCAAGTCCGCTTTCCTTACTTTCTTTTTACAGTCCCCATGATTTCCTACACAATATGACGACAAAAAAAGGCCAAAGAATAAGTTCTTTAGCCTCTTTTTCCTATCCCTGCATCAATGTATTTTTCGGAAAGTATCGATGCATTAGGGAAATTTTCTATTAGCCCTGGAATTTTGCTGCGGATTCTCCTGCAATTTTTCCAAAGACAGTAAAGTCTGCAACAGCATTTCCGCCTAAACGGTTAGCCCCATGTACTCCTCCGGTAACTTCTCCTGCCGCAAAAAGTCCGGGAATTGCATTGCCGTTCTTGTCCAAAACCTCGGTGACTTCATTGATGCGAAGTCCTCCCATGGTGTGATGTACGCCGGGAGTTACCTTAATGGCATAGAAAGGTGCTGTATCCAGTGGGTCCGCAAAGCTGGTTCTTCCGAATGCGCTATCCTCTTTCTTTGCTACACTTTCGTTCCACTCAGTAATGGTCTTTTCAAAGGCATCCTCAGGAACCCCCATAGCCTTGGCAAGGCTCTTGGTATCTTCACCGGTCACGGTATAGCCGGATTTAATATATCCCTGAATAACAGCGGATTTCTCCACCATCTTATTATCAAGCACCAGATAAACCTGAGAATTAGTCTGTTCTATCTCCGCCTTGGATACCGCATCTCTGGTTCCTACCTCGTCGGTAAAACGAAGACCTTCCTGGTTCACTAAAATAGCACCGTCTCCTCGCAAGCCCTCTGTAATAAGATGAGCATCGTTTGTGGTTACTGTAGGATGAATCTGAATCTGATCCATATCTACAGTGTCCGCTCCCAAGGCTTCCGCCATGGTGATTCCCTGTCCCAAAGCACCGGGTGCATTTGTGGACATATAGCCCTTTAAGCTTGGCTGGTACTTTTCCACCATCTCCTTATTAGCTGCAAAACCGCCGGTAGCTACAATAACCACAGGAGCTTTAACCTCTACGGAGTTGCCGGAGCTGCCCTTAGCCTTTACACCGGAAATCTTGCCATCCTCTGACTTGGTAATTTCCTCCGCGGTTACGGAAGTCAGTAAGGTAATCTTATCCCGTTTTTTCAGATTCTCCTCTAAAATAGGAATCATGTAAGAACCGACTGCAATAACCTTTCCATTCTCATCCACAGGACGGTGAATTCTCTTTACGGAAGCTCCTCCAAAGGAACCTACATTATGAATAGTCATTCCTAATTTTTCAAGATAATCAATAGCCGGACCGGATTGTTCGGCCAATACCTTGACCAAAGTAGGATTGTTCTTGCCCTTTCCTCCCACCATGGTATCCAATTCCATCAACTCTACGGAATCAAAATATCCTTCCGGATTGGCCTGATAAGCGGCGTATTGTTCCTTTACCTTGGCAGCTAAGGCGGTAATGGTTTCATTGTCACTGTACTTTTCCGCAGCTGTTGCCAGAGTTTTCTCTACTCCTGCTCCTTCTTCAAAGGTATTCTCGTTCTGCCACTTGGTTGCTGCCGCATTCATACCTCCGGTTGCACGGATAGAGTTTCCTCCCACCATGGCCTGGCTTTCCAAAATCACAACAGATTTTCCCAAATCCGCTGCAGTAATAGCAGAAATCATTCCTGCCCCGCCGGCACCGATAACCACCACATCCGCTTCCAGATTCTGGTCCTTCTCCGGCTCTGCTTTGCTGCTTCCACCGCTGGGAGTACTAAACTTATCTGTAGAGAAGCCCATTTCCTTAATAGCCTGCTCTACACCGGTACGGAGAGCCGTGCTGGATACGGTTGCACCTGCAATACCGTCCACGTTAAAGCTTTGCTGTTCCACCATTAAAGCCGGAAGAGCTTCCACTGCTTTACTTCCGATACCCTGGGTTTCAGAATTGCTTAAGACATTTACCCCATATAGTTTATCCGCATCTGCGGTGACCTCCAATGTCATGTCTCCTCCGAAACCGGCTACTGTAACCTTCTGTGTCTTTGCCGTATCCGGAGCATCCACCTTTCTTGCCTGTTCTGTATTCCAAGAACGAATCCCTAAAATCACAGCGCAGAGAATACCGGCGAAAATCACCAAGTAAGATAAAAATTTCTCGTTTTTCATACTGCTCCTCTACTCCTAAAAAACTCCTACTCTTGCATCGTTATATTTATAACATAAATCTTTCTATTTTGACTATTAGCAAAAACTCGCGGAAAAAACCATATTTTCCGCGAGTTTCTATCAATTTTTACAAATTTACAATATATAGGCAAGAATACAGTTCTTTTAAGCCTTTTTCTCCTCTACAAACTGTAAAAGAAGCTTTTCGGAGCGATCTACAAATTGCTTCATTTCTTCTCCGTTTAGACTGGCATTTTGAATGCGGGCAAGATCGTAAATCTGCTCTTCAAGAAGCTTTCCTTCCTCTGTTTCCAAAAGCCCCTCATGCTTTAAAAGATAATCCACTAAAGGATGCTTTTCATTTAACACCAGACTCTCCTCCAGTGGAAGCTCTCCCATGGGCATGCCGGAAATGGCATACATTTTCATCATCTCCTGCATTCTTCTGGATTCCTCGGAAATAGACAGTAGTGCAGCCGGTGTATTTGACAGCAGTCTTTCCAGTTTAATCTTCAACTTATCCTTAGCAAGATTCTTTTGGAAGCTCTTTTCCAATTTTTCTGAGAGACTATGAAGATTTTTCTGTTCCTCCTCGGAAAGCTTCTCCTGCATAGCCTCCTGGAAGTCCGCATCGATTCTTTGGAAACGAAGCCCTTCATTTTTCGCCTCTAATTCAGTAATAAATGCGGAATCGATTCTTTCCGTAAGATATACCGCTTCCTTCTTATGCTCTTTAAAAATACGAATATACTGACTCTGGGCCAAGGCATCAGAAACATAGTAGACTCTTTGGACCTTTTCCTCCTGTTTTTCCCCATCCCCGGACTGTGTCTCTGAGCCGCTTTCCTTTGTATTTTCATCGGAAGCCTGCTTATCTTTCTGCTGACTCTCTTCAGAACTCTTATTCTCGGCATTCTCTGAAGCTCCTTCTGAATCGTCCTTCTTCTCTTTAAGCTCCGGTAAAGTCAGATACTTATCCTCCAGATCCTTAAACAGGATATAGTCCTTCATTTTCTCTGCAAATTTCTCATCTCTAAGAATACCGTACTTGATAAAGGGAGAAATATCGTCCCAATACTTCTCATAATTCTCCCGATCCGTCTTGCATAAACCGGAAAGCTTCTCAGCTACCTTTTTCGTAATGTAATCGGAAATCTTCTTGACAAACCCGTCATTTTGCAGCTGAGAACGAGATACATTCAACGGAAGATCCGGACAGTCAATTACACCCTTTAAAAGAAGCAGATACTCGGGGATTACCTCTTTAATGTTATCCGCAATAAAGACCTGATTGTTATAAAGCTTAATTGTGCCCTCAATGGATTCGTATTCAGAATTAATCTTTGGGAAATACAGAATTCCCTTTAAATGATAGGGATAATCCATATTTAAATGAATCCAGAACAAAGGCTCCTTATAATCATGGAAGGTCTTCCGAT
Source organism: Oribacterium sinus (assembly GCF_014202695.1). Taxonomy (GTDB): domain Bacteria; phylum Bacillota; class Clostridia; order Lachnospirales; family Lachnospiraceae; genus Oribacterium; species Oribacterium sinus. Next base: position 255,671 of record NZ_JACHHH010000003.1, read on the forward strand.
AAAAATCCAAATACTGCTCTTTCGTCACTGTGGAAGGAGACTCTCCCCAAAGCGGATGGATTTCATTTAAGAGTACAGGACGCTTTTCAATCTTCAGCCTTGCCTCCGTTTTTTTCTCCTCGCCCTTCTCGTCCTTTTCCAGCTTCTCCGGAATCTCTTCCAAGACAAGATCCTCCGGAAGCTTTTCAGATGCCAAAATTTCCTGGCTGTCCTTAGGAAGCTTCTCCAGATAAATTTCAACCGGCATAAAGGAACAATACTTCTCAATAATGGAACGCATTTCCCATTCATTGGCATACTTTAAACAGTCATTATTCAAATGAAGAGTAATCTCCGTACCGTGAGAAGACTTACTGCCCTCCGTCATGCTGTAGTCCGTACCGTCATCACAGGACCAATGAACAGGCTTCGCATCTTTTTTATAGGAAAGGGTTTCAATTTCCACCCGATCCGCTACCATAAATGCAGAATAAAATCCAAGACCGAAATGCCCAATAATCTGATCGCTGTTAGCTTTATCCTTGTATTTTTCGATAAAATCCGCTGCACCGGAGAAAGCAATCTGGGTAATATACTTCTCAACTTCTTCCTCCGTCATGCCAATACCGTTATCTTTAAAGCAAATGGTTTTTGCATCAGGATTCACAATAACGCTTACCCGACCTTTATAGTCTGCCGGCTTCTCCCATTCGGAAATCAGAGCAAGCTTTTCCAGCTTGGTTACCGCATCGGTAGCATTGGAAATCTGTTCACGAACAAAAATATCCTGATCGCTATACATCCATTTCTTGATAATGGGAAAAATATTCTCACTATGAATTGATAAAGATCCCTTTTTTTCCATAAAAATACCTCTCTTCTACTATATAAAATTTAATTAGATAAACCTTATGTCTCCTATACCTCTTTCGGAGTATCAAACAAAAATAGTATAGCACAATTATTAGCACTCATCAAGTATAAGTGCTAATAATTCATCTCTTCATTTTTTCCATATGCATTTTCTCTATAGTTTTTAGAGTTTCATTCTTTATCTATTTAAGCACTATAAAATCAATCACTATATTCGCTACAAGATAAACCGGATTCACAAAATCAAACTGATAAACGAGATATCGCACGCTTTGCGCACGATACTCGTTATGAATAAAAAAAAGAACAATGCAATGCATTGTTCTGCATGGAACCGCAGGGACTCGAACCCTGGACCGATCGGTTATGAGCCGAGTGCTCTAACCAACTGAGCTACGGTTCCGTAAATGATTATAAGAAAATCTATCCTTTTTAGCAAGTTGTTAAGAAATCTATAAGTAATAAAAAGTGTATGCTTGCTAAATGAAATACCACCTATCTAATATTATCTTATGAGATAGAAAAAGCCTAAGCTACGCTTAGGCTTAAGCCGATATTCGGACTCGAACCGAAGACCTACTGATTACAAATCAGTTGCTCTACCAACTGAGCTATATCGGCATACCTGCAAACCACATATCTTAGATTATTCTTCCTAGACTTTAGACAAAAACCAGACGCATTGGATAAGCCCTCGACCTATTAGTAACTGTCAGCTGAATGTATTGCTACACTTACACCTCAGTCCTATCTACCTCGTTCTCTTCAAGGGGTCTTACTCTTGCGATGGGATATCTCATCTTGAGGTTGGCTTCACGCTTAG
>NZ_JACHHH010000004.1:0-168621 GCF_014202695.1 Oribacterium sinus
GATTTCTCTCTGTTATCCCCCTCCATAAGGCAGGTTACCCACGTGTTACTCACCCGTCCGCCACTAGATAACGTATCTTCCGGCCGAAGCTTTCCAATACGCATCTCGTTCGACTTGCATGTGTTAGGCACGCCGCCAGCGTTCATCCTGAGCCAGGATCGAACTCTCATAAAAAGTGCTTTTCTTACAAAAAGCATTATCCGCTCTTCCGAGCGGTTTAAGTTCAGTCCAAGTCAAAACGCGCTTAGCTTGTTTTTCCTTTTTACTGTTAAAGTTTGTTTTCGCTGCACATTTCTGTGCTTCTGAATTTTCTCTGCCGGAACTCCGGCTTTTCGTTCTTCTTAGAAGAACTTCTTTTCAAGAATCTTCAGGGTCTGTGTATTATTCGATCTTTGATTTTCAAGGTTCAGTTTTTCTGTCGAGTCAATAAAACTTTAATCGTTTCCTCTTAATTTTTTTATTTTCTCTTCAGACTTTACTGTTCTCTTTCGAGACAGCCATGCTATTATAACAAAGTGATTAACTTTGTCAAGCACTTTCCGAAAAAATATTCAGAAAACGGAGTAAGAGGGATTTGAACCCTCGCGCCGGTTGCCCGACCTACACCCTTAGCAGGGGCGCCTCTTCGGCCTCTTGAGTATTACTCCTCGTTTATCCCTGCCAAAAGGGATTCACCTATACTTTTGAATTTCTTCTTTCGTACCGAACATTTGGTTCTTAGGTGCCTAATTAGAGTAGCAAATTCCCCATTTACTGTCAAGAAAAATTTATATTTTTTTTAGCCCTACCGGACGTATAGTTTTATTTCTTATTTCCATATTTTCTTATCACTTTCCGATTATGTTCTTTATTATTTGCTCTTTTTAAAAAATCCACTCCGGTGATTTTTTTCCGGAATGGATTTTTTTAGCTAATGAATAATATTCAGGAATCAGCTTTTTTATTCCTTATTTTCTTCATTTCGCTCTTTTTAATTCTATTCTTTTTGCTTCTATTTTTTTATTCTATTCTTCTTGATTCTGTTTTTTTATTCTATTCTTCTTGATTCTCTTTGGTATCCTCTCCATTTATTTCTGCGATTTCTGTATCCGCATCTTCTCCCGGATCCGCTTCTGAATCTTCTTCTCCATCGTTTTCACTTTCTCTTACCTTGGCAACGGAAGCAATGGTGGTATCTCCATCCTTATCGATATTCATCAGTTTTACCCCTGAGGCATTTCTTCCGATGATACTGATATTTTCCAGACTCATCCGAATCATAATACCCTCTGTGGTAATCAGAAGAATTTCTCTATCCTGGTCACAAAGCTTAAAGCCTACCAGATCTCCGGTTTTCTCCGTAATCTTGTAGCAACGCATACCCTTTCCGCCACGGTTTTGTGCCTTAAAGGCGGATTTCTCCGTAAGCTTGCCGTAACCCTTTTCAGAAACTACCAGCATATTTTCTCCCTGAGAAGATTCCTGCATACCGATTACTTCATCTCCATCATTCAGTCGGATACCGATTACACCCATGGAGGAACGTCCAGTTCTACGCACATCCTTCTCATTGAACTGAATAGCCATTCCCTTCTTGGTCACCAGAATAATATTTTCATCCTTGGAAAGAAGCTTGGCTTCTATTAACTGGTCGTCTTCCTTCAAGCTAATGGCAATTAAGCCGTTTCTTCGTACATTGGCATATTCGGAAAGGGCGGTCTTTTTCACCATTCCGGACTTGGTGGTGAGGATTAAGTCCTGCTCATCCTTCGGATCTCTCAGGCAGAGGCTGGCATTGACCTTTTCTCCCTCCTGCAAGGGAAGAAGATTCACTAAAGCCGTACCTCTTGCGGTTCTGCTGGCTTCCGGAATCTCATAGCCCTTAATACGGAAAACTCTTCCCATATTGGTAAAGAACATAATGTAATGATGGTTTGTGGTCATAAAGAGGTCTTCAATATAGTCCTTCTCTATGGTCTGCATTCCCTTAATACCCTTTCCGCCACGGTTTTGTTGACGGAAATTTTCCGGAGACATCCTCTTGATATAACCAAGGCTGGTGGAAGTAATCACCACATCATCGTCGGCAATTAAATCCTCCGCATCCAGGATATCATCATAGCTAAAGGACGTTTTTCTATCCTCTCCGTACTTATCTGCAATAACATCCAACTCTTCCTTAATTACCGCAAGAAGCCTTCTCTCATCTCCCAGAATTTCCTTATAGTAGGCAATCTTTGCCAGTAAATCCTGGTACTCGTTTTCCAGACGTTCTCTTTCCAAACCGGTAAGAGCACGCAAACGCATATCTACGATAGCCTGGGCCTGCACTTCGGTAAATGCAAAGCGGGTAATCAAGTTTTGCTTAGCCTCTTCTACATTTTTCGCGGCACGGATAATGGCAACAATCTCATCAATATGGTCAAGAGCCTTTAATAATCCTTCTAAGATATGGGCTCTGTCCTCACATTTTTGTAAATCGTACTGCGTTCTTCTGGTGACCACCTGAATCTGATGTGCCAAAAATTCTTCCAAAATTTCCAGAAGATTTAAAATCTTCGGCTCCCCTCGAACGATACAAAGCATAATCACACCGAAGGTTTCCTGTAACTGGGTGTGCTTATACAGCTGGTTCAGAATTACATGGGGATTCACGTCTTTTCTGCACTCAATGGCAATCTTTGCTTTGGAATTCTTTCCTGCCGCATCGTGGATATAGGTGATACCGTCAATTCTTTTATCTTTTACAAGCTCTGCAATCTTTTCAATGACGCGGGAACGGTATACAAGATAGGGAAGCTCCTTTACCAAAATGCGATTTTTGCCGTTGTGCATGGGCTCAATCTCGCAAATCGCCCGCATCTTAATCTTTCCTCTTCCGGTTCTGTAAGCTTCTTCAATTCCTCTTTTTCCTAAAATCGTCGCCCCTGTAGGAAAATCCGGTCCCTGAATAATGGGAAGAAGTTCTTCTATTTCCGTCTTTCTTCCCGCAATTTTATTGTCAATAATGCAATCCACACCCTTAATCACTTCTCTCAGATTATGGGGAGGGATATTGGTGGACATACCTACTGCAATACCTGTGGCACCGTTTACCAAAAGATTGGGAAAACGGGAAGGAAGAACCACCGGCTCCTCATATTCGTTGGAGAAGTTCGGCATGAAATCCACGGTGTTCTTATTGATGCCTGCCAGCATTTCTCCGGCTAATCTGGACATCTTAGCCTCGGTATAACGCATTGCCGCCGGGCTGTCTCCGTCCTCGGAACCAAAGTTTCCCTGCTTATCAATCAGGACGTGCCGCATAGACCAGGGCTGTCCCATATAAACCAAAGAGCCGTAAATGGAGGAGTCACCGTGGGGGTGATATTTACCCATGGTTTCTCCAACAATTGTGGCACATTTTTTGGTTTTTTTATCCGGAGTAACGCCCAGACTTTGCAAAGCATAAAGCACTCTTCTTTGTACAGGCTTAAGACCATCCCGAACATCGGGAATCGCTCTGGACACAATGACACTCATGGCGTAGTCGATATACGCATTTTCCATGGTCTTTTTTAAGTCCACATCCTGCACTTTATCAAAAATATTTGGCTCCAAAATTGGCCTCCTTTAACTTGCAATTCTTTTTGGAAAAGTCTTTAAATATCCAAATTCGTAACATAGCGGGCATTTTGCTCGATAAATTCTCTTCTGGGCTCTACCTGATCTCCCATTAAGGTAGTAAAGGTAATATCCAGCTCCGCCTTATCCTCGTCACTCATATTTACACGAAGCAATGTTCTGCTTTCCGGATCCAGCGTGGTTTCCTGCAGCTCCTCCGTATTCATCTCTCCAAGACCCTTGAATCGGGATACGTCTGCTCCATCAGATCCGATTTCCTTTAAAATTCTCTGATATTCCTCATCAGAGTAAGCATAGTAATGCTTTTTGTTCTTCTGAATGGTAAAGAGTGGCGGCTGAGCCAGATAAACATGTCCTTTTCGGATAAGCTCCGGCATAAAGTTATAAATAAAGGTCAGCATCAAGGTGGAAATATGAGCGCCGTCCACATCCGCATCCGTCATAATGATGATTTTGTGGTAACGTAATTTGCTTAAGTCAAAATCTTCGTGGATACCTGTTCCAAAGGCGGTAATCATTCCCTTGATTTCCTCATTGGCATAGATTCTATCCAGTCTGGCCTTCTGCACATTTAATACCTTACCTCTAAGAGGCAGTACGGCCTGGGTTTCCGGATTTCTTCCTTCCTTGGCAGGTCCCAATGCGGAATCTCCCTCTACAATAAAGATTTCACATCTTTCCGGATCCTTGCTGCTGCAATCCGCAAGCTTACCGGGAAGTCCCACACCGTCCAATGCGGACTTTCTTCTGGTTAAATCTCTGGCTTTTCTAGCTGCGGCTCTTGCTCTTTGCGCCAAAATAGACTTTTCGCAAATCACCTTGGCAACCGCAGGATTTTGCTCTAAAAAATAGGTCAACTGCTCGGAAACAATACCCTGCACTGCCACCTGAGCCTCTGAGGTTCCCAGCTTCTGCTTGGTCTGTCCCTCAAACTGGGGATCCTCAATCTTTACGGAGATAATGCAGGTTAATCCCTCACGGATATCCTCTCCGGAAAGGTTGGCTTCACTATCCTTTAAAAGCTTATTCTGTCTTGCATAGTCATTAAAGGTTTTGGTTAAAGCATTTTTAAAACCGGTAAGGTGGGTTCCGCCCTCCGGGGTATTGATGTTGTTTACAAAGGTATAGATATTTTCCGTGTAGGAGTCGTTATGCTGCATAGCAACTTCCACCATAATCTTTTCCTTCTCTCCCTCACAGTAAATTACATCCGGATAGAGAGCTTCCTTTCCCTTATTCAAGAAAGTAACAAACTCCTGAATTCCTCCCTCATAGTGGAACTCCTTTTCTTTCTCCTGCCCTTCCCGCTCATCCACAAGACGAATCTTCAGATTCTTGGTTAAGAAGGCGGTTTCCCGAAGACGAATCTTCAAGGTTTCAAAGTCATAAACGCTTTCTTCGAAAATGCTTGCATCCGGAAGGAAGTGTACTTCGGTTCCCTGCTCCTCTTCGCTGCAAGTTCCGATACACTCGATAGGCTTTGTTACCTTTCCCTTGGCAAAGGACATGGTGTAAATCTTGCCCTCTTTATAAACCTTTACATCCAGCCACTCAGAAAGGGCATTTACCACGCTGGCTCCTACACCGTGAAGACCGCCGGAAACCTTATATCCGGCTCCTCCGAACTTTCCTCCTGCATGAAGAACGGTAAAAACAACTTCCAAGGCGGACTTTCCCGCCTTTTTTTGTATATCTACAGGAATTCCTCGTCCATTATCCCTTACGGTAATGGAGTTATCCTGATGAATTTTAACGGTAATGGTATTACAAAATCCGGCTAATGCCTCGTCTACAGAGTTATCCACGATTTCATAAACCAAATGATGCAAACCGCGAACGGAAGTGCTTCCGATATACATTCCCGGTCTTTTCCGAACCGCTTCCAGTCCCTCCAAAATCTGAATCTGATCTGCACCGTATTCCTTAGAACCATGAAGAAATTCTGCTTCATTTCCTCCAAATTCTTCCATCTCTATAGACATAGTTCCTCCTCTTTACTGACACTGCACCTGTCCATTTTCCACATAAAACACATGGTCTATGGGGAATCGATGCTTTACCAATTCTTCCAATCCTGTACATGTAATCAGGCTTTGTAAATTCCCTAACTGCTCTAATAAAAAATTCTGTCTTTTTTGATCCAGCTCTGAAAACACATCATCCAACAATAAGATGGGGTTATCCTGAATTCTTTCTCTCACCAAATCAATTTCCGCTAATTTTAGGGACAAGGCGGCGGTTCTTTGCTGTCCCTGAGAACCGAAATGCCGGATATCCTGACCGTTAATCTGAAAGGACAGGTCATCTCGGTGGGGACCGGAGAGGGTGGTCTGTTGTTTTTTCTCCGCCTCCCTGTTTTTTTCCAGCTGCAAGGAGAAATTTTCCTCGGAAACATTTTCCTCGTAGCTTAGAAGAAGCTCTTCCCGCTTTCCGCTGATTTCCCCATGGATGTTTTCCACCTTTTTCCGTAAATTTTCCACAAAATCTCTACGGAGGGAAATCACCATCTTCCCATGCTTTACCAGTTCCTCATCCCAGGCAAAAAGAGTTTCCTCCAGTTTTGGCCGAAAATACAGTTCCTTTAAAAGCTTATTTCTTTGCTGCAACACTTTATTATACATGGATAAGTGGTAGAGATAAATCTTATCCAGCTGACAAAGCTCCAAATCAATAAATCTTCTTCTTTCCTTTGGCCCGTTTTTAATCAAGGACAGATCCTCCGGAGAAAAAATAATAATATTTCCCAGACCGAAAAGGTCAGAGCTTTTCTTCACCGGAAATCCATCTATAGCCACTCCCTTACTTTTATTTTTCTTTAGGTGAATGTCTATCCGGTGGGAAATTCCCTTTTTCTTCAGGATCATTTTTAAATGGGCTTCCTCCGCCCCGAAATGAATCAATTCTTTGTCCTTACAAAAGCGAAAGGACTTTCCGGTGCTGCCAAAGAAAATGGCCTCCAGAAGATTGGTCTTCCCCTGGGCATTGTCTCCGTAAAGGATGTTATTCTTCTCTCCCAGAGGAAGCTTCAATTTTTCTATATTTCTATAATTTTGTAATTCTATGGATTCGATAATCATCCTACGGCTTCCGCATTAAAGTTAACCGGTAAAATCATGTAGTTGTAGCTTTCCTCCTGATCCCGAATAAAGACGGGAGAGCGGGAAATAGTAAAGTACAAATCCACCTCTTCCTCTTCAATATTCTGAAGAGCATCCATCAGGTAAGTAGGATTAAAGCCGATGAGTAGATCCTTTCCTTCCTGCTGTACCGGCATTTCCGCATCCATTCTTCCGATGTCGGAAACAATTTTCAAAGATAGGCTCTGGTCTTCAATTTTTAAAATCAAAGGCTGCTTATCATTGTCTCTGGCCAGGATTCTGGCTCTGTCGATATTTTCCAAAAATTGCTTACGATTTAAGCGAATCTTGGTTTCGTAATCGGAGGACAACATCTGGCGAACATGGAAATATTCTCCCTCCACCAGCTGGGTTACCACGATGGTGTCTTCAAAGGAAAATTGCAGATACTGCTTGGAAAAGCAAATCTCCACCTTATCCTCCAGCCCTCCGCTGATAATCTTGGAAAGCTCAGACAGAACTTCCTTGGGAACAATGGCGGAGCAGTTGTCATAGGACTCGGAAAGCTCGGTCTTTCGAATGGCAATTCTATGTCCGTCCAAAGCGGTAATGGAGAATTGATTGTCGATAATTTCGAAATATTCTCCTGTCATCTTCTTATTATTCTCCCCCGAAGCGGTGGAAAAAATAGTCTGATTAATCATGTTTCTTAAACTCAGTTGAGAAATCTCTACAATTTCCTGTTTCTCTACGGAAGGAAGGGAGGTAAATTCCTCAGGATTTCTGCCCATGATTTTAAAGACGGACTTTTCACACTGAATGGTACAATTTCCGTTTTCCTCTGTACTGAGAAGAATATTTTTTCCCTCTGTCTGGGGTAAACGTTTGATAATCTCTTGGAAAAGTCTTGCCTCCAAGGCAATCTTTCCCGGCTCCAATATGTCTCCCGGACAAATGCTTTCTATTCCAAAATCATTTTTGTTTCCTGTTAAACGAATCTGCCCCTCAGTGGCGTCCACCAGGATGCACTCCATAATGCTTAGAGTGGTTTTGGAAGCAACAGCCTTCCCTACCACTTGCAGGGTGGAAAGCAAATCATTTTTTTGAAAAGATAATTTCATAGGAGTCCTTTCTTTTTATTCTATAGGAGCTTTATGAAAAGCCGCTAATTTTTATTCTTAACAAGTATCGCTCGTGAGCCTCGTGATATTTTGTTTTTGTTCTTTCTTTTTCTTTAGTAGTGTTATTAGGGGATGTGGAAATGTATAATCCCTAAAACACCTTGATTTTTCAATACTTTATTCTTGCTTTTTTTCTGTGGAAAGGGGAAGGAATAAATGGGGATTAGGGAGAGATTTTTTTCCGTAAAACCTCTATTGTGGATTGCAATTGTTCATTTGTGGACAATTCCTTGGATATCTTGTCGCAACCGTGAATGATGGTGGAATGGTCTCTTCCTCCCAAAAGTTCTCCCACAGTATTTAAGGGAATACTGGTCATTTCTCGGCAAAGGTACATGGCAATCTGTCTGGGAATCACGATTTCCTTATTCTTTCTTTTGGAAACAAGGTCGGAAAGACTCAGACCGTGATGCTCCGCCACTACCTCAATAATCCATTTTGGGGTAAGCTCCTTTTTCTCTGCCGGAGTGATATTGTCCTTTAAAAGCTCCTCTGCAAGACTTAAGGTAACGGGCTGTTTAATCAGGCGGGACTTTGCCACCACCTTGGTTAAGGCTCCTTCCAACTCCCGGACATTGGACTTAATGTTGTCTGCAATATATTTGATAACTTCGTTGTCAATGTTATAGCCTTCCAGCTCTTCCTTTTTCCGAAGAATCGCCATCCTGGTTTCCACATCCGGAAGCTGGATATCCACGGTGAGTCCCACCTCAAAGCGGGAGAGGAGTCGTTCTTCAATATTGTCAATCTTCTTCGGCGGCTTATCGGAGGCGATAATAATCTGTTTTCTATTATCATAAAGGGCATTGAAGGTGTGGAAGAATTCTTCCTGGGTTCCTTCCTTTCCGATTAAGAACTGAATATCGTCTATGAGCAGAACATCCAGTTCTCTATACTTTCTTCTGAATTCCGCCGGGGAAATGTTATTTTTATTACGGATACTGTCGACAAATTCGTTAATAAAGGTTTCGGAGGTAACATAGCGAATCTTGGCATTTTTGTTTTGTTGTAATATGTAATGGGCCACAGACTGCATCAGGTGGGTTTTCCCCAGGCCTGCTCCTCCGTAAATATAGAGAGGGTTATACTGTTCTCCGGGCATTTCCGCCGCCGCCACACAGGCAGCATGGGCTAAGGCGTTGGAGGAACCTACTACAAAGCTGTCGAAGGTATAGCGAGAATTCAGGTTGGCATTTTTTAAGGCCTCCTCCAGTCCAGGCTTTTCTTCCTGATTTTTCTTGGGATAGAGTTCTTTCAAACCTTCTTCATCGGTGATGAGAATCTCAGTATAGATGCCGGTGATTTCCATAATGGAAATCTTCAAGGTTTCGGCATAGCGTTTCCGAATCATACTGATGAATTGCTTCATCTCTACCAGTATAATCAGTTGATCCCCTATAGAATCGTATAATTTTAAAGGGGCAATCCAAATATTATAGGCTACATCCGGCATTTCATTTATTTCTCTGGTATGTAGGAGGATTTCTTCCCATTTTTCTTTTATGAGGTTAAAGTCTTTTGCCATTCCCAGACTCCTTAAAATCAACGACAAGGGGTTTCTCGCTATTTTTTCAAAAAAAAAGTAGCTTTTTTCTGAAAAGACAGTTCTTTTTATTTTACAGCAAGAGAGCCTCTTTCGCAAGTTCACATCCCTAAGGAAAGAAGAATAATTCTTTTCAGAAAATATAGAAAAAAGACAGAAGAATTATTGGATTAAAGATTAAAAAAATAGCGAAAAAGAGTATAAATGGAGTATAAAAATAAAAGCTGTCCACAGAAGAAAGCTAAAAGAAGCCTTTTACCATAGGAAAAAAGAAAAATTATACACTTATCCACAGTTTATAAACAGTTTGTGGATAAGGTGAACAGATGTTTTTGTGGATAGAATTTGTGGATAAGTGCATAATTTTGTGGATAAACCATGTTTTTACAGGATTTTCCGGCTTTATTTAGGAGATAAAGAGGATAAGATATACACATTCCTTTCGAAAAATAAGTTTTTTTCAAAGGGTATTGACGATTTATAGCCCTTTCTATATAATAATCTGCGATGTTTACCCAAAATTAGGAGTTTATTCGGGACCTTTCGTATAAGGACGAATAATTCCCGGAGAAACGATCGGTGGCTTCAGGCCATACACTAAAAAAAGGGAGGTGTCCGTATGCATAAGGGAAAAATGACTTATCAGCCAAAGACAAGACAGAGAGCAAAAGTGCATGGATTTAGAAAGAGAATGTCCACAGCCAACGGTAGAAAGGTTTTGTCTGCTAGAAGAGCTAAAGGTAGAGCAAGATTATCTGCATAATGCAGAAACATAAAGGAAGCTTTCTTGAAAAGCTTTACGGGTAATAAAAACTACCCTGTAGAATACAGAAATGAGGCCGCTGGAAAGCGGTCTTTCTTCAACCTTGGAGATATTTTATGAAGCGTTTTCCTTCCATGAAGTCAAATGAAGAGTTTCAGCATTGTTATAAAAAAGGAAAATCCTATGCCAATGCTTATTTTGTGATGTTGATCGTGGAAAACGGTTTAGACTATTCCCGGCTGGGAATATCCTGTTCCAAGAAGGTGGGAAATTCTGTAGTTCGTCATGGAATCAGTAGAAAGCTTCGAGAGATATTTCGATTACACAAAGAAATCAAAGAGGGGTTAGACATCGTTTTAGTCGTAAGACAGAAGGTAGCTTTTGCAAGCTATTCGGAATTGGAGATTGCTTATCTCGATTTATGTAGCAGGCATCATATACTTAGTAATGGAGAGAAGTTCTGAAATTCTGATTTTTTCAAAGGGAAAATAAATCCCTATTATAATAGGAAGAAACTCGGATAGAAAATACGTTTTATCAGGAAATAAGTTGATAGAAATTGCGAAGCAGCTTATTCCGAAGGAGAGCTTTGATGAAAAAACTGATGTTAAAGATGATTCGTTTTTATCAAAAATTTTTATCTCCTATGAAGGGACATTCTCATTGTAAATACACACCCACATGTTCTCAATACGCCTATGAGGCCATACAAAAGCACGGGTGTGTGAAAGGACTATTGTTGGCAATATGGAGATTACTGCGTTGTAATCCCTTTGCTAAAGGCGGATATGATCCTGTTCCCTAGAGATGAAGGGAGAAAAACTTGATTCAAAATCTGATTATTTTAACCAAAAACACATCCAATCTACCCTTGTTCGGGCCTATCTGGAACTTGATCGTAAGTGCTTTAGGTTGGATTATGAACTGGATTTACCTTTTCTTAGACGGAATTGGTATTCCAAACATTGGACTAGCCATCATTCTGTTTACCTTGGTAACTCGTATTTTGCTGTTCCCAACTTCTTTAAAACAGCAAAAATCCTCCAGAATGATGCAGATTATGCAACCGGAAATTCGTGCTGTACAGGAAAAGTATAAGAATAAGACGGATAATGCTTCCATGATGGCGCAGCAAACCGAGATGAAAGCCATTTATGAAAAGTACGGCACTTCTATGACTGCAGGGTGTTTGCCTTTGTTTTTACAAATGCCGATTATTTTCGCCCTGTATCGTATTATTATGAACATTCCTGCTTATGTTCCTTCCGTAAAGGCAGTTTATGAAAGCGTTTCCACTGCTATCGGAGGCTCTTCTGCGGCACAAAGTCTTCTGGACTTCGGAAAAGCTAATGGCATGGAATCTATTTTAAAGACCTTACACAACTTAGGTCTGGATGACCCCAGTAAGTATAATGCAGATGCAGTTCATAACTTCGTAATTGACTTTTTGTATAAGTTAAATCCTGCGCAGTGGGCCAAGCTTCCGGAAATTTTCCCCTCTGCTACCCAGGTAATTCAGCAGGCTGCAGCAAAGTCTACAGAGATTAACAGCTTTTTAGGCTTAAACCTTTCCACTGCCCCCTCTGCCTATGGATTTACCCCCAATATTTACTGGTTAATTCCTATTTTGGCAGGCTTAAGCCAGTGGGCTTCTACCCTGCTGATGCAGAAGCAGAGTATGCCTGTGGCAACAGAGGAGGGAGATCAGTCCCAGCAGATGATGAAGAGCATGAACGTTATGATGCCTTTGATGTCTGTGTGGTTCTGCTTCAGCTTCGCTTCCGGAATCGGTTTATACTGGATTGCTTCTTCCGTATTTATGCTCTTACAGCAGTTGATTTTAAACTGGTACTTCGGAAAGAAGAGCAATGAAGAGCTTTTACAGGATGCTATGGCTAAGGCCAATGAAAAAAGAGCAAAAAAAGGCTTACCTCCCATTGATGAAAAGACCGTGGAAAACAGATTAAAGCTTATGCAGGCCAAGGAAGATTCTGAAGAAAAGAATCGTATGGAAAAGATTGCAAAGCAAAATCTGAAGACAAAAGAATCTACAGACTATTACAATCAAAATGCGAAAGAGGGATCATTAGCCAGCAAGGCAAACATGGTACAGCTTTACAATGAAAAGCATGAGAAAAAAGAGAAAAAGTAAAAAGCTTAGGGAGAAAAGCTATGGACAAGTTTAGAGTTTCTGCAAAGACGGTAGAAGAAGCGATTACGAAGGCAACCATCTCTTTAGGTTGTACATCAGACAGAATTTCCTACAATGTAATCGTACAGGGAAGCAACGGCTTATTTGGTATCGGGGCAAAGCCCTGGATTATTGAAGCCTGGGAAAAAGATGAAGCGGAAATCGCAAAAGACAAAGCTGCAGCGGAAAAGCCGGTGGCAGTAGAGAAAGCGACATTTGAAAAGAAGGAAGCGGAAGGAAAGAGGGAAAGCTCTTCTGTAGATGAAAAAATGCAGTCTTCCGAGAAAAAAGAAGAAAAAGCTTACGAGGAAAATAAAACATTTTCCCATAATTCTTCTCAGGAAAAAAGAGAGAAGAAGTTTGAAAAGAGGGAAGGTTTTAAGGGCTTTAGCAGAGGAGGCTACGATCCTATCCCTGCGCCTATGTCTTCCGCTCCCGTAAAGAGAGAGGAAAAGTCCTTTGAAGGAAGAAGTTCTGAGAAGAGAGAACTTACGCCTCTTTCCGAAGAGGAGATTGCAGCGGTGACTAAGGCTGCTTTAGATTTCTTAAACTCTGTATTTCAGGGTATGGAAATGGAAGTGGAGCTTCAGACAGAATTTAGAAACAGCAGCAATGAGCTTTACATCAACCTTATAGGACCGGATATGGGCATCCTTATCGGAAAAAGAGGACAAACCCTGGATTCCTTACAGTATCTTTGTTCTTTAGTGGTGAATAAAAACCACGGAGATGAGTATCTTCGGGTAAAGCTGGATACGGAGGATTACCGTAAGAGAAGAGAGCAGACTTTGAGAAGTCTGGCTAAAAATATTGCCTACAAGGTAAAGAAAAATAGGAAATCTGTTCATTTGGAGCCAATGAATCCTTACGAGAGAAGAATTATCCATGCCGCACTGCAAAGTGACAGTCAGGTTTCCACAAAATCCGAGGGAGAAGATCCCTTCCGTCATGTGGTGATTTTCTGTAAAAATGGAGGAAAGTTCCAAAAGGATTTTCGTCATAAGGGAAACCGGATGAGAAGAGACGAAAGAAAAGAAGAAAAGAGAGAAGAGAAGGGTGAAGCATAAGGCTTTCTTGCACCCCATGGAAGAAATAAGAAGAATAATTAGTAAGAAAATTCATTCGGTAAGAGGAACATATTCAGTAAGAAGAAGTCGTCAAAAAAAGTCATAAAACCTAAGTTAAAAAATTGTGTGATGTTGATCAGTAGAGGTCTGAAATAGGGAGAGTTAGTTCTACCCTGATTTCGGACCTTTATTGTTTATCGAGTATATAAAGCTATTTAGCCTTATTTATCATTTCCTTCCTAGGCTTTTCATTGCATTGTAGTGCAAATCTTAGTAAAATACAGAATTGCTGAGGAGGTGAGGATTTGGAAAATACCATTAGCGGCATTGCCACCGCATTAGTAGAAAGCGGAATCGGCATTATCCGGATTAGCGGAAATCAGGCTGTGGAAATTGCCGGAAAAATTTTAAGAACTAAGGGTGGAAGACCTTTAGATATCAGGGAAAGCCACCGGATTCGCTATGGCTTTGTTTTTGACGGCGAAAAGGAAATTGATGAGGTTTTGGTTTCCACCTTTTTAGCACCCAAATCCTTTACCGGAGAAGATACGGTGGAAATTAACTGTCACGGCGGAATCCTTTTGATGCAAAAGGTTTTTCAGGCCACTCTTAAGGCCGGAGCAAGACCGGCGGAACCGGGAGAGTTCAGTAAACGTGCCTTTTTAAACGGACGAATCGATCTTTCTCAGGCGGAGGCAGTGGCGGATTTAATTGCTGCCAAAAGTGAGGACAGTATTCGTTCCTCTCTTTCTCTCCTACAGGGTTCATTGAAAGAGAAAATCAAGAGAATGCGGAGCAGAATCTTGGAGGATACCGCCTTTATTGAGGCGGCATTGGATGATCCGGAGCATATTTCTTTGGAGGGATTTTCGGAGCAGTGTCAAGGACATGTGGAAGAGATTCTTTCCGACATTCAAGAACTTCTAAAGCATCAAAGGGAAGGAAGACTTTTAAAGGAGGGAATTCAAACCGTTATTGTGGGGAAGCCCAATGCGGGAAAGTCTTCTCTTTTAAACTGTTTGGTAAAGGCGGATAAGGCCATTGTGAGCAATATTCCGGGAACTACCAGAGATACGGTGGAGGAGGATATTCGCATCGGTTCCCTTTCCCTTCATTTGATAGATACCGCAGGAATTCGGGAAACGGAAGATATTGTGGAAGAAATCGGTGTGAATCGGGCAAAGGAAGGAATTGAAAAGGCAGACTGCGTTCTTCTGGTTTTGGACGGAAGTCTTCCTTTAGAGGAGGAGGACCGAAAGATTTTAGCTCTTTTAGAGGGAAAAAAGGCTGTGGTGCTTCTCAATAAAATGGATAAGGAAAGCATTTTACAAAAAGAAGAGCTGGAAAAGCTTAGCGGTTTTCCCGTGCTTCCTATTTCCGCCAAGGAGGGAAGGGGCATGGAGGAGCTTGGCCAGAAGCTGGAAGAGCTTTTCTATACCGGAAGTCTTTCCTTTTCCACGGAAACTTATATCCATAGTGAACGGCAGATTGCTGCATTGGAAGAAGCAAAGTCTGCTTTGGAATTGGTCTTGGAGGGAATCCGTCTGGAGTTGTCCGAGGATTTCTTAAGCATAGATTTAATGGGGGCATACAGTGCCTTAGGAAGAATTCTGGGAGAGGATGTTTCCGAGGATTTGATTAATGAGATTTTTGCAAAGTTTTGCATGGGAAAATAGTAAAGAGGGAATATGGCATTTTTAGAAGAACAGGTGGATATTGTAGTGGTGGGAGCAGGGCATGCAGGAGTGGAAGCGGCCCTGGTTTCCGCTAAGCGGGGGCATAAAACCCTTCTTTTTACTCTGAGCCCGGACAGCATTTCCATGATGGCCTGTAACCCCAATATCGGCGGAAGCTCCAAGGGGCATCTGGTCAGAGAATTGGATGCCCTGGGGGGAATGATGGGAAAGGTATGCGACCAATCCTTTCTTCAGTCCAGGATGTTAAATCAATCCAAGGGTCCGGCGGTACATTCCTTAAGAGCCCAGGCAGATAAGCAGGTCTATTCCCAGAATATGCGTCATCTTGTGGAAAATCAGGAGAATCTTCATATTCGTCAGGGAGAAATTGTTTCTCTACTGTGCAATGAGGAAAAGACGGAAATCCGCGGAGTTGTGAGCAGTACCGGAGCCAGATATTATGCCAAGGCAGTGCTGATTTGTACCGGAGTGTACTTGAACGCCCGTTGTATTTACGGGGAAGTTTCCGAGGAAACCGGGCCAAACGGTCTTCGCAGAGCTACAAAGCTGAGTCAGGCCCTTTTGGATTTAGGCTTTCGTTTGCAGCGTTTTAAAACCGGAACCCCTGCCAGAGTGGACAGAAGGTCTCTGGATTTCAGTAAGATGGAGGTACAGAAGGGAGATGTACCTGTGGTGCCCTTCTCTTTTTCCACGGATCCTGATACGGTGCAGATTCCTCAAGAGGATTGCTACCTGACCTATACCTGTGAAGAAGGTCACGAGATGATTCGGGAAAATATTGACCGCTCCCCCATGTACAACGGGGTGATTCAGGGAACCGGCCCCAGATACTGCCCTTCCATCGAAGATAAGGTCATGAAGTTTCCGGAGAAAAATCGCCACCAGATTTTTGTGGAGCCGGAGGGAAGATACACCAACGAAATGTATCTTTCCGGTCTTTCCTCTTCTCTTCCGGAAGACGTGCAAATGAGAATTCTTCGTACCATGGCGGGCTTTGAAAAGGCGGAAATGGTGCGGTGCGGCTATGCCATCGAATACGACTGCCTAAATTCCCTGGAATTGGAAAATACCTTGGAGACAAAGAAGATTTCCGGCCTGTATTTTGCAGGACAAATGAACGGCTCCTCCGGCTATGAGGAGGCGGCGGTACAGGGATTTATGGCGGGAATCAACGCGGTACAAAAGATTGAGGAAAAAGAGCCCTTTGTATTGGATCGTTCCGAGGCCTATATCGGCGTTTTGATTGATGACCTGGTGACAAAGGAGAATAAGGAGCCCTACAGAATGATGACCAGCAGGGCGGAGTATCGTCTTCTGCTTCGACAGGACAATGCAGACCTTCGCCTTCGGGAAAAGGGCTATGCTCTGGGTATGGTTTCCGAGGAGGAAATCAAGGCCACCAGGGAAAAGCAGGAAGCCATCCTAAAAGAACTTCGCCGTATGGAAAATACTTATATCGGAGCAAATGCGGAGAATAACAGAATTTTGGAAAATATTCCCTCTTCTCCTATCCAGTCTGGTATTTCTCTGAGAGAACTTTGTAAGAGACCGGAGTGTAATTATCAAAATATTGCTCCTTTGGATCCGGAAAGACCTTCCCTTTCTCCTTTTATACAGGAAGAAGTGGAAATCGAAATTAAATATGAGGGCTATATTAAGAGACAGATTCAACAGGTGGAAGCTTTTAAGAAGATGGAGCGGAAAAAGCTGCCAAAGGATATCTGCTATCATGATATTCATAATCTCCGTTTGGAAGCCAGACAGAAGTTGGATATGATTCGTCCGGAAAATATGGGTATGGCTTCCCGTATCAGCGGTGTCAGCCCTGCGGATTTATCGGTGCTTTTGGTTTATCTGGAGAAGGAAAAGGAAAGAAGAAAGGAAGAGAAATGACCGAGTTTTTTCGAGAGAAGCTTTCCCATTTAGCAGAGAGCTTAGGACTTTCTTTAACAGAACAACAGCTTTTACAGTTTTATCAATATTATCAGATTCTGGTAGAAAAAAATAAGGTGATGAATCTTACCGCCATTACGGAAGAAGAAGAGGTCATTGTGAAGCATTTTGTGGATTGCCTGGCAATCTGTCAAATGAATGTTTCACGTGAAACATTTTCGGAATGGATAGAGGGAAAGGCGGTGATGGATGTGGGAACAGGGGCAGGATTTCCCGGGCTTGTTCTAAAAATTGCCTTTCCAAGTATTCAGCTTTCTTTAAGTGATTCCTTACAAAAGCGGATTCGCTTTTTGGAAGAGTTGGTGGAAAGCCTTGGCTTAGAAGGGGTAAAATTTTATCACGGTCGGGCTGAGGATCTGGGACACGATAAGAGCTTGCGGGAACAGTATGATTTGGTAGTTTCCCGGGCAGTGGCAAATCTTGCCACTTTAAGTGAGTATGACCTTCCCTTTGTGAAGCCAGGAGGCTATTTTCTGGCTTTAAAGGGCAGAGAAGTGGAAGAAGAATTGGAGCAGGGTAAGAAGGCTATTTTCCTTTTAGGAGGAAAATGTGTGGAGAAGAAAATCTATACCCTGCCGGAAACCGATATGGGAAGAGCTATGCTTTTGATTCAGAAGATAGAGCCCTGCGGAAAAAAATATCCTAGAAAGGCGGGAACTCCGGCTAAGTCACCCCTTAGTTAGAGAAATATTATCAAGTGGAAAAGTTAAATGAAATAGAGGAAGAAAGCATTTTCCCAAAAGAACAGGAAAGGCTTTTGACAGAAAAAGAGCATCCCTATAGGGAGAGAAATAAGGGAATCATTATTCTTTTGATTACGACTGTGATTTGGAGTTTGGCCTTTATTGCCCAAAGTACCGCAATGGATCAGATTGGTCCCTGCGCCTTTGTGTTTTATCGGCACTTTTTATCCGGACTTTGCTTATTGCCCTTTGCCTTTTTAAAGCCATGCTCTAAGGAGGAAAAAAGAGCGGGAATCAAAGGGGGAGCCATTACCGGTATTGTACTGGGATTTGCCAGCGTGATTCAGCAAATTGGCGTCAAAGAAACCACCGTGGGAAAGGCAGCCTTTTTAACGGTACTTTATATTATCCTGATTCCGATTTTTGGCTTAGTTATCGGAAAAAAACCGGAAAAGAAAGTCTGGTTTTGTGCAATTCTGGCTTTGGTCGGGGTTTATTTTATTGCGATTAAGGCAGGAACGAAATTTACTATCGGCATAGGAGATACTTATATCATTCTTTGCTCGGTGCTTTATGCCGTTCAGATTATGCAGGTAGGACACTATGTAAAGAAGGTCAATATCAGCTGGTATATGTCCATACAGTTTTTAGCAGGCTCTTTGGTGGGATTACTGGGCTTTATTTTCTTTGAAAAGTTCTCTTTAATGAGTTTGAAAGCAGCTTTCCTTCCCATTGCTTATGCCGGTATTATGTCCGGGGCAGTGGCTTTTACCATGCAAAGCTATGCTCAAAAAAGATTGGAGGATACTCTTGCTTCCCTTCTCATGTCCACTACCGCCATTTATGCGGCGATTTGGGGATGGTTGTTTTTGGGAGAGTCTTTGGGGATTCGGGAAATCTTCGGCTGCATCATCATGACCATTGCGGTGGTTTATGCCCAGCTGCCGGAAAAGCAGAAAAAAAGAAGCTAGAATTTTTTGTTTTTGGAAGAAGGATAGCAATGGAATAGCTGCTAAAAGAGATAGCTTAGCAAGGAAATAGATAGTAAAAAGTAGCGGGAAGATAAATTGACAGTAATATAGAGCTGGGCTAAAATGTTTCACGTGAAACAAAAGCGGAAATGGAATACAATTCATAGCAAGAATGGGTATAAATATCATATGCGAATATCGTATTTAAATATCGGTAACCAATAGCTTGTTAGGAAATAGTTACAGCACAAAAAGAAAGGCTAAGGGGACTTATGGCGAAGATTATTACAATTGCAAACCAAAAGGGGGGTGTGGGGAAAACCACCACCGCTGTCAATTTGGCGGCTTCCTTAGCGGAGGCAAAACAGAGAGTTTTGCTTTTGGACTTTGATCCTCAGGGAAATGCGGGAAGCGGTATTGGCGTCCGGGAGGAAGATATCAGTATTTACCGGATTCTTAGCGGGGAATTTCCTATAGAAAAGGGCATTGTTCGGGAAGTTTTGGAAAATCTGGATTTTATTGCAGCAGACAGGAACCTTTCCGCCATGGATGCGGAGCTTGCAGAGGAAGAGAATAAAAATTTCTTATTAAAGGAAGTTTTGGAGAATATTCAAAAGGACTATGATTATATCTTTATTGATTGTCCTCCCAGCTTAGGTACCCTTACGGTAAATGCTTTAACGGCTTCTCATTCCGTACTGATTCCTATTCAGTGTGAATACTATGCATTGGAAGGACTTAGCCAAATGATGGAAACCATTTCCATGGTAAAGGATGCCCTAAATCCGGATTTAACAATCGAGGGCATTTTATTTACCATGTATGACAGTAGAAACCTCCTGTCTCAGGAGGTGGTTAAGGCGGTGCAGGAGCATTTTTCAGATCCTATCTTCAAGACGATTATTCCCAGAAATGTTCGTCTGGCAGAGGCCCCCAGCCACGGACTGCCTATTTCCCTGTATGACAACAGTTCTACAGGAGCGGAGGCCTATAGAAAGCTTGCAGCAGAGATTCTGGAAAAAGATATTGCGTATTAAAAACTTGCAGTGGAGATTCTGGAAAAGGATATAGCATATTAAAAACTTGCAGCGGAGATTCTGGAGAAGGACAAAGCGTATTAAAAGCTTGTAGCAGAGATTTTTGCAAAGAATATTATTTACTAAAGTTTAGAAAAATCGGAAAATCAGGAAAGAACAGAAGCTTAAATATAGATTTCAGTCGGATAGAGAAAGGAAGGGAAGGACATGGCAAAGCATGGTTTGGGAAGAGGGGTGGATACCCTTTTTGCCGGAAAGAAGGATGGACGGGAGAAGAAAGAGGAGCAGGCAATGGTGAAGCTTTCCCTGATTCAGCCCAATCCAAAGCAGCCCAGAAAACAATTTTCCCAGGAAGAGTTAGAGGAACTTTCTCAGAGTATTAAACAATTTGGTGTATTACAGCCCTTACTGGTAAAAAAAGAAGGCCCTCTCTTTGAAATTATCGCCGGAGAAAGGAGATTCCGGGCGGCAAAGATGGCCGGTCTTACGGAAATTCCCGTATTGATTCGGGACTATGACGAAAAGCTCAGTAAGGAAGTCGCCATCATTGAAAATATCCAAAGAGAAGACTTAAATGCGGTGGAGGAAGCCATGGCTTACCAAAGTCTACTGACAGAATATCATTTGAGTCAGGAGGAATTGGCGGAAAGGGTGGCAAAAAAGCGTTCCACCATTGCCAACAGTCTTCGTCTTTTAAAGCTTGAGGAAGAGATTTTAGAATATCTCCGTCAGAACCTTTTGTCCGAGGGACATGCCAGGGCCTTGCTATCTGTGGAAAATAAAGAGAAAAGAATTTCTCTTGCCAAGGAATGTGTAGAGAGAAAGTGGAGTGTCCGGGAAATGGAAAGACGGGCTAAAGAAGAAAAAACTCCGACGGAAAGGCAGGAAAAGCCCAAGAATTTAAGTTCTCAGTGGAAAACCATTGTTCACGGCTTGGAAGAGAAAATGAAGGAACATCTAGGGACCAAGGTAAAAATTACAGCAAAGAACGAGGATAAGGGCAAGGTAGAAATCGAATATTACTCGAAGGAAGATTTGGATAGAATTACCCGGATTTTAGAGGGAAGGGGAGAAGAATAAATGGAAGTATTGTTACAGCATGGTAAATTGGTCTTCGTACTGGTTTCCACATTGATTTCGCTCGTTTCTCTCTTTATCGCCCTGAAGGCGGAGGCCAAGTATAAAAAGCTCTATCGCCAGTATGATTATTTCATGCGGGGGAAGGATGCGGAAACTCTGGAGGATTATTTTATTGAGCTGCAGAGGCATGTGGAAAAGCTGGAAGACTTGGAAGAAGAACAGCGGGAAATGCTTAAGATTTTACATAAGAATATCAGACGTTCCTTCCAAAAATGGGGTATCATTCGCTATAATGCTTATGGCGGCATGGGAGGAAACCTCTCCTTTGCCTTGGCAATTTTGAATTATGATAACAGCGGCTTTATCTTTAACTCCGTTCATGCCAAAGAAGGAGGCTTCCTCTATATCAAAGAGGTGGAGGAAGGCAGCACTTCCGTTGAGCTTGGAGCCGAGGAAAAGCTGGCCTTGGAAGAGGCCTTAGGCTATAGGAAGAAGCCCCAGACTTAGGAAAAGAGCTAAATCAGGAAGAAGGTTTAAACTTTGTTAAATAGACTAGGAGAAAGTAAGCAGAAGTTTTGGAATAAAAGAAGAAGTAGGGCTTTGGTATTGGGCGGCATTTTTTTTGTCGCTCTGCTTTTTTATTTTTTCCATTCTTATCGTTCCATGGACCAAAACAATAGAATTTATGCCAATATGGGGAAAAGCAAATTGCCGGTGCTTCATGTATTTTCCTCCGGAAAAGAAATCAATCCCCTCTACGGCTATTTGCAGGAAATGGATGATGCCTTTGTGCGGGACAGCTTAACCTTGCTTCCGGAAAATCGCCGGTGTGAATTGATTTTGGAAGAGGGAAAGTCCGCCCCAAAATCTGTGCATTATGATATTCGCTCCCTGGATGGAGCAGAACTTTTGGAAAAGGACCAGGAGGGAAGCTTACAGGAGGAAGGGGGAAGGGTTCACATTATCCTTCCTATCCAAAACCTGATGAAGGAGGGAAAGGAGTATCTTCTTCGTCTTCAACTGGATCTGGGAGAAAGCAGCGTTTATTACTATACCCGTGTTTTACTGGGGAAGGAGGACATGGGACAGGAAGTTCTGAGCCTTGCGGAGGATTTTACCAGAAAGAGCTTTTCCAAGTCGGAGGCAAAGAGCCTTAGCACTTATCTGGAAAGTGACGATACTATGGATAACAGTTCTCTTGCCCATGTGAATCTGCACTCCTCCTTCCAGCAGATAACCTGGGGAGACAGCGGCATGGAAATGGACGGGGAGCCGGAGATTCGTTTGAAGGAGCTGGACGGTACCATGGCATTGGTACAAATTCAGTACGCCTCAAGAGCTACGGATCAGGACGGAAATGTGCACCGTTTCTTTAATGAAGATAACTATGTGATGCGATATGATCCTCAAAGAATTTTCCTGATGGACTTTGACCGAAGAACCAAGGAACTTTTTGACGGACAGAATTATCGTTACAAGGATAAGAAGATTTTACTGGGTGTGGGGGAAAAGAGTGATATTGAGGCCCTGCAATCCGCTACCAAGAATTTCTATGCCTTTACCGACAAGAATACCCTTTACCGTGCCGACGGAGAAGGAAAGGGCAATATGAATCGAATTTTCTCCTATTCAGAGGGGGAGAAGTCGGTGGAGAAGGAGAGTTTTACCCACGGCATTCATATTTTGAGTGTGGACACCAACGGGGATGTGGATTTTCTGGTATATGGCTATATTCGAAGGGGTCGACACGAGGGTTATACCGGCATTGTCTTTTATACCTATGACAATTCGGAAAATACGGTGGTGGAGAATTTCTTCCTGCCCTTAAAGGCCAGCAAGGAAAAACTGGAGGAAAACATTCAAAATCTTTCCTACTATGCGGACAACCGGATGTTCTACATTTTCTTTGCCGGCAGTATCTATGGGGTGGATACCAACAGTTTCGAGGTTATTACGCTGTCTACCGGTCTTTCGGAAAATGATTTTGCTTCCAGTAGCAGTAAGCAATTTATTGCTTACGGAGAAAAGAACAATGACGGAGAACTGCACAGGGAAATTTCTTTTAGAAATCTCCACGGAGATAAGAATTTGAGCATTTCCGAAGATGGAAAACGACTGAAGGTAATCGGCTTTCTGGGGGAGGATTTCCTCTATGGCTTACAGGATAGTGACAAGGATCAGATTTGGAATCCCCAGGGAGAAGTACCGGTATCGGAGATTCGCATAGTTGGGGAAGACATGAAAACCAAGCTTTCCTATAAAAAGGATGGCCTGTATTTTGCAAATTTCAGTCTGGAAGGAAATCAGCTTCGATTTGATGAATACCAGTTGCAGGACGGGGAATATCAGTATGTGGGGAAGGATAGCCTGCTTTCCAACAAAGAAATCAAAGATGAAAGAAAGATTGTCCTGGAATCCAAGGTTCTGGGAAATATTGGAAAACTGCAGTATCTTCCCATGGTAGGAAAGTCGGTTAGCCAGTTTAGCCTGCATTACCCGGAAAAGTTCTCTATTGAAAAGGCAGGCTCTATCGAGCTTCCGGGAGATACCAAGGAAGAGAATATCCTTTTTTCCGCCTATAGTCTTGGGCATTATCAGGGAGAGTTTTCCACTATGGAGGCGGCCTATAAGAAGATTTATGACCAGTTCGGTTATGTGGTGGATCAGAAGGAGCGGATTGTTTGGAACAGAACGGATCGCCCCAATACTGCTAACCTGAAAATTCAGGAAGAAGACATCAGCAATTTCGTTTCTCAGATTCCGGAGCTTCGAAGGGCTATGGACTATGACAATGGCGTGCTTCTGAACCTTTATGGTATGGATCTTCACGCCGCCCTCTACTATGTGGGGAAGGGATATCCATTGATGATTCGCATGGAGGATCAGTGGGAGTTAATCAGCGGCTACAACAATAGCTTTATCACCGTATACACCCTTGGGGGAAGCAGCATACCCAGAAATATCAGTAGAGAAGAAGCCATCGCCAGATACGAAAAGGTGCATAATGCCTTTTACGGCTATTTAAAGAAGTAAATTTAAAGCAATAAAATTTCCTAAGCAATATAGGTCTGAATGGGGGTATGCTCTCGCTAGCCTTGCTCTGCGTAGAGAAGGACTGCACTCGCTATAAGAAGACGCTCTGATACAGTGTGGGCTATAATTAGGGCACGCTCTCGCTAACCTCGCCTTGACTGAGCAGTGGTTTATGTTAACCACTGCTCACTTTGCTTTGCAAAGCAACTTCCTTCGGAAGTTGGTCTGCATCAGGACGACTTTTCTAATGAAAAGTCTGTCCTTACAGCACTAACTTTAAGCTTCGCTTTAGCTCGCTTTCAGTAAGAACCGGCGGGCTCAGATTGCCCTTATTATAGCCCCACACTGCATCATTCGCTTCAATTATTGATTTTACAGTCCTCCACATCGCTGGCCTTTCACAAGTATTAGGCTCAGACTATCCCATATTCAGACCTATATTGCCGAAAATGTCTTTACTCTTAACAAGTGGCGCAGGCGAAGTTAGCGAGAGCGTGCCCCGGGTTTAGACCTATTAATGCATATACAAAAGCTTGATTATTTTACAACTCCTTTTTTACTTACTCACAAAACCTGCAGAACACGGACTTTTGCTGTTCTTTCCACTCCGGATCCAGGTTATCGCTAATCTCTGCAAATTCATCCAAACTAAGAGTCTCTCCCCGCACATTTTCCGGAAAGGAAAGGGCGGAAAGTACGCTTTTAATCACTTCCTTATCTATGCCTAAACCGGCGGAAAGGGCGTTTACCAAGGTCTTCCGTCTTTGCATAAAGGAAGCTTTAATGGTCTTAAAGAGATATTCCGGATTCTCACATTCCACAGGGGATTCCTTATAAACAGAGAGGTGAATCACCATGGAACTTACCTTGGGGCGGGGAATAAAGCAGTGGGGAGGAACCTCCTGTACAATCTCCGGCTTACTGTAGTACTGCACCGCAAGAGATAAAGCGCCGTAATCCTTGCTACCGGGACCGGCCTGCATTCTCTCCGCCACCTCCTTTTGTACCATGACGGTGATGGAGCTAAGAGGAAGCTTCTTTTCCAGTAAGGAGAGTAAAATGGGGGTGGTAATATAGTAGGGAAGATTCGCTACTACCTTTACGGAATGAAAGTCAGGGTATTCCTTTAAAAGCTCCGTAAAGTCCACCTTTAAAACATCCTGATGCAGGAGGTGAAAATTTTCTTTACCGGCAAGGTTCTCCTCTAAAATAGGAATCAGCTTATCATCAATTTCAATGGCAATCACCTGCCCTGCATGCTCGCAAAGGGCTTCTGTTAAGGTTCCGATTCCGGGACCAATCTCAATCACCAGATCCTCTTTCTGAATCTTGGCGTGAGAAATGATATGATCCAAGACAGATGCATCAATTAAAAAATTTTGACCGAATTGCTTCTTAAACTGGAAGTTTGTCCTTTGCAATACGGCAATGGTCTCTTTGGAATCCACAAGCTTTGCCATCTTAATCCCCCCTCAAATTTTCTTTGTAAAATCTTGCCATATTTTCCTTAAGAAAGCAAGAAGAGAGACCATTCCTTTTTTGCGGAGAGAAATTGACGAAGAATAGCATATATAATACAATGTATTACAGATGAAAGGAGGGATGGAATGACAATCTCTTTAAGACTAAATGAGGCAGACTCTATACTGTTTAAAAAATATGCGGAATTGCATGGGATTAGCGTATCGGAATTGCTTAGACGCTCAGTGATTGAACATATTGAAGAGGAGTATGATTTGCAGGCTTATGAGGAAGCCATAGCGGAATATCATGAAAATCCCATCACCTACTCCCTTGATGAGGTGGAGAAAGAGCTGGGCTTAGGATGAGTTTTAGGGTTGTATTTTCTGATAAAGCATTAAAGCAGATGAAAAAGCTGGACAAGTACACAGCTTCTCTTATCGTTGCTTGGCTTAGAAAGAACTTAGAAGGCTGTGAAAATCCCAGGAAACATGGAAAGGGCTTAACAGCTAATAGAAGCGGACAATGGAGATATAGGGTAGGAGATTATAGAATTATTGCGGAAATCCAAGAAGATAAAGTAATTGTTCTGGTATTGGGAATAGGGCATAGAAGGGAAATTTATCAAAATGATATCTATGGAAAATAAATTGAGCCTAAAGCTACAGGATAGGGAATTTCCCTTTGAATATACTGACCATGACAGAGAAATTGTCCGGGGTATTGTCTTTGATGAAGAGAGGAATTTCTATTTTGTGAGAATTCATAGGGATGATTCTTTCGGAAAAGCCACCTTGATCGAAACTTCCGGCGGCGGAGTGGAAAAGGGAGAAAGCTTGGAGATGGCTATAAAAAGAGAGCTAAAGGAAGAGTTGGGAGCTGAGGTGGAAATCCTCCGAGAAATAGGGATAGTCAGTGACTATTACAACCTTATTCATAGGCATAATATGAATCATTATTTTTTGTGCAAAGTCCGTTCCTTTGGGGAAAAGAACTTGATGCCCTACGAAATCCGAGATTTTCATATGGAAACCTTGAAGCTGTCCTATGAAGAAGCCATAAAGGAATATGAAAAATGCAGTAATACAAAGTTGGGGAGGCTGATTGCCCAAAGGGAAGTTCCGGTTTTGGAAGAGGTAAAGAAGATGCTTTTAATGAATTAGACTTTTTAAAATTGTAAAACATTTGCCAAATAGAAAATAAGTAATATAATAGAAAGTAGGGATTTCCCTACTTTCTATTATATTGAAAGAAGAAGTATAAAAAAGCATATTTAGATTTAGAACTATATTTATGAATTAATGGGGGTGCTTTGGATGATGAATCAAACATTTATTGATAATGCAAAGGTTATGGCAAAAGGACAAGTAACAATTCCAAAGGATATTAGAGAAATTTTAGGGGTTTCTTGCGGTGATAGAATTACATTTGTTGTGGAAAATGGAAGTGTAAGACTTATTAATTCTGCAGTTTATGCTATGCAGATACTCCAGGCTCAAATGGAAGGAGAAGCTGAACAGAATGATTTATCTACAGATGAAGCTATTATGGATCTTGTAAAAGAAGTTCGTGCAGAAAGTGTAGAATAATGAAAATTCTTATTGATACAAATATATTAATATCTGCTGCATTAAGTAGCAAGGGCGTTCCCTATCAAGCATTTGTAAAAGCGGTTAGTTATCCAAATCATGGATTACTCTGTGAACAAAACATTGACGAAATGCGTCGTATTTTTAATAGGAAATTTCCTCATAAAATTCAGGCGTTAGAGGGTTTTCTATCTCTAGCATTATTAACATTGGAGGTGGTATCCATTCCTATTGAGGAAAGTGAGGTGGAAGTCAAAATCCGGGATGTAAATGACCGACCAATACTTAGAGCGGCTATTCATGCCGGAGTAGATATACTATTGACAGGTGATAAAGACTTTTTGGAGTCCGGGATTTTAAATCCTAAGATTATAACGGCGGCAGAATTTGTAAAAGAATTTTAGTGTATAGAGAAGAAATGGGAAAAGTATAGCTTTGTTTGCCCAATAAAAAGAAAAATAGCGAGATGGAAACTTCAAAAATATTAAAAAAATATCTGTCTAAGACTACTTTCCCTTTCTTTTTCAATCCGTTATACTATAAAAGATATATTGTGGCTATTTATGGAGGAATTTATGTTTTCCTTGATTTCAAATGATATCGGAATCGACTTGGGAACATCCAGTATTCTGATTTATATAAAGGGTAGAGGGGTTGTACTGAAAGAGCCCTCTGTCATTGCGGTAAATAAAGAAAATGATGAAGTGGTAGCCTTTGGTGAGGATGCCCGTCTTATGCTGGGAAGAACCCCGGACAATATTTCCGCTGTTCGCCCTCTTCGCCAAGGTGTGATTTCCAATTACACCAGAACAGAGCAGATGCTGAAGTACTTTATCAATAAGGCGGTGGGCAGAAGAACTTTAAGAAAGCCCAGAATCTGCGTTTGTATTCCCAGCGGAGCAACGGAGGTGGAGAAGAAGGCAGTACAGGATGCAGCCAGCCATGCAGGAGCCAGAGAGGTAAGCATTATCGAGGAGCCGGTGGCAGCAGCAATCGGTGCAGGCATCGACATTTACAAGCCCCAGGGAAATATGATTATCGATATCGGCGGAGGAACCTCCGACATTGCAGTCATTGCCTTAGGAGGTCCGGTGGTTTCCGAATCCATCAAGGTGGCGGGAGATGATTTTGATGAAGCCATTCTTCGCTATATGAGAAAGAAGCATAATCTTCTAATTGGGGAAAGAACTGCTGAGGAAATGAAGATCAATATTGGTTGTGCCAGCAAGAGACCGGAGAATGTTACCATGGAGGTTCGGGGACGAAACTTGGTTACCGCCCTGCCAAAGACCGTAGTGGTAAGCTCTGATGAGCTTTTGGATGCTCTCTTAGAGCCGGCAAGCATGATTGTGAATGCGGTACATCACGTCCTGGAAAGAACTCCGCCGGAGCTTGCGGCGGATATCTATGAGCGGGGAATCGTTATGACCGGAGGAGGAGCCCTGCTTTACGGTTTAGACAAGCTGATGCAGGAAAAGACAGGAATCACCACCATGCTGGCAGAGGATCCTCTTACAGCGGTGGCTATCGGAACGGGAAAGTCCATTGATTTAAGTAACGATGATGATGACTTCTAGTCTGGAAGAAATAGAAGGAAATGTATCCCATATCGTTTTTCGCAGCGAGGAAACGGGATACACCGTGTGTAGTATTACGGATAAGGGAGAAGAGTTCACTTTGGTGGGAAGCTTCTCCCATATTTCTGTGTCGGAAAAAATAAAGGCAAAGGGACGCTGGAAGGAACATCCGGTATACGGCAAGCAGTTCAGTGTAGAGGAATATCAGCTGGAGGTTCCGGACAGCCTTTTTGGCATTGAACAATATTTGGCTTCCGGGGCCATTAAGGGAATCGGTAAGGCCATTGCCGCCCGAATCGTAAAAAAATTCAAGGAAGATAGCCTACGGATTATGGAGGAGGAACCGGAGCGTCTTGCGGAAATTCACGGCATTTCCATGCAAAAGGCCATGGATATTGCTACGAACCTTTCAGGGCAACGGGAGCAGCAGGACATTTTCCTCCTCCTACAGGGCTATGGCATCAGCCTGAATCTATCCTATAAGATTTACCAGCATTTTCAGGGAGAGACGCTACGGGTTTTACAGGAAAATCCTTATCGCATAGCAGAGGAGCTGGAGGGAGTCGGCTTTAAGAAATGTGATGAGCTGGCAAAAAAGGTGGGAGTGGAGAAAGAATCCCCCTTCCGTATGCGAGCCGGCATCAACTATACCCTCTTACAGGGAGAGTGGCATGGACATTGCTACCTTCCTTTTTCGATTTTAAAAAGAGAGGCGGAGCGGATTTTAGAGATGCCTCTGGAGGACTTGGAAGAGCAGCTTCTGGAGCTGCAGTTGCAGGGGAAGGTGAAGGTCAAGGGGGAAAATGTCTACCGGGCCAGTACCTATTATCGGGAAATGCGGGTGGCTTCCCGTCTTTTACAGTTAAATGTGGAAGAGGAAGAGGCTCATGTGGATTCCTGGGAAAAGGCCATAGATAAGCTTTTGGACAGGGAAAAAATCACCCTGGACCCTCTCCAAAGAAAGGCAGTGAGCCTGGCCGCATCCTCCGGTGTTTTGGTCATTACCGGAGGGCCGGGAACGGGAAAGACAACTACCATCAAAACCATCTTACAGCTCTTTACCGGACAGGGAAAAAGCATTGCTTTGGCCGCCCCCACCGGAAGAGCGGCGAAACGAATGGGGGAAGCTACGAACTATCCGGCGAAAACTCTCCACCGGCTCTTGGAATACATGGGGCGGGAGGATCAGGAGCAGGAGGATCGGGATTTTTCCCTGTTCCAAAGAAATGAAGAAAATCCTCTGGAATATGATGTGCTGATTGTAGACGAAATGAGTATGGTGGATCTTTATCTGATGGATGCCCTTCTTCGTGCCGTTCCCGTGGGCTGTCGTTTGATTTTGGTGGGGGACAGTGAGCAGCTTCCCTCTGTGGGAGCGGGAAATGTGTTAAAGGACATTATTGCCTCTCAATGCATGAAAACCATTTCCCTAAAGAAGATTTTTAGGCAGGCCATGGAGTCGGATATTGTGGTAAACGCCCATAAAATAAACCAAGGGATAGAGCCGGATCTTGGGAAGAAATCCAAGGATTTTTTCTTTATCCGGGGGCAGGAGCCGAAGCAGATTCTGGAAAATATCGCCATTTTGATGAAGGAAAAGCTCCCCAAATATCTTTCCACCGACCCGCTTTCCATTCAGGTAATGTCCCCGCAGAAGAAGGGACTTTTGGGGGTGGAAAATCTGAACCGCTTTTTGCAGGAACGCTTGAACCCTCCCGGAAAGAACAAGCCGGAATATGAGGGAAGCGGCAACATTTTCCGGCTGGGAGATAAGGTTATGCAAATCAAAAATGACTACCAGCTGGCCTGGGAAATTCCCGGAAACTTTAACCTGCCCATAGAAAGCGGAGAAGGAGTTTTTAACGGAGACATCGGAAAGATTACGGAAATCAATGCCTATCAAAAGACGGTAACGGTGTTCTTCGAGGAAAAAAAGGTGGTTTATAGCTTTCAGGATTTAGAGAATCTGGAGCTGGCCTATGCCATTACCATTCATAAGTCACAGGGATCGGAGTATCCGGCGGTGTTGCTTCCCATGTATCCCGGTCCGAAAATGCTGATGAGCAGAAATATTCTTTACACCGCCATTACCCGGGCCAAGTCCTGTGTCTGCCTTTTGGGGCATCCCAAGGTCTTTCTGGAAATGCTTCACAACGAGCAGGAGCTAAAACGCTACTCCGGTTTGGCTCAGCAATTACAGACTATCGGAGAAAGCTTTTCCGCATCTTTTTCAATGGATAGCGGAAATCCATTTGCGGAATAGGATATCATTCTACTTTCGAGGGCTGTGATTTCTCTTTTCTATAGGTTATTATCCCATAAGCTATTATCACATCATAGGAAAGGGGACTGTATGGATCTTGTTAAAATCGGAAAGTATATTTCGGAAAAAAGAAAGAATTTGGGGCTGACCCAAAAGCAGCTTGCCGAGAAAATAGGTATGAGTGATAAGTCTGTCTCTAAGTGGGAGAGAGGTATTTGCCTTCCGGATGTATCGCTTTATTTTGACCTTTGTTCCATTTTAGGCATTAGTATTAACGAGTTTTTAGCCGGCGAAGATATTGTCCATGAGAATATCGAAAAGAAGTCGGAAGAAAATATCATCAGTGTTGTTACAGACAGTAAGCGCAAACAAAAAAGCTTGAAGTATATCATTTGTGCATTGCTGATTCTTTCCATACTTACAACTGCGGTAATTGCTACTTCCCTATATCGTGCCTATAGGCCGATGAACTATATTACACCGATGGCCGGGAATAGTGTGGAAATGCAGACGGTGAATCTGATTGCCGGGCCGGATGGAGTAAATGCTTATCAATTTACGACCACTGATAAGTTTGCTCGACTCAAGATTTATTATTCAGAATATCATAAGGGAAAACTGTTAAGTAAAGAACCTGTAGAGATTGGCTTTGAGGGTATGGATTCCCCGAAAAATGGAGGCATTATCATCGTTCCGGATTATGATCATGCAATAATAAAGCTTGTTGTTTGGACAGATGATGGATCCAAGTCTTCTGTAGATTTGCCTCTTATGGAAGGTGTTGCAGGAAGGGAATACTATATCAGATCACAAAGTCGAATCGAGGGAAAACCAGAAATTATTTATGACTTTGAAGACGTATTGCTGGGATTGGCTTACGATAAGGATGAGATCACAGTTCCGAATCTTCTTGATTTACTTTTAGGAAAAACCGATGCTTACTCTGAGAATGAGTATATCTATCTTTTCTCTTATGAGTTTTGCAAAAAATAAGGGATTTATATGCATCGAAGCGGAAAGTATTGGATTGACCCGGAAATAAGGGTATTAGTCCGGGAGGATTGTTATTAGCTCGGAAGTATTGGAATACTTCGGTAAAAGAATATCATGAAATCGAAAGATAGAGGAATAGGAGGAGCTATGGGAAAAAAGGAAGACTGGAAAGAAGCCATCATCAATGCCCTCTTTCCTCCTCGCTGCATCCTTTGTGATGAGCTTACGGAAAGCGGAAAAGAAGAAATCTGTCCTGCCTGCAAAGCTTACGAAAAAATCATGGAGGAGCCGGTCTGTAAAAAATGCGGACGAGGGATTCTTTTGGATACGGAGGAGTACTGCGGAAACTGTAAAAGACACCGTTTTTCCTTTTCTACCGGTATGATGCTGTATGAATTAACAGAGGAAGTAGAGGATGCTTTAGTGCTTCTGAAGTATAAAGGCAGAAAAGATAAAGGTGTCTTTTTCGGAAAGAAAGCCGGAGAAGTTTTTCGGGAAAAGATAGAAGAACTGGGGATTCAGGCCATTATTCCTGTGCCGGTTCATCCCATTAGAAGAAAGGAAAGGGGCTATAATCAGGCAGAGGTCATTGGAGAAAGTCTGGCAAAGGTCTGTGGCATCCCTCTGGTTTCAGAGTATTTACAGAGAGTCAAGAAAACAAGAGCTTTAAAGGACTGTAGCCCGGAGGAAAGACTATTAAATCTCTTGGAAGCAATTCACTGTGAAGCATTACCCTCGGATGTAAAGCGTGTGCTTTTGGTGGATGACATTTTTACCACCGGAGCCACCATGGAGGCTTGCAGCAGAAAGCTCCTGGAAGCCGGAGCGGAGGAAGTGCATATCCTTTCCATTGCCGGAAGAGTAGAGCGTTAATAAAAGGAGCTGTAGAAATCAATAAGCTGAAGCGACAGATGCAGTATAGGTATGAAAGAGAGCAATCTGAGCCCGCCGGTACTTGCGAAAAACAAAGGTACTGTAGTTTTTCGCTTAGTACCGATGCAGGGCGAGGTTAGCGGGAGCGTGCTCGATTTCATACCTATACTGCGTCTAAGCGTATCTTAGCAATGCATACAGCCCTTTTTAGAATGACTCTTCCTCAGAGAAGGAAGACCAATATTCCTCAGTTAAAGCAATTAATTCCACCAATGCCTTAGTTAAAGGCTTATCTTTCCTATACACTGCCACCGCATTCATTTTTGGATGTGTCTTACAGGGAATCAGGCGGATGCTGTCCGGTACATGGGCACGGTTATTGCTACCGATAAAGGAGCAGTAATCTGAAGATTCCACCAGAGCCATTTGATAATGGATTCCCTCCACATCCATAGGCACATAGGGGTCAATGCCTGCGTCTTCAAAGGCCATTTCCGCAACGGATCGTTCTGTAGAATCCTTGGGCGCCAGAACAAAGGGAAGTTCGGAAAGCTTAGCCAAATCAATTTCAGTAATTTCGCCCTCTTCTTCCAAAACCTCTAACAAAGGATGATTTTTGGCAATAGCCAAAAGCAATTCTACCTTTCCCAGAAGCTTATATTCCATACGATAGCTTTGCTTATCCCCCATTAAGACAATGCCTAAATCAATGGTGCCGTTTTTCACCAATTCCTGTGCCTTTAGCCCCTTCATGGAAGTAAATTGCAATTTTACATTGGGATGGCTTTCGTGGAATTTCTGGAAAATGTAGCACATCATATAGTCTCCCTGAAGTCCTGAGGCTCCGATGGCAATTTCCTCGTTATGAAGCTGGCTAAGCTCTGCAATCTTGGCATAGCAGTCCTTCTTCATATTCATCATTTTCCGGGCTGTTTCCACATAGATTCTGCCGGCCTCCGTTACGCTACATTCATTTCCTTTGCGGGCAAAGAGCTTTGTGCCCAGCTCCCGCTCCAGATTTAAAAGCTGTAAATTCAAAGCAGGCTGGGAGATAAAAAGCCGTTCTGCCGCCCTGCTGATATTTTTTTCCTCTGCAATTCTTAGGATATGTTCTAATTTCTTTAAGTCCATGCTGTCTCTAATACTCCTTTATCTCAGAAGGATTTTTCTTAAAATTTATGTTCTCAAAAATTCTTTGAGAAGCTTTTTCTATGCTACAGTTTTTGAAAATCCCCTAAGCTGTCTTGTAAAGGTATATCGGCAAAAAAGAAAAGCCTATCAATCTCATTTTATTTGACAGATTCCTTAGTTCCATGTAAAGTGAAAAAAATTTAAATGCAATTTTATTTTGCCACAAGGGAAATGCAATGAGGACACAAACGCAGCCTTTTAGATATATATTGCATAATAACGCCGAAATAAAATAGAGCATTTATTACTGCAAAGCATTAATTCCTTTGAAAGGAGAAAAATACATGAAAAAAAGAGAAGCAGGAGTATTACTTCCTTTATTTTCCCTACCGGGAGAAGAGGGAATCGGAACTATGGGAAAGGAAGCCAGAGCGTTTATAGACTTTTTGGCGGAGACGGGAAACCGGGTTTGGCAGATTCTTCCCATGGGGCCAACAGGTTACGGAGATTCTCCCTATCAGTCCTTTTCCGCCTTTGCGGGAAATCCGTACTTTATTGATTTGGAAACCCTGAAAGAGGAAGGTCTTTTGGAAGAGGCGGATTTGGAAAAGGAACGCTTTAAGGAATCCAAAGAGAAGATTTCCTATGGACTTTTGTATGAGCTAAAGCACAAAATCCTCCGAAAGGCCTATGAAAACTGGCTTTCCAAGGGGGGGAATCTTTCTGTGCTTTTGGATGGAAGAAGCAAGGAAAATTTTGACTATTGCCTCTTTATGGCTTTGAAGGACTTTTTTAACGGAATTCCTTGGCTTTCCTTTGAGAAGCCCTACCGGGATAAAGATCAGGCGACTATAGAGAAGTTTTTGGAGGAGCACAAGCAGGAAGTGGGCTATTATGCCTTTTTGCAAATGCAGTACGATAAGCAGTGGCAGGCTCTTTTAGCCTATGCCCATGAGAAGGATATCCTGATTTTTGGAGATATTCCCATTTACTGTGCCATGGACAGTGCGGATGCTTGGGGAAACAGAGCTCTGTTCCAGTTTGATGAAACAGGCTACCCCTCTTCTGTTGCAGGAGTACCGCCCGATGCCTTTTCCGAGACCGGACAGCTTTGGGGAAATCCCTTGTATGACTGGGAGAAGCACAAGGCGGAAGATTACGCTTGGTGGTGTAAGCGGATGGAATATTGCTTGAATCAATTTGACCTGCTGCGGGTGGATCATTTCCGTGGCTTTGAATCCTATTATGCGGTGGAGTATGGTGCGGAAACCGCTATGGTGGGAGAGTGGCGTGAGGGACCGGGATTCGGTCTATTTCAGGCGATTCAGAAACATTTTCAGAAGGAAGAACTGCCGATTATTGCAGAAGATCTGGGGGTAATCACCAAGGAAGTGGAAGAGCTGATTGCGAAAACCGGCTTTCCCGGCATGAAGATTTTGCAGTTCGCATTTTCCGACTTTGAAAATGTTTACCTACCCCACATGCTACAGGATAGTAATTCCGTGTATTATACCGGAACCCATGATAATGATACTTTAAGAAACTGGTTTGAAACCCTGTCAGATTGGGAGAGAGGAAATGTGTACCATTATCTTTCCCGTTCTCAAAATGACTGGAATGCAATGACAGAGCTTTTGATTAAGACAGCCCTTTCCAGCATTTCCTCCCTATGCATTATTCCGGCAGGAGACTACCTGGAATGCGGAGCAGAGGGAAGAATCAATGCGCCGGGAACTGCGGAAGGAAACTGGCAGTGGCGTCTTCCGGAAAAGGCCTTTAGCGAAGAAAAGAAGGCTCTAATTTCGGACTTGCTTAGGACTTATGGGCGTTTCCATAGTCCCGCGCCCCAAAAATAAAGGAGCCGATACGCACCATGGTAGCTCCTTCTTCGATGGCTACTTCATAATCTCCGCTCATCCCCATGGAAAGCTCCTTAAGGGGAAGAGCGGGGTATTTTTTTTGCAATTCCGTTAAGAGACTTTTTAATGCTCGAAAATGTACCCGGTTTTCCTCCGGATTCTCTGTAAAGGGAGCAACGGTCATCAAACCGCAGAGCTTGACATGGGGGAGGGATTTACATTCCTCCAAAGCTTGTTCCACCTCTTCTAAAAAGAAGCCGGACTTACTTTCCTCCCTGGCCACATTGACTTCCAATAAAACGGAGGCAATTTCCTCTTTCTTGGTGTATTCTTTTTCCACCTCTAAAGCCAAAGGAAGGGAGTCAATGGAATGAATCATCTTTACCTTCCCGGGAAGATATTTTACCTTGTTCTTTTGGAGGGAACCAATCATATGAAAAGAAGGAGCTTCCTTTTGCAAATGGGCGTCCTCCTGCAAGAGAGCAAACTTATCCCGAATTTCCTGTACCTTGTTCTCTCCAAAGTCCCGAATACCATAGCTATAGGCTTCCTGCACAGCAGCGTAGGGTTTTGTTTTGGAAACCCCTATGAGCAGTACCTCCTCCGGCTTTCTTCCGGACCTTTCACATGCCTTACGAATATTTTCCCGAACAATCTGAATCTCTTTTTCCATAGGAGCTTCCTTTCTATTAAAGACATATATACAGATAGCTCTATTATAAAAGCTTTTTAGAGAAAGGACTATAGAAAAAGAGAAGTTAAGCCGCGACTCATAACTCTAATGCAAGCAAAGTTAAGTTGTGACTTATAACTTCAGTGCAAGCAAAGTTAAGTTGCGACTTATAACTCCAGTGCAAGCAAAGTTGAGTTGCAATTCGTAACTCCAGCGCAAGCGAAGTGCAGCGCTTTCAAGTCTGAGCGATTTAGAACAAGCGGTATGTTCCCACTACGAAATATTCCTCCGGAACCTTCCACTCAGGCTTCTTCTCTACGGTGCCTACGGTCCAGCTATCAGGCTTATGGAAGTGGGCGGTAAGAACGGTATGGAAGTAAAACATAACGATACCGTCATTTAAATACCGATCTTCCCTGGTGATATGCTTAACCTCCCGATCCAGAAGATAGAGCATATTGTCCTCTATTAAGAAACGATAGGTCTGGCGATTCAATGCAGCCGGTGCAAGACTTGAGGCATAAAAGGCCTTTTCCCAGTTCGGATCCATGGCATCCTCGGCAAAATCACAGCTCTGTCCGAAAACAGACTGGGAAACCAGTTCAACCATGGCTATCTTAGGTGCAATATGTCCTTTGATTTTCTCCATGCGTACATCGGATCTGGACTTAATATCGATACGATTGCTGTCCTTCTCCGGATTACCGTGTCCAAAGCTGATGCAGGTGGTAACCGTAAGGGGAGAACTAATATTTAAAGCGGTTTTTACCGCCTTTGCTTCGTTAATCGATAAAAAGCAGGTATTTAATTTCAGTTCTGTAAGCTTTAACTCTAACTGTGCTGCCAGATAACCTGCATGGATGTAGCCTTCTTCGCTATCCTCTCCCAAAAGCAGAATATAGTTGGGAGCAAAAAAAGCGTTGCCCATATAACCTACAATTCCTTCTAAACGGGGACCTGCTTCCTTTCCCAATAGAAGAATCTCTGTCTTCTGCTCCGGAATGAGTGGGGACAGCTCCTTCATATACTGCCGTACCTGCTCCAGCAACTTTTCATCTACCTTCTTATCCTTATAGCTACGGATGGAACTCCGTTCCTTAATGAGCTCTCTCCACTTCATAATCTGTCCTCTCTTTCTCCTGAATCAGTGATTTTTTCCAGACTCTTCCTATAAAAATAGGAGAGTTTTTCTAAATAGACCAAAGCTATTTTATCATAAGTACGGGAAAAGCTCTAAGAGAACTTTGTATTTCTATATTTTTCATTGTAGAAAGTCCTGATGGATATTTGTAGAAAATGGAGAGACGAAGAGAAGAATGATATTCTTTTTGTGGAAAGCGGAGCAAAGAGGGAAAGTCATTTATGATATTTGCAGAGAAGGGAGTAAGAAGAGAAGCCTTATGCATCTCCGCTTCCGCGCCGAAATATGGGGTGTAGATTTCCTACTCTTTTTTTAAAATTCTCGAAAGAGTATTGCAGTAGCACGGGGGAAAGAGTATAGTAATAACGTTTCTTAATTTTAAATAGATAGAAAGGGAACAGATGGATTTAAAGAAAGAACATCTTGAATTTATTCAGCAGTTTAAAGAAATTACGGAAAATAAGGAATATTGTAAGTTAAAGGCGGTGCCTCGGCATGGAAGTACCAATACCTTCGACCATAGTGTTCGAGTAGCTTATATGGCGTATCATTTGGCAAAAAGCTGGGGCATGGATGCGGACAGCGCTGCCAGAATCGGTTTCCTTCATGATTTTTGTATGATTGACTATCATAAGGATGACGGTACCACCCATAACGGACGTTGGTACTGCTTTTATCATCCGGAGGATGCGGTGGAGAACTCCGAAGCACAGAATTTCGCTTTAACGGAGACAGAGAAGAGAGCGATTTTAACACATATGTTCCCTCTTTCTACCCGTATTCCCAACAGCAGGATAGCCTATTTATTGACC
Source organism: Oribacterium sinus (assembly GCF_014202695.1). Lineage (GTDB taxonomy): Bacteria > Bacillota > Clostridia > Lachnospirales > Lachnospiraceae > Oribacterium > Oribacterium sinus. The sequence goes on from NZ_JACHHH010000004.1 coordinate 38,252, forward strand.
TTATCCGACAAGACCGTAGCCCTGCAGGAGTCCTGGCAAAATGCGGTGGATGCCTTTGCCAGATTCAGAGAGATTTTGCATCTTTCTCCCAAGAAGGCACCGGTTTATGTACGGAACAGAGAAGATGAAGAATAAAATTTTTCGGAGATTTTTCTCTTATATAAAAATGGAGCGACTTTCGGTTTTCGAGGTCGTTCTATTTTTTATTTTCTCTAATGAATCCATATTTTCGACTCTTTATAGCTCCATATTCCAATTTTTCCCGATGACTCTCTTTTTGATTCGAGGCTTTATACTATACCCTTGTGCTAAATAGGGAAAAGTTGTATTTTTATTTCTGGACAAAAGCTTTTATATGCATAGAGAAATATTATATTGTCGGATAACAATTCTATCGTCAAAAGAATACTATACAGCAAGAAGATTATTTGCTTCCTGCGTGAGAAGGTGAATATTTCATGGAACAAAATAAGGACAACAAAAAATCAATAGGGAAAATGCTCCTTCCCTATCTTTTATTTTTTATGCTGGGATTATGCTGCCTGTTTCGCTTGTCCTATCTTTTTCTGGTCAGCAACTGGGAAGAGCTTACGGTAGATGAGATTCTCTTTCATGTTTTCGCCCCTATGGGGGGAGCCAACGGGCATCTGGTACAGCTTTTTATTATCACAGCCTTGGCCCCTGCCATTCTTTTATGGCTATCCCTCTCTGTATTTTATTATTTTTTCTACCAAAAGCAAAAGATACGAATTTTCCTTCCCAAAATCAAGAAGGCCTTCCTGCCTCTATGCGGATTTTTCAGCATTTTCCTTGTGGCAGTGACCATTGCAGAAGCTTGGGACGGGATATCTCTTGGTTCCTTTTTAAGCTCTCAGTTTCAATCCTCCAAGTTTATTGAAGAGCATTATGTGGATCCGAAGAATGTGGACTTGAAATTTCCGGAGAAGAAAAGAAATCTTATCTATATTTATATGGAGTCCACAGAGCTTACCTTTATGGACAAGGAACACGGCGGAGACTTTCCGGAGAATCTTCTGCCCGAGCTGATGGCCTTGGGGGAAGAGGGAGAGGACTTTGCCGGAGAGGGTGAGAAAAGGAATGGGGGAATTGCCCTTCCCGGAGCCACCTGGACCATGGGAGCGATTTTTGGAGAGAGCACCGGTCTTCCTTTGAAAATCTCCATTGAGCAAAATTCTATGGATAGCCAGAAGCATTTTTTCCCTTCTGTTACCGCCCTGGGAGATATTTTGGAGGAGGAAGGTTATAATCAAAAATTCCTCTTAGGCTCTGTAGGCTATTTTGGCGGAAGAGAGCTTTTCATGGAGGATCACGGAAATGTAGCCGTGGAGGATTTTTCCTATTGGAAAAGAAAGGGAAAATTTCCCAGAAACTATTGGGTGAACTGGGGCTTTGAGGATGAGAAACTTTTTCTGTACGCGAAGGAGGAATTGGAAAATCTGGGGAAGGCGGAACAACCCTTTAATTTAACTCTGCTTACAGTGGATACTCATTTTCCGGATGGTTATGTGTGCAGACTTTGTGAAAGAAAACACCCGAAAAATCAGTATGCGGATGTGTACCAATGTACCTCCCGACAGGTATCCGACTTTGTTCATTGGATACAGCAGCAGCCTTTTTATGAAAATACGACCATAGTTATTTCCGGGGATCACCCCACAATGGATCATGATTTTTGTAATGATGTGGAAAAAAGCTATCAAAGAAAGGTTTTCACCACTTATCTAAATGCCGTTCCCGGGGTGGAAGAAAAAAAATATCGGGAATACAGTACTTTTGATGATTTTCCCACCACTTTGGCAGCCATGGGCGTAGAAATTCCGGGGGATAAGTTGGGGCTGGGCAGAAATTTATTTTCCAAAACCCCAACTCTTATAGAAGAGTATGGTCTGAAGCACGTGAAAAAAGAACTGGAAAAACGTTCCGACTTTATGATTTCTCTGGGACAGATTGATAAAGAATCCGCCTTTATTCAGAAAGAAGAAAAGAAGAAAGAAAAAGAGGAGAAGAAAAAGAAGGAGGTGGAGGAGCAAAGCAAAAAAATAAAAGAAACGCAGAGGAAGTGATGAAGGGTAAGCATTATCCGAAATCGCTTTCGCGCAGTATAGCTTGTAGCAGGGGCACGCTCCCGCTAACCTCGCCTCGCAGGGGTTCTAAGCTTTTAAAAAACAAAAGCCAAGAACCCGCGGGCTCAGATTGCCCCTTATTACAAGCTATACTGCGCGAAAGCTGATGGATACTCGCCTTGCTAACATCACTTCCTCTGTGTTTCTTTTAAAATTTATGCTTAGCGTGTAGGTGAGAGCTAAGAGTGTTCCTCTTAATACAAGCTATACTGTTCGAAAGCTGACGGATACTCGCCTTGCTATCATCACTTCTTTTGTGTTTCTTTTAAAATTTATGCTTAGCGTGTAGGTGAGAGCTAAGAGTGTTCCTCTTACTACGAGCTATACTGTTCGAAAGCTGACGGATAATCGTCTTGCTATCATCACTTCTTTTGTGTTTCGTTGTATTTTAAGATGTAGTCCACCGCCTGAGGCAAGCCGCCTTCCAGAATAGGGGCGGTGATGTAGTTTGCTACAGCCTTACATTCTTCTTTGGCGTTGCCCATGGCGATACCCATTCCCACATGGGAGAGCATTTCCACATCATTCCAGCCGTCTCCGATGGCGGCACATTCTTCTCTTTGAATGCCTAAAGCCTTACAAATGGCTTCTATGCCGGAAACCTTGGAAATATTTCTTTTGGTCACGTCAAAGGATAGACCGTCGGACCAGCGAACCAAATGGCAGTCCGGAATTCTTCTTTCCAGCTCTTCCACTTGCGCTTCATTGAGCACCGGTATCAGCATAAATAGAGGATTCTTCCTGGCTTCCGATAGGGGAAGGATGGGAGGAAGGCCGGATTTGATTTCCGAAAGACAACGTAGCAAAGCATCATTTACAAAGTTGGCATAGAGCCGTCTCTCTTCCAAAAACAGAATGGGAAAGGTGCTTTCTTCCGCCATAGCAAGGACATTTTCCACCATTTCTCCGGGGATGGCTTCTTGTAAAAGTACCTCTCCGTTTTTCGGATCAAAGTAAGGCAGGGGAAGCCCTGCCTCATCAATCAGGAAGTGGTAGTCCTTCGGCTTTTTGGCGCCCTGCTTTTGGAAAACAGGTCTTGCCTTTTCCGGATGCAGGATGTAGTCATAGCCTCCGTCCAAAGTGACAAAGGCATCGAAATACATATCCTCCACCAAGCCTTCATTATAGATTTCCACCCAGTGTCTTCCGGTGGCAATGGCACAAAGCACTCCTGCCTCCCGGGCTCTTTGGACGGCAGCCTTGCTATCCTCCGGAATGATTCCGGTTTCAAAGGGACGAAGAGTGCCGTCGATATCAAAGAAGATGATTTTTATCATGCTTCCTCATTTCCATTTATCTCTTCAGGAGCATCAAAGGCAGAGCTTTTTTCAGCTGCCGGAGTAGAGCTGTTCCCCGAATCGGAGTCGGTCACCGGAGCGGAGGGAGAAACGAGGGTTTCCTTCAAACTGCTTAACAAGCCTGCCATATTTTGGATATCGGAAGGAATAATGATCTTGGTAGCCTTTCCATTGGACACTTTGGCAAAGGTCTCTAAGCTGCGAATGCGAAGTACCGCATCATCCGCACCGGCTTCCTTTAGAAGGCGAATACCTTCCGCCTCCGCTCTTTGCACATTCAAAATCGCCTGGGCACGACCTTCCGCCTCACGGATTTCCTTTTCCTTCTGGGCTTCTGCGGCAAGGATGGCCTTCTGCTTGTCCGCTTGCGCGTTCAGGATTGCGGCCTCCTTGTTACCCTCTGCGGTAAGAATTGCGGACTCCTTGTTACCCTTTGCAAGAGTAATAGCCTCTCTCTTCTCACGCTCCGCCTTCATCTGCTTCTCCATGGCCTCACGGATAGCATCAGGAGGAAGAATGTTCTTTAACTCTACACGGTTCACCTTGATTCCCCAAGGATCGGTAGCCACATCCAAAAGAGAACGCATCTGGGTGTTGATTTCATCACGGGAAGTCAAAGTGGTATCCAAGTCCATGGAACCGATGATGTTACGAAGAGTAGTAGCGGTTAAGTTTTCAATCGCTGCGATGGGGTTCTCCACACCGTAGGCATAAAGCTTAGGATCGGTGATGACGAAGAAGACAACGGAGTCGATTCGCATGGTAACATTATCCTTGGTAATAACCGGCTGGGGCGGGAAGTCCGCTACCTGCTCCTTTAAGTTAATTCTCTTAGCGATACGATCTGCAAAGGGAATCAGGAAGTGAATACCCGGGCGCCATACGGTATGAAAGCGTCCAAGACGCTCCACAACCATGGCACAGGCTTCCGGTACGATACGAATCGTGGTGCTGATTAGAAAAATTACAATGACTAAAAAAACAATAAATGGCATAATTTCTATCCTTTCTTCTTATTGTAGGAAAATGTCGGTTTCGGCGGATTCGTTCCTTTCTTCATAACCGTATCCACCATTTGAGACTGACTGGGATTGTGTGCTTGTTTTAGGGGATTTACTTTGGGAGAAATCACCGAGGAGCCTTTGTGATCCACTTTATTTAATAAGGTGATTTTTCGCCCATTTCCATGATATTCACAGAAATCATCCGGAAGAGAATGGGAACGATTGATAAACACCCGGTCATCCAAAACCCAGGGATTTTTCACGATCTTTTTGCAAACCGGGCAAAAGCGATTCACTAAGGTAGAATCACATATCGGACAAATCAGCATGAACCCTCCTTTCATTAGTCTTAAAAAATATAACAAATGCAACCTTTTAAATATATCATAAAGGAAGAAAAAAGAACAGGGAGAAGAGGAAAAGGAAGAAAGGGGCTGTAATAAAATCGGATTTTGCTGCAAGTTTTGGTGGCATAGGTCTAAAAGGGGGTAATCTGAGCCCCTCAGTACTTACTGAAAGCGAGCAAGGCGATGCTTGAAGTTAGTACTGCTAGGAGGCGAGGTTAGCGAGAGCGTGCCCCCAACTAGACCTATGCCACCAAAACTTATTTATCCTTTTCCATTTTATTACAGCCCCTTTCTTCCTTAGAAAAAATTATAAAAATCGTAAAAAGATAAGATGCTCTTTTCTTGTATCTCCTGCGGAAAGCATGATATTATGGGGGATATTGAAAATCCTGATAGGAGGTTTTCGTGAAGGTCGACATGAAGGCTTTCGGGAAGGCCGATAGAAAGCAAAAGGAGAAGGATGGAAAGAAGAGAGTGGAAAAGGGAAGCCAGCAACGGGCTTGGGAAAATTTATAATGTTCTGTGGCAGGAGGAAAGCCTTGAAAAGAAAGGGATTCTTTTTGTTCTCCACGGGATGCAGGGGCATATCGGAAAATATCGTTACCTTTTTGAGTATATGGCGAAGCAGGGCTATGTGGTTTGCGGCATGGATATGCAGGGGCATGGAAAAAGTGCCAATATCCCCGGCTACTTTGGAGATAATTCCGGTTGGGAAAGTATGATTCATGATATTCACAGAAGCCTCTTGCAGATCAAGAAATGGTTTCCGAATCTGCCGGTTTTTCTCTTCGGCCATTCCATGGGTTCCTTCCTGGCAAGAGACTATGCGGCAAGCTATGGGGCGGACTTAAAGGGCTTACTGCTTTCCGGAACGGCAGGGGGAAGTCCTGTACTGCTTCCGGTGCAGGGCTACATTGCTGTTCAAAAGAAGCTTCGGGGAGCTAAGGATGATGCGCTAAAGGAAAGCATTCTCCTGGCGAAGTATTTCAACAGACATATTCCGAATCCCAAGAGTCTATCAGATTGGATTTGCACTAAGGAAGAGGTGAGTCAGGCAAATGGTCGGGATCCTTTGGCAGTGGGCTTTACTCTGGGAGCTTATGCCGACCTCTTGGCTGCTTTGGTAAGGGTTAATGAATATGCGGAAATCAAAAAGCTGAAGGATATTCCCTGCTTTATTTTTTCCGGCGGTGCGGATCCGGTGGGAGAATACGGCAAGGGTCCGGCAAGTCTTTATGCTATGCTAAAGCAACTGGGAAATCCCAAGCTTAAGCTTCATATTTTCCCCAAACTACGGCATGAAGTCTTGAATGAAGAGGTACGTCCGATTCTTTTACAGGAAATGACGGCGTTTATGGAAGAGGTAAGACAAGAACGTAACTAGGATAGAAGACAAGATTTTTACTAATTAAAATAAAGCGAATGAAAATACCGGGAAGGAGAGGAAATGGAGAAAAAGATACTCTATATCCATCGAAAAGATGTCGATAAAGTAAATAAGGTCCGGGGGGTGGCCATCATCCGAAAGATTCGGCTGCTGTCTGCACCGGAAGAGGAAATACTGAGTCTGCCGGAGGATGCAGAGCTTTTGAAATTCATCGGATTTTCCCCCAAGGAGGTGGGAGACTTTTTGACGGATTTAAAGAAGCTGGGAATCCGGGTGGATTTAAAATGTATGGAAACGGAACATAATAGGGATTGGAGTCTTTTGCAGCTGTATAAGGAGCTGGAGGAAGAGCACCGGTATATGATCGCAAGAAGACAAGAGCAGCAGAACGAGGAAAAGTCTTCTTAATAGAACGATTTTTAAATAAGAAAAAGTCTTCTTAAATACAATAGAACTATTTAGGAATTTATAAAGAGGAGCATTCATTATAAACGGTTTATGGAAAACCATAGTAAAATCAATGTTCCTTAGCGGTTCATGAACTGAAATAAAAAAAGGGAGAAGCTATGCAGGAAGAGCAGGATAAGAAAAAGAGCAGTCGGAAGAAGCCCCAAAGCTTTTTGGGAGAGCTTTTTGAGTGGGTGAAGATTCTTTTGGTGGCGGGAATTGCCGCATTTTTACTGAACAATTATGTGATTGCCAATTCCACCATTCCCACCGGATCTATGGAAAATACCATTATGGCGGGGAGCCGCGTTTTCGGCTCCCGGCTTCATTACCGTTTCGGCCAAGTGGAAAGAGGGGATGTAGCCATCTTTTTGTATGGCTACCAATGTCGAAACGACCATCAAATTTACCGGGAAAACGATAAGGGAGTCTGCCCCTATGACGGCCGGGAGGATAAGAGAAACCAGGTCATTTACTATGTAAAGAGAGTCATCGGTATGCCGGGAGACCATGTGGAAGTAAAGAAGACCGGAGAGGTGGATGCCGGCATGATTAAGAAGCTTGCGGTACAGTCCTCTTCCGGAAAGGTGCCGGTGGGTACCGTATACATCAATGGAAAAGCCATTACGGAAAGTTATTTACCGGAGCCAATGATTGTGGATGGCAACCAATTTCCGGAGGTAGATGTGACCGTGCCGGAGGGCTGCTACTTTATGATGGGAGACAACCGAAACAATTCTGCGGATGCCCGTTTCTGGGGAGAAAACCAGTTTGTAAAGCGGGAGAAAATGTTGGCTAAGGTATACATTTGCTATTGGCCTTTAAACCGGGCAGGATTCATCCATTAAGTCGGAACAGACAGGAGAGTAAAAAAGCGGTGAAACTCCGCTTTTTTTCACATTTTCAACACAGGAACACAGTAGAATCTTAAAAAACGCATTGAAGGAGGTGTCTTTATGGGAAAGACAGAGGGACAGAAGTTAGAAGAAAAGTTGTGTTTTAAGCCTCAGCATATCGCGAAGGAAAGACCGGAGGATTTGCAGAAGGCTATGGACTTTGCAGAGGGCTACAAGACCTTCTTAGACCGGTCCAAGATTGAGAGAGAATGCGTAAAGTACAGCGAGGAGCTGGCAAAGAAGGCAGGCTACAAGGAATTCACAAGAGGCGTGAAGTATAAAACCGGAGATAAGCTGTACTTTATCAACAGAGGCAAGAACATTTTCCTGGTAACCATGGGAAAGAAGCCCTTGGATCAGGGAATTCATTTTAATATTGCCCACATTGATTCTCCCAGAATCGACTTAAAGCCCAATCCGCTTTATGAGCAGGAAGAGCTTTCTTATTTTAAGACTCACTATTATGGGGGAATCAAGAAGTACCAGTGGAGTACCATTCCTCTGGCTCTTCATGGAAGAGTAATGTTCCGGGATGGTAAATATGTGGATTTTGACCTTGGAGAGAAAGAAGGAGATCCCATCCTGGTGATTACCGACCTGCTTCCCCACCTTTCCAAGAAGCAGGACGACCGTAAGTTAAGTGACGGTATCCGGGGAGAGGAGTTAAATATCCTTTTGGGCTCTACCCCCGTTGATGACAAGGAAGTAAAGGAAGCCTTTAAGCTGAAGATTCTTTCCATTCTTCATGAGCAGTACGGCATGGTAGAGCAGGACTTTATGCGGGCTGAGCTTACCTTAGTTCCTGCACAGAAGGCTTGCGATGTGGGACTGGATCGTTCCATGGTAGGCGCTTACGGACAGGATGATAAGGTTTGTGCTTATACTGCTTTGATGGCGGAGTTGGAGTGCAAGACTCCGGAATTTACTTCCCTTACCGCATTGGTGGATAAGGAAGAAATCGGCTCCACCGGAAATACCGGAATGCAGTCCGATGCTCTTCTCCACTTTGTAGAGGATTTGGCGGAGTGTGAGGGAGAGAGAGTACGGGATATCCTGAGAAATTCCATCTGTCTTTCTTCCGATGTAAATGCAGCATACGACCCAACCTGGGCGGATGTATATGAGAAGCAGAACTCCTGTTTCTTTAACCATGGCCCGGTTCTCACTAAGTACACCGGCTCCAGAGGAAAGGGCTATTCCAATGATGCTTCCGCAGAGACTATGCAGAAGGTTATCGGATACATGGAAGATGCCAAGGTTTGCTGGCAGGTGGGAGAGCTTGGTAAGGTAGACGAAGGCGGTGGAGGAACCATTGCCATGTATATGGGTAATATGAATGTGGATACCGTAGACTTAGGAGTAGCAGTTCTTTCCATGCATGCGCCCTTTGAATTGACAGCAAAGCTGGATGTTTATTATACTTACAAGGCATTTTTAGCTTTCAATAGAGAGTAAACTCATTGGCAGCAAAAATATCGAAAACAGGAAAAGAATTTTTCCAAGAAACTAAGGAGTATTATGAGAAAAAGAAAATTATTTGCATCGGCAGCCATTCTGGCTATGGCGATTATGGCAGCAGCCTGCGGCAAGAAGACAGAGACTAAGGAGTCTGAGAAGGCTTCCGGAAGTGAAGTAAGTTCCTCCACCTTAACCGAGGACAGTCCTGAGATTAAAGAGCTGGAAGCTCTGAAGGTTCCCGCTGAGCCTAAGCTTTCCGAGATGGGAAGCATCACTCTCCCGGATTTAAAGAGCATTACCGTTACGGTAGCGCCATTGGAGAATGTAACCCAGGAAGAAGTGGACAATGCCATCCAGCAGACCTTGGATCAGAATCCTACCGTGGTAGATGATGCGGCCAAGGAAGGGGATACCGTAAATATCGACTACAGCGGATCCATTGACGGAAAGAAGTTTGACGGCGGTACAGCGGAGAAGCAGGATCTGAAGCTTGGCTCCGGACAGTTCATCCCCGGATTTGAGGATCAGCTGATTGGCAAGAAGGCCGGAGAAGATGTTACCGTAAAGGTTACCTTCCCGGAGAGCTATGGCAATGAAGAGCTTGCCGGTAAGAATGCGGAATTTGCGGTAAAGATTCATGAAGTAAAGCGTCCTGCTACCTTAACGGATGAATGGGTAAAGAACTATGACGGCACCACTGCGGAAACCGTAGAAAGCTATCGCGATCAGGTTCGTGAGCAGCTTCAGGCCAGAAAAGATTTTAACTACCACTCCAACATTCAGGATCAGGCACTTCAGGCGATTAGTGAAAAAGCTACCGTTAAGCCCTCCGAGAAGCTTATGGAATATGCAAAGGCTTACCTTTTAGATGCAACTCTTAAACAGATGAAGAGCTACGGCCTGTCCGTTGCGGATATCATCAACATGTCCGGAAAGACCGTGAAAGAGTATAAAGAGGATGCCTATGCCAAAGCGGAGGATTATGCAAAGCAGCTTTTCTTAATGCGAAAGCTGGCAGATGATCAGGGCATTAAGGTAACGGATGCTTTATTAGATGAGCTGGCTGAGGCGGAGTCTTCCTTAACCGGAGAAAAGACCAATCGTGTGAAGCTGATTGAGCAGTACGGTAAGGAGCTGGTAGAAGAGGCTGCAATCCGTAATAAAGTGATGGAATACATTGAGTCTCAGATTACCGTTAAGAATGAAGAGCCTTCCGTAATCATGGAGCAGGACAGCGATAAGGGTAAGGAGAGCAAGGCAAGCGAAGCCGAGACAGAGGCTGCAAAGGAGCAGGAGTCTTCTGCAAGCAAAGAATCCTCCAAGGCTAAGGAGGATTCCAAGAAGAAGGAAGAGACTATCGCTTCTACAGAGGAAAGCTCTGTAATGGCTACCATCGAAACCAAGGCAAAAGAGTAATAGACAGCGGCGGAAATTTATTTCGCTTTATGGAAAAAGGTCTGAAAAAGGGAAGTTTCCCGATTTCAGGCCTTTTTTATGCGTAATGAGTACCACTTTCCCAGTGTGGGATATTTCGTTTGCCCCGGACGTATAGCCGGAAACTCTGTAATATCTTCTAAAAAAATCTTGACAAAAATACTTTAGCATAGTAACGTATTAGCATACTAATAAATCAAAGTAGAAAAGAGAAAGAAAGGGAGAAGAGTATGAAAAAGTTTGGAAGAAATCTTTTATGGATAGCAACTGCAGGAGTTTTGGCACTGGGAATGGTGGCTTGCGGAGGAAAGAATACTACCGGAAGTAGCTCCGGAAGCAAGGAAGAGGGCAGTACGCAGGCAGGCAGCGAGCAGGCCGGTACCGAGAAGGCAGGAGAAAAGGCAGAAGCCAAGGTGGAGGGAAGCAACGGAAGCTTCACCGTGGGCTTTGACCAGGAATTCCCTCCCATGGGCTTTGTAGGCGAGGATGGAAACTATACCGGCTATGACCTGGAGCTGGCAGAGGAAGTGGCAAAGAGATTGGATTTGACCTTTGTACCCAAGCCCATTAACTGGGATGCCAAGGATTTAGAATTAAATTCCGGAAACATTGATTGCATCTGGAACGGCTTCGGTATGGAAGGCCGTGAGGACAGCTATACCTTTGTGGGACCTTACTTAGCCAATAAGCAGGTTTTTGTGGTAAGAGAGGACAGCGATATCAGCAGTCTATCCGATTTAAAGGGGAAGGCGGTAGAGGTGCAGAAGGATTCCACCGGACTTACCGCATTAAATCGAGAGGAAAATAAGAGCTTAAAGGATAGCTTCGGCAGCCTCACCGAGGTGGGAGACTACCAGAATGCCATGATGGATTTGGAATCCGGTGCCTGTGACGCCATTTGTATGGATTCCGTAGTGGCGGAATATCAGATTAAGACTTTTAAAAAGAAGGCTAAGGTTCTTTCCGAAAGCCTGACTGAGGAGCAGTACGGTATTGGCTTCAAGAAGGGGAACACCGAACTTGCAGATAAAGTGAAGAAAACCCTTTTGGAAATGAAGGAAGAAGGTGTGATTGATAAAATCAATGAAAAATGGTTTGGCACAAGGGAAGGTTTTATTTTACAATAGGAAAGACAAAATTTTAAAACGGTAAATAAAGGCGTTTTGCAGAGAGTAGTATGGAACATTCACAAACACAATAGAGTGAATGGATCAAGAGAGAAAGACGAAATCAATAGAACAAGATGAAATCAATAGAGCGAGACTAAATCAGTAGAATAAGACTAAATCAATAGAGTAGTAGAGAAGAAATAAAGACGAAAAGGGGAGAAAAAATGGAGTGGACTGTGGTGCTGTGGAAGCTGGGAGAAGGATTGCTGGTGAGTCTGGGAATCTTCGCCATAACCCTCCTTTTTTCTTTGCCCTTAGGTCTTTTGGTGGCCTTTGGGAGAATGCATAAAAACCCCTTGATATCGGGAATCATCAAAATCTACATTTCCTTTATGCGGGGAACGCCCTTAATGCTACAGCTTTTTATGGTGTATTACGGCCCCTATTACATTTTCAAAGTAAGTCTCCATCCGGGTTACCGCATGACTGCGGTATATATCGGATTTATTCTGAATTATGCGGCATATTTTGCGGAAATCTATCGTTCCGGAATTCAATCCATGGACCGGGGGCAGTATGAGGCGGCGGAAATTCTCGGTTACAGCAAAATGCAGTGTTTCTTCCGTATTATCCTTCCCCAGGTTTGGAAGAAGATTCTTCCTTCCATTACCAACGAGGTGATTTCTTTGGTAAAGGATACTTCTTTAGCCTTTTCCATTTCCGTGATGGAAATGTTTACCCAGGCCAAGGCATTGTCTTCTTCCCAGAGCTCCATGTTACCCTTGATTATGGCAGGAGTGCTATACTACATTTTCAATTTTGTGGTAGCCTTTATTATGGAACAGATGGAAAAGAAGATGGCGTATTATCAATAGAATTGGATGGAAAAGCAGATGTGGGAGTGTCCATCTGAGGAATCAATAGGAGAGCGGAATGGCGATTTTAGAAATGAAAAATATCCGAAAGGCATTTTCAGGAGAGGAAATTCTGAAAGGAATTTCTCTGTCCTGTAAGGAGGGCGAGGTGCTCAGCATCATCGGCCCCTCCGGCTCAGGAAAGTCCACATTGCTTCGCATTGCCACCCTCCTGGAAAAGGCGGAGGGAGGAGAGCTTTTCTACGACGGAAAGGCGATTTTTTCGTTGACGGAAGGGCAGAAAAAGCAGGCAACGAAGGAAGAAAAGGAAGAGGCCAAAAAGCTTTTCGGCCTGGTGTTTCAGAACTTTAATCTTTTTCCCCATTGGACGGTTGTGAAAAATGTGATGGATCCCCTGATTCACGTGCAGAGAAAAACAAAGGAAGAAGCGGAAGAAAAAGCCAAAGCAGTGCTTTCCCAAATGGGGCTTTTGGAAAAGGCGGAGCAGTATCCCTATTCCCTCTCCGGCGGACAAAAGCAAAGGGTGGCCATTGCCAGAGCCCTGGCATTAGAGCCGAAGATTTTATTTTTTGATGAGCCAACCTCTGCACTGGATCCGGAGCTTACGGGAGAAGTGCTTTCCGTGATTCGCTCCCTAAAGGGACAGAAGATGGCCATGGTGATTGTTACCCATGAAATGACCTTTGCCAAAGATATTTCCGACCGCATCCTTTTTATGGCGGATGGAGAAGTAATCTGCGAGGGAAGTCCGGAGGAGGTCTTTTCTTCGGAGCAGGAAAGAATGAAAAGCTTTCTGGGAAATTATCAGAATCTTCTTTCCTAAGAGCTGCTCTTAAAAGAAATGAAATGGGGAAAGTAAGAATATCGTAACTTTTTTTCCGGATTTTTTGAATTTATCGAAAGCATAAAGGCAGAAAAAGAGCTTGGCAATGTGTAAAAGTGTAATTTTTGTGGATAAGTCCTCTTAAAATCCCATTTTTGGGAAAATGTACAAAGGACTTATCCACATTTTTGTCGAAATGGATGAATTGCTGTTACGAAAGCGAAAGGAATGAAAACTTGCTTCTTGATGTTCTATTCCCTATTCCTTTGGATGAAAAAATTGAGTCAAGGGAAGAATGGGAAATCCGGGATTAGGCGGAGGAAGCTCTTTCCAAGACAAAAGAACTAGGCTACAATATGGGGCAGAAAGTTTTGGGAAAAGAGCGGAAGAAGGGATTTTACTGTAATGGGGAAGAAAAAAGGAGAAAAGCAGGAAGGAAAAACAGTTTTAGCTAAGCATGAAAAAAGCTTAGCAAAAAAAGCGGAAAAGAAGGCGGAGAAAAAGCGGCAAAGGCAGGAAAGAGAGCAGGCTCTGGAGGCAAGGATTGCGGCTTTAGAAATGGCTTTACAGGAAAAACAAGAGAGAACAAGAGAAACGAACTTCGAGGAACAGAGTGTGAAAGAAGCGGGAGAAACGCTGCCGGAAGCTTCGGAAGAATATACGGAACAAGAGCAGGAAGCTTTAGAACAGGAGAACCCGGGTAATGCAAAAGAGGAAGCCTTAGAAGAGGAGAATTTGAATGCTTTGGAAGCGGAAAAACCGATTCATTCAGAAGATTCGGAGGCCGTTGTTATTGAAGAAGCTTCTGAAAGGAAAGGGATACCGGTCTTTGTGGAGGCTCGCTCCTCCTTCTTTTCTCCGGCCCTTCCTTCCTCCGGAGCAATCAAGGAATTTTTGCAGGCACCGAAGCTTTTACGGGGAGAAATCCGGGAGTACTTGGCGGATCCGGAAGAGGCCATGCTGAAGGAGAAGGAAAAGACAGGACATAAAAGTACCTCTCTGCTTTTTACTATCAGCTTGCTTCTGATGTTTTTCATCGGCTTATACCTTTCCAACGGAAATCCGGCAGCTTCTCTTCAATTTTCCCTGCTCTATGCCTTAAGCTTTTTGCTCTTTCCCTTCTTCCTGGTTCTGTTTTTTTCAGAGGGAAGAAGCTTTTCCTCCTTGTTTTATCTCTTTACCAGGGGAAGATTGGCGCTCTACCTTTTAGCAAGTCTATCCTTTTTTTCCTTGTTGCTAGGTTTTCCTCTGTTTTCCGTCTTTCTGTTTCTTTTGGGCATACCCTTGGGCATTGTGTTGGATTATACAGCCCTGAAAATAGAGTACGGTCAAAGCGGAAAGGTGCTGAAAATCTGCTTTTTATACAGCGTTTTCGCCCTAAGCTTATTCCTGTTTTTCGGATTCTGCTTCGTGGGCTTTAGTCTGCTAAATTATATTCTGGGGCGTTTATGGGAAGGAAATCTGAACCTGAAAGGATTTTTAGAGTTTTTGCTTTCTCATTTTCCAGAATAGGATTTTGTTCATCTTCTCTATTTTTTCAAGCAAAATAAACAAAGGAACTGACTTGTCACCGTATTCTTTCTTCCCTATAATGGGAGAGTACATGTGACAAGTCTTTTATTATTTGCCAAGGGCTTCGGAGGAAAACGGCGGATAGAAAAGACTTCATCTAAGGAGGACGAGAAATGAAGAAAAGAATCTTTGCGGCATTCCTGGCTTTGACCATGGCGTTCAGCTTAGCGGCTTGCGGTGCTTCCGGCGGAGAGAAGAAAGAAAGTGCAAAGACTACCGAGCAGGGTTCCGAGAAGGGTACAGAGGCAGGTTCCGAGAAGGCGGAGGAGAGCAAGGCGGAGAAGAAGGATGCTTCTTCCGGCAAGGGCCTGAAGGTTGGTATTGTTACCGACGTAGGAGGAGTAAATGACGGTTCCTTCAACCAGTCTGCTTGGGAAGGCTTACAGAGAGCACAGAAGGAGCTTGGTATCGAGGCAAAGTATCTGGAGTCTAAGACCGATGCGGACTATAAGCCCAATATCGAAACCTTTGTGGATGAGGACTATGATTTAATTATTTGTATCGGGTATGCTTTGGCAGATGCTTTAAAGGCAGAGTCCGCTTCCAACCCGGATGTAAAGTTTGCCATCGTGGATGATGCTTCCTTAGCGGATGTTTCCAATGTTACTTCCCTGATGTTCGAGCAGGCACAGGTTTCTTACCTTGCAGGATATGTTGCAGGAAAGACCACCAAGAAGAATACCGTAGGTATCGTTTTGGGTATGGCTACAGACATGATGAATCAGTTCGGATACGGCTACACAGCAGGTGTTTTGGATGCCAATGCAAGTGCTAAGGTTTTACAGGCCAATGCCAACTCCTTTGCAGATACTGCAGCAGGAAAGACTGCAGCAAACAACATGGTAACCAATGGAGCTGACGTTATTTTCCAGGTAGCAGGCGGAACCGGACTGGGTGTAATCGATGCTTGTAAGGAAGCGAAGATTTGGGCTATCGGTGTAGACAGTGATCAGAGCTCTATCGCTCCTGAGACCATTTTGACCTCTGCTATGAAGAGAGTGGACAATGCGGTATTTGATGTAAGCAAGGAATTGGTGGAAGGCAACATCAAGGGCGGTGTAAAGACCTATACTTTGGCTGATGAAGGTGTAGACCTTGCTCCCGGTACGGAGAACATTGATCCTGCAGTGGTTAAAGAAGTAGAAGAAATAAAGAAGAAGATTGTTTCCGGCGAGCTGAAGGTGCCAAACAACAAGGCAGACTTTGAAGCAAAGTACGGAGATGTTTACGAGTTAGACAACTAAGTACAGAGAAAATACTACAGGGATGTGAATTTTCTGAAAGAGTAAGACAGGGGAATAGAAAGGACAGAAAATGAAAGAAATATCCATGGAAAAAGTTGAAGCGGCTCGGCAGGCTATGCTGGAAACAGTAAAGTCAAAGAGCTTGACCCACGAGCAGAAGGTAGCCACAATGGCCAATCATGCGGACTCCCTTCTCTCTGTTCTGAACCTTCCCGAAGGACTTTTGGAAGTTTTACGTTGTGAGCCGGAGAAGCAGTGCATTTGCGACCTTTTCGAAGGAAATGCTCCTATGCGTCCCCGCTATATCATCCCGGATTATGAGAAATTCTTTCGAGAGGGCTCCGCTTTCTTGCAGGTAGAGCCTCCCAAGGATTTGTATGAAGCCATTAACGCTCTGCAAATCTTTTATAAGCATGTTCCATCCGTAACCAATTATCCGGTTTATGTGGGACAGCTGGACACCCTGCTGGATCCCTTTGTGCAGGATATGGACGAAGAGCTTGCCTTTAAAATGATTAAACTTTTCTGTATCCAGATGGACAGAACGATTCTGGACTCCTTCGCCCATGCCAACATTGGCCCCAAGGCTACCAAGGCCGGAAGACTTTTGCTTCGGGCTATGGCGGAAACCAAGGATGCAGTCCCGAACCTTACCTTGAAATATGATGAGGAGCTTACCGAGGATGACTTTGCCATTGAAGCCATTCGTTGTGCTATGGCCAGTGCCAAGCCAAGCTTTTGCAACCACCGGATGTATTCCAAGGATTTTTCCGGAAATTATGTGATTGCTTCTTGCTACAACGGCTTGGCATACGGAGGGGGAGCCTATACCCTTGTTCGCCTGATCTTAAGTAATATTGCCAAGAGGGCCAAGGACAGAAAGGATTTTCTGGAGAAAGAGCTCCCCTATATCATGGATCTTTGTGTGCGCTATATGGATGAGCGAATTCGTTTTATCGTGGAAGAGTCCGGCTTTTTCGAGAATAACTTCCTGGCGAAAGAAGGCTTTATCCATAGAGACCGTTTTTCCGCTATGTTCGGCTTGGTGGGACTTGCCGAGGCGGTCAATATTCTTCTGGAAAAGGAAGGAAAGGGTGATTGTCGCTTTGGCCACAGCAAGGAGGCAACGGAGCTTGGGGTAGAGATTATGGATTGCATTTCTGCCTTTAACGAAGCCCACAAGAATCCTTATTGTGAGGTCAGCAACGGACATTTCCTCCTCCATGCCCAGGTAGGGATCTCCACAGATGTGGAAATCAGCCCGGGAACCAGAATCCCCATCGGAGAGGAACCGGAGAATCTGGCAGACCAAATGGAAGTTCTGTCTCATTTCCACCATTACTTCCCCTCCGGAACAGGAGACCTTTTCCCCATTGACAGAACCATTCACCAAAACCCGGAGTATGTTTTGGATATTATGAAGGGGGCTTTCCAAAAGAATCTTCGCTACCTTTCCTTCTATTCCAACGATTCCGACGTGATTCGTATTACCGGATATCTGGTGAAGAAATCCGAGATGGACAAGCTGAAGCAAGGAAAGAGTGTTTTGCAGGACACCGTGGCTTTAGGTCTGGGTGCTGCCGAAAATGGAAAGATTTTGGAGCGTAAGGTTCGCTAAGCATTAAGGGATTGTATTATGTTTTTACGAAAGAGGAGGCGTATTCAAGCTTCCTCTTTTTCGTTATACTGGGAGAAGAGAGGAATTTCGTACCATGCAAGAATTAGCAGTAAAGAAAGAGAAGCAAGAAGATAGAGAAAAGCCGGAAAGTAGAGTCGGGGGGGGACAGGCAGAAATCAAAGTCCCGGTAAACAAGATTATCCCCTTCAGCTCTGTGGACGGTCCGGGAAATCGAACCGCAATATTTTTACAGGCCTGCAATCTGGACTGTAAGTATTGCCATAATCCGGAAACCAGAGCCCTGTGTATTCACTGCGGAGACTGCATTCCGGGCTGTCCCACCAAGGCCATTTATTGGGAAGAAGGAAGGGTAGCCTTTTCTCCGGAAAAATGTATCGGCTGTGACCAATGTATTCATGCTTGCTCACACAATGCCAGCCCCAGAATCCGCCGGATGAGTGCGAAGGAGGTGTTTCAGGAGGCTTCCAAGAACCTTCCCTTTATCCGGGGAATCACCGTGTCCGGGGGAGAGTGTACCCTTTATCCGGAATTCTTACGAGAATTGGGAATGCTCTGTAAAAAGAGGGGCATAGGATTTTTACTGGATTCCAACGGCTATTATGATTTTTCCAAGGACGAAAAAGATTTATTGCCCTACATTGACGGGGTGATGTTGGATATTAAGGCCTATAATGGGGAAGAGCATAAAAGGGTTACCGGTTTTTCCAATGAGGAAATTCTAAAAAATATGCGAATTTTGGCAGAATATGATAAACTCTTTGAGGTAAGGACGGTAGTGGTGCCGGGACTTTTTTCCGGAAAGGATACGGTGGAGAAGGTATCCAAGGAGTTGTCTCCTTATGTAAGGAAGGGACAGAAAATCCGCTACAAAATCATTGCCTACCGGGAGTTTGGGGTACGGGAGCAATATAGGCAGTTTGAGAGTCCCGGTGAGGAAGAACTGAAGGCTTTGAAGGAGCTGGCCGAACAGGAAGGGATGCAGGACATACTCTTGATTTAATTAGGAATTTAAGGGAAATCGAGGAAGGAGAGCATTTGGAAGATGGGAAGAGATGAAGAGACAAAGGCATGGGAAGGGACTCCGAATGCTACAGCTGAAGACGGGAAAGAGCAGGAACCGGTTATTGAAATGCGGGACATTGTGAAGCGCTTTGGAGATTTCGTGGCCAATGACCATGTGCAATTAAAGCTTCATAAGGGAGAAGTTCTTGCGATTTTAGGGGAAAATGGAGCAGGAAAGTCTACCCTTATGAATATTCTCTACGGCATGCTTCGCCCAAGCTCCGGAGAAATTCTGGTTCGTGGACAAAAGGTAGAGATGGACAGCCCGGAAAAGGCTATTTCCTTGGGAATCGGCATGGTGCATCAGCACTTTATGCTGATTCCTCCCTTTACCGTTGCGGAAAATATTATTCTGGGGGCGGAGCCCATGCAGGGGCTTACCGTGGACTTAAACGGAGCGAAGAAAAGGATTCGGGAGCTTTCCGAACAGTACCATTTGATGGTGGATGTGGATGCCAAGGTGGAAGACATCAGCGTAGGCATGCAGCAAAGAGTGGAGATTTTGAAGGTTCTGTATCGGGGTGCGGACATTTTGATTTTAGACGAGCCTACCGCCTCCCTTACTCCCCAGGAAATTGATGAGTTAATGGAAATTATTTCCCATTTGACCAAGGCCGGAAAGTCCATCCTGATTATTACCCACAAATTAAAGGAAATCAAATGCATTGCCCATAAATGTATGATTATCCGACAGGGAAAGTACATTGATACCGTGGATGTATGTTCCTGCTCGGAGGACGATTTGGCAGCCATGATGGTGGGAAGAAAAGTGAATCGAGTAGTGGAAAAGAAGGCTCAGGAGCCGGGGGAAGTGGTACTTTCCGTGAAAAATCTCCATGCCAAGGACTATAGAGGGGTGGAAATCCTAAAGGGACTAAATCTGGAGGTTCGGGCGGGAGAAATCCTGGGACTTGCCGGCATTGACGGAAACGGGCAGTCTGAGCTTGTGGAAATACTAACCGGACTGGCTCATGCTACAGAGGGAGAAATTCAGCTTTTAGGAAAGGATATTTCCTGCAAAAGCCCAAGAGAAATCTTTGATGCAGGTCTTTCCAGCATTCCGGAGGATCGGCAGAAGCATGGACTGGTACTGGACTTCTCCGTAGCGGAAAACCTGATTTTACAAAATTACGGGGAAGCGCCCTACTCTAAGGGAGGAATTTTACAGAAGAAGGCTATAGAAGAGCATGCCTCCAGGATGATTGAGAAATTTGACATTCGTCCGAAGGGCTGCGAAAGCCGTGCAGCAGGACAGCTTTCCGGCGGAAATCAGCAGAAGGTGATTATTGCCAGAGAGGTGGAAAATGACAAGTCGCTTCTCATTGCCTTTAACCCCACCAGAGGTTTGGATGTGGGAGCCATTGAGTTTGTGCATAAATATCTGGTGGAACAAAGAAATAAGGGCAGGGGAATTCTCTTGATTTCCTTTGAGCTGGAAGAGGTTATGGGCTTGTCCGATAGAATCGGCGTTATTTTCTCCGGAAATATTCAGAAAAGCTTCGCCGGAAATGAGGCGGATGAGTATACCTTAGGACTATATATGGCAGGAGGAAAGGAGTAAGTATGAAAGAGAAAATATTAAAGAGTTCCTTGCTTTACACCCTTCTTTCCATCGCCATCGGCTTTTTGGTAGGGGCTGTTTTATTGCAGGCCATCGGGGTTTCCCCGGTGAAGGCCTACGGAAAATTGTATCAGGGTGTTTTTGGTAAGCCTAAGTTTATGTTTTACAGCATCATTTACGGAGCACCCCTGATTTTCACAGGTCTGTCCGTTGCTTTCTCCTTCCGTACCGGAATTTTTAATATCGGCGCAGAGGGTCAGTTTGTGATGGGCAGTTTGGCAGCTGTTGTGGTGGGCATTTTATTTCCTTTGCCTGCGCCCCTCCATGTGCTTCTCTGCCTTGTGGTAGCGGCTCTTGCCGGCGCTTTTTGGGGCTTTTTGGTAGGCCTTCTCAAGGTGAAAAAGGGTATCAATGAGGTGCTTTCCTATATTATGTTTAACTGGATTGCTTTCTATTTTTCCAACTATGTGGTGAATTTAAAGACGATTCATACCGACCAGGGAGCAGAGGCCAGTAAGAATATTTTAGCGACCGCCTCCATGAAGATTCCCCAGGCTTTGATTCCCTTTGCGGGGGGAGCGGAGCTTCATGCCGGAGTGCCTTTGGCTTTGCTCTTTGCCTTTCTGATCTGGTTCATTCTGAGCAAAACCACTTTTGGCTATCAGCTTCGGGCGGTGGGCTATTCCCGCAGTGCTGCGGAGTATGGGGGAATCAATTCCAAGAGAGTTTTCCTTTTGTCTATGTCCTTATCCGGTGTTCTGGCAGGTCTTGGGGGAGCAGTGCAAATCCTGGGTATGTCTGAACGTGTCTCCATGTTTGCCGCCCAGGAGGGCTATGGCTTCCAGGGCATTACGGTGGCGTTGATTGGAGGAACCCATCCCCTTGGCTGCATTTTCTCCGGTCTTTTCTATGGCGCCATGAAGTATGGCGGAAACAAATTAACAACGGTGGATGTTCCTGCGGAAGTGGTAAGCATTATCATGGGAACCATCATCATTTTCATCGCCATCACGCCGGTGATTAAAAATCTGGTACAGAGAGGGTTCCAAAAGAAGGGAGAAAGCCATGCTGAATGATCTGGGATTACTGTTAAATGCGGTTTTGATTTCTACGCCACCCCTCCTCTTGGCAGGGCTTGGTTCTTGTTGCTCCGAGCGTTCCGGTGTGGTAAATATCGGAATCGAAGGAATGATGACTCTGGGCGCCTTTGTAGGAGCCTGTGTAGCCTATTTTACCGGAAACGGATGGCTGGGATTTTTTGCGGGAGGCTGTGCCGGAGCTCTTCTTGGTTTGATTCATGCGGTGGTTTGTGTGTCCCTTCATGCGGATCAAACCATTGCGGGAACGGCCATTAACTTTGTCGGACCGGGCTTTGCAGTTTTCCTTTGTAAGGCGATTTTTGACAATTCTTCAGACACACCGGCTTTGGATTTATCCGCAAAGCTTCCGAAGATGTTTGAAGGGAAGTTTGCCTCAGGTTCCTTCCTGTACAATGTGGTAAGCACCTATTCCGTGGCTTATCTTAGCTTTCTTTTGGTGCTTTTGCTTTGGTTTATTTTCTTTAAAACCCGTTACGGTATGCGGCTCCGGGCAGCAGGAGAACACCCCTGGGCCTGTGAAACCTTGGGAATCAATGTCTATAAGGTTCGTTACATTGCGGTGATTCTTTCCGGCTTTTTGTCCGGCCTGGGAGGAGCCTTTGTGACCTTGGCTACCGTATCCCAGTTCCGCCCTTCCGTTATTGTGGGACAGGGATTTATCGCCATTGCGGCGGTGATTTTCGGAAAATTTACGCCCCAGGGAACCTTCCTGGGCTGCCTGATTTTCGGACTGTGTAACGGTCTTCGTGCATTGCTTGGATCCGGAAATATGGTATCTCCTCACTTGCTCTCCATGATTCCCTATGTGGTAACCATTCTGACCTTGGTATTCTTTGTAGGAGCAGGACATGTGCCAAAGGCAAACGGCAGAATCTTTGTTCGGACGAGATAAGGAAGAGTAGCGAGTATAAAGACAACGATGAAAGTAAAACAACCGGTCAGGGCAATAACTGCGGTTAAAGCAAAGATAGTAGAAGAGTAGGGAAGTAAAGAAATGAATTGGAAAGATTTATGGAATAAAAAATACCTGATGATTTCAGTATATGTATTGCTGACGGCTCTCCTGTATCATCTGGGAAGCCGTTTGGTGGATCATCTGGAAAGGATTCCCTCATTATGGACAAGGCACTTTTCCTGGCTGTCCCAAGTGACTTCTCCTTTGCTCTTGGGATTTGCTTTGGCGTATTTGCTGAGTCCTCTCTGTACCATACTGGAGAGGGCCTTAGGGAAAATTCCTCTTTTTCAGAAGAAAGAGAAATTACGGAAAAATCTGGGCATTCTGCTTTGCTATCTCTTGATATTACTTTTTCTGGTACTGCTTGCCTCTCTTTTTGTATCCGTACTGACCAAAAATATTCAGCTGATTCAGGGAGAAGATTTTGCTAAGGGATTGGAGAGCGTACTGCTTCTTTTAAAAAGTTTTTATGAGGATTTGAACCAAAGAGTTTCAGAGATTCCTATTGCGGGAAATGATTTGCAGGAGGGAATACGGACTTTTTTAGCAAAGCTTTTAAGCTTTGTACAAAACCTGGGCAGTAATTTCATATCCTCCGTGGGAAATATGGGAAGCCTGATAGGCACTCTGCTCTTTGGTATTATTTTTTCTATTTATTTTCTGGCAGATGGGGTAAAGATTGCGCTATATTGGGAAAGAATTTTTCGCCTGATCTTGGGGGAAAAGAGAGTTTTAGCCTTTCGCGGATTTCTAAAGGATGCGGATAGAGCCTTTTCCGGTTATATCCGTGGACAGATGATTGACGGCATCATTATGGCTATTTTGGTTAGTTTTAGCCTAAGTCTTATAGGGGTACGCTATGCCGTAGCCATAGGAATTCTTACCGGAATCGGAAATCTAATACCCTATGTGGGTCCCTTTGTGGCCTATGGAACAACCATTTTAGTGTGTACTCTTTACGGGGATTTTTCTAAATTATTACCGGCTGTCTTAGCCCTGTTTGCGATTCAGACCGTTGATGGAAACGTGATTAACCCCAGACTGCTTTCCAACAGTATCGATATCCATCCTCTACTGGTAATGATCTCTTTAATTATCGGCGGCGCAGTGGGGGGAGTTTTGGGAATCTTCCTGGCAGCCCCCATCGCCGGTTTGATTAAGTTACAGGTGGATCGGATGATAGAAAGAGGGGAAGCAAAGAAGGCGAATTCATAAATTTACGGTTTTCTAATTAGGATAGGGATGAAATTCGTGGCACGCTTTCGCTAGCCTAATCCAATGTATTGAAGGACTGTACTTATCATAAGGATGCGCTCAAATGCAGTATGGGTCTATAATCGTGGCACGCTCCCGCTAACTTCGCCTTCGTAACAGTACTAACTTCAAGCTTCGCTTTGCTCGCTTTCAGTAAGTACTGACGGGCTCAGATTGCCCCTATTATAGACCCATACTGCATTATTCGCTTCACATATTGATTTTTACAGTTCTTCACTTCATCAGATTTTGCAAGTATCGGGCTCAGATTACCACTCGTTTCATCCCTATCCTATAGAAAACCTGGCTGAATTTATTGCTTCACCTCTTAATGATAATTGAAACAACATAGGTTTAAATGCATTCCGGGTGCTGTACCCCTTTCTTTAGCTGAGCTGCTTTTTCTGCACCTTCCAGTCTTTCCACCAGTGCCAAAGCGAAGTCTAAAGCGACGCCCATTCCTCTCCCTGTGATGATCTGTTTTCCGACTTCCACGGCTTTTCCGCTCCATTTTGCGCCGTCTACGTCGGAGATGCCTTCTTCAAAGCCCGGATAGCAGGTGAAGTGTTGCCCTTTCAAAAATCCCAGACGTCCGAAAATGCCGGGAGCGGCACAGATTGCGGCCAGATCCTTTCCTGCTTGGAACTGCTTTTGCAAAGCTTCCAGCAGGCTTTTATTTTCCTCTAAGTGGGGAACGCCCGGGATTCCACCGGGTAAGAAAAGTAAATCTGCGGTGGAAAAATCATTTTCCGTAAGCTCGGAAATATTCTTATCACAGAGGATGGTAATCTGGTGGGAACCCTTCACGAGCTTATCCGGAGCAACTGCAATAAGCTCCACCGATACACCTGCTCTTCGTAAAATATCCACCACCATTAAACATTCAATTTCTTCCGTGCCTTCCGCAAAAAATGCCAGTACCTTTTTCATAGAAACTCCTTTCAACGCTTTTTGTATTTCATTACAGTCATCACTTTCATTACAGCCCTTACTGCCATTAC
Organism: Oribacterium sinus; assembly: GCF_014202695.1. GTDB lineage: Bacteria > Bacillota > Clostridia > Lachnospirales > Lachnospiraceae > Oribacterium > Oribacterium sinus. The sequence goes on from NZ_JACHHH010000004.1 coordinate 62,862, forward strand.
TTTCATTACCGCCATTACTTTCATTGCTGCCGGTGCTTAGCTTTCTTACACTACAATACATATCTTACTCCATTTTTTGAAAAAGAAATAGAGTGAGAAGAACTGTGAGCAGAAGAGCAGGAAAATGTTTGAAAAAGCTTTGGAAAATTTTATCTTGCAAAAAAAAGCTTTTTGAATAAAATATTAAAAGTAGTATAAAATTGTAATAATTTCACTAATCATATCAGTAAAATACGGGACTTCTTTGGCGGAAATGTAGTAAAAGTGGAGTGTAAGGGTGATTGGTTGAAAGAAGGGAGAGTCTATGGGAGAAAAGAAAGAGATAGTAGAGGAAAGTGGAATGATGTCGCAGAACAGCGCAGATGTAGAGAGAGAAGGCGGCTCGAAACAGAACCCGCAAAATAAGGGAGGGCTTGAAGCCTATAAGGAACCGCTGCTTCTCCTGCTGTGTGTAACGATAGGTGCTGTTTTAGGATTGGTATTTCGGGAGAAGGTGGCATTTTTAAAGCCGGTGGGACAGATTTTTCTAAATCTTTTGTTTACCCTCCTGGTACCGCTGATTTTCTTCTCTATTTCCGCCTCCATTGCCAATGTATCGGATACCAATAAGGTCGGAAAATTGCTTTTTTACCTGATTCTGATTTTTGTGGGTACTGCAGCTATCGCAGCTATATTGATGTTTACCGTAGTGCATTTTGTGGGACTGGATACCAATTTGAATCTGGTATCGGAGGCGGTAGAGGAAATCAAGAAAACGGATATGGCTACGCAGGTTGTAGACATGTTCACGGTTTCCGACTTCCCCCTGGTCATCAGCCGGGCCCACATCCTTCCTTTAATTATCTTTTCCATCTTTACCGGAATGGCAGTTTCTCTAATGGGAAAGGAAGGCGAATACGTTGCCAATTTCCTCAGTCAGTGGTCCAAGGTCTTTTATAAGATGGTTTCTCTTTTAATGAAGCTGGCCCCCATTGGAATCGGGGCCTATTTTGCGGATTTAACCGGTACCTATGGAATGGATTTGATTAAAACCTATGGAAGAGCCTTACTTACCTTTTATCCCACGGTTATCGTATATTTCTTCCTTTTCCTTGGCTTCTATGCCTTTCTGGCAGCAGGCCCCTGGGGAGTGAAAAATTTCTTCCGGGTAATTTTTCTTCCGGCATTAACGGCATTGGGAACCAGAAGCTCTGCCGCAGCCATTCCCTTACAGCTGGAATCCTGTGACGAACTGGGCGTTCCGAGAGAGATTTCCTCAGTAGTAATTCCTACCGGAGCCACCTGCCACATGGATGGAGCATGTCTTGCGACAGTGTATGAGATTTTATTGGTTTCCGCTCTTTTCGGCCATTCCTTCCATGGAATAGGAGATTATCTTTATGCGATAGTGGTATCCGTAGTAGCCAGTGTGGCAGTTTCCTCCGTACCCGGTGGCGGAGCTGCGATGGAAACCATGATTCTTGCGGCCTTCGGTTTTCCGCCACAGGCCTTGCCTATGATGCTGATGCTGACCCAGCTTTTTGACGCCGGATGTACCTTGTTGAACTCCTGCGGCGATACGGTGGCCTCCATGCTGATCAGTAGAATCATGCTGGGAAAGGATTGGTATAAGAAGAAGGAAACCGGAAAGCTTTCCTCTGAAAATGCCTGAAGCAGATAAAAGTTGGCTAATTCTCCTTCTGAAAATGCCTAAGGGCAGATGAAAAACCGGCTAAACCGGCTTCTGAAATAAGCCGGCAAGTAACGAAAAAATATCCCCTTTTAAAGCGAAAAAAAGGACGGTATACTTCATTTATATCTATGCATAAAATGGATTTATGCAAAAAGCTCAAATTGATAATTATTTTAATGAAGAAAACAGGATAAAATGCCCAAAAAGGATTGAAAAAGAATTGACAAGCCAGGAGAAATAGGGTAGAATTGCCTTACTCGAATCGATAAGGATTCGACCTAAAAATTGGCGAACAGTTTTAATCGACCCTTACTACTCTATACAGCAGAGAACCCGACGGCAACGCCGGGTTTTTTGCTATCTATAAGGAAATACAAGGATTTTCCCAAAAGGAGTCAGAAAGAAAAGAAAAAGCTCTTATGCATAAGAAAAGAAATTTTATACAATATATCTTAAAGATTAATTATAGTAAAAACACATAAAATAGAGAGTTTTATAAGAATTCAAAATTAGACTTTAACCATTCCCTTAGATAAAATAGATGCGGTCGGAGAAGAATACTCATCATTGTCTTTCCTCAAAATCACTTTTCCGAGAAACAGAAGTGAGCGTAAAACATTTTCCTTTCATAGACCGGAAAGAGCCTATCAGAAGGGAGAATTTTTTTTATCCCGACAAGCGAAAGAAATTTCGCCAGGGAGATTCTGTTTACTGCATTCAATGTTGGAAAGACGTCATAAAAGGAGAAAAAACATGGAGTCTATTGTTACTTATCATGCAACGAAGGTAAGCCCTCAGGAAGTACAGAGAAAGGCAGAGGAGCAGTATGCCGGCGGATATTTCTGCTGTGAGGCGGTAATGTCCGTAATCCGTGACGCTTTCCAGGCTGATGTTCCGGAGTCCGTTATTGCCATGTCTTCCGGTATGTCTATCGGAGCAGGTCGTTCCGGCTGTATGTGCGGAGCTTTAAACGGCGGAATCCTTGCCCTTGGTATGTTCTTCGGTAGAACAACACCGGACGGTCCTAAGGATCCAAAGGTAAATGCTTTAATGGCATTGTCCAAGGAATTACACGATTGGTTTAGAGACTCCAACGCTAAGCATGCCGCTTGCTGCCGTGTTCTTACCAGAGGCTTTGATATGGCAGGGGGAGAGCATAAGAAGCAGTGTATTGCTTTCACAGGACTTTGCGCCGGAAAGGTTGCAGAGATTCTTTGCAGAGAGTTAGGAGTTGAAAATGTTGATTCCGAGCCTATCAAGGGTCTGGAAGCACCTTACCTTCCACCTGTAAAAGAAGTGGTATAAGGAGGAAGTATGGAAAAAATCAAAAGAGTGCCCTTGGCTATTTCCGGTGTGATTTTGGGAATGGCGGCTTTGGGAAATTTATTACAGTCCTACGGTGAGGGGATTCGCCTGATTTTTGGAGGAGTAGCCTTTGTACTACTCCTTCTTCTTCTGTGTAAGGCGATTTTCTTTCCACAAGTACTCAAAGAAGAATTCAGCAATCCCATTGGCGCCGGTGTTACCGCCACCTTCCCCATGGCTTTAATGTTGTTTTCCGTGTATGCAAAGCCCTTTGTTCCGGGCATTGCCTTTCCCTTATGGTGTGTAGCCATCCTGCTACAGATTCTTTTATTCCTCTATTTCACAAAGATCTACGTTTTGCACTTTGAGGAGAAAAATGTCCATACAGTATGGTACATCGTTTATGTGGGAATCGTAGTGGCATCCCTTACTTCTCCTGCTTATAAAATGCAGGCTTTGGGACAGGGAATCTTTTACTTCGGCTTTATCGCCCTGTTGATTCTTTTGGTGGTGGTTTCGAAACGTTATCTGAAAATGCCGGTACCGGAACCTGCAAAGCCTTTAATGATGATCTATGCAGCACCTATGGCTCTTTGCACAGCCGGCTATAATCAGGCATTTGCGGAGAAGAATCAGGGATTTGTACTCTTCTTACTGGCAGCAACCTCGGTGATTTACCTTTTTGCCCTGGTAAAGAGCATTTCCTTCCTGAAGCTCCCCTTCTACCCAAGCTATGCAGCCTTCACCTTCCCCTTCGTTATTTCCGCTATTGCTACAAAGCAAAGCGTGATGGTTTTAGGGAAAATGGGAATGAGCCTTGCCTTCATGCAGCCGGTGGTTTTACTGGAAACCATCATTGCCGCAGGCTTTACCATCTATGCCTGCCTGAGATTTTTGGAGCATATCTTCCTAAAGAAGGCTTAACGAAAAAGAAAGTCTCAAAGGGACTAAGAAAAATAGAATTAAATAGCGCATCGAATCAATAGGTCCGAAGCAGGGGTAATCTGAGCCCATGGGTTCTTAGCTTTTGTTATTTGAAAGCTTAGAACCCCTATGAGGCGAAGTTAGCGAGAGCGTGCCCCGCTTCGGACCTATTGATTTGATACGCATATAGTATTGGTGATAGTCCCTTTGATACCCCCGTTAGTTTCTCCTATTTGTTTCTAAAATTCTCTTTATTCTTTGGGGAATTCCTTGTCACCGTAGTTTTTCTCTGTTATCCTAAGGAAATACTTGCAGGGATGGGACAGAAAGAATAGTTGAAGGACAACGGAAAAGGGGAAGCAATGAGCGATTTTTCATTTAATCATTTTAATTTTAATGTACTGGATCTGCAGAGAAGTTTGCGCTTTTATGCGGAAGCGCTGGACTTACATGAATTAAGCAGAAATGAGCAGGATGATTTTATTATCGTTTATCTGGGAGATGATTCTACTGATTTTCGTTTGGAGTTAACCTATCTGAAGAACAGAACAGAAGCCTATGATTTGGGAGAGCAGGAGTTCCATTTGGCTCTTAGGACTGTGGATATCGGTGCGGCCCATGACCGGCATGAAAAGATGGGATGCATTTGTTTTGAGAATCATGGCATGGGAATTTATTTTATCGAAGATCCGGATGGATACTGGATTGAGATAATTCCGGATAGAACCAAGCCTATTACTTGGCGATAAGATAAGAATAAAGAAAGCGACTTCTAAGGGGTTTTCCCAAGGAAGTCGCTTTTTGCATTCTTAACGAGTATCGCTCGCGTAGTGTGCGGTATCTCGTTTATGAGTTTTACGTTATGTGGTAACAGAACTAAAATTTATAAAATCAAAGATTTAAGGTGATTATTGTCCGTTTAGAAAACCTTCCGCCAGAGCCACGAAAGCGGCACTTCCCTTCCAAAGAACATCCTCATCCACGGTAAACTTGGCGTGGTGGTGGGGGTAATCGGTTCCCTTTTCCGGATTGGAGGAGCTTAAAAACAAAAAGCATCCCGGAACTCTCTGCTGGTATAGGGCAAAGTCCTCCCCGATCATACTGGGCTTATCTATGTGGGTCAGGAGCTTATCCTGAAAAACTTCTTTGAGGCAGCCCTGCGCCAATGCAGTCACATCCGAATCATTGGTAACAGGCGGTGCGCCGAAGTCCATACGGAAGTTTACCGTTCCGCCGAAGGCTTTGGCAGTGTTTTCCGCTACTTCTTCAATACGTTTTGCCAGTCTTTGCCGAATATCTTCCTGAAAAGCTCGGGTAGTCCCTTCAATCCGTACAGTGGAGGGAATCGCATTGTAGAGCTCTCCACCCTGAATCAGGCCGATGGTGAGAATGGCTGGCTCCGTTCCGGCAATTTCTCTGGAGGGAATCGCCTGCAAAGCCAATACAATATGGGCGGCAATGTTGATGGGGTCAATGCCTTTCTCCGGAGTGGAGGCGTGACACCCCACACCCTGCACCTCCAGGATAAAACGATCATAGGACGCCATTACCGGGCCGGGGACACAGACCATAGTACCACTGGGAATATCCTTGCCTAAGATGCTTCCGATATGCATTCCGAAAATGGCATCTACCCCTTCTAAAGCGTCCTTTTCCAGCAAAACAGTAGCCCCCTTTGCCTGCTCTTCAGCGGTTTGAAAGAGAAAACGAATTTCTCCCCTCAGTTCCTCTCGATGGGGATAGAGAACCCGAATAGCGCCCAACAGCATAGCCGTGTGAGCATCATGACCGCAGGCGTGCATACAACCCTTATGCTCGGAACAAAAGGGGAGCTCAGTATCTTCTGTTATGGGCAGGGCATCCATATCCGCCCGAAGAGCCAGAACTTTTCCGGGCTGTTTTCCCTTTAAAGTGGCGATAATGCTGCTGTCCTTTTCAGAAAGCTGATAAGGAATGCCGATTTCATCTAATTGATGAGTGACATAATCTCGAGTTTTTGGCAAATGAAAGCCAAGCTCCGGTATTTTATGCAAGTCCCTTCGCATGGCAATAATCTTTGCTTCTATACTTTTGCATTCTTCCCACCACATACATTTTCCTTCCCTTCTGTCATAAAACTTTCAAGTATTTCGCATTCACCGCATAGAATCCTTTCTATGTATCATAGTATAAAGCCATAAAAAAGTAACGAGTATCCTTTCCAAAATGTTGATGAATGGACATTTTATCTTTCCAAAATGTTGATGAACGGACATTTTATCCTTCTAAAATGTTGATGGATGGACATTTTATCTTTCCAAAATGTTGATAGACGGACATTATAATCAGCTTAGGAAGATAAGCTTGTGGAAGCAAGGGGAGCAAGCTACAATAAAGCCTGGAAGTACAAATTATAGCAGTATAGTAATCAATCACTTTGCTTTGCAAAGCAGTTTATTTCAACGGTATTGCATCTCAACAGTATTGCATTTCAATAAGAAAGGATAAGCATGGATATCTTTAGCTACCAGGCAGAGAAAAATAAAGAGAAGATGGCGCCCTTAGCCGCCAGAATGCGGCCAAGAAGCTTGGAAGAAGTGGTGGGGCAGGAGCATATTTTAGGAAAGGATAAGCTCTTATCCCGTCTGATTCGCTCAGACCAGCTGCATTCTCTTCTTTTTTTCGGACCTCCCGGAACGGGAAAGACTTCTTTGGCGAAGGTGATTGCCAACAGCAGCAAGGCGGATTTTATCTCCATCAACGCTACCACCGCCGGAAAGAAGGATATGGAAGATGCGGTGGCAAGAGCCAAGGAAAATATGGGGGGCTACGGCAGGAAAACCATTTTGTTTGTGGATGAGATTCATCGCTTTAATAAGGCCCAGCAGGATTATCTTCTGCCCCATGTGGAGGAGGGTACCATCATTTTGATCGGGGCGACTACGGAGAACCCCTACTTTGAGGTGAATACCGCCCTGCTTTCCCGTTCCCAGCTTTTTGAATTACACTCCCTTAAGAAGGAAGAAATTGTAAAGCTACTACAAACGGCGGCGCAGGATAAGACTCGAGGTATGGGAAATTATAATGCGGTGCTGGAGGAAGAGGCTTGTACCTTTTTGGCAGAGCATGCCTTCGGAGATGCCAGAGTGGCCTTAAATGCTTTAGAGCTTGCGATTCTTAGTACCAATCCTTCTGCGACCGGGGAAATCCGCATCACCAAGGAGGTGGTGGCGGAGTGTATGCAGGAGAAGCTTCTTCGCTATGACGGGGAGTCGGAGCATTATGACACCATTTCCGCCTTTATCAAATCCATGCGAGGCTCGGACCCTCAGGCGGCGGTATATTATCTTTCGAAAATGCTGCAATCCGGAGAGGATATCCGCTTTATTGCCAGACGAATCATGATTTGCGCATCGGAGGATGTGGGAAATGCGGATCCCCAGGCCTTGGTTTTGGCAACCAGCGCCAGCCTTGCGGTGGAGAGAATCGGCATGCCGGAGGCCCAAATCATTTTATCCCAAGCCTGTACCTATGTGGCTTCTGCCAAGAAGTCCAATGCCTGTGTCAAGGCCATTATGTCCGCTAACGAAGTGGTTCGGGAAAAGGGGAATTTGCCCATTCCTTCTTATTTAAGAGATGCCCACTACGCAGGGCATGAGCAGCTGGGACGGGGCATAGGCTATAAATACCCCCATGACTATCCGGGACACTATGTGGAACAGCAGTATTTGCCCACTGAAATTAAGGACATAATTTTCTACGAGAGAGAAGAATAGTATTATGCGTAGGAAAGAAAATCCGATAAACGTCTTCCTCCGTCAAGGAGAAGCGGGATAGCCCTGCACGTCAGGAAGAGAATTGCACGGTTTCTAAAACCATTGTCACCAAAGAGGGATAGCTCTGCACGTCAGGAAGAGAAGAGATAAGCTTTAGAAAAAATCATGAAAAAGATGTGGAATTCCCTGCATTTTCTTCGTATTCTTTAAGAAATAAGACAGAAAAAGGCAATACTATATTCCCATCTATCTGTTAGTATGAAAATGTTCCTTGAATCGGAACAGTAGACATTTCTGCATTTGACCGTAAAGAAGTGGAAATACAGTAGGAGGACAACTATGAAAAAAGCGATTTTGATTACCATGGCAGGACTTATGATTTTTGCAGCAGGCTGTGGAAAGAAGGCAAGCCAGGAATCAAAGGCGGCAGCAGAGGAGCCCAGCTCTGAAGCATTATCGGAGAATAGTCTTAGTGCCAAGATACAGAAGATTGAAGAAGGAAAGTTAACGGTAGAAACCGGAGAAGGAAAGGTTTACACCTTTGACAGCAAGGGCGCGAAACTGGATTCTACTTGGGACCTGATGGCAGGAGACGAGGTGGAAATCGGCTATGAGGGCACAGAGCCTCAGGACGGCATGACAATTAAAACGGTAACCGTATCCGTTCCTTACGAGTTTACCACAGAGGACTTCAATGACGAGTCCAATCTCTACGGTGAAATCACCGCGGTGGACGACAAGAGCATTACCGTAAAGGAAATTCCCGACTTCCGTGAGGCGGCTACTCAGGGAGAGGATACAGAAGGCAAGAAGTACGGCGACACCTTCGTTTTCCAAAGACCGGCATTTGAGCTGGATCTTACAAAGGAAGGCTTGGGCGTTGGCAAGGAAATCAGCATTTACTACCTGGGAGATGTGAAGAACAATCCGTTGGCTTTCTACACCATTACCGAAGATGCGCTGGAAGAGGAAGAGGCCAACAACCTTCAGATTAAGGGAACCATCGAGAAGGTAGACGGGGATATCGTTACCTTAAAGTGCGATGACAGCCACAGCTTCCGTTTCACCACAGACGGTAACGCGGAGGTGAACAAGGCCGCTACGGAAAATGTTGGAAAGACCGTTGTGGTAACCTACAGCACCTCTCTTCGTGCCAGAGTTTCTGTAGCAGAGGGAATCAAGGCAGCAGAGTAAGGATTGGGGCTTTGCTGAAAGGGTTTTAAAAATGTTTAAAGCCCGGTCGAAAAAGAGATTGAAAAACAAAATTTAAACATGAAAATGAAAAAGGCAGCCGGAGGGAAGCAGAATTCTCTCCGGCTGCTTTTGGCTTATTCAAATACATCCTCATAGCTTTGAAATTCCGCTTTACCTTCAGCCACCAGCTGTGCTTCATAAAGCATAGCTTTTATGCAATTTGGAATTTCATTTTTAAGGGCATAAAATTGTTTCTCAAGCTCTTCTCCTGTGAAACCTTGTCGAAGCAAGTCGTCAAGAATTTCTTTGGAGAAATCCCAATTATCCTCTTTTTGCAAAGTAATCATAAGGAACTCCTTTTCGACTGTTAAGACTCACTATCATACATAATGGTAAAGGGGCCGTCGTTGATTAAAGCAACCTGCATATCCGCACCGAATTGCCCATGAGCAAGAGGTATTCCCTGCTCTTCCGCCTTTTTACAAAAATACTCATATAAGGCATTGGCATGGTCCGGGGCTCCCGCATTGATAAAGCTGGGGCGGTTTCCCCGACGGGTATCTGCATAGAGGGTGAACTGACTCACCACCAAAAGAGAGCCGGAAACATCCCGAATGGAAAGATTGGTTTTTCCATTTTCATCCTCAAAAAGACGGGCATCCAAAACCTTTTTCAGCATCTTATCCGCCACTTCCTCCGTATCGGTCTGGCTTACCCCAAGAAGGATCAAATAGCCCTTCTCAATGGCTCCGATGACATTTCCCGAGACGGAAACACTGGCTTCTTTCACTCTTTGTACTAAACAACGCATAAAACCTCCTTAGGCTATCTTAACGAAACTGCTTCTGACTTTCTTGATATTCAAAACCCGCCGCCTGTAATTTTTGGCAAAGCTCATCTTTATTCAGCTGTAAATCCAAGCACAAATCTTCTAAACTATTGTATTCATCCCTTAATTTCAGATTTATGAAACTAAGTAAGATAAAAGGATCTTTGGGGATATCCATGACTGCTCCTTTCTTTTGGGAGGGAAATGCTACCCTGATAAACGAAGACTATCATAGCATAAAAGAGGAGAAAAATGACGAGTAAACAAACCTGATTATTTGTTGTGGCATATTAAAATAAGAACAAAGAAATATTTATATAAACAAAAATTAGACATATTATATAGTAGAAAGATGCCATAGCGGAATTTTATAAGAGAAAAAGGTTAAAAATTTATAGGAAAATAGAAAAAATTATGATAATATGCCAGGAGATATACATATTAAAACAGGAGCAGATTGGAGATTGCTATGGGTAAGAAGAAAAAGCAAAAAGAGAAAAGAACAAAAATTAAAATCGAACCTATAAGTTTGGAGATATATGACCATAATGACAAATTAGTGCCCCGAATTGAAAGGCCAATAGATGCTCCTGACACAAAACATAATAAAGATAATATAGATATTGATAATAGTGCAGACAAGTTACAACAAAACGAAAAAAATGGATTTATCACAGGACTTAAAATATTAACAGATTTATTTCCCTTAATAAGCGGGATGATTATTGCTAGTATTGTAGTAGTTCAAATATTTTATGCAAATATTGCAGAACAGTATTATCATATTGAAAAGAGTTTATTTTTTACTGAAATAGTCTATGATAAGTTAATATATGTGGGTGGATTTGCCATTTTTAACTTGTTATTTCTCTTGTTGGCGATAGTTATGTATTATAATATCAAAAAGGAGATACCTCTATTTTTTTACATTATTGTATTTTTGATATCTTGTGTTGTTTTGTCTATTGGATTAGATGCATACGTAAAGAGTATATCCCAAGGAATATATCCTGGAGAAGACATCAATGGAATTACTTTATGTATTTTAAAGTATCCTTTGGTATTCATTTTTTTATTGTCTTTTTTGGGAACAGTTGGATTTTGGATTATGCTTGACAATATAGTATTGTCCCATATAGTACTGAAATTACAAACACTTATAAGTAGGATTAAGAGATTATGCAACAAGGATAAAAAAGCTAAAAAAACTGGTAAGGGGGAATGTAAACAATCTAAAATAATCACAATTATAGTAGCAATTATTTTTGTTATCTGTGTTTTATCTGCTGTAGCTGTTATTTGGGCTTGGCTGTGGAATTTTATTTTAGGAGGTGTATTTATTATTAATAAAGAAAGTTATTCCCAAAAGAAAACATACGAAATTGTACAAAATAATAATTATACTGAATTAACTGATACATCAGGACAAATCACTTCAGCCTCAAACATCCAAGTAGTCATTTTACACCGTGGCTCACAAGTGCTGTTAATGAATGGAGAAATAGATGGTAACGAAGTTATAAATCCTCAGGAAGATGTGTCATCCAGTAACTTGGTGATTGATACCAGCTCCTATGAATTTCAGGAAGCGAGTCAATACCGTTTTTATAGAAAAGAATTTAAAAATGTAACGACAAATGCTCCCGAAAATAATGACAAACAAGGAGAATAACCGTGTCCAATACAACATCGGCTTCAGCTTCCGCAACCCATGCTTCTGACCAGTACAATCAAATACAAACAAAGCAAGAACTGATGTCTATGCTATTGGAAGGAAAACTATCCGGAGAAAAGGAAGGATGGCTTTCTTCGGAAGAAGCAAAAATAATTCTACGTAAAAAGCAATAAACTATCTAAATTCGCAATATCTAATTCAACAAAATCCATCTATGCTTTCCTCATAAGCAAAGTTAACTGATACGAGAAAATGAGGAAAGACCATGGGCACAGGCAAGGGAAATGAGAACATTCCTTGGATTTATAGAGGCATAGATTTTCAGACTTTGGGAAAACAAATCAAAAAATATCGTGTGTTAAGAGGGCTTCGACAAAGCGATTTGGCGGAGCTCATTTTTAGTACGACAAATACCATTTCCAGAATAGAAATAGGCGGAATCGGTTGCAGTCTGGAGAATCTCTTACGCATTGCCGATGCCCTGCAGGTCAGCCCGGATGCCCTGCTCTTTGGAAATTTTAATCCCATGTACAGCCGCTTTTATCCCTATTTTTGGGATATGAAGGAAGAGATTTTGCGGAAAATGGAGGAGAACCTTTCTGACATTTTCAAGGAAATATCCTCAAAGGAACAACTGACCTTTGTAGAAAGAGATTTTCAGAAGTGGCTGAAAATGACGAAGCAGAGCCGGGAGGAAATGGAGGCACAGGCGAAGGAGCAGTCGGAAGAAGAGCTTCACTATTCGGTAGAGGATTATTTATTTTCCGCTACAAAGCTAGCGGATCCGGAAGAGAAAGTTGTGGAAGAGAATCCGGAGGAGAAAAAGACCAAGGCTCAGCTTCGGAAAGAGGAAAAGGCAAGACAACGAGAAAGTGCAAGAAAGGAAAAGCAACTTACGCAGGAAGAACAAAGGCAGAGAGTGCGGAAAGAGGCAGTGAGGAAAAAGAAGTAGCATAGGAAATCCATCGAGTTATACGGTGTTGAACTGGAAATTTAAAATCTATCGAGTTGAGAATTGAACCGGATTCAAAATCCATTGGGTTGAAAAAGTGAAATTCATCGAACTGGAAATTCAAAATTTATCGAACTGGAAATTTAGAATTCATCGAATTGGAAATTCAAAATCTCTCGAATTGAAAATATGAAATCTATCGAGTTGAAATTTACAAATCTCTCGAATTGAACTATAATCACAAGAGAAATTGTGGAGGTAGAGCATGAGGAGAGACTTATATCAGGTGAGAATTATTGATGATTCTGTAGAGACTTATTTAAAGACTTTTGGGGCGGTATGCATCGAAGGTCCGAAGTGGTGCGGAAAAACCTGGACTTCTGCCTACCATAGTCGAAGTGAGTTTTACTTGGCAGACCCTACAGGAAATTTTCAAAATAGAAAGCTGGCGGAACTGGATCCGTCTCTTGTTTTAGAGGGAGACGCTCCTCGCTTGTTGGACGAATGGCAGGAGGTTCCCTCCCTTTGGGATGCGGTTCGTTTTGCAGTGGATTTATCAAAGGAAAAGGGAAGATTTATTCTAACCGGTTCTGCGACACCGAATCAGAAGGGCATCCTGCACAGTGGGGCAGGACGAATTGCACGCCTGAGAATGCGGCCGATGTCTTTATTTGAAAGCGGAAAATCCAGTGGAAAGGTTTCCTTAAAGGGCATTTGCTCCGGAAGTCTGGAATCCCAACTTACCGGAGAAGTGCAGCTTAGTGATTTGATTGACTATATTATTCGTGGCGGTTGGCCGAATAATCAGGATTTGCCCTTGGAGCAAGCTGCTTTGCTGCCGAAGGAGTATATTTCTGCAATTCTAAATGATGATATAGAGCGTATAGACGGTGTAAAAAGAGACCGACACAAGATGGAACTGCTCCTTCGTTCTCTTGCCAGAAATGAAGCCACCACAGTGAGTAATAAAAAGCTGAAGGATGATATCAAAGACATTGACCATGAAGACATTGTGGTAGAGACTGTTGCAACCTATTTGGATATTTTAAACAGGCTCTTTCTGATTGATAATCAAAAACCTTACGGTGCAGAATTACGTTCCACAATACGGGTAAAGCAGGCGGAAAAACGGCATTTGGCTGACCCTTCTTTAGCATGCGCTTTACTCAATGCAAGTCCGGAAATGTTGAAAAATGACTTAAATACCTTGGGATTTTTATTTGAGGCTCTGTGTGAGAGAGACTTGAAGATTTATGCCGAATCCTTTGGCGCATCTCTATATCACTATCAGGATTATCGAAATCGGGAAATGGATGCGGTTATTGTTACCCCTGAGGGAGAGTGGTGTGGAATCGAAATCAAGCTGGGAGCGAATCAAATCGATGAAGCAGCCCAAAATCTCTTGAAGATTAAAGAGGAAATTTCGGCGGAAAATAAAGGCAAAGAGCCTAAAAGTCTGTGTGTGGTTTGCGGCCTTAGCAATGCCGCTTATCAAAGAGAAGATGGCGTATTTGTGGTGCCCTTAACAGCGCTGGGAGTTTGATTTTAGGTTTTTTCAAAAATTTGTTGACAAGAAGCTATCCATGTTGTAATATACCATTCGTGCCTTGAAAATTTTAAAGGTTATATGCGGGTGTAGTTCAATGGTAGAATGTCAGCCTTCCAAGCTGAACACGTGGGTTCGATTCCCATCACCCGCTTTTTTTGCCCAGATAGCTCAGTCGGTAGAGCAGAGGACTGAAAATCCTCGTGTCACTGGTTCGATTCCGGTTCTGGGCATTTGCCACACATGCGCGAGTGGTAGAGTGGTACTATGTCTCCTTGCCAAGGAGAAGGTCGCGGGTTCGATTCCCGTCTCGCGCTTGCTACCACCAATAGTGTTGGAAGTTACAAAAAAAGGGGCTTTGGAGAGGTCCTTTTTTTGTGCTTCTAGTTCGGGTTGAATAGTACATTTAAAATGTACTATTCAACTTAGATAGCAATGAATCCTTCTCTTCCAGGTCAAAGATGTATTTATAGGTTGTCTCTACATTTCGATGTCCTAGTAAGGATTGTATTGTTTTAACATTAAAGCCATAGTAGTTAAGCTTTGATGCGTAGGTTCTACGTAGTGCATGGGATGATTTTAAAGGACTGATACCTCGTATTTTTTGGTATTTATATAGCCTGTGATTTAGCATAGATGTGGTTATTAATTTACCATCCTGATAAAAAATATATTCTGATTTTTCCGATAGCTCCTTAATTACATCTAATACTTCCTGCGCTTTTTCCGGAATAGGAATAATTCTATCGCTTGAATCTTCCTGTCCACTACGTGCAGTTTTAGTATATTCAACCACTTTATAGCAATGATTACCATGAGCATCAATACTCTTTTCGTATTGCCGTTGGATATGAATTTTATTATCGCAAATATCACTCCATTTAATAGCAAGTAGTTCTCCAACACGTAATCCCATAAATAAATTGAATTGAATAGCAAGTGGGACAAAGCTCCCAGAATCTTTAAAATCTTTCTTGCACTCCTCTAATATAATAAATTCTTCATGTAAAAGAAAGACTTTTTTTCTTGCATTATTTCTTTTTTTAGCAAGAGTTCTGCTAGTTAATTTTATTTTATCTATGATATTTTCTGAAACATATTCATGAACGAGAGCTAAGTGAAAAACTCCTCTTAGAATGCTGCGTATATTGCTCCATTCTTGGGTTGTAAGCTTTGGAAAGTCTTTTATTAATGAATTAGCCCATTCTTCAATAATGGAGAGACTAATATCTTTTAACTCATATTCTATCCATTTTGAGTGTGCAATATATTTTTCATATCGTTGTTTGTGCCGGAGGATAGTAACGTCTTTTAGATTAGTTTTTTTGAGAGATTCTATCCACTCAGCATAACAATATTTAAATGTATGAATCATTTATTCTCTCCCTATAGATAATTCATTATATATATTATATATAATATTACTTACATTGTAAATATATTATATATATTTTATTTTAGATTTTATACTAAGTATATGATAGATAGATGAATATTGCTACTTTAATATATATTTAATCATGTTCACAAATTGTTCACAAAAATATCTCTTAAAAACAAATTAAAAAGTACTCTACAATGGCTTTTAATAAGACTTCGGCGAGTTCACTATTTTGTTCGCTTATGTTCTTTGCATTATGGTAAAATTCTACAATAGATAAGTTTGTATACATTTATATTATTATTGTGAAAGGATACAGACTATGGAAGAGCTGAATAGTACACTAAATGCTACAGAATCAACTCTAGAATCATTAAATCGGATTCTTACTGCTATACTCGAACGACTTATCCTAGAGTCAAAAAAAGAGCAAGATAAAAGTGTTTTAAATAGACTTAAATCCTATGCTGAGCAGGGTGGGAGGATATATTCGATTCCGATAAATCGCAAGTCACAAGAATTGTTTGAAAATTCTTTAAATACTGAACGTGTGCTCGCTTACAAATGTGAATCGGTTGAGGATCCAGGAAAATACCAGTACCTTGTAAGAGATTGTGATGTTAATAAATTGGTGCCATACATCAAAGAATCAATGTCTATATCGAATGACAATACTGGTCAAAAAGAAAAATTAAGAGACCATAAATATGTTGCCGATAAAAAGCTCGATGATGTTTTAACTAAAGCTGAGGCAAAACTTGCTGCGAAAGAAAAAGATAGGGCTTTAAGAAAAGCAAGAAATAATGATAAAAGAGGTAGGAAATATGAACGATAAATTCTCTTTAGATATGGTAAGTATTCGGCTTATAACAGATAAAAAGCTATACTCTGATACTGCACTTACTTCTCCTGAAAAAGCCGTGGATCTTATCGGGCAAGAAATTGCATCATTTGATCGAGAAGCTGTTGCTATAATTAATTGCTCTACAGCCCTTAAACCTATTAACGCTCATATTGTTTCGATTGGAAGTATAGATACATCCATTGTATCTCCAAGAGAAGTACTTAAAGCGGCTATTTTATCTAATGCTGCTGGTTTTATCCTTATGCACAACCATCCATCAGGTACTTTAAAACCATCAAAGCAAGACTTTATAATGACTGGAAATTTATTCTTTGCCGGTGAATTAATGAGTACTCACTTGATTGATCATATTATAGTTGGTTATAATAATGGAAAACTTGATTTTCATTCATTCACACAACATGACGAATTTAATATTGCTAAAGAAGCTTTCAAACAATCTAGTAGTTTTGCTAACTATTTTAGAGAGCCTTCTCAAAACAATATTGTTAAAGCATCTAAGAATCTTTCAGAGGTACTTTCTAAGTATAAAAGCAAAGAGCCACATCAAGCTTCTGGGAAAAAAGAACATATATAATATATTTACAATATAGAAAATATGTTATATTATATATATAACATATTGAACATATTTAAAAGAAAGGAGCTTAATATGGGAAAGGATTTACAAGATTATCCAAAGAATGAAAATGGTGAAACCCTTATGACAAAAAAAGAGTTAGTAGACTACTTTAATAGCAAGCCGGTGGATGAAGATATATATTTAAACATTTCTTTTTCTGATGAGAAGCAAACTTTTGATCAGGAATTCACACAAGAAGAAATAAGTAAGATATATAAATAGTTTCATCTAATTGAATTGGACGAATAGACTCGGTACTGGACTGAGTCTATTTTTATATTATAAGGAGGAAATAATGGCTAAGCTTAAAGAAAATGAAGAACAAAAAAACGCTCTTGAGAAAGTAAATATGAATATCAGGTATATTGACAGCTTACAAAAAGGATTGTGTAACCCCGTTATAAATATTGAGGTAGATAAAAAGATAAAGAGCCTGGCATTAGAAGAAACTATGAGAACATTTGTTATTAATAGCTTTATCAAATCATTGAAAAAAGATGTTAAAAGACTGTGTAAAAAATTCTCATTTGAGCTTGAGGAGGAAGATTTTAAAATTTTAAATTGTGATTCTTCAAAAGAGCAGCCTAATGAAATTGAAAGCCAGGGTGAAGTAAATTCAGAAGAAGTTTAATATTATATATACAATATTAAAGCGCAATGTAATATATTAGATATATGATAAAATAGGAGAATGTAAAAGAGAATATGAACTGTCCTCATGGAAGATCCACAAATATGTTACTGGGTGAAAATTTATCTATAACATATAATACTAATCCGTATAACAAAAAAAATATTCCTGCAAATGGATTGGGGTGGCTACATACATTAGTTATCGGTGGAACCGGAACAGGAAAATCCAGATATTATGTAAAGCCCAATATATACTCATTACCGACAGATCCGGTAACAGGAAAAGCAATATCTATGGTAATTACAGATCCGAAAGGAGAGCTGCTAAATGATTGTGGAACATTTCTAAAAGAACATGGGTATGAAGTTCGAGTATTTAATCTTTTTGAAATGAATAAAAGCGATTGTTATAATCCCTTTGCTTATATCAGAACTCAACAAGATATATCGGTTCTTGTTGGAGCAATTGTAGAAAATATGACAAATGGCAAAGATCAAGGAGATCATTGGTCTACTACAGCTACGTACGTATTAACTTCTATTTGTTCCTATGTGTACTATGAGATAGATTATAGCGAAGCTAACCTTTCTTCTGTTGTATCGCTTCTTGAAACCTGGTCGCCTACAGATGATAAGTCATCTATATATGATGCAATAATGGAAGATTTAGAAGAAGAAAAAGGATCTGATCATCCGGCTCTTATGTACTACCATAAAATAACAGCTCGGGGAGAAGAACTTGGATCTATATTATCTACTGCATCAAAATGTCTGGGCGTATTTGCGCAAAGATCTATACGAATCATGACAAATACAGATAGTATGGAGCTTGACAAAATTGGTGATCGTCCGTCTGCGCTCTTTGTAATAACTCCTCCTGATACGAAGGTGTTTAATTTTCTCGTATCTTTAATGTATTCTCAGCTGTTTACTGTATTAACAAGCAAGGCCAATAAGGAATACAAAGATTTCGGGCAGACTTTACCACATAAGGTTTGGATGATTCTTGATGAATTTGCTAACACGGGAAAGATACCAGAGTTTGATGTAAAAATCACTTTACTACGAAGTGTAGGAATATTTTGTTCCATCATTGTCCAGGCTCCGTCACAAATTGAAGCGCTGTACGAAAAAACAGCAGGAACAATAATGTCAAACTGTTCTATTACCCTTTTTTTAGGTTCTTCAGGAAATACTAGCAAGGATGATAGTGCTGCGAACTTTATATCTAAAAACTTAGATTATAAAACAATCAGAACAGAATCATATTCTATATCGTACCATAAAGGCGATAACACACCACAAATTAATACTTCCGTACAAGCACAAAAAAGAGAATTAATGACACCTTCGGAAGTAAAAAGAATGAAAAGTGATGAATGCATTATTTTACTAGGTGGACAATTTCCGATTCTGACAAAAAAGCGACAGCAACTTGAGTCTTGCATGAATTACGATATAGCAAAAGAAATTAAAGACTCTCACCCTTCTTTTGAAAGACACACAAAAGATACATATCGCCTGGGGCGCTCATATTCTGAAGGAATTAGGAAAATACAAGATAAAGCCCGGGCTGAAGAAATAGCCTTTAAAGAAGAATTTGAAAAGATTGATGAGATGGAAAGAATGGATAGTAAAAATGCTGCGCAGCTAAGAAATTCAGTGGTTCCGCTAGAAAAGACTCCAAATCTTAAAGGGGTTGGAGGAATTGTGCTGCAGGAAGAAATTTATAAGGAGGAGGAATTAGAACCAGTATGGTAAAGAAGAAAAAAATTAGCATATGGACTATTTCATATTTGATTATTCTTTTGTTAATGTCGCAGTGGTTTGCATCGCATCTTTCATTATGGGAAAGAAGTATAGGTAGCTTTGATATCTTACAATTATCTTCTGTAGTTAATTACTTTGGCATTGTTCCATTTATACCAAAAATATTTTTCAATATTTTTGCTTTAGAAAAAACATCTTATTTGATTGTTTATTCTTGTTTTTTTATCTATCAAGTCCTATCCAGCTTAAAGGTAGAAAGACCAAAAGGAGACAAAGCTACAAAAGGTATAGAATACGGATCAAATCACTTTATGTCTAAAGTTGAAATAGCGGAGTATAAAAAAGAAAGAATGACGAAGGACTTTCCCTATAGCAGGGATTGCCGGATAGATGCATTTTAAAAGAGAGGAAAAACAAATGAAAACAGTTAATGTAGTAAAGAAGATTAAAAGAGACATTGTTAGTAAAATTGAGAGATTTGTATTGATATTTTCCATAATTGGATTTAATCTATGTACAATAGTCTATGCGGAAGATAATAATGAAATTATCAAAGGAACTGTCACTGACATATTTAATTTTATACAGGTCGGATTTTTCATATCCGCCCTTATAACCGGATTGATGGCAGGCAAAAGCTATAGCGATTCTCAAACAAACGACGATCCCGGCGCGAATAAAGCCTTTAGAGGATTGGTTACATCTGCTTTGGTTCTTCTAGCTATAGCTATTGGTGTGACCGTATTTAGGGATAGAATCATCAAAATTATAATCAAGGAATAAAACATCAGGAGGTATTTATGATTACCTTAGCCATATATTTTGTAATATACTTAATTGTTGTATTAATTCCATATTTTTTTCTTTCTGATGTATCTAAGGCTTTATTTGGAATAGAATTTCCACAACCATCAATGGGACTATTGTTTCTGAGCTTTTTGTTTTTTCCCATTATTATAAAGCTATTAAAAATTTCATTCAAAATTTTAGTAGCTGCTATTACTTTTCTTCTTGCTGGCTTTATTTCAATTTTAACTTTTCCGCTTAAAGAAGATAATGTAAAATCAAGTGAAGTATTGGAGCTTAAAGAAGATGAAATACCCATTGAAATTAGAGATTCCGTTCTAGAATAAATGGATTAAGACTTTTTCCTGTTAAATGATAAAAATAGATTCTGCCTAGAAGCAGAATCTATTTTTATTTTCAAAAAAGGAGGTTTATGCTAAGAATTTTAGAAAATCTTTGTTTGTCATATAAAGACGAAATAAAAGGGCTGTATAGCACTAAGCAGCTTAGTCTTCATAAACATAGAACTTTTAAATCATCATTGATTTTAGCAGTTATAGTAAGTGCGTTAATTTTATTTGGAGTTCGTGCTATGACTTATGCTGCAGAAGATGATGCTAATTTTTTTGTCACTAGAGATGAGACAGAGGGAAGTATCATTAAACCGGTAGAGAATGATTCTACAGAGACTAAAGATGAACTTACAGGCGCAGAAAAATTTATTCAGAATACTATGCTGGGGACTATTCTTTCTACCGAGGAAGAAGATGCATTTATGGCTCCGGCTACTCTTTTAAAAAACTCATACGGCTACTTGAATTATGCCATGACAGGGGATGGTGGTGATACAACTATGGATGGTGCAGCTGATTTTGAAGGCCTTACCAATCTTGATTTTTATAAATACATACAAGGGTTTTCTCTAATACTTATGTTTACCCTGTTTTTTTATGAACAATCAGAAGAGTATATTGGAAATTTTGGAGACGTTTCTGTAGAAAAAATAATTCGGCCGTATTTAAAGTTAATTCTGGCCGTATTTTTTATATTTAATATTCAAAAACTACTTTCGGGATTTTTACTTTTATCCAAAGTGTTATGTGAAAGCATTTCTTTAAGTCTATCTTCCGGGCAAATTACTATAGTTGATCAATTAAAAGACCAGTTGACACAAGAAATGGGATTTAATAGGGGAAAAGGTCTTTTAAGTAATGTTAAAAATATTATACCATTTTTATCTGCAATAATTATGCTAGCTGGACCATATATAGTAGCTCAAATTACAAATGTTGGAATGTTTTTTGTGGCTTTCCGGAGACTGTTAGAGCTTGCATGCCTAACTTTGTTTGCTCCTTTTGCTTTTTTTGATATCTACAAAGGCGCAAATTCTCAAGCCCTTCGTTTTATAAGAGGTTATTTAGGGATATGTTTTCAGGCGGCTGCAATAATGGCAGTTTTAGCGGTTTCTTCCATAGCTTGTGGAGTTGTTTTTCAGCAATATTTTGGCTCTATTGATACAACAAAAGGTGCAGTAGATATATCAAAAGTAGCCTGGACAATGGTGGCAATTAAACTTGCTCAACTAACTACCGTAGGAGGAACAGCGCAAATAACAAGAAAAATATTTGGAGGGGACTAGGCATTATGGATTTTGATATGAAAGATTTTGAGGAACTTAAGCAAGATATAAACTTAACAAGGGATCAACTTGAAGACTTAAACAACTTGAGAAAAAACGTGCGTGAATTGCAGAGAATTCGTGATGAGGCTACAAAAGATATTGCAGAAATATATTCGCATTTATTAGACGAAGGCCTTTATACCGGGGAAGTCCTAACTGAGATTCAATGCTTTTTTCAAAACTTGGGTAAATCGAATTTAGCTGAAAATGATTCTAATGTGGAGGACAAATTAGATGGCAAGCAATAGTTTTGAATATGGAGTTCAAAACATTAAATATGATGGTCAGAGGACTTCTATTCCTAAAGAAATTAACAACGTCAAGGACAAATTGGTAGGGAATTTCTCCATTAGAGAATGTTTTTTTATAGTAACTGCCATAGTTGTTTTTTATTTTACTTTAAAGCTTTTTTCAGGTATTTCTTACTTAAAGGAATATAGTTTAATCATATCTGCAATATTGTCCCTTATTCCAATTGGCATAGGATTTTATAAGGTTAATGGATTTACTATGTCAGAATTGTTTTTATTTCTTAACGTGAATCTCAGGTTAAGTAGCCCTAGCCGTTATCCTACTATGAGAAATGAATATGAAAAGTTGGAGGCTATTCATTTTTCTAAGCAAAAGAAATTCAAGGAGAAATGGAGATTTCGCAGAAAGAAATTGAAATTTACCAAAGCAAGAGGGAGGTAATGATGTTTCCTTTTAAGAGAAAACATAAAATTAAACCGCTTAAAGGCTATGTTCCAGTAAAGGGATTTTATCAAGAACTGAATATATTACAAACAGATTCCGGGTTTAGTAAGTTATTTAAAATTAAAGAGATAGATGAACTATGTCAGAAGAAATATGAGGATAAGTTATTAGAATATTTCTTGCTTTTTCTAGAAAAGGTTAAAGGGAAAAAGTATAAAACCAAGCCATTCATTCAGATTTATTCACATGAAAAATCTACTTACATTTTATGTAATCTTGATATGAGGTATGTTGAAGATGCGGAACAGATATTTTTGGAATGTGAGGATCAAGGATTAAACGTGGTTCCTTTAACTGAATGGTTTTCGCTTATACAATCTCATTTTAGAATGATGGATAGGACAGATTCCTTTCAGATTGGAAAAAAATTCTATTTAAGAGACTTATCTCCTATGCCATCGGACATTGTTGAAAAAGAGAAGGATAATCTTTTTAAATCTTTATCTCTTAACAATAAATACGTGAAAACAGTTATGATAGATAGCTTTCCGGAAATCCTTTCTCATGCCTTTTTGACAGAAATCTTAAAACTAGGGACAACAATATCTATATTTTGCAATGCAGTAGATGAAGAAGTTTGTATTGCTGAGCTAAAAAAAGGTTCTTTATCTCTCCCTGAAGAGAAAGTCACTATATTACAAAAAGAGCTGGAAACAAAATCTTTATATAATCTGCAGATATATATTAGTATAGTCGGAGAATGCGAAGAGGATGTAAAAAAACAATTTATGGCATTAAAGGAAATGGCAGCATCTTTTGCAGTTAAGATTAATAGTTTAAATACGCAGCAAACTAAAGCTTTTTGTTCTTCAAGCCCTTTGGGGAAAAATTATATATCTTCTTTTAAAGCAATTAGCAAGGAAAGAATTCTTTCTTTTTTTCCATTTTCTTATATTCAGCACTACGAAAAAGGCGTTTATTATGGAAAAGATGAATATGGAAGAAAGATTTACTTTGACAGGATGTCTACCAAGCTAAATGGATTTTTATTATCCTCCAATCGCAGCACACTGCTAAGAACTATTAAAGAAGAATGTAAATACTTCTTGCAAAATGGAAAGAGAGTAGAAATTTATACAACACAAGAGATTTCTGAGTTGGGAGAATTTTCTTCTATTCAATATCCTGGAACTTTATTTTCCGGAGTGCAGGAAGTAGATAGAGAAATTCTTCGGTATGTTACAAGAAAGATTTTTGGTTTTCAAGGTCAAATAAAGCGAGAGCATAAAGAGATTTTTAACAGAATAATTGATGGATTAGATAATATTTCATTTTCTGCTTTTAAAGAAAGACTTAAAGACGAATCTATTACCTTATACAAAAGAATTGAATTTCTTTCTCTTCAAAGTGAGGTTATAGGAAATTCTAACGTAGATGCGGTGGTACGCATTATTGGAGCAAAATCTCAATCAAGTTATGAGAAAGTTGCAAGAATGTTTTCTGCTATCGCAGATTCTAAAGCAGATGCCGTTTATATATTAGACGGAGAAGAGCTTGTCGGAACCAATCTTCCGGATATTTTCTTTAAGAAAGATTTTTTATTATCGATCTGTTCTTTAAGAAGTAGAGATACCAATGGAAACAAAAAAATGCTGGATTCAACGAATTTTTCTCATCATATAAAGGCTGCACCTTTTTTCCAAATTGGATATTTAGACAGTCAAGATAGAGTGGCTTTAAACCGTGTTTTTTCCTTTAACAAAAAGCAGAAGATGAGTATTAACGATCCGTCTGAAAATACCGGGATTTATCGCTTTCAAGATTTTATAAAGACATACTATAATACCGGGAAAGGAGATTGAGTTGAACAAGTCATTAAAGAAAGAGCTTTTACACATTCCACATTTTAGCATTACAGATAGTATTCCAATGCGTAGTATATCTGAGGATGGAATTATTGAAGTACGAAAAGGTCTTTATTCTAAGACCTATAAAATGCAGGATATAAATTTCAATCTAGCAAAATTAGAGGATAAAGTAGATATCTATATGAATTGGAGAGAAGCTTTATCCTCTTTTGATATTGATAATAGAGTTCAAATCACGATTATCAATAGAATTCTAGAAAGTGATTCTATGATTAAAGATGTGCTATTACAAGAAGCTGGAGACGGATATGATGATTTCCGAGAGGAGTATAATGAAATAATCCGGGATAATGTCCACAAGGAAAAAAATGTACTTAGAGAAAAGTATATTACGATTACGGAAGAAAAGGATTCATTAGAAGATGCTATAAATGAATATAATTCGGTTGAAGAAAATATTTTTTCTCCACTTGAAAAGATGCACGTTTATCTAAATTCATTGGACAGAACGGAAAGATTAACTTTACTAAGAAGTCTTTATAATCCGGATTCAGACCAGGATATAGAGGAAATATCGGTAAATGGAGAAGCTATCTCTGCTTTTAATTTAAATAATTTATATGGCCAAGGCCTAGATATTAAAACGTATGTTGCTCCTTCATCTATGGAATTTTTTTCTAATTATTTTAAAATTGGAGATAAATTTGGAGCCTGCCTTTCTGTCCTTTCTTATCCTTCAGCTATCCCAGACAAATTTCTTACTGAGCTTTCTGAGAGAAAATTTGACTGTATAGTGAGTTTTAATCTTAAGAAGATAGATAAAGCTACATCTTACAAAATGGTGAAAAACAAGCTTCTCAATATTGAGGGTGATGCTGCAGCTATGCAATCAAAAACCTTTTTTATTCCATATACCACAAAAAGAGATTTGGATAATACAGAAGAAATGCTTGACGATCTTTCATCTAGAGATCAAGACTTATGGGAAGTACAATTCCATATTACAGTTTTTGCAAATACATTAACTGAAGTGAAAAAACACATTGATACGATTAGAGATAGGTGTCGTTCAAAGGGGGTTGGTTGCCAAAGAGCATCTACGAATGTAGAGCAAGTTTTCAACTCTTGTCTTCCTTTTGGACAAGACCAAAGCGGAAGAAAAAGAACACTAACAACTGAGGCTATTGCAGGATTTATCCCTTTTTCTGCTCAAGATCTTAGACAAAAGCTTTCCGGAATTTATCGTCCACAATATTTTGGCATTAACAAAGCCACAAAATCCTTGATTTCATATAGTCGATCTTCCGGAGATTCTTACAATATGTTAAGACTAGGATTTACCGGTTCCGGAAAGTCTATGTTTACGAAATTCCAGCAGCTTTCAAATTTTCTTCTAGATCCTGGAGCAGACATTATTTGTATAGATCCGATGGGGGAATATGGAACATTATGCAAAGCATTAGGCGGTCAAGTTATTCATATTACGGGATCTGGTAAAGATAGGATTAATCCCTTTGATATTAATAACTTGTACTCCATCAGCGATAACGTTGATCCAATTGCGAATAAAATAGACTTTATTACTTCCATGGTATCCGTTATGTTTGGCTCTCACACAATTTTATCTTCTTTGCAGCAAACAGAAATTACTCAAGCGGGGAAGAAGATATTTGATGAGTGGAAATATAGCCAAAAAGAAGAAGACATTCCTACTATGGAGGATTTTTATAATGCTCTTATGGAAGTACCGCCAACAACCTTAGATATGGGACAAACCTACGAATTGCAAAAAACAGTTGAAAGATACACACAAAGAGGAACGGATATTTTATTTTCAGAAAAAACAAATATTGATTTAAAAAATCGCTTTGTTGTATTTGATTTGGTAGGCTTAGGAGACAATCTGAAAGAACTAGCCATGCTAGTTATTCTGGAGTACATATATCAAAGAGCTTGTGCTAATGCAAAGCAGAAAAAAATAACTATTTTGGACATTGATGAAGTGCATCTATTCTTTAAATCAGAGTTGGTGTCACAATACTTCTCAAAAATATGGAAAGTTGGTAGGCATATTTTGCTTTATACTTGTGGTATAACGCAGAACGTAACCAATCTTCTAAATTCTGAATCCGGAAGAGATATGATTAAGAACACTGCGTTTGTCCAGCTATTAAAGCAGCACCCTCAGGATGCGATAAGGTTTGGAGAACTACTGAACCTTTCAAAGACAGAACTTGATTATTGCCACAACAGTCAGCCTGGGCATGGACTTTTATCTATTGCTGCTTCGCAAGAATATCCGGTTACTTCAGTTATACCTTTTAAGAATATAATCTCTAAAGAATCGCCAATATATAAATTAATATCAACAAAAATTATTAGAGATGAAATTTAAAATCTTAGAGAGGCAAATACAATGCCTCTCTTTTATTGCAATTTCTTTTTTTGAAAAGGGGTTCTTAGTTAAGGAATGGAGGGAAAATGGCAGCTGATAAGAATTTACAGAATGGGAATAAAGTCACTTTAGATTATCACGGGAGAACATCTGTGGATTCTATGGTAGAATCTGCCCTGAAATCTCCTACTACTGTCGTAAAAGCAAGTGCAGAAGAGTCTTACGAAAGTGCAAATGATTTTCATAAAAAAACTAAGGATATCCAGGAGATTATTGGTGCTGTTGGCAATATAGGTGAGACTAATTTTTTAATTAAAGAATTACAGAAAGAAAGTAATCGTTATATTGCTTCAGAGGTTTTTTTCAAAGGGGATGGTAAATATCTATCCATTGAAAATTACATGAAAGACCAGGAGGCATTAGGAGTATATAAAGGCTATACTAGGGGAATTGA
Source organism: Oribacterium sinus (assembly GCF_014202695.1). GTDB lineage: Bacteria > Bacillota > Clostridia > Lachnospirales > Lachnospiraceae > Oribacterium > Oribacterium sinus. The sequence continues at coordinate 89,865 of NZ_JACHHH010000004.1, forward strand.
TAGAGCTTATTCTGAGCTAATCAACAATCCAGAGCGTTTTTATATGAGAGGATCTAATTCAATTGATGAAAAAAAACTTTTAGTATTTATCCAAAACAAAGATGTAAATGGAACTCCTTTTAATTCCGGATTCCGGAAGAGAGCAGATAGGGCAACGGAATTTATCGAGCTGCATGGACTAGAAGAAAAGATGCGTGAAGCCAAGGGTATTTTTTCACACTCTCAACTAAAAATCCTTCAGAATAATAATCAGATTTTTAGATTTAAAAGCCTTAAAGATTTTGAAGCAGCTCAGGGAATTATTGATACGTATCTTCTTCACAATTTAAATAATACAAATCTTCACATTCTTGGGGCAGCAAAGAAGGAATTAGGGGATTTACCTTTAGCTTTAAAAAAAGGAGGAATTAATCTCGAAATTCTTAAGCGCATGAGGGAAAAAGATATTAAAAAGGCAATAAAATCCTTTGAGGCACTTGGACAAACAGATATTGTTTCTATATTTCGAGCTAAATCCTTATTATCTCATAGCTCGAAGAAAATGAAGGGTTTAGTACAACATAATGCCGTTGGATCTGCTTTAAATATATTAGGAGTCAATCAATTAATGTCTATGGAAGGTGCTGAGGGGCTATCCTATTTAAAAACCTCTTCATCCATAGCGCTTACAAGTGGCCGAATTCTAAAGGGATCAGCTTCAATAGCCGCAGCTACCGGAAGAAATATTTTAAAAGAAACCCCTCTTGGTGAATTGAAGAATCCTTTTTCCGGAGCTTCAGAAAAGATTTTGGGCGGTGTGAGTGATCGTCTGAATCACTCCTTTGCCGGTAATACTATTCGTTTATTGAAGAAAGTCAATGTTGATATTACGTATCAAGCCAGACAGAATTTTTTTCTTCGCCTTTTTGGAAAGCTAAAACAGCAGCTTGGGAAAGCATTTCATTTTTTTACTTCTCCTATACGACTGTTATCCCAATCTGTTAATTTTTTCAAGAAGAAAATTATTATGCCCATAATTTGTATCTTCGGCCTATTTATGTTTTTCATCTTAATTATTGCAAATTCCGGAGGTGGTGGAGGCGCCACTGCATCTAGTGCTGTGAGCGTTATTTTGTCTGACAAAGAGCAACTGGAAGAATTTCAGACTACTTATGATGCTCTAGACAGTAGTTTTTCTTCACAAATATCCGGAATTATTAATGGGTATGCTCATACGACTAATTTAAAGGGAGAGCAAATTCACTTTGGAATTAATGAGCCGGATGAATATAAAAATGGAGTGTTTCAAAAGTTTTTTTATGATGGTAATGCTACGCAAGGTATTTCCAGTAATATAGGAGATTGTATTTCTTGCTTAGTGGTTATGATGCAAAATAATCAATCGCAGCATAGAGAAGAGGCGAAAGAATTATTAACAGCACTTTATAAATCAACTCATAGCTACTCGACTTCAGAATCAGCTTTATATCCTGGAACTAAAGGCTGCAGAGATGCAACATATTTTTGCAATGAAAATAAACCGCAAGTAGATTTAGATTCTTCTCAAGTAACAAAATATTGGTCTACTGATTTAAAGTATAATCCCTGGCTCTATGGCAATCTTTATTCACCAACTAAAGACCAGGAGTGTGAGGTTTGCCGGGCAAAAGGGGATATCCCTTATTCAGGCTATGCAGGCTGCACTGTCACTGGAACATGTTACCATGGAGATGGTGGAAATATGGGACGTAGCTATGGAACTTGCTCTCATTATCAGGCCGTATATTCTTGTCCTGGCCATGAGTATGAAGATAGAACTGGTCATATTAGAATAAGATATTGTGCTGGACCACTTGGATGTGAAGGTTATTATGAGTGTCTAGGCCATAACCATTATGGATGCCCTGGCCATAATACTTATACAGATGGATCTCCTCTAAAAGTATGCTTTGGCCATACGGATTTAAATATGAACGTAAATATTGCATCTCAAGTAAGAATATTCCAAATTGGTGCAGTTCCTGTGTCTGAAGATAATTCAAATTCTACTGCTACACTTATTTATGGTATGAAGGAAGAGGACTTTAATAAACTGTCTGCAGAAGAGCAGGAAAAAGTAGCAGAAGAGTGGTCTAAGAAAGAAGAATCTGCACTAGAGGAGAATGGAACAGAGTAAAGAACAAGGAAATTCCTTGTTCTTTTTTTAAAGGGGAATAGATGATTTGTAGATTTAAGATAAGTGGAATTTTAAAATATAAAAGAATATTTTATGTAGTTTTTCTTCTTTGTCTAATAACTATAGCATTCTCTTTTCGACTTTACTCATTAGCTGCATCTGCAGAGGAAGATGAAATCTGGATGGGATTTGTGCAATATGAGTCTGGAGCTGAAGGAGGAAGAAGCGCCGGATCCGACTATAGTCATGCATATGGAATTGCGCAATTTGATGATCGTTATGATCTTTGGGGATTTGTTGGTAGAGTGTTAGCTGAAGACGAACAGAAATATGCTGCATTTAAAGAGCTGCATAATAAGTACAGCAATACTAAGAGTTTGATCTCTGCAAATTCAGCAGATACGGCAGCCATGGTGAGTGCCTGGCATTCAGTTTACGATGCTGATCCTGAAGGATTTACCAAAAGACAGATTGAAGAGTTTATCTCAAAATACTATCCTCCATGTGTTTCCGGAATGAGTAAACAAGGAATTGATATATCTGATACAGAAAAATATTCTCCGGTTCTTCGAGGCACTTTGCTTAGTATATCAATCTGGGCTGGGAGCAGCGGTGTTCAAAAGGTTATTCAGAAATTGAAATCTTCAATGTCAGAAGAAGAAATGCTTAATATATGCTACTCGCCTTCTACATCTGAGCTTAAAGGGACTAAAACAAAATACTTAAATGGATTTAGGAATCGCTGGGAAAAAGGGCAAAGAAATTCAGCCATTCAGGATTTAGCCAAGTGGAAAAATGGAGAGTCTATAGCCACTTCAAGTGCAGGAGATTTAGGATCTATGCTTCAAGGGGCTGGAATTTTATATGGCATTGATGGTGGTTCTTATACGGATTATGTAAAAGCTTTTATAGATAGTCATGAAGAGTTAATGATTGGATTTAAAGAATCCGGAGGATGGAATTCAGCCAATCAAGAATGGGCAAAAGCCTTACTGACTGAAAGTGACTGGTACAACGACTATGGAATTACATTTACTTCCCTTTCTACGACCTTATCTAGTGGCACTGCTTCAGGATTAGAAATTGCTGGAATTATTGCAGAAAATTACCTTGTGCCGGATAATGGCGGTAACAATCCAGTTGTTTATTTCTCTCAGAGTGGAGGACAGCCCTGGTCAAGTGTACCCTTCGGAGGAGGCAATATTTCCTCTTCAGGTTGTTCGGTAACATCGTTATCCATGGTTCTATCTTATCTAAAGAGTGGTACAGATAAGAGTGGATGGATTTATCCTTCAGATGTTGTGCAAAAAATTATTGAAAAAACAGGGAACTATAATCACTTTTACGCTGGAGAAGCTGGACAAGGGTGGGGAATATTTCCTGCCGTAGCCGGATATTATGGCACGAAGTGTAAAACAATTTCTTCATCTAAAATTACTGAAGAGCTTGCAAGTGGACATCCGGTTATAATGAGCTGCAAGCCTTCAGAATTTACCAATGGAGGGCATTTTATTGTTCTTACAGGAGTTACGGACGATGGATATATTGTAGTTAATGATCCTAATTCCTCTCATCGTGACAAAAGTAGCAGAAAGTACACACAATCTTATCTTTCCTCTGTTGGAAAACAGTGGTGGTCATTTAGTGAATAGTAAATTTATAATATATTAAATATATACATTATAGGAGTAATATGGATAAATTTAGAAAGTTCTGTATTATGGCTTTGATATTAAGCCAACAATTCATATTTTTATCTTTAGGTGGGCAAGAAAAAGGAGGAGATAATGCTTTTAATCAGTATATGAGTACCTTTCCCACCAATGAAAATGGAGAATATGTTAATGAAGATGGAGAAGTATTAGATTGGGATTTTTCAGGATTTAGTGGAGAGGATTCAGCTGGTCTTGAAAATCAAAATACAGCTTCTGAAAATCAAGAAACCATGTCATTTTCTGAAGCTGTTCAAAATCAGCAAATTATCGAAAGTGCCAAAGCTTCTGATGCCTCAGATACTCCTTCTGAAGTAGGAACTATAACGATATTTTTTTATGATAATCCGGATTTTGACTGGTCAAGAAATAACATCAAAGTAGTCCTATGGAGAAATAAAAACCAAAAAGAAGAAATATATCTATACAAGCAAAATGATTTTTATACAACAAAATCTATTCCCATAGGAGAATATACTTTTGAAAAAGGCGAGAGTCTTGATAAGGACTTTTTCTTTTCTAGTGATACCGGGAGTTTCGAAATAAGCCAGGATAAGCCTACTATGATTGAACTTCATTTTGGTAAATCCGTTCCGGAAATCACACTTTCAGAAGAATTGAATGGTTTGCAAGAAAGCCAGGAGAATTTAATCTTACAAAAGAATACAAAGCTGCAGAATCAGCAAAGAAAAATGAGCTATAAAATCAGGATATTTATATTTGTATGTATTGTGTTACTATTTGGCCTTACCTTTATATTTATTAGAGCAGAAAGAAAGAAGATGAAAGAAAGAGAGGGATTGATAGATTAAGTGATTATATCAATATCATTCTAGAAAAAATACTAATTATTGTTTCCTGGAGAGGTAATGGTAACGTCCTTGAAATGAAGCGTTTTTTTGCGTTAAACTTATAGACCGAAAAAGGATTTAGCATTTAGAAGTATTATGTTTCCTGTTTCGGTAGAAGGAACATAACGCAAAAAATAAGTGTGTCAATGGTTTCCCGTAAGGGTTGAGGAAAATAGGGAGTATTTTCCGAGACCATTGACACACGAAAAGCATTATAATGTTTATTGTCCTTTTATTTTATCGTATTCAATCAATTTTTCTTCGTTTTCTTTTATATATTGTTCTATTAGATTTCCAATTACTTCACTGGCACTTTGGCGATCTACATAAGCTATTTTTTTTAAGTCATTGTAGGAACTAGGATATACAGTAATAGCAACAGTTTTCTTGCGCTCCTGGCTAAGTCGTGGACGTCCGACTTTTTTTTCCTGGGGCGTTTCTTCTTTTGTCTCCTCCTCTATTGAGTCATTTAATCCCACTATTGATTTAAAAGCAGATTCCGGATCAAATTTAGCTCGTTTCTTTTCCATTATTTACATCCTTTCAAGAATTCATCTATAAAATCTTTATAGTCTTCAGACACCGTGGATTTATGTGCATAGTTAAATATATCCATTTTATTGGCCTGTGCCTCTTCGATAGCCACTGCAGTTCTTATATATGTTTTATATATAGGTGCAGATATGTATTTACTTAGCTGTTCGGTTAATTCCTTTATTTGCTTACTTATATTTGCCCTAGGATTGAATCTGGTAAATAGAATTCCAGTAATCTTTAAAGCTGCATTACAATACTTTTGTACGCTTTTTACAGTGATATTTAATTGATTTATCCCTGTTGTCGCAAAGATTCCGGCTGTTGTAGGAATAATAATATCTGTTGCTGCAGTAAAAGCATTTACAGTCAGAATTCCTAAAGATGGTGGTGTGTCTATAATTATAAAGTCATACTTTTTCTTCACTGACTCTATAGATTCTTTTAAGCGATATTCTTTTCCTGTTTGAGATAGCTCTTGCTCTGCTCCGGCCAACATAATATTTGATGGTATAATATCAAATCCACTCTTCAGAGATTGAATTGTATCAGTAATATCGGAGTCTCCTCTCATTAACTCATATATTGTTGATACATCCAAGTTTTCTGCTCCACAAGCAGCGGAAAAATTTCCCTGTGGATCCATATCTATTCCCAGAACTTTAAATCCTTTTTGAGCAAGTCCAGCACACATAGCATGAGAAGTGGTTGTTTTTCCGACTCCACCTTTTTGATTAGCTATCGCAATAATCTGCATTTCTTCCTCCCAATTATCTGCTTTATTATTTAAGGGTTCTTGATTTATTATGTTCTTTACTAGTTAATTCGCTTTGTCGTTTTTTGCCTCGTTCTATCACTTCCTTTAGCGTGGGTTTCCTTTTTTCTTCATTTATTTGATCTAATTTAGGAATGTCTTTAATTACTTGATTAAGCCAGTTTGTTTCTTTCTTTTCTATAATTTGTCCTTTATCATAAAGTGCTATAGTTTCGAATTTTTTAGAGTTATCAAAAAACTCGATATAGTCACATAAAGGAATTACTTCTTTTAGCGTTGATAAAGAAGTGTCGTATCTTCTTCGTATATCTCCTTCGTCTATTCCGTGACCACCTTCTTTAACTCTATTTGATACTCTCTTTATTGCTAGCTCCGGAGACTCCAGCCCTACATAACACATCTGAACTGAAAATCCTTTTTCTTTAGCTGCTTTTATCGTGTTGATTATAGAATGGCCTGCAAGAGTGGTTTCTTGATTAAAGGATTTTCCCTCTTCTATGCAGCTTTTTATCTTTTCAACAGCAATCCGCATAGCTCTGAATTGTGCCTTTGTATCTCTCCAATCCCATCCACTTTGAGTTATAATTTCATCAGAATTTATACGGATTCCAATGTCCTTTCCATCAAATAATTTATATAAAGTGGATTTTCCGGCTCCATTTACTCCGGCAAATATTGTATATTTTTTAGTTTCTTCCATTTTTTAGATCTCTTTCTCTTAAAAGTTCATCTTGTTTTTGCTGCAGAAAAAAATCAGATACCATCATGTAAAAGGATTGCTCCTCAGTATTTTCAAGCTCAATATTTCTATTGAGTAATGAGTGTTTAGGATTCATTACTTCCTGGCATTGAGAATACAAGCTGTGTACTTGTGTTTTGAATTGCTTCAATTCTTCCTGTGTCATAATTTTTTTCCTTTCGTTTAACTATCTATAATATATAACTACAATATTATATATATAATAATTATAAAAAATAGTCAATATGTTTTATGTAATAAATATAAAATAAAGGAGGAATTTTCCCCCTTTATTTTATACTATTACTTTGTATTTCATTTCTATATTCTCGAACATATCTATAGTAAGTTGCTTGAGACATTCTGTTTTTTAATTCACTGAAGAGTAGGGCATTAGTAATAACTCCATCCTCTACATTCTTATATTTTTCAAAGAACTTCTTCTTTGAAAGCTTTCTTGGCCGACCATAATCGTCCCAGGAATCACTTAGTCTTTTTTGAGCAATGCCTTCAGCCTGTCGCTTTTGTTTTCTATCCAACTCTGTTGTGGCAAGAAGCTGAAATACAGAAATTAATGTGTCATTAATAAAACTATAAATCGTTTTCATCATTCCGGAATCATTACCTTTTTCTAAAAAAAGATATGTTGTAGGAATATCTAAAAATATAACATCAACTCCTTTTTCTTTAAAGTATGCAAGCTCCCGGGCAGTTTCATCGGCTCGGCCTAGACGATCATATTCGGGTATAATAACAATATCATCCTTACGGACACATTCTTTCAAAGATATATATCCGGATCTTTTGAAATCTTTCCCAGTTTGTTTATCTGTTTTAATATTTCTATCTACGTCAATCTTAAGATCATGTTCAGCACAAAATGTAATAATCTCCTGGATACCTCTTTCTAGATGCTGCTCTTTTGTGCTAACTCTTGTATATCCAAAAATTTCTCTTCCCATATCTCTCCTTTACTATCAAAAAGCATAAACTGATTTATGATACTATCATAATATATATTCTGTAGATTTTGATAGTAAAATTTGGATAATTTTAAATACTATCGAAATGTATACTTTTTAATATTGACGGTTTATCTTTTAACTTAAACTATCCATCTTTTCTTTTCTAATAATTTTTAAAATTTCTTGTTTCTCAACTTCTGTAAACTCATCACCACTATCAATTTTATCTTTTATATGCAGTGGAATTTTATCAATTGATAATTTACTATACAAAAATATATACTCATCACTTGTCATCGCTCTTTTACCTCTCTTTTTCTCTACCTGTCTGTATATCCTCACGGTGAGGATATACAGACAGGTAGGTTTAGTTTTCCTTTTCCTTTTTATATCTCTCAGGTTCTTCTCTTAGCTGCTTTTCTCTAAACTCTCTTAGTTGGTCATCCAATAACTTTTCAAGTTCTCTACTAACATTAATATCCATGAATCCACGTTTAAGAAATAGGCATAATGTCAAAAAAAACATTGCATACAACCACTTTGTCATAAAGGCATCATATATTATCACTTCATTTTTTATGCCAGAAAAAAATATAAGGAAAAACAATAAAATATATCCCAAAATTGCTATCACTATACTTAGAATCCCACGCTTTCGCATAAAATATGCTGCTCGATATCCATCTTCTTCCGCTATTCTTCTTGTTAGTGTCCAAAATACTTGTACTATTCCCGTCGATAACATCAAAATACAACCCACAAAAACAATAATTCTTGATTCCTTAATTATTTCACTCATCTTAGTCTTCCTTTAGTATTCTATTTTTAAATCCAAAAAGTTTTGATTTATAACATCACAATAGTTTCTGTTTTTACATAATATCTTTTCCACGGTTTTCTCTTATTCTTATTTTCATAAACCCACATTTCAGTTTCAACTTCCTTGTTAGGTAAACTAATATCCCTTTTAACGATATGGGGTAACCCTATTCTTCCGATAATGTATTCTCCATTATCAACTCTTTGGCCTTTAAAAACAAAACTATTTATATAATGTATATCCCCATGGTAAGGAGGTACATAAGGCAAACTTTTCATCTCTCTTTCACCTCTCTTTCACCTCTCTTTTCTATGTATTCTCGGTTCTACATTTTCTTTATGTATACTTTTGATAAAAAATAAACCTTAGTGTTTAGATTTGTAGTTATTAATAGTATTGGGTATATTGTTAAGGTCTCTAGAATTAAAATCATCTATTATTTTATGAATACTTTTTCTTGCCATATTTGGTTTCTGTTCGAGGGTCTTAGTAATTCTTTCACATCTTTGTAAAGCTATATCCAGTATCTTGGCCTTTCTATGGGCTAACATAGTACGATAGAATTCTTTTTGTATTCCTGAAATAAACGGAGTATTCTCAATAATTAAGTTAATCTTGTCCATATCGATTCTGGGGTGAATTCGATTGAGCGCTTTTAAACAAGCAGTATTATCAGTAGTGTTTAAAAATTCAAAATAGTTAATTTTTTTATTATCATACTTAATAGCTGAAGTGGGAAAAACATAAATTCTTTCGTTTATTTCCTCTTCAGACATAAGTATTTTTTTCATACCAGCTTCGTTTAATTTTGGATACAAACAAGAACCACAATCATATACAGGTGCTAAACGTATACTTCCTTCCGACTTATTTATAAGAAATCCCCAATTACCATTATGTCTATCAAAATTTCCAATTAAAGCATCTACAATAAACATATCCCAAAAATATTCTTCCAGTAATTTGGTAGATATAACTTCTTGTGTTTGTATAGTGTCCAAAATATCATCTAATTCAGTACCATAACCATTCTCTGAACTATATATAATGGTATTCTTGAGTGAAGCAAAATCCTTTAAGTCAAATCCATTAACTGTAAAATCCTTACATGCCACGACAATTTTATTATTAAATGTTCCCAGAATAGTTTTTTGTGTTTCTATTCCAACACTTTCAAAAATATGACAAGATATATATTCGCTTATAGAACTATTTGAATATTCCGGTTCTAAGCTATTTCTAACTGTGGAAGGAAATTTTAGCATATATGTTTCTCCCTCATATATTATTCCCTTTTTTTTCCCGTTTCCTCCTCCATACATAAGAAGTCTATTTTCTGGACAATTAGTAAAGTCTATCAACATTTTATTCATCCTCCAATCCTATTCCCAAATACTTGTTTCTTAAAAATCTTGCCTGTTCATCAGAGATTTCATAACTATATAGGGCAGAGTTTATGGATCCGTAAACCTCTCCCCAAAGGCAGTCAAGAAGACTTGAATTTTCTTTAATACCCTGCACATATGCTTTTATATCATTTCGTAAATATCTAGGGAGTGTCATTTCCCAAATTTCTTCTTTAGTCATTCAATCTCCTTTCAAGGTTATCTTCTAAAAAATGCCTTATAAAGCTTTAAATCATTTTCTTTATTATCGTTATAGTTCATCTCTTGTATAGTTTCAACTTGCATTCTTTCATACTCTTCTTTTTTATTAGAAATAAATTTATCTAGTTCTTTCCGGAAAACAGGGGATTCCATTAATTCCGGAAGTTTTTTTTGAGGACAATTCTTAAGCTTATCGGCTAACTCTCCTTGAGCTATTTCTTTTAGCTTTTGGATCCTCCTTGTTACATATGGATTATATATACCTGAATCATAAGACTCTCGTAGTTTTTTTGCGAGTTCCGGTAGATTCTCTTTAAATTCGATTAAATAATCCAAAGGCAAAGAGTCTAAGCTTTTAGAGATGTTCTGGAATTCCTGTGTATCTCCTGCAAATAGGCTACCAAATATAAATGCCTTATTAGTGGCCAACGATAAAGCTGTATTTGTCCTGGATAAGTCTCTATATAATTCAGTATTAGTATTAGCTATTTCTTGTAATTCTCTAGCTTCTTTTTCTAGCGCTTCTATCCTAGACTTGAATAGAATAACATCTTCTTCAGTTTGTAACCCGTACTTTAAAGTTAAATCTTTAATACTTTTATAGGGATATACTATTCTTTTTTCTTCTTTAGTAAAATGCTGCAGCTTTTCATCTAATCCGGGATTTATAATATCTTCTGATTTAACTCCCTTGTTACGCTGCACGATATCCTGAAGGATAGTATCTACTTTCCCAAAATAATGCTGAATGATATTATTGGCTTCTTTTTTGTGGACTTTACTAATATCAATTGATTGAAAGTTATCAGGGTATAATTTTACAATTAATCGAAGTGTTTCCATTTCCCATTTAGTTAATGCTACATTATCCTTTATCCCCTTATTTTTTGATATAGGGGTTTCTAATAGAATATTTAGTAATCTATTTGCCTCATCTTTTCTTAACTCATGTATATTTACCCTACTTTGATCTTCACTAGACAATAACTTATTTAATGTATAAGCTTGCTTCTTTGTGATTGCTTCATCATGTTGCTTTTTATATAATTTTTCAAAATATTCATTAGCCTTTTTTAGAAATATTTCTTCATTATTCTTACGTTCATATTCCTGTTTAGAGATTAGGACTGGTGGCCGAACAGCAGTTTTCTCTTGCAGAAAAAGCAGTATATCTTTAGCATCAGTATTTGAAAGATTATTAAGGTTCTCTTTTAGAATTCTATATTCAGATCCAGAAAGTATACTCATTATTTGCTTTTTTTTTCGAAACTCTAGTGGATCTAGAGAGGCAATATTCTTTTTTATATCTTCCGTTGAATATACATTCCTAGATATTTCCTCCGGATTTATACCTAGACTAATTAATAACTTTTCTGCTGTTTTTTGCTTTTCATACTGTTGTAGAATATTCTCCATCTTGTCTATTAATGTATATAATTTTTCTGACTCTCGGCTAGATACAGCTTTTGTTAATCCTGCTTTAAAAAGCCTATCATCTATGTCGCCTTGTGTATTTATTCCGTGCTTTAAACAAGTTGATATAGCGAAATTTAGTAATTCTAATTTGCTTTTTGATGATGCCATGGCTGTATCTTTTACTATTTCTTCGGCCAGTGACAATTCAACAAAGCTGTCTCCTATTCTAGAAATAATCTCTTTAATTAAATTCAAAAGTTGTAATAGTGCAGGTATTCTTTTTCCAGTGACATCATATTTTTGAATATAAATTCCAGCTAAATTTATTTTGCTTGAATGTTGAACTTTGCTCTGATTTATCTTATTAAGTAAGTATTTTTTTTCTTTGATTTTTACATTTTTCTCAATCAAATACTCAAGACCTTCTCGCATATATTTTTTACCTAGTCGATAATCAGAAATAGTAATATCTCCTCTAACATAGGTAAAACTTGTAGACTTTCCTCTTTTTTTTTCAATTATTTTATATCCATTTTCCTCCATTTTCTTTTTCATATCTTCTATATTATTACTTGATAAAGCACATTCTCTGATATCATTTTTGACTTCTTTTGTGAATGATACTATATCTTTTTTTGCTACTTTATCTTCTAAAATCTCAGTCCAGTTTTTTCTTTCCCCAATCCCTTTAATTTCAAAATCTAATCCATATCGTAAAGATATATCTTTTGATAGTTCTTTAACCCGTTTATATAAATGATACGAGTCTTTAAATTTGTGATTTTTATCTATAGCATATGCGCATATGGCAATATGGTTATGAATATTTTCTGTATCTAAATGAGTAGTAATTTTACCTATGAATTCTTCCTCACAAAGCGCTTCGCATAATTCAACTCCTGCTTGATGAATTATTTCAGGATCATAGTCTTTTCCTTTATAAGATGATATAAAATGAAATACATCATTTGCGAAATGTCCTTCATTTAGCCTCTCACTTTTTTTAGCATGATAACTTTTTTCTAAATAATGAGCATACTTAACAAATTCTTTATCTGAACAATTTATCTCTGTTACTAGTAATCTATTATCTTCTTCATAGAAAATCTTTTCATCTCTTTCCATATATTCACTTAATGAACTTATAGATGATTTTTCATCAGAAAATGTAACTTTTTCCGGATTAGAAATGTAGTTATTTAGAGAATCAATTCCTCTTGATTTTTCACTTTTATGTTTTATTTTTATATATTTTTCTACACTCATTTTTCTAAACTCTTTCATAAAAAATCAATTTTTTTTAAATGTGAGACGGCTGAGCTTTGCTCGGTTTAAGGTTGAAAACCTTCATAAATAAAGTTGAAAACTTTATCATTTGACTACATTGTAGTCATTTCTTGCTACTGTTTTTTTAAGCTATATAGAAATGGCTATTTTACTGGCATTATTCATATTGTTTCTGCTATACATTTTACTTATTTCAATCACTTTATATTTTAAATATTTCATATTTCTCCTTTTTCTATTCCGTTTCCGGATTGTATATTTTTAGTTATATTTTTTATGTATCTACAGTAGAATCTATTTCGTTTTAAAGACCTTGAGAGCCTACATAAAAGATATTCTCCTGGCTTACTATTTGCTATGAGATTTTCTATATCAATTTCATTCTCATTAGGCAGCTTCCAGCCATCATAAAATATAGGGACTAAAAGTATTTTACTGTCTTCAGAATCTTGGTAATCACTTTGCGTTTCGTAAATAAAATTATCGAGAATAGTATTTACCTCATCCATTGTTAAGTTTGCCTCTTGATATTTTCCATTGCTTTTTATTTTTTCAAGTAGGTAGTCTTTACAATTTTTATCTTTCTCTAAAATTGCTCGTAGAACATCAGGATTAGATTTATTACTATCTACTTCCAGCACCTTTAGTATGCAGCCTTCTTTTTGTGTCATTCTAATTGTTTCAAGTAGTATTCCTTCTACTATTTTTTTTTGGGCATAGCGTTTCATGAAACATATTTCCTTCTCTTTTTTTCCTTTTGCTTTTCGAAATATCTTTTTGTACTCATACGCAAAGTGTCTTTGTTTAAGATATCGCAAAAATCTCCAACCGCAATTTCTTGCCAGGTCTTTAGATCCATATAATATCTTTCTATAACTGTTCGTATTAAGATATCTTCTACTTCCATTAACTCTTTTCTAAGCTTCTTTTCTTTTTTTAGACGTTTCTCGTTAAACTCGACTATTTGCTTTTCAATCTCCACAAGTTTAACTGCAAGCATGGATGTTCGGTCTGATATATCCGTCCCTCCGGGAATTCCGGTTTGAGCTTTTGAAGGAACGCAGCAAGCTTTCGCTTTAAACATCTGATAGTTCTCTTGTATCTTTAATAACTCCTTAGATAATTTTCGATACTCACAAAAATCTTTTTCTTGCATAATTTCCTCCTTACCTTGTTCCTTTCAGACGAGCTTGGAATCTTTGCATTGCAAGTTCATCATAATCCAATTCATCTTTCTCATTTTGCAGTACATCCATGGAGTTATTTTTTTGTCTGTAGCTTTGTAAATCATGTTGTATCTCACACGATAGTCCTATATTTGCAGAATTCTTTGAGTTAAAGAGACAAGTAAGTAGATAGCTCCTAATATTTTTAATCTCATTATTTTGGCTTGCTTTTGTTAGAGATTTCAAAACATAGTCCAGGTGAGAATCATCTAGCTTTAGAAGCTGAGCTTTTACAACAGAATAGGGATAATTCTTTTGATTAATTCTAACCTTATCTTGTGGTATAGAAATGATTTCGGCCATAAGGTCTATAATTTCATCTACCTTATCCTTTGCTCCTGGGTTCTCTAATATATAGTCTTCATAGCGAAAATTCTTTTTGATGAGATTTTGATACTCTAAAAAGGCTGAAGCAGGATCTTCAGCGATATCCATCTCATCCTCATCTATCTTCGCAGCCGGATAGGTAGATGGTTTTTTATCAGTTGTTATATCTGGTTTATTATATGGTATAGGTCTGCCCTCAGAGGCAAATGCATTTTTCTCCTGGGGCAAATCCATTTGCCCTGTGGGGCGGATGCATTTGCCCTGTAGGGCAAATGAGGATTTATGCGGTTCTACGGAGTTTTTTTCGGTATAATCCTCCGGATCCACTATGTGATACAGAATTAGAGTTTTTCTTGTTACTGCATACCACGCAGTTCTGTCGTATTGATTTTGATTATAATTTCCCTTTAACAATAGACCTTCTAGAATAAGCTTATCTAGAGATGTTCTAATCACTTTAGGAGTCATATAAGGAAAAAGCTTTGAAAAGGCTTCATTGGAATTGTAAGTCCAGTAAAAGCCATCATAAAAATTTTTCTTATTCGCCTTGTTTTTCTCGCACCAAAAGAGTATATTATCTAACAGTATTGCACAATTCACACCATATGAAGTTGCAATCTCTACATTGAAATAGTGTTGCATAAATACCTCACTTTTATGAGGTAGTAGCTTGTAAAATCGGAAACGGGTTCGATTCCCGTCTCGCGCTCTCTAAGATAAAGAAAAGAAGCCTGTAAATCAGGCTTCTTTTCTTTATGATGACCTTTTGGCTAACTGGGATTTATTGGAGAAGGGCGAAAAAACTTTTACTATTGAGCCTTTAAAATAGGGGGGGATATGTTACAGCCTGAATTATTGAGCGTTTCTCCTAAGGACGACTATAAGCTTTTGCTTTTATACGAAAACGGGGAAAAGAAAATCTTTGATGTCTCGCCATACATAAGCGGGGCGTGGTATGGGGAATTAAAAGACCTTGAAGCATTTAAAAAAGTAAGGGTTGCAAACCATTCCGTAGAGTGGGAAGGTGGCCAGGATATCGCACCGCATGAATTGTATAACAATTCCATCAGTGTATAAAAATGTTTTGCTTTCTATAACTGTCTGTATCGCAAACAATAAAGTTTTGAAATTCGCCGTCTTCTAAACTTAGCTTTTTAGAGGGAGTCGGAATAGGAGTGCTATTGTTTTCATAACTTACTAATGTCATAGCTAGAACATCCTCAGCCATATAAAGAGCATCTCCTAAATCATCCCCACAGGTGTAACAGCTTTCTAAGTCAGGAAAGTTTACGGAAAATTGTCCATTTTCTTCAGGTGTAAAAACTGCAGGATAAACGTATTTCATTTTCTTTCTCCTCTTTCTATTGCGTTATCAAGTATCTTTGCTTTTCTCTGTGCCAACATAGTTCGATAAAAATCTTTTTGAATACCTGAAATATACGGGGTGCTCTCAATAATAGTATTAATTTTATCCATATCGATTCTAGGACAAATTCGTTTAAGCGCCTTTAAACAGGCAATATTATCAGTAGTATTTAGAAATTCAAAATAATTAATCTTTCTATCCTTATACTGAATTGCTGAACTTGGAAAAACATAAATTCTATCGTTCATTTCCCTTTCCGAGGAAAGGATATTTTTCATGCCGGCTTCAGTGAGATTAGGATATAAGGAAGAGCCACAGTCATACACGGGAGCTAAGTGTATGATCCCTTTCGACTTGTTAATCAGAAATCCCCAATTCCCATTATGCCTGTCAACATTTCCAATGAAAGCATCTACAATGAACATATCCCAAAAACGTTCTTCAAGCAGTTTGCCGGATATGACTTTTTGTGTTTGTATAGTTTCTAAAATACCATCTAATTCAGTATTGTATCCACTCTCTGTATTACTGAGAATAGAATTTTTGAGGGAAGCAAAATCCTTTAATACAGAGCCATCCTCGGTAAAATCCTTGCAGGCTACGGCAAGCGTATCTTTATATGTTCCAAGAATGGTTTTCTGGGTATCTATCCCTAAGCTTTCATAGATATGGCAAGAAAGATATTCATTGATAGAACTATTATCATTATCCTGCTTCAAGCTGTTTCTAACGAAGGAAGGGAGCTTCAGCATATAGCTTTCATTATCATATTGAATGCCTATTTTCTTTCCATTTGCTCCTCCATACCAAAGTAGTTTATTTACCGGACAATCTGTAAAATCAATCGACATGCTCGTCGTCCTCCAAATTGATGCCTAAGTATTTTTTTCGTAAAAATCTTGCCTGTTCATCAGATATTACATAACTGTATAGGGCAGAATTTATAGAACCGTAGACTTCTCCCCAAAGACAATCCAGGAGACTTGAATTTTCTTCTACTCCTTTTACGTATGCTTCTATATCATTTCGCAAGTATCTTGGAAGAGTCATTTCCCAAATTTCTTCTTTTGTCATGCAGCCTCCTTTTAAAACAATGTCCTTAAAATGTTAATTAATCGGTGTACGGATTTCCTTCAAAATATCCTCGTTTTCACTTGGGTTTTCTTCATCAATCCATTTCCAAGAAATCACATAGTCTAAAAAATAGGACTGTTTTTCCAATGCAAGCATTCCCAGCTGTAAGCAGCTGAAAAGATTATCCTCTCCTCTATAAATAAGGCGATAAGGCATTTTGCTTGTATTTTCCACTTTTCCGGATCTATTATCAAAAGCCTTGTTTGCTATTTCGACTAATGAGTTTAAAATATCTTGCGGCGTATCTTCCCGAATATCCATCAGGCTTTGAAACATAATTTTTCCTTTCTATATGCTCTTTCCCTATAGCGAAAATGGAAATTATAGAGCATAACTTCTATAATTCCCATTTTTTGAATTTTAACGAGATATTGCTGGCAAAGTATACGGTATCTCGTTATGCTTCAGATATCCATTCCATCGCTCGATTGAACCACGGAATACCAGAATCTTTAATCTGTAAATGCTTGTTGTTTAGATTGGCCACTTTTTTGTATCTGATGGTATTATCAAAAAAAGCTACAGAGTCGCATAAGGGTGCTACTTCTTTTAGCATTTTCAGAGAGGCTTCATAGCGCCTTCTGATGTCTTCCTCTTTGATGCCGTGGCCGCCTTCCGTTACTCTTTTTGCCACCCGCTCAATAGCCAGTTCAGGACTTTCTAAACCGATGTAACACATTTTTACGAAAAATCCTTGTTCCTTTGCAGCTTGGATGGTCTTCACAATGGAAATACCGGAGAGGGTGGTTTCCTGATTGAAGGAAGTACCGGATTGAATACAGCGATTGATTTTTTCTAAGGCAATGCGCATGGATTTAAACTGCGCTTTTTCATCTCGCCAGTCCCAGCCATTGCTAAACAAGATTTCGTCCGCATTGATCCGTTCTCCAAGCTCTGCCTGTTTTAGCAAGCTGTATAATGTGGATTTTCCGGCTCCGTTTACGCCTGCAAAGATTGTATATCTCTTATTGTTTTCCATTGGCCTGCTCTTTCCTTTTTAGTAGCTCTTCCTGTTGTTCCTGAAGAAATAATTCAGATAGGGTCATATAGAACTTGAACTCCTCGGCATTTTCAAAATCGATTTCGTCAAACAAAATCATATTTTCCGGAGATAGTGTTTCCCGACACTGCTCATATAAATGCTGTAGCTTGTCTTTCAATTCGGTATGCTTTTCGGGCATCGTTTATCCTCCTTCCTATAAAGTAAAGTGGATGTTTTCCTTTGGCGTTTTGCAGTAATTTTGTTACAACAACTCTTTTACAACTATTCTTTTATAGTAATTTTCTTACAGCAATTCCTTCACCATTCTCTGCAATAGCGGCACATTTCTTTCCATAAACCAGGGATTTTTCTTAATCCATCCATAGTTTAGAGGGCTGGGGTGCACCAAGGGAAAATTCAGTATTTCCGAAGAAGCCTGTCCCGACAACAGCAGAGAATTTGTCCCATGGGCTTTACCCCAAGCGTCTCCGTAAGAATATAGTAAGTCCTTCAAGGGGAGCTTTGCCCCCTTCGGATCATAGTGGGCAATGGCGTATTTTCCAATCAAAATCCGAAGTTTTACTTTGGGAAGAAGTGTGGCTACCGCATCATGGTATTTTCGCATAAAGGGGCGGGGCGGAAGATCCCCACCCTTTCCTTTTCCCGGATAGTAAAAGTCCATAGGGATAATGGAGATGGATTTCCCATAAAAGACTTCTTCGGAAATGCCCATCCACTCCATCAGGCGTTTTCCGGAAAGGTCGTGGAAGGGGATGCCGGATTCCTCCACCTTCCTGCCGGGAGCCTGCCCCACCAGAAGAATCCGGGACTCTTCATGGAACTGAAAAATGGGAGGAATGCCCCGTTCTGTATAGCTTTGATTTTCCGGAAGGGCCTTGATTTCCGCAATCAGCTCTTTCAGTGCTTTATTATTCTGTTTCATCAGCTAAACTATCTCCATTTTTTTCAAATAAGTCTAGTTATTTTTTCTCACCAGTAGACTATTCGCTCTTCTTTAAAAACTTGCATCAAGCGTACTTTTTATATACTGGGCTTTTTCTCTTTTCTAAGCTAGGCTGAAGATTTTCCCTTATGCAATCCCGTTTAAATCATAGTCCGCAAGATATTTCGCCGCGGTATCGCAGATTCCCCTAAGGCAGCTCTCCTGGAAGGGACTTTCCAGACCGGCATTCTTTAAGAGCTTTGTGAAAACCACGGAACCGCCCTGCTTGGTATAAGCCATATAGTGCTGCCATGCTTCCTTCTGATCCTTCTGAATCAGGTTCCAGAACTGGAGAGCAACGGTTTGTGCCAGGCAGTAGTCGATGTAGTAGAAAGGAGAAGAGTAGATATGGTGCTGTCTTTGCCATCCCTCCCCCTCACTATAGAAAGGAATTTCTCCGTCCAGCTTTAACCAGGGCTGATAAATCTGCACCAGCTCCTTCCATTTGGCGTGCCGCTCAGCAGGGCTAAGCTCCGGATTTTCGTATACGATATGCTGAAAATGATCCACCATGGTGCCATAAGGAATAAAGCATAAAGCGCCAGCCAAGTGAGAATAATTGTATTTTCCGGCATCCTCTCCGAAGAATTCCTCGGAAAATGCCTCTGCAAAGAATTCCATGGACATGGAATGGACTTCGCAGGCCTCAAGGCTTGGCCAAATGCACTCATAGGGCACCCGATTGCGATTCAGGTAAGCGGCAAAGGCATGACCTGCCTCGTGGGTAATCACCTCAATATCATGCTGGGTTCCGTTGAAGTTGGCAAAGATGAAAGGTGTCTTGTAGTCCTGGAAGGAGGTGCAATATCCCCCACCCTGCTTGCCCTTGGTGGAGAGCAGATCCATTAACTCATCATCAATCATGTGGTTAAAAAATTCTGACGTTTCCGGAGAAAGCCAGTCATAGAACTTCTTTCCGGAGGCAACAATCTCGTCCGGATTTCCCTTTGGCTTCGGATTTCCGGAGCGGAATTCAATGGCCGCATCCGCATAGCTTAGGGGATAGGATTTGCCCAGTCGCTCTGCCTGTCTTTCGTAAATCTTTGCGGCAACGGGCACCACATATTTCTGCACAGCCTCACGGAACTTTTGCACATCCTGCTTGTTGTAGCAGTTTCTTCTCATCCGGTAGTAGCCAAGCTCGGTAAAGTCGGTATAGCCCAGCTTCTTCCCCATTTGATCCCGAAGATGCACAAGCTTGTCATACAAACGGTCCAGCTCTGCCTGATTATCCTTATACCACTGTCCCTCCGCCTTCCAGGCAGCCAGTCTTCTGGTATCATCCTTGTCATTTTTAAAGGGAGACATCTGGGAAATGGTGTAAATCTTCCCCTCAAAGGGAATCTGTGCACCGGCCAGAAGCTTTTCATAGGCGGTGGTCAGTTCATTTTCCTCCTGCAACATGGGGATGATTTCCGGGGAAAATGTCTTTAAGTCGATT
Source organism: Oribacterium sinus (assembly GCF_014202695.1). Taxonomy (GTDB): domain Bacteria; phylum Bacillota; class Clostridia; order Lachnospirales; family Lachnospiraceae; genus Oribacterium; species Oribacterium sinus. The sequence goes on from NZ_JACHHH010000004.1 coordinate 110,205, forward strand.
TCTGCGTTCAGGAACATGATGTTCCCATATTTTTTGGCAAAATTATCTTTAAAGGGAGAGTCTAAAAGGGCCTTAGTCCATTCCTGATTAAATTCCTGAATCTGAGGATAGGCATTGTTCCAATAGTTTTGTTCCTCATCGTAGAATTTATCTTCCGTATTAATGGAGTGGCGAACCAGGGCAAGGTTGCACATGGTAAATACATGGCCTTGCAGCTTTTCATTTTCTAAGAAAAGAGCCTCCGCCTCTTCGAAATCCTTGGCTTCCTTCAGCTTTTGAATCAGCGCCTTCATTTCCTCTTTAATGCTTTCCACGGAAATGCGCTCATAGGGCATATCTTTAAATTTCATTTTTTATCCTCCAATAGATTAGCCAACGAGATAAACATCTTGATAATAAGACCATTTTTCCGGTCGGTCAATGGGGGGAGGGAATTCGGTCGGGGCTGAGGGAAAAGCCCGGAAGAACTGTGGCGGGCAGAGGGAGAAGTCCGGAAGAACTGTGGCGGGCAGAGGGAGAAGCCCGGAAGAATTGTGGCGGGCAGAGGAGTGAAGGCTCGGAAACCTTTAGCCGGGGGGGAGGCAACGAGATATCGCACACTACGCGTGCGATACTCGTTAAGAATAAAAAATCACCCGGACCCGAAGGCCCAGGCGATGGAGGGATAGCATAACGAAATCTATAGTTTCTTGAATTGCTTTTATATCTAGCTCTATAGCATAGCTTTAAAGTTTGAATTTTGCTAAAAGCTCTTCCATGTTTTGTACCTGATCGAAAAGCTTTGCGCTGCTGGCGGCGGACTCTTCGGCGGTGGCGGAGTTATGCTGTACCACAGCGGATACCTGTTCCAAGCCCTGGGCAATTTCTTCCACGGATTTGGACTGGCTCTGAGAAAGGCTTGCGATTTCCGTAATCTTCTCATGCATTTCCTGAGAACGCTTCACAATCTGTGCCAAGGACTTTGTGGCTTCCTCAGTCATTTGAGAACCGGTCTCGATGGAGCGGACGGTGTTTTCAATGAGGGCGGTGGTGTTCTTTGCCGCCTCTGCGGATTTTCCGGCAAGGTTTCTAACCTCATCCGCAACCACGGCAAAGCCGCGGCCGAATTCTCCGGCTCTTGCCGCCTCAACGGCTGCATTTAAGGCTAAGACATTGGTCTGGAAAGCAATGTCGTCAATAGTATGAATAATGTTGCTGATTTCCTGAGCGGTATGGTTCATTTCGCTCATGGAGTCATTTAAGGCATTCATTTGTGTACTGCTGGATTCCAGCTCCGTCTCTGTGGTTTTGGAAAGGAGAGCGGCATTTTCCGCATTGTCTGCATTGTTTCGTACCTGATCGGATACGGCCTGAATGGTAGCGGAAAGCTCTTCTAAGGAGCTGGCCTGTTCAGCGGCTCCTTGAGAAAGCACATCGCTGCCATGGGAAACTTCCTTGGCGGAGGCATTGACCTCTTTAGAGGCATTGTCAATTTCCTGCAAGGTGCCCTTCAGCATGGACTGGATGGTCTTCAAGGAATCGCAGATGGCGGAATAATCTCCCTTGTACATCTTCGGGCAAGCGGCTTCATCCCGGAAATTTCCGGCAGCCATATTGCCTAAACGGCTTACGATATCCGCAATAACGGACTTTAAGTGGGCATTCATATCCTTAATGGCCTTTACGGTGCTTCCCACCTCGGTTTCATCTACGGGAAGAGCCAAATGGGTATTCATCAGTTCACCCTGAGAAAGTCCCAGCATACAATTTTTGATAGCAAGGAGAGGTTTCATCAGCTCTGTCCGAACGAAGAACACGGTTATGAGTACGAAAATAATGGTGGGAATCAGGAGGAAAAGGCTGAGAAATTGGGTCAGGGCAGCCATTTGTTCTGCAGCATGACTCTCTCCCTGCGTTCTTTCCGCTACCTCATCATAAAGAGTGTCATAGTCATCGGAAACCGCCTGCTCCTTCTCCTGATAGTCCTGACTGTAGAGCAAGTCCAAGGCTCCCTTAAGATCTCCCTGTTCCACCATGGTAAAGGACTGAGCCTCTAAACCGGCAAGATAGGTAGAGGCATCGGACATTCCCTTTAAGGCGGCCTCTTCGGACTCGCTTAAACCGTATTTATGCATGACCTCCACGGCATTTTCCCGGTTTTTATCCACGGTCAGTTCCTTGTTGTAGGCATCCAAATAAGCCTTATCGCCTGTTGCGGCATAGGCTCTGGAGGTTTTACTCAGGGTAACACTACCATCGGAATAGTCTCCGGCAGCCACGGTTAATTCAAACTGCTCCTTTATAAGCTCTGTAGCTTTTTTGCTTTGCACCTTATTTACTACACCGGCAAATGCGGTAAGGAGCAAAAGCAGAATACTCCCAATCGAAAAAAAGGCTAATTTAGTGGACTGGTTCCATCTCTTTTTCATAATCCCCTCCTAGGATGAGTCCAATATCTTGGTCTTCATTGTTTTTGCATACTATTCTGCATACTAATAGTTTAAGATAATGGTATTTTGCTTACGGTTCTGTGTAAGTATTAGATTATCGGCAAGATACAAAATTAATTAAGCCCTAAACTAAGACAAAGAGTAAATAAGAATAAATATTATTTTTTAGAGCTTTGTTAAAATTATACAAATAGATGAAAAGGGAAAGAGTCTTTCCGTCTATAGAAAAGCCCTTAGGAATGGGGTATACTAAAAAACAGAACAAATAGAGGTTAAAGGCAGAAAGCAAATGTCACAAACCCTCAGCAGAACAAAAGGATAAGACATAAAGGAGGCAGAAGATGGCTTGTACAACGATTTTGGTAGGAAGAGAGGCATCCTACGACGGATCCACTATGATTGCAAGAAATGAGGATTCCGGCTCAGGATCATTTTCCCCTAAGAAGTTTATAGTGGTGGAACCCAAGGACCAGGGCGAGACTTATACCTCGGTACTGTCCCATGTGACCATTCCCCTTCCCAAGAATCCCCTTCGCTATACCTGCATGCCCAATGCGGTGGCAGGAGAAGGCATCTGGGGTGCAGCAGGGGTAAACAGTGAAAATGTTTCCATGACCGCAACGGAAACCATTACCAGTAATGAACGAGTGCTCTCCGGAGACCCTCTGGTAGTGTATAAGAAGGCGGAAGACGGAGAAGAGGAGCAAATCGGCGGAATCGGTGAAGAGGATTTAGTTACTTTGGTGCTTCCTTACATTCATTCTGCAAGAGAGGGTGTGCTTCGTTTGGGTGAGCTGCTGGAGCAGTACGGAACCTACGAGATGAACGGCATTGCCTTTTCCGATGCAGAGGAAATCTGGTGGCTGGAAACCATTGGCGGACATCACTACATTGCCAGAAGAGTGCCGGACAATGCCTATGTGATGATGCCAAACCAGCTGGGCATTGACTACTTTGACTTTGAAGATGCCTTTGGGCAGCAGGAGGAATACATCTGTTCCAAGGATTTAAAGGAATTTATCAAAAAGAATCATTTGGATCTTCGATTTGAAGACGAAATCGAAAAGACCGGGGGGGACTGGATTAATCCAAGAGAGTGCTTCGGCTCCCATTCCGATGCGGACCATGTGTATAACACCCCAAGAGCCTGGTATATGGCAAGATATTTTAACCGAAATACCTTCCGTTTCGAAGGGGAAAATGCGGAGTTTACCCCGGAATCCGATGACATTCCCTGGTGCTTATGCCCGGAATTAAAGATTACTCCGGAGGATGTAAAATATATCCTTTCCGCACATTTTCAGGGTACTCCCTACGACTGCTACGGAAAATACGGGGAGGAAAAGGAAAGAGGAAAGTACCGTCCCATCGGGATTAGCAGAAACAATTTCTTAAGCCTTACCCAGATTCGTCCGAATGTGCCTAAGGAATATGCGGTTTTGGAATGGGTTTGCTTCGGCTCCAACACCTTCAACGCCTTCGTGCCCTTCTATGCCAATATTGACAAGACTCCGGAATACTTTGCCAATACGGAAAAGCGGGTAACTACGGAAAGCTTCTACTGGGCAAATCGCATTATCGGGGCTTTGGCAGATAGCCAATACAGCCACTGCCGCTCCCATATTGAGCGTTACCAGGGCAAGGTGCCCACTAAGGCTTATACGATTATGAAGGCCTTTGAAGAAGAGCTGGAAAAGCACGGAAAGAAGAAAAAAGGAATTTCCTCCCTATTAGAAGAATGCAATGAAAAGATAGCGGACATGGTAAAGAAAGAAACCGAAGACGTACTGGATAAAGTACTCTATGAAGTCAGCTGCCAGATGAAGAACGGCTACGGTCGCTCGGATGCTTAACATGGGCGAGGTTAGCGAGAGCGTGCCCTGATTACAGACCTATACTGCATAAAAGCCAATTATTCAAAGAACTTTTTTGGGGAAAAGCCCTACTCCCCTTGCCAGTTCTTCCGCTTTCCCCTTATAATAGGTGGGAAAAAGCCATTTTATAGTAAAGTTCCGAAATATCGGAAGCAGAGAGGGGAAAAATGATTGCAGCAAGTAATGTAACCTATCGTGTAGGGAAGAAGGCCCTTTTTGAAGAGGTCAACATCAAGTTTACGGAGGGGAACTGTTATGGGGTAATCGGTGCCAACGGTGCCGGTAAGTCCACCTTGTTAAAGATTTTATCCGGAGCCTTGGAGCCCAGTTCCGGTGAAGTCATCATTACCCCGGGACAGCGCTTGTCCGTATTGGAACAGGATCAGTTTAAATATGATGCTTATCCCGTACTCAGTACCGTAATCATGGGAAATAAGCGTTTGTATGAGGTAATGCAGGAAAAGGATGCTCTCTATGCAAAGGCGGATTTTTCCGACGAGGACGGTATCCGTGCAGCGGAGCTGGAGGGAGAATTTGCCCAGATGGACGGCTGGAATGCGGAGTCCGATGCGGAGACCATGTTAAACGGCTTAGGAATCGGCCCGGAGCTTCACCACAAGATGATGAACGAGTTAAAGGGTTCCGAGAAGGTGAAGGTACTTTTGGCTAAGGCGCTTTTCGGAAATCCGGACATTCTGCTTTTGGACGAGCCTACCAACCACTTGGATTTGGGTTCTATCGAATGGCTGGAGGACTTCCTCATTAACTTTGAAAATACCGTCATTGTAGTCAGCCATGACCGTTACTTCTTGAATAAGGTTTGTACCAACATTGCGGATATCGACTACGGAAAGATTACACTCTTTGCCGGAAACTATGATTTCTGGTTTGAGTCCTCTCAGTTGATTGTCCGTCAGCAGAAGGAAGCCAATCGAAAGAAGGAAGAGAAGATCAAGGAATTGCAGGAGTTTATCCAGCGATTCTCCGCAAATGCTTCCAAGTCCAAGCAGGCGACCTCCAGAAAGCGTGCCTTGGAGAAGATTGAGCTGGATGACATTAAGCCATCCTCCAGACAGTATCCGTATATCCAGTTTAAGCCAAACCGTGAAATCGGAAATGATGTTTTGGAAGTGAACAACCTGACAAAGACCATTAACGGCGTAAAGGTTTTGGACAATATCAGCTTTATCTTAAATCGTACCGATAAGGTAGCTTTGGTTGGACCTAACGAGTTGGCAAAGACTGTACTTATGCAGATTCTTTCCGGAGAAATGGAGCCGGATTCCGGAGATTATAAGTGGGGATTAACCACCAGTCAGTCCTATTTCCCGAAGGACAATACCAAGGAATTTGATTCCGAGGACACCATTGTGGAATGGCTTACCCAGTATTCCCCGGACAAGGATACCCAGTTCGTAAGAGGGTATTTGGGAAGAATGCTCTTTAAGGGAGATGACGGTGTAAAGAAGGTCAACGTCCTTTCCGGAGGAGAAAAGGTTCGTTGTATGCTTTCCAAGATGATGATTTCCGGATCCAATGTCCTGATTTTGGATGAGCCTACAGACCACCTGGATATGGAAGCAATTTCCGCCTTAAACGACGGTTTAAAGAACTTCCCCGGGGTAATCATCTTTGCTTCCCGTGACCATCAGGTTGTGGAAACCACCGCAAACCGTATCATGGAAATCATTGACGGAAAGCTTATTGACAAACTCACCACCTATGATGAGTACCTGGCTTCCGATGAGGAAATCAAGAAGAGATTTACCTTTACTCTCTCTGAGGAAGATGCAGGAGATAACTAAAACAGGCTTAAAAAGATGTCATAGAAAAGGAGCTGTAAAAATCAAGGAAATTTTCTAAGCAATATAGGTCTGAACTTGGGCACGCTCTCGCTAGCTTAATCCCACATATTGAAGGACTGTATTTATTATAAAGATTCGCTCTAATGCAGTAGGTGTCTATAATTGGGGCACGCTCCCGCTAACCTCGCCTTCGTAGCAGTACTAACTTCAAGCTTCGCTTTACTCGCTTTCAGTAAGTACTGACGGGCTCAGATTACCCCTATTATAGACACCTACTGCATTATTCGCTTCACTTATTGATTTTTACAGTTCTTTACTTCGCGGGATTTCGTAAGTATCGGGATTAGACTACCCCGCATTCAGACCTATATTGCCGAAAATTTCTTTATTATTTTAATTTTTACAGCTCCTTTTTTGAATGGTCATCTTATTTCAAGGCAGTTTTTCCCTATAATCTTATAGTTAGGGAATGAGCAGAGGTGATTTGATGAAAGAATCGGTAGAAAACAAACTGAATAACATTCATGAATTGGAATTTACCCTATTTTGTATTGAAAGCTTAGCAGAAGCTTTGCATAAGGACGGTGCAAGCGTCTATCACGAGCTTAGCAGTGGAAAGAACTTTTTGCAGAACTATATCATACCGGAATACGAGGTGCTTCATACGCAAGGAAAAGAATATATCCTTCAGGAGCTTTTGTCTGTGATGAAAGAATGGGGGGTGAAGCTATGAATGCCCATCCCGTTCTTTTACAAAAAAAATACGCCCGCATTATAGCAGGCTTTGCAGAGAAAGAAAAAATATCTTTAGAAAATGCCTTGGATTTTTTTTATAAATCTGAGCTGTATCAGCTCATTAGCCAAGGCATTTCCGATATGCATTGCAGAAGTGACTTATATCTGATTGATGAGTTGGAAGAAGAATATAAGGATTCTCAAAGAAAGTAGTAACGCTATTCCTTCCACTGCAAATGATGCAAGGCTCCTTCCTTACTTAAGAAGGGGAAATCCTGCTGCCGAAGCGCCTCATATAAAATGATGGCTACGGAATTAGAAAGATTTAGAGAGCGAGCTTCCTCCAGCATAGGAATGCGGATACACTGTTCCTCGTTATCTACCAGAATCTCCTCCGGAATTCCTGCGGATTCCTTTCCGAAGACAATGTAATCATTGGGAGAAAAGGAGACCTCCGTATGGGTTTTATGAGCCTTGGTGGTGGCGTACCAAACCTTGGGAAGAGCAATTTTTTTGCCGGAAGCATTTTCCGAGGCGGTGTTTTCCGAGGAAGCTTCTCCCATTGCTTTTTCCATTTCTCTCTTTTCTTCCTCCACACCGTTTATAAATTCCTCATAGGAAATATATTCCCGAAGCTTTAACAAAGACCAGTAATCCATGCCGGCTTTTTTGATGTTTTTATCATTCAAAATAAAGCCATAGGGCTTAATCAGGTGCAGGGTACTTTTGGTCGCCACGCAGGTTCTGCCGATGGCTCCGGTATTAAAGGGAATTTCCGGTTCATGTAAAACGATATTCATACAGTCTCTCCGATTCTATCCATTATCTTTATGGCTCAGCGTATAATCTTCTCGGTAATTTGCGGTTCACAGGATTTAGGAACCGATTTTTGCAGCCACTTTTTTTGCAATGGAATCTGCCAGGATTTTCTTTTTCTTTGCAGCATCCTCTTCCTTCTCGGAAGCAGAAGCTACGGACTGCTTTCCCTCAATCGCCAAATGTCCGATAGCCTGATATTTTACGGTCTGGTATTCATTTTCATTGCTTTTCCAGTTGGGGCAGTGAGAACGGCTACCCTCCTGCCACATCTTGGCAATTTCATCTTCATCAAATTCGGCCATGCACTCGTAATCTTCCTCTTCATCGTCAAAAGCCAAATTTCTGCATAATTCACATTCACACATGGACTAATCCTCCAAACTATTCTTTACAGTAGGCTTGTTTGCCTCTTTTTTCATACTTTATTCTGCGACTTTTTTCGCCAATGTCTTTCTGGAGCCAACGGCAACATTTGCCTCTAACTTCTTCAAACCTGCATTCTCTGCAGCAGACTTTTTCTTTTCAACAGTCTTCTTTGCAGCAGGCTTTTTCTTTTCGATAGCCTTTCTTTCCCCCACAGGTCTCCAGGTCTCCGGGTCCTTCTTGCTGGAAGGGCAGAGATCCTGCAAATAACATTCGCCGCACTTGGGACTTTGGGAAGTACAAAGGGTTCTTCCTAAAGCAATGATGTGGGTGTTCCAACGAATCCAAAACTCCTCCGGAAGATGCTCCATGAGCTGAAATTCCACCTTGGTGGGATCTGGAGAATCCGCCAGCCCCAAACGGTTGGAAATGCGCTTTACATGGGTATCCACCACGATAGAGGGAATATGGTAAATGTTTCCTAATATCAGATTTCCGGTTTTCCGTCCCACCCCGGGAAGGGCAGTTAAGGCCTCAATATTCCGGGGAACCTCCCCTCCATACTCCTCTACCAGCGCTTTGGCACAGGCCTTCATATTTTTGGCCTTGTTATGATAAAAACCGGTGGAATGGATATCCTCTTCCAGCTCCTTTAAATCACAATCCGCAAAGGCTTGCAAATCTTTATATTTCACAAAAAGCTTTTCCGTCACCATATTTACCCGGGCATCGGTGCACTGGGCACTTAAAATGGTGGCAAAAAGCAACTGCCAGGCATTTTTCGCCTCTAAAAAAATCATGGGCCGGTCCCCATAATGGGCATCCAGCCTCTTCATGATTTCTCGAACTCTCATTTCTCTTTTTTTCTTTGATTCAGAACGAATAAACATTATTTCCTGTATTTCTTTCTATAGATAGTTTTATTTTTCAAAAGGTATCTGAAGATACCAAACTAAGAAGCTATAGTATGCTCTCTTAAGAAGTTATATAGTTGCCCCTCTTAGGATAACGCAAGCATGACATTTTTTAAAATTCAATAGTAATGCTTCTCCCGGTGGGCTGGTAGGGGTAATAGCGTACACCGGCGGCGTCCAACATTCTCTTGGAAGCCTTTACCGCAGGAGTATCCGCATACTTATCTTCCCAGTACACCAAGGTTTTGATGCCGGATTGGATAATGGCCTTTGCACACTCGTTGCAGGGGAAGAGGGTGACATAAATCGTGGCGCCCTCCAGGGAACCGCCCCGATAATTCAAAATCGCGTTCAATTCCGCATGGGTTACGTAAAAATACTTGGCGTTATAGGGATCCTGCTCCGCCTTCATTTTCGCCCAAGGGAAAATGTCGTCGGAGCAACCCTTTGGGAAGCCGTTGTAGCCCATGGAGAGAATCTTATGATCCGGGGAAACGATGCAGGCTCCTACCTGGGTGGAGGGGTCCTTGGAACGGTGGGCAGATAGAGTACAGATCCCCATAAAATATTCATCCCAGGAAATCGCGTCCTGCCGCTTATCATTTTCACTCATAGAAAACCCTCCTTTTCATCGAAAAAACATGTATTCTTTAGGCTCTAATGATAGCAAAAGCTAGGGGGAATGGAAAGAGAGAGAATGAGGATTATTTGTTTTTTAATAAAACTTATGATAAAACTAAGGAAAAGCTGACTTTTCCATGTCAAACACGGAAAAGAAATATAGGATAGAAGGTAAATGTCGTGGATTCCCTTAACTAAATTCAAAAAACGAATTATCAAAGGAGAATAGGATGTTTTGTAGAAAATGTGGTTTAAAAAATGATGATGATGCCGTATTCTGCAAACTTTGTGGAGCAAGATTGTCCGAAGAGGAAGTAGAACAGCTTTCGGAGGGAACCCTTTCTCTTTCCTCCACGCCCCCGGTGCCAAACGAATCGGTTGTAGGGAATAAGACAGTGGCTACAAAAGAAGCTAAGGCTTTGAAACCAAAGAAAAAATTACATTTACATTTTTTTATTTGCCTTCTTCTGGCGTTTCTTATAGGGAGCAGTGGAACTTGGATATATCTACAATTCTTTAAGAAAATTACAATTCCCTTAGATGAATATGTGAAGGTGAATATCCATGGACCAAGTGGGTATGCAGTAGCAGGTACAGAAATAGACTGGGATGGAATCGAAAGGGATTATGGGGGAAAATTATCCTTCACGCAGTTGGCGAAATCGAAGGGTTTGGAGGAGCTTTATCATTCTCCGATAACTTGCTTGTTTGAATCTATCAGTTCTCCCAGTCTTAAGAAAGAGAAAAACATTAAAAATGGAGATTTAATTGCTTATCAGTGGAACTTTGATGACAGAGAGATTACCCGTTATTTAAATTGTAAACTGAAATTAGAGAATAAAAAGATAAAAGCCCATACCGATGCTTCTGTGAAAGAAGAGGATATTTTCGGGAAAATGGAAATTAAGGCAGTAGGAGATAATGGATATGGCAAGATAGTTCTAAGAGCTTTACCAGAAGGTCTTAAAAAAGATGACTTTATAATATATTCCAATTTTTTTTTATCTAATGGCTCCAAAGTAGATATTGATTTACGATACAGCCCGCTTTACTACTATGAATCTTGCGGTATTTTACCCAGTAAAAAGAACATAACTTATACTGTTTCAGGCTTGGGGGAAAGTTCAGAGGAGAAAGATACTGCTATAGGCACAGAAGATTCTTCGATGCCGTTTTCTACAGCAGAGGATGATGCGAGAACTGAGGAGGCAAAAGCACAGTATGCTGTATCGGACTATATTTGCCCCTACAGTTCCTTCAGGTTGATTACGAAGCAGGATATGACCGAATTGATGGCAGAGTATCCAAAGGATCTCTTCCCCGGGCAAAGGTCGCTTGCTCAGATGATTATAAATGAGATATATGCCAGATACGGTTATGAGTTTAAGGATCCGGAGCTCAATGATTATTTTGAGCAATTTTATTGGTACTCTTCTCTCCGGGATCGGATATCAAATGTGGATAATATTTATCGACAAATGTCAGAGATTGAAAAGAAAAATGTGGAGTTCTTAAAGACCTATCCTTAAGCAGTTTTGCAAGGCACTAAGCCTATTCTGAAGTATTTCATAAGATTTAGATATACCCCTTTACTGAAGAGACAGTAAAGGGGTATTATCATATTTCAGAATAAATAGCGTGGGTGAAGCCTGTGACTCCTCAAATGAGAAGGAGTGACATGGGTGCAACAAGGAAGTCTGGTGAAACTTAAGTAAGAAATGACACGAACAGGGATAGTGAGGAGGTCATAGATGAATCCATACGAAAACAAAAGCTTAAAGACTGAGGGCATAAAGCTACTGCTGCTCTTGCTATTTCCCCTTCTTTTCAGTCTGCAAAGCTACGCTTCTCCCATTAAAGGAGACAGGAGAACTGCCTTAAGCTTTGGAGAAAATGGAGAATATCTGGATGCGGAGCAATATGCCAAGGATAATCCGGATGTGCTGGAGGCCTACGGAATGAATCCCTCAGCTTTTTGGAGTCATTACCTGCATTTCGGAATTAAGGAAGGACGGCGTGCTTATGGTCTGGATGCCTCTTCTCCCGAGGCAGTGGCAAAGCTTAAGGTCTTCACCGTGGCGGAGCAGATTTGCAATGACGCCATGAGCGACAGGGAGAAGGTGAAGGCGGTTCATGACTGGATTATTCAACAGACCAAGTACGATATTGAGAACCAGAGAAGACGAACTATTCCGGAGGATTCTTACCATATCGAAGGTGTGATGCTGAAGGGCGTTGCAGTGTGCAACGGCTATGTGGAGGCCTTTGATTATTTTATGGAGGTTCTGGGCATTCCCCATGAGGTTGTGGTAGGAAAGTCCGTTGGCAGAGGCGGTGCAATAGGCAGCCATGCCTGGAACAGGGTTTGGATTGACGGAAAATGGCTTTCTGTGGATTGTACCTGGGATGATCCGGTGACGGAGGACGGAGAAAATCAGATTATCGACAAATATTTTCTTCGAACAGAGGAGGAAATTGCCGGCAACCATATCACAGAAAAAATTTTCAAAAATTATCAGAATAGAAAAGTTAAGTTCTAAAGTATTTCTGACGAATTTAATAACATTTTGGAGAAATATTGAGAATGTCGGAGGCTTGTGTTAAGATTTCTCTCGGAAAAGAACTTTTTAAGAAATAATACAAACAAGTGAATTTCTAAGGAAGAGTACTGAGAAAGTAAGTACGGAAGTAAAGGAGAGAAAGATGAAAAGAATGGGAAGAAAAGGAAGTCTTTTAGCATTGGGATTGGGAGCAGCTTTACTGGTATCTGCCATTCCCGCAGTGGCGGCTCCATTAAACACGGAAGGAAGCTGGAAGCAGGACGCCGGACAGTGGTCCTTCGTAAAGCCGGACGGAAGCAAGTATCAGGGTTGGATTTACACTGACGGAAGCTGGTTCTTCTTAAAGGAGGACGGAACTTTATTCTCCGGTTGGCAGAAGAATGATGCCGGAAAATGGTTCTTTATGAGCACTTTACACGACGGTACCTTCGGAAAGCTTCTTCAGGGCTGGCAGTGGGTAGGAGGATATTCCTACTATTTGCAGGAGGAAGAAGGACCTAAGTTCGGAGAGCTTTTGGTTTCCTCCGAGAAGGACGGCTACAAGGTAGATGCTGAGGGACATTGGGTAAATGCTGAGGGCACTCCCGTATATGAGGCCGGAAAGGGATATCCTTCCGTAGAGCAGAAGCAGAGCACAGAGGCGGCAGCAAGCACCACTCCCACAAAGACCATTATCAGCTTCTCCGGCGGCGGAAGCGGTTCCGGAACAGGAGGGGCAGGAGGCGCAAGCGGCAAGAAAAATGGCGCTAAGGCCAGCAGCTCCAACCTTCCAAAGCCCGTAGCTTCCGGTTCCAACCTGGTAGCCAGCGGTTCCAATATGGGACATTAAAAAAGGTTTTCAGAAGGAAAATTTCCTAGAATAGTAGTTTTTGGAAAGGACAGGGATGTCTTTTCACGGGGAGATGGCTCTCATGCAGAAGAGCCCTTGCAAAAGGGGTTTATATCATGGACGATGAGATGCAGAGCATAACATCTCCTCGCATTAAAAAAAGAGGCTATATAGCCTCTTTTTTCGTATGGAAATCGTTATGCTTGCTTCCGCATCGTCCTGAAAATCGCCTTTGCAATCTCTACAAAAATGATAATACTGAAGGAAATTCCGAAAACGATAGCCCACTGCATAAGGCTTGGAGGAGTCACATCGAAGAACTGATTGATTCCGGGAGTAACAATTACGCCTAAAAGCAGGAAGGCGGAAAGCAGTGCTGCACCGTTTAAGTAAATATTGTCCAAAGGATTTCCATTGAACAGGGAGCGGAAAACGGACTTTACGTTAAAGGCATGGAAGAGCTGTAAAAGTCCCAGAGTGGCAAAGGCCATGGTCTCGGAAAGATTTTCCTCATGGAAATACTGTCCTGCCAGCCAATAGATGAACAGGGTCAAGCCTCCCTCTAAAATACCCTGATAAAGGATGCTTTCCAGTACACCGTTGGAGAGGAAGCTGGAGCTCTTTTCTCTGGGCTTTCTCTGCATCACATCCGGCTCAGCCTTTTCCATTCCTAAAGCAATAGCCGGGAAAACGTCTGTTACCAAGTTAATCCAAAGGATATGTACCGGCTGTAAGATGGTCCAGCCTAAGAGGGTAGCCACAAAGAGGGTAATCACCTCTCCGAAGTTTGCGGAAAGCAGGTACTGTACCGCCTTTTGAATATTGGAGAAAACCTTTCTTCCTTCTTCAATGGCTACCACAATGGTTTCAAAGTTATCATCCGCCAGCACCATGTCGGAAGCACCCTTGGAAACTTCCGTTCCGGTGATTCCCATACCCACACCGATATCCGCCTGCTTCAAGGCAGGGGCATCATTTACCCCGTCTCCGGTCATGGAAACAATCTTTCCGTTCTTCTGCCAAGCTCTTACAATTCGAACCTTATGCTCCGGAGAAACTCTGGCGTAAACGGAAATCTCGGGAACCTTCTTCTCCAGCTCCTCATCGGACAAAAGCTCCAGCTCGGCACCGGTTAAAACATGTCCACGATTATCCTCTCCCATAGGAAGAATGCCTAAACGCTCGGCAATGGCCTGGGCGGTTTCTGCATGGTCTCCGGTAATCATTACGGTACGAACGCCGGCACCCTTGGCAACGGAAATCGCTGCCGCAGCCTCCTTACGCTCCGGGTCAATCATGCCCACAAGACCGGCAAAAATCAGGTTCTGCTCCACATCCTCGGAACGAGGGGAATCAGGCACAGACTTACAAATCTGATAAGCTCCTGCCAGAACACGAAGAGCCTCTCTTGCCATTTTGGTATTTTCGGAAAGAATGGATTTTCTATCCTCCTCTGTTAAGGGGCGAACTTCTCCATTTTCCACGATGTGACTGCAACGCTGTAAAAGCTGGTCCGGTGCCCCCTTGGTGCAAAGGAGGAATTCCCCGCCCAAGGGATGGAAGGTACTCATCAGCTTTCTGGTGGAGTCAAAAGGCAGCTCCTGTACACGGGGGTACTTGCTCTCATTTTCCTGAAGAGGAAAATGCTGATCCAAGGCAAACTGTACCATAGCGGTTTCCGTAGGATCGCCAATCAGCTTTCCTTCCGCATCCAGCTTGCTGTCATTTGCCAAAACAAGACTGCGAAGCAGGGGATTATCTACAGAAATTACGGCGCTGCGGTCCTGTGATTTTCCGTCAAAATACACTTTCTCAATGGTCATCTGGTTCAGGGTCAGGGTTCCGGTTTTATCGGAGCAGATCACCTGAGTACCTCCTAGAGTCTCCACCGCCGGAAGAGTACGCACCAGAGCCTTTCTCTCCGCCATAGAACGGGTTCCCAGAGAGAGGATAATGGTGGAAATGGCAGGTAAGCCCTCGGGAATAGCAGCTACCGCTAGGGAAATGGATACCAGAAGCATATCGGTAATGGCTCTTCCCCGAAGCAGGCCCACCACAAAGGTTACTGCGGCAATGGCCAAAATCATAATGGTTAAGCTCTTTCCTAAACGGTCCTGATCTCTTTGTAAAGGGGTCTTGGTCTTTTCCGCATGAGCCAGCATATTGGCGATATGTCCCACCTCCGTATCCATACCGATGGCGGTAACCACGGCCACGGCACGACCGTAGGTCACATTGGTACTGGAGAAAACCATGTTTTTCCGGTCGCCGATTCCAGCATCCTCTAAAGTAATGGGGGCAATGTCCTTATCCACGGGAACGGATTCGCCGGTAAGAGCCGCTTCCTCCACCTTCAGGGAGTTGGCTTCTAAGAGACGCATATCTGCAGGAACAATGTCTCCTGCCTCCAAAAGCACGATATCTCCCGGCACCAGCTCATGGGATTTGATGGTTTCCACATTGCCGTTTCTGCGAACTCTGGCATCCGGAGAAGCCATTTCCTTTAAGGCATCGATAGCCTCCTCCGCCTTTGCCTCCTGAATCACACCCATAATAGCGTTTAAAACCACCACCAAAAGGATAATCACCGCATCATGCCATTCATGGCTGGCAAAAAGAGAAACAGCGGCAGCAGCCAAAAGGATGATAATCATAAAATCTTTAAATTGCTCTATAAATTTTTCTAATAGAGAAGAATGCTTCTCTACTTCCAGAGCATTACTGCCGTACTCCGCCTGTCTTTTGGCTACCTCGGCAGAGGAAAGTCCTGTTTCCACCGGACTTTCTACAGCTCTCAGCAGCTGGGCTATCTCCATTTGATAAGCCTTGTCCTGCCATACTTTTCTTGTGCTTTTCTGTTCCATGTTTTGATCCTTCATTTTCCTTTACCCTTTCTCCCTAGGTTTTCATAAGAGGCAAGAGTCCGATTGCTTCTAACAATGAGATATCCTGCTGTGAGCCGGCGCTCTCTATAGAATAAAAAGAGACCTATGCCACTCAGAAAAACTGGGTTGCATAAGTCTCACATTTTCAGTAGATACCAGCAGTCTCCTGCATGCAATGTTGATATCCACGAGCTAGGCTCTTGTTACTCCCTTATGAAATATATAACGGGAGTAAGTATAGCGGGAGATTTCAAAAAAAGCAAGTGAAATTTTAACAATATCATTTCACAAAAAAATCACAAAAGAATTAGCACTCATCACTTGACAGTGCTAACAACGCGTGTATAATGGAGCTATCTTAAGGAAAATAAAGGAGGTACTCCTATGAACATTAATCGTTTTACCCAAAAATCCGTTGAAAGTATCAACAACAGCCAAAAGATTGCTATGGACCACGGCAATCAAGCCATTGAACAGCTTCACATTTTATATAGTTTGTTAGACATTGAAGACAGCCTGATTGAAAAGCTTCTGGAAAAGATGGAAGTTCCGGTAGAAGACTTTAAGAGAGCGCTGGAAGAGAAGATTAACAGCCTGCCTAAGGTTTCCGGGGGACAGCAGTATTTTTCCCAGGACGCCAATAAGGTTATGATGAATGCGGAAGACCATGCCAAAGCCATGGGAGATGAATATGTTTCCGTAGAGCATCTTTTCCTGGCTCTCCTAAAAGATGGAGACAAGAAGATTCAGGAGCTCTTCAAAGAATTTCATATTACCAAGGACGGCTTCTTACAGGCTCTGTCCTCCGTTCGAGGCAATCAGAAGGTAGTTACGGACAATCCGGAAGGCACCTATGATTCCTTGAACAAATATGGTTATGAAATGGTGGAAAGAGCCAGACAGCAGAAGTTTGACCCCATTATCGGAAGAGATGACGAAATCCGTAACATCATCCGTATCCTTTCCAGAAAGCAGAAGAATAATCCCTGCTTAATCGGAGAACCCGGAGTTGGTAAAACCGCTGCGGTGGAGGGACTGGCCCAAAGAATTGCCAAGGAAGACGTGCCGGATTCCTTGAAAAAGAAGAAGATTTTCGCCCTGGATATGGGTGCATTGATTGCCGGCGCTAAATATAGAGGAGAGTTTGAAGAAAGATTAAAGGCAGTTTTGGATGAGGTGAAGAAGTCCGAGGGAGAAATCCTTCTCTTCATCGATGAGATCCACAACATTGTAGGAGCCGGAAAAACCGAAGGCTCCATGGATGCCGGAAATCTCTTAAAACCCATGCTGGCCAGAGGAGAGCTTCATTGTATCGGAGCCACTACTCTGGATGAATATAGAAAATATATTGAAAAAGACCCGGCTTTGGAAAGACGTTTTCAGCCTGTCATGGTGGACGAGCCGGATGTGGAAGATACCATTTCCATCCTTCGAGGCATTAAGGAACGTTACGAGGTTTACCACGGAGTAAAGATTACCGACTCCGCATTGGTTGCAGCTGCTACCCTTTCCGACCGTTACATTTCCGATAGATTCTTACCGGATAAGGCCATTGACCTTGTGGATGAAGCCTGTGCCATGATAAAAACCGAGATGGACTCCATGCCGGAGGAAATGGACGAGATGCAAAGAAGAATTTTGCAGCTCCAGATTGAGGAATTGGCTTTGAAGAAGGAAGAGGATCAGCTTTCTAAGGAAAGACTGGCCACCCTGCAGAAGGAGCTTTCCGAGCTTAGGGATCAGTTTAATGTGCAGAAGGCCCAGTGGGAAAATGAAAAGAACGCCGTATCCAAGCTTCAGACTCTTCGTGAAAAGAAGAATCAGTTGCAGGCAGAGATAAACATTGCGGTTCAAAAAGGAGAGTATGAGCAGGCTTCGAAGTTGCAATATCAGGATCTTCCGCAAGTTGAGAAAGAGCTTGTAGAGGCGGAGGAACTTGCACAGTCTAAGGAAGCCCAGGGCTTGGTACACGACAAGGTGACAGAGGAAGAAATCGCCAAAATCATCAGCCGTTGGACCGGCATTCCGGTAACCAAGTTAAACGAGTCCGAGCGTTCCAAGGTACTTCATCTGGACGATGAAATCCATAAGAGACTGATTGGACAGGAAGAGGCGGTGACCAAGGTTACAGAGGCTATTCTTCGTTCCAAGGCCGGAATCAAAGATCCCACAAAGCCCATTGGTTCCTTCCTTTTCTTAGGACCTACCGGTGTAGGTAAGACGGAGCTTGCCAAGTCCCTTGCCCAGAACCTCTTTGATGATGAAAATGCCATGGTTCGTATCGATATGTCCGAGTACATGGAGAAGTACTCCGTGTCCCGTTTGATTGGTGCGGCTCCCGGCTATGTAGGCTACGAAGAGGGAGGACAGCTGACAGAGGCGGTTCGGAGAAAGCCCTATGCGGTAGTGCTCTTTGATGAAATCGAGAAAGCCCATCCGGATGTATTCAACATTCTCTTACAGGTACTGGACGACGGACGAATCACCGATTCTCAGGGACGGACGGTGGACTTTAAGAACACCATCATTATCCTGACCTCTAATATCGGTGCCCAGACCCTACTGGATGGTATTTCTGAAAATGGAGATATTCCGGATGATGTACGGAAGGAAGTTATGGAAGCCCTTCACGGCCATTTCCGTCCGGAGTTCCTGAACCGTTTGGACGAAATCATTCTCTTCAAACCTTTGGTACAGAAGGATATGGAAAGAATCGCAGACCTTATCCTGAAGGACATCAACAAGCGTTTACAGGAGCGTCGTCTGCATATCCATCTTCATAAGGAAGCCTTAGACTTCATTTTGGAAAATGCCTATGAGCCCGGCTTCGGTGCAAGACCGCTGAAGCGTTATATGCAAAAGCATGTGGAAACTTTGGTGGCTAAGGAAATCCTGGAAGACAGGGTAAAAGAAGGTGACAATATAGAAATCCGTTTGCAGGACGGAAAACTAACTGCGGCGGTGGTTTAATAAAGATGGCTTGCTCTTCATAAGGAAGCGCTTGCATAGAATAAGAAAAAAAGATAGCGGAAGGGGATAGTACAGCCCTTTCTGCTATCTTTTTGATTATGCGCAGGGTTAGAGATGCCCCAATCTTTGATTATGCGCAGGTATAGGAATGCCCTAATCTTTGATTATGCGCAGGTATAGGAATGCCCTAATCTTTGATTATGCGCAGGGTTAGGAATGCCCCAATCCTTGATTATGCGCAGGTATAGAGATGCCCTATTCTTTGATTATACGCAGGTATAGGAATTTTTCTGACAAGCGGTTTAGGTGAATCAAATAATTTTGTATTTTTACTTGTAATTTCCACGGATTAAAAATATAATAAAAGTGTGATTTATAAGCACGAAAATATAATAAAAATGTGAGGATTGTTTTTGTGGAACGATTTATCTTAAAAAAATTGCTGGATTGGAAGAATTCTCCCTATCGCAAGCCATTAATCTTGAAAGGCGTACGTCAGGTGGGTAAGACTTGGATTCTGAAAGAGTTCGGCAGGCGCTATTATGAAAATACAGCTTACTTTAACTTCGACGAAGATGAAGAATATAAGCAATTTTTTGAAACGACTAAGGATGTGGATCGGATTCTACAAAACCTTATGCTGGCAAGTGGTCAAAAAATTGTGCCTGAAAAAACCCTTATTATTTTTGATGAGGTACAGGATTGCCCGAAGGTCATCAACTCCATGAAGTATTTTTGCGAGAACGCACCGCAGTATCACCTTGCCTGCGCCGGTTCTCTGTTGGGTATTGCGCTAGCGAAACCCTCCTCTTTTCCGGTGGGTAAGGTCAACTTTATGCAGATTGACCCGATGACCTTTAAGGAATTCCTACTTGCCAACGGTGATGAAAATCTGGCACAGTATCTGGAACAGGTGGACACTCTTGAACCCATCCCTGATGCCTTCTTTAATCCACTGTATGAGAAGCTGAAAATGTACTATGTCACCGGTGGTATGCCGGAGTCGGTATTGATGTGGACGGAGGCACGGGATATTTCTGCCATGCAGGAAGCGCTGTCCGGAATCATCGGAGCCTATGAGCGAGATTTTGCAAAACATCCTCATCTCAGTGAGTTCCCGAAAATCTCAATGATTTGGAAATCTATTCCTTCTCAACTGGCAAAAGAGAATAAGAAGTTCATCTATAAAGTGGTCAAGGAAGGGGCAAGAGCCCGTGAGTACGAGGATGCCTTGCAATGGCTGGTAGATGCCCGTTTGGTGCATAAAATTTATCGCAGCTCAGCTCCCGGTCTGCCAATTGCAGCTTACGATGACTTGTCTGCCTTCAAGATTTATCTGGTGGATGTGGGACTGCTCCGCCGTCTGGCACAGTTGGCTCCCACCGCCTTTGGCGAAGGTAACCGCCTTTTTACTGAATTCAAAGGCGCATTAAGTGAAAACTTTGTGTTGCAGACTTTAATTACTCAGTTTGAAGTTATGCCCCGTTATTGGAGCCAAAACAACCCGCCTTACGAAGTGGACTTCCTCATTCAGCGGGAGAATGACATCTTTCCCGTGGAGGTCAAATCCGAAACCAACACAAGCAGCAAGAGTATGAAGAAGTTCAAGGAACTCTTCCCTGATAAGGTAAAGCTCCGCATCCGTTTCTCATTGGACAATCTGAAACTGGACGACGATGTGCTGAATATCCCGCTATTCATGGCAGATCAGGCGGATCAATTGATTGGGTTGGCATTGGAAAAGATGGAGCACTGATTTATATAGCTTACCGGAAGGAAGAAGACAACTATGGTGAAAACGGAATCAATCACAATACAAGTGCCGGTAGAAATGCGTAAGTATCTGGAAGAGCTTTCACCGGAGTCGGAACTGAGAAGAAATGCACTTTTGCTATATCCCTATATTTTAAACCAAAGCATTTCTCATGGAAGAGCAGCAGAAATACTTGGAATTGGGAAATCAGAACTCCTTGATATCTATGATAAGCTAGGGTATTCCTATTTGGATTTGATTCAAGATGAATTGGAAGAAGACTTAGAAACATTTCGTCAAATTAAAGAAAAATGCAAAAAAACTATAGAAAATTTATAGAGATAGGAGTGATGATATTGAACAAAAAAGATTTAACTATCATAAGTGATAAAGAGTATATACAAATGCTTGAAAAAATAAAACTATCATATCAAGACGGGCAACTTAAAGCAGCAGTTTCCGTTAATTCTGAAATGCTAAGGTTTTATTATAGTTTAGGAGAAGAAATCATCAGCTTAAAGGCAGAAAGTAGATGGGGAAGCGGGTTTTATAAAAAGCTAAGTTCAGATTTACAAAAGGAAATTCCAAATGTTAAAGGGCTTTCTGTTACTAATTTAAAATATATGAAAAAATTTTATGAAATGTATTCCCCATTAAATCGTCCACAGCTTGTGGACGATTTACGAATATCACAAAGCAGTGAAAATTTTGATAAGATTTTTAGCATCCCTTGGGGGCATCAAAGATATATTATGGATAGATGTGAAGGAGATTTGAATAAAGCATTTTTCTTTATATCGAAAACATTAGAAAATAGCTGGAGCAGAGCTGTGCTCTTAAATTTCTTGGATACAGACCTGTTTGATAGACAAGGAAAAGCGATAACAAATTTTACAAATAATTTGCCTGCTTTACAAAGCGATTTGGCCAATGAAATGACAAGAGATCCCTATAATTTTGACTTTATAGCTATCAGACAAAATTATGATGAAAAAGAATTGAAAGACGCTTTAATGGATAATATTCAAAAATTCTTATTAGAACTGGGGACAGGATTTTCGTTCGTGGGTAGAGAATATAGGCTTGTAGTTGGAAATTCAGAAGAATTTATTGATATGTTATTCTACAACATTAAGTTGCATTGCTATGTAGTTGTGGAGGTTAAGATTTCTGCATTTAAACCTGCGGATATAGGGCAACTTGGAACCTATGTGACATCTGTAAATCATATATTAAAGGGAGATGGAGATAATCAAACAATAGGCCTTTTAATCTGTAAGACAAAGGATAATGTATTGGCAAAATATGCTTCTGAAAGTTCAAGAGAACCTATTGGAATTTCAGAATATCAACTACAAAATTTAATTCCTGAAAGTTTAAAAGGAGCATTACCAAGCATAGAAGAAATCGAAAACGAACTAAAATAAATTTTCACAAGACGGTAGATTAAAAAAATCTGTCGTCTTTTTTATTTGAAGTAAGATGTTCATAAATTTGTATGAGAGAATTGCTAATGATTTCTTGATAGATTTAACAGTGATGTAAATGCGGTTTATAGAGAAAAGATTCTGATTTTATGTTATACTTTTCGTTTAGAGCACTGCCTTTCTAAGGATGGGCAGGAGGATTTTCCCATGTGCTAAGGAAGAGCGAAGCGGAAAGAACGGCGAGGGACAGACCAGGCCGAAAAACAGAGTGAAACAACAGAGTTGGAATAAGCTGAATAATCAGAACAAAAATCAGAACAAAGTAAAATTAGAAACATTAGAGCAAAATCAGAACACAGCAAAACCAGAACACAGCAAAACCAGAAACATCAAGTAATAGATTTTAAGGGGGACTATGGAAGAAGTAGAGAAAATCATTTCGGTGGATCAGGTAAGCAAGGTCTATCGTTTATACGATAAGCCCATAGACCGGCTACTGGAAAGCATTAGCCTTCGGAAAAAATCTTACCATAAGGATTTCTATGCCCTGAGAGACATTTCCTTTTCTGTAGGAAGGGGAGAGGCAGTGGGGATTATCGGTACCAACGGCTCCGGCAAGTCCACTATGCTGAAGATTATAACCGGGGTGCTCAGTGCCACCACAGGAAAGGTGGAAAGCCGGGGAAGCATCTGCGCTCTTTTGGAGCTGGGCGCCGGCTTTAACCAGGACTATACCGGCATTGAAAATATCTATATGAACGGCACCATGATGGGCTTTAGTAAGGCAGAGATGGATGAGAAGCTCCCTGCCATTTTGGAGTTTGCGGATATTGGAGACTTCGTTTACCAGCCCGTAAAGTCCTATTCCAGCGGTATGTTCGTTCGTCTGGCCTTTGCCCTGTATATCTCCATTGACCCGGAGGTTTTGATCGTGGACGAGGCCCTGTCCGTGGGAGATGTGTTCTTTCAGGCCAAATGCTATCACCGCATGGATGAATTAAAGCGGAAGGGTACCACCATTTTGATGGTTACCCATGACTTAGGCTCCGTAATGAAGTACTGCGACAGAGTAGTGCTTTTCCACAAGGGGGAAAAGGTTGGGGAAGGTCTTCCTGGACAAATGGTGGACAAGTACAAAAAGATATTGGCAGGAAAGGACCCCCATGCCGAGCAGTTTATGGAGGAGCAGAACTTCCTTGGCAATGTGGACGGAGAGCGTAGGGGAAATGCCGGAAGCGGCGGAGCTAGTGGAAAAGCGGGTAAAGCTGGAGCCGACGAAACCAACGGAATAGCCGATACAGCCGGAAATGCTACATCTAACGGTATCGGTCAAAAAGGCGCATCCGTAGCCGGAGGCACTGCCGGCACCGCCGGAACCACAGAAAAAAACGTCGGCACAGGCATAGCCTCAGGAACCGCCGAACCCACATCCGCTACATCCCCCGAAGCCGGTCAACATTCCCCAAAACCTACCGGCTTTATGAAAGACCATTTGACCTTAAACCCTTCCAGCCAGCAGTACGGAAACGGCAAGGCGGAGATTCTGGACTTCGGGGTGCTGGACAAGGACGGGCGTCCAAGCAATGTGCTGTTAAAGGGCGAAGAATTTTCCATCAAAGAGCGGATTGTCTTCCATGATGATATCGCTGCCCCCATTTTCACCTTCACCATCAAGGACAAGCGGGGCATGGACTTAAGCGGTACCAATACCCTTTTTGAAGGCAAGGAAATCCCGGCGGTAAAGAAGGGGGACGAGTACTACTGCACCTTCACCCAGCGGATGAACCTGCAAGGAGGAGAGTACCTTCTCTCCATTTCCTGCACCGGCTTCGAAGAAGGGGAGCACACGGTTTACGACAGAAAATACGACATTACCAGTATCACCGTTTTATCCAATAAAAACACCGTTGGAATTTACGATATGGAGTCGGAAGTGACTCTGGAAAGGCATGAGGCATGAGTTTTTCGAAGCTGCAATCCAACTTAATCGAATGGATTTCGTTTTTCCCCGGAGAAGGGGGGCTGGAGAAGGACAGCAAGGTCCTGCTTTTGGCAGAAAAGGACAGCCAAGAGCTTTTTGAAAAGCTACTACGAAAAAGAGTAAAAAGCATCAGTCTTCGTTTGGAGGAAGACCGCTTTGACTATATTATTATTCCCCTTTTGACCAAGCGACATTTGATGCTCTTCCAAGGCTCTTTGGAGGAGATGCTTCGCACCTTTTTGGAGAAGTGGCTACTTCCCGGAGGCGAAGTGATTTTGGGGATGGAAAATGAGAATGCTCTGGAGCGCATTTCCACCGGCTACTACGAGAAGGAGCCGGCTTACCAAAGCTATGATGCTTTGAAAATGCTGGAAGAGAGCCTGAAAAAGGACTACCCGAAGGCTCGGGCAAGTCTTTATTTTCCTATGCCTTCCTTAGAGTACCCCATTCATTTTTATACAGAAAAAAGACTTCCCAAGGAGGGAGAGGAGGGCTACGGCTATGTGGCGCTGGGAAAGAAAGGGGTTTTTCCCCAATTTGCCCCAAGCTTTCTCTACCGTTTCCGGGGGGATGCCACGGCTATCCTTTCCATGAAGGACGTCCATAGCGATGATGTGGAATATATCAAATACAATTCCAGC
Organism: Oribacterium sinus; assembly: GCF_014202695.1. Lineage (GTDB taxonomy): Bacteria > Bacillota > Clostridia > Lachnospirales > Lachnospiraceae > Oribacterium > Oribacterium sinus. The sequence continues at coordinate 134,812 of NZ_JACHHH010000004.1, forward strand.
AGAAAGCCGGAGTATGCCCTGAAAACCGAGATTCTTCGGGATAAAGAGGGTAATCGAAAAGTTTTAAAGGAAGGAATAGGGGCGGAGGCCAATGCCCACATTGATTCCTTACCAAAGAAGCGGAAGCTCCTTAGCGAAAGCTTCGCCCGGCGGAAGATTCAGGTTTTGGAGGAGGAAGGCTTTTGGCGGGCCTATGCCGGTTCCCAGTCCCCTTCCAGCATTTTGTACCCCTTTGTAAAGGGAAAGAGCATCGGAGAAATTCTGGGAGAGCTGATTTCCCAAGGAAAGGCTCCGGTAAAGGAAATTCAGGAAGCCCTGCATCTTCTTTTGGGAGAGGAAAGCTTCATAAAGCCTGCCAACTTGGATTTACTTTTTGAAAATGTCATCATGGATGGAGAGCAGGCGGTACTCATAGATTGTGAGTGGGTGAAGGAAGAGGGAGAGGAACGGCTTTTCCTCCTGTACCGCATCCTCCATTACTGGTACGAAGAATACAAGGACAAATTAAAATACAAGGACGAAGAAAGCTTCTTCCGCCTGTTTTCCATCAATAAGCCGGAGCTTCTTTCCTGCGAGCGTAAGGAAGCCATTTTCCAGGAAGAGGTTCATGGAGAGGGACAGGAGGAAAATGTTTGGGCTTACCAGCAAAGTCGTATGAGTCCGGAGAATTTCCAAAAGCAGAAGGAAGAAATCGCCCTACGCCGGGAGCAGATCCAATATTTGCAGGAAGAGCTGAAGGAAAAGGAGATTTCCGTAAAGAAAGAGCGGGAAGTAAACCGCTTAACCAACGTTCATGTGGGCAATCTGGAAAATGTGATTCGTGCCCATGAGCGGGATATTGCCCAGTTACAGGAGGAGCGGAATTATTTTGAACGGCACCAAAGTCTGCCATCGAAAATCAGAAGACGACTTTCCGCCTCCTTTAACCGTCGTTTTCCAAAGGACAGTAAGAGAAGATTGATTCTGCATTACATGGGACGGACTCTGCTCCATCCCTTTAAAACCCTGCCCCTATATTTTACGGCAGAGGGAAGAAACAGAATTTCCGGACACTTTAAGATTGGACAGGCTTACTTTGACGGGGGAAAGATTCGCCTTCCCAAGGTGGACAAGCCTAAGGTCAGTATCGTGATTCCCTGCTATAACCAGATTCACTATACCTACCGTTGCCTACAGTCCATTCTCCGTTTCACCGACGAAAGGGAGATTCCCTATGAGGTGATTATTGCGGACGATGTGTCCACAGATGCTACCAGAGATTTACGCCTGTTTTCGGAAAATCTGGTGATTGCCCGGAACAAGGAAAATATGGGCTTTTTGAAAAACTGCAATCAGGCCGCCGCTTTAGCCAAGGGAGAATACATTTTCTTCCTAAACAATGATACGGAAGTGACGGAGGGCTGGCTGTCCTCCTTGGTGGAGCTGATGGAAAGACGGCCGGATGCGGGAATCGTAGGATCCAAGCTGGTGTACCCGGACGGAAGATTGCAGGAGGCAGGCGGCATTATCTGGTCCGATGCTTCCGGCTGGAACTACGGCAGACTGCAAGACCCGGAGGATCCGGAGTACAACTATGTGAAGGAAGTGGACTACATTTCCGGTGCCGCCATTTTGGTGCGGACAAGCATTTGGAAGGAACTGGGAGGCTTTGATGAACTCTTTGCTCCCGCCTACTGCGAAGATTCCGACCTGGCATTTTCCGTACGGAAAATGGGCAAGAAGGTGCTGTACCAGCCCAAGTCCAAGGTCATCCACTATGAAGGCATTTCCAACGGCACGGATGTGGAAGGCAGCGGCCTTAAGCGTTACCAGAAGGTCAACCAGGAAAAATTCAAGGAAAAATGGAAGGAAGAGCTGAAAAAGCAATGCGTCAATATTGGAAGTCCCAACCCCTTCCAGGCCAGAGAGCGGGGTATGGGCAAGCGCTATGTGCTCTTCGTGGACCACTATGTGCCCACCTTTGACAAGGACGCAGGCTCTAAAACTACCTACCAGTACCTAAAAATGCTGGCGGAAAAGGGCGTGCAGGTGAAGTTCTTAGGGGACAATTTCCTAAAGGAAGAGCCTTACACGGAAGCCCTGGAGCAAATGGGCATCGAAGTCCTTTACGGCAGTAAGATGCAGGGGGGCATTTGGAAGTGGATGGAAGACAATAAGGAAATGATTCAGATTGCTTATCTAAACCGCCCCCACATTGCCTCTAAGTACATAGACTACATCAAGGAAAATACGGACTGGAAGATTATTTTCTACGGTCATGACCTGCATTTCCTCCGGCTGCAAAGGGAGTATGCCCTGAAGCCAAGGCCGGAGCTTTTGGAGGAAATCGCCTACTTTAAGAGCATGGAGCTTTCCGTCCTGCAAAAGGCGGACATCAGCTATTACCCCTCCAACTTAGAGGTGGAGGAAATCCATAAGATTGACGACAGCATTCCGGTAAAGGCTATCACCGCCTATGTGTTCTCCGACTCCGTGCAGGTGGAGAAAATGACGGAGGGCCGGGAAGGAATGCTCTTTGTGGGAGGCTTTGCTCACCCGCCCAATGAGGACGGTGTGCTTTGGTTTGCCAAGGAAATCTTCCCCTTAATGAGAAGACAGCTTCCGAACATTTCCTTCCGTATTGTGGGCAGTAAGCCCACAGAGAAGGTTCTGGCCCTGGGACAGCAGGAGGGCATAGAGGTGCTGGGCTTTGTTAGCGACGAAAAGCTTCATAGCCTTTATCAGGAAAGTCGAATGGTGATTGTGCCCCTGCGCTACGGCGCAGGTGTGAAGGGAAAAGTTGTGGAAGCCCTCCATGAAGGAGCCGCCATCCTGACCACCCCCTGCGGTGCGGAAGGCATCCCGGGCATTGAAGAAGTGGTTGCCATCGAGGGAGAAGAAAGAGAATTTGCCAAAACCGGCGCCCTTCTCTACCAAAACATTCCAAAGCTTCGAGAAATGGGACAGAAGTCCTTGGAATTCGTGGAAAAGGCATTTTCCACAGAGGCGGTATTTGAAGGAATCCGAGAGGACTTCGGACTGGGAAAAGACGGAGAAGTGCTGGAGTTAAAGTAAATTCATTTTATAGGGAGGGAAAATGCAAGCAATCTTATTATGTGGAGGAATGGGCACCAGACTTCGTTCCGTGGTGGCAGACCGTCCCAAGCCCATGGCGGATATTTGCGGAAAGCCCTTTTTGCAGTACCTTCTGGAAATGCTCCGGGACAAGGGTATTACGGAAGTGATTTTTGCCCTGGGCTATATGGGGGAGATGATTGAAGAGTATTTTCAGGACGGCTCCGCCTTCGGCCTAAAGATTGCCTATTCCTATGAGGAAGAGCCACTAGGCACCGGGGGCGCCATCCGAAACGCTCTGCCGAAGATTTTGGAGGAAGATGTACTGGTGCTGAATGCGGATACCTATTTCCCCATGGATTATCAGGGACTCTATCATTTTCATCAGGAAAATGACGGAGATTTCAGCCTGGCCACCAGAGCGGTACCGGATATTTCCCGCTACGGTGCTGTGCGAAGAGATTCAGCAGGCCGAATTTTGGCATGGAATGAGAAGCTGGGAGATGGTGGGCAGCAGCCTGGTGAAGGCTCGAAACAGCCGATAGAGGGAAACGCTCAGCAAGCAGCGTCGGCTTCCCCAAAGTCCTTATCCGGGGAAATCAATGGAGGCATCTATGTAATGAAGAAGAGCCTGATTGCGGAAATTCCTGAGGGAAAGCAGAGCCTGGAACAGGACTGCATCCCCAAATGGCTTTCTGAAGGAAAACGGATCTTCGGCCTTCCCTTCCATGGCTATTTCATGGATATCGGCATTCCCGAAGATTACCGACAGTTTATTTTGGATGTGGAGCAGGGGAAGCATGGCAGATAAAGTATTGCAAAAAATCGTTTTCCTGGATCGGGACGGCACCATTAATGAGGAAGTGTCTTACCTACATAAGGTAGAGGATTTTCGTTTTCTCCCCCATGTTTTAGAGGGGCTATCTATCCTGTCAAAAGCCGGCTTTCAGCTGGTGGTGGTGACGAATCAGGCTGGAATCGGGCGTGGCTATTACGGAGAAAAGGATGCGGAAGCCCTGCATTTTTTTTTAAGAGAAGAGCTTAAAAAGAGAGACATTTTCCTGAAAGGCATCTATTACTGTCCCCACCACCCGAAGGGGATAGGGGAGTATCAAAGGGAATGTGATTGCCGAAAGCCAAATCCCGGAATGCTCTATCAGGCGGAGTGGGATTTATTGCAGGAAAATGAAGAAGAGTTTCTCATTCAAAGCCCTTACCGCTTAAGTCGGAAAGAACGGGAAGCGTTGGAGCAGGGGAACAAGCAAGCAGAGCGAAAAGCTTGGCTTTCCCATTCCTATATGATTGGCGATAAAATTCTGGACTGTGAAGCCGGAGAAAGCTTCGGCGTACAGCCCATTCTTCTGGCTACCGGATACGGGAAAGAAGAGAAAAGAAAGATAGAAGAGGCGGGAAAGCCCTGTCCTCCCTATTTTGAAAATTTAGAAGAAGCCGCAAGATGGATTGTGGAGAGGGAGTTGTATTCTTTGCACAGTGTGCTTTGATGCAGTATGGGGCTGTATTCGGGACACGCTCCCGCTAACCTCGCCCTGCAGCGGTACTAAGCGAAAAACTGCAGTACCTTTGTTTTTCGCAAGTACCGGCGGGCTCAGATTGTCCCTGTTACAGCCTCATACTACATCAGTCGCTTTGACATGCAAAGTTCTACAGTCTTTCGCTGAGCAGGCTTTCTAAATCTACTGACGGGCTCAGATTACCTCTCTTTCAGCCCTATATTGCATACAACATAGTTTTTATATTTACAGCTTCTTTTAGAACAAGGGAGTATCACAAGCCTGCGATACTCCCTTGTACTTTGTTAAACCGACATTCAAACCGACATTCAAACCGACATTTTAATGTCGCTTACTTTTCTTGATTGATCCATAACTTCTGTAGAAAGCTGGTGGATTTTTTGAAAGGACAGGTTATTTACTATTTAGCTTCATAATTACCCACTGACCTAATTTTGTTGAACCCTCATATCGAATAAGTCCTGCTTTCCTCATTTTATTTAAATGATAACGTACACCATCAACAGTAAGGTTTAATTTTTCTGCCATTTCGTTCGCGCTAATGTGAGGATTTTCAGCAATTATTTTAATAATTTCTTCCTGTTTTATGGTAGTTTTAGTAGTAGTTTTCGTGGTAGTTTTTTCATAACTACTACTATTAAACTCATTCAAAAATTCTTTATTTATTCCTATAACTTCATTTGTATAGTTATCTTCTTCATTATCCGGGTAAAACTTAAGCTCAGGAGAACCATTTTCAAACAGTGCATCCTTTGCACGCCGTATACCTGAACCGTAAGACTCTATTAAGTTAAGGGAGAAGAACATATCTTTAAGTTCTTTGTTGAGATACTGCCTTCTATCAAAACTTCTGTCCTTGTTAAGAGCTTCAATGGTTACAGGAGGGAGTGGTCTATTATGATTTACAAAAGAACTTCTGTCCTTGTAAATATATATTCCTACATATTCAGGCGTATCGTATTCCTTATGTAAAATGGCATTCGTAGCAAGTTCCTCAAATGCTGTAAGAGGATAGTTATAGACAATCTTATGCTCGATTTGATCTGCTTCTCGTATGGTATATGAAGCCATAATATTATCTTCAAAATATTTACTGACTTGTTTTGCCTGTATCCAAACCGGACCGTCAAAATTCATTTTCAATCCCTTCAACTTTAGACTCTTTTATTCCCTCTATCGGTCTTTTAGGAATTGCTTTTTCTCCCGTTTCTTTATTATCGACTTCTTCAATACCAACAAACAATAAGCCTATCTCATTGTTCATATAGTTATTGGCAAAGGCACAAGCAGTTTTTAGAGGATTTTTTTCCACTTCGAAATTGGTAGGTACAGTATATTTATTAATCTTGATTGCTCCAAAACTCCGGCAGAAAGCTTAATATTTTTACATATAGACGTTCCATTTTATAAAATTATGAAATTCAAATTTTTATAAAATAGACAATAATAAGAAGAAAAAGTCTTTTATGGCTTACTCCACCGTAGCATTGACATATACACGCTAAAAAGGTATATTTTGATTTATGATTACAACATGTAAGGACAAAGAAACTATCCGGTGATAGAGCAGGGCAATATAGTATTCGAATCAACAAACAATTTCGGCTGTGCTTTAGCTTTCATCTTGCAGAAGCCAGAAACGTTGAGATTGTGGATTACCACTAAAAAGGAGAAGTTATGGAATTAAATTATATTGAGCCACCAAGCATTGGTGAAATCCTTCGAGAAGAATTTATGGAGCCGATGGAACTAAGCGCATATGGCATTGCACAAGCAATTCATGTTCCTGTTTCCAGAATCCAAGACATTCTGCATAATAGACGAAAAATCACGATTGATACCTCTCTCCGACTCGCGAAGTTATTCGGTGTTTCGGATGAGTATTTCATCAATATGCAGAACGACATCGATATTCGAATGCAAAAAAGAAAGCTTGATCTCGAACTACAGCAAATTAAAACAATACAATATGCATAATGGTACTATAAAAGAGAATTGTAGCAAGAATGTAGCAGGCTCAGATTACCCCTCTTTCAGCTCTATATTGCATACAACATAGTTTTTATATTTACAGTTTCTTTTGTTAGAAGGGAGTATCGCAAGTCTGCGGTACTCCCTTGTTCTTTCCATCCTTTACCTTTATAATGGAAAAAACATTTTATAAAAATGTGCATTTACACAAAAATATAAAATAGGAGAAACCTATGGAAGTGCAAAGACCAAGATATTTAAAGCGTTTAATCAATAAAAAGGATAATGGAAGGGTAAAAATCATCACCGGTATTCGACGATGCGGAAAGTCTTACCTATTATTCACTCTGTATAAAAAATATTTGCTTAGTCTTGGTATCAAAGAGGAACAAATCATTACTATAGCTTTGGATGAGCTTCACAACATGCAGTATAGAAATCCCCTTACGCTGGATGCTTACCTTCGGGAGCGCATGCAGCCGGAACAAAACTACTACATCTTTATTGACGAGATTCAATTTGTGGAAGAAGTAGAGAATCCTTATATCAAAAACAGTGAAAATAAAATTGGCTTTGTAGACCTTGTTTTAGGCCTGATGAAACTTCCCAATGCGGATATTTACATTACCGGCAGCAATTCAAAGATGCTGTCCTCTGATGTTCTGACTCAGTTTCGGGACAGAGGGGATGAAATTCGAGTATATCCCTTTTCCTTTGCAGAGTTTTCCTCCTGCTATGAGGGAGATCCCAGACTGGCTTTCGAAGAATATTGTCTATATGGCGGGATGCCTACCGTCCTTAGCAGGAAAACGCCGGAAGAAAAAAGCGAATATCTGAAAAATCTCTTTCAGAATACCTATATTAAAGATGTGATGGAGAGGAACCGTATTGGCAAAGAAGCCTTTATCCTGGAAGATTTACTGGATATTGTTTCCTCTTCCATTGGCTCCCTTACCAATCCAAGAAAGCTGGAAAATACCTTTCAATCGGAAAAAAATATCAAAATCTCTCAGCTAACTATCAGCACTTATTTGGATTATTTTATTGATGCCTTTTTGATGGAAAAAGCCAGAAGATTTGATGTGAAAGGGAAAAAATACATTTCTTCACCCTACAAATATTATTTTTCCGACATCGGTCTCAGAAATGCCAGACTGAATTTTAGACAAAACGAAATGACGCACATTATGGAAAATGTCATTTACAACGAACTCCGTATGCGTGGCTTAAATGTGGACGTGGGCGTAGTGGAGCAAAACTATAAAAATGAAGAGGGCAAAAGAGCACGGAAAAATCTGGAAATTGATTTTATAGTGAAAAGAGGAAGTAATAAATATTATATTCAGTCAGCCTTACATGTAGACAGTCCGGAGAAAAGAGCACAGGAAACAGCCTCCTTAAAGCAGTCCGGAGATTTCTTTAGAAAAATAGTCGTTGTAAAAGACTATATCCTCCCAAAGCATGATGAAGACGGTATTCTTTACCTTGGCGTAGAGCAGTTTTTGCTGGATGAAGGAGCTATAGATTTATAGAAAGCCTATGAAGTGAAGGACTGTATAAACAATGAGTGGAAGCGACAGATGCAGTATGGGGCTGTAATAGGGACAATCTGAGCCCGCCGGTACTTGCGAAAAACAAAGGTACTGCAGTTTTTCGCTTAGTACCGCTGCAGGGCGAGGTTAGCGGGAGCGTGTCCCGAATACAGCCCCATACTGCATCAGAGCGCACTGTTACAAAAAATACAGTCCCTCACTGCGAAGGCGAAGTTAGCGGGAGCGTGCCCGATTTCATGTCCATACTGCATCGGAGCTTATTTCTTTAATAGTTACAGTCCCCCTTATGCGGCAAAGAAATACCTCTCCAGCATCAAACACAAAGCATGATAAATCGGCAGATGCAACTCCTGAATCTGATACGTCTCATTGGACGGCGCAATCAAAGAAAGGTCCGCAATCGCTCTGCCCTTTCCCCCGTCCTTTCCTGTCAGTAAAATGCTGGGGATGCCCATAGCCTTGGCAAGCTTTAGCGCATAAGAAACATTTTTGGCATTTCCGGAGGTGCTGATACAAAAGAGCAGATCCTCCGGCCTACCGTAGCCAAGGAGACACTGGGCATAAAACAGCGTTTCGTCCTGGTCATTGCTGAAGGCAGTGTGCAGTGCAGTTTGACTGCTGAAGGAAATGGCAGGTAGTCCCTGCTCCAAATGCTTTTCGAAGTAAGAGGCCTCCTCTTCTCCGAAGAGCTTTTTTACGTTGGACAGAAGTTCAGGCGCCAAAGGGCGCTTACTGCAAAAGGCCTTCATCAGCTCGCCTACGATATGATCCGTATCTGCGGAGCTGCCCCCGTTACCGCATAACAGAAGCTTGCCTCCCTTATCGTAGCTATCCCGCATCATGGTAAAAGCCTGCCAGATATTCTCTTCGATTCCGGAAAGTACCGGGTAACGCTGTATCAGGAGAGTCAATTCCTCCCTCGCCTGTTCTTCTTTTTTGTTCTTTATTTCTATAGCCATTGCCCATTCCTCCTTTGAACTTCGGTATTTCTTTTACGGAAAATGTATTTTTCTTCTTTTAACTTCTATCAATCCTCATTGTAGCGTATTTTTCATTTCCAGTCTTTTCTTCTTTCTGATTTTTTGCCTATTTTTTGGAAAAATAAGAAAAAGGAGCAAAAGTGAAAAAGAAGTTCTTGCAATCTTGTATACAAAGTAATAGAATCACTTGTAAGGATAACCTTACAAAAAGAATAAAGCTTCTCAAATAATACAAGTAAAATACTAAACTTGATAAATAATACTGATTATGCATTCGAGGAGTAGTAATGGAGAAGCAACAGTTAGAAAGTAGCAATTAAAAAGTAGTAATCAAAAAGTAGCAATCAAAAAGTAGTAATCAAAAAACAGCAATTAAAAAGTAGCAATCAAGAAATAACAATCAAGAAACAGCAATACGAAAACGAAAAATCAAAGGAAAGGAAAAACAACAATGAACAAGAAAGTCTCCTACGGAAAGCTCATATTCCAACGACTCCTGGGCTTGGTTCTGGTGACTGCCCTCTCCGCAGGTTGTGGAGCAGCCATGGAAAGCCAATCCGGAAGTCTATCCAAAAACCAATCCACCAATAAAGCGGAAGATCATTCTACAGACGCAAACTCCCCGGAAGCAAAGTCTCCTGATGCAAACTCGACAGACGAAAAATCCAAAGACGCAAGCTCCACCGGCGCAAAGGATAAGCTCAAGCTCTGCGTCACCACCAGCTTCTTAGAGGATATGGCGGAGGTGCTGGGAGGAGACAGCGTGGAAATCAGCTGCATTATCCCAAGAGGAGAGGATCCCCACACCTACGAGGCGAAGCCCGAGGACTTAAAGAAGATGCAGAGTGCCCAGCTGCTTTTCTACCACGGCTTACACTTTGAGGGGAAAATGCAGGATGCTCTGAAGGCACAGGGGGGCGTCATGGTTTCCAAGGACTTTCCGGAGGATAAGGTCATTCAGGCCTTCCAAGGAGAAGATGTGCCGGATCCCCATTTTTGGTTTGACCAAGACCTGTATGCACAGGCAGTCTCCACCATGGCGGCAACTTTGGAAGAAAAGCTTCCGGAGGAAAAATCTATTATCGAAGAAAGAAAAGAAGCCTATCAAAAAGAACTGGAAGAGCTGAAAGCATACACCAAGAAAAGACTGGCGGAGATTCCTGAGAAGAGTAGAGTCTTGCTTACCCCCCACGATGCCTTCCAGTATTTTTCCAGAGCCTACGGTATAGAAGTGAAAGCGCCCCAAGGGGTAAGCACGGACGGCGAAGTGTCCGCCTATGATATGGCGGAAACCGCGCAATTTATCGTAGACCATAAGATTAAAGCCATTTTCACGGAATCCACTACCGACCCCCAGCGCATGAAGAAGCTCCAGGAATCCTGCAAGGAAAAGGGCTTTTCCGTAGAGGTGGTGGAAGGAGACAAGGAAGGAGAGGGCGGACTCTTTAGCGACTCCTTGGGACTCCGAGGAGAGGCGGGAGACACGTACCTCACTATGGTACGCTACAACGTAGACCTGATTGTAGACCACCTGAAATAGAAGGAGAAGAGGATGGATGCAGAGAACTTTTCCTTGGCGCAATTCTCCCACGCACAAGCCGGTAGTGAAGCCATGCTTACGAACACGTCTGTGATGCCCTCCGCCATTTCCTGTCAGGGACTTTCCGTCTCCTACGGGGAAAAGGAAGTGCTGTCCCGACTATCCGTAGAGATTCCGGAAGGAAGTATGACCGCCATTATCGGGCCCAACGGCGCCGGAAAAAGCACTTGGATGAAGGCGGTGCTGGGGCTTCTTCCGAAAAATGCCGGAACCGTCCGCATTTTCGGAGAAGAAGGGAAAAAAGCAAAAAATTACCTTTCCTATATTCCGCAAAGCACCAAGGTAAATTGGGACTTTCCCATCACTGTGGAAGAGGTGGTAGAGATGGCGTCCTACAAAAAACGAGGCTGGTTTCTTCCTATTAGAAATGAGGATCGGGAGAAAAGAGACAAGGCACTGGAGGAAATGGGCTTAACAGAACTACGAAAACGGCAGATTAGCCAACTTTCCGGAGGGCAGAAGCAGAAGGTTTTCCTGGCGAGAGCTCTGGCGGAAGAAGCCAAACTCTTCCTATTAGATGAGCCCTTCGCCGCCATTGACCAAAAAAGCGAACGAAGCATCACGGAAAAGCTGAAGGAATTCAAGAAAATGGGAAAGACCATCCTCTGCATCCACCACGATCTGAGCCGTTTGCAGGAGAACTTTGATTATATCCTGTGGATTAAGGCGGGAAGTTACGGCTTCGGAAGAGCTGAAGAGGTATTGAGCCCTGAAAACGTAGAAGCTATTTTTTCATACTAAACCGTGTCTGCATAAGAAAATTGCTATTTCTCCATAAGAGGCTTGCACTATAAATGAGATTTCCCGATACAGCAAGCTTCCCCATAGAAAGCGAAAGCCTATGTTCTTTTTATCCTATGATTTCTTTGTGATTGCCCTCCCCCTGGGGGTGCTGGCTCTCAGTGCTGCCCTCATCGGAGGAATTCTTCTCTATAAAAAGCAAAGCCTGCTGGGAGATGCCCTGGGACACGGCACCTATCCCGGTGTCATACTGGCCTATATGCTCTTTGCCACCAAGTCCCCTAAGATTCTGGCACTGGGCGCTGCGTTTACAGCCTTTTGTACTCTCCGCATTATCCAAAGCCTCACGAAGGGAGGGCAGGGGATGCGGGGAGAAAGCGCCCTGGCGCTAAGCCTAAGCGGAATGTTCGGACTGGGAATGGTTTTAAAAACTGTAATCACGGGAAATCCCCACTTTGCCAAAGCCTCCCAATCCGGCCTGAAAAGCTTTCTCTTCGGCTCCGCAGCCTTCCTGCAGAAGGAAGACTTTGTTCTGATTCTCTTCTGGAGCTTGTTTAGCCTAAGTCTTTTCTTCTTATTTAGAAGGGCATTTTGCCTATATTGCTTTGATCCGGAATATGGAGAATTTCTGGGGGTGGAGGAGAGGAAAATGCATATCCTGCTCCGGTTTCTTCTGATTCCCCTCCTTGCCTTGGGCATCAAGATGCTGGGGGTGCTTCTGATGGCATCCTTTTTGGTTCTGCCAATGCTTTTTGCCAGAGAGCTGTCCGGAAGGCGAAACGTCATTTTCCTGCTGGCGGGACTGCTATCCCTATTCTATTCCCTATTGGGAACAGGCCTAAGCCTAAGCCAAAAAGGCTTTTCCACCGGAGCCGGCATCATCGTACTGATGGGGGGAAGCCTTATGCTACTGCTTATCCTGAAAGAGCTCCGTGCCGGCATCCAAAGCTTAGGTCACAAAACATTGTCATGAAACTACTGAAAAGTTTCTTTCTGAAACCACTGAAAAGTTTCTTTCTGAAACCACTGAAAAGTTTCTTTCTGAAACCACTGAAAAGTTTCTTCCTAAAACCACTGAAAAGTTTCTTCCCATAAGAAAGGAGTGCCATGCCGGAAATCTGTCTGGTCTTTCTTCTCTGCGCTATAGCCACAGGCATGCTCAGTCCATATGTCTATTATAGAAATTGCAGTATGTCCATAGATGCCCTGTCCCACACCTCTCTATTGGGGATCGTCCTAAGCTTTAGCCTCATCAAAGACCTGTCCTCCCCCCTACTGATTTTGGGCACAGGGGTTTTCGCCCTCTTCACCTTCTATTGCATAGAATTGCTACAGGAAAAGCTTCGTTGGAAAAGAGAGGAGAGCCTGGGCTTTCTCTTCCCCCTCTTCTTTGCCCTGGGCATACTCCTATTAAGCCTATACTACCGGAACGTCCATTTGGACACGGATATGGTGCTGATGGGAAATCCCTTCCTGATACCCTTCCAAAGAACGCTGGGGATGCCTGTCGCTTTTTGGAAAATGTTGTTCTGTCTAGTCTTAAACACCGCCTTTCTGCTGATTAGCTACCGTCCCATGAAGAAGCTGCTTTTTGAAGGAGAGGAGGCGGGGCAAATGTCAAAAAGTCAAAGACGTCTTCATTATGCCCTGCTCTTTTGCATCGTCATCACAAGCATATCCTCCTTTGATACGGTGGGAGGAATCCTGACCATTTCCCTCTTTGTAGCTCCCATTGCCGTGGCAAGACTATACAGCAGGAATCTGCGGGAATGTATTCTCTATAGCATAGCCTTTGCTCTGCTACACGCTATAGTGGCGTTAATGCTATCCTTTCGCTTCAACATCTCTCTATCCGGATGCTGCGCCTTTGTCGGTATGCTGGACGGGTTGATACAAAATGAATGGAAGAAGGCACATCGAAAAGGAGCTACCATTCCTATAAAAGCCGGGTGATTTTATAGAGAAGAAGGCAGCCATAGTCTATTTTCACAAAGCAAAAAACTTGCAATTTAAGAATATTGCTTAAATAAATGGCGTGAAAATATTAAAATGGGGAATAATGACGGAAACGCTTGCGTTTTATTTAGAAAGGGTTTATATTCCCTGTAATGGAGAAGAAAAAAATTGAATAATTGCGACTATGCAACACAGAAAAAGAAAGGAAGAGGTCTGTAGTAAGAGTCTATACAGGAGGCCAGATGACACAGAACCGGGAGGACTACATCAAAGCGATTTTTAAGATTGCTGAACGCGAAGGAGAGGCCAGTAATCAGAGAATTGCGGATAGTCTGGGAGTTTCCAGGGCATCAGCATCAGAGATGGTGAAGAAACTGATTCAAGAAGGTTTTGTAGTAGCAGAGGGGAGACAGCTATCCTTGAGCGCAGAGGGAGAGCGGATCGCCAAACGCATTTTAAGCAGACACCGTTTGTGGGAAAGCTTTTTGATGACCAAGCTTCAATATGAAGAAGCGGAAGTCCACGAACAGGCGGAGCAGCTGGAGCACATCAGCGATGAGAAGCTGATAGAACGTTTGAACGCATATTTACATTTTCCAAAGACCTGTCCCCACGGGGCAATCATCTATGAAAATGAAGACAAGGCGTAAGAACTCTTTTTTGTGCGTGTAAATATAGGGAGAAAGGACTTCTTCCGAATATTTTGCGCGAAAATACAGCTGAGAAGAAAAAGAAACAAGAAAAAACTAAAAAAATATTAAGAAATTTTGCACAGAAAATCGAAGGAACGAGAAAATATTTAAAGCATTTTGAATAGGCGAAAAATAGGATAAAACGGGAAAAACCCTTTTCATGACATTTAAAGGGCCTTTCGCGCAAAGTCTATTGAAATAAAAACTGCTTTTGCTAGAATACGGGATACAGAGAAGGAACGCCCGCAACATCGAGCCTGAACTGTACTGAGTAAGAATAAGGAAAGAAGATTCTAAGAAAGTGGAAAAGCAATCTTAAAGGAAACTTCCGGAAAGTCTAAGAATGTCTAAGAACTTTTCGAAAGTCTGAAAGAAAGCTTTCGGATTCTTTCAAAGAATCGTAAACCCAACAGTACGAAAAAGGTGGTCGATGGCATGAAGAATTATCGTAGAAATAATTATATAGGGAAGATGAAGAAGGGATTCAAGCAGAAGTTATCCTTGCTGATGATTGCTTGTCTTTTGTTCACCGGCTATCGTGGACTTACCATTTCCGGACGAGCAGATTCCTCTCACACCGAACAGAATAACGAAATCGAAGTAAGCGGAAGCCAGGTAAAGGTACAGCTCCTTGGTGCGGATCTTCGGAGAGCAGCTACAGAGGCTATCCTGAAGGGCGAGAAAGTAGGGAAGAGCAATCTTCGTTCCTACAGTAAGGATCAGGAACTGGCGACAGAGTTCGAAGAGTACTTTGATGGAGAGAAAGAGATTTACAACATTCCTCTGAACAGTATCGCCGAGAACCTGGAAGAAAGCCTGAACGCTGAAGAAGCCGGCTTACAGATTTATGTAGAAAGAGATGCGAAGGACTTAGACAGATTAGTTCGTAAGGAAAGTAAAGAAAGCTTACTGCTCTACAGTAAAGAGAGTGCAGTAGCAGGACTTCTTCCCAAGAAAGAAGAAGCAACAACAGTTTCCTTAACAGAAGAGAAAGCATCTGACAGTAACCTTGAAAGAAACACAGAGTTAACCGGAAGCGAGCTCATCACCTTCGTGTATGAGAACAAGTCTACAGAAAGAATGACCTTCCAGCTCTCTGTTGATGGTAATAAATATCCGAAAGTAACCGTAGCTTCCAAGACAAGCCTGTTCAAGCAGTTCTTGGGCGATGCCAAGAAGGCACAGGCAGAAGCTAAGAATGCCAAGGCTACAGAAGCTAAGGTGGAAAGCACAGAAGCACAGACTGTAGAAGCTTCCAAGGCAGAAGAGAGTTCTGCCGAAGCTAAGCAGGAAGTGGTAGAAAGTAAAGCAACTAAAGCTACAGAAGAAAGCAAGGCTTCCGAAGAAGCACGTAAGGATGATTCTGAAGTAGCAATCGTAAGTACCGCTGCAGAAGCAGTAGCGGAATCCACTGAAGCTAAGGCTGAGGTGAAGACAGAAGCTTCCGAGGAAGCGACAGAAGCTAGAGTAGAAGCTACTGAAGCGGAAGTTAAAGAAGCAGCAGCTAAAGCCGAGACAGCTCAGGCTGAAAAGGCAACAGAAGCACAGAAAGCGGTTGTAGAAGACAGCAGTCTTCTGAAAGATATTACAGAGCACAGTGAAGAAATCCTTCCTGAATTACAATCTATTCGTTTTACCCAGTACAGCTTGAACGAACTTGGTAGAAAGAGCCAGAACGTAGAAATCGAAGGATTCGGTAACGTACAGGTATTCTACGACGAAGCGGCATTTGACGGCGATGTAGTATTAGAAGCAAAGCGTCTCTTCAAGCCGGAGGAAGAAGCAGAAGGAGAAAAGCTTTCCGAAGAGCAGGTTAAGGTTCTGAAGGAGCATTCTATCTACGACGATGCAGCTAGCTTGGATATCCGCTTTGTGGATAAGAAAGACAGCGCTGTAGAAGTAGAGCCTAAGTCTCCGGTATCGGTAAGAATTAGCATTGATAAAAAGGCTTTGCCGGCAGAAGTGTCTTCTGATGAAATCTCCATTCATCATTTGGTGGAAAATGATGAAACAAAAGCCATTGAAAAAGTTGAAGTAGTGGTTCAGTCCTTAAAGGCTAAAAATGAAGAGGCTACAGAACTTAATGAAACTACAGAACCTTTGGTAAAAGAAGAAAATAAAGAAGAAATAATCACTAAAGAGTTTGTTGTGGATTCTTTCTCGCTATATCAGATTAACTGGAATGACAGCGCTGTACAGTATTGCCCACCAATTATATTCCATTATGTGGATAAGAACTTTAATGAAATTGGGCCAACGGTTAGGACAGTAAAAACGTATAAAACAGGGTTGGAAAAGTATATTAAAAAAGAGAAATCAGATCCAAAAACTTGGCAGTTGGAAGTGCCCGGTGATGCTCAAGGTGATATTAATATCTTTGATAAGAGCAATAAATCAGGAGAGGCGTATAAAACATTCAACGGATATGATTTTCTGGCTGCTTATCCATATAAACCGGGTTTAGATAATCTTGATAAAATAGTTAATGGGCACACTAATGATTATTTCGATATAAATTATAAATATAATCAAGACGCTAATACAAAATATAACGGAAATTTTCGCAGTGGTATAAGTAAGATTGATAATTTGGGTTATATCATTGATGGGCAAAGATATGTTTGGTACACACTGAGAAAAGGAACAGCTCATTACGAAAAGAATTGCGCATATGAATTTTATTTTGTCTATGACTTAGAAAATAAAACGGGACAAACCATCACGGATGAGCATGAAGAAAGTAATGAAAAGTACATTACCAACAATCTTGATGGAACCTATGATTTGACTTTAACGGCTAAGGCAAGCTATAAGAACAAAGAAAAGTTGGATGTTGTATTCCTTGTAGATACTACAAGAAGTATGAATTTACCATTCGGCACGGAAAATGGCTTGGCTCGATATACGAGTAATGACTATGACAAATCAGGAAATAGTCGTAAAGCTAAAGTTAATGAGCAAATCAATAAGTTAGTAGATAGCCTCTCCCAAAATGAAAACTACGATCTGCAATATGCGCTTGTAGGATTCGGAGGAAATAGAACAGTCAATGTAGCGGATAACCGATTTGTATATAAGAATGTTTCGGTTATGGATGCGAACGGAAAAGAAATTAAGAAATACAGCGTTCCTATTATTGGAGAGAATGATCTTACAATTGAAGATACTCCTTATAACGATGCTGAAATTTATGGTTATACAAAAAATGCAGCGGAGTTTAAGCAGAGACTGAAGAGCTTGCCTGAAAATCAAAATGAGGTAGATGGAAGAAACTACTCAGCAGGAATCATTGGACTAAGATATGTTCTGGACGGATTTGGAAAAACAGCAATACCAAACGACAAAATTCGAGATGGCAATGCGCCTAGATCTGATGCCAAGAAGATATACATTATGATATCTGATGGAGATCCTACTTATAGCTATACAACTACAGACGGTCTTTATGATGATACAATCATGAGATTCAAGTTTGGAAATGATAGATTCCAATACGAAAAGAACTTAGCAAAAGGCTATACTTATGGAAATGGTAGAGATTTCAGTAGAGTAGGTCTAAATCAGGCAAGAGGATATTTGGCTCAAGTAGGAGGATATTCCGCCTTCTATACAATTGGAGTTGGTAACCAGCAAAACTGGAAGCATTTGAGAGAGTTAACCGAGGAGCATGGTTATGACTTGGATCCAAAGTGGGCTAGCATAGGGAATAGAAAGTTTATTCGTTCCGGTTCACCACTTGCAATAGGTGCAGACGGTCAGATTTTTGATGGATCCACACCTGAAAATCTTGCAAATAGCTTTAAGCAGTTATCTGATAAGATTGCACCAAAGAAAGCAACGAACATTACAATTAATGATACCTTTAGTGAAAACGTGGATTTAGTAGCAAATACAGAGCTTGTTGCGGAAATCTATAAGCTAAAGGAAAATAATGTAGAGGCTGATGGAAATGCCTTAACACCGGCAGAGTACAACAAACTTGGCTTAAATAAGCTGGTAACAGAAAAGCATTGGAACAGTGTAAAAAATAGACAGGAAATCAGTCTAGAGACAGATCCAAAGAATTTTGAATTACCGGCAGGCTATGAAATTCGTCTTACAGCTAAGATTAAGCCTAGTAAGATAGCTTATGAAAAGCTTAGAAAAGGTTTGGCGGAAACAGATCAGGGAATGAAGAGAACTGATTTGAATGATATCTACAAAACCTATCTAAACGGCAGGGTATATGGAGATGCTAATAAATATGGGGCGTCTACAGATATTCATGGACTCTTCACCAATGATGAAGCAAAATTCAATTATAGTTGGAGAGGAAAACCTCAAGAAAAGCCCTATAACAAACCAATAGTGAAAGTTCAAAGCCGAGATTTCAAAATCGAAAAGCAGATTGTTGGCCTTGATGGAAATGGTTATATAACATCAGACAATAAGAGCAAAAACAATGGAAATAATGCGGCTTCCGGATTTACTAAGCTGGGTATTGAGATATTAAAAGATATCAAGTTTACAGTATATGAAATACAAGATGATGGCACAGAAAAAGAGTATGTCAGCTTCAAGCTTTATCAAGATGGCAACAGCGAAGATCAAAGCAAAGAAGGAATCATCAAGGTAGGCGATATTACTGTAAAGAGACATCAGGTTCAGTACATCAAAGAGTATGATAGATTATCCTTGGGATATACAATAACTGGTCTGGATCCAAGTAAGAAATATAAGGTTAAGGAAACTGTTTCAGGAAAATCTTATCAGTATATAAATGTATCTGAGAACTTCGCTAATCTTAAATATGAATTCAAGGAGTCATCAAATGATTCCAATGAAGAGGCATTTAAGTTAACAGACGGTAAAGTAGTAACAATCAAAAATACCTACGAAAAAGAAAATCCAAAGAAAAAAGTTACTATTGAAAAGAAAGTTAAGAATATTTACACCGGCAATTACTTGACACCGGAAGAAGACAAAACAACCTTTGATTTCTACTTAAGACTTTATCATCCAAGACATAAAGTAAATGGAGAAACTGTAAATGGTGATCCACTTAGCAAAACAGAAATGGAAGATGTATTGAAAAGCTTCCCAAGCAACATAAGAAGCAAAATAATCGATATAGTCGAAATTCCACCTAACCAAACAACAACGCCTAAGAAGTATGCATTCCACTTCCAACTAAAGGCTAACCAGAAGCTGGAATTTGAATTAGATGAGAATTTAGACTATGACTATGCCGAGAAAGTGCTTCCGGGGTACTTGGAACCGGGTATTTCTGTAGATGAAGTGGGAAAAACGATTGGTAGAGTATGTTCAGTTATTATAGAAAATCATGATGATACTCACTGGTATACATGTTTTAGATTCAGCGCAAAGACTGATTATTATGTTACCTTTGTAAACAAAGCCAATAAGATTGCTCCGGCAACCGGTATTGTAAGAGACATCACTCCATACCTCTTCGGAATCTTCGGATTTGTAGCGATGGCAGGAGCATACCTCACCATTAGCAAAAAAAGAAGAGAAGCATAAAACTCCTCTTCAGTACATTCTCAATTAAACATTCACCCGCTTCTGCTACAGATACATCTGTTGCAGGACAGAAGTTGGAAAAGAACTTCGTAACAGAAGACCGACGAAAGGAGTTGAAATGGCGACTCCTGCGTCACTACAACAGCTGCATCTGTAGCAGAAGCGGACTGAATAATTGCCTTTAGATACACTATCGGCAAAGACAAAACAAATATAAGTCTTTTTTCTTAGGAAAAAGAAAGGAGGTTCAGGCATGGTACGGCATGGTAAATTGGCGAGGGAACGCCCACGGAGCCGAAGGATGTATCTCGATACAACGTGAGCTGAAACTCAACAAGTCACTTTAATAATTCGAAGGGTCGCGCCTTCTAATTATAAATCACACAACGTTTCTACTATTTTTAAAAAAGGAGAACAAGATGAGAAAGAATTTAAACAAGCTTGCTACTCTGGCATTATCCGGAATGATGGTAATGTCTATGGCAGTACCTGCTTTTGCGCAGGACGTTCCATTCCAGAAGAGAGTTCACACCGATGGTAAGACTCTTGCACCAAACACAACCTTTAATTTTAAGGTTACCCCTGCAGCTCAAGCTGGAACTTATAAGTTTGAAAAAGATGGAAAAAATGTAACTGAGGCTACTAAGCCGGGACCTGCTAACGGTGTTACCATTACAGGTGCTACATTCGCTCCGGAAGCTAAGAAGTTTGGAGAAGAGACCGGTGCAGATTTCGGTATCTTTAAGTCCAATGCTACTATCCATGTAGATGAGTCTAAGTTTGGTGACTTAGGATACTATGAGTATGATATGGAAGAGGTAGATGACAAGTACGAGGGTATCTACTACACAAAGTCTAAGTTTAAGATTTATGTATTAAAGTATGTAGATGAGAACAATGCTACTCAGTTCATCACCAAGGTAGTTCGTGTTAAGAAGGCTAACGGACAAGCTGATAACACCAAGGTTGAAGGCGTAGACAACAACTATGGTAGAGAAACTCCACCACCTGAGAATCCGGATATTCCTCCTGTAACACCTCCAGAGACTCCCGGAACACCTCCCGAGACTCCCGGAACACCTCCCGAGAATCCGTATGATACAACTCACGAGGTAACTGTTAGAAAGAGAATTCTTGGAAAAGTTGCTAACCACAGCGATAAGTTCGAGTTCTATGTAACAGTGGTTCCTGGTGATCGTAATGGACAGAAGGGTGCTGAGTTATACAATGTTGAGCCTGAAGGAGATGTTAACTTAAACGGCATTAAGGCATTCACAGCAAGTAGTGAGTCTGCAAAGATTGTTGTTGGAGATAACGGCGGATTCACCATCACCGGATTAACCAAGGGCGATAAGGTATTCGTACGAGAGGGTGCTACTACTTACGTAATGACTGCAGGAGCTGTTGCAGGAAAAGAGTCCTACATTAAGGAACTTGATGTTCAGGGACTTACAGCTAGCTTCAACGCTGTAAAGGACGATGCAGAAGTAGACATCAAGAACACTAAGGATGTAACTACTCCTACCGGTATCGTAATGAATGTTGCTCCTTACGCTATGATGCTTGCAGTAGCTGGCGGATTAGGTGTAGTATTCATGAACCGCAAGAAGGAAGAGGAATAATTCTTTCTGACTTATAATGTTTTCAGAATATGGCGTTAACTTACCGTAGAGCATAAATTCTTCTTCTCCAAAAATAGCGCGAAAGTAAGAGAACAAGATATTTTGAATCAGTATCAAAATCTCCGGGTGGCTTTGCCACCCGGAAGAGATACTGAAAATCGTATGTAGATTGGTTTTTTGAAAGCTTCAAGGAACCCATGTACACACGGTGTACAGCAGGAAAAGGAGTGGAAAGGACAAGGAATGAACACAGCAGCAAAAGCCGCTAGAGCCGGAGATAAAGTATTATCAATCCTGGCTATTGTCCTCATGGTTACCATGCTGGCCTTTGGTGGATACTCCCTTTGGGACACTTACATTACGATGTCGGGTGCATTCCTAGGAAGAGATTTATTAAAGTACAAGCCCTCAGTGGAGAATCCGGAAGATACCAGATTAAGTCTGGAAGAGTTACTAAAAATTAATCCGGATACAAGAGGCTGGATAACCATTGACGGAACCCACATTGACTACCCCATGGTTCAGGGAAAAGACGATTTGGAGTATGTAAACAGGGATGTAACAGGAGAATTTTCCCTTTCAGGGTCAATTTTCTTAAGTGCCTATAATAAGGCGGATTTTTCGGACCCCTATATGCTGACTTATGGACACCACATGGATAACGGGGGAATGTACGGAGATGTAATGGAGTATATCGACAAAGATTACTTCGATAAGCATCTCACGGGAAATCTTTTTATGCCGGATGGCAGAGCGCGGAAGATGGAAGTTTTTGCCGCTATCGAGTGTGATGCCTATGACCGTATGATTTATCAGGTAGAAGGCAAAAAGGGACACATCATGGAACTGGTGGAATATTTGAAAAAAAATTCCACAAACTTTAGAGATATCGGGCTAAAGGAAAGCGATCAGATTATGTCACTCTCCACCTGTGTATCACTGGAAACAAATGGTAGGGTTGTTTTGTTCGCAAGAGTAAACCCATAAGGGAGGAAAACGGAAATGAAAGCAAAAGACATTTTAATAAAGGCTGGTACAGTATTATCAGCGGTGCTATTCCTTTCCGCAGGATTGGGATTTTCATCCCAGGCAGCTGCGCAAAGTGCAAGCTTAAAGATTCCGGTAAAGATTAGCACATCAGGCGCTGCACCGGAGGAAACCTATACAGTGACGATTGAAAGAGATCCTTCCAATCCAAACGCTCCACTACCATCACCAAATCAGGTTAGCGTTACAGGAAACGGAGCTAAGGACTATATCCTGGAATTTCCGGAGATTATATATACCACAGAAGGTGACTACAAGTATACAATCAAGCAGACTGTAGGAACACAAAGTAATTTCACCTACGACAGTAGAACCTATACACTTTTGGTAAAGACTACGGAAATTACTAGAGATGCCAATGGGAATGCAGTATCTCCTTATATTTTACCGGTGTTCTGGGTAGGAACCGGAGAGAATTCTGCAAAGCACGGAGATATTTCTTTCTATAACCGTTATAACAGAAATCCTAATCCCGGACCTAACCCCGGTCCAAATCCAAGACCTAATCCGGGGCCAAATCCTAATCCAAACCCGAACCCGAATCCCAGTAACCCTTCCGTACTTGGT
Organism: Oribacterium sinus; assembly: GCF_014202695.1. Classification (GTDB taxonomy): domain Bacteria; phylum Bacillota; class Clostridia; order Lachnospirales; family Lachnospiraceae; genus Oribacterium; species Oribacterium sinus. The sequence goes on from NZ_JACHHH010000004.1 coordinate 157,650, forward strand.
GCAACAAGACCTAGTAGCGTAGAACCCGGAGTTCTCGGCGTAGACAGAGAGCCAAAGGTTCCTGAAGTATTGGGAGCATTGAGACAGGTAGCAACTGGAGATGCAAGCTTCATGGCATTATACGGACTCTTTGCAGCATTATCCCTCATGTCTCTTCTTTTCTGGGGACTTGGTTATAAAAAGCAGGGACAGAAGAAAGAGAATAGAGGCTAAATCTAAAGATTCAGCCATATACAATCAACTAAGGATTTGATTCGATGCGATTTTTTCAGAATCGCAAAAACCCAAGGATGGACAAGCCGAAAGGCACTTCAGGCTAAGCAACTTCATTGACGAATCATAGCTTAAGTTGAGCGAAAGAGGAAGAAGTGAAAAGCACCTAATGCTTATCCTAAAAAATATAAGTGCAAAAGTTGTAGAAGCAACTGGTGTGACACCGTGGGACATGGTGCTATATGTCCTAGATGAAAATCTATTTGTTCTAAAAAACTTCCAAGTTCTGCTTGGAAGTTTTTTGTACTATAATAAATCATAAGCTATAAATATTTACAGGCTATAAATATTCACAGGTTGTATGCTTAAAAAGCTGAGTTATGCAAAGATAAGAACTTTTAAGGCTACATCTTACATATAGGACAAAAATATAAGCATGTAAAAGAAAGAATATAAGGTAAAAATAGAAATATAGAGCAAAGGATAGCAATGGATAAAAAAACAACAGTATTTTTGGCAAAAAAATTATTTACAGAATTGGTCTTTAATACCGCTTACATTGAAGGTGTGAACGTTACCTTCCCTCAGACGCAGACTATATTGGATGGCGGAATCGTGAATCAGGTACCGGTTTCCGATATACAGACAGTGCTGAACCTAAGAGATGCCTGGCGCTATTGTATCAACAACTTTGAAAGCACGACAAACTATGACTTCCTTTGTAAATTAAACGAAATGGTATCTCGCAATGAAAGCTTGGCTTGGGGAAGTTTGAGAACAGGCAAAGTCGGCATCAGCGGAACGGAGTATATGCCTGAAATACCCAGGGAAGATGAAGTAAAGGAACAGCTACATAAGATTCTTTCCATATCCGATACGGTTGAGAAAGCATTGGAAAGCTTTTGCTATATCGTCTATCATCAGCTCTTTTGGGATGGGAACAAAAGAACAGCAACAATATTTGCCAGCAAAATACTTATGGAAGCAGGGATGGGCATTCTGAGTATCGGAAAGTCTGAAGGAGAGAAGTTTAACGAGACTCTATTACAGTATTATGATACGGGAGACAGTAAGGAGCTAAAGGAATGCTTAAAGACTTGCATACTTTCGATGTGATTATAGACTATCTCTGTAAATCGGAAGAACTTTAAAACATTTTCCTCATTCTATGGTATAGTGGTTAAGAAATTATCAATCTATCCTTGGGGGCAGATGAAAAAAGTAGCTTGAGAAACTTGAAAAGTGTTGAAAAGAAAACCCGAACAATGAAAGAAAATGGAGGAAAAGTCCGATGGCATTACAAGTAGAAAAAGGAAGACCGGCACAGAATGAAGGCAGAAGCAAGAAGGAGCTTGCGGTTTACGATTATCTGGACAAGCAGGGCATTGCCTATGAGAGAGTAGACCATCCTGAGGCGCATACCATGGAAGATTGTATTCCCATCGAAGAAGCTTTGGGAGCAAAGGTTTTCAAGAACCTGTTTTTAACCAACGGTAAGCATAGCTATTACTATTTGCTCCTGATGCCGGGAGATAAGCCCTTTAAAACCAAGGAGCTTTCCGCACAGCTTGGCGTATCCCGTCTTTCCTTTGCTGAACCGGAGGAGATGGAAGAGGTGCTGGGATGTACACCGGGCTCTTCCTCCATTTTCGGACTGATTCATGATAAAGAGGATCTGGTAGAGCTTTTGGTGGATAAGGATCTGATGAAGGAAGAATATCTCTGTGCCCATCCCTGCCATAACATTGCCACCTTGAAGGTGAAGACATCCGATCTTTTTGGCAAGTTCTTAAAGTCCACAAAGCACTATAAGACAGAGGTGCAATTAAAGGGCGAGGAATAGGACAATAGAAAAAGACGAAGTGTAAATAAAACGGTAAGAACATCGAAAAATAAAGCGTTAAGAACATCGAAACTCCTTGACATAGGGCAAGTCTCCATGCTATCCTATAGCAGAACTTGGGGCAACGCCCTATTTTTTATGCACTAATTTCGTAGTCATGCGAAGTTAAAAATCATTGGAGGTGAAAGCCGTGCGTACAAAGATTATATTAGCATGTACAGAATGTAAGCAGAGAAACTACTTTATTACCAAAGAGAAGAAGCTTCATCCGGAGCGTATGGAAGTAACAAAGTTTTGCAAGTTCTGTAAGAAGCACACGCTGCATAAGGAGACAAAGTAATGCAAGATGAAAAGAAATCCGGAGGAGCCGGATTCATTGCAGGGTTAAAATCTGAATTTAAGAAGATTGTTTTCCCCACACGTCAGGAAGTGATTAAGCACTCTGTTGCAACCATCGTTCTTAGTGTGTTGGTAGGCCTTTTGATTACAGGTTTAGACATTGCTATGAAGTGGGGTCTTGGATTGATTCTTGTAAAGTAAAGGTGGGAATATGGCAGAGAAGAACACAGAAGCCCGTTGGTATGTAGCCCATACCTACTCCGGCTATGAGAACAAGGTGAAGATGGACTTAGAGAAGACCATTGACAACCGTGGTCTTCAAGATGTGATTTTAGAGGTCAGCGTTCCCATGCAGCCGGTTATTGAAGTAAAGAATGGCGTAGAGAAGAAAACCGACAAGAAGATGTTCCCGGGATATGTTCTGGTGAACATGGTGATGAACGATGAAACCTGGTATGTGGTTAGAAATACCAGAGGCGTTACCGGATTCGTCGGTCCCGGATCGAAGCCGGTCCCCCTTTCTGAGGAAGAGATACTGACCTTAGGCTATAGAAAGTCTGAAGTTTTGGTTGACTTCGCAGAGGGAGACACCGTAAGCGTAGTCTCCGGTGCTTGGAAGGATACCGTTGGTGTCATTACAGAAATCAATGACCAGAAGAAGACCGTCACCATTAACGTGGAAATGTTCGGTAGGGATACTCCTGTTGAGCTTTCCTATGGTGAAGTACAGAAGTTAAGATAAGATTTGGTAATACCCGAGGGATTTTATCCCATGGAGTACATTTAGCCACCGCTTGCAAAGCAAGCTCGTGGGAGGGTTTACCCGCAATTACCACAAGGAGGTGCCTATATGGCAAAGAAAGTAGAAGGATACATTAAATTACAGATTCCCGCTGGAAAAGCAACTCCAGCACCCCCCGTTGGACCTGCATTAGGACAGCACGGGGTTAACATCGTTGCCTTCACTAAGGAGTTCAATGCTAGAACTGCTAATGAAGGGGACATGATCATTCCTGTTGTTATTACCGTTTACGCAGATAGAAGTTTCAGCTTTATTACAAAGACTCCTCCTGCTCCTGTTCTCATTAAGAAAGCTTGTAAGCTGCAGAAGGGTTCAGGCGAGCCAAATAAGAATAAAGTTGCTACTATCTCCAAGGCTGACCTTCAGAAGATTGCCGAGACTAAGATGAAAGACTTAAACGCTGCATCATTAGAATCTGCAATGTCCATGATCGCAGGTACCTGCAGATCTATGGGTGTTAAGGTAGAAGAGTAAAAGAAGGAGGCTTTGATACATGAAACAGGGAAAGAGATATGCCGAAGTGGCAAAGGCTGTAGATAGACAGGTTAAGTACGCTGAGTTGGACGCAATTCAGTTGGTAAAGAAGAATGCAACTGCTAAGTTCGATGAGACTGTAGAGTTACACATCAGAACCGGTTGTGACGGACGTCACGCTGACCAGCAGGTTCGTGGTTCTGTAGTTCTTCCTGCAGGAACCGGTAAGAACGTTCGTATCTTAGTATTCGCTAAGGACGCTAAGGCTGATGAGGCTTTGGCTGCAGGCGCAGACTTCGTTGGTGCAGATGACCTTGTACCAAGAATTCAGGACGGTTGGTTCGACTACGATGTAGTAATCGCAACTCCTGATATGATGGGTGTAGTTGGACGTATCGGACGTTTGCTTGGACCTAAGGGCTTAATGCCAAACCCAAAGCTTGGAACCGTTACTATGGATGTAGCCAAGGCTATCGCTGATACTAAGGCCGGTAAGGTTGAGTACAGACTGGACAAGGCAAACATCATCCACGTTCCTGTCGGAAAGGCTTCCTTCTCCGAGGAGCAGTTAAAGTCCAACCTGGATGCATTAATGGCAGCCATCGTAAAGGCTCGTCCATCTTCCTTAAAGGGAACCTACCTGAAGTCCATCACCTTGACTTCTACCATGGGCCCCGGCGTGAAGTTAGACGGATTACAGTTCGGCGCATAATAAAAATTTTAAGTAGGCTATAAAAAATCAAAAAAATTTTCTAAGCAATATAGGTCTGAAACGGGGCACGCTCTCGCTAGCTTCGCCACGTAGCGGATACTAAGCGAAAAACTGCGTTTCTCTTGTTTTTCGCAAGTACCGACGGGCTCAGACTACCCCGGATTCAGACCTATATTGCCGAAAATTCTCTATTATTTTGATTTTTTATAGCCTCTTTTTTTTTCTGTCTGCCAAGGGACATACGATCAAATAACATCATCCTAATCTACTCCTTTATTAATAAGCTGTTTAAGATCCTTGGGGGCATATAGTAGCCACTTTGGGTGAAAAATATTCTCTCTTATTTCCTGAGTTAGATAAGTTTTGCTGGAAGAGGAGCATGAAATACATTTTAAGAAAAAATCTTTGGAAAGAGATAAATCCTTTTTATAAAACTCCAAAATATATCCAACTTTTTGGTAAAGCTGCTTTTTACTATAGCCTTCTAAAACATCCAGTAACTTTTCTTCATTTAGAGAGGGAATCAGTTCCAGGCATCGTAAAATTTCCTCAAGCCCTGCGATTTTGTCCATGTCAAAAATACTATCAATGACAGTACGTTCAAGGGATGTTACTCTCACTCTGTTATTCATATCCGATATCTCTATAGCATTTGCCTTTGGAAGTGGTATATACTCTATTCCGTCATAAGTAAAAGGACGAACATTTTTGCACGTGGAAAAATAAACTTCGTAGAATACTTGATTGGCATAGCCGTAGTATTCAAATGCGCTATGATGAGAGATACAAGCATCTTGTGTAACTTGTGATGCTATTTGAAACCTATTGGCTATGGGCTGTTCGGTTTCCATACTGATTACGATGTATAGATTACGCCTTACACGTTCGATATATCCCCTATTTAGATAAGTTTTGATTTGCCAATCAGCAGCTTTTTCGGATCCGCAGAGCTGAACCATGTCTACATAACTGAAACATCGTAAACGTGCTAATTCTTTATATAAATCCATTTGTCACCTCCGACCTTCGTTTCTATTTTACATCAAAATCCTAGGAAATACAGGGTTTTTGATGGAAAATAGAAATTAATTATAGAAGATGTTTACGACATAGGTTTTGCAACAGAAATTTGGAGTATTATAGAATTTAAGTTGCGCTAAGTTGCAAAAACGTGAAAAATTCTTTATTTGAAAAATCAAAAACCGCATAAAATAAGGGTTTTTGAAGAGTACAGAGCGGAAATTTAAGTTGCAGTAAGTTGCAGTAAGTTGCAAATAGGCATTTTGCTTATAGTGAGAAACAATAAATTACAACAAATTTTGCATTTATTTAATATTTATGCGCAAAAAAATCATAATATTTTCTGAATTTCCTTTTAAACTAAAAAAGTAAGTCGAAAAAAATACATGTAACTTTTTTTGGAGAAGAAAGGAAGAAGAATGAAATTCAGAAATCAACTTACGTTACTCTTGACCATGACAGGCCTGGGGCTTCTTTCCCATGGAACCGCATTTGCGGAAACGAGGACAGAGCTTTGGGCGAAGGAAAGCCAGGGCTACGGCGCCAAGCTTCCCTACCTTCGCTACGAGGCGGAAGAGGGAGTTGGAAGAGATGCGGTGCTGAAGCACTCTACTGCTTACGATGAAGTGGAGATGGAGGCTTCCAACCAAAGCTATGTGCAGTTGACCAGGTCGGATTCTTCAGTACGCTTTACGGTAAAGAAGGCGGCCAATGCCATGACCCTTCGTTTTACCATGCCGGAGGATGCATCCGGAGAGCTGGAGATTTCGGTAGAGAGAAATGGAGAGCTTCTTGGAAAGAAAACGGTGGAGCTGGACAACAGCTCTGCCTGGCAGTATGTGAAGGAAAATGATGTTTTTGATGAAAATATAGCCGATTCTCATTCCCGTTTTCGTTTTGATGAGAGACATTTTCTCTTGGAAAATGACAACAAGGAACTAATGGAACTGGAGGCGGATGACGTTCTCACCATCCGCAGAACCGATAAAAAAGCGGATGAACTGGGAATCGACTTTATCGAGCTGGAGCAGGCTCCGGAAGCAAAGGGCGCCCCAAGCAACAGCATTTCCATCACGGACGCTCCTTACAGCGCGGTGCCAAACGATGGACAGGACGATTCCAAAGCATTTCTGGATGCCCTGAAAGACGCGGATGCGGAGAACAAGACCTTATATATTCCGGAGGGTACCTTCGATTTTGACCAAAAGCTGGTGCTAAGTGCTACAGATATGCGGATTACCGGTGCAGGAATCTGGCACACCCGGCTTCATTTTACCTCTGAGGAGCAGGCCGGAGGCGGTATCGAGTTTCTGGACAGCAGTTCAAATGTTGAGATGGATAACCTATACATGGATTCCGAATTAAAGTCCCGTTTTCATCAGGAGGCAAATTACAAGGGAATCGCCGGCGTTTTGGGAGAGAATTCCAAGCTGCATGACCTCTGGCTTGAGCATTTTGAGTGCGGAATCTGGGTAGGAGACTATGTGGAAGCGGATAAAATGAAATACACCGACAAGCTGACCGTTTCCAACAGCCGCATTCGAAACAACTTTGCGGATGGAGTAAACTTTGCCCAGGGAACCAAGAATTCCAAGGTGCAGAACTCCAATATCCGTGGAAATGGCGATGACGGTCTGGCAACCTTTGCCAGCAAGGCAGTTCTGGAAATCAAGGAAAATGTCAATGGAGAAGAGCGGGTTCGTTATATCCACACAGAATCCAAGCCGGCAAAGAACAATGCCTTTTTAAACAACACCGTGGAGCTGACCTGGCGAGCTTCAGGCATTGCCCTCCACGGCGGTGAAAACCATCGCATTGAAGGAAATCTGGTGAAGGACATCACTTCCGGTCCGGGCCTACGTGTCAGCACCGTTTTCCCCGGCTACAACTTTGATGACAACCAAAACATTTCCATTAAGAGAAATCTTCTGATTCAGACCGGAACCGACAATGACTTCTACGGTAATGCTTTAGCTTCCATTCATTTTGAGAAGCTTTTTGGGGAAATGAAGAAGATGAATGTTCAGGATAACCGCCTGATTAACTCTCCCCATGGAAAATATTCCGGAAACTTCTATATTCCGGAAGAGGGTACAACAGAAATTACTTTAAGAAATAACGAAGAGAAAAGTATTGATGTAGAGCCAATGCTGGCAGAGGAAGAGAAGAACTTCGCGCCATTATCCGAGGAAGAAAAGCTGGCAGAGGAGCAGAAGAAGGCGGAAGAACTAAAGAAGCAGGAGGAGCTAAAAAAAGCGGAAGAACTGAAGAAGGCGGCTGAGCAGGCGGAGCAGGCAAAGCATGAGGGTGAACAGCCCGGCTATGACGGCGCCCTGAATATCGAGCTCCACGATCAGGAAGAAATTCCAGAAACCGCAAACTTCAAACTCTATTGGTTCTCCGGCGAGACCGAGGAAAACGGCAGAACCGTCCGTTACTGGGTGAAGAAGCTGGAAGGCATTCATCTGGACGAGTCCATGGAATATTCCCTTGAGGACGGCACCAAGGTCTTCAACTTTACCCCGGATGACATCCCGGAGTATATTCCCATTTCCGGCACAGCCTTTGTAGAGGACTACTACTATGAGGGAGAGGACTGGATTCGTTGGGAAAGTCCGGAAGGGGTAGAGTATGTGAAAATTCGGTATTGGAGCTTGAAATAAGCTTTAAAATAGGATAATGCTCGACAGAATTCACCATTGTGATATACTTTTATGTAAAGTGAAAGGTGAATTTATGGGCGATTATATATTATATTTAGATGAAGCAAATAAAAATTCTACGAATCCATTTTTTTGTTTGGCTGGTATAGTAATTAGGCGTGATGAATATGAGAATTCATTAATTCCAAAAGTAAATGACCTTAAAGATAAATATTTTTCTACAACTAGCATAGTGTTCCACTATACAGAAATGAAGAAAAATATCAATGAATTTAAAATGTTTATCGACCAAAATCAAAGAGCGAATTTTTGGCAAGACTTTAATAAAATGCTCTCGTTAATTGATTTTACGACGTTAGGAGTTTATTTTGATGCAGAAAATTTTAAATCTGCTTATAGAGTAAAACATAATAAACATTATAATTACGCCTTTATCAATCTACTAAATAATTATATGACTTTTCTGAGGTATAAGAATCAGTCGATGGGATCTATTGTGTTTGAATCTAGGCAGTGGAATGAAAATGCTGAAATACAGAGATGCTTTATGCATATGCTGGAATGTGGTACAGACATCTATTCTGCCAAGGAATGTAATGAGCTTTTGTCTACTTTGAGTTTTTTTACAAAGAAGGATAATTGCGCCGGACTACAAATTGCAGATTTTGTTCCGGATTCTTTCATCCGAGAGCTTAATGGATCAAAGAATTTTTATAATGTTAAAGCTATCTTTCTCGAACGGTTGTTTGGGATAGAACAAAATCAACAGACAACCTTGGGTTTAAAAGCATTATGATAAATTTGACAGATTTATATTAAAAGCATATAATGAAAGTGCTGTGAGGGATGGTGTGACCTTGAACTTACAGTTGTGACGATGTATGAAGTGTGACTTCTTGTTGTTACATTTGTCTAAGGAAGGTTCGGGTAAGTAGTGTGACTACAAATCCGGCAAAGAATGATTCCCCAGCTGTCTGCATAGGCAGTTGGGAATTTTGTTTTTTAAATATAAGACATAGGATTTGTCCCTTAATATAATTATGTCTACAATTTGTGATTAAGCAATCTGCGATTTTTCTTGACATTATCTCGGAAAGATGCTAGTATCTGCAAGGTATTAACCGAAGACAGCAGGTATCTAAGCTTTCGAACTGGTTTTGCAGTTTTTCTGCGACAGTAAGAAGGACAGGATGTAAAGAGAAATCGCCCGCCGAGGAAAGAGCTAGGATTTATCCTATTATGTGCGTTCATCCCTTGTCTTTGGCAAGGGATTTTTTATTCTTCTAAAATGAAGTAACGGCTTTATGCGAGTTTATGTCTTGCATTTTCCGGATACTTTGAAGAAGAAAGCCTCTCGTTTCCGTTAATACTTTCTAGAAAAATTACAGAAGGAGGAAAGCAAGGAATGGCAAAGGTTGAATTAAAGCAGCCGATCATCGACGAGATTAAGGCCCTTTTGGACGGTGCTGTTGCCGCTACTGTTGTAGACTATCGCGGTCTTACCGTAGCACAGGACACAGAGCTTCGTAAAGCATTAAGAGAAGCCGGTGTACAGTACAAGGTTTTCAAGAACACCTTAATTAAGAGAGCCGCAGAGGGTACAGATTTTGCTCAGTTAGACGTAGTATTAGATGGACCTACTGCTTTGGCAGTATCTAAGGACGATGCTACAGCGGCAGCAAGAATTTTTGCAAAGTTTGCAAAAACAGCACCAAAGTTAGAGTTTAAGGGTGCAGTAGTGGAAGGAAAGTTCTACGATGCAAAGGCAGTTCAGGCATTGGCAGAGATTCCATCCAGAGAAGAGCTTCTTGGAAGACTTCTCGGATCCATCAAGTCCCCTGTCAGCAATTTCGCACGTGTGCTTAATCAGATTGCACAGAAGGACGGCGGAGAAGCAGCGTAAAGCAGCTTAATACGGAACTTATTCCGTGACATTTTCAAAAAATAAAAATAATGGAGGATAATACAATGGCAAAGTTAACTGTTGAAGAGTTTATTGCAGCAATTAAGGAACTTTCCGTAATGGAGTTAAATGATTTGGTAAAGGCTTGCGAAGAGGAATTCGGAGTTTCCGCAGCAGCAGGTGTAGTAGTTGCAGCAGCAGGCGCTGGTGCAGGTGCAGGCGCAGCTGAGGAAGAGAAGACTGAGTTCGACGTTGAGCTTACTGATGTAGGACCAAACAAGATCAAGGTTATCAAGGTTGTTCGTGAGGCTACCGGTCTTGGACTTAAGGAAGCTAAGGATCTCGTTGAGGCAGCTCCAAAGGTTCTTAAGGAAGGTGCTTCCAAGGCTGAGGCTGATGATATCAAGGCTAAGCTTGAGGCTGAAGGCGCTAAGATCACTCTTAAGTAATTTTTCTAGAGAAGATAAGAAGGTCGGGGAGAAATCCCTGACCTTTTTTAATTCTTAACGAGTATCGCTCGCGAAGTGTGCGATATTTTATCTTTTCATGGAGAGAAAGAGATGGAACGAGAGAAACAACAAGATATAAACCATGATATGCAAGAAACCGTTAAACCATCACAATATAAAAACCCAAAAGCAACGAAGATTCAGGAACTATTTGCCGGATGGGAAGATGACGGCCTTCGTCATCAAGAATTGGATTGGGGAAAAGCAGAAGGTAATGAGCTGAAAAAATAATATCCTTAAGCGACTGATGCAGTATGGGTCTGTAAGAGGGACAACCTGAGCCGTGGGTACTTGCAAACCAGCGAAGGGAAGGACTGTAGAAATCAATAAACTGAAGCGACAGATGGAGTATAGGTCTGTAAGAGGGGCAATCTGAGCTCACTGATATTTGCAGAAAGCCAGCGAAGGGAAGGACTGTAGAAATCAATAAACTGAAGCGACAGATGGAGTATAGGTCTGTAAGAGGGGCAATCTGAGCTCACTGATATTTGCAG
>NZ_JACHHH010000004.1:168718-217484 GCF_014202695.1 Oribacterium sinus
CAGAAAGCCAGCGAAGGGAAGAACTGTAGAAATCAATAAACTGAAGAGACAGAAGCAGTATAGGCATGAAAGAGAGCAATCTGAGCCCGTGAATACTTGCAAACCAGCGAAGGGAAGGACTGTAGAAATCAATAAACTGAAGCGACAGAAGCAGTATAGGTATGAAAGAGAGCAATCTGAGCCCGCCGGTACTTGCGAAAAACAAAGGAACTGTAGTTTTTCGCTTAGTACCGCTGCAGGGCGAAGTTAGCGGGAGCGTGCTCGATTACATACCTATACTGCTTCTGCGCGTGCTGTATCAATGAATACAGTCCCTCCCTTCGCAGGGGCGAGCATAGCGACAGCGTGCTCGATTTCATACCTATACTGCTTCTGCGCGTGCTTTATCGATGAATACAATCCTTCCTTCTTGACTTTTTCAATAATCAATGTTACAAGTTATTCATTACTAACTTTTGTTAGCGTAGACTACATTGTATTAAAAATGGAAACGAAATACAAAAGAGTTAGCCTTGACTTAATAATAATTCCTATTTTACAATATGCTCGTTCTAAAGAACAAGACTTTAACCGTAGTGCACAACAGAGTGCCAAATGCAAGAAAGCTTTATTCTTTAGCAGCAAATAGTAGTTTATGTATAGCAAAACAAGAGGAGGAAAGAATATGTTTTTAGCAAATTGGGCATGGAAGAAGATTGGAATTTTCGCAGGTGGAGTTTTATTCGGAACAGCAGGTATGAAGATTTTGGCTTCTACCGACGCGAAGAAGCTTTACACAGAGGCAGCTGCAGCAGTTCTTAGAGGACAGGATTGCGTAATGAAGGTAAGCACCGGCATTAAGGAAAGCTGCGAGGATATCTATGCAGATGCAAAGCGTATCAACGAGAAGAGAGCAGAGGCTGCAGAGAATTCTTTAATCGAGGATTTTGAAGAAGTTTCCGACTTCGATGCAAAGGAAGTTTAATCAACAGAAACTGAATCAACAGAAACTGAATCAGAAGCAACTCGAGCCGGAAAGGCATTGATCCTAGGGAAGGGATTTACGCATTCCCGGCTCTGTAATTTTGAGAAAGAAGTGGTAAGGGAAAATGAAATGGAATATCTTGCATGAATCCCCGGGGCGTATCCGTGTTCACGCCATGCAGAAGCGCATGACCATGGCACAGGCAGATATCCTTGAGTATTATCTCAAGGCCCAGGAGGGAGTCATTGAGGCGAAGGTTTATGACCGAACCGGAGATGCAGTCATTTTCTACGAAGGAAAACGGGAAGGCATGATTCTTGCCCTGTCCCGTTTTTCTTATAAGGGAAATGAAGGCCTTGTACCGAGTCAGACCGGTAGAGCCTTAAACAGAGAATATGAAGACAAATTAGTGCTGACAGTAGTGGATCGAGTGATTTCCACCCTCTTCTATCCCATCCCCTTAAAGCGGGTGATTACAGGAGTGAAGGCGATTCCCTACTTATTTAAGGGATTACAGACTCTCTTCCAAAGAAAGATTGAAGTATCCCTCCTGGATGCGGTGGCAATTTCCGCTTCCATCTTAACCGGAGACTACGATACCGCGTCCTCCGTAATGTTCCTCCTTTCCGTAGGAGAAATCCTGGAAGAGTGGACTCATAAGAAGTCTGTGGACGACCTGGCAAGAACCATGTCCTTAAATGTGGACAAGGTTTGGACCTTAGTTCAGGGCGAGGAAGTTTTACTTCCCTTAAATGAAGTGGAAGTAGGACAGGAAATCATTGTCCGTACCGGAAATATGATTCCTTTGGACGGAAAGGTAAGCTTTGGTGAGGCTATGGTGAACCAGGCTTCCATGACCGGAGAATCCATCCCTGTTCGGAAGAAAATCGGCTCCTCCGCCTATGCGGGAACCGTAGTAGAAGAGGGAGAATGTCGTATTCGCGTAGAGAAGCTGGCAGGCTCCGGACGCTATGATCGTATCGTGAAAATGATTGAGGAGTCGGAGAAGTTAAAGTCCGCAACAGAGGACAAGGCTTCCCATTTGGCGGATAAGCTGGTGCCTTATAGCTTGGGCGGTGCGGCATTGACCTACCTGCTCACCAGAAATGTGACCAAGGCTTTAGCCTTCTTAATGGTAGACTTCTCCTGTGCTTTGAAGCTTTCTATGCCGGTAGCGGTACTTTCCGCGATGAGAGAGGCCGGAAAGCATAAGATTTCCGTCAAGGGCGGAAAGTTTATGGAGGCCATTTCCGAGGCCAACACCATCGTCTTTGACAAGACCGGAACCTTGACCTACGCTAAGCCGAAGGTGGAGGACATTATCACCTTCAATAATGCGGATGAAAATGAGATGTTGCGTATGGCTGCTTGCCTTGAGGAGCATTATCCTCACTCCATGGCAAATGCAGTTGTGGCTGAGGCGGAAGCAAGAGACTTGCATCATGCAGAGCGCCATTCCAAGGTGGAATATGTGGTAGCCCACGGAATTTCCAGCATTTACGAAGGAAAGCATGTGTTAATCGGAAGCCATCACTTTATCTTTGATGATGAGCATTGTACCGTACCAAAGGGAGAAGAGGAGAAGCTGGCAAGCATTCCGCCTGAGCATTCCGCCCTGTATCTTGCAGTGGACGGAGAGCTCACCACCGTAATTCTGATTTCCGATCCTTTACGAAAAGAAGCGGTTGGCGTTATTCAGGACTTAAAGGCTCTGGGTATCGACAAGGTTGTGATGATGACCGGAGATAATAAAAAGACTGCCCATGCAGTAGCCAGAATGGTTGGCGTGGATGAGTTCCATGCAGAGGTTCTTCCGGAGGATAAGGCAAGCTTTATTAAGGAAGAGCATCGCTTAGGCAGAAAGGTAATCATGGTAGGAGACGGCATTAATGACTCCCCGGCTCTTTCCGAAGCGGATGCGGGAATCGCCATTTCCGCAGGAGCGGCTATCGCCAAGGAGGTTGCGGACATTACTATCCAAGAGGGCGACCTTTACGAACTGGTTATCTTAAAGAAGCTGAGCAACCGTTTGATGAAGAGAATTCACGGCAATTACAACTTTATTATCGGTTTTAACGCTATGCTGATTGCCTTAGGCTTGGCCGGTATTATGACACCTTCCAACTCCGCCCTGTTCCATAACATTTCCACCATCGCAACCGGATTGAAGAGCATGACACCTTTGATTCCGGAGGAGGAAATCGAAGCGGACAAGGAAGAGGTACTGGAAGCCGGAAAACGGAGAAAGAAAGCCTTGGCTAAGAAGGCATCCTAAGAAATATGCGTCCCGTTCTGAACGGAGGGAAAAGCCGAAGAGATAAAAATGCCGGATGGAATTCTCCGGCAATAAGAATCCAAAGAATGCACAAAGGGAGGAAATAGGGAATGAAACCATACGAAAGTCATGAATCAGAGGAGAACTATCTGGAGGCCATCCTGATGTTGTCCATGGACCATAGAAATGTCAGAGCTATTGACATTGCCAATATGCTGGGATTTTCCAAGCCCAGTGTCAGCATTGCCTTAAAGCGCCTTCGGGAAGAGGGAAAGGTGGAAGTGGACGAGAAGGGAGCCTTAAGCTTAACCGAGCACGGTTTGTCCATTGCCCAGGGAACCTATGAAAAGCACACGGTTTTAACGGATGTGCTGGTGGCCTTAGGGGTAAATGCCTATACTGCCTCCCAGGATGCCTGCCGTATGGAGCATGTTTTAAGTCCGGAATCTTTCACCAAAATCAAGGAATTTTATGCGAAATTAAAGGATCAAAAGATTAAAGCGTAAGTGAAGAAATAAATTTTTGGCAATAAGACCTGAAACAGGAGCAATCTGAGATTACCCTGTTTCAGGTCTTATTTTTAACGAGTATCGCACGTGTAGTGTGCGATACTCGTTGTATGGAAAAGCTTTTTGATTTTTTTACAGTCCTTTTTGGGATATGCCGATGGGGGCGTCATCAACAGCTTTTGCCCTATAAGCCTGAATTTTCCTACAGGCAAGCTTTTGTGGAGAATTTTTTGACATTGCCATCATTAAATATCTGGAATTTCATATTTTAATTAAATACAATCCTACTCAGAGCTAATTAATTCTTACAAAATCTTGACTTTATGGTTAGACAGTGCTAATTTAATGAGGCAGATTCGTGCTGTATAGACTGGCTGTGTTAGGCTTTTTCAAAAACAACTGGAATCTTGAAACTAAGAAAGAAAAAGTATTTACAGCGGAAGGAGGGACTATGCCATTAACATTAGCAGGAACAGGGGTTCCACAGATTATCCAGAAGATTAGTGGAAGTGCAGAAGTGAGACAGCATCTTAGCGACCTGGGCTTTGTAGTAGGGGGAGAGGTTACCGTTATTTCCACCTCTATGGGCAATGTCATTGTAAAGGTTAAGGATGCCAGGGTAGCCATCAGTAAAGAGATGGCGAACAAAATCATGGTGTAAAGGTATAGAATGAACCTAAAAGGATCTCAGAATTTTTCTCTTCGAAAGTTATGGGGCGCATGCCGGAGAAGATTGGAAGAGAGGAATTCAGAGAGTTTTACCAGCGAGAGAAGGTGGAGGACAAGATGACACTGAAAGATTTAAAACCGGGACAGAGCGCTGTCGTAAAGAAACTATCAGGCGAGGGCGCTGTAAAGAGAAGAATTATGGACATGGGCCTAACCAAGGGAGCGGAGCTTTTGGTTCGTAAGGTGGCGCCATTGGGAGACCCTTTGGAGCTTACAGTACGGGGATATGAATTATCCGTTCGTAAAGCAGATGCCGAGATGATTGAAGTAGAATTAAAGAACTAGGAGGAGAGACATGGCCATTACCATCGCACTTGCCGGAAACCCCAATGCCGGCAAAACCACATTGTTTAATCAGCTCACCGGTTCCAACCAGTATGTAGGAAACTGGCCCGGTGTTACTGTAGAAAAGAAAGAAGGAAAGCTTAAGGGACACAAGGATGTGGTCATCGCAGACCTTCCTGGAATTTATTCTCTTTCTCCTTATACCCTGGAGGAAGTGGTAGCGAGAAATTATTTGATCAATAACCGCCCGGATGCCATCTTAAACATCGTGGACGGAACCAACTTAGAGAGAAACCTTTATCTATCTACCCAGTTAAAGGAATTAGGCATCCCCGTTGTTATGGCCATCAATATGATGGACGTTGTAGAGAAGAACGGAGATGTGCTGAATCTGGAAGAGCTGGGAAAGGCTATGGGCTGTAAGGTAGTCAGCATTTCCGCTTTAAGAAACAAGGGCGTTGCGGAGGCCTCTGCCTTAGCCGTTGCGGAAGCCAATGGGAAGAATGACACTGTTGTACAGCACAAGTTCTCCGAGCAGGTGGAAGGAGCAATCAACTCCATTGAGAATCTTTTGGAGGGCAATGTACCGGAGAGCCAGAAGCGTTTCTTCGCCATTAAGCTTTTCGAGCGAGATGATAAGATTCGTAATGAAATGCCGGAGAAGGCGAAGAACTTGGATGTGGAGAGCATCATTGCCGCTGTAGAGAAGGCGGAGGACGATGATTCCGAGAGTATTATCACCAATGAGCGATACAACTTTATCCAGAGTATTATCGAGGCGGCTTATGTAAAGAGAGCGCAGAAGGGACTTACCGTTTCCGATAAGATTGATGCCATCGTAACCAACCGTTTCCTGGCAATCCCCATCTTCGCCGCAGCGATGTTCCTGGTGTACTACATTTCCATTTCCACTGTGGGAACCGCTATGACCGACTGGGTAAATGATGTTTTATTCGGCTCCGATCCATGGTCTTTCTTCGGTCTGGTGGAGGTTCCATCTATTCCGGGCATTGCTACCTCCGCTTTGGAAGCGATGAATGTAAGTGAGGCTATTCAGGGTCTTGTAATCGACGGAATCATCGCAGGTATGGGTGCGGTAATCGGGTTCTTACCCCAGATGCTGACCTTCTTCTTCTTCCTTGCTTTCTTGGAGGGCTGCGGATATATGGCCAGAGTTGCCTTCATCATGGATAGAATTTTCCGTAAGTTCGGTCTTTCCGGAAAGTCCTTCATTCCCATTTTGATCGGTACCGGTTGCGGTGTTCCCGGTGTTATGGCATCTCGTACCGTAGAGAATGAAAGAGACCGTCGTATGACCATTATGACCACCACCTTCATTCCCTGTTCCGCAAAGCTTCCTGTCATTGCTCTTTTAGCGGGAGCAATGTTTGACGGCTCTGCATGGGTAGGCTGGAGTACGTACTTCCTGGGAATTTCCGCTATCGTCTTCTCCGGAATCGTATTAAAGAAGACCAAGATGTTTGCCGGAAAGCCGGCACCATTCGTTATGGAGCTTCCTGCATACCACTGGCCAAGACTGATTGATATCTTAAAGAGTGTGGGAGAAAGAGGAATGTCCTTCGTGAAGAAGGCGGGAACCGTTATCCTTCTGGCAACCATCCTGGTATGGTTCTTATCCCGTTTCGACTTTGGCTTTAACTATCTTCCTGAAGAAGATATGGATAGCTCTATCCTGGCAGCTTTCGGTAATACCTTGACTTGGCTTTTTGCTCCTCTTGGATGGGGCAAGTGGAAGGCCGTTGTGGCAGCCCTTACCGGTCTTATTGCAAAGGAGAACGTAGTAGGAACCTTCGGTACCCTCTTCCACTATGCAGGTGCAGAGGCGTTGGCCGATTCCGGAGACCAGATTTGGCCACAGGTTAAGGAATACTTTGCCAGCGGCATAGTAGGCTACAGCTTCCTTGCTTTCAACCTTCTCTGCGCACCTTGCTTTGCAGCTATCGGTGCCATCAAGAGAGAGATGAACAACGGTAGATGGACACTCTTCGCTGTTGCTTGGGAGTGCTTCCTGGCTTACTGTGTATCTCTGGTCATCTATCAGGTAGGCGGTTTGGTAACCGGCGAGGTTAGCTTTAACCCCTTCACCATCGTAGCATTTATCCTGATTCTTGTAGGACTTTGGGGCTTGTTCAGACCTTACAAGGAAGCGGAAACCCTTTCCGATTCCCAAGAGCTGGCAGTGGAGAAGGCCAGGGCATAAAGATTTTTATGAATGTATTCCGGAAAACGGAATGAGCTTGGAAAGGAGCTCCTGCCTTGCAGGGCTCTTTTTCATTTCTACTACTTAGAAAGTGGCAAAGCTGAAGCCTGAGACATTTTACTGTGTATTTGGCCGTTTTATACTGTCCTTTGCGATAGATAAGGAAAAGAGATAGTCGAAAAGAGATAGCTCAAAAACCAAGTTTTTTTGAAGAAATCCTAAAGAATATTAATTTTTAGAATAAACCTTTGGAAAATGACGGTTTTGCTATAATATAGTAAGTAAGTTCGTTTTGCGAGCGGTCTTATTCAGCAGATAGTTTTATTAAAACGCTGTGGTATTAAGTAGCTATGGTATCAAATAGCTAGGGGCTCCAAGCAACTGGGGGTATTAAGTAGTTTTTGTAGCAGAAAGCTTTATCTAAGGATATCAGCTTCAGCTGTTCATCCGGGATAATCTAGCGGTTTATTATTTATTAGAGAAAGGAAGAAAAATGGGAAACGTTATCGTACTGGCCATTGTGGCGTTAATTGTAGTTGCCATCATTCGAGCTTTACGGAAGGAGCACCGGGAAAATGGCTCTTGTGCATATTGCAGTTATGCGAAATCCGGAAAGTGTGACCATGTAGGCCATGAAGAGTTGGATCATAAGGGACAAGAATTTCATTTGACCAAGGAGCAACAGGCTATTATTGACCGGCATACCAGAAACCGGAAGAAGGCTTAAAGAAAGCATAAATAGAGTATGCATCTTGCAAGCTCTCCTGCATCCTGATTGATCGGGCATGCAGGATTGCAAAAAGATTTTGCAAGGCAAGATTGTAGGCAGAAACATTGACAGAAGTAACGGCAGAAGTAACGACAGAAGTAATGACAGAGGCATCGGGAAAAGTCGGTGCAGGAACAGAGGGAGCTGTTCCGTTTAAAGGAGGGAAAAAGACATGATAAAGATTGAGTCCGCCCTGTTGCAGGTGGAGATTAACCGAGAAGCGGAATTACAGTCCGTGTTTGACAAAAAACGAAACAGAGAGTGCTTATGGCAGGGAGATGCAAAGTATTGGAAAGAGCGTTCCCCGCTTCTGTTTCCCTTTATCGGACGTCTTTTTCAGAAGGCCTATTATTACAATGGGGAGAAATACCCCATGGACGTGCATGGCTTTTTACGCTCCATGCAGGCTCGTATCGTAGATCAGGAAGAGGATTCCTGCACCTTGGAATTTCGGGATAGTGCGGAATCCAGAAAGATTTACCCCTTTTCCTTTCGTTTACAGCAAAGCTACCGGGTAAAGGACAATCGTTTGGATGTTTGCTCCAGAGTGGAGAATCTGGGAATTGAGGTAATGTATTTTGCGCTGGGAGGACATCCCGGTTTCTACCTCCCCTTTTCCAAGAAACAGGCAATAAGTGATTACGCCATTCACTTCCCTAAGCAGGAGGCGATGATGGAGAAGGTTCGCTTTTCAAAAGACTTACTTACCTTGGAGGAACGGGAGAATTTCGCCTTGGTAAACGGGCGTCTCCCCTTGGAAACCGTTCTGTTCCGAAATGATGCAGTGGTGCTGGCGCACAGTGGAGGAGAACTGGTGCTGGGAAGTGATGACGAGCCGGTCTCCCTTCGTTTCCTTTATGAGGACTATCCCTATATTGCTCTCTGGCAGCCCTATGGAGAGAAAACGCCCTTCCTTTGCGTAGAGCCATGGACAAGCCTCCCCGGAAGAGAAGGCGTAATGGAGGAGTTATGCTCCATGAAAGACCGCATTACCCTGGGACCGGATGAAGCAAAGAGCTTTTGCTACAGTATCATTTTAGAGGATAAATAGAGACGATAGGATGCAGTATAGGGATGGAAACGGGGTGCGCTGTCGCTAACCTCGCCCCTACGAAGGGATGGACGGTAACTATTGAAGAAATACGCTCCAATGCATAATAGGTCTGTAATCGTGGCACGCTCTCGCTAACTTCGCCTTCGCAACGGTACTAACTTCAAGCTTCGCTTTGCTCGCTTTCAGTAAGTACCGGCGGGCTCAGATTGCCTCTCTTACAGACCTATTATGCATCTGTCGCTTCACTCAATTAATTTCCATAGTCCTTCCCTTCGTAGGTTTGCAAGTACCGGCGGGCTCAGATTGCCTTCTTTCATGCCTATACTGCATCTGTCGCTTGACTTTTTAAGTTCTACAGTACCATACTTCGTAGGCTACCCGCTAGACTGACGAGCTTCGATTGTATTCATACATATCCATATGGCAATCGCTCTACCATAGGACTTGTATAATTAGCTTATAAGATAAACGTGAATTATAGGCTTAGGCTTATAGGACAAAACGTGTTGATGAAAACCGCTCTGCACCCTTGTAAATCAAGGCTGTAGGGCGGTTCGATTTTTTTAAATACAACTTTGATGGTGGAAAAAATATGCTGATAATAATGCAAAGGAATTGAACGGTTTCTTAGACTGCTTGTTCACTAAAAAAGCACAAAGCACAATGCCGAAAGAAGGAAGAATAAAAGCGGTCTTCTGGTGGTGCTATATGCACTCCGTGGAGCCGCTTTCTTCGTCTGAAATATTAAGCTAAATGCTTACAGATAAAAGTATTGCAACCTTATACCCGGAAATCAATAAGGTTAGGCGACAGAAGCAGTATAGGTTTAAAAGAGGGGCA
Source organism: Oribacterium sinus (assembly GCF_014202695.1). Taxonomy (GTDB): domain Bacteria; phylum Bacillota; class Clostridia; order Lachnospirales; family Lachnospiraceae; genus Oribacterium; species Oribacterium sinus. Next base: position 178,365 of record NZ_JACHHH010000004.1, read on the forward strand.
ATCTGAGCTCACTGATACTTGCAAGCCTGCGAAGGAAAGAAGTATACAAATCAATCTAGTGAAGCGACAGATGTAGTATAGGCCTGAAAAGGGGCAATTTTATCCCGCGGTACTTGCGGAAGGACTGTGGAAATCAATCTAGTGAAGCGACAGATGTAGTATAGGTCTGTAAAAGGGGTAATCTGAGCCCGTCAGTACTTACTGAAAGCGAGCAAAGCGAAGCTTGAAGTTAGTACTGCTACGAAGGCGAAGTTAGCGAGAGCGTGCCCCGAACACAGACCTATACTACATCGGAGCAAATCATTTTGATGAATACAGTCCTTCCCTCCGTAGAGTCGAGGCTAACGGGAGCGTGCCCCTCGTACAGACCTATACTACATCGGAGCAAATCATTTCGATGAATACAGCCTTCCCTCCGCCGGCTTTATTTACCCTCGTGCTGCGCCTCCAAATGCAGCTTCATCTCTTTCCGCTCCTTCCGGTAAAAATACAGCACCACCAGGAAGGTGAAGGCTTCAGATGCGGGGAAGGAAAGCCAAACCCCCGGCATTTTTAGAAGGGAAGAAAGTAAGAAGGCAAAAAATACAATAGCGATGGTGCCTCTCAGTAAAGAACAGATAAAGGCGGGGCGGGGATTGTTGGTAGCGGAGAAATAGCTTACCATCAGGATATTCAGCCCGGCCGCAAGGAAACCGATGAAATACAAGGGAATTCCTTCCTTGGCATACTGGTAGAGGATAGGATCATTTTCCCGGTTAAAAAGAGCGATACAGAAGTCGCTTTGGAAAATGATGCTTGCCACAATCAAAACCGCCAGTACCAAAGCACTTACAATGCCGTAATGCAGGTAGGACTGCAGCTTATGAATATCACGTTTTCCGTAGCTGTTGCTGATTAAGGGCTGGCTTCCCTGAGCCAAACCATTGAATACACAGGTGCAGACAGAGGAAACATTGGCAATGACACCGTAGGCGGCAACACCGATATTTCCGCTAAGACCTAAAATCAGGCCGTTAAAGGTACTGATGGTCACGGCACTGGTCAGGTCGCCGACAAAGGCAGAAAATCCCAGCTTGCAGCAGGCACAGAGATGCTTGAAGCGCGGACTTTGCCAACGAAAGGCAATGGTATTTTTCGGACTCCGAAAATGCAGAGTGCAAACCAAGCTGGTAACCACCGGAGATAGGGCAGTAGCCAGAGCAGCACCGGTCATGCCCAAATCCATGGGGAACATGAAAATATAGTCAAATACGATATTAAAGAGGGAACCCATCAAAGAGCCGACCATGGCCATGGAGGGGTTCTTGTCATTTCTGGTGAAGGCAGTCATACTGCTGTTTGCCATAAAGAGGAAGGCAGAGCCTAAGATGATTCGAACGTAGCTCATTCCCAGATTCTGCAATTCCGCATTTGCCCCTAAAATTGCCAAAACCTGCTTCGGAAAAAAGAGCCCGAAGAAGGTGAAGGGCAGGGCGAAAATGAAGTTCCAAAAAATAGCTTGTAAAAAGAAGGAGCTTACATCCTTTCCCGCAGCCTGTCGGATGCTGTATCTGGTGGCACAACCCACCGCAATCATATTGCCCAGGGCATTGAGAAGGCCGTACAGCGGAAGAATCAAATTTAAAACCGCAAGTCCATCGGTTCCCGCATAGGAAGAAATAAAATAGGTATCCGCTAAAATATAAACGGAAAGCCCAATCATCCCGGCTATACTTTGACTGACATAACGAAAAAACTTCTTCATTTCTAAACTCCCCTGACTCCCCTAACTCAAGATTTTTTTGCGAAAAAAATTTTACGGTAGTATAATGGCTGTCATTGTAGCATGGAAGTAGAAAAATTGCCAGAGAAGGGAGAGGAAGACATGGCCATAAGCGAAGAGGAGAAGTTTCGGCAAATGCTGGAGGAGCCGGTGAATCGTTTGATTCCCAAGCTGGCCGTTCCTTCCATGGTGTCCATGATTGTGGTGGCGGTGTATAATATGGCGGACACCTTCTTCGTTTCCCGCTTGGGAACCTCCGCCTCTGCCGCAGTGGGAGTGGTATTCTCCATGGCAGCCATTATTCAGGCAATCGCCTTCATGATCGGCATGGGTTGCGGAAACGAAATTTCCCGTTTGTTGGGAGCGAAAAAGCAGGAAGAAGCGGAAAAATATGTGGCAGTAGGATTTTTTACGGAATTGATTATCGGAACTATGATTGCAATCATTGCCGGCATTTTCGTAGAACCTCTGGTTTACGCTCTGGGATCCACCAAAACCATTGCTCCCTATGCCATGCAGTACGCTAGAATCATCCTTTTCGGAAGCCCCTTTATGATGGCTTCACTGGGCATGAACAATATGCTTCGTTTTCAGGGAAATTCCTTTTATTCCATGATTGGTATCAGCACCGGTGGCATTATCAATATGTTTTTGGATCCTCTCTTCATTTACGTTGGGAAAATGGGGATTGGTGGAGCGGCGGTGGCTACCGTAATCAGTCAAATGATATCCTTCGGTATTTTATTGTACCAATGCAACAAGATGCCGGCCTGCATTTCCGTAGCGTTTCGAAATTTTAAGCCCGGCTTAAAACGTTACAGCATTATTCTGCGCTTCGGCTGTCCCAGCCTTGCCAGACAGGGAATTGCCGGTGTTTCCACCATTTTACTGAACTTTTCCGCCCATCCTTACGGAGATGCGGCTATTGCAGCCATGGCCATCGTGATGCGTGTCAGCATGTTTATCTTTTCCTTGGTTATCGGCTTCGGACAGGGCTTTCAACCGGTTTGCGGCTATGCCTATGGCGCCAAGCACTACAAGCGTGTGGCGGAGGCCTACCGTTTCAGTTTGAAGGTCTGCTTTATTATGCTGATTTTTGCCGGAGCGGGGGTCTTCCTTATGGCAAAGCCCATCGTCACCGCCTTCCGAAAAGAGGATGGGGAGGTTATTCGAATCGGCACAATGGCGTTGCAGCTGCAATGCCTAACCATGCCCCTGGCTGCTCAGATTACCATGGCCAATATGTTTTCCCAGACCACCGGCTATCCCCTTCGGGCCAGTATCGTTGCCTTGCTTCGGCAGGGCATTTGCCTGATTCCGATTTTGCTGATTTTCCCCCGTGCCTTCGGGCTTTTCGGCCTGCAAATGTCTCAGCCCCTCAGTGATATCTTTGCGGCGCTTATTGCAGCCCTGATTACCGGAGGAATCTTGAAGGAATTGAAGGAAAGGGAGAAGAAGGAAATTAAAGCATAGTATGCATGGAAGGGAAGAGGGATTAAAGAACGGAAGATAGAATATTTATTAGATGAAACCGGAATAAAGAGTTAAGAATAAAATATTATTCAGACATTAGGATTTGCTCAATATTTTGCTTTCCATATAAGATTCGGAGAATGGTAAGCTCATTGATATTAGAATGAACCATATAGAATATGACAAAATTATCAACATGAACCCTGTGAGTATTTCGACTTGTCCATGGTTCCCACTTGAAACTCTTCTTTCATAATCTGATTCACTTCTTCCACAGAACATTTCTTCCCTTTCAGAGCAGATTCATATCCTTCTTGTAATGCGGTATTTAATTCAGTTTGACTCATATTTCCTAGAGCTGTTGGAGTTTGATAAGACAAGTGTAAATCCAAAGGAAATCCATTTGTTCGTACTATCTGACTATATAGCATTTGAATGGCGCTGGAAGGAGAAATTCCCAGTTGTTGTAGTATGCCTTCAGCATTTTCTTTTAATTTCGTGTCAATTCTTGCATAAACTGCTTTTGTATTTGCCATATAATTCGCCTCCTTTATTATCCCATAGTATAGTTTTAGTGGAGCTACTTTGCAAGCATTTGCAAGCAAATAGATGATTGATTATTGCGAGTAAAGTGATGATTGATTATTTTTCTATAAATTATCTAATCCTTATTTCATAACTTCGGGATAAGGCCATCATACTTGCTATTCACTATTCCAAACCTTATAATGCAATAAGGTATATTCATAAAATTTAACATAGTGAATCATGGGAGAAAGAGCGTATGAAAAGAACAATGATGAAGAAAAAAGGAACCGGAGCGGTGCTGCAAAAAGGCTTGGCAATCGTTTTTCTGGGATTGCTTCTAAGCCTTAGTCTGGTTTCCTGTAAAGGGAATAGTCAGGCAAAGGAAAGTGAAGGGACAAAGGCGGAAGAAAGTACATCGGTAAAGGCGGAAGAGAAAGCTGATGAATCTACTGTAGCTACAGAAGAAAGTACATCCGCCGGTTCAGAGGAGCTTAGTTATGATAGCGGAGCGGTAAACAAATCCAATATATTTGCATCCTATCCCGGGGATGCAATGTGGAAGAGTACTGCTAATGAGTATATGCTTATCCCCTATATTAAGGACGGAAAAGAACAGATTGAGTTTCGTCTTTATGGAGAAGCAAAGTTTTTATTAGAGGGGCTTTCCTTTTCCAAAACAGAGCAAAACGGTTTAAAGGTATCCGGCAAGATGCGAAACCTAAAAGACAATAGCTGGAACGGAGATGCGGATGTGACATGGAATAGTCTTGAGACCATTGATTATCCTATAGTGACTTTAACCAACGGTACGGAATTTACCGATGTGGATATGGGGGGAGATTATAGTTATGCCGGATTAGTGAACAGTACAGGTCAATCCAATGCCGGAACGGCTACCAATGCTTCTGAATTTATTTTCCCATACGCCAACGAGAGACTGATTGCTCGGGGAGAGTATGAGAGCTTGGATGCGGCAACCCTTCGTTTAGCGATTAATGAAATTTATGCTCGCCATGGAAGACAATACGACACTCAAGACCTTAATGCATATTTTTCTTCTAAATCCTGGTATAGACCGCAGTATAGTAAATCGGAATTTGATAAAATCGAAAGTCAGGTTTTGAATTCCTACGAGCGGGAGAATATAAAGATCCTTACCGGATATAGAGATAGCCTGCTTGGAAAAGTAGGATAATAGAATGAAAAAGCAGTGGAAAAGAAATTCCAATATCTCCTCTCGTCCATTACCTTGGATGCGAGGAGATATTTTATTGCACACCTTATCCATTAACGGATATTATCCGAATATGGAGACTAGTATATTTACAATTGCCACATTACAATTATAGCACTACATAATTCTGTCGATTCTTTCCCTTCTTACTATGTCTATTCTTATTCCTATTTCTAAAAGGAGAATCTCATGCCTCAATTTCCAGCAAAAAATTCTAAAAATTCAAAAGAGCAACACACATTACAAAAATCAAGCTCTCAGCTAGAAGTAAAACAAGCTATTATATCATCCCTAACTCTTATGGATGATATCTTTATCAAAATCGTATTGCAGGATAAGCAATGCACCGAATTTATTTTACAAGTTATTATGGAAAATGATTCTTTACGTTTGAAAGATCAATGTATTCAGAAAGACACTCCCAATATTCATGGACATTCTCTTGTCTTGGATTGTTACTGCGAGGACAAAGAGCACAATCTATATAACATTGAAATCCAAAATGATTCTCAAGAAGCAATCCCGAAACGAGCTAGATTTCACGCCAGTCTAATAGACATTCATTCTCTAAAGAAAGGACAAAATTTCAAGCAATTACCTAAAACATATGTTATATTTATTACAGCTAAAGATATTTTCAAACGAGGACTACAATCTTATCATATTGAAAGAATCATTAAAGAAAATGGCCAGCCCTTTGATGATGACTCTTATATTATATACTTTAATACCTCGAAAATAGAAAATAATAGCTTGGGAAGACTGGCAGAAGATTTTCATGCCAACAATCCCAAGCAAATGCATTCGACAATACTGTCCAAAAGAGTAGCAGAACTTAAATCTACAGACTTTATGCAGAAGGGAGACAAAAATATGAATATTCTTTTAGAACGTTATCGCCAAGCTGCCCTAGAAGAAGGCAGAGAAGAAGGCAGTGAGAAATTAGCACAATTAATGGGTATTTTAGCGGAAAGTGGCAGACTGGAAGATATCAAAAAAGCTTCAAAGGATAAACGCTACAGAAAAAAACTCTTCCGTGAACTGAACTTAATGTAGAGGCAGTTCTATTATTGTGCATGCTTTAAGTGTAATTAGATATTGCCAGACCATTCCTTTTTATCATTGTCCCAAACGGAGTTGGACTTTGGATTATCGTTGTAAAATGGTTCGAGGAATCGTAAAAGCTAGGAATAAATCTCTTCTTGCTTAGTCATTTCATTCAACCTACCTCAAAATAGTTTATAGCCCAGTCCTTTAGTTCTTCAAATCGCTTTTGGTTTTCTTTTTTGATATTCAATCCGCTAAAGCTTTCTTCGTGGGAATAGTAATATTTGCTCAAAGCTTCTACAAGAGCAGTTTCATCGCTATGCTCAAAATCGGAAAGCATATCATTTACAGCCTGGCTTGGACTGGAACAAAGAACATTTTCAAAACGTATATACTCTATAGCTTCCAAATCTTCTATGATATGGCATCGGATATTTTCTTCCGGACTTTCCTCCAAGGCATAAACCTCCACCTTGTTTTCTGAAAAGTAGCCCACAAAGAGCTGCAAATATTCCAAGGCGGAGACAGAGCGTAAAATCATCGGCTGATTGCCAACCACATCTCTTAACCATGCTCTATTTGATGTATAGTCACTACTGATTTTCATATTGATCCTCATTGTCGTTCAAAGCGTTTTGTCATTTTTTGTAGTATAGTCTTTATCCCAAGAATACACAATCTTTTGCCAAGAGCTGTAGGTACATATAGTGCATTTTTTCGTTGCAATACAGACCGACTTCCCGTATTGTAAAACTTAGAATGTACTTGGAATACCTCACGCTTCGCGCGGGGCCCCTTGTGAAAAAAAGGCTTTATCCATGGCAGCAATATTGTTTTGTTTCACCCGGAAAAGCCCGGAATTTTAAGAAAATGGAGGAATAAATATATCTCTATAGTCATTCTTAATCGTCTCTCTTGGCATCAGCCTTTCTTACAGCACCGTTGCTTCTTCCTGCACAAAGGTCGGAAACTGCTTTTTCATTCCGACGAGGCTGCAGCATCCTCGGATATAACCAGTGATACTCAGTAAATCCTTCATGGGAAGCATTTCTACCTTTTTGTTTCCGGAAATCTTCGCCTTGTCGAGAATTCTGCACGCATTGGTTTTTGTTTCTTTTCCCATACTATTCTCCTAACTAGGAAACTCGTCCCTTTTCCATCTCATAAATCCGGTCAGCAAGGGACATGGTGGATTGTCTGTGAGAAACCAGCACTACAGTCTTTCCTTCTTTTTCTTTCTCTAAGGACTGCAAAATAATTCCCTCGTTTAAGACATCGAGATTACTGCTAGGCTCATCGAGAAGCAGAAGCTCCGCATCGTGAAGGAAGGCTCTTGCAAGACCTATTCGTTGCTTTTCTCCATCAGAAAGAGAATCTCCAAGCTCGCCCACCTTTGTTTCATATCCTTTGGGGAGGCTCATGATAAAGTCATGAATGCTTGCTTTCTTCGCCGCATTTTCAATCTCTTCCTGCGTAGCGGAGAGCTTTGCGACCGCAATATTTTTCCCGATGCTATCATGGAAGAGAATGGTATCCTGTGTCACATAGCTCGTCATTTTGCGAAGGCAGTCCGTATTGATTTCCTTCACATTTTTTCCGGAAAATAAAATCTCTCCCTTTTTCGTATCCCAGAAACGCATAAGCAGCTTTAAAAGAGTGGATTTTCCGGAGCCGCTGACACCGTGAATCCCGAGAACCTTTCCCTTCGGAATGTCAATCGAAACCTGCTTCAGAATGATTTCATACTGATAAGAAAATGTAAGTTTTTCGACGTTTGCACCGTTAAATTCAATATTTTCTCCGTTTGATACCTCTTCTACCGCCGGCTCCTCCTCTAAAAGGGAAAGCACCCTCTCTCCGGAGGCCAAGGTCTGGTTTAGGGTATTGGAAAGAGAAGAAAGTGCTACAACCGGTCCAAAGGAACTCATCATGGCAAGGGTGGAAAGAAGCATTTCAGAAAAGCTGACTGCATTTCTCTGATAAAGGAAAAGCATGGTAAAGAGCATTCCCCAGGAAAAAAGCTGAATCGCAAGATTCGTCACCGCACGCTGTGAGCCCTCAAAGGAGCTTAAGTTTCTCTGGAAAGCAGAGAGTCTTTTCGACCTTTCGTCCATTTCCATAGCTTGTTTTTCTCCCACATGGTATTGCTGGATTTCATCCAGACCGTAGAGACTATCCAAAACAAAGTTATTTAGCTCACCCATCTCGCTTCTAAGCGCCATTCCGGCTTCTGCGCTGCGCTTTCCGTTCCAAATGGGAAGTAGCACGCCGACAGTAAGATAGGCAAAAAAAGCAATTCCCCCAGCCAGGATATGTTGCTTTCCGATAAAAATCAGCATAATCAGCGAAGTTAAAAAGGCAATTGCAATCGGGGAAACGGTATGCGCAAAAAAGACCTCTAAGAGTTCGATGTCCGAAGTAATGACGGAGATGAGATTCCCCTTTTCCTTTCCCTCCAACTTTGCCGGGCAGAGTTTTCTTAATATGGCAAATACCTTGTGACGGATAATCGCTAAGATTCGAAAGGCAATGTAGTGGTTACAATACTGTTCGCCGTAGTGCAAGCTTCCACGTGCTACGGCAAAGAGGAAAATCACGGTAAAGAGCTTCTGCCATGAGCCTGTAACAAAAGAGATGACGCCCCCCGGCATAAATAAACCGTCTCCGGAAAGCCCATGCAAAGCAGGAAGCTCCAAAATCCCCTTTAGGATTCCGTATCCCCCGAGAATGGTCAGGAAGATTGCACATAAAAATCCCAAAACACCTAAGATAATACCGGTCAGCATTACTCCCGTAAGAGGCTTTACAAGAACGATAAGTTTCCGCATAATGGCCAAATCCGACCTTCTTTTATTCATGCTTTTCCCCTCCTTCCTCTACCGTATCTTCCCTTTCTCCTGTTTTATCCTGCAAGTCTTCCATAATCCCTTGTTCTTCAAAACCAGTATCTTTTTGTTTTTCTGTAGAACTTTCTTTACGTGTTTCGGAAAAGCTTTCCAGCTCCTTTTGTTCCTTAAACAAACGGCTGTAGCTGCCTCCCTTTTTAAGGAGCTCCTCATGCTTTCCGGCTTCCGCCACTCTACCGTTTTCCAACATGAAAATACAATCACTCCCTACAACATTAGCCAGCCTATGGGAAATCAAGAGAATCGTTCTGCTCTTTGCAAGCTCATGAATGACCTCCATAATCCTTTCTTCACTTTCCGCATCAATATTCGATGTCGCTTCATCAAAAATATAGACCGGAGTATCGTGGAGAAGTGCTCTTGCAAGAGAAAGCCTCTGCTTCTGCCCTCCGGAAATATTGGTACCGTTCGAAAGGAGTGGCATAGCAAGTCCGCCCTGTGCTTCTATAAAGGAGAGGAGGTTTACCTTTTTTAAGGCTTCCTTCATCTCCTTCTCGGTTACGGAAGGCTTTCCTAGGAGAAGATTCTCCCGTACAGTCCCCTTAAAGATCCAACTGTCATGCCCGATCATCGTCATTTTATCGAGGATAGACCGAGACGAAAATTCCGTAAGCTCTCTTCCGTTTAGCTTTACAGAGCCTTTGTAGCCCTTATTTTTCCCCATAAGAATCCCGGCTATAGTGGATTTTCCGGATCCGGAAAGACCCACGAGGGACACAAAGGAACAGGCAGGAATTTCCAGTTCGACATCACGAAGGATTTCCCGACTCTCCTCATAGGAAAAGCAAAGTTTCTCCATAGAAATCCGTATTTCTTTTTCTTCCAGTACAGCTTTCCCGTCTTCCGCTTCCGGAAGATCCAGGAAAGCAAAGATTCGGTCACTTGCCTTCATGCCGTTCATGCCGATATGAAAGAAGCTTCCGAGCAGTCGCATGGGGAGAAAGAATTCCGCCGCAAGGAGGGTAATCATTAAAACATCGGAAAGAGAAATTGCCCCTTTGGAAAATTGACCAAGTGCCGAGATGATCCCGACCGCCGCCCCGCCGTAAGCGATAATATCCATCACCGAAGTACTGTTTAACTGCATGGAAAGCACCTTCATCGTGATTTTCCGGAAAAGCTCCGCTTCCCTGTCCATGTCCTCCGCTGCAGCCTGATCCGCCTGATAAATCTTTAAGGTGGTCATGCCCTGCAGCTTTTCCAAAAAGCTGTCGCCAAGTCCATAATAGATTGCAAAATAGTTACTGAGTAATTTTTTGGCTACAATCATAACAAGCATAATGACAATAGGAATAAGAGGCACAGCAAGTAGGAGGAGCAGTGCCGTTTGAACGCTGATGCGCGAGAGGATAAAGAAGAGGGTAATCGGAGCCAAAAGGGAGTAGAAGAACTGACTTAAGTACCTTCCGAAATAGGTTTCCAGCTGTTCCACGCCTTCTCCTGCCATTTGCACGATTTCCGCGCTGTTTACGCTTTCTCGATAAGCCGGTCCGAGGGCAAGCATTTTCCCATAAATCTTATTGCGAAGGATTCGTTTCACATCCGCACTGGCATGAAAGCTCGCCTTTGTATACAGGCGGTCGCAGAGAAAGCGAAAGCCCAGTCCGAGCAGAACAATCCCCATAGTCAGGGCTATTCCCTCCGTACTTAATTTCTTCTGCCAAGCATTCTCTAAGAGATGAGCAATATTGTACACAATCACGACCTGTGCAAGGAGTGAAATCCATTGCCATACTATCTGCTGTACGATATACTTTCCGGCTCCCTCTAAGAGCCGAATCAAACGCATTTTAATCATTAATTCTCCCTTTTCTTTTATCTATTTACACTTTCCTTTTCCATCATTTCAGTTTTATCCCCTAAGCATCCGGCTTTTTTCCCGCTTTCTTATTTTTCATTCCCTCTACCGCATGAGAAATCGATAAGAGCGGATGATGGAGCAGCATACTCGGTCCGCTTATCCGCATGACCGTCCGAATCTTCTCCCGCATTTCCGGCGAATAGCAGTGTACCGGGCAATAACTGCAGAAACTCTTTTTTTCCATAAAAGGACAACGGGCAATCCTCGATATGGCATAGTCCGAAAGCGCCTTACATTCTTCGCAAAGTGCCCCGGATCCACCGTGCTTCTTCTTGCAGTATAGAGAAATCATCTCCGAGATCAAACGGATTTCACCCTGTCTCTTCTTTTCAATCTGCTCTGAATTCATAAAGCGCATTCCCTTTCTTTGCCAATAGAGTAAAGATTTTGTCAGTTGCTAAAGGAATAAAAAGAGAGTAATCATTAACACTTTGATACAATGGTTTCGACTAAAAAACTATGCAAAGGAGATTACTCTAATGGATATTGTAGCACTATTGGAGGTTTTGGCAAAAGGCTTACTTGACGCAGAGAACAAATATAGTGGCTTTTCTCTTGTAATTTATGATTTTCGAAATACAATGAAAAGTAAAGGATTTGTCTTGTGCTTTACTTTAAGATTAGGAGGAAGAGGATGGCAGAGCTACAGTATAATTTGATTGATGATTGGGAAAAGAAAGAGGTGGATCTTCCTGCATTGGAAGAAGCTTTAGAGCAGGGAAGCTCTGATCGTTATAGTGGAAAGGTATTTCATGATATTGCCGCAAAGTGGAAGAAATACAAGAAAAGGGGCATTTCGAATCTTTACCTTTTAAAGGAAGCTGAAGATGAAGGTCTGGCTTGTGCGTACTATGCTTATTCGATTACAAATGGTGTGATAGAGGAGGCACAGCTGGAAAATTTGCGTGCGCTTTGCGCAGAGAAGCTCTCTACTGGAGAAATGCGTGCCAGTGCATCCTTCTGTAAGGCATCTGAATGGTGGGATACCAATCCTACTTATCTTACGAAGCTGGTGGAAAAGGGAGAGGCAGATAGGCTGTATGAATACCTGAGTGCACAGCTGTTCCCCCAAGGGATAGTTCTCACCTCTCTAAGTGCGAAAATGAATGCTAAAGAAGAGCTTGCCTGCTCGGCAATCGCTTGGGGCTTAAAGGAAGGCGGATTTTTCAAAAAAGGCGCTTACATGAGTAGAGCAATCGATAATCGCTATCTTTAAAGACGCATAGCTGTTCTGACAATTCCTAGGCCGTTAAAACGGCAAAGCCAAAATCCCCTGTTGAAACAGCATATACAGGACGGTGCCGGAGAAGATGGAAAGCAGCATATTCCGCTTCCAACAATGCATCAGGATGGTTAGTCCAAGAGAAAGAAACTCCGGTAGTCCTTGGTTTCCGCTAAATAACTGAACATTACGAAGACAATACACCAAAAGCAGAGCAAAGCTTGCGGGAGGCAGAGCCTTTCCCAGATATTGCACTGTTTTAGGGGTATTTTTTTGAAATAAGATAAAGGGCAAAAAGCGGGTCAGCATGGTGCCCAGAATACAAAGCGCTATGATAATGATGCGTTGCCATACAGTCATAAGCTTGCCTTTCTAAAAACTTCGTTTACTACATTAGCTTTTCTTCGCTTCCATAAATTGCCTTTCCAGCTTAGGCTTTGCCAGGAGGAAAATGCTTAGGATGCCAAGCATAGCAGGTAGGATGAAATGCTCTGCTTTAAAAATTACTAGGGAAAGGATGGATACCCCCAGTCCCAGCAGAGAAGAAAAATGATTTTTCTCCTTCAAAAACTGATCTAAGAAAATCACCGCAAAGAGAGCAGTCATGACAAAATCAATCCCCTCTGTGGAAAAAGGCAGGACATTTCCAAGAAGCGTACCAAGACAGGAGCCTAGCACCCAGTAGATTTGATTTAAGAGTGTCACAAAAAACATAAACCAGCCGGGATCCACCCCTTCCGGTATTTTTGTACTATAATTAATACTGAAACTTTCGTCGCACATGCCGAAGATTAGATAAAAATGCTTCCATCCTTTTTTGGGGAATTTATCCAGCATGGCAATGCCGTAGAACAGATGTCGAAGCTGAATCATAATAGCCAGAAAAAGCGTTTCCATAGGAGCGAAAGGACCTAATAGAAATCCTACAGCCAAGAGCTCTAAGGAACCGCCGTAGATTAAGGAAGCCATAAAGAAGGTGTAGACCACGGAAAGGCCGGCGCTGTGCATATAGATACCGTAAGCAAAGCCCAGAAATAAAAAGCCGGTTAAGATGGGAACGGTATGAGGGAAGGCGGCCTTTAGCGCCTTTTTTTGCTGTTCATGAAGCATAAAACAAAATCTCCTTCTATAAAGTTCTTTAGTTGTAGAGCCTTTCGGATTAAAGTAAAAACCGGCTGGACTAAATAGGATAAGGAGTCTCAACTAAAGAAAAAAACAGCAATAGTCTATAAATTTTTTTTATGAATTTCAAGGGAAAGGCGGAAAAAAATTTCCATAAAAAGAGGAGAATACTATAGGAAATATACCAATTTGATATTTCTAAAAATATTCGTTATACTTCCAGTAAAAAAAAAGGGTGTCCCACTACCGTTAAAGGTGGAGCATTAAAGAAGGTGTCTCACTACCTATATCCCAAAGGTGAAGCATTAAAGCTAACAGAGGGGGGTTATCCTCTCTGTTTTTTTTAGGAGAATCCAATGGCAGAAGCGATTAAATATGGATTTTACGCTGTAAATCCTGATTATCTTGAATATCTCAATCAAATAGATTCAGAAGTTTATACAACCTATCATATAGGAACAGTATTAAACCATTTGTTGGAATAGAAAACTATAATTATTTTATTCCAATATCTTCTGCAAAGGAAAAACACAAAAGATGGAAAAATGTTTCTGATGAGCAAAGATAATGCTTTATCTATCATTTTTTCAGCAGTATTTCGAAAAAGTTCCAGCCGATTGCTGTCCGACAAACAAGCAATTTTTCTCATAGCACTTCACCTTCACATATTTTACGAATGGCATCATAAATCCAGTCTGTAGACTCTTTAGCTTCTTGCAAACAAGCTTGTTTTTCTTCTTTTGATAATTTCTTCCTTAGATAGTCTATGGTGTCAGACTTTACATTATTTTTTCCTAAAGCTTTTAATGCTTGAATGACAAGGCTGGTCATATAGGAGAGTCCGGTGATTTCTTTGTTTGTTCTATGCTTAAATTCAATTTCTGTGTTATTCCACTTATAGCTTTTATAGGGGCCGTCACTAATGTAGGACCAGCTTGTACTTACTTGTGTAGATAGACCTAAAAGATTAAGAGCAGTGTTTCCACATGGGGCGATAGTCCAGTGGTAACTCCTAGCTAGGGCTTTAACCACAGTGTCAGGATTGATTGCGACATACTCATCCAGTAATTTACTGTACTTTGGCTTTTCATAAACACCGTTGAATACTCTACGAAGAGTGTCCTTTTGTGCTAAGCGATTCAGAGTTCGGCGGACAGTATCTGTATTGGCGATGTCAGCAAAATCTGAATTCACGAAGACACTACTCTCCGGAGCTTTATGGATTCGATCTTGAATTTGTTTAGCGTATCCTTCAGCCAAGAGCTTCACCTCCTTTGTCCCGAATAATATATAGTATTCGAGACAAAATGGAAATAGCCTTTATAGGCGTACTTCGTATTGGTGCATTTCATAAATTGTGATATTATCATTTCATAAGAATGCAGTGTTAGAAACTAATTTTACTGCTATTTGGACGCTTAAGCATATAAGGAGTAACACTCTTATGATTAATGAAATATTATTTATGGAAATTAGATTATTAGGAGAGTTTTGTCAAAAATATAAAATGAGTCGGGCTGCTGCCAATGCCCTCTTCTCAAAATATAAAATTTGGCAATATATAGAGTCATGCTATGACATTTTCCATATCAATGGTGATGAGTACAATTTAGATGAAATTAGCACTGTTTTGAAGGCGAAAGGAGCGATTTTGTGAAGCTAAGCTTTCAGGAGGCAAGAAAATATGTCATTTGAAAAAATGAATATATGTGCAGACATGATACTCACGAATGCTATTGAGGATATGGCTGAGGAAGAGAATATCTCCATTGAAGAGTCGAGAAATCGGCTCTTAAGCTCCAATGCGTGCAAGTGTCTTTATAATTTTGATTCCGGATTGTGGAAGGAAGGATCCGACTATTTTCTGGACTACTATAGGAAATCCGAGCAAAAAGTAAGCGGCTAAACCATCATTTTCAAATCATCGCTTCCAAATCATAACTTTCCCTAAAATCGATTGCATAGAACATCGTTTCAGAGTATTCTTGAGCGGTATTGAATTTAAGGGGGAGAGAAGATGTTTTCTATACTGTTGCTCATGATTTATCTGGCATTTATTAGTCTTGGACTGCCGGATGCTTTGCTGGGCTCGGCCTGGCCGATCATGTATCAGGAATTTGCTGTTCCCGTATCCTATTCGGGAACAGTTTTTATGATTATTTGCGGAGGAACGATTCTCTCCAGCTTAAACAGTGAAAAATTGAATCGCCGCTTTGGAACCGGGAAAATTACGGCAATTTCGGTGTTTTTAACCGCCATTGCCTTATTCGGTTTTTCCATTAGCCATAGCTTCCTTATGCTCTGTCTTTTTGCCATTCCCTACGGTTTGGGAGCGGGTTCTGTGGATGCGGCCTTAAATCACTATGTGGCTTTGCACTATTCCAGCAGACACATGAGCTGGCTGCATTGTATGTGGGGCTTGGGCGCCTCCGTAGGTCCTTATATCATGGGCTTTGTTTTACAAAGAGGAGAGCCTTGGAATAGGGGCTATCTGATTGTTTCCATAATTCAGTTTATTCTGGCTATCATTCTTTTTTGCAGTCTCTCCTTATGGAAGAAAAATCCGGAGGAGCTAAAGGAAAATGGCTCAAATGCTCCCGTTGGGATGGAGGGAAAGGCTACCTCCGACGGGGCTGAAGCCCCCAAACAAAGAGCGCTTAGTCTTAAGGAGGTCTTTGCCATTCCCGGAGCCAAGGAAAGCTTGGCCAGCTTCTACGGCTACTGCGCCTTGGAGCAGACTGTGGGCTTATGGGCAGGCTCTTTCATGGTTCTTGCTCTGGGCATGGAGGAGAAATTAGCCGCCTCCTATGTGGCTTTATTCTATTTCGGTATTACCTTCGGCCGTTTTCTTTCCGGCTTTTTCACGATGAAATGGAAGGATGAGCAAATGGTGCTGGGGGGAAGCGCCATCGTCTTCTTCGGCATTTTCCTGCTCTTTACGCCCTGGAGTAAGGCTATGGTACTGCCGGCCTTAATTCTCATCGGCCTGGGCTGTGCCCCGGTCTATCCTTCCGTAATTCATTCCACTCCCTATAACTTTGGGGTGGAGCATTCCTCAGCCCTGATTGGAGCACAAATGGCCTCAGCCTATGTGGGAACCTTGATTATGCCTCCCCTCTTTGGGGTTCTGGGACGTAGCTTCAGCATGAAGCTCTTCCCCTATTACTCTATGATCCTTCTGCTTTTTATGGTTTTTACCTATAGAAGAATGCTTCAAGTCACCAAGAAGGCAAGGCGGGAGAAGCGATAAGGAGCTTTTTCTATAGCAGTCAGCCAAAGAACGAATACGGAAGATATTTACTTTTGCAACAAACTGCTGCGCCGAGGGAACGGCGACAGTGGGCCGGTATAGTAAAACAAAGCTACATATAAATCAAGGCTACATATAAAGCAAGACAATACAACAGCAAGACAGTACAACAGAAAGCCGATACCCTAAAGAAAGGATGGAAATCCTATGCAAAAAGTACATGAAGAACTGGAACGTATTTTGCCCAAGGCCATTGCCTTGGCGGAAGACATTTTCAAAAATCCGGAGCTGGGCTATAAGGAATTTCGGAGCCGAGAAAAGGTGGAAGAGGCCTTACAGGATGCGGAGATTCCCTTTATCGAGGTGGCTTACACAGGACTTATGGCGACTTTGGATTCCGGAAAGGAAGGTCCCTGCATCGGCTTAGTTGCAGAGTTTGATGCGGTGCCGGTTCTGGGGCATCCCTATGCCTCCAGCGACCAAAATGCCGCCCACGCCTGCGGCCACTATGCCCAGACCGGGGTGATGCTTGCCGTATTTTTGGCACTGAAGGAAGCCGGCGTGATGGAAAGGCTTACGGGAAAGGTGAAGCTCTTCTTTACTCCTGCGGAAGAATTCTGCGACATGGATTATCGAAGAAATCTCATCAGAGAGGGGAAGGTTTCCCATTCCTCCGGCAAGCAGGAAATGATTTCACTGGGACTTTTTGATGAATGTGCGGTGCTTCTGTCCTGCCACAGTATGGGGCTCATCGACACGGACTATCAGGCCGAGGTGGGGGCTTCCTTAAACGGCTTCTGCCAAAAGAAGGTCACTTTCCTGGGCACTGAGGCACATGCCGGGGCCAGCCCTCATTTGGGGGTAAATGCTCTTCATGCCATGACTTTAGCGATTTCCGCTATCAATGCCCTTCGGGAAAGCTTTCCGGAGGAGGATTGCATCCGGGTGCATTACATCGTAACCGAGGGAGGACAGACGGTGAATTCCGTTCCGGCCAGAACCAAGATGGAAATGTATATTCGAGGAAAGACGGTGGAGGCTATCCGAAGCACGGAGAAAAAGGTGGACCGGGCTTTACGGGGAGCGGCTCTGGCCATAAACTGCGACCTGGAAATCCAAAATACCCCGGGCTATTTTCCCCTGGAGCAGGATCCGGCACTTACGGAGCTGGTACGGAGCCAGATTCTTCGCTATATGCCGGAAAGCCGGATTGCAGAGGGAACCCACGGTACAGCCTCCGGGGATATGGGAGACCTGTCCATGCTCTTTCCCACGGTGGAAATCGGCATTTCCGGCTTCAAGGGACGGATTCACGGCCGGGACTTCGGCACGGAAAATGAAAGGGAGGCCTATCAGATTCCCGCCCACTATTTTGTGGATGCGGTCATGCGACTTTTGGAAAATGAGGGGGCGGAAGCTAAAAGAATCCAAGAGAGCTTTGTACCCAAATTCAAGAAGGAGAACTATCTGGCAGAGCTGGATAGACTTCATACAAGTTTATTTTACGAAAGGGAGAAGGAATAATGAGAAAAAAGAATTGGATTTTAGGACTGAGTGCAGTAGGTATGATGGCTGTTTTGGCAGCTTGCGGAGGCAATGCAAATGCTAAAGCCACCACATCCGCTACAGAGGCGGCGAAGGAGGGAACTACCCCGGCAGCTAAGGAGGAGAAGGCGGAAGGCAATAAGGAAAGTAACGGCAAGAAGCTGAAGGTCACTCTTTTGGTAACCGGTTCCTTCGGAGACAAGGCCTTTAACGATTCCGCTCAGGCAGGAATGAAGAAGATTCAGAAAGAGCTTTCCGACAAGGCGGAAGTGACCATGGTGGAAATGGGGAATGACAAGACCAAGTTTGAAGGGGCTATGCAGGATGCTTCCGAGTCCGATGCGGATTTGATTATTACCGGTCTTTGGGACATGAAGGAAATCACCGAGAAGATTGCTCAGGAATATCCGGAGAAGAAGTACATCCTTTTCGATACCGCTGTAGATTACACTGTGGGAGACCTTTCCAACGTATATTCCATGAGCTATAAGCAAAATGAGGGTGCCTTCCTGGCCGGTGTTTTGGCAGCAGGGGTAACCAAGTCCTCCATGCCTTATGCCAATGCGGATAATGTTATCGGTTTTGTAGGCGCAAAGGATACCGCTGCGGTCATCAATGACTCTGCAGTAGGATATATTCAGGGTGCAAAGTTTATGGATCCTGAGGTAAAGGTATTGGTTTCCTATGTAGGCTCCTATGTGGATTCCGCTACAGCAAAGGATCTGGCATTGACCCAATATGCCAACAATGCGGACACCGTTTTCGTAGCAGCAGGTCCTGCCAGTGTAGGGGTTATCGAGGCCGCGGCGGAAAGCAAGAAGTATGTCATCGGGGTAGACTCCGACCAGGCGGAAGCTTATGCCGGAAAGCCTGAGCAGGAATACATCATTTCCTCCGCCATCAAAAATGTGGGAGAGAGCCTGTATCTTTCCGTAGAAAAGGCGGCAGAGGACAAGCTTCCTTTCGGTGAGGCGGAGGTGCTGGGCCTTAAGGACGGCGTAGTCGGTATTGCGGAAAATGACATTTACAAGAAGGAAGTACCGGAAGACGTACAGAAGAAGGTAGAAGATGCTAAGCAGGATATCCTTGGCGGCAAGGTGACTGTAGACACTGCCTACGGTATGGAAGAAAGCAAGTTAAAGAGCATTATCAGCGGCGAATAAATCCCGACAAAATTTTCGCTTGCCCGGCAAGCTTTTCCGGAGCGTAGAGTTGGCAAAGGCTTTGCAAGCTTTTCTAAAGAAAGGCTAAGTGGAGAATCAGTTACAGCATAGAATCAGGAATATTAACAGGAGGAACTGTGGAAGTCATAGCAGGAAGAGGACTTTACCAGATCTATCCCGGTGGCGTTTTGGCCAATGAAGACGTGAATCTCTCCGTGGAAAAAGGAGAGATTCATGCTTTAGTAGGGGAAAATGGAGCAGGCAAGTCCACATTGATGAAGATGCTCTATGGAGAAATCGCCCCCACCAAGGGGAAAATACTGGTAAAGGGAGAGGAAGTGGAGTTTCATTCCTCCAAAGAAGCCATGGAAAAAGGTATCGGCATGGTACACCAGCATTTTATGCAGATTCCTTCCATGACGGTGGCGGAGAATCTGGTGCTGGGAACCGGCAAGTCTTTATTTGTTGACCGTAAAAAAGCGGTGGAGGAATGTAAGGCACTTTCCGAAAAATACGGTCTGCAAGTGGAGGCGGAAAAAAAGGTTTCCGACATCTCCATTGCCATGCGACAGAAGCTGGAAATATTAAAGGCGCTTTATAGAGGAGCGGAAATCTTTATTCTGGACGAGCCCACAGCGGTGCTGACGCCCCAGGAAACCGAGGAGCTTTTTGTGCAGCTTCGGAGCTTGCGGGAAAAGGGGCATACCATCCTCTTTATTTCCCATAAATTGCAGGAAGTAAAGGCTCTTTGCGACAGAATGACCATTCTTCGGGACGGAAAGACCATGGGAACCTATGGGGTGGAAAGCCTGTCGGAGGCGGACATTTCCCGACTGATGGTGGGAAGAGAAATTCGTCTGGACATCGAGAAAGAGCCATTTTCTCCGGGGAAAAAGGTATTTTCCGGGAAAAACATTTTCCTGCAGGGAGAGGGGGGAAAGGCGATTTTACAAAATCTGTCCTTCTCTCTTTCCGAGGGAGAAATTCTGGGGATTGCCGGTATTGACGGAAATGGACAAAATGAGCTTTGTCAGGTCTTGGTGGGAACGCTTTCGGCAAATGGAGCAGAGCTACAGCTTTTTTCCCAGGACTTTTCCGCATTTTCCGTACAGAAGCGACAGGACCTGGGAATTTCCTATGTGTCGGAGGATCGCTTCCTTTACGGCTCTGCGCCCAGGCTTAGCCTGGAGGAAAATGCCATTTCCCGAAGCTATAGGGAGAAGGCGCTTTTTTCCTTCGGACTTCTAAACAGCGGAAAGATTCAGGCCTTTACCAAGAAGGTGCTTTCGGCCTTTTCCGTAAAATACAAAAATACCAAGCAGGATGTGAAATCCCTTTCCGGCGGAAATGCCCAAAAGCTGATTTTCGGACGGGAATATGAGGCCAATCCCCATTTGTTCATCCTAAATCAGCCTACCAGGGGAATTGATGTGGGGGCCATTGCCTTTATCCGAAAGAAAATTTTGGATATGCGGAAGAATAAGAAGGCGGTGCTACTCATTTCCGCAGATCTTACGGAGCTTCTGTCCCTAAGTGACCATATCCTTGTGATGCATGAGGGGCGCTTTGTGGGCTATCTGGACAATGACGGCAGTCTGACGGAGGAGGAGCTGGGCTTATATATGCTGGGAGTTAAGGAAGACAGTCAGGAGAGAATAGGAGAGGCTTATGAGCAGTAAACAACAATTTCAGCTTTTTCGTTTTATTCTGGCACTGGGGATTTCCCTTGGCATTTCCATGCTGATTATCTTTTTGGTCAGTAAGGAGCCTTGGACAGCCATTTCTTATCTGCTCTTAGGCCCCTTTGGCAGTATGCGGCACTTTCTTTCCATCTTTGCCCAGGCCACCCCGCTGATTTTTACCGGGCTTGCCCTAAGCCTTTGTTTTAAATCGGGAAACTTTTCCATGATTACGGATGCCTGCCTCTATATTTCCGCGGTACTTACCGCGGCCTTGGCCATCCGCCTGAGCCTGCCCTTCCCTCTGCATCCTCTGGTGATTTTACTTTTGGCGGTAGTGATGGGAGGCATTATCGGAAGCCTGCCCGCATTGGCGAAGCTGTATTTTAAGGCCAATGAACTGGTTACTTCCTTGATGCTAAACTATGTCTTTTTCTATCTGGGACTCTTTACCATCAGTAAATACTTTGCGGATCGGGAGGCGGGAACCTTTGCTTCCTTAAAGTATGCCAAAACTGCGGTACTGCCGATTTTGGTGAAGGGCAGTAAGCTGCACCTGGGCTTTTTCCTGGCCCTGCTTTTGGCGGTACTTTTCAGCATTCTGCTGTACAAAACCCGCTTCGGCTATGAGCTTCGGCTTTCCGGAAGCAATCCTTCCTTTGCGAAAATGGTAGGCATTTCCTCCTCAAAGGTGATCCTCCTGACCCAGGTTCTGGCGGGAATGGTGGCCGGCCTTGGAGGGGCGGTGGAGCAAATG
Source organism: Oribacterium sinus (assembly GCF_014202695.1). Classification (GTDB taxonomy): domain Bacteria; phylum Bacillota; class Clostridia; order Lachnospirales; family Lachnospiraceae; genus Oribacterium; species Oribacterium sinus. Next base: position 199,914 of record NZ_JACHHH010000004.1, read on the forward strand.
GGCATGTATCAGCGATTTAACTGGCAGGAGTCCCCCTCCTATGCCTGGGACGGGGTAATTATTGCCATTCTTTCCCGAAACAATCCGGCGCTGGTGCCCTTTTCCGCCCTCTTCCTGGCCTATATCCGTGTGGGAGCGGATATCATGTCCAGAAAGTCCGATGTGCAAAATGAATTGGTAGCCTTGATTCAGGCCTTACTGATTCTCTTCGTAACCGCGGAAGCCTTTCTTTCCGGCTGGGAGCATAGAAGAGAAGTGAAGGAATCCTTGGCGGCAGCGGATACCGCCCTGCCGGCGACAGAGCATAGGCCGGCGACCGCAAGCGCCGAGCCTGTAGCGACAAAAGCAGATTTGGTAGAAGCAACCGAGCCGGCAGCAACAAAAGCTGAATCAGCAGAAGCGAACGGGCTGGTAGCGGCAACAGCTGATTTGGTAGAAGCAAGCGGGGCGACAGCAGAGAAAAGTGATTCAGTGGATGCGGTTAAGACATTTCCGGAACCGGGAAAGGAGGAGGCATAATGGGAGAGATACTATCCATTTTGGGAAAGGAAGACTTTTACTTTGCCATGCTTCGTACTGCAACTCCGGTACTCCTTACTACCCTGGGAGCCATGACCGCCTCCCGGGCAGGAGTCAGCAACATTGCCTTAGAGGGCACCATGCTTTTTGCCGCCTTCTTCGGGGTGATTGTCAGTGCCTTTAGTCAAAGCGCTCTTTTGGGCTTTTTGGCGGCGGTGGGAATTGGGCTTTTCATTTCCCTGCTTTTGTCCTATTTTATTGTGGAGCTGCATTCCAATGGAATCCTTTCCGGTATCGCCTTAAATACCTTGGCTTCCGGAGGAACCATCTTTCTGTTGTTTTTGATTACCGGAGAAAAGGGAGCCTCCACTTCTTTGCACAGTTTAAAACTTCCTGCTTTAAATATCCCTTTGATAGAGAACATTCCCTTTGTGGGAAAGATTCTTTCCGGACAGCATATCTTGACCTACCTGAGCCTGCTTTTGGTTTTTGCGATTGCTACCCTCTTTAAGAAGAGTCGTCTGGGAATGGAAATCATCGCGGTGGGAGAGAATCCCGAAGCGGCGGAATCCCTGGGGATTTCCGTAAAACGAGTGAAGCGGACAGCACTTCTCATCAGCGGAGCCTTAACCGGTATGGCAGGAGCCTTCCTTTCCATGGGCTATGTGGGATTGTTTTCCGCAGGAATGACTGCGGGACGAGGCTATATTGCCTTGGCTACCCAGGCCATTGCCGGAGGAAATGCCTATTTGGCTTTTCTGGCCTCTCTGCTCTTCGGCTTCTGTCAAAGCATGGCTAACTACCTGCAAAACACCGGCGTACCACTACAGTTTATTCAGCTCATCCCTTACCTTAGTATTGTTGTAGCCTATTGCGCATATTGCAGGGCAAAGTTGAAACGATAAACTAAAAATAGAATGGGATTCATTTGATAAGGAACCTTATGAAGATAAGCAAACCCGGTCAGTAGGGACGCTTGAAAGGGGAGCTGTAAAAAACAAAATAAGAAAGAAGTTTCGGCAATATAGGTCTGAATGTGAGGTGGTCTGATCCCGGTACTTGCAGAAAGTCAGCGAAGGGAAGGACTGTAGAAACCAATAAGATGAAGCGAATGAAGCAGTATGGGTCTATTATAGGGGGGCTGAACCCGATACTAGCGAAAGACCTGTGAAGGAAAGGACTGTAGAAATCAATCTAGTGAAGCGACCGAAGCAGTATAGGCATGGAAGAGAGCAATCTGAGCCCGCCGGTATTTACGAAAACCCGAGAAGGAAAGGACTGTAGAAACCAATAAGATGAAGCGAATGAAGCAGTGTAGGTCTATAATAGGGGTAGTCTGAGCCTGTCGAAACTTACCGAAATCCGGCGAAGTGAAGGATTGTAGTAATCAAATATCTGAAGCGACCGAAGCAGTATAGGCATGGAAGAGAGCAATCTGAGCCCGCCGGTACTTGCGAAAAACAAAGGTACTGTAGTTTTTCGCTTAGTACCGCTGCAGGGCGAGGTTAGCGGGAGCGTGCTCGATTGCATGCCTATACTGCATCGGAGCGAGCCTCATCAATGAATACAGTCCTTCCCTTCGCAGGGCGAGGCTAGCGGGAGCGTGCCCCGATTACAGACCCATACTGCATCAGAGCGCATCGTCACATAGAATACAGTCCTTCCCTTCGCAGGGCGAAGTTAGCGGGAGCGTGCACTATTTCATACCTATACTGCTTCGGAGCGAGCCTTAAAAATCAAAAGAGAGACTATTTTTGTATAGTTTCTCTTTTTTTCTTGGCCAAATTTTAGAAAATCCATAGTATTTTTGTAGGATATTTACAAAAATAAGGGGGAAAAGAAGAAAAATAGGCAGGGATAAAAATTAAATTCAGATACAAATATACGTAAAATAATGATTTTCCATTAATTAAATTATTGAATAAATTAAATTTAAATTAATATAAAATAGAATTATATTGACAGGAAAGGCCAAACTAACTATTATTTATCTTGCAATTTCTTCTAATTTTATTATTTTAATAAAAAATTTAAAGGGTATAAATCGTGTTTAAGAAAGAAAAAATTGAATAAGGATATCTCGGGAAAAACCGGACCCTCTTTGGAAAAGGAAGGGGGTTGGGGGCGGTTTTGGCATTTTCGTAATGAGGGAAAGGAGTGTGCATGACCTACGCAGAGGAGCAAAGATTGGTAGAGGAGTTAAAATCCTTTATTTCTTCGAACTTTGTTTTAAGCCAGATTGAAGATGACGTGTTGGAGGAGAAGGTGAAGGAAGTGGTTGCCCAGAGAATCGGCAACTCTTACTGCTCCGTGGAGCAGAAGCTCTCCATCGTTCAGCAGGTTTACGGAGCCATCAGAGGCTTCGGCCTTTTGGATGCTATTTTAAAGGATGAAAGCATTACCGAGGTCATGATTAACGGCCCGGAAAACATTTTCATAGAGCAAAAGGGCCATCTGTTCCAGCTGGATCGACAGTTTGAAAGCGAGAAAAGGCTGGAGGATATTATCCAAAGAATCGTAGGATTGGCAGGACGGGAAGTAAACCAGGCAAATCCTATTTGTGATACCACCCTGCCGGACGGCTCCCGTGTCAACGTGGTGCTTCCTCCCATTGCCCTCTGCGGCCCCACCATTACCATCCGTAAGTTCTCCAAGGAGCCTATGACTATGGAGAAGCTGATTCGCTTCGGCTCCTTAACCAAGGAAATTGCGGAGAAGCTTCAGCTTTTGGTCAAGGCTCGTTACAACATCTTCGTCTGCGGCGGTACGGGTTCCGGAAAGACCACCTTCCTGAATGCCCTGTCCAACTATATTCCAAGAGATGAGCGTGTTATCACCGTAGAAGATACCGCAGAGTTACAGATTGAAAATGTAGACAACCTGGTACGTTTGGAAACCAGAAATGCCAACTCCGCCGGCGTGGGAGAGATTTCCATGACGGATTTGATTAAGTCCTCTCTTCGAATGAGACCGGACCGTATCGTAGTGGGAGAGGTTCGTGGTCGAGAGGCTTTAGATATGCTCCAGGCCATGAACACCGGACATGACGGTTCTCTCTCCACAGGACACGCCAACTCCACAAGGGATATGTTAAGCCGTTTGGAAACCATGGTGTTGCAGGGCGCGGCAAATGTGCCTTTGGAAGCCATTAAGCAGCAGATTGGTTCTGCGGTTGACATCATTATTCACCTGTCCCGTCTAAGAGACCGTTCCCGAAAGACCATGGAGATTACGGAGGTTTTAGGATTCCATAACGGGGAAATTCTTCTGAACCCCCTCTATGTTTTTGAGGAGGACGAAGAAAGTACCGTTACCAAGGTACACGGCGTTTTGAAGCGGACGGAAAATAAGATGCAGAAGGATTTTAAGCTCCGTCTGGCAGGAATCAACACGGTGATTTAAGAGTTTTGGAGGGACAAATGTTTTTTCGGAAAAAGAAGGAAAAGGAACCGGCAAGCTACCTTTCCCCCTTGGGAACGGAGCTGACCAATTACAACGTATATTATCTGAATTTCAGGGAAAAGCTTCAGGCCTTTGCCATAGCGCTGTTCATCGGCGGTGCGGTGAGTCTGGTGTTTTACGGCAATCAGTTTTTGGATGCCACAGGAAGAGCAACGAAGGCCACCATGTATGGCAATATCGTTATTTTCCTGCTGGTGGGAAGTCTCTGCGGCTTCTTCTTTCTTCCGATTCGGGCCGGTCAATGTAAGGAAAAACGGCTGAAGGAATTAGCCAGACAGTTCAGAGGCTTTTTGGAATCCTTGGCGGTGGCGCTGGCCAGCGGAATGAACATGCACGATTCTCTGGACAGCACCTATAAGGATATGGTGATGGAATTTGGAGAGGATGAAAAAATCACCAAGGAAACCGCGGAAATGATTTTGGGCTTGCGAAACAACTTAGCCATTGAGGACATGATGCTTTCTTTGGGAAAGCGCAGTGCCAACAAGGATATTGAGAACTTTGCCATCATTTTCAATGTAAGCTACCGGGCCGGCGGAAATATCAAGGAAATTGTGCGAAGAACCGCGGACATTATCGGAGAAAAGATGGAAATCAGTGAGGAAATCCAGACGGCGATTTCTTCCAACAAGATTCAGTTTACCGCCATGATGATTATTCCGGTGGTGCTTACGGGAATGCTTAGAGGCATGGGATCCAGCTTTAATCGAAGCTTTTCTACGCCCATCGGAATTGTTGCGGTGACCATCGCCATTGGCATCTTTGCGGGAGCTTATGTGATGGGACAGCGGATTATGCAGGTGGTGAAGTAAGAAGGGGAAAATGATGCGAAGCATAGCAATGATTTTAGGAACCATTCTGGCGATTTTGTTCCTGATTCAGCTTTTTCGGGGACAGAAGTACGAAGAGCTGGTGGAGGGCTTGGAAGAAAAGGATTTTCCGTTAAAGGATATCTATACCGTGGGCTTTTGCTGGGCGGAGCTACCGCCTCTTCGCTTGAGGGGCGTGCTTTTCGAGCGCCTGGAGCAAAATGCCAAGGTCTTATACGGGGAGATGTATGCGGAATACTATGCCAATGTGTATTACGCCATGGCCCTTAGCTTTTTCCACTTTATCTTATGCTTTGGCTGCCTTTTGGCAGGCTGGCAGGATAGCAGGAACTTCTTCTATCTGGGCATCTTTCTGGCGATTGTGGGCCTGATTTACGGTTGCGACTCCATGCGACAGAAGCTGGTAAAGAGAACGGAGAACTGCGAGACGGAGCTTCCGGAGGTAGTTTCCACCATGGCGATTCTGGTGAACTCCGGCATGATTCTTAGAGACGCCTGGAACATGGTGGGCGGCAGAGGGGAAGGGGATATCTACGCCCTGATGCGGGATGCCAGTGAGGATATTCGAAACGGCCATGCGGACAGTGAGGCCATAGCCAAGTTCGGAAGAGCCACCAATTCTCCGGAGATTATCAAGTTTACCAGTGCCTTAATGCAAAGTATGGGAAAGGGTGCAGGAGAGCTGCCGCTATTTTTGGCAAGACAGTCCAGTGACCTTTGGAATGAGAAAAAGCAAAGACTCTTACAAAAGGGAGAACAGGCTTCCGCCAAGCTCTTAATGCCCATCATGCTGATTTTCTTAGGCATTATTATCATTATTTTATCCTCCGCCTTTGCGGGAATTTCTCTGTAGGAGAAGCAACAGTAGAAGAAGCAATCGTAGAAGAGGCAATCGTAGAAGAGGCCACTGTCGAAAGAACAGCACTTTGGAAATTTGTAAGGAATAGAAACAATACAAAACCGGATATGGGAAAGGAATCAAAGGAAAATGATGCAAGGACTTATTAGCGGCGCTGTTTTCAGCATATGCAGCATTGCCGTGTATTTTCTCGTAATAAAGATATTTTTAAAGGGGCAGGCAAGGTCATCCTTCTTAAACCCCTATGCCGTGATTGGCACTTTGGCCTTTTTTTCCTTCCTGACAGGCTACTACGTACGACAAACGGCGGTGCATACTCTGGCCTTAGCCATGATTCTTTTTTGCTTCATGGTTTTGGAATGGGCGGGGCTGGTGGATGCCTATACCATGAAGATACCAAACCTCTGCACCATAGTGCTCCTTGCGGGCAGAATCCTCTTCATGATTCCGGAGCTTCTGTTTTACAAGGGGGACTTCCCCATGATTTTACTCAACAGCTTTGTACCTGCATTTATCGCTTTGATTTTATTGTGCCTCTTATATAAGATTTCCCGCTCCGGCTTGGGCATGGGAGACATTAAGATTTTTACCGGTCTGGCCTTTTTTACAGGGATGTACGGCTTTTGCGTGAGCTTACTTTTTTCCTTCCTGCTCTGCGCCCTGTGTTCCCTTCCGGTTTTACTGTTAAAGAAAAAGAACTTAAAGGACGCCCTTCCCTTGGGACCTTTTATCTACTTCGGTTTTGGCTTTGCAGCCATGCTTTCTCTGATATAGAAAGGAGCAGCTTGTGACACAGACACAGATGGGGGTTGCCTTTGCCCTGGTATTGATTACCGGTATGGGTTGGTATAGTAAGATTTCCGACCAGCAGAGACAGATAAAAAGGTATCAGCAGGAAGTGGCGGAAGCCGCGGACTTTGAGAAGAGAGGCCTGTACCAAAAGGCAGGAGAAAATTACAAAGAGGCCTTAGGCATTAAGAAGGAAGAAGCCATCTATGAAAAGATGATGGATGCCTACGAGAAAGCCTATGAGGAAAAGGAAGACCGCTACAAGGAATATATGGAGGCGGCAGAGATGGCTCAGGCGGCCTATCCGGAAAATCCGCATTTTGCTCTGGCGATTTCCCGACTGTACATTCAGAAAAACGACTATGCCAATGCCTTTTACTTTTTGGATAAGGCGAAAAAGGCAGGCTCCAAGGATAAGACCTTCCAAAAGGAATACCGGAAAATGCTCTATTCCTTCAAAACCTTGTATGGAAACTACAACAGCTATTATCCCCTTTCCAACGGCTTCTACGGGGTGAAAAACAAGGAGGGAGCAGGCTATATCCCGGCAGACGGGGAATCCTCCAACTCCTTAAAGCAGGAATTTGTAGGGCCCATCGGAGAGAAGGGATATCGTCTGCTGCGTAAGGACGGAAAAACCATTTTGATGGATAAAAATGAAGTGACCCAGGGTGTATTTTCCAATAAAAATCCCGAAGACATCGGCTACTATGCGGAGGACAGAATTCCCATCAAGGAAGAGGGAGAATACAGCTACTACAATGCCTTGGGAGACCGACTTTTCGGCGGATTCTCCGAAGCCAGCCGTTTCCAAAAAGGAAAGGCAGTGGTGAAAAAGGCTAAAAGGGTCTTCTTTATCGATTCGGAAGGCAAGGAGCTGGAGCTTAAGTATACGGTAAAGGATGAAAAGGGTAAGGAGAAAAAAGACGAAAACGGAAAGAAGATAGAACAAGAACGAAAGTTCGAAGCGGTGCAGATCAATCCGGACTACAGCTTTATTGCCCAGGGCTGCATCCTGGCCAAGGAGGACGGCGCCTACCATATCTACAATGAAAACTGGGAACAGATTTCGGACTTCTCCGCTGAGGAAGTGGACGGAATCGGAAAGGACGGCATCTTCGCCTTTTCCAAGAAGGGAAAATGGGGCTTTGCCAACCTGAAGGGAGAAGTGGTACTGGAGCCTAAGTACAAGGCGGCGAAGAGCTTCTCGGAAGGTCTTGCCGGCGTGATGGAGGACGACTACTGGGGCTTTATCAACTTAAAAGGAGAAATGGTCATTACCCCCCAGTTCTTCGGCGTGGATTACTTCAACAAAAAAGGCGTATGCATAGTGGAAACCACTCCGGAGGTATATCAGTTTATCAAACGAAATATCGTGAAGAAGGAAATCTTTACGGAAGACAGCAAGGACGCTACCAAAGAAGAGAAGGGCAAGGAAAAGGAAACAAAGCCCGAAGAAACAACGGAAGCGGCAACAGAAGCAATGACGGAAACAGCCACCGAAGCTCCGACAGAAGGAACAGAAGCAGCATCGGAAGCCCCGGCAGAAGGCGGGGAGGCAGCGCCGGAAGCAGTAGCGGAAGCCCCTGTAGAAGGGGGAGAAACGGCAGCGGCAGCTCCCCCGGAAGGGGAAGAAGCACCCCCTGCAGAAGGAGGGGCTCCGGCAGCAGGATAGGGCGCAGATGGAACGAAGATAGCAATCAATAAGCTGGAAAAGAGCAAAGGAGAAGGAAATGAAAATCAAATTAGCGATTTTGGAACAGGACAAGGAATACTTACAAAGAATCGTAACGGTGTTTAGCACCCGCTTTGGAGAAAAGTTTGAGCTGTATTCCTTTACCGACGAAGAACTGGCCTTAAAGACCGTTCGGGAGGTAAAGATGGATGTGCTGGTGGCGGATGCCTCCTTTGACATCAACACCGCCCTTCTTCCCAAGCAGTGCAGCTTTGCGTATTTCGTGGAGTCCGCGGAAATCGAAAGCTATAAGGACGAGGCGGCTATCTCCAAGTACCAGAAGGCGGATCTGATTTATAAGCAGATTTTAAGCCTCTATGCGGAGCGGATTCAGGGCATTACCGGTTTGAAAATCGGAGAGGATCCCTGTAAGGTCTTTGCCTTCGGCTCGGTAGCCGGAGGAACCGGGGCTTCCACCATGGCGGCAGCCTGTGCCTACCATTTTGCCCAGGCGGGACATCGGGTTTTGTACTTGAATATGGAGCGCTACGGCTCGGCGGATATCTTCTTCCATGCCGGAGGACAGCTGGACATGAGCGATGTGGTATTTGCCTTAAAGGAGCAGAAGGCCAACTTCCGCTTAAAGCTGGAAAGTGCGGTTCGCCAGGATCCAAGAGGGGTGTACTTCTTCTCCAAAGCCAAGATTGCCCTGGATATGATGGAGCTTTCCTTAGAGGAGAGACAGAAGTTGCTTCGGGAGCTAAAGCTTGGGGGCTCCTATGACATTATCATCCTGGACGGGGACTTCTCCATTGATGATGACAGCTTAGCGGTTTACCGGGGAGTGCACGGCATTGTCCTCACCGTAGACGGATCGGAAATCGGAAACGATAAGTTCCTAAGAATGCTACAGGCCTTGCAGATTAAGGAGGAAAATTCCCCCGTTCCCATCATGAAGAGAATGTACACCGTATATAACAAGTTCAGTAACAAAACCGGCCAGAGCCTTCCCAAAATCGGCATTCGAGAGCTGGGAGGGGTACCCAGATATGAACACGCCGGAACAGAGGCGCTGGTGGAGACCCTGGCGGAGAAGACCTTCTTCGAGGAATTATTAAAGGAAAATATTTAAGAGCGGAATACGTAGACGCTCGGAAATACATAGAAGTTCGGAAATACACAGAAGTTCATTGGCTTATTAAAGCAATAGAAGATCAAAAGCAAAAGAAAACAATCAGAAAGGGGAATAAAAATGAAGAGAAGAACACTGTTAGGTTTAGGAGTTCTGGCTTTGGCTTTGGGACTTACCGCCTGCAACGGAGGAAAAGAGAAGAGTGCTCAGGGAGACAGCAAGCAGGAGGCAGACAGCGGTAAGGGAAATGAGAAAGCCAATGCCAAACCAAATGAAGACTATTTTGAATGGATGGGAGAGGACTCCATTGCCAATCTGAATGAAGAGGGTGCCAAGCAGAAGGTGATTGTGATTCCCAAGCGGGCAAAGTCCTTTGACTCCGGTTTAGGACCGGATGATGATGTGCAGCTGGAAGAACTGTATTTTGAAAGCGATGATGATTTTCAGCTGGGCTACGGCCTTACTCTTTTGAAGAAGGTAAAGAAGATTGTGCTGCCGAAGAATCAGACCTCCGAGGTCGACGTACAGTCTGACCATAACCTGGAAAGTCTGGATATTCCGGCAGGGGTAACTAGCATTGCCGAGTTCGGTTTTAGGGACTGCACCAGCTTAAAGGAAGTGAATTTTCTGGGAGAACAGTTAAAGGTGATTCCGGACTCCGCCTTCCTAAACTGTTCCGCACTGGAGAAGATTAGCATCCCCAATTCCGTAGAAAGTATTGAAGAAGCGGCATTTCAGGATTGTAAGTCCCTGAAGGAAGTTCACATGCCCAAGAATTTAAAGGAAATCGGCAGCGGTGCCTTTGCCGCAGCTCCTGTGGATTCTTATTACTTCCCCAAGGAAATTGAGAATCTAAAGGTACTTCCGGATTCCTTTGCTTCCACCGGAAAGAGCAATTTCTATGTTGTGAAGGATTCCTGGCTGGACAAAAACTTTGAGGAGGTATTCGGAATCTTAGGAGAAAAGCAGTACTACGACGGAGAATAAAGCTTCCGTAGAAAGCAGTATTACGACGAAAAATAAAGCTTTCGCAGAAAAGCGTTATTACGAAGAAAAAAGCTTCAGTAGGAAAAGTGCTGAAGAGGGTGCTGAAGGGAAAAGCTTCGGTGCCAAAGGAAAAGGATTTTCTGTAAGGAAAAGGAGTCAAGATGAGAAAGGGATTTCGAGAGAAAGGGGAAGATGGCACCGTCATGATTGAATGGTCCATCGGAATGCTGCTGTGTATTCTGATACTGGTGTTCTTCATCGGTTTTAGTATGTACCTTTACCAAAATGTCATGTTCCATGTTACGGCCAATGAGGCCGCGCAGGTTGTGGCGGAGAATTACAAGTATGGATCTGCCAAGAAGGATTTGAATCTGGTGAGTGAAGAAGATATTACGAATATCGGTGTGTATCGCTATCTTTGGATTATGGGGAAAAAGCAAGATCGAATCGATGCGGCAAATTCCAGAGCCTCTAATTTTCTGAACAATCGTCTCACCAATGTGAGCCTGGCAAAGTCAAAGGGTGAGGTGGATATTAAGGTAGAACGTGCCAACGATGATATCGGAAGACATCATATCGAAATTACCATGCACAAGAACTATGGATTTTTATTTGGAGAGTTAATGCGTTTTATCGGCGTTTCCGAAACCAAGCAATTGGATGCGACGGTAGCCTGCAACGACTTTGACGCCTTGGATTATGTCCATTCCGTAAAGCTTGCAAAATATGCCAGTGAAAAGGTGAAGAGCTTTGCAACCGTATTGGAAACGGTGGACAAGGTGGTTAAAGGCCTTAACAAGTTTTTTTCATAGGGGAGAAGAATATGAAAGCATGGTTTAAAGAAAAAAGAAAAGCAATAAGACATTTTCTGAAAAGAAAAGTCAACGGAACGAAGGGCATGCTATCCATCTTTTTAGCCCTAGTGGTTTCTCCGCTATTGATGTCCACCTTTATTTTCATAGAGTACGCAAGAATCCAGAGTATTCAGGAACTAATGAAGGAGGTCATGGGAAGCTCCCTCTATTCTACCTTGGGTCACTATGATGATTATGTGGAAGAGCGTTTTGACTTACTTTCCATTTCGCAAAAGGATGATGTCAATACCACTTACCAGGGCTATATGAAGGCCAATATGAATGCTTTGGGTAAGGGGGCAAGCATACAGAGTATGGAGGCTTCCGGACAGCATAGTCTTGGTAGCGCCTCCATCCTGAAGCAGCAGATTTATGAGGCCAGTGAATATACGGTTATGGCACAGGCCATGTGGGACGGTTTTGACCTGGATCGTATTAAGAAGAAGCTGGACGGTCTTCCCGGAATGAAGCAGTTGAACGCCGGAGCGGAAGTGGCAAACAAGGCGGTAGGCTATGCCAATGACACCAAGGATATGATTAACAGTGTCAAGGATTTTCAGGAGAAGGCGAAGGACTTCAAGGAGAAATGTCAGAATTACAAAACAAAATATCAAGCCTTTCAAACGGCGATGCAAACCGTTGAATCCATCAGAAACAGCGGGCAGGAGGAAGGTCTTCCCGCCGCAGAGGCGGCTGCGGATGCAGCGGCCAGAGAGCTGGCTACCGCGACGAAGGAGCTTAGCACCAGTCTTGGAAACCTTTATGATGCCTCCAAGGATTTAAAGGAGAAGATGGAAAAGGTGAAAAAAGACCTTAGTGAAGTGAAGGAGGCAACGAAGAAAAAGAAAGAGGAAAGCAAAGAGGCGGCAACGGAGAGCGCAGCTTCCACCGGTACAGAGATTGCTACCATTCCTGCAGCAGGCAACGGTACCGGTACAGAGGTAGCCACAGTACCGGCGAATGGCAGCACGGAGGTGGCAACAACAGGAACTGCCGCAGATGGGGAAATTCCTGATGGAGAAGGGGCGGAAACCATAGGAACGGATGCCTATAAGTGGTTTGAAGAAATGCATAAGGCCACGGAAAATTTTGCCAATAAACAGATTCAAAAAGGAATCGATGCCATTGTAGAGGCAGAAAAAACAAGCTTAAACAATCAAGCCACTGCCCTGAGCTCCTTCACCGCTTCCGGTCATTCCATGGCGGATTTATCCTCAGCTCCATTGGGAAAGATAGAAATGAAGGGCTTTAAGGAGGACGTGGCTAAGTATGTGGATGAGCTGGTAGATATTTTAGATAAATCAGCGACTGCGGACCAAGATGGTATCAAGGAAGTTATTGCCGTCGGAAGATTGGCACAAAAGCTGATGGATATGAAGATTTTTTATGACAACAGTTTGGACTCCAATATTAATCCGGCTTTATTAGCGCATACCAGCTCCTTTGATACCTCAACCCTCTTAACGGCTTCCGGATTTGCAGGGATGTTACAGGACGCGATAGATTTTGCGGATGCCTGCTACGGAATTCCGAATGTTTTCAAAATGATCACAAAATTGGCCAGCTTCTTGATTAATCTGGCAAAGTTTTTAGCGGGGTTGGTAACCTGGATGGCAGAGCACTTTATCAATCTGGCGAAGTTCCTGGTGAACTACCAAGAGTATTATCACGCCTTCCTTTTATATGGCTACGCGGCATACAACCTGCCGAATCGAACGACCTATAAGAAGGGCTCCACTTTAACCGGATATAGCTTCCAAAAGGTATTTAGCCTGGCAGGAGGATCGGATAAGGGCGGAAAAGGGGGTGCCATGAGCGACATCGCCTCTTTAGGGAATAATTCCGGATCGGATCCGATGTTTAAGGGTGCGGAACTGGAATATATGCTTACCGGTGCAAACTCCGAGTACACTGCCCAGGCCGGTGCCTTCTTTGACGGCTATATGCTTCGCCTGATGGTGGATTGCTATGCGGTATTTAACTCGGATATCCTGAAGGCACTTTCCGGTTTGGGACCGGTACGAATTGTAGCCACCGTCATCTTCCTCTTACTGGAACCCTTCCTGGATATGGTGATTTTGGTAAATGGAGGAACCCAGGTGCTTTTCAAGACCACGGCGTACCTTTCCACTAAGGGATTACCCCATCTGGCACAAGACATGGCCGGAATCCTGGATCTGAGTGATGAACAGAAATCAACCTTAGGCGGGATGTTTGAAAGGGAGCGAGGGGGAGGTAGCTCCACCGGCACGGAAGTAGCCGTGTACCATGATGATCCTGCCAAGCATGGAGGACAGGACGGCTCGGGAAAAACCAATGATAAAAACGAGATGGGTTATTTCCCGCTGGACTACACTGCCCACGGCGCTATTTTGATGATTTTATGCACCCCCTACGACCAGTATACAGACCGGATGCAGAACCTCATTCAGCTGGAAGCCAAGGAAAAGCACAAGAAGGACTTTGATTTCGACATCAATAAGGCCTACACCAGTGTACATTCCGACAACAAATACAAGCTGAACATATTTATGAATTTATCTCCTACGCTTACCGGAGGCTTCCCATACGAAAAGCAAAAGGATTTGGCGTATTAAAGGAGAAGGGAGTAAAGATGAAACGAGAGAATACGGAAAAAGGCTCGGTAACCATAGAAGCAGCCATCATTCTTCCTATCTTTTGCGCTTTGTTTATGGCATTAAACGGATTCTTCTTTGTGTTTAACGCCCAAAACCAAATCGCACACGCACTGGTACAATCCGCAACCAGCCTGGGCATGGATTCCTATGCCAACAATCAGATTGCCTCGGGCCTGGACGGAGCCAACGGCTTCTGGGGAAGCCTTAGCGACCTCATTCAAGACGGCTACAGAAGATTCTTTTCCAGCAAATACTTTTCCAGCCCCAACGACTGGTATGCCGGAAAAAAGAAAGGCATGGGTGCCGCCCTGGGTATGGGAAATGATGATGCCAAAAGACGTTTTGTAGCCTACCTGACCGGAGACACCAGTGACTCCAAGGCAAATCAAAAACTGAAATCCTTCGGGGTAGAGAGAGGCTTGGACGGCATGAACTTCAAGGTCGAAAGTTCGGGAGGAGATGTTACCCTTACCGTCACATATAAAATGGGTGTCTGGTTTGATATGTTCGGAAAGAAAAAGATGGATATTACCCAGAGTGCCAAAGCCAAAATGTGGGGAGAAAAGTAAGCAAAAAGGAGCAAATGTATGAAAGAATTCAAATACGAAAACCAAGGAGCCAGCAGTTTTCTGGTTTATCAGCTCAAGGAAGAGGATGTGCTGGACAATATCAGTCTGAATATGCTTACCAGCAACAAGGCCAAGGGACTGGCCTCTACCAACTATATGCAGATGGATACACAGCGTTTTATCCGCTATACCATTACCGGAAAGATTACGGCAAACCAGTTCTTTGCCCGGCCGGTAACGAAGCAAAGCTTTATGGGGATTTTCAAGGGGATTACGGAGGCCATGGTATCCGCAGAGGAATATATGCTGGATCCGGCCTGCATCCTCTTGGATTTGAACCAGATTTATACCGACGTATCCACCGGGGAGACGGAGTGCATCTGTCTTCCGGTGGAAAATGAGAAAGAGCAGAAGGATCAGAGAGAATTCCTGAAGTCTGTAATGTTCCAGGCACAGTTTGAGAATCCGGAGGAGGGAAGCTATGTCACCAGAATCCTGAATTACTTAAACAGCATTCCGGTATTTTCTTCACTGGATTTCTTGAACCTGTTGACAGAGATGGAAAGGGAAGGGAAGAAGGATAGAACACCCCTTGCTCCGGCAGCGAAGGAAAGCCTGCAGCAGGGCGTAGCCGAAATCGGAAATGCCGTTGCAAATTCTTCCGTAGGGGGTATGGCGGCAAGCTTTTTCGAGCAATCCTCTCTATCCTCTGTAGGAGCTCTTAAGCAGGAAAATGCAGTGGAGGAAGCTATTCCGGATATTCCTGTACCGGATGATATTCCCAAGGAAGAAAGAATCTCTCTTTTCTACCTCTTACAGCATTACAACAACAACAGAGCCAAGGAATATATGGCACAGCAGAAACAGCTGAAGGCAAGAAAAGAGGCCTTAAAGAAGATTGAGCTGGCGAAGAAGGGCGGAAAGAAAAAATCCGCTGCCTCCTTCAATCTTCCCGGAGGAAAGGCGAAGACCGCTTCTGCTGCTCCGAAGGCGAAAAAACCGTCTTCCGGAGGATTTTCCTTCCAGGTTCCCGGAAAGGAGTCCGGAAAAGACAAGCCGGGGGAGGATCTGTCCGGGATAAAAAGCTTGCCCAATGCCCCGATAAATAGCCAAGGAAATTTCGCAGGAAATCCCAAAGTCAGCGCTCCGGTCGGTGCCGGGATGAATATCCCGAAGAGCAATCCTTCGGCAGCGAAGGGAAATCTTCAGCCGGCCAAGCCAAGCCCCCTGTTTTCTAATCAGCAAGAAGCTGTGGGAAATGGAGGAAGAAACTTCGGAGACACTACGGTTTTGCATAGTGGCTTTCGAGGAGAGGAAACCTCGGTATTAAACTATACCAAGGCACCGGACACACCGAAGCAGCCCTATCTACTCCGGATTAAGAACGGAGAGAGGATTCCTATTACAGGCAACATTTTCCGTTTGGGAAAAGAAGAAAAATTTGTGGATTATGTGATACATGACAATGAGGCAATCAGTAGAAGTCATGCCAACATTATCAGCAGAAACGGACAGTATTTTCTGCAAGACAACAATTCCACAAACCATAGCTTCCTAAACGGACAGCAATGCGTAAGCAATGTGGAGCTTCCTTTACAGGACAAGGCAAGCATTCGTCTGGGGAACGAAGAGTTCCAGTTCCTCTTGCTTTAAGAGTAAGTCGTTCATGGTAGTAGCCTTAGGTTACTTTCAAAATAAATATCAAACAATAACACACAAGAGCACCGAATCGGTGTCTCACTGAGAGAAAGGAGTCTTTATGACCAGACTTGATGACATGATTTTAGCAACAAAAATTCGCGGAGAGAAGGCTTTAGATCGCTTCTTCCATGAGGAGAACGGAGACACAAACTTCATCTCTATGCTGATTCTTATTGCAGTAGCTGTATTCTTAGCAAGTGCATTTAAGACAGTAGGAAAGAACATTCTTGAGTTAGTAGGCCAGAAGGTAACTACCTTCATCAACAGCACAGCTAACTAAGCCGAACGAAAAATTGAATATGGGGTGCAATAAGAAAGATTACGAAGCTTAGAATCGAAAGGGCAAAGCTCTTAGTTCAGGCGTAGTAAAGCTTAAGGCACCAATCAGGGAGAAGACACAGCAGGATGAGTAAGCATCTGCTTTAAAAGAGTCTTGTTGGAAAATGTGTCTTTCTCCCATCAGGGAAAGGCTACTACCATGAAATTTTAACCTTTCCCTGAAACTATATAAAGAAATAAGCGTAGAAATAAGTGCAACAATATGTATAGAGATATGTATAGAAATAAATATAAAAATAAGTTTAAGAGTAAATATAAAAACAAGTATGGAAATAAGTATGAAAATAAGTATGGAAACAGAATCATTATAGATTGTGATTGAGTTTTATAGTTTGTTGTAGAAAGAAGTAAAAGATTCTCCTAGAGAGAAAAATATAGTGTAAAAATACATTGGAAAATAACAGGGAAAAAGGATAATCAAGATGAGAAGAAAAAACATGCTGGCTTTAGGACTGAGTGCAGTACTTTGCGCAGGGATTTTTGCCCCTGCAAGCTATGCGGATAGTATAGATACGAAGGATTCTTACGTACCGGAGGTAGAAACAAGCTCTGAAAAAAATAGCTTTGAAACAGCAGGAACTGTAGAAGGATTAGACGATTTTCCGGAAGAGACTGCTGTGGAAGGAAAAACTGCATCTATAGAGGAAGAAGTGTCGACTACTGATACAGAAGACCCCGAGGAGCTTGCTGAGCGAAAGAGTGAGTCTACAGAGGACTCTACAGAAGGCTCTACAGAAGATATAAGAGGAACAGATTCTGCTCCGATAACCTCCGGATATTCAGGGTTTAGAAGTGCTGCAGTGACGAGATCTCTAGACAATAAGATTATAATGGTGACTGTATCATTTGAAGATTGGGACTTTCCCGCAAGAGATCATATGAAAGTGCTTCGGGATAAAAAAGTAAACGTAAGAGGTGTCGTTTTAAGAGGAAATGAGCCTGGAGTCATCCATAATCCAAGCCCGGATCTTTATAAAATTCTCCCTGAGAGGGAAGTTGAAAAGAAAGTAAATGGTCAGTGGGTACCGTACAATCTCGACTACTTTACCCCGGGGGAGTATCACTATGTATATACACTTGCTGCAGGAAAGAAGAGCCAATTTTATATTTTACCAATAGCAGAACAGGATGGAGATGGTATATTTGCTTATACAAGTGTTTCTATGCATGAAAAGTATTTTCATCAGAAAGGGGAACATGCATACTATCAGGATAA
>NZ_JACHHH010000005.1:0-31692 GCF_014202695.1 Oribacterium sinus
CGTTTGAAACATTACTGAAAATTCTTCAAGAATCTTCAGGGTCTGTGTATTATTCGATCTTTGATTTTCAAGGTTCAGTTTTGCAAAAAGTTTTCTGGTTCACCTTGGCTAAAGCCTTGATTTTCCTTGCTTTCTTTCTGCTTTTTGCTGTCTTGTTTTTTGCGACAGCTTGTGTATATTAACACTTGAACTTAAGCTTGTCAACAAAAATTGTAGATTTATTTTGAAAAAGATTTTTATATTTTTTAAGATACAAGATATGCTAAGTTATCTTCCACATTTTGTAGTTTACTTTTCCCTTGCTTATATAATGATAGATTTCTTTTTACCGAAGTATATAATGGACATACAATTACGGAAAAGGAGTACACAAGATGGAATTTCCAAGAGAATTCTTTTTGGACGAGGTTAGAGAAGATTTTTTTATTCCCGCCATGATGAAACGGGCTTGGGCAGCGGAGTTGGAAATCTTAGTTGAAATTGATAGAATTTGCGAAAAGTATAAGCTTCGTTATTTTATTGATTATGGGAATCTATTGGGTGCCATCCGCCACAAAGGCTTTATTCCCTGGGATGATGACATTGACATTATGATGATGCGAAAGGATTATGAAATCTTCGCAGAAGTGGCTAATGCGGAACTCCCTAAAGAATTAGTTTTCCGTTCCCCGGAAGATGACAGCGGAAACTACGAGCTTTTTAGTTCCGTTCAGCATAGAGCTATGCTGATTTCCACTGATGCAATCGGGAAATATCACAACTATCTTTATGGTGCCGGTGTTGATATTTTCCCTTATGACTACTTAGCAAAAGATCCGAATACGGAAAAGCAACGGGAGGATATTTTAAAATCCTTATGTATCCTGGCTTCTTTTCCTTCTATAGAAGGAGAGAATCATGCGGTTCTGCAGGAAGAAGCAAAGAAGGTAAAAAAGCATTACGGGATAGACCTTTCCCATTCATCTGACTATCGAAAAACTGTTCTTAATCTTTTAAATGACTGCTTTACGGAATTTAATCAAGAGGGCGGCACTAAAATCGCCTACTTATTGGATTTGGTACTTTATAAAGAACAGGGTAAGGGGATTTTTGAAGAACAATGGTACAGCGAACAAAGCTATTTGGATTTTGAATTTCTCGCTCTCCCTGTTCCAAAGGATTACAGGAAAGTGATTTCCGAAAAATATGATCATTATGAGCAAATTAAAAAAGCCGGAGGTGCACACGACTATCCTTTATACCGAAAAATGGAAGCAGCCTACAGGGATGGAATCGGGGAGAAGCTTTTCTACGAGTATTCTATCAATAAAAATGATTTAAAGAAGAGAACAAATGACTTATCTATATTTAAAGAAGAAACTAAGTCAAAATCCCAAAAGCCGCGCCTGTTTTTTCTTCCTTCCCTTTATTCTCGCTGGGATTCTATGAAAGGACTTTTTTTAGAGGCGAATAAAGATGACACTGTAGATTGTTTCCTTATGCCCCTTCCTTATTATTACAAAGATGGGCTGGGAGGATGTTCTCCGGTACAATGGGATTATGCTTTATATGAAGATGAGTTGGGAAAAGATAATCCTTCTCTTCTGGATTTTAGAACTGTTGATTTACAAGAGATTGCCCCGGATCTTATTTTCATAAACGATCCCTGTGATGAATATAACTTAAGCTTTATGATTGATCCGGGCTTTTTTAGCAAAAAGCTGAAGTCTTGCACGGAACAGTTGATTTATATTCCTTGGTTTGTTACTTCCGAAATTGATTTAGAGGATAAGGAAGACGGAAAAGCCATCGTGAATGCGGAAAATTATGCGGTTATGCCGGCGCTGGTACATTCCGATTATGTGATTTTACAATCCGAAGGAATTGCAAAGCTGTATCAAAGCCTTTTAGAAAAAGAAAGCGGGACAGAATTTGCAAAATACTGGAAAGAAAAGCTTCTTCCCTTCGGAAATCCGTTGTTCGATAAGGACAAAGGTAAAGAAAAATATGCTTCTAAAGCCCTATGGGAAAAGTTGAAAGCATTTCACTAGACATAAAGCCGGAGGCTACGCCGGCAATACTCGTTAAAACCGGATATCATGGGCTTCGTCCGAAACATTTCCGAACATATTCAAAAGACCGACCAAGGCAACACTGCCCCACGGTCGGTCTTTTTTAGACATTAAGTCCTTTATTATATATACTTCAATTTTTAATCTGAAAATTTTTCCTTGTATAACTAGCCTGCAATCTCTCTGGCCACAAAGATTCCCGATGCAGAAGCATGGGAAAGGGAGTGGGTCACACCGGAACCGTCTCCAATTACATAGAGTCCCTTTACGCAGGATTCCAAATGCTCATCCAGGGCCACTTCCATGTTGTAGAACTTAACCTCTACCCCATAAAGAAGGGTATCTTCATTGGCTGTACCGGGAGCAATCTTATCCAGGGCATAAATCATTTCCATAATGCCGTCTAAAATTCTCTTTGGAAGCACCAGACTCAAATCTCCGGGGGTTGCCTGAAGAGTAGGCTGTACCAGTCCCTCCTCGATTCTCTTATGATTACTTCTTCTTCCTCGCACCAAATCACCGAAACGTTGAACGATTACACCGCCTCCCAACATATTGGAAAGTCGGGCAATACTTTCACCGTATCCGTTACTGTCCTTAAAGGGCTCGGAAAAATGCTTAGCCACCAAAAGAGCGAAGTTGGTATTTTCCGTATGCTGTTCTTCTCCCTCGTAGCTGTGTCCGTTTACGGTAACAATGCCGTTGGTATTTTCATTAACCACGATACCGTTGGGATTCATACAGAAGGTACGTACATTATCCTCAAAAAGTTCTGTACGATAAACAATCTTACTTTCATAAAGCTCATCGGTTAGATGGGAGAAGATTACGGCAGGAAGCTCCACGCGAACGCCAATGTCTACACGGTTGGACTTGGTGGGAATGCTCATGTCCTTGCAAACCGTTTCCATCCACTTACTTCCGGAACGACCTACAGAGATAATGCATTTATCCGCATAAAAATCTTCTTTCCTGGTATGGAGATGGAAGCCGTCTTTCTCCAGCTTTTCCACCTTTTCCACCGGACAATCAAAATGGAATTCCACCTGTTCCTTAAGCTTGGCATAAAGATTTTCCAATACCACGTAGTTGATGTCTGTTCCAAGGTGGCGAACGGAAGCATCCAGAAGCTTTAAACGATTTTGCATGCAAAGCTTCTTAAATTTTGTTCCTGCGGTGGAGAAAAGTCTTGTTCCCTCTCCTCCGTTTTCCATATTGATTTCATCTACATACCGCATCAGAGAAAGAGCTTCCTCTTTTCCGATATATTCGTAAAGTGTTCCCCCAAAATCATTGGTAATATTGTATTTTCCGTCGGAGAAGGCCCCGGCTCCTCCAAAGCCGCTCATAATGGAACAGCTTTTACAGGAAATACAGCTTTTAATCTTCTTTCCGTCAATAGGACAATGTCTCTTTTCCAAGCTATGTCCCGCTTCCAAAACCACCACGGAAAGCTTACTGTTTTTTTTCATCAGCTCGTAAGCCGCGTAAATTCCTCCCGGTCCTGCACCAACAATCGCTACATCATATTTCTTCATCCAAGCCTCCTGTAACTCCCTTACTACCGCAAAGGACTAGACCCCGCTTTTTTGAAAAAAAGCATTTTACGACTTAGTATAGCATAAATTTCTCCTCTTTAAAGTATTTAAAATATACAGAGGAGTTGAAAATACTTTCCTATCTTTATTTCTGTTTTAATGCTTGGAAATAAGGGCAATCTGAGCCCGTCGGTACTTGCTGAAAGCGAAGCTTGAAGCTTAGTACCGCTACGTGGCGAGGTTAGCGAGAGCGTGCCCGCATTTCCAATGCATTAAAAACAGAAAAGGAACAGGAGTTTCTCTCCCATCCCTTTTCCTCTGTATATTATAAAACTATGATTTTGTTGCATTCCATGTCATGACATAAATCGTAAACCATTCCGGTCTGTAGCTCTACCACCTTGGGTCTTGTGGGATAACGCTTGTTGTTCTCTACCACCTTGGCCATCTGTCCCGTGGATAGCTCCACAATGGTATCTACCGGATAAAGGATAACGCTTTCAATAAAACTTTGAATGATAGCGTTGTCCAACTCGGAGCCCATAGCCAAGACCATTTCCATAGCTTCTCTTCCGGTAATCGGTCCTTTGTAGGGGCGCTTGGTTACCAGTGCATCAAATACATCCGCAACGGAAATAATTCTGGAAAACAGGGAAATCTGGCTGCTGCCCAAGTTGTCCGGATAGCCCATGCCGTTCATCTTCTCGTGATGATGCAGTACACCATCCAAAATAATGGGAGAAAAGCTGTTTTTTTCCTTCAGGATTTCATAGCCGTAAAGACTATGATCTTGAATAACTCTGAATTCATCATCCGTAAGCTTTCCCGGCTTATTTAAGATTTCATTGGGAATTCTGGCTTTGCCCACATCGTGCAGTAGCCCGGCAATCCCCAGCTGATGAAGCTCTTCCTTTGGCAGTCCGTATTCTCTTCCAATCATCATGGAAATGGCCGCCACGTCCACACTGTGCTTAAAGGTGTACTCATCACTGATTTTAATGAGGTTCACGTCAATCGCCACCGCATCATTTTTAAAAATTGCTGACTCCAGCTCTCCGAAAATATCTAAAGAGTTGGTAGCAAAGTCCTTATCCTCCGTGTGGTCGAAGATATGGTTCATTCTTTCTTCCAGCTGTTTCTTCATTTCCACGGAAAGCTGAATTTTAGCACGATCCGGTTTTCTATGCTGGCGAATAATCTGCTTGGTTTTCTCCGGAATTTTGATGTCTTTATCATCTCGTACCCGGTAAATATAGATTCCCGGCAGCTTTTTTTCTTTGATATAACGAACCTGATAGGCATCCAGATAAACGCCGTTTTCAATCATGGCTCTTCCACGAATGTCTTTTACCGACTCACCCAGCTGCATGCCAATCTGTATATCATCTCTTCGTACAAATAGCTTTTCTTCCATTCCTTCCTTTCCTTCTCTGACCATCTATAGCCGAACACACTTTTCCCTTTTCGACCTTTCCCTATATTTCTATCTTATGCAAAGGAGAATACAAAATGCCTCCTTCTAACACAAAAGCGGTTACTTCGAATTTCGTCAAAGTAGCCGCTTTTTATAAGATTTTCTATGGATTTCAGAAAGAATTAATAATGCTTATTAAATTATTCTATGGAAGTAAAAGCATCCATATTCCGGATTCTTGAAAAGCTGTTTTTCAGCTTTATTATAGGTCATCCTCAATCGCTGTACTCTTGGCATAGGCTGTGGAACGAGCCTCAAAGAAGTCCGTCTTTACCATGTTGGCATCCGCATACTGGGATACCCATTTCATGGATTCCGGCTCCTTCTCATAGCCCTCATAAAGGTTGGGCAAGCCCAGAGAACGATAACGAAGGTTTCCTAAATAGCGGATGTAATCCTCCACCATTTTCCCGTTAAGACCCGGAATGGAGTCTCCGATTACATACTGTCCCCAGGCGATTTCCTGCTCCACACCCTTCTTCACCATCTCGGTAATTTCCGCAATATGAGCCTCGTCAAATAGCTCCGGTTCTTCCTTTTTTAACTCCAAAAGCATATTTCTGAAAAGCCAAAGGTGAGTATTTTCATCTCGGTTAATGTAACGAATTTCCTGTACGGAACCGGGCATCTTTCCGTTTCTTCCTAAGTTATAGAAGAACATAAAGCCGGAATAGAAGTAGATTCCCTCCAAAATAAAATTTGCAATACAAACTCTTAAGAAGCTGTCCTTATTCTGCTTTTCCACAAACTCATTGTAGAGATTTCCGATAAACTCATTTCTCCGTAAGAGATGCTCATCCGTCTTCCATTGGTAGAGAATGTCGTTTCTTTCCGTAGGATTACAAATGGTATCCAGCATATAACTGTAGCTTTGGCTGTGGATACACTCCTGGAAGGTCTGGATGGAAAGGCAAAGGTTCACCTCATTTGCCGTAACATACTGGGAAATGTTAGGCAGGTTTGCGGATTGCAAAGAATCCAAATAGACCAGAAAGCTCAGTATTTTATCATAGGCTCTTCTTTCCGCCTCGGAAAGCTTGGGATAATCACTCTTGTCCTGATTTAAGTTAATCTCCTCAGGTACCCAGAAGTTGTTCATGGCCTGACGATACCAATCCGACACCCACTCATATCTCATGTTGTTAAAGTCATTGATATTGGTCGTATTAAAGTTAATCATTCTACGATTACGAACATCAATATCCCCTTCCGGGTTAAATAAGGGCTTACGCTTAATCTCTTCCATACTCTATTTCCTTTCCTACTGCATTGAAGCAGTAGAGTAATCCATTCTTTTTGTTATCCTTCAAGAGCCAAAACTCTATCTTCTTTAGATAAATGCCTCCATGCATAAGGGGGGGTGACGCCTCATCTGTATATGCCGTGATAAGGCCATTGCGAGGCTTCCGTTAGGAGCCCCATGCTAGCAACGAGTGCGGTGCGTGTCTGAGCGAAGCGAGTTCGCAAGGAGCACGAGTGCATCGGCGCATGGGGCGAGTAGGAAACGCAGCAGGCCTTAAGCGGCATATACAGGGGAGGCGATTAATCCATTATGCGGAGCAGGACTCACAATCCTCCGGATCCAACGCCTTGGACCTTACATAGTAAATGGTCTTTACCCCGCATTCCCATGCCAGAGTATAAAGGTTTAAAAGCTCACTCATCTTGTACTCATTGGTAATCCAGAAGTTAAAACTTTGAGCCTGGTCAATATGTCTTTGACGAAGTCCCGCCGCCCGTACGGACCAGGTCTGATCCATCTGGTGGGCAGACTTATAGTACCAATAGGTATCCATAGAAAGCTCCGGTGCTACTCTGGGCAGAATTGCCCCCTTCTTCTCTTCTAAGAAGAAGCGATTCATAATGGGGTCTAAGCCGGCAGAGGTTCCGATCAAGATAGAGGTGGAGCTGGTGGGGGCAGTAGCCAAAATCCAGGCATTGCGGATGCCCTCATGAACTTCCCGCTTTAAGCTCTCCCAACGGGGACTGTTATAATTTCTTCTGCTAAAGTATTCTCCGGACTCCCATTCAGAGCCTGCAAAAGCACTGTAGGCACCTCTTTCCTTAGCCAATTCACTGCTGGCCTTAATCGCCGCATAGTTAATATTTTCAAAAACCTTATCCACAAAGTCCAGATGTTCCTGAGACTCCCAGGCAATATGATGCTTTGCCAGCATGTGGTGATAACCGGAAACTCCTAGACCGATGGCTCTGTAACGCTTGTTGGTAATCTCCGCCTCTGCCACCGGATAGAAATTTAAGTCAATAACATTGTCCAAAGCCCGGACAACGGTTTTGGTGATTCTCTCAAGCTCCGGCTGATTTTCCACCGGAATATTGCCAAGACAGAGGGAAGCCAGATTACAAACCACAAAGTCCCCCGGCTTAACGGTGCTGACAATCACTTCATCCCCGTCCTTGGTCACTACCTTCCGCTCGCAAATCTCCGCTTCCTTCATGTTCTGGGCGATTTCCGTACAAAGGTTGGAGCAGTAGATAATTCCCTTATGCTTGTTGGGATTCATCCGATTCACGGTATCTCTGTAGAAAGCAAAGGGAGTTCCGGTTTCCACAGCGGATTTCAGAATCAAACGCACCAAATCCTTTAAGACATAGACTCTTTTGCTGATGCGATTATCCCGTACGCAGTCCTCATAGCGAGTTTCCCACTCTTCTCCGTAGAAGTCCTCCAGGCAATAGCCCTTTACCAGGAAAATGTCGTGGGGATCCATTAAGTACCATTCCTGGTTTAAGTCTTCCTTCACCTTTTTCCAGAAAAGGTCAGGATAACATACTGCAGGGAAAACATCATGGGCCTTCATTCTGTCATCCCCGTTATTGGTCTTTAACTGTAAGAACTCCGGCAAATCCTTGTGCCAGGCATCCAAATACACCGCTACCGCACCCTGACGCATACCCAGCTGATCCACAGCCACAGCTGTATCATTTACCACACGAATCCAACGAATAACGCCGCCGCTGGCACCCTCAAAGCCACGAATCTTTCCGCCTCTGGAACGCACTTTTCCGAAATACATCCCCATGCCGCCGCCGTATTTGGAAACATCCGCAAACTTGGAAATGCTCTGATAAATACCGTCCAAAGAATCCGGTACCGTATCAATAAAGCAGGAGCTTAGCTGGTGATAGGGCTTTCTGGCATTGGACTGGGTAGGGGTGGCCATAGTCACCTGATGAAGGCTCATCATATCGTAGAACTCCTTTACATACTGTAAACGGTTCTCCGTTTCCTTCATGGCAAGGTGCATGGAGATGCCCAAATACATTTCCTGGGGACTCTCCAGTACCACATGCTGATGATCCCGAATCAGGTAACGAGACAGAAGAAGGTCAAGTCCTGAATAACCGAAAAGGTCGTTTCTGCTCTGGTCGATAAACTTGGCAAGTTCTTCCACCTCTTCCTTGGAATAGTGCTCTAAAATATAAGCGCCGTAAAGTCCCTGCTCTGTAAGATAAACCAACTTATCGTAAAAGCTGTGGAGATTTCTGCTCTCCTCCGCCTTCTTTAATTCCTTATGGAAATGATAGGAACGAAGTCTTCCTGCAATTCTTTCCCAGCCCGGTTCCTCCTGGGTGGTAAGCTCTGCCGCCGCTCTGGTGAGGAGAGCCAAACGCTTGCTAAGCTCCTGTTCTCCCTTACTTAAGGACAGATACTTTGCAGAAAGTCTTGCCAAATCATAATCCGGAAAATCCTTTTGACAACGGCGAAGTACATCATCAATCTCATTATCTCCGATTTCCTCTTTGATTCGCTGGCGAAGATGTCTTAAAAGAGTTCTCTTCTCTCTGTACAGGATATAGGCTCTGGCTACCTTGTAATCCCCGTTATGCATCAGGGCTTCTTCTACAGCATTTTGAATTTCCTCTACGGAAACTCTATGCTTCTCTGCCAGGCTCTCCTCTACCTTTCCCAAAAGAAAATGCAGTTTTTCCTGCTCTACAGAAATCCCCTCGGAGAGAAAGGCCTTTTCCATCGCTCTTTCAATCTTCTCTCCCTGATAGTCCTCTTCCAAAAGGCCTCTTTTAATAATTGTTTGCATAGCACCCATCTTTCTCTACTACCGTATCGGCTCTATTTTTTCGCATAAAAAAAGGCTTTAAGCCACTTTTTCTTGGAAAAACCTTGCCCCTTCAATTTTCTAACAAAACACAAATTCTTGTGTCGTAATAGACATGCCAACACAATATAGCAAGAAATCCTTCCTCTAGCAAGAGCTTTTTCGGAATCTTTAGAATTGATTTTCCCCAATGAAAAAGTGGGTAGAAATAAAGCCCTCCTCCCCTTTTTTAAAAAGATAGGTCCGTAGCAGGGACACGCTCTCGCTAAGTTCGCCCGGCGGGTTGCTTCTAAGCTTTTCAAAAACAAAAGCTTAGAACCCATGGGCTCAGATTATCCCTTGCTACGGACCTATCTTTTAAAAATCCGTGTCTCTATTTTCTAAACATTAAAATTCATTTATCCGATAATCTCTCTTTCATTGGCCAAGAGAATCTTTCCGCTTTGGCATGCCGGGCAAATGCAAGTGTCCTCTCCTTTGGCCTTAGCTTCCTTTGCGGCTGCGGCAGTATTCTTCGCTCCCTCTTCTCCGAAAAACGCTTTTCCCGCTTCACTTTCCGCAAAGGCAATCAAATCGTCAATGCCGATAATATCCTCCTTGATTTCCTGAATCAAAGCCTTTGCCTTTTCCTGTTCATGCTCCGTTCCGAAGGCCTCCAAATACGCCTGGGCTGCAGCCTTCCCCTCCGGGCACAGGCTGTACGCCTCTAAGAATCTCTCCACTTCCTGCTTTAACGCCTCTCTTGTCATATTATCCTCCTAGTCCAAATCAGTTTGATAAAGTTATATCACCCGCATTATATCACTTCTCCAGCTTCTTCATAAACAGTTCTTTATTTTCCTTAGGACTCTCTTTGGGCCTTCCCAAGTTCTCCCGAGAGTGCATAGCGCAACGGACCTCCAGAAATATTGGCCCTTCTTCCTTGGCGCTTTCCAAAAGAACTCTTTCTAAGTTCTTTTGATTTCTTACCAGATAGGATTTATTGTATCCGCAGGCCTTTGCCACACTGCCATAATCAACGTTTGGAGAAACGGTGGGCTGACCTCCTACAGTTTCATGGGCTTCATTATTTAAAAGGATATGTAAAATATTTTTTTGTCCCGAAGCTCCAAGAACTGCCATAGCCCCCATGTGCATCAGAAGAGCGCCGTCTCCGTCCAGACAAACTACTCTTTCGTTCTCCTTTTCCAATGCAATTCCTAAAGCTATAGAACTGGCATGTCCCATAGATCCTACGGTAAGAAAGTCTCTGCTATGATCCTCCCCCCGTTCTTCCCGAATCTCATATAGCTCTCTGCTGGCTTTTCCGGTAGTGGAAACAATGGGAGAATCTTCGGTATAGTCTACGATGCAGCGGATAGCATCTTCTCTGGAAAAGTTATAAGCATTGCTATAGTGATAGCCATGCTCCTTTTCCAAGGCTCCCTTCTTTACCACAATGGCGGCCTGTCTGCCCTTTTGAAACTCTTTTGCAAAGCCCTCTAAAGCATTTTTTAAATCTTCCTCCTTACTCTCCTTCTCCAAAACAAAGTAGGGAATCTGTAATAGCTTTAGAAAATCCAGTGTGATTTCTCCCTGAAAAAGATGCTGGGGCTCATCCTTCACCCCGGGCTCTCCTCTGTATCCGATCACAAGGAGAAGGGGGATTCCATAGACTCTTTCCGAAGCCAAAGACACTAAGGGATTCATGGCATTGCCCTCTCCGCTGTTTTGGAGATAAACCATGGGAACTTTTCCGCTAGCCAGATGATATCCTGCTGCAAGCGCTACCGCATTGCCTTCATTGGCTACAATATGGTGTTGCTTCCCTGTACCGTATTTTTCCATTAATTCATCACAGAGAGCCTTTAATTGGGAGTCCGGAACTCCGGTAAAAAAATCCGATGGGCACAGTTCTAAAAATCTCTCAACCTTCATGGGGCCTCCTTGCTATACTAAGCTGTCATTTATTGTTATAATTCTATCATAAACTTTCTTTGCTTTTCTGGCTATTGCTTTTTTACTTTCCTCCTAAAATCTCCTTATACAAAAGTCGTATATCCTCTTCTCTTAAAGCAATGGAGTGATTGGAGAGTCTTTCCGGATTTACAGCTGACACCAAATTCTCCAAGTCTCCCGCCTTTACCGAAAGAGTGGGAATAATCTCCAAGTCCTCCAAAATTTCCCGATAACGCTTTGCCCCTTCTTCCTCCTTTTCTGCCAAGAAACACTTTGCCAAAAACAGCAGGTTTTCCGGATGTATCATACGACTTTTTTCCCTACACATAAAAGGATAAAGCGCACGGTTTACCATGGCGGTGGCCAATCCGTGGGGAAGCTGATAGATGCTCCCCAATTTATAGGATAGGGCGTGACCGGCTGTGGTTTTTGTCACCGCAATAGCCTTCCCCGCAAGATTGGCAGCTTCAGCAATAGACTCCAAAACCGACTGCGATGGGTCTTCCGCTGAAGAAGCTTTTCCTTGAACTTTCGCGTCATTTTTATTTTCCAAAGAAAGATAGACTTTATAATTCGTTAAAATCAAAGAAATAGCCTTTTGTCCATAAGCTCTACTGTCTTCGTTACTGTATTTTGACCAAATTGCCTCCATGGCATGACTAAGAGCATCCAAGAGGGTAGCCTTCTTCTGATAAATCGGTAAGCTCCTTAGACTTCTTGCATCCTCTATACGATACTTCGGGTAAATACTCTCATGCTCCACGGAACATTTTTCTCCATCTTGATAAATGACCGCAAAGGGAGTGCTTTCCGAACCGGTTCCCGCCGTGGTGGGATGTACCACTAGGGGAATATCATTCTCTCGATATTTCTGCTCAAGATAGGACTTTTCCTTGGATAAGCCGGTAAAAAGCTTAATGCACTTAGCCGTATCCAAGGCGGAGCCGCCCCCCACCGCTAAAATCACATCTCCTTGAAAATCGGAAAAAGCATTAATCCCCTCTTCTACCTCCTCCAATCGGGGATTGGGCCGGAAATCGGAAAAATGATAAAAAGAAATTCCAAGCTCCGAAAAAAGCTCTTGTAATTCTTCCCCAATGGGAAGCTTGGGAAAGGAGCTTCCTGCCACCAGAAAGATTCTTCGGAAGGAATGTTCTTGAAAAAAGCTTTTCAACTCTTCCTTTAGATTTTTCTTTCCCAGTACAATTTGATTCTCTATTTCTTCTCTGGTCATAAGTTCTTTACTCCTTTGCCTCATCCCTTACAAGTACAAAATTATATACGCTTCCTATGGGCACTGATAAAAAACAAGATTTTATAAGCTTCCCATGGGACACTTGTAAAAAAACAAGACTTTGTATGTCCCCAAGGGATACTCATTAAGAATTATAATAAAAAAGATGCCAAGATTATCTCTATAGCATCTCCTTAATATCGCATCTAGTCTTCTTCCGGAATTAAACGGATAATGTCCTGGAAGGGCATCAGCATACTGTCACATTCCTCCGCTCTTTCCTTTTCCAAAATCAAGGTGGCCGCCTTCTGAATCGCCGGCACGGTAGCCCGCATCAGTTGGTTGGCGTAAATCACCACATTGACTCCTCTTCGCTTAAATTCCTCTTCCTTCACACTGTTAAAGCTGGTGGGTACCACAACGATATAGCAATCTTTCTCTTTTTCTCGGAAACGCTCCACAAAAGTAAAAATCTCAGTGGGATCCTTCTTTCTGCTATGAATCATTATAGCATCCGCCCCTGCCTTTCGGAAAGCAAAAGCTCTCTCCAAAGCATCCTCCATGCCCTTTTCCAGAATCAAACTTTCGATTCTGGCGCAAATCATAAAGTCCTTGGTTCTTTGGGCATTCTTACCTGCACGGATTTTCTCGGAAAAGGCCTCAATACTATCCTGTGTCTGCTCCACCTCTGTCCCGAAGAGAGAATTTTTCTTCAATCCCGTCTTATCCTCTATAATCACCATAGATACCCCAAGACGTTCCAGGCTTCGCACGGTATACACAAAGTGCTCCTTGATTCCCCCGGTGTCTCCGTCAAAAATAATGGGTTTCGTGGTGACCTCGGTAATATCCTCAATGGTTCTGAAACGGGAACTCATATCCACCAATTCGATATCCGGCTTTCCCTTGGCAGTAGAATCACAAAGAGAACTGACCCACATAGCGTCAAACTGATGAGCTCCTCCCTCCTTATAGACCTTGGTCTGCTCTACAATCAAACCGGTAAGACCGTCATGAGCCTCCATGGCGGTAACCAGACCCTTTAATTCCAGCTCCTTTTTCAGTCTGCCTCTTCTTACGTCCGGCATGGAAAGCTCCGCCTTGGTTCTTTTTTCCAGCTCCGCGTACTTTTCTTCTCTATGGTAGGGAAGTTCAATCAGCTTTCCTCCATAGCTTGCCAAAACACTGCAAACCTCTTCCCGAATGGGCTTTTGGAAGCCTGTTTTCCAGTTATCTCCATGAAGCACATAATCCGGCTTATATTTTTCCAGATTTTCCTTATAGGAAAGACTACTTTGTTCCACCACCTGATAGACTCCGGAAATATTTTCGAACATAGCCTTTCTCTCGGAAAAAGGCACTAAAGGATAACGCTTGTATGATGCAATCACTTCATCCTTAAGCACCCCTACAATTACTCTTCCCAAACGCTTTGCCTTCTTGATAAGAGCCAAATGTCCATTATGCAAAATATCCGTGGAAAAGCAGATATATACCGTACGCTTTTTGATTTCCGACAAAATATTGGAAACCACTGCCAAATCATCCGGATTATCCACCTCCTGACATAGCTTATTTCCCACATCATAGAAATTTAAGGAAAGCTTCTCTAAGACAGTATTTAAAGCCTCCTCCGCATACAGTTTTCTCTTCGCCTCATCTTCGGATTCACAAAACTCCACAATGGCGGAAAGCCATTTTCCAAAGTCTTCTTTTTCAAATTTATATAAGGGCTGGGCAGCAAAAGCCTGTTCAAAATAGGAAATTCCTATCTTTTGGATTCGGTCATTCTCCACCACCGCCTTAAAATCCTTTTCCGGAAGCTCTTTCGTCTTACTTCCCGCCATCAAAGAACCTTCGGTTTCACAAAAGGAGAAAAACACATCGTTTTCCACCACCAAATCTCCGTGCATAAGCAAAATATCCGTATCTTCCAGATATTTTTTCGCCAGATACATGGAATAAATGTAATTGGTGTTTTCATAATTGGGATTCCGCACAAAGGTATAGCTTAGAGGCAGTCCAAGACTTTCCACATAGTGAATCAGCTTCTCCTCAAAGGGACCCGTAGTAATAATCACCTCGGAAATTCCCTGTTCCGCCACCTGTCGCAGCTGTCTACTGATAATGGTTTCCATGCTGGCAATTTCCGTCATGCATTTCGGGTGAGTCTTGGTCAGATCCCCCATACGGCTGCCCTTGCCGGAATTTAATATTAAGGCCTTCATCCTTATCTCCTTTTCCTATTCCTTTTCCAAATTTCCGCTTTCCTTTAGGATATGGCCTACTTTTGCAAATCTTCCTTTTTCATTAAAAATCTCCGAAAAGCAGCAATCACTGCCCTGTTTCCTTTTTCTTCCTCTTCTCCAAAAAGACAGGAACCGGCTCCGGAAATCTTTGTCGTCATCTTCTTTCTGATTACAGAGTTTGTAAATGCGGAAATCTTCGCTAAGTACGCCTTTTTCATCTCCTCAGATTGAACAATGCTTAAATCCGCATGGAAAAGTCCCGGAACAGTAACGTAATACCGCATATTTTCGAATGCTTTTCCGTCTTCCTCCTCCTTTGGATTGATCTCATCCGTTATGAAGCTTGGAATATATACCAGCTTATTGGTAAAATTCTTAAGGTTCTTACTGTAAAAGAACGGATCCACGGAAAATACCTGATTAAACTCATCAAAGGGAGAGAGCATCACGATACAATCCGGTCTTTCCATCGTAAAGTCAAAGTCTTTATAATTCACTATAGGATAGAGTTTTTGAAATTCTTCTCCTTCATAATGCATCTCATCCAATGCTCCGCCACCCAGGCGATCAAAATAAGGGATAGGCATAAGTTTACATTCCACATCCTCCATCTCTCCCAAAGCTTCATAGAGGAATTGGAAGCTCTTTAATTGTTCAAATCGACTGGGTAAAAAGAGAACTACCCGCTTAAAATCCTTTTCTAAAGCCAACTTTACTTTTTTCAAATACGAAGCGGGCTTTTGTACGATATTTTGTAAGTCCTTCCATAGAGCTGCGGGAAAATTCCCTGCCGGTCCCTTCTTTTCTCCGGATTGTTCCTGTAAGGGCAGTGCTTCTTCTAACGCTTTATAGGAATGGAAAAGTGCTTCACAGTATTTCTCCAAGTAAGCTACTGTTTCACTTCCTTCTCCCTTCTTAGCCTCCACGGCATTTCCGAAGGCAATGGCCTCTTCCTGGATCTGCCCCATAAGCTGTAAGCAAGCTGAAAAATCCCCTGCCATAAAGCATTCAAAAATTCTTTTATTCTTTAATACCAGATAATCCAAGGTCTCCAAAGCCATATCCCGGAAATTGGGGATTTTCTTATGCTCTAAATCCTCCTCGGAAAAACGGTATTCAAAAGTCCATTTATCTTCCGGTAATTCGCTCTTTAACTCGTCAATATAATGCTGAAAATAGGGATAACCATGTCCGCCTCCCGCCTTTACCGTCTTATGATAATCTCCGTACTTCGCTTTCAGAACACTGTCATAATCCTTGGGTGCCGGAATCTTTGTATTACAAAAGGGAAGCCAAACCGTCTCCTTAAATGCGGCCTTGGGGAAACAAGCCTTTGCATGCAACATTCTAAAGGGCATGCAGGCCAACATTTCTCCTCCCTCCCCATTAAATTCCTGAAATACCTGATTCATCAGGGCATAGAATTGGCCCTCCAAAGAATGATTCCTGTCAAACTTTATTTTTAACAAATCCTCTATGGCTTCCAATTCTTTCTGAAAGATCTTGGTATTTTCCTTTTTATCCATGATTCCCTTGGTCATTGTGGCCAGCATGGAGAGAAGCTCCATGCGATAGGCCTCATCCTCAGGATCTTTCGCCAACTCATCCACCACGAAAATATCCACACTGGCAGGATAGGGAAACTCATGATACTTCTTCATAACATCTTCATTGAATTTTATTTCCGGTAAACCGACTGCGGAAATAAAGCTGCAGGAATCCCTATTGACTTCCACAGCCATAAACTTTAATTCTTTTGGCAGGCCTTTTTTTACCACCTTTACAAAGCGTTCAAAATCATCCCGCAACATCATAATATCCAGATCATCATCCCAGGCAATAAAATTGTTTTCTCTTACTGCACCAAGCAGGGTTCCGAAATCCGCATAATATCGTATTTTGTGTTTTCTGCAAATTTTATCAATAACAGCCAAAATTTCCAAACTGGCTGCCCAGGCCCTCTTCACAATTCCGGGAATATAAAATCCGTTCCGTACCTCATCATAAAAAAACTCTCTTGGAAATTCCATTTTCCACCCCTTTATCTATTCCTTTAGATTTCTGATTTTTTTTACTTTTCCTGTCTTACTCTTCGGCGTTTGTCCTCAGTTTTATAAGTTTGTTAAAAAAGCGAGAACAATCCCTTATCTTTTCATGATGGCTTCGGTTCAGAATTGAAAAATCAGTATTCTATGCTTTATTCCTCCATACAAGCCAAAACCTGCTTTGCCAGCTCCTCTGCCTGTCCCAGTAAGCAGGAACCTGCTGCCACAATTTTCTTCTCCCACTGTTCTCTGCTTTCCTCTCCTGCAAATGCTGAGAGTTTTTCGATATATGTTTTCCGGATCTCTTCCGACTGTACAAAGCTATGGTCTGCATGAGCAAGTCCCGGCTGGCAAGCGTAATAATCCATGATTACCACAGCCTTCTCATCTTCCTCTGCTCCCCAAATGATTTCATCGGTTACAAACCAGGGGATATAGAAAAGATTCTTGGTATATTTCTTCATATTTTCACTATAGAAGAAGGGATCTATGCTGTATACCATGTTGCAGGAGTCATAGGGACTGTTCATCACGATACAATCCGGGAGTACAGTATCAAAAGCAAAGCTTTTATAATCCACATAGGAATATTCCTTAGGGAAAGCTTCCGTATCGATAAATTCTTCGGAAAACTCTCCACTACCTTTTCTGGTAAAATAGGGAATGGGCATCAAAAGAACTTCCCAATCTTCTTGCTCCTGCATCTTCTTGTAAAATCCCTCTATAGAAGGAAAATTCTTCGCCTTATCCAAAAGAATCAGCATAGTTTTTTTCCATTCCTTGCTTAAAGCGGTCTCGCACTCCCGGCGAATTTCTCCAAGCTTCTTGATTTCTTCCTCCGGAGAATTCCCCTGCTTAGCCTTTTCATAAGCATGGAATACGGCCTCACAGTATTGGGACAGAAGCTTTACACTTTCCGTACCTTCTCCAAGGCGTTGTTCTATGGTATTCCCGATGGCTAAAGCCGTGTCCTGCCCGTTGGCCAGGGACTCCTGCAAAAAGCTGTAATCATTTTTTCTTGCCACCATGGCCTCTTCCTGAAGTCCCAAAGCCCGAAGAAGAGAAAATACCATATCTCTGACATTTTCTTGCTTCTCATGCTGCAAGTCTTCCTTTTTAAAACGGTAGCGGAAATGCCATTTATCTTCTCCCCCAACCAAGGCAATAAAGTCCTTTTCATATTTGCTGAAGCAGGGATAGCCATGAGAACCTCCGGATTTACTGGGCTTTTCATAGTCTCCGTATTCGATTCTTAGCATCTTGTCCACATTTTTCGGCGCAGGAAATTCAATTCCCTCAAATTGAATCGTGGATAAAGGAAACACATCTTCTTGGGGATAATTCAGATGAGAGGCCTGAAGAATCTGCGGAATCCAAGCATATAAATCTTTTCTTCCCTTATCACCTTCATACTCTTTACATATCCTGTTCAGTAAACGATAGATTTGCGGCTCCAACTTCTCCTTACGATTAAAGTGAACCTTCAGATTGGTTTCCACCAGCCGCATGGATTTTTCGAAATTCTTCCCTGAACGTTCATTATTAAGAACCTTCAGCATCAGTTGTCCCAGAATAACGAGTTCGGACTCTCTTACATTTTCCAGTTCCTGATCTTTTGCTATAGAGTCATTTATGCAAATGTCTATAGACACCAAAAATGGAAACTCATGATAGCGACTTAAGCGATTCTCATCCAAACTCACCTCATGAAAGCCGAGGCAACCGATAATAAAGGCATAGTCCTTACTCTTTTCCACACAGTTAAAATACAGCTCGGGAGGAATCTCCTCCTCCACAACCTCTCTGAAACGATTAAAATCCTCTCTGTTCATGGAAATATCAATATCATCGTCCCAGGGAATAAATCCCCCGTTTCGTTTTGCTCCCAGCAGGGTTCCATAATCTATATAATAGGGAATATCGTACTTTTTACAGATTCTGTCCAGCTCCAATAAAATTTCCAGGGAAGCCGCCCAACAGCGCTTCATAATGCCCGGTACATAATAACCGTTTCTTACCTCATCTTCAAAAAAATCTCTCCTAAACTCCATCTGCTCTCCTTTATGCTTCTACTAAATAGAATTTTCCTCGTCTACTATCGACAAAAATAGCTTTGCAATAATGGGCATTACCCCTAAATTCTCTTTCTTGCTTGTTCTTTCCAGGCTTTCCAAAGAAATACATTTCTTTCTTAACAGACCTTCGCCCCCGGCTTTATCTTCCTGTGAAAATACATTTTCTTTCCAATAAGAGAGATATTCTTCTACGGTCTCTTCCTTTTGAAATATACTGTAGTCACAGTGTGCAATTCCCGGCAAAGGAATATAATATCGTTGATTATAATAAGCCTTGTCTTCCCCCTCCTTCGGTACAGCTACTTGGAAATCGGGAAGATAAAGCAAATGAGGCGTAAAGGCCTTGATTTTCTTACTGTCATAAAAGGGGTCCAGAGAAAAAACAGGGTTCACATGATCAAAGGCCGTAGGGCTTACGATAATATCAGCCTGCAAGCTCTGTAAATTCAAACTTTCATACTCTAAAACGGAATACTTCTTTCGAAAGCTCTCCCCCTCATATAAGCGTTCTTTCAGCTCTCCCTTGACATTTTTAAATCCATAGGGCACCGGCAGGAGATATAGTTCCAGTTCTCCCGTTTTCTCCAAAACCCGAAAACTTTCCGCCAAGGTATTTTCAAAACGCTCATAGGAATACGCCAAAAAGAGAACTCGCGGCTTCCAATCCTTCAAAAACTGCGTTTTAGACTCACACAAAACTCTTTGCACCAAAGGAAGCTTTTTCTTTAAATCGGGAATCCTTTCATTTTCCAAATCCTCATAGACTTGAAAAAGCAAGGCGCAAAACTCTTCCAAGAGCTTTACAGAGGAAAATTCCCCTCTGGTTTCAATGGCATTTCCTATGGCAAGAGCTTCTTCCTGACTGTTTTTACATAGCTCCTGCAGCTCCTCTTTATGAATTGCCTTTTGCCCTAGCTCTTCCCAGAGCTTTTCCAGTTTTGCATAGCTTTCGATAATAAGATTTCTTAGATTTTTTCTGGGGGATTCTTCCAAATCCTCCTTGGAAAACGAATATAAAAAGGGATTCTGCTCTCCCAGACTATTCTGAAAATTTGCTTCCGACTTTCGGTAAAAAGGATATTGATGTCCTCCCAAATTTTGTTTAGGAATTCTATAATCACCGTACTCCGCTTCCAGTACTTTTTCCTGCTCTGAAGGAACTGAAAATTCTTGTCCGTAAAGAGCAATCCTTTTTTCCTCTTTCCCTTGATACCAGCTTCTCTTCATTTTCCCTTTTCCATGCAAGGCATAGTCCGGCCCCCATGCGATGCACTCTGTATCCCTATCTCCCAAACAGCGATACAGACTGTCCATTGCAAAATAAATCTCTCCTAAAAAGCTGCTTCCTCCCTTAGGAAAAAGCTTGGGAACTTCTCCTCCTTCCCTCTTTAAAAAGGCTTCTATTTCCTCTGAAATAGCCATAATCTCCTTGTTCCACTTTTTGTGTAGCTGACTATAGCGCTTATCCTTTTCCTCTTCCACCGATTTCAAAAGAGAGGAAAGCTGATGAAACAAATGCTTTCTCTTCTCCTCAGTCTTATCCTCTAAAACATCCTCCAAAATGCATATATCCATTCCGGCATAAAAGGGAAACTGGTAAAAATAAGCCTGCTTCCCCGGATTGAAACCGGGCTCTTTCATCCCGATGGCAGCCATGGAGCTGGCGGTTTCTCTATCTTTTCCTACATAATAAAAGCCGATTTCCTCCGGCAGCTCTTCCTCAATGCAAGCCGCTAATCGTCTAAAATCCTTTCTGTACATGGAAATATCCAGATCATCGTCCCAGGGAATAAATCCTTTATGACGAACTGCGCCAAGAAGGGAGCCATAATCCAGGAAATAAGGGATAGCGTTCTTTTTACAAAATGCATCAAAAAAAGAAAGAAGCTGTAACTCCGCTGCCCAGGCTCGCTTCATAAGGCCCGGAACATAAAATCCCTCTATCACTTCATCTAAAAAAAACTCATTTTGAAATTCCAATTTTTCCCTCCCGACAAGATACTCCCTCTGAAAAGATGCCGTATCTCACAAGATGCCATATCTCACAAGTTGCTCTATCTCACAAGTTGCTCTATCTCACAAGTTGCTCTATCTCACAAGTTGCTCTAAGCCCTTCGGTGACCCGTGGTTTACTTATAAAGAACAAAAGGAGCGGCTGCTTTTACGCATCGCTCCAAAGATTTCCTTTCATTTTTCCTGCATCATGCTACTGAAGAGCATCATCATTTTCCTTCCTTGGCGGCTTTTCGAAAAGCCCTACTCATCCTTTTTTCTTTTTCTGGCATGCTCAAAAATCAGTCGGAACACATGGTTTCGTACCTCCGACTCCTCTCCGGAGCTCATTCGGAGGAAACGAAGGCCATAGCCGTAGGTTCCTCTATCATTGGTCTTTACCCAGACCACCACCAGCTTTAATTCTCTATCCATCTTGTCAAAGCGGTAGCGGAAATGAACAATATCATCTTCCTTCAAGGCTTCCCGGGTCTCCATAAAGATTCCCCCTGCACTTAAATTCCGGATAATCCCGAAAAAATGTACCTCTTCGTCCCCTTCTCCTTCTTTTACAAAGGGAAGCTCCATAGCTACGGATACTCGTACATCGTTTTGCCGCTGGACTACCCGAAGCACTTCCTTCACATCACAGACTCCCATCCAGGGGTAGGGGCTGTCCGGAAAAGCAGGATTTCTTTTCATTACCACTTCAGATAGGGTAACAATCATTCCCTGCTGCTTATCGTAAAAATCTATTTCTGAAACAAAACGACTATCCTGAAATTTATAGCCCTTAAAATAAAGGAAGATTTCCTCTCCCTGTAGTTCCACATCCACCGGAAGATTTCTATCCTCCTCCGGCCAATGGACCATGCCTCTATTGCAATCTCGTAATACCATCATTCTACTCCCTTAAATGAACAGCATTTGATCAATCCGAAATTTCCCCGATACGGGATGGCATCATCATCTGCATTTGTAATAGAGAAACTAAGCTTTGAAAGCTCTTTTTATCCAGTGTTACCGTGCCATTGTCCGCTCCGTCTCCCGCTGCAGCTTCTCTGCCGGAATTCAAAAGTGCATTGCTAAGAATTGACTGAAGTACTCCGGAGAAAAGCACATTTTGACCTCCGGATAATCCCAGGCCGGAAAAAAGATTGTTGGAAGAACCGGTTAAAGCTCCCAAGCCCCCTGTAGACAGCAGGCTGTTAGCGGAAACACTGCTTAAAGAGTTTCCGTAGCTGCTTGTGCTGCTGCCCTGTCCGAAATAATTGCTTTTTACATTGTACGCGGAATCTCCAAGATCAGCCATAATTTTCTTTACATAGTTCTGCGTCTCTTTATAGGGAGGCACTCCATTGTATTTTTTCACCGCGCCGGGTCCTGCATTGTAGGCAGCCAAAGCTAAAGGTACGGAACCGAAGCTTTTGATATTATCTCGTAACAGCTTCGCTCCTCCCATAATATTTTCATAGGGATCGAAAACATTCTTTACTCCCAGACTCTTGGCCGTGCCCGGCATGAGCTGCATAATTCCTGAAGCGCCTGCATGAGAAACATCGTTAGGATTAAAGTTTGACTCCGCCTTGGCAACCGCAATCAAAAGAGATTTGGATACGCCGTAGGTTCTGCTGGCTTCTTCAAAAATGGCATCATATTTAGCCGCACCTGCAGGCACGGACTTTTGCTTCTGCACATTTTGCATTACGGAGGCGAAAGAAGTTCCTGTGGTACCTTGTGTTTTTGTATTCAGTGCAGACTGTGCCTGCACAGCATTCTGATTCTGAATGCCATTTAAGATTGAAATTCCATTTGCCATCTAAATCTTTACCCTTTTCCTGTAAAATATATGGTGAAACGTCATTTGTTCCAGTTCTATTTGCACTATCTTTTCTTTTATCGGCAAGATGGGAGGGTTTTATAAATCTTTACAAAGAATTAATGTAACGTGAAGCAGGAGTAGGACTCCTTTTCAGGGAGATGATACATACTACGTAACGCAGAGAGAAGTACTCCTTTCCAGGAAGGAGGGTTGTACGCAACGCAGAGAGGAGCACTCCTTTCCAGGAAGATGATACATACTACGTAACGCAGAGAGAAGTACTCCTTTCCAGGCACGCTCTCGCTAAGCTCGGCTCGTAGCGGTACTAAGCACTAAGAAAAGCACTTAGTGCAAGTACCGACGGCCTCACATTGCCTTTAAAGGAGTACTTCTCCTGCGTTACTGTATATCGGTATACCCCCAAAAAAGAGCGATTAAATAGCTTTGCTTACAAGCATCTACGTCACACATTCCTTTAAAAGGAGTACTGCTCTTGCTTTACTGCATTTCGGTATACCCCCAAGAAAGAATGATTAAATGGCTTTGCTTACAAGCATCTACATCACACATTCCTTTAAAAGGAATACTGCTCTTGCTTTACGGTATGTCGGTATGCCGGTAAGAAAAGAAGTCGTCCTTCCCCTTGCCGGTTTCCCCAAACCTTTTTTGCAAAAATTCCTCCTTCCTCCAAAGCCTGAAGATTTTTCAATAAAAAAAGAGCTGTAAATAATCAAAACAAGGCAATTTTCGGCAATATAGGTCTGAATGCGGGGTAGTCTGAGCCCATCAGTACTTACTGAAAGCGAGCAAAGCGAAGCTTGAAGTTAGTACTGCTATGTGGCGAGGCTAGCGGGAGCGTGCCCCGTTTCAGACCTGTATTGCTTAGAAAATTTTTTTGATTTTTTAAAGCTTCTTTTCCATTGAAAGAGCAAGGGCTTTCGCCCTTGCTTTTTTGAACTCGCACACCTGCAAGCTTTTTATGCTCTTATGCGGCAGCACCGTCTGCTCCCAATACCACGCCTTCTACAGTGGTATTCTTCAGCATTTTTCCCTGCCCGTCAAAATAATATTTCTTTCCGTTAATGACCTGGAAGCCGGTTTGCATAGTACCGGTCTTATCCATGTAGTACCATTCCCGGTCCTTCAGCAGCCAGCCAATCTGCATTTTTCCTTGCAAATCCTTATTCATATAGTACCACTGGCCGCGGCTGTTTTGCCACCAGCCGAAAATCATATAGCCGTCTGTTCCGAAGAGATACCAGGTTTCCGGATCCACCTGTAGCCAAGTGTTTGCCGCCATAGTACCGTCTTCCTTGAAAAAGGCATATTTGTCCTCACCGGTTTTGGTGATTCCGGTTTGCATAACGCCCTGCTGATCCATAAAGAACCATGCACCGTTACGCTCCAGCCAGCCTTTTTTTACTTTTCCGTTTTCATCGATAAAGTACCAATGTCTTCCCACATAACGCCAGGAATTGGGCGCTACGCCGTTTCCTTCCAACAAAGCATCATCTATGCTTTTCTCATTTTCCGAAGCGCTCACCGGGTTGCTCCCCTCCGGTTCCTGCAATTCCTCTGTGGAAGCGGTGACAAATTCTCCATCCTTCATATACTGCTTTTCCTC
The DNA here is from genome assembly GCF_014202695.1 of Oribacterium sinus. Classification (GTDB taxonomy): domain Bacteria; phylum Bacillota; class Clostridia; order Lachnospirales; family Lachnospiraceae; genus Oribacterium; species Oribacterium sinus. The sequence goes on from NZ_JACHHH010000005.1 coordinate 24,122, forward strand.
ATCGGTGGAGGGAGTTGCCTTAACCTCGTAATAATAGGTCTTTCGTAAATCCGACATTGCCTTGGATAAATCCAAAAATGTGGTCTTTACGTTGGTAAATTCGGTAATCTTCTTATCATCTCCATACAGTACCACCGTGTAGGCAGGGGCATAGCTTACTTTTTTCCAAATCGCCATGGTATGGGCTTTGTTCCAACCGGCACGGGAGGTTCTTCCCAAAACCATTCGGGGAATATAATCCAGCTTCAGCAAAAGCTCAGAGCCTCTAGGGCTGGCCTCCACAAAGTTGGCACCGGAAACGTTGACTTTGCTCTTGTTAAAATTCGCAGCAAATACCTTGTTGTCCTTGGTTCCCAAAAGCACTTCCACTCTTACCTTCTGAGCCGGTACCCAAGATTCAAAATTTTTTCTATACTGGATGGAACGGATTTCCACATAATTCTCCAAAACGTTTATTTCCGGAGGAATAATCTCTTCCGCATCTCCGTACTGACTCTGAAAGTCAATGCTGACCGATTCCACCACGGTGGAATCCGCCGCTCTGGCCCTATTCTCAAATGGAATTAAGAAGAGCCACAGGAGTAATAAAAAGAGAATAAGTCGTTCCGCCAGCTCCAGAAATTGCATTTCTCTACCCCCAAAGCCGTTAGAATCTTTTTCTTTTCCCTTCCATTTTCCTTCAAAATTGATCAGATCCTTCTTCTTCATCACTATCTCCTTAAGCTTTCTTCTCCAATCTTCTCCATTTTCTCCATTGTATTTATCGGTTTTTTCTTAAATTTTATAAATATGAAATTTCAATAAGTACAATGATTCTTGAAATTTCTTCACTAATCTTGAAAAAACTTTTTTCTAACTATCATAATACTTCTTTTTCGCAAAATACTCAATTCTATTTTCTTAATTATCTGTCAAAAAGTGTATTTTTTGCAAAATATGCTTTTCCCAAAAACCTTTGATTGGGGCATAAAAACGATATGAGCTAAAATAATGAGCTCAAACAATGATTTGACAAAATACCCCTTTATCTTCCAAATTCTCCCTGCAGGAAAATGCCGTCCCCATTTAAAGGAAAACCGCCTACAGAGGTATTTTTCAGCATTTCTCCGCTCTCCTCCTGGAAATAGCGCCAATCTCCGTCGATTTTCTGCCAACCGGTTTCCATGGCTCCATTGCTGTTTAAATAATAGGTCTTTTCGTTTCTGGTCAAGAAGCCGGTAAACATTACCCCCAACAAACTGTTGTCCAGTTCATTGCAGTAGTACCATCTGCCCTGCCAAAACAGCCAGCCGGTGTGCATCTTTCCGTCTGCTTCAAAATAATAATATTTGCCCTGAATGACTCTCCAGTCTCCGGAAAACATCTCTCCTGCTACTTGACCGTTGGTGGCTTCCGTCTCCGGAAGCAGATAATACCACCGGTCCTGATCCTTCACCCAGCCCACAGCCATGGCTCCGCTTTCCTGGAAGAAATACCATTTGTCCTGGATTTTCTGCCAGCCCTTCACCATCTTGCCGTCCGGCTGGAAATAGTACCAGTATCCGTCAATTTTTCCCCATCCCTTATAGAGCTCCCCACTGGGCAGGCGGAAAATATAGCTTCCGTCCGTTTCTTCCCAGCCGATTTTTTTCTCCGTTCCCGCTTGAACCTTCTCTCCTTCTTTTCCTTTACCGTCCGAAACATCTCTGTCTCGAATTTGTAAATCGGAGGATTCGGTATATCCGCTGCCTCTGGCATATTTTCTTTCCTTGGCATCCTTCACCAGGGTTTTTACCTTCACCATGTAACGTCCGGCCTTTGTCATATAAGGATAAAAATTATACTGATTTCCGGAAAGCTTTTCTATTTCGTGAATTCTGGTACCGTCTCGAAAAAGTTGAACCGAATAAACGCCGGAATCCACTTCTCCCGGTTGCCAACGAACAGATCCCAGGCTTTTCTCATTCCAGTCCACGGAAACCGGGGCGTCATAGGCTCCTTCCACAGCCTTCATTTTCAAAGTCAAAACCAGATCGTCACCCTCTCTTTTGGCGGAAACATAATATCCTCCCGTAATATGGAAGGAGCTGGCCCGATAGGAAGCCAGAAAATAATTATCGGTCACATCGGTGGGGCTTAGGGTAAGCAGTAATTCCAATTCCTCTCCTACCTTTACGGTGGACTTATTCTGCCCTCCCCACTCTGCGGCGGTAATAGTAAAAAGAGAACTCTTTCCTCTTACGGTCACCTCATGCTTTTGAATTTCCCCCTTTTCGATGAAAATTTCTCCGGGACTGTCTCCTGACTCAAGCTTTGAGTAAATCTGAATGTGAATGCTGTTAATCGGTTTAGAAGCTGCAAAGCTCACCACGCCGCTAAAATACAAGAAAAAAAGGCATAGTCCTAAGAGAGCTATCCCTTTTTCCAAAAAACGCAAAAAATTGTCCTTCATGATTACTCCTCTTCTTAAGAAACTAAGAAGAGAGATTGTTTTTCCGTTCTTCCCTTCTTCGTTCCCGTTCTGCTCGATCCTTCTCCGGATCCCCGGTAAAGCCGAGGAAATAGATATAGATCTCCACTATCGCCTGAAACAATTCCTCAGGAATTTCTGCTCCCAGTTTCATTTGGGTAAGAAGAGAAGCCAAACTGTCGTCTTCATAGACAGGGACGCCTGACTTCATTGCGGTTTCCGTAATTTTTTCCGCCATGTGGCCCATACCGGCCGCCACAATCATAGGGGCGCCGTTTTTCTCATTATCATACTTTAAGGCTGCCGCCTTTTTCTCCATTATCTTACTAAAGTCTGCCACTTTCTCTCCTTTATTCCTGAAGATAGTATTCTATCGACAGTTTTTTCTTCCTTGAAAAGGACCTTTCCTTAACAAAATCCTTACACTTAAATTTACGACTCATAACAAATAAGGCTCGATAATCCTTCCTTTCGGCTTACTCTACTTTGCCTTAAATCCTTACGTTTAAGCCCTTCTCCGCTTCCTTTATCTCCGGGAAAACTTCCTGAATCCGGAAGTCTCTGGTCTTCTGGTATACCCCAAGATTCGCTACGGAAAGCCCGTTTCTTCTTAAGATATGGGAAACAACATCCTCCACATCCTTCTGCTTATCCATAAGCTCCTCCGGCATAAAGAGCTGTAAATCTACTCGCATGTCGGAAATACCGGAAATGATTTCAAAATTTCCCAGGCTTTGAATGTTGAACTTCAAAAGCATCTTGGTCAGCTTTCCGCCGGCACCGTCCTTTGCTTCCTGCTCTACCCACATCTCACTCATCACATCCTTATCATCGTAACGGAAAGGCATCACCAAATGCTGCAGGGGCATATATACACTTTCGTTGACCAATAAGCCGTGCAAAACCTGCTGGAAGTGGGAAATATTTTCCGTTCCCGCCTTTCCCTCCGCACCGGCCTTCAAAAAGTCCGTAAACAGCTTGGGGAAGGCATTCTCTTCCTGCCCCTTTACCTGATCTAAGAGCTCCTTAAATGCCTCCTCCGGATTTCCCTTAAACAGAAGACGGAAGTCAGGATTATTCATCAAAGCATCCTTTTGCTTGCCCAAAAGTTCCTCAGAGCCGTTTTCATACTTTACCGCATACAAAATAAACATCACCACCGCATTTCTGACCGCCCCGTAATCATGGGTTCTGGAAATGTAGTTGGACATAAAAGGAATAATCTGATTATTAATTAAGGAAGTATTCTCCTCCGTCTTTCCCGGCTCTGCCTGAAAATTAAGTTGAGAAAGCAAATCTTCAAACTCTCCCTGAAAAGAAGGAAGAAGCATCTTATCTATATCTCCCGCAATGGTCTCCATCTGCTGAAGAAAATGTCCGGAAGACGCAAAGTCGTTATAGGTCTTTCCGAAATTCAAAATCGCATTCTTTAAGGAAGGAGAAATATTGCTGCTTAACATTCCTCTTAAATTATTAAAGAGATTTCCGGAGAATTTGATTTGAGCCTTCTGCTGATCCTGTAAAAATGCTTTCAAATCCTCAGGGCTTTCCATCTCCATAGAAGAGAAAAGCTCCTCCATTACCTGACCGATTTCTCCCTTTTCCTGGGAAAGAGCCAGCGCTCCGTCACCAAATAGCACGGTCTCCAATGCTTTAGGAAGATTTGCCGTTTGAGAAAGCTCCTTTAAAAAGGCGGCATAGTTCCCTTCAAAATCTACACCGGAAAAGCTTCCCTCTCCGGTAGCGGTACCGGTTTGTCCGGTATTTTGACCGTCTGCACGATTCACCGTACCCGGGGAAACCGGATTCTTTATAGAAGGATCTTGCGATATTCTCTGATTAATCGATGGATCCGGGGTAATCGGGGAAGAACTTACCTGTAAAATGTTTGCCATTTTCCCTCCTTGGATGTAAAATAAAATGATTTCAAAAAAATTGCAATTTTAATGGACTATTCCTTATATCGACAAAAAACCCGCCGATATAGTAGAGGAAGAAGGGGTTTCATTCATAAAATTTTTCTTGTGAAGGGAAGTATACCCCAAGAGTTTCTGATATGCAAGGAAGAAACTTGAAGCCATTTAACGGGAAAACCCAGGAGGACAAAAAATGAACTTTTCTATCAGACCTGATTTTAACACTCGAGTAGACTATCAAACTCGTCAGGCAGCACTACCACAGAAGCCGGTAGACCAGGTAGAAGCTACACAGAAAGCGGACGTAGACAGATTGTCCCTTTCTAAGGGAAACGTTGTAGACGACAGAAGCTTTGCAGCAGCTTTGTCTAAAGCTACCAATGATTCTCTTCGCGTAAGTGCCTCTGACAAAAGAGTAGCAGAACTTCATCAGCAAGTTCAGGCAGGAACCTATCGTCCTAATGCACAGCGTATCGCTGAGAAGATGTTAGGATATAAAGATTAATACAGAGGAAGAATGATGAATATTTCCAACAGAGAAAAGTGGGAACAGCTCCTGCCCGTATTTTCGGAGCTTTCCTCTCTTGTTTCTGCTTTATGTGACTTGGAGGATTCCTTAACTGTCTCCGCATCTAAAAATGATTTGGAGGAGTTAACCCGACTGGTCAGTGAAGCACAACCCACTCTGCTTCGTTTTCGAGGCCTAGAGCAAAAAAGAGTAAAGTTACAGAAAGAATGTGGATTTGCCCCTCGTTCCATGACGGAATTTCTCACCGGGATTCCGGAAGAATTGCGGGAGGATTGGGAGAATCCAATTGCAGATCTTCAGAATAATCTGAGACGCTTTATACATTCCAGAGAAAACGCCGATAGAATATTACAGGTTCGCATCAGCGACATTTCCCAGCAGCTTCAGGGACAGCCTGAAGTATCTTTCCGGGATAGAAGGGTGTAAGACTCTTCTCTTCCGGAGGGAAATGAACCTTAAGGCGTATTTTTTTTCGCCTATTTTTAGAAGTCTTAAATTTTAACAATCTTTTAGGAGGACACTATGGTAAGAGCAACCTTTTCCGGCTTTGATACAGCCCTTTCCGCACTGCGGATGAATCAGAAAAAATTAGATGTAGTTGGGCATAACTTAGCCAATATGAATACTGAGGGCTATACTCGTCAAGAGCTAAAGACCTCCTCTATTAACTATGAAAACCCAACCTCCTTTTACATGAATTCCAATGATGTAAATGTAGGCTTCGGTGTGGCCATGGATGAAGTACGCCAGTTAAGAGACCAGTTTTTGGACGGACAATACCGTACCCAAAACGGAAAATCCTCTTATAACGAGTCTATCGGAGAATCCTTGAAGTCTCTTTCTTTGTTTTTGGATGAGACCAAGGTAAACGGAATCCGTTCTTCCTTTGACGACATTCAGCGTTCCTTAACCAATATGCAGGATCCTTCCAAGGTGCAGGACCCTGTTTATGAGGGTGAGTTAATGTCCAGAGTGCAGGCTATGACTACACTGATGAACTCTGCTGCGGAGAGTATTCACCAGGCAGAAAAGAATGAGTTCCATAAGATTGACGGAACCAACACCTCCGAAAACGGTGCAGTCCAAAAGATTAACTCTTTGGTTAGCGATATCGGAGACTTAAACAATCGAATCAAAAAGAATCAGCTTTTAGGAAACCCTGCACTAGAGTTACAGGATCAGAGAAACTTAAAGTTGGACGAGCTTTCCAAGTATGTTCCTATCGAAGTGGAGCATTTCTCCGAGGAATACAGCTCTCCCACCCCTCCCACCACCCGTTATCGTATCTATAACTACGATTCTGCAGGAAACGTAAAGGGACGTTCCGACTGGCCTGAGGATGTAAGAGTAAACCTGGTTTACCGAGACAGCAGTGCCGGAAACGGAGCGGAAGTAAAGAAAATCACTCTGGTAAACGGTGCTATTGATGCAGACCTGCAGGATGCCAGTGGAAAACACAACAACGTAGGTAAGGTAGAGCTTGCAGCAGGAAGCATTGATGCACCTCTTAATACCAAGTTGAAGTTTACCGGTTTCCAAAAGAGAGGTGCGGCAGCGGATAGCTTTACTACAGATACCAAGGATGTTCGTTTCTCCTCCGGATCCGTACAGGCCAGCCTGGATATGCTTTCCACCTCCGATGTGCGTGCTTTGGTACGAGGCGGAGGAACCATTAACCTGGCAGACTTAAAGGCCAGCAATGAAATGAATTCCTACAGCTATGATTTCTATATGGGAAAACTGGACCTTTTGGCAGAGACCTTTACCAAGAACATGAACGAGGTGAATAAAAAAGGTAACACCAACTATGCCGGAGTAACCAATCCCAACTATGTCTTAATGATTAACAAGGATAATGCCGGTGGAAACGATCCCAGCAATGTTACCGCAGCCAATATCGGAATTTCCAGAGGCTGGGTAAACGGAACCACCCATATCGGAACCAACGGTTTTAGAAACGGTGCTTCTGCTACCAATCGAGGAGATACCACCGATACGGTTTTGGAAATGCTGGAGCAGATGACTTCTCCTATGATGAAGATGAACAACACCAAAACCAACTATGCGGATTACATGAACAATGTATCCACTACTTTAGCCACCGATTCCTATGCCAATAAAAATGCACAGGAAATCAACAAGGCGGTATTAGAGGGAATCAACAATTCCAGAGATCAGCTTTCCGGAGTCAGCTTGGACGAAGAGGCGGCAAACATGATGACCTACTCCTCTTCCTACAATGCAGCGGCAAGACTGATGACCACATTGAATGATACCTTGGAGACCTTACTGGCTATCGGACGATAAGTAATTACAGGAGCTATCCCTGCTACAGGGGGAATGGCTCCTGTATTTTTATGTAACAATGCGCTCTGAAGGAGTGTAGGTCTGTAATCGGGCACGCTCTTACTACCCTCCGAAGGGAGGGACTGTTGTAACAATTCGCTCTGAAGGAGTATAGGTCTGTAATCGGGGCACGCTCTTGCTACCCTCCGAAGGGAGGGACTGTTGTAATAATACGCTCTGAAGGAGTATAGGTCTGTAATCGGGCACGCTCCCGCTAACCTCACCTTCGCAGCGGTACTAACTTCAAGCTTCGCTTTGCTTGCTTTCAGTAAGTACCGGCGGGCTCAGATTGCCCTCTTACAGACCTATACTCCTTCTTTCGCTTCGTCTT